>NZ_CP027231.1:2073397-3361794 GCF_002998435.1 Bacteroides zoogleoformans | reverse complement strand
CATTTCTCGGAACAAACGGGCGAGCCCCTGCTGATGCGTATCGTCACCCGTTTGGCTCACTCACGCTCAGGTGTAGAGCGCAAGGCGCAACAGCCTCAAAACGAGCTCTCGTTCAGCGAAGATCCACGTCAATTCATTCTGCTGCCCGGAATCGCACGCAAACGTTATAAAGCTTTGCTGCAACGCCAAGATGAATTTATCAAAGCCTCTGAAAATTCCGTATATAATAAATACACGGACGGCCCCAACAAAAAACTGGGTATCGTGGCATGCGGCATCGGTTATAATTATCTGATGGAGAATTATCCCGACGGTTGTGAATTTCCGGTACTGAAAATCGGTCAGTATCCGCTTCCCAAGAAACAACTGGCGCAACTGGTAGAGGCATGCGATGAGATTCTGGTATTGGAAGACGGACAACCCTTTGTAGAGAAACAACTGAAAGGCTACTTGGGCATCGGGATAAAAGTGAAAGGACGTTTAGACGGTACTCTGCCACAAGACGGGGAGTTAAATCCGGACAATGTTGCACAAGCTCTGGGTAAACGGAACAAGCCCGAGTTCGGCATACCTTCACTGGTCGAGATGAGACCACCAGCACTGTGCGAAGGATGCGGCCATCGAGACATGTATACAGTACTCACGCAAGTCTTGCGCGAGGAGTATCCCAATCATAAAGTCTTCAGCGATATCGGTTGCTATACTTTGGGCGCTGGCGCCCCGTTCAATGCCATCAATTCCTGCGTAGACATGGGGGCTTCCATAACGATGGCAAAAGGAGCTTCCGACGCAGGTCTGCATCCGGCAGTGGCAGTCATCGGCGACTCCACTTTCACTCATTCGGGTATGACGGGACTGTTGGACTGCGTCAACGAGAATGCCAACGTAACCATCGTTATTTCCGACAACGAGACCACTGCCATGACCGGAGGGCAGGACTCTGCCGGCACAGGACGTTTGGAGGCCATCTGTACAGGTCTCGGAGTAGCCCCGGAACATATACGCGTTGTAATCCCCTTGAAGAAAAACTACGAAGAGATGAAGCAAGTCATCCGCGAAGAAATCGAACACCATGGAGTGTCCGTCATTATTCCTCGCAGAGAATGTATCCAAACATTAGCACGTAAGAAACGAAATAAGTAATACCATGAAAAAAGACATCATACTTTCCGGCGTAGGAGGACAAGGCATTCTATCCATCGCCACCGTAATAGGCCAAGCCGTCCTTCAAGAAGGATTATACATGAAGCAGGCAGAAGTTCACGGCATGAGCCAAAGAGGCGGCGATGTGCAATCCAATCTGCGCATCAGCGACCGTCCCATAGCCTCCGACTTAATACCCATGGGCAAATGCGATCTTATCATTTCGCTGGAGCCGATGGAAGCACTGCGCTATCTTCCTTATCTCAGCCCCGACGGTTGGGTGGTCACCAACGAAGTGCCTTTTATCAATATTCCTCATTATCCGGATGAAAAAGCGATAAGGGCGGAGTTTGACAAACTACCGCACAAAGTTGTGCTGAACGTGAATGAAATAGCAAAAGAAATCGGTTCCACACGAGTGGCCAACATTGTTTTGCTGGGCGCTACCATTCCTTTCCTCGGCATTGACTATGCGAAAGTACAGGAAAGCATTCGCGGAATATTCCTACGCAAAGGAGAAACCATTGTCGAAATGAATCTCAAAGCATTGGCTGCCGGCAAAGAGATTACGGAAAAATTGATATAAGCCATTGACAAGTCATCTACTCCAACCATTCCAATAAAAAGGTCATGAACAACAAATACTGGGAAGAGGAAATTGAAACGATGTCTCGTGAGAAATTACGAGAGTTACAACTTCAGCGGTTAAAGAAAACAATCACGATAGCCGCCAACTCTCCCTTCTACAAAAACGTTTTCCAACAACACGACATCACAGCCGACAGCTTTCGGTCCGTAGAAGATATACGCAAACTCCCCTTTACCACTAAAGCCGATATGCGCGCCAATTATCCTTTCGGACTGGTAGCAGGCAATATGCGCGAAGACGGTGTACGCATCCACTCTTCCAGCGGAACGACAGGAACTCCTACCGTCATCGTACATTCGCAACACGATTTGGACTCGTGGGCAAACTTGGTGGCTCGTTGCCTCTACATGGTGGGACTACGAAAGACCGATGTGTTTCAGAATAGTTCCGGTTATGGAATGTTCACCGGCGGATTAGGCTTTCAATATGGGGCCGAACGTCTGGGCGCATTGACAGTTCCCGCAGCAGCCGGTAACAGCAAACGTCAGGTAAAGTTCATCACCGACTTCAAGACCACAGCGCTCCATGCCATCCCCAGCTATGCCATACGCCTGGCCGAAGTATTTCAAGAAGAAGGAATAGACCCATCCACAACAAGCTTAAAGACTCTCTTGATAGGTGCCGAACCCCATACCGACGAACAACGGAAAAAGATTGAACACATGCTTGGTGTCAAGGCCTACAACAGCTTTGGCATGACAGAAATGAACGGGCCGGGAGTAGCCTTTGAATGTACCGAACAGAACGGAATGCACTTTTGGGAAGATTGTTTCCTTGTTGAAATCATCGACCCCGAAACAGGCGAACCGGTGCCGGAAGGAGAAATCGGCGAATTGGTGTTGACTACTCTGGACCGTGAAATGATGCCGCTTATACGCTATCGCACACGCGACCTCACGCGCATCCTGTCCGGACAATGCCCTTGTGGGCGTACACACCTCCGCATCGACCGCATCAAAGGCCGCAGTGATGACATGTTTATCATCAAAGGAGTCAACATCTTCCCCATGCAAGTGGAAAAAGTATTGGTACAATTCCCCGAATTAGGCAGCAATTATCTCATTACACTCGAAACGGTGGACAATCAAGATGAGATGATTGTGGAAGTAGAAATCAGCGACCTTTCTACCGATAACTACATTGAACTGGAAAAGGTCCGTAAAGAAATCACCCGCCAATTGAAAGATGAAATCTTGGTCACTCCCAAACTGAAGCTTGTCAAGAAAGGGTCTCTGCCCCAAAGCGAAGGAAAGGCTGTGAGAGTAAAGGATTTGCGAGACAACAAATAAGTTTATGCCACGCCTGTGTCAAGTGCGGGCTTACGTTTACTCCAATGTAAGCCCACACTTTTATAAGCATAAAGCGTCAAGGCATCTTGAAGATAAAGCCGCGCTTGCCACAGGGCCGAACAACATCAGGGGAACAATATCCGGAAACGGGTCAACCCGTCATTGTAAGTACGCAGGGAAAACGTGCACCCATGCCGGCTCAACACTTCCCTGATAAACACCAAGCCGATTCCCTGCCCATGGGGTTTAGTGGAGAAGAAGGGGCTGAAGAGCTTGGCTTCCACCTCTTTACTTATACCGGGACCGTTGTCTATGATTTCTACGGAAGCGGGCACGGCAGTTCGCACAATTATCTCTCCCGGCTTCTTCATTTCACCGGAAGCGCTTTCTATGCTCTCCACCGCATTCTTGATGATATTTACCAGCACCTGCTCGAAGAGAGAAACATCAAGACGAACCATACCAACCTCCGGATCGCACTCCAGCCGCAAAGAGATATGGCAATCATTGCACATTCCCTCCATAAAACGCTTGCACATAGACACCGGTTCGTTCAGCCGGACAGACGAGAGTGTAGGGTCGGGAATCTTTACGACATCGGCAAAACGGGTAATGAAACGGCTCATGGCAAAGCAACGGTCGGTACAAACGCGCATTACATCGCAGATGTCTCCCATTCCGCCCTCTTCGGAAAGCGCCTGTTCTACGGTATCGAGCGTAGAGGTGATGCCCGCGGTGGTATTATTCACTTCGTGTGCTATCATTCGGATTACCTTCTCATAAGCACGCTTCTCGGCACGCATCACTTCCTCCGTCATGCGTTCTATCAAGAAAAAAGGATGTTTAAATCCTCTGTCGATAAACGATGAATGAGTACATTTGTAGATATTGGCATCATTGAGGCGCACCACCCATGTCTTATCCTTAGGTATCACAGACAACTCCGCAGCCAAAGGAGAATCTATCTTCCCCAACGGCCTGTTTACGGCCTCTTCCGACCGGACTCCCAGCATTTTCACAGCCATCGGATTCAATTGCGATACATCACCGTCGAGCGTCGTAATGATTACTCCCATCGGCGAAGCCTGAATCAACAAATCCAGAAAATGATTCTGTTCACGCAACCTGAGACGCTCATTCTTCAGTTGGGCCATCATTCGATTGAAGATGTTCACAATGCGGTCGGCCTCATACTGCCCCACCCTGCTAAGCCGACTGCTGAAGTCTTGTTCGCGCAGCAACTCCATTCCACTTCCAATCGTGTTCATCGGTTTCACAATCTTATTATAGAACACAATCAAATAGAGCAGGATAAAAACAATAAAACCCTCCGACAGATAAAGGTGCAAAGATTGTTTTCCGTCTCCGATATAAACCAGCACTCCGCCCAGGGCCAGTAAAAACAAGGCAAGGATGAAAAAGAAAAATTTAATACGCACGGCTCGTGATGATTAAGCACAAATGATGCATGGCGTTCATTCATCATTCATAATTTATATTATATTTTTCCAGTCTCCGATAAAGTGCCGCACGGCTGATGCCCAATGCCACCGCCACTTGGCTGAGGTTACCTTTATGTTGCTCCAACGCCTGCAAAATAGTCTGCCGCTCTATCTCGTCCAGCGTCATACCCGCAAACGACGTTTTTCCCGGAGTTTTTGCCGGTTCGTCATGCCGCAGACATTGAGTGTCGAAGTCGGAGGCATCAAGCACCGCTTTCCCACTGATAAGGATGGTACGTTCCACCAGATTCTTCAGTTCGCGTATATTACCCGGATAAGGCAGGCGTGACAGGAAGTTCAAAGCGTCTGCCGAAAAGTCCGTATGCGGCAAATTGTTGACCTCTGCCTGCCGATCGGCAAAGTGACGCGCCAACAGAGGAATATCTTCGCGCCGCTCCCTTAAGGCAGGCAACTTTACGGTTATCAGGTTGATGCGATAAAAAAGGTCTTCGCGAAACGTACGTTCGGAAACCATCGCGGACAAATCGGCATTAGTGGCCGACACCACACGCACGTCAGCCCTACGCGGACGACTGTCGCCCAGTACCTCGAACGTCTGGTCCTGCAACACGCGCAGCAACTTCACTTGGCAGGACAAATCAAGGTCACCTATTTCATCCAAAAAGATGGTGCCTTTATTCGCCATCTCAAAACGTCCTATACGGTCGGCGCCGGCATCGGTAAACGCTCCTTTTTTATGACCAAACATTTCGCTTTCAAACAAACTTTGTGAAATTCCTCCAAGATTCACTTTCACGAAAGGTTGTTTCGCACGCCGGCTATTGATATGGATGGCTTCGGCAATCAGCTCCTTTCCCGTCCCGCTTTCGCCCGTAATCAGCACGGAAGCATTGGTAGGAGCAATGCGGGCCACGGTATTCAACACATCCATCAACCCTTTGGATTTGCCTATTATATGGCTGCGGTTCAACGAGGCGGACTGCTCCCCTTTCCCCTCTTCGAGGGGAGAAGAAAGCGCAAGAGCCGTCTCGATGCGTTGCAAAAGAGCCGCATTGTTCCAAGGCTTGGTGATGAAGTCAAATGCACCGGCCTGCATCCCCTGCACGGCAAGCTGAATACTTCCCCACGCCGTCATCAGAATAACAGGCACATCAGGACGGAACACTTTTACTTGCTTCAACAATGTAAGCCCCTCTTCACCCGTAGTGGAAAGGGTGAAATTCATATCCATCAAAATCAATGCAGGAGTCTCACTCCTTACTATCTCCATAGCCTCGCGAGGATTCGGGACAGCCTTCACCTCATAACCGGCACGTTTCAGCATAAAACTGAGAGAAGAACGCACGGCGCTGTCGTCATCTACAATCAATATCATAAAGCCTACAGTTTGTTTTCTACAAAATTATATGTTTTTTTATGATTATCACCATAAAGACAAGAGTAAGTTTTACAGGAAGAAGAATACGGACAACCTAGCCTATTTTCTTACGATATCATCAAAATCGGCTTCCAGTTCCATATTCCGTTCAAAATCCCACAACGTCAGGCTGCGGAGTTGATAAAAATAATACCAATAATAGTATAGCTCGGAGATATGTTTTTGACGGGCTTCATCTTTGGAGTTCTGCGCATCGTTCAGGTCAAGCGTGCTGATTTTGCCAATCATAAAAGTCTCCACACTTGTTCGATAACGTTTTTCGGCAATGACGTCCGCTTCTTCTGCTATACTTAGCTGCTCCGCCTGATTATTGAACTTAGCCACCAGCAAAAAAATATCCTGATTGAAATCCATTTGTTCCTGACGAATCTTTGACAGCACAACTTCCCGGTTGCTCTTCGCCACCTTCACCTTGCCACGCCGCTTGCCCCAGTCGAGAATAGGGATTTTAAGCCCCACCTGAACTATTTGATTATCAAGCAAATCCCGATAGGCAGCCGACATCCTCTGATTCTGTCCGGTATATCCCACACTGGCAAACAAATCAACGCTCCGCAAATTTCCCCGTGCCGCGGCCACTGCGTAATCGGCCTCCAGCTGCCGGCGACGAATGTTCTGAGCAAACGAGTTACGCGCCAATGCTTTATTTAATACACGGTCGTACTCCATTTTAATGTCAGGAACGGAGGCTGGCAATAGCGGATTTAAAACTTCCTGTTCGGACACACCGAGGAAAGAGCGGAGCCGAAACATTTCCGCATTCAGATTACTCTCGGCTTCCGTCACGTCCGCTTTACCCTGCAGGGCATTCAGCCGGAGTTGGAGCAAATCGTTTTCCGAAATCTGCCCCATCTTTCGCTTGGCTATAGCCACTTCGTAAAGGCGGTCGGCATTTGTTTTGTTCTGCCTTGCCGTAGCGAGCGACTCCTTGGCCAGAAGTAACTGGAAGAAGTAGGTGATGGTTTTCATCGTCACCTCTTCCGTAGCCGTAACGAAAGCAGCTTTGGCTTCGGCATAACGCACCGGCTCGATACGGCGGTTCCATTTCAGACTGTTCACCCCGAAAATAGGCTGCCTCAGTTCGAGGTTCACAGGAACGGACATGAACTGTTTGGCTCCTTCGGAACCCAACTGCCTGATATAATCAAGAGACGAAGTCAACGACAACCGACCTCCCGTAACCCAAATATTCTGATCGATGGAAAGTTTTCCCGACAAGCCCAGCGTATTGTTACGCACAAAACGATAAGAGCCATCAGAATTCTGGTAGGTACTGTACGACTTATTATAGTTCGGCAATGTACCGGTTAAGTTCATTTCCGGCAACAAGTCTGCCCGAAAGGTGCGATATTCCCAATAGGCTGTTTTCAACTCATTCAACGCCACGGCAGCATCCACGGACTGCAAACGTGCCAAAGCAACCGCTTCCGTCAGCGTTATGCTGCGGTCGTGTCTCGTCGTATCGTTCCGCGCCATGATTGCCAACGGCGTCCAAAGGCAAACTGCAAGTAAAAATTTTCTTTTCATGTCGAGTCTTAAAAATAATCGTTGACAGAAAGACAAAGACCATGCCAAGCGATAAAGAGAGCGGATGAACGGTATAAGTGTTCGTTTACGGACAGTGTGACTGTTCGTAAACGGACGCCATTCACTTTTTTTCATTTCTCTCAGATTCAGAAAGTGAGAAATCATAATCACATACTCCTTCCGAACCGGCCTCCTCCGTATCTGCTCCGTACCAAGTCCGTATCTGCTCCGCATAAGGGTACCTTTATACGGAGCAGATACGGACTTGGTACGGGCTTGACACGGTCTTGGTACGGAGCAGATACAAAGCATATGCGGACTTAATGCGAAGCAGATATGCTACAGTTCTCTTTCGGGATTATACCATAAATCGGCAAAGAGCAAAATGATATTTGTTCTTCACTAATTATTTGTCGAAAAATTTCTTTATTAAGGAAGATTTTTCTTTCTTTGTGCTGTTTTACACCTTGAGAAATGCTATAAGTAACATTAAATAGTATAGTTATGAAGATTTCACACATTGAACATTTGGGCATCGCCGTTAAAAGTATCGAGGAAGCCCTTCCGTATTATGAAAACGTTCTTGGCCTGAAGTGCTACAACATCGAAACCGTAGAAGACCAGAAAGTTAGAACAGCCTTTCTGCGCATAGGCGACGTAAAAATCGAGTTACTGGAACCCACTTCTCCCGAAAGTACCATCGCCAAATTCATTGAGAAGAACAACGGAAACGGTGGTATGCACCACTTGGCTTTTGCCGTGGAAGACGGTGTGGCCAATGCCCTTGCCGAATGCGAGGGGAAAGACATCCGCCTCATCGACAAGGCGCCTCGCAAAGGCGCGGAAGGTCTGAACATCGCCTTCCTGCATCCGAAGTCAACGCTCGGCGTGCTGACCGAACTTTGCGAGAAAGGACAAGATTGATGCAAGCGCCATCGTCCAAATCATAGATTATAAATCATAATAACTAAGAATATGAGTAATCAACTTGAAAAGATTAAAGAGCTTATAGACCGCCGCGCCGCCGCACGCATGGGTGGTGGCGAAAAAGCGATTGAGAAGCAGCACGAGAAAGGTAAATTCACAGCCCGCGAACGCATAGCCATGCTCCTGGACGAAGGCAGTTTCGAAGAGATGGATATGTTTGTAGAGCATCGGTGCACCAACTTCGGTATGGAGAAGAAACATTATCCGGGCGACGGTGTAGTGACCGGTTGCGGAACCATCGAAGGCCGTCTGGTTTATATCTTTGCACAAGACTTTACCGTTTCTGCCGGCTCATTGTCCGAAACCATGTCGCTGAAAATCTGCAAGATTATGGATCAAGCCATGAAGATGGGCGCACCGTGTATCGGCATCAACGACTCGGGTGGCGCGCGCATCCAGGAAGGCATCAACGCATTGGCCGGTTACGCCGAAATCTTCCAGCGCAACATCCTTGCTTCCGGGGTTATTCCACAGATATCCGGCATCTTCGGCCCGTGCGCCGGTGGTGCGGTTTATTCTCCTGCCCTGACAGACTTCACGCTGATGATGGAAGGTACCTCTTATATGTTCCTTACCGGCCCGAAGGTTGTCAAGACGGTGACGGGCGAGGATGTCAGTCAGGAAAATCTGGGTGGTGCCAGCGTTCACTCTACCAAATCGGGTGTGACGCACTTCACAGCCAAGACTGAAGAAGAAGCACTGGCTCTGATTCGCAAACTCTTGAGCTACATTCCGCAGAACAATTTGGAAGAGGCTCCCTATGTGGATTGCACCGATCCGATAGACCGCCTGGAAGACTCTCTGAACGACATCATCCCCGACAATCCGAACAAGCCCTACGACATGTACGAAGTCATCGGCGCCATCGTAGATAACGGCGAGTTCCTCGAAATTCAGAAAGACTATTCCAAGAATATCATCATCGGCTTTGCCCGCTTCAACGGACAGTCGGTAGGTATTGTGGCCAACCAGCCCAAGTATCTGGCAGGTGTGCTCGACAGCAACGCTTCTCGCAAAGGCGCCCGCTTTGTCCGCTTCTGCGATGCTTTCAATATCCCCATCGTGTCGTTGGTAGACGTACCGGGCTTCCTTCCCGGCACAGGACAGGAATATAACGGTGTCATTCTGCACGGTGCCAAGTTGCTGTATGCGTACGGTGAAGCTACTGTGCCCAAAGTGACCATCACCCTACGTAAATCTTATGGAGGTTCGCACATCGTGATGAGCTGCAAGCAGCTCCGCGGCGACATGAACTATGCTTGGCCCACTGCCGAGATTGCCGTCATGGGTGGCGCAGGCGCCGTAGAAGTTTTGTATGCCCGCGAAGCCAAAGAACAAGAAAATCCGACACAGTTCCTGGCAGAAAAAGAGGCTGAATACACCAAGCTGTTTGCCAATCCTTATAATGCGGCCAAGTACGGCTACATCGATGACGTCATCGAACCGCGCAACACGCGCTTCCGCATCATCCGCGCTTTGCAGCAGCTGCAAACCAAGAAATTGTCCAACCCGGCCAAGAAGCATGGTAATATTCCTTTGTAATCAGGCTTTTTACATTAAAACAAGAACGATTATGAATAAAACAAAAATCGGAATATTCCTTTCATTGCTGCTGACGATAAGCCTCTGTTCCTCTTGTGGGAAGAAGATTTCGAACAACAAGCTGTTGCTGAACGAAGTGCTGGTCAACAACGAGAGCAACTTTCAGGACGATTATGGCGTACACAGCGCATGGATTGAAATATTCAACAAATCATACGGCAGTGCCGACTTGGCCGGTTGCTATCTGAAACACTGGAGCCCGGGCCATGACACCACTACCTATTTCATCCCCAAGGGTGACATCCTGACTCTGGTAAAGCCACGTCAGCATGCACTTTTCTGGGCCGACGGAGAACCGAGGCGAGGAACATTCCATACCAATTTCAAGTTGGACACATTGAATACCAACTGGATTGGTTTATACGATTCCGGGAAGAAATTGCTGGATGAAATCCTTGTGCCGGGCAATGCTCTTAAAGCCAACCAATCGTATGCACGCGTCAGCGACGCTTCATCCGAATGGGAAGTGAAAGGAGAAAGCGCAGACAAATATGTGACTCCGAGTACCAACAACAAAACCCTGGACAGCAATGCCAAGATGGAGAAGTTCGAGGAACACGACAGTGCAGGTATCGGCATGGCTATTTCTGCCATGAGTGTGGTATTCTTCGGTTTGGTTCTGCTTTATCTCTCATTCAAGATTGTGGGCAGAATATCCGTCAATCTGAGCGCCCGCAACGCCATGAGAGCGAAAGGCATCACCGACAAGCAGGAAGCCAAAGAGAAACAACTCGGAGAAGCTCCCGGCGAAGTCTTTGCCGCCATAGCCATGGCTATGCACGAAATGCAAAGCGATGTGCACGACGTGGAAGACACCGTGCTGACCATCACGCGCGTAAAACGCAGCTATTCGCCATGGAGTTCCAAAATCTACACATTGCGTGAGACGCCTCACAGAAAGTAAAGTCACTTCGAAAAACAATAAAACGATGAAAGAATATAAGTATAAAATAAACGGTAATGTATACAATGTTACCATTGGAGACATCGAAGAGAACATCGCTCACGTAGAAGTGAACGGTACTTCTTACAACGTAGAAATGGAGCAGAAGGTAAAAGCAGCTCCTGTTAAGCCTGTAGTTCGTCCGGCAGCAACAACCGCAACAACCGCACCGGCTGCCGCTCCGGCACAGGTAAGCAAACCGGTCGCTGCTTCCGCAGGCAAATCGGGAGTGAAATCTCCGTTGCCGGGTGTCATCCTCGACATCAAGGTAAACGTAGGCGACACGGTGAAGAAAGGCCAGCTCATCATCATTCTGGAAGCCATGAAGATGGAAAACAGCATCAACGCCGACCGCGACGGAAAGATTACCGCTATCAATGTTAGTAAAGGGGACTCCGTTCTCGAAGGTACTGACCTCGTAATCATTGAATAATATGGGAGAATTTATTACTTTCTTAGGAAACAACCTTGCCGACTTCTGGACATACACGGGTTTTGCCAATGCGACGGGCGGACACGTAGTCATGCTTCTGGTAGGCTTGTTTTTCATATACTTGGCCGTAGCCAAGGAATTTGAGCCAATGTTATTGATTCCCATCGGTTTCGGTATATTGGTGGGCAATATCCCTTTCAATATGGAAGCCGGACTGAAAGTCGGCATCTATGAGGAAGGTTCGGTACTTAACATTCTGTATCAGGGAGTAACCTCGGGTTGGTATCCGCCGCTCATCTTCTTGGGCATCGGAGCCATGACGGACTTTTCGGCCTTGATATCGAATCCTAAGCTGATGTTGGTCGGTGCTGCTGCTCAGTTCGGTATCTTCGGCGCATACATGATTGCTCTTGAAATCGGGTTCGACCCTATGCAAGCCGGTGCCATCGGTATCATTGGCGGTGCCGATGGTCCGACAGCCATCTTCCTCTCCTCCAAATTGGCTCCTAACTTGATGGGTGCCATTGCTGTGTCTGCTTATTCGTACATGGCGCTGGTGCCGGTGATACAACCGCCCATCATGCGTCTGTTGACCAACAAGCACGAACGCCTTATCCGGATGAAACCTCCCCGCGCGGTTTCGCATACGGAAAAGGTAATGTTCCCGATCATCGGTTTGTTGCTGACCACGTTCCTTGTGCCATCCGGTTTGCCTTTGCTGGGAATGCTGTTCTTCGGCAATTTGCTGAAGGAAAGCGGCGTTACCCGTCGTTTGGCCAACACGGCCAGCGGACCGCTGATTGATACCATTACGATTTTGTTAGGTCTGACTGTAGGTGCTTCTACACAAGCATCCGAGTTCCTGACTACCGATTCATTGTGGATTTTCGGTCTGGGTGCTTTGTCGTTCGTCATCGCCACAGCCTCCGGAGTACTCTTTGTCAAGATTTTCAATCTGTTCTTGAAGAAAGGCAATAAAATCAATCCGCTGATTGGCAACGCCGGCGTATCTGCCGTACCGGACTCTGCCCGTATTTCTCAAGTAGTAGGTTTGGAATACGATCCTACCAACTACTTGCTGATGCACGCCATGGGTCCGAACGTTGCGGGTGTAATCGGTTCTGCCGTAGCGGCCGGTATCTTGCTGGGCTTCTTGATGTAAAAATTTTCTTTTTCATTTTTTACTTGTAATAAGGCTGTCTCCCGATGAAGGCGAGGCAGCCTTATTCTTTTGTTAATCTATTCAAAACAATACTACGATAAATTCGTAGAAACCGTTCTTTTTATTAACTTGCAGGCAATTACATAATCCCTTAAAGCCAAAAGACATGCGAAAACAATTGCTCTGCTTTTACCTCTTAGCCTGCGGTGCCCTGCTGCCGGCACAAAACATCAGTCCCATTCAGGAGGCAATGGCCAATTATGACTATGAGACTGCCTTATTGCTCATCAATCAAGAGAAGGCAACCGTTCCGTTGCTCTATCAAAAAGGAAAGGCGCTGAAAGGATTGGGAGAGAACAACAAGGCTTTAGCCGTTTTTCAGGAAGTAGTACTGCAAGATTCGCTCAATCCACGAGCCTACATCGAGACGGCTGAATGTTGCAGGACTTTGGCCCGCTACGGCGAAGCATTGGGTTACTATCAAAGCGCACTTAAACTGAATCCCGACAATAAATACGCACATCTTCAATACATCAGTATGCTGATGAGCATGAAGAGGTATCATGAATCTTTGCAGGAGAGCAACCGGCTGGCAATGAAAGACAGTTCGGCTTTCGTTCTTCACCTAAGAGCCGAAAGCATGGAGCGAATCTGCGACAACTCCAATGTAGGCCAAGTAATAGAAGCTTATCAGGACATACAAAGACAATACCCTGAAGACTATCTGTCGGCAGCCAAGCTGGGAAACATTTATATCGCCGGTCAGCAAATGGAAGAAGCCATCAGCATAACAGAGAAATATCGCACCATAGACTCAACGAATGTAGTTGTCAATCGGGTGAATGCACAGGCTTACTGCTTGAATCAGGACTATCCGAAAGCCATACAGAGATACGAGCAACTGTTACAGGAAAAAGACAGCAGCTTCCAAACTTGCTTCTATGCAGGAATCAGCTACTACGCCCTCGAGAACTTCTATCCGGCACACGACCTGTTAGAGCGGGCGCTGAAAGAAGACCGCGCCAACATCAACGTGCTCTACTACTTGGGGCGAGCCTGCTCCAAAACTTCGTGGAAAAAAGAAGGCGTGGCCTATCTGGAACAAGCCGTCGCACTCAGTCTGCCCGGCGATAGCGCCATGATACGCCTTTATGTGGGACTGGCAGATTGCTATAAAATGGCTGCCCGATATAGAGAACAAGTCAATACTATCATGGAACAATATAAAAAATATGATACGAACAACCACAAATTGCTGTACAATGCGGCCTATGTCCATTATTATTTGTTGAAGGATGCAGTCAGAGCCGAACAGTGCCTGGAAGCTTATCTGAAAACCCGTCCTAAGAACCCCAAAGAAGACCCACAGGAGGTTGACAGCGATGAATCACCCATTCTTGGAGAAGACAACCGATATAACGCTGCCGAAAAATGGCTGAAAGACATCAGAGAACGTCGCAAGAAAGAAGATTTCTTCAAAGGAAAGATAGATGTTGCAAAAGTTATTCCCGTCGGATAGGCGATTACAGAAAACGTTTGCATAACTATGATGAGGCATGAGGACGGAGAAAGTGCTGCTTTCTCCGTTATTTATTTTAAATTAGCACGAAAATTAACCGTTACTATCATGAAAAAAGTTTTCTCTATCCTCGGAGCATCTCTGCTCTCGCTCTGCACATATGCAGCTATGAATGTAAACAAAATCGACCCTCCCTTCTGGTTTGCCGGAATGCAAAGCCCTGAACTTCAACTGATGGTTTACGGAGAGAATATCGGAAACTCATCCGTATCAGTCCATTATCCCGGCGTTTCACTGAGCAGCACCGTCAAGCAGGAAAGCAACAATTATCTGCTGGTCTATCTGAAACTGGACAAAGACGTGAAACCCGGCAAGATGACACTCACTTTCTCCGAAGGAAAAAAGAAACTCACCAAGGAATACGAGCTGAAAGCCCGTGCCAAGAAAGGCTGCGAACACAAGGGTTTTGATGCTTCGGACGCGCTATACCTGCTGATGCCCGACCGCTTTGCCAATGGAAATCCGGACAATGACCGCATAGCAGGGATGGCCGAATATAAAGTAGACCGAAACGACCCGAATGCCCGTCACGGAGGCGACCTTGCCGGCATAGAGCAGCACCTCGATTACTTCTCCGACCTCGGCGTGACAGCCTTATGGTTCACCCCGATATTGGAGAACAACATGACCGGAGGCTCGTACCACGGATATGCCACCACCGATTATTATAAAGTAGACCCTCGTTTCGGCAGCAACGAAGAATACAAACTGCTGATTGAGAAATGTCATGCCCGCGGCATCAAGATTGTGATGGATATGATTTTCAACCATTGCGGCGTGGAGCATGTTTGGGTGAAAGATATGCCGTCCAAAGACTGGTTCAACAACCCCGACCATGAAAAGAACTTCGTACAAACCTCGTTTAAGTTGACTCCTCATGTAGACCTCTATGCTTCCAAATTCGATACACACCAGATGAACGATGGCTGGTTTGTCCCCACCATGCCCGACCTTAATCAAAAGAATCCGCACGTTTACCGCTATCTGGTTCAGAACAGCTTCTGGTGGATTGAATATGCCGGCATCGACGGCATACGCATGGACACCTATCCGTATGCCGACTATGACGCCATGAGCCGCTGGATGAAAGAGTTGAACGAAGCATACCCCAACTACAACACGGTAGGAGAAACCTGGGTCACCGAACCTGCCTACACGGCATGGTGGCAGAAAGATTCCAAACTTTCCGCACCGAAAAACAGCAACCTGAAAACGGTCATGGACTTCAGCTTCTTCGATAAAATAAACATTGCCAAGAACGAACAAACGGAGACGTGGTTCAAAGGATTGGACCGCATCTACAACAACTTTGTCTACGATTTTCTTTATCCCGCCCCGGCATCCGTACTCGCATTCATCGAGAATCATGACACCGACCGCTTTCTGGCCGAAGGAAATAACCTGCCGATGCTGAAACAGGCCTCCACGCTGCTGCTCACCACCCGCCGCATTCCGCAACTTTATTACGGGACGGAGGTCATGATGACCGGCGTAAAAGATAAGAGCGACGGCTACGTCCGCACGGATTTTCCCGGCGGATGGCCCGACGATAAAGCAACGGCATTTACTGCCGACGGACGCAGTAAACTACAAAACGAGTGCCACGATTTCTACAAAACCATCCTGAACTGGCGCAAAGGAAACGAGGTGATAGCCAAAGGCAATATGGTGCAGTTCATGGTACAGAACGGCGTATATGCCTACGCCCGCCAGTACGAAGGGAAAACCGTGTTGGTAATGCTCAATGGCACGGACGCTGAAACAAGCGTACCGCTGAAGTTCTATAAAGAGGTATTGAAAGACTGTAAACATGGAAAAGACATCCTCAGCGGCAAGACCATCACGTTCGGTGAAGAATTAAACATGGCAGCCAGAGAATCATTGGTCATCGAGCTGTTGAAGTCAGAATAAACAGACTGAAATTCATGCCGAGCATGCCAGAAAATGGGCCCTATCTCTCGATAAGGCCCATTCACAACACAAACACAAAATAAAACACGACAAAACTACTATGCAATCACATCCATGCACGTCGGGGAGACATACATACAATCCGTGGATATTCACATATGCATTAATTGCTCCGGATGGATTGTTCCTTATAAACAAATGTGGAGAACATTTGTTTAATATCTGTTTCTAAAATATTTATTGTATTCCTCTTTCACGAAGTTTCAACTGCCACTTCCATGCGGAAAGCAGTGTATCTTCAATGCTCGTTTCAGCTTTCCATCCCAACTCGTTATTGGCAAGTTCCGGATTTGCCCATACTTTCTCAATATCACCGGCACGACGACCCACTATTTGATAGTTAAGTTTAACACCGGTAGCTTTTTCAAAAGCATTTATCAATTCCAATACCGAAAGTCCACGTCCTGTTCCGATATTAAATACTTCCACTTTTTCTTTTTGTTTGTTCTCTAAAATCCGACGAATAGCCACCACATGCGCTTTTGCCAAATCCACCACATTGATAAAGTCGCGTATGCAAGATCCGTCAGGAGTATTATAATCATCACCAAACACACTCAGTTTTTCGCGAATACCTATAGCTGTTTGGGTCAGATATGGAATAAGGTTTTGCGGCACACCGTTGGGTAACTCGCCTAATAATGCGGTAGGATGCGCACCAATCGGGTTGAAATAGCGCAATAATATCGCATTAATAGGAGCACCGGAAGCAACCGTATCACAAACTATCTCTTCGTTTATTTGCTTCGTATTTCCATAGGGAGACTCGGCCTTCTTTATAGGAGCTTTTTCGGTTACCGGAAGCTCGTCAGGCTGTCCATATACCGTGCAAGAGGAAGAGAAAACAATACCCTCTACTCCATGCTTCGGCATCAATTCCAAAAGGTTTATCAATGAAACCAGATTGTTCCGATAATACATCAGCGGCTTCTGAACAGACTCTCCCACAGCTTTGCTGGCTGCAAAATGAATGATAGCTTTAACTCCCTTGTGCTTTGCAAACAACGCATCAAGGCCTTCAAAGTCCAAACAATCCAGCTTTTCAAATACAGGACGTATTCCGGAAACTTTTTCTATATTATCTACAATATCCGCGGAGGAATTGGAGAGGTTATCAATGATTACCACTTCGTAACCTGCATTCTGAAGCTCTACCACAGTGTGAGAGCCAATGTATCCGGTTCCTCCCGTAACTAATATTTTTTCTTTCATATTCAAATTAAGCGATTTAGCCTTTGGGGTTATAACATGGCGCAAATGTACAGAATTATTTTAATATAAAACAGAGAAGAGAAGATAAAAAAGACTTATCCTCTCTTCTCTGTTTTATGATTTCCTTGCTTCAGATTTTTACGACACCGGAAAAGCCCATGAATGCCATGGCCAGCAAGCCGGCTGTTATCAAAGCTATAGGAGTGCCTCGCATGCCTTTGGGTACATCTACCAGACTCATTTGCTCGCGCAGCCCGGCAAAAAGGGTCAACGCCAGGCCAAAACCGATTGCTGTGGAGAAGGCATAAACCACTCCGGTCAGCAAGTCATAATCTTTCTGGATAACCAGAATGGCTACACCAAGGATACAGCAGTTGGTCGTAATTAACGGAAGGAATACCCCCAATGCCTGATATAATGCCGGAGAGACTTTCTTCAGAATGATTTCAACCATTTGCACTAAAGCCGCAATCACCAAAATGAAAGTGATTGTCTGCAAATAGCCTAAGCCAAAAGCATCGAGTACATACTTCTGAATAAGGAATGTAACAATGGTGGCGATAGTAAGCACGAACGCCACTGCCGCCGACATACCCAGCGCAGTCTCTACTTTCTTGGAAACGCCAAGGAACGGACAAATTCCCAAGAATTGTGACAATACAATGTTGTTTACAAATATTGCCGAGATAAATATCAATATATATTCCATAGTTCTAATTGTTTATTTAGTTCTTTTCAGCATCTCTTTTTTAATTGTTTTTCTTCAAGCCATTAATCAGGGCTATCAGATACCCCAACGCAATAAATGCGCCGGGAGCAAGAACAAAAATCAACATACCATATTCTTCGGGCAGAATGGAGAAATTGAAGATTTTCCCGGTACCAAGAAACTCACGGACAGTTCCCAGCAGTGTCAGTGCCAGCGTAAACCCAAGCCCCATGCCCAAACCATCGAACATGGAAGCTACCGGACCGTTCTTAGCAGCAAAAGCTTCGGCACGTCCCAGCACGATGCAGTTCACCACAATCAATGGAATAAAGAGTCCCAATGTGGCATACAATGCCGGCACATAGGCTTGCATTACCATCTGAAGCAATGTTACGAATGAGGCTATCACTACGATAAAAGATGGAATGCGCACCATATCCGGAATCAGGTTCTTTATGGCCGAAATCACCATATTAGAACAAATCAGAACGAACATAGTGGCCAGTCCCATCCCCATACCGTTGATGGCCGAGGAAGTGGTGCCCAATGTGGGACACATGCCCAGCAAGAGCACAAATGTGGGATTTTCTTTCACAATCCCATTCATCATCACTTTAAAATTATTCATATCTCTACCCCTTTCTTATTTAACCTTGAGTGTATCCATGGCTTGAACGGCCACAGTATCGGCAGTTTGTTCAACATTCTTTTGAGTGGCACTCGTAGCACCGTCGGCCGAATTTTGTCCGGCATAGGCGGCATAGGCGGCATTTACAGCATTGAGAAAAGCGCGTGAGGTAATGGTGGAAGCAGTGATGGCATCTACCTTACCGCCGTCTTTGCTGACTATCAGTGGAGCTTCACCCGGATTCAAGCCGACAATATTGCCCTTATTACCTTTCTTAAACCAATCTGCTGCTTTAGAACCCAGTCCCGGTGTCTCCGCATGCGACAGCAAGGAATAATCGATTATCTTCCCATCGGCGTCGAAACCTACCAGTACTTTAAATTCGCCACCGAATCCCATGTTTGTAGCTTCGATGGCTGCGCCAATATGCCGGCCTGCTTTAGTGGCCGGATATACGGCATATTCCACTCCATCCACTTCCTGTATCTTCTTTTCGGCAATGGGGTCATTGTCAAATCCCGGCACTACCGCATTGACCGCATCGCTCAGAGTTTTAGCATTGGCTTTTTCAATCGGTTCTCTGGTCAACTCGTTCACATAAGCCAGCAGCGCTACAGAGATAGCGGTAACACCTGTAAGTACCAGCAACATATTCTTTAAAGATGATTCTAACTTTTTCATTTTTTCTTCGCTACCTCCCCAAAGCGTTTAGGTTTAACATAGGCATTGATTAGCGGAGTAAACGCATTCATGATGAGAATGGCGAATGACACACCTTCCGGATAGGCACCAAAGAGACGGATGATGACAGTCAGCAAGCCAATGCAAACGCCATACAATAACATACCTTTGTGACTCATCGGAGATGTGACATAGTCCGTTGCCATGAAAATGGCCCCCAACATCAATCCACCAGAAAACAATTGTAACAATGGCGATACATAGAGGGCGGGATTCACCAAGTGCATGATACCGCTAAACACAAATACCGTTGCGAGAATGGATATGGGAATATGCCATGAGATGATTTTTCTCCACAACATATAAAACAGTCCCAACAACAAAGCCAACGCACTTACTTCGCCTAAGCAACCACCATTGTTGCCGATAAGGATGTCGAACGCGTCAGGAAGATTGCTCAATGACATGCCCGGGGCACCATTAATAATCCCTTTCATTACGGCCAATGGTGTAGCGGCGGTAGTGGCATCGGTGTATGCCGTGAGTTGTCCCACTGCCGGCCAAGTAGTCATCTGTACGGGAAACGAGAGTAAGAGGAACACACGTCCCGCCAATGCAGGATTGAATGGATTGGCTCCCAGACCGCCAAAAGACATCTTTCCTACACCGATAGCGAACAGTGCCCCCAGAACAATGATCCAGACAGGAAGATTAGAAGGAAGATTGAATGCCAGCAAAACACCGGTGATTACGGCAGAACCGTCGGTAATGGTTGTGGTTTCCTTCTTTAAAAGATATTTGCCGATGGCCCATTCAAAGAACAAGCAGGCAGCTACGGAAGTGACCGTAACAATCAGCGCACCCAGTCCGAAAAAGTAGAGTGACACGAGGAAGGCCGGAATCAATGCAATGAGCACGCCGTACATGTTCTTCTTCACGCTGTCACCTCCGTGAACGTGGGGCGAAAGGGATACGATTAATTTATTCATAAGGATAAAATTCTACTTTCATTTTTTTACTTGACGCGCACGAATCATGGCTCCTACCTTACCTTTACCCAACCTAATGTAGTCCAATAGCGGACGGTTGGAAGGGCATGTGAACTGGCATGAACCACATTCTATGCACGACATTACGTCTTCTTTCTCTACTTTTTCAAAATCGCCGTGAGCCGACACGGTGGCAAGCAGGTATGGCTCCAACCCCATAGGGCAGGCCGATACACACTTGGCGCAACGGATACAAGGTTGCACTTCGCCTCGTTTGGCTTCCTTGGCATTCATGATGAGAATGCCGGAGCTTCCTTTTGCTGTGGGCACGTCGGTATTTACCAGCGCTTTACCCATCATGGGACCACCGCCAATGATTTTCCCCGTATCTTCGGGCAGGCCACCACAAGCTTCAATGAGCTGTTGCATAGGTGTGCCGATTCGGGCAAGGAAATTGGAAGGTCTGGACAGCGACTTTCCGGTAACGGTGATGACGCGCTCAAATAAAGGCTTGTTCTTTTGAACCGCCTGATATACGGCAAATGCCGTACCGACATTCTGCACAACTGCTCCGGTCGAGATGGGCAGTGCACCTGCCGCCACCTGACGGCTGATAACTGCATCAATCAGCTGCTTTTCACCTCCTTGCGGATATTGCACTTTCAAAGGCACGACTTCGATACCTGCATAGGTAGATGCCACTTTGCTCATCAATTGAATAGCATCGGGCTTGTTATTCTCAATGCCGATGAAAGCTTTGTTTACTTTCACCGCTTTCATTAATATGGATACCCCTACCATAATTTCCTCTGTATGCTCCAGCATCAACTGATGGTCAGCTGTCAGATAAGGTTCGCATTCCACAGCGTTAATGATGACGCATTCGGCTTTGAATGCGGGAGGAGGGCACAATTTAACCTGTGTGGGGAAACAGGCTCCGCCCAATCCCACAATACCTGCTTCAGTTATCTTCTTCACGATTTCCTCTGCGCTGAGGGTGCACTCTTTCACCAACGTCTCGCTACGGTCAATGGACTCTTCCCACTCATCCCCTTCTACATCAATAAAAACAGCAGGTTTCGCATAACCGCTGGCATCTATAATTGTGTCAATCTTAGCCACCTTCCCGCTGACCGAAGAGTGAATGGCAGCCGATACAAAACCACCGGGTTCGGCAATTTTTGTACCTACTTTCACTACATCGCCTTTGGCCACTATGGGCTTGGCAGGGGCACCAATATGCTGTCCCAGCAAGATGACAGCCTTTGCCGGAACATCTGCCTTGACAATGGGTTGATGAGCTGAAAGTTTATTTTCGTGTGGATGAACTCCACCGATTGAAAATGTCTTCAACATACAATTCTGTATTTTAATCGTTTTTTATTCGTTTATTTATGCCTCTGACTTAGGAGCCTCTTGGGCAAGAGCTTCGATTGTCTTGGGAGATTCGGCGGCTACGGGAGCAGCTTCCACTTTCTTTTCTGTGGCAGGAGCGGCTACCGTTTCAGCTTTCGGCTTGCGCGGTGGGAAGTTCAGGGCAATGATAGTGTCTTGCGGGCATGCCTCTTCGCACTTGCGGCACAGCTTGCACTTGTAAGGGTCAATGTAAGCAAGATTGTTTTCCAGTGTAATGGCATCGAATGCACATGCCTTGACGCACTTGCCGCAACCGATACATGCCACGGTACAGGCTTTACGGGCCACAGCACCCTTATCCTTGTTCACACACTGCACATAGACACGGCGCGACTTTTTACCTTGCGGACGCAGTTCTATGATAGTTTTGGGACATGCCTTGACGCATGCTCCGCAAGCCGTACATTTGGATTCATCCACCTCCGGAAGTCCGGTTTCGGAGTTCATGTGTATGGCATCGAACTTACAAGCAGCCACACAATCACCACATCCCAAACAGCCATAACTACAACCTGTTTCACCACCATAGAGCGAAGCGGCGATGGCACAACTCATGGCACCGTCGTATTGGTTCAGCCGGGGACGATTGGCGCATGTTCCATTACATCTCACCACTGCAACCAGAGGGTCGGCAGCTGCGGCATCCAATCCCAGGATACCGGCAATCTTGTCCATGACAGGTTGTCCACCCACCGGACAGAATTTACCTTCCAAAGAACCGGCCTTCACGCAGGCATCTGCAAATCCGCTACAACCGGGGTAACCACATCCACCGCAGTTCGCCTGAGGAAGTACTTCGCCTACCTGAGCAATTCGCGGATCTTCATACACGGCGAATTTCTTGGAAGCAACGTAAAGGATAGCGGCTGACACCAGCGCTATGGCTCCCAGCGAAATCACTGCAATCAGAATTACATTCATAAATTAGTCATTTATTAATTATTTGTTTTATTAGTTAGTTCATCGGTAGTATTGAGAATGAGAACTTCTTCCCCATGCGCGACTTGTTCAGCCATAAGATATAATAATAAGGTATAAGAAGCCCTAACGAACCAATAGCCGCGAATAATTCGTCATTCCAAACAGCCATAAGGACAAATAACGAGATAATTAAAACGAGAAAAGGAAGGACAAAAGCCAGCAAAACGGCCATTGCTCCCATAGAAAGCTGCCCTATCACCCATACTTGGTCGCCGGGACAATAGCGAGCGGCATTCATGTCAAACACATCGATCAGCTTCTCTTTCGTATCAGCAGAGCTACACTGTCCCTTTACGCTGCACGACGCACATACTGAAGCTTGAACAATTCTCACTTGAAGATGAGAGTCGCTTATGTTTTCCACAATACCTTGATGTCTTATGATAGTATTCGCCATTTTGCAAAGTGTGCATTACAAATCGCGGCAAATTTACATATAATTTATGAACTACAAGGGAGAAAGGGCTTTTTTATGGGTGCGATAACGTTCTTTTTCCATTTTTGCATGTTTTTTCTATCATATTTCCATTCGGGAATAATGAAAGACAGCCCTGGTACGCGAGTGAATGAATTTTGCTTCAAAGCTTCTCCCACCACCTCTTCCCTTTTAATAATCCCCATAGATATCCATGATAAAATTGTAAAGCAAAACGATGGGTATGTAATAACATTTCCAAGTAAGAAATCCTCCCTATCCAACCATTGGGGCATGAACCGAAAGCCTTTGCCAGAATACCTTTCGGCAAGTGGTAGATCAAGTATACGACTGATGCCACATCAGTATACGACAGAGGGTACATCAGTCGTATACTGATCTACCCTCTGTATAGGAGTGAGAAAAGATAACGCTTTTACGTTGTAAAAAGAATGAAAACAGAGATATTATTTATAAAATTATTTTCCTATTTTATCACATTACCATTTGTAGTTTATTCCAAAGCTGAGCAGTTCTTTTACTTGAAAATAACTGTTTCCTGATTTCGGTTTGGAACTATCATCATAGCGAGCATGCACATAGAGTTTGGTAGATAAATAACGGTTCAATACAAAGTTCAGGGTGTTCTCCCACTCCACGCGTGTCCATTCGTAACTGGTCTGGAAATCGACACGAGAATTCAGTACGATAGACGGAACGATAATCCACGAGAATGTGGGCTGTACTTGCGAACCGAAGTTGTGCTTCATTCGCCGTCCTTTATTCAAACCAAAGCTTTCCTCATTGACCTCGTCGTTGCCCACATAGCGCAGCATATAGGTCAAAGGGCCCATGAATACAGAAAGATTGAATCGTTTCTTTTTCAATTTATAATCCATACCCACACTGGTAGACCAATCGAGCGGTGCAAGAAAAGACGCTACGAGGTCGTTGGTGTTCTTCTTGTAACTACGGAAAAGCTGCGTACGCATGTCCGTAGAAATGGTGTAGTACCAATTATGTGCGGCCTGAATGCCTAATTTACTGTAAAGACGAATCTGGTCAGTGCTCACCATATAGTTATGGCATGTATCCGAAGGAGCTGAACTGAAGCCCACTTTCACATCCAGCAGGTTTTCCCATTGCACCATTTCCTTGTCGTTGTAGTTGGCAAAAAGTTGCAGATTGGCGAACAGTGCATTCGTGCTTTCACCGCCTTTGTACCAATTCTCGGAAATATAGTTCTGAGTGAATTGCAAAGAACCGTTTCCGCCGAACAGCCACCAATTGGGTTTACGTATAATCACATCTGCCTCCTCCTTCACTCCTGCCGCATCTTCTTGCGCAAAGAGTTTCAGCACCGAAGGTTTTGAAGACACCTCCTTTTCTATGTTATCCCGAAAAACACGTCCTTTCATTATCTCCTGTTCGGTATTGAGCACAAATTGGGGATAGTTCACATAGGTATTCAGCAACGTGCCGTCTACCAACCGGTTGACACGCTCCTTTGAAGTGAAGCTTAACGTATCGAACGGAAGCCAATCGGAAGCCATTTGACGCTCCGCATCTGTCACATCCGGCTTCCACTCTACTTTGGAAAGGCGTTTCATGGGAGCACTATAATAGGTAAGAGGGATGAACAGCCGATAATAGTCGGGATTGACAGCTATATAGCGTTCCGGTGTGGAAGGGTCGTTCAAGTAGTCCAACACACCGATGTATTTCTCGTATAAGAGAGATACTGTATCCATCGTGTAATATTCTTCTTGCGGTTTCAGCTTTAATATCATGTAATCCTTCATGATTCCTGTCAACGTATCAACCGGAACACTCATTTCTGACTGCATATTTTTCGGAGTAGCATCCCAAGTATTGTAAGCCGCTATCGGCGATGAAAACAAGGCGGCAATCACCCAAGCAGTGATATGTCTATTCTTCATAAGTCTCTTAATTCTCTAAATTTGTGCGCAAAAATAGCCTAAAAACTTTAGAATGCATAGAAAACCCACAAGAAAAAGTCGTGAGCAGCAGTTCGGTTCAAATCGCATTTTTTTAGAATTGTTTCATCGAAACTTTCTTACTTCTTCTTTTTTTCTTAATTTTGCGCTTTTTAAGCAAGAGGGTGGCTCAAGTGAGAATCCATTATTAGAAAGGCGTATTTTTACAAGCCCATCTACTTTAATCAATATGCTTGATGAATTAAAAAAACAATATAGTTGTGGGAGAAACAAAGTATATTTTCGTGACCGGTGGCGTCGCCTCCTCTTTAGGCAAGGGCATTATATCATCCTCCATCGGTAAATTGCTGCAAGCAAGAGGTTATACAGTAACCATCCAGAAGTTTGACCCGTATATCAACATCGACCCGGGTACGTTGAACCCCTATGAGCACGGTGAATGCTACGTCACGGTAGACGGCCATGAAGCAGACCTTGACTTAGGGCATTATGAACGCTTTTTAGGCATTCAGACCACCAAAGCGAACAATATCACGACAGGACGCATCTATAAAAGCGTTATTGACAAGGAACGCAGAGGTGACTATTTAGGAAAGACCATTCAGGTGATTCCGCACATTACGGATGAAATAAAACGGAATGTGAAGTTGTTGGGAAACAAGCACAAGTTCGATTTTGTCATCACCGAAATCGGTGGCACGGTAGGAGATATCGAATCTCTGCCCTACCTTGAAAGTATCCGCCAGCTTAAATGGGAGTTGGGTAAAGATGCATTGTGCGTACATCTTACTTATGTACCCTACCTTGCGGCAGCCGGAGAGCTTAAGACCAAGCCTACACAGCATTCGGTAAAAGAGTTGCAGAGCGCCGGTATACAACCCGACATCCTTGTATTGCGCACCGAACACGAATTGGGATCCGGATTGCGCAAGAAAGTGGCTCTATTCTGTAATGTTGATGAAAATGCTGTGGTGCAAAGCATTGATGCTCCTACCATCTATGAAGTGCCCATCCTTATGCAAGCACAAGGACTGGACGTCACCATTCTTAACAAAATGGGGCTACCCGTGGGCGAGTTGCCGAAATTAGGACCTTGGCACACTTTCCTCGAGCGTCGGCACAAGGCTGAAAAGACAGCACCTCTGCACATAGCTCTTGTAGGAAAATACGACTTGCAGGATGCTTATAAATCCATCCGTGAAGCACTTTCTCAAGCCGGAACATACAACGACCGTAAGGTGTCAGTAGACTTTGTGAACAGCGAGAAGCTTACCGAGGAGAATGTGGGTGAGGCCTTGAAAGGCATGTCGGGCGTACTCATCGGTCCGGGTTTCGGCGAGAGAGGTATTCCCGGAAAACTCATTGCCATCAAATATGCCCGTACACACAACCTTCCTACTTTTGGCATCTGCCTGGGCATGCAGTCCATCGCCATAGAGTTCGCACGCAACGTGCTGGGCTATGCCGATGCCAACAGCCGCGAAATGGATGAGAAGACTCCTCATAACGTCATTGACATCATGGAAGAACAGAAGTCCATCACCAATATGGGCGGTACCATGCGTTTGGGTGCTTATGAATGTGTGTTGCAAAAGGGCAGTAAAGCCTACGAGGCATATGGCGTTGAGCATATTCAAGAACGCCATAGACATCGCTATGAGTTCAATAGTACCTATAAAGAAGAATACGAAGCCGCCGGCATGAAATGTACCGGAATCAACCCGGAATCAGACTTGGTGGAAATCGTTGAGATTCCCTCCCTGAGATGGTTTGTCGGCACACAGTTCCATCCGGAATACAGTAGTACGGTACTCAATCCACATCCTCTGTTCGTTTCCTTTGTAAAAGCCGCTATCGAGAATGAGAAAAGTAGTCAATCATCTAAACAATAATTTATAGTCAAACAGTAGAATCTATAATATGGATAAAAATACCATCACAGGTCTTGTACTGATAGCGATTTTATTAGTGGGATTCAGCTTCCTGAGTCGTCCGAGTCAGGAGCAGTTAGAAGCACAGCAACGCTATTATGACTCCATTGCTCAAGTGCAGCAGCGTCAGGAGGCACTTAAAGCCAAGTCGGAAGCTGCGCTGGCTAATGAAAAAGAAACAACGGCAAGCATCGACTCCACAGCCCTCTTCTTTAATGCCCGCCAAGGCACTGACTCGCAAGTCGTCATTAGCAACAAATTGGCAGAGATTGCCATAGACGCCAAGGGTGGACGCATTGCCTCGGTCACCCTGAAAGAGTATATGGGACAAGACAAAACTACTCCTGTCACTCTATTCAGCGGCAATGATGCCTCCATGAACTTTTTGTTTTATAACAAAAAAGAAACCATTCAAACAAAGGACTATTACTTTACGGCAGTACAACGCACAGATAGCAGTGTCACCATGCGTCTGTCCGCCGATAGTGTCGGGTACATAGATTTCACCTATGCCATGCGTCACGACTCTTACTTAGTGGACTTCACCATTCAAGCCATTAATTTGAGCGATAAGCTGGCTTCTACGCACAACTCTGTGGACATAGAATGGTGGCAACGTGCTCGTCAGATTGAGAAAGGATATACATATGAGAACCGGCTGTCCGAGCTGACCTACAAAATAAGCAACGATGGAACCGACTATCTCTCTGCCAACAAGGATGACAGTAAGGAGGTGCCCGAACAGCTGGAATGGATAGCCTTCAAAAACCAGTTCTTCTCTTCTGTTTTCCTTGCCGATACTCATTTTGAAAAGACAAAATTGTCTTCGCAAATGGATGCGCAAGGCAGTGGCTATATAAAAGATTATTCTGCCGAGATGAGTACCAAGTTCGACCCAAGCGGACAAGAGCCCACAAAACTCTACTTTTACTTCGGGCCCAATCACTACAAGACACTCAGCGCTGTAGATGAAAAACTGGACAAGCAATGGGAATTGAATCGATTGGTTTATCTGGGCTGGCCTCTCATTCGTTGGATAAACAAGTGGTTTACCATCAATATCTTTGACTGGTTGTCCGGTTGGGGACTGAGTATGGGTATCGTGCTGCTACTGATGACGTTGATTGTAAAAATCGTGGTATTTCCCACAACTTGGAAAACTTACATTTCATCTGCCAAGATGCGCGTTCTGAAACCAAAGATTGACGAGATAAACCGGAAATACCCCAAGCAGGAAGATGCCATGAAAAAGCAACAGGAAGTCATGGCGCTTTATAGTCAGTATGGCGTCAGTCCGATGGGAGGATGTTTGCCCATGCTGATACAGTTCCCCATTCTGATGGCCCTGTTCATGTTTGTACCAAGTGCCATAGAGCTCCGTCAGCAAAGCTTTTTGTGGGCAGACGACCTTTCCACTTACGATGCGGTGATAAACTTTCCCTTCCACATTCCATTCATGGGAAGTCACCTCAGTCTGTTCTGTCTGCTGATGACAATTACCAACATCCTGAACACGAAGTATATGATGCAGCAGCAAGACACCGGAGCTAACCCGCAAATGGCGGCCATGAAGTGGATGTCCTATTTAATGCCCATCATGTTCCTTTTCATCTTGAATGATTATCCTTCGGGATTGAACTATTATTACTTCCTATCCACATTGATCAGTGTGGCGACGACTCTCGTTATGCGTAAGATGACTAATGAGGGAGCCCTCCTTGCACAATTGGAAGCCAATAAGAAAGACCCTAAAAAGATGAAAAAAACCGGTTTTGCAGCTCGGTTGGAAGCCATGCAGAAACAGCAAGCGGAAATGATGAAAGAAAAACAGAATAGGAAATAACAACGCAAAATAAACTAACTGATAAAGGGCTACGCCATGAAAAGAAAAAGATAGAACAAGTGGAACAACTTATCATCAAACGTAAGGTAAAAATCGGATGTGTAGAACAACCACAATCATTAAGAAGTAGAAGCGTAGTGACTTTATACGGAATACAAATTCGGCAATAAACTCGTTTTACTGCCGAATTTATTTTTATGTACGATGTGCCGATGATTATCAGCCATCAGTCTTTCAATAGGTTTATTTTGAACAAGCGGCATAAGTAGGCAAGCTATTCATCAACGAGCTACAAATTTTATCCTCATTAAAAAATGGATAAAATATTTGCTGTTTCAAAATAAAGCATTACTTTTGCATCCGCAATTCGGGGTGTAGCTCAGCCCGGTTAGAGTACACGTCTGGGGGAATTGAATAAGATTACCGATAATAAAAATACAACAATATATAAATCAAGGAGTTAAGCATTTGCTTAACTCCTTATTTTTTACCTGCGAATATCCTACGAATAAGGCTTTCGGGAAACTTGGCTTATTTAATCCTATTATTGCGGTTTGTTAGGTGCGGTTTGCATTATTGCATTTAAGAGTTTACAAGTGCGTTTTCTGAATCCACTTTAAAATACAGCAGCTATCTTCTTTATTTTATTCAACTTTTCAAGTAAAGAATTATTTTCTCGTGCCACTTGTATATTATAGTCTGTTTGCATCCTTACAAGCAAATCGGCATTGATACCTAAAGCCGCCTCTAAGAGCAAAGCAAACTCAGTGGTTATTGGTCGTTTTGCATTTAACGTCTCATTTAAAGCGGAATAAGACAAACCAAACTTCTTTGCAAAGTCTTTTTGTTTTATGCCTCTGCATTCCAATTCTTCCTTAACCAGTTCTCCCGGATGGTAGGGACGGAATGATTGTAAATTGTTCGCTGTTATACTCATAGTTCCTATTTATAATGATTCGTAATATCTACCAAAGAACATATTTCTACAACTGTTTGATTGCCTGCATTGGTAATTTCCCGAAATTCCAACCTATATTGGTCATTGATACGCAAAGAAGAAAGGCCTTTTTTATCACCTTTCAACTTTTCATAGTTCAAAGCTCTATATTGATATAAATCTTCCATTCGGGAAGCATTCAATAGAGCCTTAACACACTTCAAATAGCCATTGATAATTTGAGGCTGAAATCGATGTTTCTTATCATCAGTCTTTCCTTTTTCGTAAAGTTCTACCAAATACTCTTTTTCAAATTCTACATTCATGCATTTGTTCTTTAATAATACAAAGGTAACATATAATTGTAAAATTCGCAATATTAGCGAATTGTTTTTCACCAATACACTGAATGGATATTAGTTCTTTTGCTCTTCTAATAGAAGCAAACCTATTATAACAAACAGGGTAGGACAACTATTGCCCTACCCCTATCTTATACGCTCCATTAGAAGCCTTAAGCCCCCTTTGAATACCTATATTTTGTATCAATAAACAAACAAAGGCTTATTAGATAGTAAATCGTAAAAGATGACATTCTGAACTTTCACACGCAAAGACGGTAACTTAGTATTTACCATAATAGGGGATTCTCCTATATTATATCCTATAATATCATTTTGAGACAGTTTGAAACAAAGTTGAACAATCGGTTGTTTCTCTTCAGCTATTAAGGCTAAATCTTCAGAACATGGAATATACATCACATAATTTTCACCAAGTTTTAGTACTGATTGATATACTTCATTCTTCTTAGGAATAAATCTACTATGACCATATTTCAAATTCGCAAACGTCAGCTTAAGAGCCTTTCGATTCAAATCATAAACAATTTTCGAAGGAGACATTTCCCAACAGATGATTGACTCAAATACCTGCCGCTTTTTAGCCTTAATTTCAACGAGCCGCATTTTTCCCTCATCTGAATTTTGATAAGTTTTTTTTAAAAGAGGTGTCAAGCGTCTATTTTCAATGTCTATATCATAAAAAATATCTTCTGAAAGAATTGCTCCCAATTCATCTCTACCATAGCAAATTCCTTCCTCATTATTACGTTGGTCATATTTAGACCTATTTAGAAAAATCGTATCTTCTGATAGCTTTTCATTAGGCTTAAACATTTTTTCCTGTGAAGATTTCAATCTTTTATCAATAGGGGCTTGACGTGGAAGTACATTTTGAGCACAAAGAGAGCTGGAGAGTAATGATACATAAATAATAAATATTCTATTCATAAACATTATGGATTTATAATTGAAATGTCAGAAGCCCTAATTATCTCATACGATTATATCGTTTACAATACTCTCTTAACTCGCTGTAAGTCTTTTCCATATCCTTATTGTAAAACGCTGTTATCATACAGCCTGTACCCCAAAATTTCCCATGTAACGGGTGTGATTTGCTTCCCTTGATATAATACATAAGGTCAGGAAGTTCGTATAGGTCTTTATATGTTCCTATTAAGCTCAAATCTAATGATTTGTCGATTAAAGTATCCAGTAAAGCCATTGGCTCACCTTTCCCTATAAATAGAGGAGCTTGGATTGTAATTGAGAACTGAATGGAATCTTTTACATGATATGCCCAATAACTAAATGATATTGAATCTGCTGTCATAGCTTCACACCTTATTCCTTGTCCTAAAGGTATCGAATCATTCTTTTTGAAATAGGGATATTTGTTTTCGTAATGCTTTAAGACAGCCTCAAGATTGTCAAGGCTGACATTTGCTTCACCCCCTAAATTAACTAAAGTGGAGTATGCATTAATCAATCTTACTCCTATATCAATAAGTTCTCCACTTGTTGGTACAGGTTCTTGATGAACATTCTTACTATTACAGCTTATTAACACAGCAGCAACAATCCATATCACAAGAAACTTTTTCATAATACTGTGATTTGCTCCCCACAGCCCCAATAGGAAAGGTTTATATAAAAAGAAAGCGTGAGGCTGTTAGAATTATCTGTTTTAGAGGCTCTGGTAAACCCGTGGTACAAGATAAAACGACACCCCACGCCAAGCCATATATATCACTGATATATAAAAGATTAGCATGAACGTTTGTATCGTCTATCCCTGTACCACATGAAATTTTACCAGAATTTCTAAAACGGGATAAAGCTAAACGCTTCCAGGAGTAGTATCTATTACTGATTGATTATCAGTATTCTACGCTCTAAACGGTAGAAAAAGTGACAATGTGGATTCTATATAGATACGAAATGGGTGATATTTAACGTATTTAACTTCCATTTACATCATTTCCCGAGTCAGAGTATAGAATATCTATCATTTCGTTGGCTATTTTGTAGTCAACAATTCGCATGACATTGTTTGTTTCAGAGTTGCAGCCAAAGAAGTTTATATTCCCATACCAAACAATAGATTTGTCTATGATAGCGCATTGTAAGGTTTGTACCTTGTTGCACACCACATCTATTCCTGCTTTTGCCAGTTCCATCTCATTAGCCCCTTCCTCTTTGATATGTACAGCCACAGCTACACCTTCATGAAGAAGATTTGTAAGAGCTGATATAATGGCAGGTTTGTATTTAAACTTCACTTTTGGAACAGCAATAACAACAGAGTGCTGGGCTTTTGACAAATCATTACGGAATGGCGCTTCGTAATTGTTTCGTTCATATATAAGTTCTTGGGGATTTTTGTCAAATGTGGATGATGCCACATTCTTTCCGTATCCAGCTTTTGAATACCCTTTCAAACGTTTACGATACATAGAGTCGCAAAGAGGAACATGAATATCCACATAATCATAAATACGCACTTCGGTCTTTCCTGCATATTCTCTATGTAAACGCCCAGCATATTGCTCCACGTTTCCTTTCCAGGCTATAGGCATAGTAAGGAATAAAGTATCAAGGCGAGGATAATCGAAACCTTCACCTACATACTTTCCTGTTGCCACAATCACAAGTGATTCTGATGTGGACATTGATTGTAGATTTTGTAGTGCAAGACGTTTTTCTTTAGCAGAGTCTGCACCAACGAGTTGGATTACATGGTCGGCAAATGGAATTAGCATTTGCGCTAACACTCTTACATGGGCAGTACGAGTTGTAAGCACTAACGGAGTTCGTCCATTTTGAATGGCAGTCTTCACATCCTCTATAATGAATTCATTTCTAACTTCATCTTCAGACAGGTCTTGTGTAATTTGAACGTAAGTCTTACTATCTGATGTAATATTTCTGAATGTTGTGAATCTCGGAATCAACAAGCGTTTGAAACCTTGGTTTTCCATTTGGCTCTTGGCATCAGATATGAATCTAATCTTTCCACATTGCATAAAGATGATAGGTTGATGACCGTCTTTTCTGATTGGAGTCGCAGTCAAACCATAGACATAGGTAGCTGTTACTTGTCGAAGCACTTGCTCAAAACTGACAGAGGAAACATGATGACATTCATCGACTATAACCATGCCGTAATCTTTGACAAATGGCTTTGCTTCGCCATCGTTCAAACAAGATTGTATCAAAGCAATATCAATTATGCCATGCAGCGAGTTCTTGCCTGCGTGTAAGCAGCCAATGGCGGAAGACTTCTTTTTTCTCCTGCCTCGTTTTGTTTCTGGTTCTTCTATTGTTTCGTCTATTTTGAGGAACGTTTCCAACCGCTCTTTCCATTGTTCAAGCAATGCCTTGTTGTGAACCAATATTAGTGTGTTGACCTTTCTCTTTGCAATCATTCCTATGGCAAACACAGTCTTTCCAAACGCAGTTGTTGCAGACAAAGTGCCGATATTATGCTCATCAAAGGCTTCCATTGCCTTTTGCTGTTCTTCTCGAAGTTCTCCCCTGAACGTAACATTGATACTACGTCCATGATTTGTTCTGTCGGAGATTGTAATCTTGACATCATGCTGTGTTAGGATGTCACAAACCGCATCCTCGCAACCACGAGGAAGGACAAGGTAGTCGTCTTTCATATCCGAACACGAAATAATGCGTGGAATATTGTAAGTAGAAAGGCGCATTCCTTGCTTCTCGTAAAATTCGGGGTTGCGAAACGCTGCTATACGTTTGAATACGTTCACACATTTTGCAGATAGGTTTGCCAAAGGAATATAAAGCATGTTCGCTCTTGTCAGAACTATTTGCTTTGGATAGTTGTCTGTTTGCGTCGCATCTATTTGAGGTGTTTCCCAAGGCTTTGCTTCGCTGGTCTTTGAAAGTTCACCCAATGTTGGTACAGTATGCTTCCGTAACAACCAATCAAGCTCTCCTTCCGACAACTTATGTATTTGTGATAACACATCCCATTGGTCAGCATACGCATTGAAATCTTCATCAACAAACACGCTGTTTCTTTTGCGCCTTGCCATACCTTGCAGTGGCAAGGCAACAAGATTGCCAAGTCCTCCTTCGGGTAAGGTGTCTTGGTTAGGAAAGAAACGGTCGTATGATTTGAGAGACAAATGGACATCATTATTCATTGCCTCTGTAAGAATAGCATTTCCCAACTTGCGTGCTTTGAAAGCTGTAATTGGCGTTCCAAAGAATATCCACACATGAGCACCATTACCAGAACGTGAACGTTCGATATAGCATGGTACATTCCAAGTTTTGCAAACATTTACAAAAGCGAGCACATCATTCTTGTAACCATGCTCACAGCTCTTGTCATCAAAATCTGTACAAAGGAAACGACAAGTGTTGTCTTTTCGTATTGGATAAAGTCCGATAACATCACGCCCCCAAGCATCCTTTCCTGCAAGATGATTGAAATAGTCGTTATATGTCAAAGGAGCGAACTGCCTGTTGGGACAATCCGCACACTTGTATTTTCGCTTGTCGCAAAACTCACGATTCCATTCTCTCTTGCATAATGGTTGATAGCCAGACTTTTGAGTTGTACTGCTATACCAACGCCTGGCAAAAACATCATCTCGACCTTGGAACAAGTTTTGGAATATGGCTACCTTTTCTTGTAAAGTGAATTGACAAGTGGAAACAGGTGTTACTTCCGTCTGATTAGTTTCACAGGTTCTGTGTTCTAAATATTTATATTCTATCCCATTCTTGTCAAGAATCGCTTTAAGTCTGGCGTTTTCCTTTTCCAATTCTTGAATTCTTTGGGCAAGAACACTTACATCCGTTGTGTCCATAACGGTTCGTTCTCCCATCCATTCGGAAATCCAAGAGCTGCCAGATCTATCTCTGGATAATTGGAAAATAGCGTGTGCATCTTTCCCAACATATCATTGTTAGGTGATATGATGTCAAGGAAATACTTGATGATGCAGATTGTGAAATATACTCTTTGAGGGTTTGATGGCAGGGTAATCCAAAGATGTGCAATTCTTCTTGGAGAAACAGGCATGATTGAACTTACCTTGTTCCACACCCTTGAATGATGGCAACAGGCATTTCGCAACAAGGTCAAAGATGTTATCCAAGATTCCAAGACAATTGGCTGCAAACCGAAGTAATGCGAGATGCGCTTACGTATCTTATCTGCTTTCATATTACGATAAACCATGTTCACATTGCCCATTGTCAGCAACTCTCCCAAAATCCATGATGGAGGATATGGGTCGCAATAGCTGTTCTTGAAATGCTTGATGAACTCTTCTGTTGATTTAGCGTATTCTCTGTCAATGGTGTTCGTGGTCTCTTGAAAAGTTCGTTGGTTGGCAAAGTGAATGGAATTTGTCAGCCAATAAATGTCTCCTGTCATCTGCACTGGAATATTCATAATGGCACGACGAATAGCTATCTCTACTTTCTCAATCTCATTGAGAAGAAGCATACGCAACTTTTTGTCGAAGCGATAGAGATTCAGCACTTGCTGAAAAGTTGCCCCCTCTTTATATTGATGGGATTCCTTTGGAACTTTCAAGAATGGGTACATATAAGCGGAAAGACGATAATACCCAATGCTCTCCAAATACCGCACCGCTTTAGTCTCATCAGAAATGACAAGTCCACGACTTTCCAACAGAGCCACCAAGTCTGTCTCTGCCATATAATGTTTCGTAAAGTGCGGTAATCTTTCCATTAGCGTATTTTGAGAGTGAACGTATATATACAAAAAAGCCCCACGCATTTGAGCATCGTTGAGAGGCTTGGTGGGAACTGACGATGCAAAGATACGAATAATCATTGAGAATACAAACTTTTTAACGAGAAAAATCATGCAAAAGTGGAATTCTTTGACATATTTATATTTAATAATGTTAAATCAGGTGGTAAAATCACGTTTTGTCAGCCAAACAAAACAGATTCTGATGTAAAATTGTTACCTTTGTGTTGTCTATACCCATACCGAAAGCCCCGATGGGCAGAGGTTGGGCAGACATATATACATATAAGGCGTAACTGTACGCTTTGGTTTTGACAGTGTAAGAATCTGGCAGTTCGAGCAAAAGTTGTCAAGAACAAAGCAACGGGAACGCCTCATGAGGTGTATTGTATACAGCCCTCATTGGCTTTGGACGATTTATCGTTCATTGTCGAGAGTGCTTTCTATATACGTACACAGGCGTGGGGCTTTCGGCGTTGCTCGTTTCGACAACTTGGGCGATGCCAGAGCCTTTACACTGTGGAACGAGTGACAGGACTGGCTCCACGTTTTCATGTATATATACCAACCATTTGTTAATCATGCCAATATGGTAGCCGTTGGCAAAAAGAAGAATAGTTGGTATGAGTTGTATTAAAGTTCCAATTACAAAAACAGACAAAGGTGGTTTTCAAGTAATCATTGACTTGAACTTATATAGTGAAAAGGCTATAACTGCTACGATTTACAGATATACAGACAAGTACTTTGTTTATCAGAATACAATGCCAAGTAATGATAAACAGGTCTGTGTGATTTTTGAATCGAAAGACGGTGCGCTTGACGAGAATATAGTCAAGCAGTTCTGTAATGACTTAATTGACCAACAACTTCGTGAAATTACAACAGAGAAGTATGGTCATATTCGTGATTTGATAGTAGAAGAAGCATTTAAGCCTGTTAGCCAATGAGACATTTTTGGATTTTCTTTGTGACATTTCTACTAACGTCACTCTCTTACAATGACAAGTCTGAAACTGTAGTACCTACAGATAAAAGTGAGCATGATATAAAAGAAATGGCAAAACGCCCTTTAGTACTTCAAAAAGCGTCATTTCCCTTTACGCCACTATTGAAATCATGCCATTCTTCTCACTACTCCCATCGGTCGCATAGTTCACACGTTTCACATAGGTCTCACTATTCTTCAAGATAGAACAACGAATAATACTTGGAGTAATAAGTGCGTCCGTACTCTCGCTTGGTCGCTATCTTATGACGATAGGTATATGCCCGAAGTGCAGACTTGCTCATAGAAAAGGTTGTCTCCACCTCATCAGCCGTCACCCATTCCGTAATGCTGTTGAGGTCAACGCCAGTACCGAAAAACTCGTCAATATGCCGTTTGCTGTAATAGTTCTTGCCAGCGATACGGCACATCGGTATCTGGTTGCGCTTGGCGGAAGTGTAGAGCCAAGACTTCTTGACCTTATAAATGGACATAACTTCCTCACCCGAATAATAGTCAAGCACTTCATTCTCCTTTTTCCCTATTGTAGGTTCTTGCTTCTCGGCTTTCTTTGCAGCCTTTGATTTGCCCTTTGGTTTGCTCTTGCTATATGGAATAACACGCTTGTAAGGGTTGTTCTCAAACATCTTCTCAATATCCGACTTTCTGACAAAAGCCATTCTGCTGCTCAATCGGGAAGCCTTCAACTTGCTGTTAGCCACAAGTTTGTAGATATACTGTCGGGTGCATCCCATCAGCACAGCTGCCTTTGAGAATGTAAGATACTCCTGATGTTGCAGATCCATGATAGGTTCAATGCCGTTAATCAATTCCTGCTGTCTTTTCTTCCTAAGACGTTTTGCCTCTGCCTGACATTCCTCGGAGCAGTATTTCTGCATACCGCTCCGTGGTACAAATGGCTTGCCGCAAAATTCACATTTTCTTGTTGGTCTCATACTCTTTGATATTGTTTTGTTCTACATCATTTGAGTATTCCACCGAGGAAGTAAACGGAAGTGAACCATTGACAACTTTTGTCAACTTAGTCCACGATATTACGCTTTCTGCATATCAACCTCAAATTTGTCATCCATTGTAACCAGTTGTAAATTCATGTCAACTATGTTCACGGCATGACAAAATAAAAGCTCCGCAAATTCTCCACGGTAGAAATACGCTGCAAAAATATGTGGAAAATCGGGAACTGCCAAAAAGCACTCGGAAAGTGTTAAAAATCAAATAGCGTTGAAAATCAGAGTATTAGACGTAGTTAGTTATAAGTAGTTATGGTTGATTATAAGGAGCTAATTACTTTAATTAATATGTCACCAACAGGTCTTTAACCTGTTAGCGGGACAAATATAACTAAAATCCAGCGTTCTACAAACGTTTTTAGGGATGTCGTGGAACAAATTTACTCATTTATTGATAGTTCACAAGATTTTAGGAAGGGAACTCCGATGAGACTGTTACATTTCAGAATGTCGTATCTTTTATGGATGCCTCGAAACAGCCTCATCATCATACCCACGACCTCAAACAGACCTTACCATTCGATTACATTCCATTCGTTTTTAGATGCTGCATGACATTCCTGTCCCCCACATTGCAAGCCCTCTATGACGTAATATCCTGTCATTACATAAGTTTATCATCATACAGTGAAGATTTAAGAGTGTTGCCTCCCCTTTACTTACAACCTGTATTCATTCTATCGACCGAGCATAACCGCCTTATCACATAGAGTTAAGCAGCCTCGTATTAGAGCGTTTAAGCCATTATTATACTCCACCGAGTACGTTTAATTGTATCTGATAAGTTTTTGACTATGCACGACTAACAGACACCTCATTTAAAAGATAAGGCTTGATAATCACCCGAAGAGTAAACTTAGGAAAGTGAAGTTTACACCCTTTGATGATTACCAAGCCTTACTTGATTAGGGAGAGGACTAACAGGCTGTATTGAATATTCGTCGTTCCTCTGCAATGCTCATACCGTCTGCCGACTGCTCCAACAGCCAAGCAAGATACTGTTCTATTTTGCCTGTCAGTTCCAAGGTCAGGTTAGGGAGAGCCAGATGTTTTTTGCCCCACTCCAACGCTTCTTGGATTTTCTTTTGTATTTGCCCATGCAGGACACGGTCTTGGGGTTGCGGATTTGCCCGAAGTTTAAAAAGGATATGCTTCACATAATAAGACAGGTTTTGGTCGGCATTTGCTATACAAATGCACCACTTGGCAAAGTCCTTGGCGCTCTCAAAAATACGGTAATCCACATCCCAACAGTCATTAGGTAGTTTCACCATATCCTCATAATATCCAAACCACTCTGCAACCAGTGTCCAAAATACCTGTTTACTCCAAAGTTCCTCTGCCACTATATCCCTGCCAAACAATCTACTCAGTCCTTTGGTGCTAAATGTCACCTCGTACCTCAATAAGTTCTTTGGCAAGTTCTCTCTTCCATATTTAGGCAGTTCACGTTTCTTCTTCGCTTCTTGCATCTTGTCATAAAACTTGCAACGCACTTCCCCATTATCCATATACTTAGTACCACTCCAACCATTAGGTCTAAATGCTTTCATAGCATCCAACTTCTGCATATACATAATAGGAGGCTCTGCCATGCTAATGTTATGTGCAAACTCCGCAGACTCCACCACTGCCTTATACATGGGTACACCCAAATCCTTACTTAACCTCATAATAAGTCCCTCTACTTCCTTTAATGATAAGGTATTTAGGTTATGTCCCCATAGACATTTAGGAAGACTGCCCTCGAATGACACATACGTTTCAGTGGCTATGACCCTACGTCCAAGCCATAACCCACTACCTCCTGTACCATCAGCAAAGTAGGACTGCACAACTATGCGTTGCAGGACTGTTTGCCAGTCGTACCCCGTTGGCAGGTCATATAGCATTAATTTGATTTTGTCATACATGGCTGTGAGATTGGAATGTATATAGAAAGTTATACATAATAAAGCATATTAACTATTTACGGAGCCGTGCAGCCAACTGGCTTTCCATTCGTTTTATAAATTCCTCCTTGGTTTCCTGCTTTCGGGCAGTCATCCACGCTACGATTTCGTCACGCTTGAACACGAGTTTGCGCCCGTTTGTCCCGGAACGATGACAAGGTATTTCACGGGTACGGGTCCACTTGTAAATAGTGTCCTTTGCATAGTTCGTAAGTTCACAACAAAGCGTAATGTCAAACACTTCGGGATAATCCTCTATCCGTTTTGGCTCTCTTTTGGAGTTCTGTTGTTCGGTTTCGGATGTCGTTGGTACTGTCCCCAGCATGGAAACAATGACTGCCCGTAACGACCTTATTTGAGCCAAAGCGTAATACTCCCATTGCTGTTGCAAAAACTCCATGTCGTGAAACAGCCATGCGCTCTCTATTGCATCACGGTGGTGTTCATTAATAAAGCCGTATTGAGCTATGGAATTATACAGGAAATCTGCAACCAAACCTGTTTTGCCCTCTTTTTGCAAATAGGTTTCCTCGTTATAGACATCTTCCAACTCTTGGCTGTCCATGTTTAGTTTGCCTTGTCGGACGGCTGATAACTTTTCATCATAAGTGGATATGAAGAAGCCGTCCCGCCATTGGTTTATAGCCTCATCCACCTCATTTAAAGCCTGTTTTAGCTTTGTCTTATTACCATTCGTCAGTCTTTTTACATAGGTGCGCAACCATTCCTCATGCGCAAAACGGGCTTCCCCTTTGAGCGACTTGTCTATCAAGCCGCCCAAAGGCATATTTATTGCCATACTCATAATTAAAGGATTTTAGCTATTCTGTCTAATACGCTTGTTGAAAAACTGTCAAGATATACGTTTGTCGTTGTAAGATTACGATGCCCCAACGCTTGGCTGATAATTTCACGGGGAACTTCATTGCCTTGTAAGGTCATGGCCAACCCGTTGGCGGAATTAAATAGTTGGCAAAATGTATAAGAAAAAGTTGCATATATCGCAGATTTTTAGTAACTTAGAGTATTCAATATTTAAGTTATATAATCTCGTTATGTGCAACTTGTATACAAAGTTCGTCAAAATTCTGGAGATATGCAAGGAATTCTCCGAAGATTTAGTTACTGAAGCTGGAAATGTTCGTCGTCCAGGCCCTGTGCCTCGTTTCTCCGATTTGGAAGTCATCGCATTGAGCATGGCTGCCGAGGCTGAGGAGATAGACAGCGAGAACTGGCTGTTTGAAGCGAAGTTGAAGGAGTGCCGTTCTTCCATCCCCAACCTTATCTCCCGCCGTCAGTTCAACGACCGCCGCAAGTTGGTTAGTGGTCTTTGTGAGCAGATACGCAGCCGCATGGCCAATCATATAGATGGTGGCGAGGATTACTTCTGCATAGACTCAAAGCCAATAGAAGTGTGCCGTGTGGCTCGTGGTAAGAGATGTAAGATGGGACGTATTGGTGATTTCCACAAAGCCCCTGACTTCGGTTATTGTGCATCCCAAGGCAGTTACTTCTTCGGATATAAACTTCACGCACTCTGTGGCTTAAGCGGTGTCATACATTCATACGACCTGTCCAAGGCGAGTGTTCACGACATCAACTATCTGAATGACATCAAGCCGCTTTACCACGATTGTAGCATATTCGGTGACAAGGGATATATCGGAGCGGAAATCCAGCTTGACCTCTTCGAGACGGCCAACATCAGGCTTGAGTGTCCCTACAGGCTCAACCAAAAGAACTGGAAGCCGGCCTTCATTCCTTTTGCAAAGGCAAGAAAGAGGATTGAAACTCTGTTCTCACAACTTACAGACCAGTTCCTCGTCATCAGGAACTACGCAAAAGAAACATGCGGCCTTTTTGCCCGAATAGTGGGCAAAGTCAGTGCCCTGACTGCATTACAATACATCAATTACATTAACAACAAACCCATAGGTAGGATTAAGTACGCACTGATTTAATTCCGCCAACGGGTTGGCCATTGTATGACGGCTGACATAGGTGGTCAGGCTCATACGGATACGAAGCAACTTGCCTAATTGCTTTAAACCGTCATTTATACGTTTGTAACGACTACGGATATGGTCATACAGTTGTTCCCCCTCATAATCCCTTGTTATTATTGGAAGCAAATAGTTGCCTGTCAAAGTAGTATTTGCCTTAAACCACTCCAACTGTTCTCTTATGGCAGGGGTTACGGGTATTGTTATAGGCTTTGCATTTTTAGCGTTCTGTGTCTTTTGCCTTTTATAAACGATATGCTCCTCTGTCCCAAACGTGTCAATATTGTTTTTAGTCAGCATGGCTTCATCTATAAAACTCATACCGAAACATAAATAGGAAAACAGGAACACCCTACGGGACAACTCCAACACAGGATTTTGTTGAGGCGAGTTTTTTATCAGCTCCAAATCATGTGGTGAAAGGTAGCGTTTGGCTGTTTCTTCTGCCAGCTTACCGATTTCAAAGCCACCCTTACCGAAAGGATAGGTGTTTGATGAGGCTTCACGCTCTTTTATCGCCTTGTTTATAACCGCCCTCAATGTTTTGAGGTAGTATTTACGGGTGTTTCCGCAACAGCCGTCTTTTTCCATCTCAAGATTAAACCGATTGATGTACCTTACATCCAACTCCGAAAACAGCCGTTCCTCAATCTTGTCATCGTACTTTACCAGCATGTGCAAGGTACGTTCATAGACCTTTGCATTACCGATATGCCTTGTGGCTTTTAGGTTTTCCACCTGTTGCATGAAGTAGTCATAAACTTTACCCTGCTTTGACATACCAAGAAACTCTTCCTCGAACTGGTTAAGCGTCCAGTTTACCCGTTCCTCCATGAACTTTTGCAGGATTTCATCTTTTCGGACTTCATAACGGTTCAGCAACGCATTGTAATTTTCGTAGTTAGGATTGACACGCTTGTCTTTTTTAAATCGGGATGTCTGTTCGTCCCATTGCCCTTTCGTTGCCGACAGTTGCAAGTCGATGTACTTTGTTTTGTCCTCTTTTGCTACCCTTAAACAGACGGGGCAGCGCTTCCGTCTCTTCTAATATTGCTTTTGAAAAGCACAATTTTTGTCCTTGCCATGATTTCGTTCTTTTTTTAGTTATATGGCCGACGAAATTATTTTATACTTTACATAAGACTAAAGTATAGAGCTTCACTCTCGCTCAATGCAAAATTATATAGAAAAATCGAGTTTTTCTATACCGGCGTAATAAAAACCGAGGCCGGGCCACAAACTCAGCTTCATGCTTTGTTTAATTGTTACGAATGTCCTATATTTAAGGAGTGTAACTAAAAAATCTCAAATATGGACAAAGACAGAATCGTGGCCGGCCTCGATGTGCACAAAGATACAGTTTATCTCTGTGTGTTGGACACTGCAGAGACCGTTATTTTTGCAAATGTTTATGGCACATTAACTCCGGATTTGCAACTTATGTGTTCGGATATGGTTTCTCATGGGGTGACAGAGGCGGCAATGGAAAGCACCTCGACCTATTGGGTTCCGGTGTGGAATGCCTTGTGCGATAGCATGTCGCTCAAATTGGTAAATCCTTATTTTATAAAGCAGCTTCCCGGTCGCAAGAGTGATGTGAAAGATGCCCAATGGATAGCGGAGTGTCTGTTGAAGCATCTGATTCGGGGAAGTTTTGTGCCGGAGAAGACCGTGCAGGATATGCGCAAGTATAACCGTCGCATCTTCGACCTGAATGAAGACCTGACGTATAACACCAATAAATTGGACGCTGCTTTACAGCGATGTGGTTTCCGGTTAAGTAACTATGTATCCCGCGTCAATGGAAAAAGTTATCAGAAGTGCGTCCGTGCGATAATAACCGGGATAACAGCCCCTGAGGAGTTGGTGAAACTCATTCATGGAAAAACTCTACGTAAATACGAACTTAACATCATAAAGGATGCCGTAACGGGTGACTTTCACCAGGCAGACATCTGTTTATTAAAGCAATACGCAGAGCTTATAGACGTAATCGGGCGACAAATCGAAGAATGCAGGCAAGCTCTCATTGCCATGTGTCAGGAACATTTCCCGAAACAATTCAAACGTCTACAGAGCATCCCCGGTGTTAAAGAACGCGCAGCTTCAGCTATAATTGCGGAGACCGGGGCTGACATGAAACCGTTTGAAAAAGCAACAAATCTTGTTGGATGGTGTGGATTGAAACCACGCAATGATATAAGCAACAATAAAGTCAAGAGCAATAGGACGACGCATGGGAACCGATTCCTGCGTCAGATATTGGTTGAAATATCCTGGGGCGCATCAAGAACCCGAAACTGCTTTTTCTCAAACTTCAGCTACGTGCAATGCACCCAACGGCATAAGAACAAGATGAAGATACAAGTAGCCATCGCCCGAAAGTTATTAGTCGCGGTATGGCACATGCTGACAAAAGAAGAGGATTTTATGGATGTTTATCTCAAGCGTCTTGAAAAGGAGGCGGAATGGCAAAATAAAATCCGGGAATTAGAATCGTTATTGGTCGGATAGACCATTCCGATAGACCTCTATTGACAACATAATTATCTTTGTGCCGCCACATGAGCACGTTTACAAAATTATTGCATCCATAGAGGGATTGGACACCGGCGTAGTCCTTCCAGGCTGAAGAGGAAAGTAAAAAACTTTATTAGTACAGACGACAAAATACTTGTCGTCTAAAGAGACTTATGGGAAAAGTTTACAAGCTATAATATAACCAAAGGAATACGAATCGGTTAAATATGGATATATAATAGATGGAGATTTTTCTTTTTAGAGGAAAGGTAGATAATTCCGATGATTAAAACTACATCATTGCAATGGCTCAACAAGGAAGGCTCCCTAAAACATTGCGAAATTGGGACAGACTTTAACCTACATTAACCCTACAACTTGTTTGCATCCCAAATGTTCGTCCTGTTTTTCGATTAAGGTTCGATTAAGGTTTCGGGATGATTAGACGCTCTTTATTGCTATAAGTCGAGGCTTTTTGCATCTATTTTGCACTGTATAGAATGCAAAACAGCCACCGAAGTTACCTCATCACTATTTAGAATTTTATCTAAATAGAACTTGATAGTATAAATATATAACACTAATAATAAGCAAGATACAATACTTGTAATAGATACTAACATATATTTTTACAGCGATTTATTTGCAGATTAAAAATAAAGCATTACTTTTGCATCCGCAATTCGGGGTGTAGCTCAGCCCGGTTAGAGTACGCGTCTGGGGGGCGTGTGGTCGCTGGTTCGAATCCAGTCACCCCGACTACCAATAAAGCATTGATAATCGAAAGATTATCGATGCTTTTTGCTTTTAATGGTAATACCCTGTTTACCTTAGTTTAATGGTCGAAATTAAACCAGCAATTAAACCAAGGGTAACTATATATTGCCTTACAGTGTGAATCCTTGTTAAGTAGTAGAGCATATTAAAAGATAAGTCCCCTATAAGCATTATAATTGTTTATAGGGGACTTTGCTGTAAGGCAGTATATAGTCGCCAAGTCCATAGGGTTATAAATCAGATGTTTACCTAATTATTCGATTAATGAAATTTATTATATATTTGTATCAGTGGTAACTACTCGGCAATAAGACAAGGCGTTGTTCCCATCCTATAATGACAGGATGGTCTCAATGGCTCCAAGTTGTGATTGCTTGTTCTTCCACGCAGTGTCTGCAATGGAATGGCAAAGAATGCGTCAGCTCCCATGTCCGCTCTGAAAGTCCCGGATATTTTCTGCTTGACTTTCTGTTTCCTTATTCCCCGTTCGCTGCCGTTGTTGTCGGATGGTATCACCAGGTTCTCCAAGAAATTGAAGATGTAATCCCTAACCTTTACAAGTCCTTTGCGGAACCTCTCAAAGTCACTTTTAAGGTGAGTGAGATTTTTCTGCAACAGCTTGTCAAGTCTTTCAAGCCAGGTTTCTTTGCAGATTATTTCCCCGGGCTTTTCATCGCGTTCATGTATGGCTTGGCGAAGCAGGTCTCGCATTTGCACAGGCCATTGCTGTTCCTTGTCAAGCTGCGAGAGATACTCCAGCTCTCTGAACAGATGTGCCAGGCATACCTGATGGTCAAGGAAGTCTATCGCGAAATAGGCACTATGACGGTCTGTCACAGCCACCATGTTGCCCAACGAGTCTCCGAACCGTTCCTCAAGGACCTTGGCGCCACGCCCTGTGGCACGAAAGCATAAGATGACATATAGCGTCTGGGCTATCCATGCCCAGTCCAGCCTCTTATTGTTGTAACACCTAAACATGGCCTAAAAAGAAATCAGCATATTATTGCTGAGTAGTTACCTACAAACTTAATGTTAGCACAAAGTCTGCGAATATAAAATAACGAATGGTAAAGCAACGTTTCTCCAGCGTACGATATTCTTCGGCGGAGAATGTACCCTCTTTAGCAATAGTGAAAGGCATTATACGCAGGTGATTGCGAAAATCCACCTCCGAAGTATTCAGACATTTAAATATTGTCTCTTTTGCCGACCAATGAAGCAGCAATGACCAAGTGTCGGTTCCTTGAAAAACACTCGTTTCTTCATCCTCGCGCATATATCTATGAGCCACTTTCCTGACTCTTTCTGCATATTGCTCCACATCCACTCCAACGTCTTTCCCCCATGGCCCCAGAGCCACTGCGACATAGCCTTTGGTGTGAGAAATACTGAGCGAGGCAGAAGCGTCTGCCAAATAAGGTTTTCCACCGGAATAGTAAGCTATTTCTTTTTCTTCACCCAATAACGTATACAACAATACGCGCACAGCCATCCACTCCACACGACGATGTTCCGACCTAAAGCTTTGCACAACCTCCCGGTACTTTTTTTCCTGAGGTAACATGGTCAATAAATCTTCCGGAGTTTCATCTGTTTTCCAAACTCCCCATTGACAGGACGAGGTTCTATCTTTCAAAAAAAGAGGCACTTGATATCAGATATTAAAAATAAAGAAACGAATGATTACTAATCAGGATTTTTCTGCCGGCATCGCTATAGAGGGGATTATCGTAAACTTCACCTTCAAGATACGACGGTTGTTCATCTCCAACACTTCGAACTCATAGCGGTCGTAAGCGACTTTTTCATGCAGTGCCGGAAATTCACCTTTCAGTTCAAGCAAAAGTCCGGCAAGCGTATCTGCATCTCCCGCCACCTCGTCGAAAGTATCTTCGTTCAGCTTGGTTATTTTGTAAAAATCCGTCAATTGTGTTTTGGCTTCAAACACCCATGTATGATCATTCAGAATAGCGAATGTACGCTCTTCGTCATCGTATTCATCGTGTATTTCACCTACTATTTCTTCTATGATATCTTCCATGGTCACAATGCCCGACGTTCCGCCAAACTCATCAACAACAATGGCTATATGTATCTTATTAGCCTGAAAATCGCGCAACAAGTCATCAATCATCTTGGTTTCAGGAACAAAATATGCCGGACGAATGAGCGACTGCCAACGAAAATTATCACCTTTATTCAAATGCGGAAGCAAATCCTTTATATATAAAATACCTTTGATATTATCACGAGTATTCGCATAAACAGGAATACGGGAGTAGGCATTTTCCACAATACACCTCAACACTTCTTTGAAAGGGGTACGAATATCCAAATCGACCACATCCAAACGAGATGTCATAACCTCCTTAGCGGTTTCCCCACCGAAACGAATAATACCTTCCAATATATTGTTCTCTTCTGATAATTCAGTCTTATCCGTCAATTCCAAAGCTTGAGAAAGTTCATCGACCGATATGTTATGATTTCTACGAACAACATGTTTGTTTAAAAAAGAGGTGGAATGCACCAGCATAGACGCCAAGGGGTAAAAGAAAGAACGACACAGCATGATGCCGGGAGCAGCAATACGACAAAAAGCCAATGTCTTCTGTGCCGAATATATTTTAGGCATTATTTCGCCAAAAAGCAATAGTAAAAATGAAAGAACAACCGTCAGGATTACGAACTCCGCAACAGGAGAATGGAATAGAAATACATTCATAAAAAAGAAATTGCAGAGCATGATTATAGTTACATTCACAAAGTTGTTCGTAATTAAAATCGTAGCCAACAAACGCTCACTATTCTCCAACAGATTACTGATTTTATCATCCGAAGGATGTTTTTTCTCGGCTATAGCATTTAAATCTGATGGAGAAAGTGAGAAGAAAGCAATTTCGGAAGCTGATGCAAAACCGGAAACAAGCAAAAGCAAACCAGCCAACACTATGGCTATAATGGCCGAAACAGAAGGAGCTTGCACTGATATGCCATTAAATACATCTGCCAACTGGCTAAAATAAGCATCTGGGTCCAAAGATTCAGGTTTTCGTTAAACAAATTTAGAAGGGCAGGTCGCCTGCCGAATTATCTTGTGTCGGGACAACTTGTGGCTGCATCGGTTGTTGCGGTTCAGCAGGTCCTCCACCTTGAGGAACATAAGAAGCAACACCCGCACCCGATGCTTTTGCTGTCAGCATTTCCATGTTATCAACAAAGATTTCTGTCACATAGCGCTTTACACCCGCCTGATCATCGTATGACCGAGTACGTATTTTCCCCTCCACATAAAGTTTATCGCCTTTATGCACATATTTTTCTACGGTTTCTGCCAGTCCGCGCCAGAATACAAGATTATGCCACTCTGTGCGTTCCGGAACCTGTGTCCCATTAGCCAAAGTATAAGCCCGGTCTGAGGTAGCCAAAGGCAAAGTAGCCACGGCAATACCGCTATCAAGGTATCTGACTTCCGGAGCTTTGCCTACATTTCCTATTAATATCACTTTATTTACTGACATAAGCCTCTCTATTTTTAATTATTTGCTGCCAAAATTAACGAGAATATTCACATCATGCAAGAATAAGACTAACTTTTATACATATTTCTCCAGAAAGGCATGAATCAATCGCGGCACTGCATAATCACCCAACTCTTCTATTTTAATCCGCCGGTAATCGGGAAAAGAATGCGAGGTAACAGGTAAAATCACTTCATAGAAATTCGTATAAATCACCCGATGTGATAGTATATGCTTTACATTACGCAAAACCGGACGAATCACAGGGGTCTCCCCTTCTACAAAAAAAGCCTGGAATTGTGGGCATGCCAGTAACTCCTCCTCCGGCAAATCTTTATCTGCCTCAACCAACGGTAACTCAAATAAGTTTTTCCAGATATCATTTTCCGTACGCTTACGTATCAATGTGAATTCTCCCATGCGTACATATATATAATTAAAGTAACGGTCAATGGTCTTCGTCTTATGCTGTTTCACCGGCAGCCGCATCACTTGTCCTTTTGCCAATGCCCGACAGCCGACAGCCAACGGACATGCCCTGCAATCAGGAAATTGCGGTACACACTGCAATGCTCCAAAGTCCATAATAGCTTGATTGTAATCAGCCGGTCTCGTTTTATCCAATAATTCTTCTGCCAAGTTCTTAAAAAGTTTCTTCCCTTCAGTAGAATCAATAGGCGTATCTATACCCCAATAACGGGCAAGTACCCGATACACATTACCGTCAACTACCGCATAGGGCATTCCATAAGCAAATGAACAAATTGCAGCTGCCGTATACTCACCCACCCCTTTCAAGGAGAGCACTTCTTCGTATGTTCTTGGAAATACTCCACCCATAGTTTGAGCCGCTACATGCAAGTTTCTTGCACGGGAATAATAGCCCAAGCCCTGCCAATACTTCATTACCTCATCCTCCGAAGCCGAAGCTAATGCCACTACATTGGGAAAACGCTTCACAAAACGAAGAAAATAATCATACCCTTGCGCCACCCTTGTCTGTTGTAGTATAATCTCAGAAATCCATATCACATAAGGGTCTGCCGTACTCCTCCATGGAAGAGGGCGCTTATTCTCTGCGTACCAATTCAATATTATCTCACTAAAGAAAATCATGCTGCAAAAATACTTCATTTTCAACCCAACAAAACTTATCCACATGACAAAAAGACAAAAATAGCAACAAAGCCTTTGCCACCTCTTCTTTATTGACTACTTTTGCGCAAAATTTAAAATCATTATTATTTCAAGGTAACTATGAATTGGTTAGAGACTTTGCTATGGGATCCTTCATCCGTAGCACACATCGTCTGCTTATATGCATTCGTCATTTCTGTGGGCGTATTATTAGGTAAAATCAAAATTTTCGGCGTATCATTGGGGGTAACGTTCGTTCTCTTTACCGGCATTCTGATGGGTCATTTCGGCTTCACGGGAGAGACGCACATTCTGCACTTCATCCGCGAGTTCGGTTTGATTCTATTTGTATTCTGCATCGGTTTGCAAGTAGGGCCGGCCTTTTTCTCTTCCTTCAAGAAAGGGGGCATGACGCTGAACATGCTTGCCGTGTGCATTGTGGCACTGAACATTGCAGTGGCCATGAGCATTTATTTCATTGACGGCAACATAGAACTGCCTATGATTGTGGGTATCCTCTACGGAGCTGTTACAAACACTCCCGGTTTGGGTGCCGCCAATGAAGCTCTAAGCCAGCTCCACTATACGGGAGACCCGATTGCCCTGGGCTATGCCTGTGCCTATCCGCTCGGTGTGGTAGGCATCATAGGTTCCATCATTGCCGTGCGCTACATCTGCCGTGTCAATCTCAAAAAGGAAGAGGAAGAACTGCATACACAGGAGGCCGACTCCAAGCATCAGCCCCACATGCTCCATCTGGAAGTGCGCAACGAGTCCATCGACGGCAAGAAGCTGATTCAAATCAAAGACTTTCTGGGACGCCCCTTCGTCTGTTCCCGCATTCGCCACGAAGGACATGTCAGCATCCCCAATCAAGACACGGAGTTTCATATAGGCGACCAGCTTTTCATTGTCTGCTCCGAAGAAGATGCCGAGGCAGTGATTGCTTTTATCGGCAAGGAAATAGAGGTGGACTGGGAAAGACAAGATACCCCGATGGTTTCACGGCGCATTTTGGTCACCAAATCCGAAATCAACGGCAAAAAACTGGGAAGCCTTCACTTCCGCAATATGTATGGAGTAAATGTGACTCGCATCAACCGTTCGGGCATGGATTTGTTCGCCGACCCTGATCTGGTGCTTCAAGTGGGCGACCGCGTCATGGTAGTGGGACAGCAAGATGCCGTAGAACGTGTGGCCGGCGTATTAGGCAACCAATTGAAGCGTCTGGACACTCCGAACATCGTGACCATCTTCGTAGGTATCTTCCTTGGAATCCTGCTGGGCAGCCTTCCTATAGCTTTCCCCGGCATGCCTACACCTGTAAAGCTCGGTTTAGCGGGCGGTCCGCTTGTGGTAGCCATCCTTATCGGCCGCTTCGGGCACAAGATACACCTCGTCACTTATACCACCATGAGTGCCAACTTGATGCTACGTGAAATAGGTATCGTGCTTTTCCTTGCCAGCGTAGGCATAGAGGCCGGAGAGCATTTCGTCCAGACGGTGGTAGAAGGTAACGGATTGTCATACGTAGGATACGGATTCCTGATAACCGTCATTCCACTGCTCATTGTCGGCATCGTAGCCCATCTTTATTTCAAAGTGAATTACTTCACTCTGATGGGACTGATTGCAGGTAGCAACACCGACCCTCCCGCATTGGCCTATTCTAATCAGACAGCAGGCAATGACGCACCGGCAGTAGGCTATTCAACGGTTTATCCGTTGACCATGTTCCTGCGCATCTTGGCAGGGCAGATGATTCTGCTGGCAATGATGTAGCCTCGCTTTCTATATAAGAACAGAGCAAGGTAAGTCAAGGTAAGTTCTAAAAATTACGATATCGAAATTGTGAGACCGTACCGGCAGACACTGTTTCTGTGGTATAAGTTTTCGAGGAGTTATCTCTGTCTAAGCAGAAGTCTATCCGCACCGTGCGAGCGTAAATCCACAAGTTATGTACTCCTTTCTGTGCTTAGAAAAATTAGCGAAGCGTTGATTGTTAACAATCAACGCTTCGCTAATTTACAATTTTAGAGGAATACTATTTGATTTCTCGCAGTTCCCAACCTAATGCACTGGCACCCAGCACTGCTGCGTCAGAGTCTTTCAACTCGGAAGCCAGCAACTTCGTTTTGCCTTTGTAGATATTCAGCACATTGGCATCAATAGCCTTCTGGATGGGCTTGAAAATATAATCACCCGCTTTTGCCAAACCGCCGAACAGCACGATGGCTTCCGGACTAGAGAAAGCTATGAAATCTGCTAAAGCCTCACCCAAAATAGTACCGGTAAACTCGAAAATGTCCTGAGCCAACTTATCACCCTTGACAGCCGCATCATACACATCTTTGGAAGTGATGTTCTCGGCCGGAATAGAACGCAACAAACTGGGTTCCGTGCGCGCAGCCAAAAACTCGCGTGCCGAGCGAGCCACACCTGTGGCCGAGCAATAAGTTTCAAGACAGCCATGCCGTCCGCATCCGCAAAGACGCCCGTTTTCGCGACGGATAATGGTATGGCCTAATTCTCCGGCAAAGCCATCGTGCCCGTAAACCATCTGTCCATTGATGACAATACCGCTGCCCACGCCTGTACCCAGCGTAATCATAATGAAATCTTTCATGCCACGTGCCGCACCGTAAGTCATTTCGCCTACACCGGCCGCATTGGCATCGTTGGTCAATGCGGTGGGGATGCCCAAGCGCTCTTCAAACATAGCAGCCAAAGGAATTACACCCTTCCAGGGAAGATTAGGGGCAAACTCGATGGTACCACTGTAGTAATTGCCATTAGGAGCACCGATGCCGATTCCCTTTATCTTCTCCACCCCTCCATTGGCTATAATCAGAGGGAGCAGATTCTTGCATACTTCATCTACATAGTCGTCAACCTTCTCAAAAGAGGCGGTCTTAATAGAACCACTTGTGACAATTGTCCCACGTGCATCCACAATGCCAAAGACCGTATTTGTACCGCCAATGTCAATACCCACTACATAGGGTTTCTCCATGTTTGAATTCATGATATTTCTTATTGTTTAAAGGGTTAGTTAATGTATTTATGGTTACAAATTACACAAAGAAAAATGACACTTCAAAATCTTTCCTAAAAAAAGTGTGTTTATAGTGCAACTTTTGACACTATCTTTGCGTCTAATTATGAAAAACAGCGTAAACAAAACAAGCAATAAACAGTGAAGTCGTGATACAGCTAAAAGAAATCAACAAGACCTACAACAACGGAGCACCTCTGCATGTGCTCAAAGGCATTGATCTTAACATCGAAAAAGGAGAGTTTGTTTCCATCATGGGAGCATCCGGTTCGGGAAAGTCCACTTTGCTGAACATATTGGGTATTCTCGACAATTATGACACCGGAGAATATTATCTGAATGGTACGCTCATCAAAAAACTCAGTGAGACGAAAGCCGCCGAATATCGCAACCGCATGATTGGCTTCATTTTCCAATCATTCAACCTGATCTCCTTTAAGAATGCCATGGAGAACGTGGCGCTTCCCCTCTTCTACCAAGGGGTGAGCCGCCGCAAACGCAATGCGCTGGCCATGGAGTATCTGGATCGTCTGGGACTGAAAGAGTGGGCGCACCACATGCCGAACGAGATGTCCGGCGGACAGAAGCAACGTGTGGCCATTGCCCGTGCCCTCATCACCCAACCGCAGATAATCTTGGCCGATGAACCTACCGGTGCACTGGACAGCAAGACGTCCGTTGAAGTGATGCAGATTCTGAAAGACCTGCATAAAGCCGGCATGACCATCGTCGTGGTGACTCACGAAAGCGGCGTATCCAATCAGACAGACAAAATCATTCATATCAAGGACGGAGTCATAGGAAACATCGAGGAAAATCTGAACCATAACGCCTCGCCCTTCGGAAAAGACGGATTTATGAAATAACCGAAAGGCAGAAGACACAACCACAATCTGGCGGTTTGCAGCATTGTCAGGTAAATAGAAAATTGCAAATAAGGAACTAATAAATTGAACAGATGATAGACCTTTGGCAGGAAATATACGGAACCATTAAGCGCAACAAACTGCGTACCGCCCTCACAGGCTTTGCTGTGGCATGGGGCATCTTTATTCTTATTCTGCTGTTGGGAACAGGCAACGGGGTGATGAATGCACAAAACGAACAAATGGCTTCATTGGCCATGAATTCGATAAAAGTGGGGGCCGGATGGACCAGCAAACCCTATGACGGATTGAGTCAGGGAAGAAGAGTCCAACTTAACAACGCTGACCTCGCCATCACCCGAAACATGCGGAAGAACGTGGAAAATGCAGGGGCTGTGATATACCAAAGTGGCATGAACATCAGCTATGGCAACGAGTACGTCAACGAGCGATTGATGGGCGTACATCCCAACTACCTGGAGATAGAACGCCCTACCGTAGTCGAAGGGCGGTTTATCAATCAACTGGATATCAAAGAGAAAAGAAAAGTAGCCATCCTCAACCAACGTTCGGTGAAAACTCTTTTCAAACATGGAGCAAAGCCGCTTGGAAAAATGCTGAATATAGGAGGTGTGATGTTTCAAGTGGTAGGCGTCTATAAGGATAAGGGAAACAGTAGCGGACAAGACGTATTCGTTCCCTTCAGTACCTTGCAGATAGTATATAACAAGGGAGACAAGTTGAACAATATCCTGATGAGTATTAAAGACCTGAATACGAAAGAAGAAAACAAGGCTTTCGAAGCGGACTACCGGGCTGCCATCGGCGCTCACCAGCGTTTCGACAAGACCGATGACGGCGCCATCTGGATATGGAACCGCTTCACCCAAATGACGCAGATGAACAAGGGGGCCGACTACATGCGGACAGCCATCTGGATTATCGGGCTCTTCACATTGTTGAGCGGCATTGTCGGCGTATCGAACATCATGCTGATTACCGTAAAGGAACGGACAAGAGAGTTCGGCATACGCAAAGCCTTGGGAGCACGTCCTTGGTCTATCCTGAAGCTGGTCATCGTGGAGAGTGTGGGCATTACGGCTTTTTTCGGCTACATAGGAATGGTGGCGGGAGTAGGAGTGACGGAATATATGAATATGACGGCAGGAAAAGCCGTGATGGATATAGGAATAGAACAGCAAACCATGTTCCTGAACCCTACCGTGGACTTAGGGATTGCTATCCGCGCTACAATGACCTTGATTGTGGCAGGCACTCTGGCGGGCCTGTTTCCTGCGCTAAAGGCTGTAAAGACCCGCCCGATAGAGGCACTGAGAGCCGATTAAAAAGCCGCATCCTAAAAAAATATAGACTATACGGAAAATTATGAAATTCGACTTAGATACATTCAACGAAATCCTGCTTACCATCACGCGTAATAAAACGCGCAGTTTACTGACTGCTTTCGGCGTATTCTGGGGCATTTTCATGCTGGTGACCCTGATGGGTGGAGGAAACGGATTCAAAGCATTGATGAGCAGCAACTTCGAGGGATTCGCACAAAACTCGGCTTTCGTCTGGCCGCAACGCTCCGGAGAAGCCTACAAAGGATTCCGCAAAGGTCGCTGGTGGAATCTGGAACAGACAGACATACAGCGAGTGCGTCAGATAGAAGGTATCGACATCGTAACCTGCTTACAGAACCGATGGGATGCGACTGCCGTCTATCAAGACAAGAAGAGTGAAAGTGTGGTTATCAAAGGGCTTTATCCCGAATACGACTTTATAGAGAAGCAAAAGGCAAAATACGGACGATTCATCAACGATATTGACATTCTGGAGAAACGTAAAGTGTGCTTCATCGGAAAAAAAGTCAGCGAAGAATTATTCGGAAAAGACATCGACCCTTGCGGAAAACTGATAAAAGCAGACGGAATCTACTATCAAGTGATTGGCATGGCAGACGATACAAGCGGCAACATACATATAAGCGGCAGTGCGGACGAGAGCATCGCCATTCCTTTCAGTACCTTTGCCGCAGCCTACAACATCGGAAGTGACATCGGGCTGATGTGCCTCACCATGAAACCGGGATATAAAGTGACGGAAGTTCAACCGCACATAGAAAGTATCGTCAAGCAATACCATCTGCTGCATCCGGACGACACACAGTGCATGCAGTTTCTAAATGCCGAAGCTCTGTTCTCAATGGTCGATTCACTATTCAAGAGCATCAACCTGCTGATATGGATGATTGGTTTGGGCACGCTGATAAGCGGAGTCATCGGCGTGTCGAACATCATGATGGTGACCGTAAAGGAACGCACCACGGAGATAGGTATCCGCCGCGCCATTGGAGCCACACCGCGTACCATCATGGAGCAGATTCTGACCGAAAGCATGGTGCTGACACTGATTGCCGGTATGGCAGGCATCTCGTTCTCCGTATTTATATTGCAAATGATGAATATGGGCATGGAATCCTCTGATTTGCCGGCCGATTTCCAAGTAAGTTTCGGATTGGCGATAGGTGCTGCCATCATGGTAATGGTATTAGGAATTACCGCCGGAATAGCACCGGCCTATCGAGCCATGAATATCAAGCCCATCGAAGCAATAAGGGACGAGTAAATGCCTTACACGGAGTGATTGGTTCTCATATAACAAAAAACAAGACTCCCGATGCAGTAGAATCACAATATCGTAGAATAAAACAATAACATAAGAATAAGATGAAAACTAAAAAGTATCTGAAAATCGCATTGTTGGTAGTAGTAGCTGCCTTGTTTATCTGGACATTTGTATTCCTATACCAAAAGTCCCGTCCTAAGGTTATGGTTTACGAAACCGTAATTCCGGAAGTGACAGACCTTGAAAAAACCACCGTGGCTACCGGCAAGGTAGAACCGAGAGACGAGGTTCTAATCAAACCACAGATCTCCGGTATCGTTTCGGAGGTATATAAGGAGGCCGGGCAGACCGTCAAAAAGAACGAGGTCATAGCCAAAGTGAAAGTGATTCCGGAATTGGGAACATTGAACTCCGCCGAAAGCCGCGTGCGGCTGGCAGAAATCAATGCGGCACAAGCCGAAACGGATTTTGCCCGTACACAGAAGTTATACAAGGACAAACTTATCAGTTCCGAAGAATACGAAAAAGGTGAAATGGCCGTAAAGCAGGCACGCGAGGAGTTGCAAACAGCCAAAGACAACCTGGAAATCGTGAAGGAAGGCATCACCAAGAACAGCGCCTCTTTCAGCAGCACGCTCATCCGCTCCACGATTGACGGACTGATTTTGGATGTACCCATCAAAGTAGGAAACTCGGTTATTATGAGCAACACCTTCAACGACGGAACCACGATAGCTACCGTAGCCAACATGAACGACTTGATTTTCCGCGGCAACATTGACGAGACGGAAGTGGGACGTGTGCACGAAGGCATGCCGGTGAAACTTACCATCGGCGCTTTGCAGAACCTCTCATTCGGTGCTATATTGGAATATATATCCCCGAAAGGCGTGGAACAGAACGGCGCCAATCAGTTTGAAATCAAAGCTGCCATCTCGGCTCCGGACAGCGTGCAGATACGCTCGGGGTATTCGGCTAATGCCGAAATCGTGTTGGAACGTGCGCAGAAGGTACTGACCCTGCCAGAAAGCACAGTGGAATTCAGCGGCGACAGTACGTTTGTATATGTAATGACGGATAGCATACCGGCACAAAAGTTTGAACGTCGCCCCATCAAAGTGGGTATGAGCGACGGCATCAAAATCGCCATCAAGAGTGGAATCACCGCCAAGGACAAAATTCGCGGAGCAGAGAAAAAGGAAAAATAAAACGTAACAGCCTAACAACAGATATAATATGAAACGTAAAAAGATATTCTTATCCTTCGTGATATTGAGTTGTGTCGCCATGCAAGCGCAAGAACGGTGGACTTTGCGCCAATGCATAGACTATGCCATCGAACATAACATCGGCATCCGCCAAACGGCCAATGCCGCCAAACAAAGTGCCGTCGAAGTAAATACGGCCAAATGGGCACGACTGCCGAACCTGAATGCCAATGCCGGCCAAAGCTGGAACTGGGGACGCACACAAACGGCCATCAAGAACGAAGACACCGGAAATTATTCCACCGTGTACGTAAATACCAGCAGCCACGGTACCAACTTCTCTGTCAGCACCAATATTCCCATCTTCACCGGCTTGGAAATTCCCAACAGGTATGCACTGGCGAAACTGAACCTCAAAGCCGCTATGGCCGATTTGGACAAGGCCAAAGAAGATATCGCAATCAACATAGCCTCGGCCTATCTGCAAGTGTTGTTCAACGAGGAGTTGCATCAGATTGCTTTGGGGCAGGCCCAACTAAGCAAAGAACAGTATGCCCGCATCGGTCGGCTGGCAGAACTGGGCAAAGCCTCTCCTGCCGAACTGGCCGAAGCCAAGGCACGTGTGGCACAAGATGAGATGAATGTGGTGCAGACCGACAATAGCTCTAAATTGGCACTGCTCGACCTAAGCCAACTTATCGAGCTGGAAACTCCGGAAGGTTTCAGACTGGAGTCTCCAACCGTGAATCCGGATTTGATACCGCTCACTCCGCCTGACGAAATATTTCAGACAGCCATGGCGAGCAAAGCTTCCATTCAAGCCGCACAGTTCCGTCTGGAAGGCAGTAAGCACAGCATACGCATAGCCCAAAGCAATTACTACCCGCAACTGAGTCTGAACGGCAGCCTCGGTACGAACTATTACTCTACCATAGACCGTACATTCAAACAGCAGATGAACGACAACTTCAACAAATATGTGGGGCTCAGCTTCAACATCCCTATCTTCAATCGTCTGGCTACCCGCAACCGTGTGCGCACAGCACGTTTGGAACACGAAAACTATGCTTTGCAACTGGACAATGCCAAAAAAGTGCTTTACAAAGAGATTCAGCAAGCGTGGTATAATGCGACAGCGGCAGAAAGCAAGTATGGCAGCAGCCATGCAGCTACCATTGCCGGCGAAGAATCGTTCAAGCTGATGAGCGAGAAGTATGAAAACGGGAAAGCCAATGCCGTGGAATACAATGAAGCCAAACAAAATCTGATGAAAGTACAATCAGACGAACTGCAAGCCAAATATGACTATCTGTTCCGTACCAAAATATTGGATTTCTACAAAGGGAAAGCTATCGAATGAGAAGGAATACGACGCATGGAATCCATCAAAACCATCACTGAAAAGTGAAGCGAATAGCATTATTTTAAATGATAATCAGATTATTCAATAATCCCAAACAGCTTCCGTTTTTTCCCTATTGGGGTGATAGGAATGCATTTAGAATGGGAACAGTAGCGGTAATACCAATACCATCACCACCCCCATAATAATCTGCAATGGGAGCCCCACTTTTATATAGTCCATAAAAGTGTATTGGCCTGCCGGCATGACCAAAGCATTGGGCGGAGTGGAGAATGGAGAAGCAAAACACATGCTCGCAGCAACCGTCACCGCAAACAGGAAAGGAACGGGACTCACGCCAATCTGAATGGCACTGTGAAGGGCAATAGGCGCCATGAGCACAGCTGTCACCGTATTGCTGATAAACATGGTCATCAAAGAGGTAGTGAAATAAATGCCTGCCAACAGCACAATGGGGCCATAGCTTCCCAATCCACTCACCAGCGTATTGGATATATATGCCGAAGCACCCGTCTTTTCAAGGGCAAGCGACATGGGAAGCATGGCAGCGAAAAGCACAATCGTTTCCCAGTTTATGGTCTTATAGGCAGCCTCCACATTACGGAAACAGCCTGTCAGTACCATCAACAACCCGGCTATCATCACGGCAGTCACCGGAGCTACGGGAATGAAGTCGAATACCATCATTACAACCATCAGCAACATGATAGCGGCCGCTACCGGTGCCTTATAGTCTAAAGTCACTTTAGCGGCCTCAGCCAAAGGCTGACCCAACACCACCCATTCGGAGTCTTCCTTGCTTAAACGGGCAATATCTTGCCATGCGCCCTGCACCAACAGCACGTCACCACTATGCATACGTTCCACCCCCAAATCGTGCAGGATATATTCTTGCTTACGCCGTATCCCCAACACGTTCACATTGAACTTATCACGAAATCCCGCATCCTTCACAGTCTGGTTCACAATATTGGACGAAGGCATCAAGACTATTTCAGCAATGCCTATGTCGTAGAAATCAAGTGACTTATCGACTTTGGCCGCCTCTTCCGTAGTATGCCCGTCGAGCATCTCAAGCAGAAACTCCTCGGAAAAACGATTCACGTTGGAAATGTCGCCCGTGACGTAAAGCACGTCGCCCGAGCTCAAGGATGTATCAGGAGAAGCCAGTTTCTGGGTCACAGTCTTCAGAAAACGGTGTTGAGAAGAATCGGCACTGCGCACTTCGATGATGTTCAAATCAAACTTGCGACGCACATCCAGCTCAATAATCGTTTTGCCTATCAAGCGGGATCCGCTGTTGACCCGCAACCTGAACAGATTGCTGGACAATCCGTACTCCTTTACCAGCTGGTTGAGCGATTTGCCAGCCAACGAGCCGTCACTCTTCTTCCCTTTCTTGGAAAGAAACCATTTGGTGAGAGGCAACAATACCAACGTACCCACCACCACACATACAATGCCCACCGGCAGAAAGGAAAAGAAAGACAAGGGCTCGTATCCGGCTCCGGTCAATGTATTCTGAATAACCAGGTTCGGGGGAGTACCGATAAGCGTCATCATACCTCCCATGCTACTTGCAAAGGCCAAAGGCATCAGCAATCTGCCGGGGTTCATCTCCGCACTCACAGCCAGACTGACCACTATGGGAAGCATCAGAGCCACAGTACCTGTATTGCTGACAAAAGCCCCGATGCCCGAAGTAACCAGCATAACCAGCAGAAATAATCTTAACTCACTCTTGCCTGCCAGCTTCAGTATATGCGAGCTGATCATCTTTGCCAACCCGGTCTGAAAGATGGCTCCCCCCACAACAAACAAGCCCACCATCATGATAACCACCGAGTTTGAGAACCCCGACAATGCCTCTTCGGGCGTAAGGATTTGAAAGATCAACAGTCCCAGCAACGCACAAAGTGCCACAATATCCGAACGGACTTTACCAGCCACAAAGAAAGCAGCCGAAAGAATAAGAATAATCAGAGTTATCAGCATAAACAAAAGCTCTTATGGTATAAAGATATGGAAAATCTATTTTTTAGAGTACTGCAAATTTAAACAGAATAAATCACATTTGAGCAATTATTCCTCAAAACATGTGCCATCCGCTCTACACATTTATGAGTTTTGCACATTGAACTTCATTTATAACGCAAAGGAATTCAACGTTTTACACTTGCACAAGCGTGGCCTTACACTTGTACAAGTGTAAAGGAGTAATTATCAGCATATTCCCTGATTTAGACAGATGCTTTTTCTGTTAATAGACAATCTTGGTAGTCACTTCTTTGGCATCGTGTCTCGAACCGATAGTCACTTTTTTGAAGTTCTACTGATAGAATAGACACTCCTAAGTGAGTTACCCTGATTCTGTTGTCCCGTCTTGCCGGAATTGCAACCCCGCGTCTGTTTGTTCGCAAGACAGGGTCATTTTGGGTGATTTACTCCATAGCCAAACAATGCAAAATCGCCGAGGCAAGGGTCACCGGGGAAAACTTCCGCCAAAGCCGCCGTAATGCGACGGGCATTTTTCAAAGAGAAAGTCTCGGTCTCGGTCAGCCCCAAGGCACAAGCCACCCGACAAACATGCGTATCCAAAGGAACAATTAAATCCTTGCAATCAAAACTCTTCCAGATGCCGAAATCCACTTCGGAATTTTTCCGTATCATCCAGCGTAAAAACATGTTCAGCTTCTTCTGCGGACTCTTGGCGGAGACATCCAGAAAAGCACACAACCTCTCCATCGGAATGCCCGAATACACGTGCAACGCATCTTCCAAACTCTCAAAAGCAGAATACGCCTTGTGCAGCCTCCTGAAATAAGCATGAAAATCCGAGTAAGAAAGCATGCGATAAAAACTCCTCCGATCTGAAGCAAGAAAATCGACTTCCCACTGACGGGCCAACACGTACTCGTAAGGAGATGCTCCCATCAGCCCATGAATCTCATCGGCTTTCTTCAATATTTGCCTGCGGTTTCCGAAACTCATGATGGCCGTCAGCAGACCACTGATTTCAATATCCTGCTTCTGCAAGTAGCGGTGTGGAAACTGTACGGGGTCGTGCGGGATAAAACCGGCACAATGATACGTTTCCGCCCACCCCAAAAGTTGTCTTTTAGTATCTTCAATCATCGTTCAAGACAATTATCTTCTTCATCCGGATTGCAAAGATATTGCAATTAGGGCAACATCGGATAAACCGAAAAGAAAAAACTTTTTTTATCAGAAAGCATTGATGGCATTGACAATCCATGCCCCTACTTCCTTCGTGCCATATTTCGCACCACCCTCCACCTGAATCTCCGGAGTGCGGACAGTGGCCTCAAGAGAAGCATCGACAACCTTACGAATCAATGCACCTTCTGCTTTCAGGTCAAAGTACTCGAACAACATGGCTACCGAAAGAATCTGCGCCAACGGATTGGCGATGTTCAGCCCTTTGGCTTGCGGCCAAGAACCATGAATCGGTTCGAACACCGGTGTGCTTTCACCGGTAGAGGCGGAAGGGAGCAACCCCATGGAACCGCTGATACAAGAACCTTCGTCCGTCAGGATATCGCCAAAAGTGTTCTCCGTTACCATCACGTCAAAAAACTTAGGTTCCTGAATCATGCGCATGGCGGCATTGTCCACATACATATAGTCGGTGGTCACTTCCGGATAAAGGGGAGCCATTTCCTGAGCAATCTGTCGCCACAACCGGGAAGAAGCCAGCACGTTGGCCTTGTCTACCACGGTAAGGTGCTTGCGGCGCTTCATGGCATACTCAAACCCTACCTTCAAAATACGCTCAATTTCAGGACGGGTGTACATGTTCGTGTCATACGCCTTGTCGTTGTCCTGATACTTCTGACCGAAATACATGCCGCCTGTCAGCTCGCGGATACACAGAAAATCCGCCCCGGCTACCAATTCCGCACGAAGCGGGGATTTATGAAGCAGGCACTTGAAAGTCTGCACCGGACGAAGATTAGCGAACAATCCCAATCTCTTGCGCATGGCCAGCAACCCCTGTTCGGGACGCACTTTTGCCGTAGGGTCATTGTCGAACTTAGGGTCGCCCACAGCCGAGAAGAGTACAGCATCCGCATGCTTGCAAACCTCATAGGTGGCTTCGGGAAAAGGATCACCCACTTTGTCTATGGCATCGGCACCGCAAATAGCATATTCATAAGTCACTTTGTGTCCGAACTTCTCGCACACGGCAGTCATTACATCCACACCTACGGCAGAAATCTCAGGGCCGATACCATCACCGGCCAATACGGCAATTTTAAAATCCATAATTTCTTCTGTCTAAATCGTTTTCTATTCCTTATAATAAATCTTGCTTCCGGGGTGAACACAGCAGCCGGCTCCTACCCCATCTTTTCATACTCGCCCTCTATGATATTAAGCATCTTCACCGTTGCTTTGATGGCGGCTTCCGTCTGGTCGGCATCAAGGCCGCGCGTGCGAAACATTTTATCTTCAAAGCTCCATGTGATGACAGTCTGCACAAAGGCATCGGTACGTCCGCCGGGAGGAATGGTCACCGCATAGTTTGTCAACATCGGGAATTTACGCCCCAGCGTCAGCTTATATATCTTGCGCAGGGCACGCACAAAAGCGTCGTATTGTCCGTCTCCGCTGGAGCTCTCCTCGTATTCCTTACCATTGATTTCTATCTTCAGCGTAGCCATCGGTTTCAATCCATAAGCCAGATTCACGATATAACTCTTCAGGCTGACACGCTCTTCCACCACTCCATGCTTCAAGACATCCGAAACAATGTAAGGCAAGTCTTCCTGTGTCACCAACTCTTTCTTGTCGCCCAGCTCAATGATACGCTCTGTGACCTTACGCATTGCTTCTTCATCCAATTGCAAACCCAAGTCTTCCAGATTCTTCCGGATATTAGCCTTGCCGCTGTTCTTGCCCAAAGCATATTCACGCTTGCGTCCGAAGCGTTCGGGCAGCAGAGCATTGAAGTAAAGATTGCTTTTGTTATCACCATCAGCATGTACCCCCGCCACCTGCGTAAATACATTTTCACCGACAATAGGTTTATTGGCAGGGATAGCAATGCCCGAATAAGACTCCACCACCCGGCTCACATCATTCAGCCGACTCTCGTCAATGTTGGTCACCGCACTGAAATGGTCCTTCAGAATGGCCTGCACACTGGCCAGCGGCGCATTTCCGGCACGTTCGCCCAGCCCATTAATGGTGGTGTGCAGTCCCTTGCAACCACTCAATACGGCAGCTAACACATTGCTCACGGCAAGATCATAGTCGTTGTGGGCATGAAAGTCAAAATGAGCATGTGGATAACGCTTCACCATCTTTCGCATAAACTCAATGACTTGCAGGGGGTTCAGTATACCCAACGTATCGGGCAGCATGTAGCGTTGTATACGGGTTTGAATCAATGCTTCCATCAGCAGAAAAACATATTCCGGAGATTCTTTCATGCCATTGCTCCAATCCTCCAGATAGACATTGACTTTCATGTTCCGTTCGCCGGCATACTTCACCACGGCCAGAATGTCCTCAATATGCTCTTCCGGACTTTTCTTCAATTGACAAGTACAATGTTTCAACGAGCCTTTGCACAACAGATTAATGACACGGCAACCGGCAGCATGTATCCAGTCCACCGAAGTGTGTCCATCCACAAAACCGAGAACCTCTACTCTCGGCAATAAATTGTGGCAGGCAGCCCAGTCACAAATCATCTTCACCGCCTGAAACTCCCCATCGGACACTCTTGCCGAAGCAACCTCCACCCTGTCCACCTTCAACTCCTCCAGCAATAAACGGGCAACCATCAGCTTTTCATGAGGCACAAAAGAAACTCCGCTGGTTTGTTCACCGTCACGGAGTGTAGTGTCCATAATTTCTACTTTCGGATAATTATGCTTCATTTTTATTCTCCCAAGCTTCTATCTTATCTTTATGCTTAACCAAAAAATCAATGTCGTCCAATCCTTGCATCAGGCAATGTTTCTTATAGGCGTTAATTTCAAAATGTTCGCTCTTGCCCGTGCCCTTATTGGTGATGGTTTGTTCGGGCAGGTTCACTTCGACCTCCACTTTAGGATTGGCGAATATGGAATCGAACAGTTCTTTCAAGAACGATTCGCTCACCACCACCGGAAGCACGAAATTATTCAATTCGTTGTTCTTATGAATATCCGCAAAGAAGCTGGACACCACAACACGAAAACCATAACCGGCAATGGCCCATGCCGCATGTTCACGACTGGAACCGGAACCGAAGTTTTTCCCTGCCACCAGAATCTGCCCGCTGTAAGCCGGATTGTTCAAAATAAAATCTTTGTTCAGAGAGCCATCCGGATGGTAACGCCAATCGCGAAACAGGTTCTCTCCAAAGAATTTCTCCTCACGGGTAGTAGCTTTCAGGAAACGTGCCGGGATAATCTGATCTGTATCTACATTCTCTAATGGAAGGGGTACGCAAGTACTGGTAATGATATCGAATTTCTGTTTCATCTTCTTATCTGTGATTTTTAGTGCAATATTCGTATTATTTGTTTCAGCCATTCCACTTTCCTGTCTTTTCCGCATCTACAGTCCGGCTTCAACAGCAGTTTGTTCACCCATCAGATGAGTTCCCTCGGGTCGGTAATAGCCCCTGTCACCGCAGCAGCAGCGGCCACCATGGGACTGGCAAGCAAGGTTCTGGCCCCCGGTCCTTGGCGTCCTTCAAAATTGCGATTACTGGTCGATACGGCATATTTTCCAGCAGGTACTTTATCGTCGTTCATAGCCAAGCATGCAGAACATCCGGGTTGTCGGATAGCAAATCCGGCGTCTTTCAGAATTGTGTCTAATCCTTCTTCACGAATCTGTGCATCTACCATCCAAGAACCGGGTACCAACCATGCCACTACACTGTCTGCCTTTTTACGCCCTTTCACAATAGAGGCAAACGCACGGAAATCTTCAATGCGACCGTTGGTACACGCTCCCAAGAACACATAATCAATCTTCTTGCCCAATAAAGACTCACCCGGCTGGAAACCCATATAATCCAACGCCCTCTGAAAAGAAGTTCGCGCCGCCTCATCCGTGTCTTCGACGGTAGGAATAGAGTCTGCAATCCCCATACCCATACCGGGATTAGTACCATAAGTAATCATCGGCTCAATATCCTCGGCGGCAAAATTCACTTGTTTATCAAATACGGCGCCTTCATCACTCTTCAATGTTTTCCAGTAATCCAGCGCTTTATCCCATGCTTCACCTTTTGGCGCATATTCTCTTCCCGCGATATACTGAAAAGTAGTTTCATCCGGAGCAATCATACCGCCACGCGCCCCCATTTCTATACTCAAGTTGCACAATGTCAGCCTACCCTCCATGGACAGGCTACGCACAGCCTCTCCGGCATACTCCACAAAATATCCTGTAGCACCGCTGGTTGTCATTTTCGACATCATATACAAAGCCATATCTTTTGCTGTCACTCCTTTTCCAAGCTTACCGTCAATCGTGATACGCATTGTCTTTGGACGTGTTTGAAGAATGCATTGCGACGCCATCACCATTTCCACCTCACTTGTCCCGATGCCGAATGCCACCGCCCCCATTGCACCATGGGTCGAAGTATGCGAATCGCCACAGACAATGGTCATCCCCGGCAAAGTCAACCCTCGCTCCGGCCCCACCACGTGGATAATACCATTTTTCTTGTCCATCATACCCCAATGGGTCAACCCAAAATCTCTTGCATTCTTACCCAATGTCTCTACTTGAGTTCTTGACACAGAGTCTTCAATGGGCTTATCTTGATCGTGCGTCGGCGTATTATGGTCGGGCATACAGAAAATCTTTTCCGGACGGAAACATTTAATTCCGCGTTCGCGCAACCCGGCAAAAGCCTGTGGACTGGTGACTTCGTGACAATAAAGTCTGTCTATATAAAGTTGTGTGGGGCCCTCTTCCACTTTCTGCACTACGTGCGCATCCCAAATTTTATCAAATAATGTATTCATCTGTCATCTGCTATTTAGCTATTTACCACTTAATTTAAGCTTGGCTCTGCTCTTAAAAGATTTTATACTTTAAATTTATTAATACAATCAATATAGGCTTCAACAGAAGCTGCAATAATATCAGTATTGGCACCGAATCCGTAATAAACATGGTTATCATATTCCACCTGCATGTGCACCTTACCCATATCGTCACTCCCTTTACTGATGGCCTGAATCGTAAACTCTTTCAAAGTCATGTGCCGATTGATTATTTTCTTCAGAGCCTTGATGGCTGCATCTACCGGGCCATTCCCACCGGCAGCCGCTTCAAACTTCTCACCGGATATGTTCAATCCTAAGCTGGCAACCGAACGCACACCCACCCCACTCGTCACTTGCAAATATTCCAACTTCACACGATGGTTCTGCGAACGATCAGCCCCCGCCAATACCAGAATATCATCGTCATTGATATCTTTCTTTTTATCTGCAAGCTTCAAAAACTCCTCGTATATTTCATCCAATTTGTCCTGCGTCGGATTTACTCCCAACACAGACAAGCGGTTCTTCAACGCCGCACGCCCGCTACGCGCAGTCAGTACGATAGAGTTGTCATCAATTCCTACATCGTGAGGATTCATAATTTCATAAGTCTGCACATTTTTCAACACCCCGTCCTGATGAATGCCCGAGGAATGGGCAAAAGCATTGCGCCCCACAATTGCTTTATTAGGTTGTACAGGCATATTCATCAAGCTCGACACCATTCTACTGGTCGGATAAATTTTCTGAGTATTGATATTGGTTTCGACATCAATATCATTATGGCACTTGATTATCATCGCTATCTCTTCAAGAGAAGTATTTCCCGCACGTTCTCCTATACCGTTAACGGTAACCTCCACCTGACGGGCACCATTCAACACTCCGGCCATTGTATTTGCTGTAGCCATGCCCAAGTCATTGTGACAATGGGTGGAGAGTATGGCATTATGTATGCCGTCAACATGCTCCATCAGATATTTAATCTTTGCGCCATACTCGGTAGGCAGACAATAGCCCGTTGTATCAGGAATGTTCACTACCGTAGCCCCGGCCTTGATCACTGCTTCTACCACACGTGCCAGATACTCGTTGTCCGTGCGGCCGGCATCTTCGGCATAAAACTCCACATCATCCACGTACTTGCGAGCATACTTCACGGCAGCTACCGCCCGTTCTATTATTTCCTCGCGATTAGAATTGAATTTATACTTAATATGCGAATCTGATGTGCCGATACCCGTATGAATACGTTTATGCTTAGCAAACCGCAAAGCTTCGGCCGCAACGTCAATATCGCTCTGAACGGCACGTGTCAAGGCACAGATAATAGGCCATGTCACAGCCTTTGATATTTCAATCACCGAATTAAAGTCCCCCGGACTCGAAATGGGAAATCCGGCTTCAATCACATCCACCCCCAATAACTCTAATTGCTTTGCCACTTGAATTTTTTCCACTGTGTTCAATTGACAACCGGGAACCTGCTCACCGTCGCGAAGCGTTGTGTCGAAAAAAAACAATTTGTCACTCATCATTTTATTGCATTTGATTCATAGTCCGGACCAACGAAATAAGAAAGCCTTTCACACATGGAAGTGAGAAAGGCTTTCTTATTTCGTTGAATCTTCTATATTATATTCATACACAGCACCCACTTCCCCTAAACATCGTTAGCAGAATAATAATACCGCACAGTAGAATATATGTAAAGTTCTGATTCATTACGTTCTTTTTATCTTAATGCCACAAAGGTATATGTTTTTTTCGATGTTCACAAACAAATCACTTTGTTTTTTCCTCAAATATATCATTTTATAACTCATAAAATGATAATTGATTTAATATATCACTTTACTTCTTATCACAAGCCTTATCGCATTCTTTCTTGTCACAGGCCTTATCACAAGCCTTTTCGCATTTCTCACTATCGTCTCCAGCCTTACAACAAGCCTTGGTAGAATCACATACTTGTTCTGTTTTTGCCGCACAGCAAGAGTCCGTATCAGAGGCATTAGAATCAGCCTTTTTATTTCCACAAGACGTTACAACAAAGGAAAATGCCACTGCCATAGCGGCCAATAAAATTTTAGATTTCATTCTTTCAAACTGCTTTAAATTAATAATAAAAATGTTCAGCGGCAAATATAAATAAAAAAACCGAACTTTCCAAGTCCGCATAAACAGTAAATCCCCTCCATCCTGTATTCTGATGAAGGGGATTCCTGAAAGTGGCGGCTACCTACTCTCCCACTGTTACGCAGTACCATCGGCGCGGCCGGGCTTAACTTCTCTGTTCGGAATGGGAAGAGGTGGAGCCCCGGCGCTATAGCCACCTGAATAAGAAAGACATGAGGCGAAAAGCAAAGCACGGTCACCGTATCACACGGAGGACCGCAAGCTGAACGTATATACCAACCACGAAAGCGGAAGACAAAAAAGCGGACGGGCAATTAGTAACGCTCGGCTGTGACATCGCTGCCTGTACACCTGCGTCCTATCAACGTCATAGTCTGTGACGACCCTAAAAAGAAATCTAATCTTGCGGCCGGCTTCGTACTTAGATGCTTTCAGCACTTATCCGATCCCGACGTAGATACCCGGCGATGCGCCTGGCGGCACAACCGGTAAACCAGAGGTCGGTCCAACACGGTCCTCTCGTACTAGTGTCAGAGCCGCGCAAATTTCATGCGCCCACGATAGATAGAGACCGAACTGTCTCACGACGTTCTGAACCCAGCTCGCGTGCCACTTTAATGGGCGAACAGCCCAACCCTTGGGACCTTCTCCAGCCCCAGGATGTGACGAGCCGACATCGAGGTGCCAAACCCCTCCGTCGATATGAGCTCTTGGGAGGGATCAGCCTGTTATCCCCGGAGTACCTTTTATCCTTTGAGCGATGTCCTTTCCATACAGAAACACCGGATCACTATGCTCTAGTTTCCTACCTGATCGACATGTACGTCTCCCAGTCAAGCGCCCTTATGCCATTACACTCTGCCGGCGGTTACCAATCGCCGTGAGGGCACCTTTAGAAGCCTCCGTTACGCTTTTGGAGGCGACCACCCCAGTCAAACTACCCACCAAACAATGTCCCCGAAAATCAACGGGTTAGAACTCAAATAACCAAAGGGCCGTATTTCAACGGCGGCTCCACCGGGACTGGCGTCCCGACTTCAATGCCTCCGGCCTATCCTACACATCAATTACCCAAATTCAATGTTAAGCTATAGTAAAGGTTCACGGGGTCTTTTCGTCCCATCGCGGGTAATCGGCATCTTCACCGATACTACAATTTCACTGAGCTCACGGTTGAGACAGCGTCCAGATCATTACACCATTCGTGCAGGTCGGAACTTACCCGACAAGGAATTTCGCTACCTTAGGACCGTTATAGTTACGGCCGCCGTTTACCGGGGCTTCAATTCAACGCTTCTCTTATCGATGACGTCTCCTCTTAACCTTCCGGCACCGGGCAGGTGTCAGGCTGTATACTTCATCTTTCAATTTAGCACAGCCCTGTGTTTTTGTTAAACAGTTGCCTGGACCGATTCTCTGCGCCTCCGTTTTACGGAGGACCCTTTATCCCGAAGTTACAGGGTCAGTTTGCCTAGTTCCTTAACCGTGAATCACTCAAGCGCCTTAGTATATTCAACCCGACTACGTGTGTCCGTTTGCGGTACGGGTACCTACAGGATTATGTTTAGCGGATTTTCTGGGGAGTATGATTACATGCGCTATTGGGTTGTCCAAAGGACGCCCCATACTATCAGGTTCGGCTCGGAGGACGGATTTGCCTGCCCTCCTCGACACCTACACCATTCAACCGGCTATTCCGTCAGCCGGCGGCACTGTCACTGCTCCGTCACCGCGTCACTCCTGAAGGTAGTACCGGAATATTAACCGGTTCTGCCATCGGCATCGCCATTCGGCTGAGCCTTAGGACCCGACTTACCCTGATCCGATTAGCGTTGATCAGGAAACCTTAGTCTTACGGCGAGGGGGGTTCACACCCCCTTTATCGTTACTTATACCTACATTTGCTTTTCCACACGCTCCAGAGAAGCTCGCGCTTCGCCTTCGACGCAGAGTGGAATGCTCCCCTACCGATGATGATATCATCCCAGGGCTTCGGCAGAATACTTATGCCCGATTATTATCCACGCCAAACTCCTCGACTAGTGAGCTGTTACGCACTCTTTAAATGAATGGCTGCTTCCAAGCCAACATCCTAGCTGTCTTAGCAATCTGACTTCGTTAGTTCAACTTAGTATTCATTTGGGGGCCTTAGCCGCTGGTCCGGATTGTTCTCCTTTAGGACACGGACCTTAGCACCCGTGCCCTCACTCCTGACATAGAACCGGCAAGCATTCGGAGTTTGTCAAGACTTGATAGGCGGCGAAGCCCTCGCATCTTATCAGTCGCTCTACCTCATGCCGGTATAAGTCAAGGCTGCACCTAAATGCATTTCGGGGAGTACGAGCTATCTCCAAGTTTGATTAGCCTTTCACCCCCACCCTCAGGTCATCCGGAAGCTTTTCAACGCTTATCGGTTCGGTCCTCCAGATGGTGTTACCCATCCTTCAACCTGCCCAAGGGTAGATCACTTGGTTTCGCGTCTACTCCTTCCGACTAAAACGCCCTATTAAGACTCGCTTTCGCTTCGGCTCCAGGTCTCAAGACCCTTAACCTCGCCGGAAAAAGTAACTCGTAGGTTCATTATGCAAAAGGCACGCCGTCACCGCCAATAGGCGGCTCCGACCGCTTGTAGGCGCACGGTTTCAGGAACTGTTTCACTCTTCTGCTCGAAGTGCTTTTCACCTTTCCCTCACGGTACTGGTTCACTATCGGTCTCTCGGGAGTATTTAGCCTTACCGGATGGTCCCGGCAGATTCACGCAGAATTTCTCGTGCTCCGCGCTACTCAGGATACCACTGGGCTGGATACGGTTTCGTGTACGGGGTTATCACCCTCTATGACCCGCCTTTCCAGGCGGTTCCACTCACCGTAACACATGCCGGAACGTGGTCCTACAACCCCGCCGGCGCCGTAACGCCGGTGGTTTGGGCTCATCCCCGTTCGCTCGCCACTACTGGGGGAATCATTGTTTATTTTCTTTTCCTGCGGGTACTAAGATGTTTCAGTTCCCCGCGTTAGCCTCTGTCTGTGACAGATGTCACTCCTTCAAAGTGACGGGTTGTCCCATTCGGAAATCCGCGGATCAAAGGTTATTTGCACCTACCCGCGGCTTATCGCAGCTTATCGCGTCCTTCATCGCCTCCGAGAGCCAAGGCATCCGCCGTGCGCCCTTACTTGCTTTTTTATCGTACCGGCTCACATTGTGTGGGTCGATATATACTTTCAGCTTTAACTTTACTTTTTTATTGTTCGCATCATGTCAAAGATCGTAATACCCGAAAACACGGGAATATGTGGAGAATAACGGATTCGAACCGTTGACCCCCTGCTTGCAAAGCAGGTGCTCTAGCCAGCTGAGCTAATCCCCCCCAAAAAAGGGTAGTCCCAGGCAGAGTTGAACTGCCGACCTCTACATTATCAGTGTAGCGCTCTAACCAACTGAGCTATAGGACTGTCAGTCAAACCCCGGCCGTGGAAAAGGCCCGGCTTCTACTTTTCTCGTATTCGGATAAACAAACAGGCGGTACAAGACAGGAGAACCGGACTTCCTAAAAATATACGAAGTCACTCCAGAAAGGAGGTGTTCCAGCCGCACCTTCCGGTACGGCTACCTTGTTACGACTTAGCCCCAATCACCGGTTTTACCCTAGGGCGCTCCTTTACGGTTACGCACTTCAGGTACCCCCGGCTTTCATGGCTTGACGGGCGGTGTGTACAAGGCCCGGGAACGTATTCACCGCGCCGTGGCTGATGCGCGATTACTAGCGAATCCAGCTTCGTGGAGTCGGGTTGCAGACTCCAGTCCGAACTGAGAGGGGTTTTTAGGATTGGCCGGGCGTCGCCGCCGGGCGGCTTGCTGTACCCCCCATTGTAACACGTGTGTAGCCCCGGACGTAAGGGCCGTGCTGATTTGACGTCATCCCCCCCTTCCTCGCATCTTACGACGGCAGTCTCGACAGAGTCCCCGGCATGACCCGATGGTAACTGTCGATAAGGGTTGCGCTCGTTATGGCACTTAAGCCGACACCTCACGGCACGAGCTGACGACAACCATGCAGCACCTTCACAACCGCCTTGCGGCTTACCCCTTTCAAGGTAATTCGGTTGCAATTCAAGCCCGGGTAAGGTTCCTCGCGTATCATCGAATTAAACCACATGTTCCTCCGCTTGTGCGGGCCCCCGTCAATTCCTTTGAGTTTCACCGTTGCCGGCGTACTCCCCAGGTGGAATACTTAACGCTTTCGCTTGGCCGCTTACTGTATATCGCAAACAGCGAGTATTCATCGTTTACCGTGTGGACTACCAGGGTATCTAATCCTGTTTGATACCCACACTTTCGAGCATCAGCGTCAGTTACGGTCCGGCAAGCCGCCTTCGCGAACGGAGTTCCTCGTGATATCTAAGCATTTCACCGCTACACCACGAATTCCGCCTGCCTGTGCCGCACTCAAGACGCCCAGTATCAACTGCAATTTTAAGGTTGAGCCCCAAACTTTCACAGCTGACTTAAGCGCCCGCCTACGCTCCCTTTAAACCCAATAAATCCGGATAACGCTCGGATCCTCCGTATTACCGCGGCTGCTGGCACGGAGTTAGCCGATCCTTATTCATAAGGTACATGCAAAAAGGCACGCGTGCCTCAATTTATTCCCTTATAAAAGAAGTTTACAACCCATAGGGCAGTCATCCTTCACGCTACTTGGCTGGTTCAGGCTTACGCCCATTGACCAATATTCCTCACTGCTGCCTCCCGTAGGAGTTTGGACCGTGTCTCAGTTCCAATGTGGGGGACCTTCCTCTCAGAACCCCTATCCATCGTAGGTTTGGTGGGCCGTTACCCCGCCAACCGCCTAATGGAACGCATCCCCATCGGTTACCGGAATCCTTTAATGGAGAAACCATGCGGAATCACCATACTATCCGGGATTAATCTTTCTTTCGAAAGGCTATACCGGAGTAACCGGAAGGTTGGATACGTGTTACTCACCCGTGCGCCGGTCGCCATCGGACTTAGCAAGCTAAGTCCATGCTGCCCCTCGACTTGCATGTGTTAAGCCTGTAGCTAGCGTTCATCCTGAGCCAGGATCAAACTCTTCATTGTAAAAGTATCGTGTGCTCTCACTTAAACCCAAATCCCGAAGAAAATGGGAAAAAGGAGGGCATGTTGCTCTGTTCAGGACATCCGAAATTCTAAAGAAGTCTCAATGTTCAATCCCCCGAGCGAATAAGCAAGGGGGCATTGACGGTTCTTCTGTTTTACCCAAGAACGCCTTCCGAATGAACGGAAAACGAATCTTGATCTTGTACTACTTGTATTGTTTATGTAAATCTGTTCAAAGATCGACGGCGCTGACCTCTAAGGGAAAGCGGATGCAAAGGTAAGCACTTTTAGCAATATACTCCAAATTATCGGAGAAGTTTTTTTCCCTTTTTTATTTACCGCCACACGCTCTCTCTGCGAAAGGGGAGGAGAATAAAGGGAAACGAAAGCCGCTTGCAGCATCTCGCAAACCATCATGTCAAAGCGCACATGCCCCCGTTGCCGAAAGCGGATGCAAAAGTAGAGCTTATGGGAAATACGGCAAAATATACGGGGAACTTTTTTCCGAGAAAAATGAAAAAAAATAATCAAACGACTGAAAAACAGCAAGGTAGGAGGAAGAAGAAAAGGAAGGGAGGAAAGGTGGGGAGCGGAAGGGACACATTATAATAATGGAAAAGGAAGAAAAAAGGGGGAAAGGACACGGGGGTAAGGGAGGGGAAAGGAGAGAAAAACATATGAGGCGTGCCGGCGGCGTGTCTCCGCCGTGTCCGCGCCACCTCCGCTCCGTATCCATATAAGCGGAGATTATACGGAGGTAATACGGAGGTGATACGGAGCGGATACGGAGCGGATGCGGAGGAGACTACAATTTGGCTTCCCGGATTTCACCGGACACTTTTTCTGCCCACCAACTGAATCGGATACTTTCGGCGTATTGATACTGAGACGATGGACACAAACGAAAAAGAGATACTGAACAAGACAGACGTTTGACAAAGATATAGTTTTTTTTCATTTTCCTTGTTCTTTTTCGGGTAAACTTTATTTCCCCGCACCCTTTTCCTGCCTCTGCTCGTCGTGGGTGAGCGCAGGGGCGTCATGACCGATATCCATGTGAAGTCGGCGATAGTTATAGAAACGAATGCAGCATCCTATCGCCCTGCTGGCGTGAGCAAAAGTTCAATTGATAAATTTTATTCCAAGAACTTTTTTATTGTGACAAAACCAAAAAACTTGCGACAGATAGAGTAAATATCAACCTAATTATTTATCTTTGTTAGCTTTTAAAAGTTAGCATACTAAAACGATTAAGTACAATGAAAGATTTTTTAAAATTCACACTTGCCAGTATTACCGGTATCATTTTATCAAGTGTTGTATTGTTTTTCATCAGTATTCTGGTGTTTTTCAGTATAGTATCATCTTCGGATTCGGAAACACAAGTGCGCAAAAATTCCGTCATGATGTTAGAACTGAATGGTACGCTATCCGAACGCAGCCAAGACAACCCGTTTGACTTTCTTATACAAAATGATTACAAGACTTATGGATTGGACGACATCCTTGCTTCTATCAAGAAAGCAAAAGAGAATGATGATATTAAAGGGATATACATCGAAGCCACTTCATTAAGCGCCGGATTTGCCTCACACGAAGAAATACGCAATGCTCTGAAAGAGTTCAAAGAATCGGGAAAATTCATCGTGGCATATGGCGACGATTACTCACAAGAGCTGTATTACCTTGCAAGTGTAGCAGACAAAGTCCTTATGAATCCGCAAGGCATGATTGAATGGAAAGGTTTAGCATCTACACCGATGTTCTTCAAAGACCTGTTAGCGAAAATCGGAGTGGAAATGCAGATCTTCAAAGTCGGCACTTATAAATCGGCCGTGGAACCTTTCATCTCTACAGAAATGAGCCCTGCCAACCGTGAACAGATTGAGGCTTATCTGGCTTCCATCTGGGGAAAGGTGACAAGTGATGTTGCCGAATCGCGTAAAATATCAGTAGACTCGTTGAACGCTATTGCCGACCGCATGCTTATGTTTTATCCTGCCGAAGAAAGTGTAAAATGCGGATTGGCAGATACACTGATATATAAAAATGATGTACGCAATTATCTGAAAACATTGGCAGGCATTGACAAAGACGACAGTATGCCAGTGTTGGGACTAAAAGATATGATTAACATAAAGAAAAACGTCCCCAAAGACAAAAGCGGCAATATCATTGCCGTATATTATGCATATGGAGAGATTGACGGCGTTTCATCAACGGCCGCCGCAGATGGTGAAGGAATCAACTCTAAAAAGGTAATCAAGGACTTGCGTAAGTTAAAAGATGATGAAGACGTGAAAGCTGTTGTATTGCGTGTCAACTCCCCGGGAGGAAGTGCTTTCGGTTCAGAACAAATATGGTATGCGATAAGCGAATTGAAGAAAGAGAAGCCGGTCATCGTTTCCATGGGTGAATATGCCGCATCAGGAGGTTACTACATTTCCTGCAACGCAGACACAATTGTTGCCGAGCCTACTACACTAACCGGTTCCATCGGTATCTTCGGGATGTTCCCTAATACCAAAGGATTGGTTGATAAAATAGGCGTAAGCATCGATGTAGTAAAGACCAATCAATATGCAGATTTCGGTACACTCACCCGCCCGATGAGCGACGGCGAAAAGAGGTTGATGCAGATGCATGTAAACCAAGGTTACGACCTGTTCCTGACCCGCTGCGCCGACGGCCGCGGCATCAACAAAGAAGATTTGGATAAAATAGCTCAAGGTCGTGTCTGGACAGGCAGCAAAGCCAAAGAATTGGGATTGGTCGATGAACTGGGCGGTCTGGATAAAGCCTTAGAAATAGCCATTGCCAAAGCCGGCGTAGAAGCCTATACCGTGGTAAGTTATCCAAAGAAAGAAAGCTTCCTTGAAACGCTGATGAATACAAACCCCGGCAACTACATCAAAGCCCGCATGCTGAAAGGAACGATAGGAAATATATATCAACAATTCAACGTATTGGAGCACTTTGACAAATATGACCGCATACAAGCTCGCATTCCTTTTGAACTGAATATTCAATGACCGATAACTTTATCAAGATACGCCACTGGCTATATCCTCTCGCATGGCTCTACGGTATGGGAGTATATCTGCGAAACAAACTCTTTGACCTGGGATGGCTCCGGTCAAAGAGTTTTGACGTTCCCGTGATATGCATAGGCAACCTCGCTGCAGGAGGAACAGGCAAAACGCCCCACACGGAATATCTGATAAAGTTGCTACAAGAAACAGGTGTCAACGTTGCTACGCTGAGCCGTGGCTATAAGCGCAAGACTCGTGGCTACAGGCTGGCAGATGGACAAAGCAGTGCGCAACAGATAGGTGACGAACCGTATCAAATAAAAAGTAAATTCCCCGGCATAAGGGTAGCGGTGGATGAAGACCGCCGCCACGGCATCGAGCAACTTCTCAAGCTGAAGGATCCTGCTGTAGGGAGCATCCTCTTAGACGACGCCTTTCAACATCGCTATGTAAAGGCCGGACTGAACATTCTGCTGACAGACTACCACCGTTTATTGTGTGATGACGCTCTGCTCCCCGCCGGAATGCTTCGCGAACCTATAAGCAGCAAGAACAGAGCGCAAATTGTCGTGGTCACTAAATGTCCGGACGACCTTAAACCAATTGATTTTAACATCATCAGCAAACGGTTGCATCTATATCCCTACCAACAATTGTTTTTTTCCAGACTCCGCTATGGAGTGTTGACTCCTCTATTTCCGGAAAAGACAAATGGAAAACAAAACTTTTCCTCCTTCACGAAAGATAAAGAAGTGCTTTTGGTTACAGGAATCGCCTCCCCTGCTTCTCTGCAAAAAGAAGTGAGCACTTACACCCCGCACATCAAACTGCAGACATTCAGTGACCATCACAACTTTACCAACAAAGACTTGCACCAAATAAAAAATGATTTTCTCTCTCTGAAAGAAGGGAAACGACTAATCATCACCACCGAGAAAGATGCCGCAAGGCTGAAGTCACATCCGGCACTTGATGAAACACTGAAACCATACATCTACGTGCTGCCGATAGAAATCGATTTTTTACAAAATCAACAATATATATTTAACCAAAACGTTATCAGCTATGTTAGAACGTATTCAAGAAACAGCAAACTTTCTGAAAGGAAAGATGCACACTCATCCTGAGACCGCAATCATCCTCGGCACGGGACTTGGCAGCCTCGCCGACGAAATCACCGAGAAGTATGAAATAAAATACGAAGAAATCCCTAACTTCCCTGTCTCCACCGTAGAAGGACACAGCGGGAAACTAATCTTCGGTAAGCTGGGCAATAAGGATATCATGGCCATGCAAGGACGTTTTCACTTCTACGAAGGCTATTCCATGAAAGAAGTGACATTTCCCATCCGTGTGATGCGCGAACTGGGCATCAAGACCTTGTTCGTCTCCAATGCCAGTGGAGGCACCAATCCCGATTTTGGAATCGGTGACCTGATGATTATCACCGACCATATCAATCATTTCCCCGAACATCCGTTGCGCGGCAAGAACATTCCCTATGGGCCTCGATTCCCAGACATGAGCGAAGCGTACAACAAGGAACTGATTCGTAAAGCCGATGCCATCGCAGCCGAAAAAGGCATAAAAGTTCAGCATGGCGTTTACCTCGGCACTCAAGGTCCCACTTTTGAAACTCCCGCGGAGTATAAGATGTTCCACATTCTGGGTGCTGATGCTGTCGGCATGTCCACCGTACCGGAAGTAATCGTAGCAAACCATTGCGGCATCAAAGTATTCGGTATATCTGTCATCACCGACCTTGGCATAGAAGGCAAGATTGTAGAAGTTTCTCATGAGGAAGTGCAGAAAGCTGCCGACGAAGCACAACCCAGGATGACAGAAATTATGCGAGAACTTATCAACAGAGCCTGAAAATAATGAGAACAGAAATTGCTACCCTCGGTGAGTTTGGCCTCATCCGCCACCTCACCGAGGGCATCGAACTAAAAAACAAATCAAGCTTGTATGGCATCGGCGATGACGCAGCCGTCCTCTCCTACCCGGCAGATAAAGAAGTTCTCGTAACTACCGACCTGTTATTGGAAGGCGTACACTTCGATTTGATTTATGTCCCGCTCAAACATTTAGGGTATAAGTCTGCCGTAGTCAACTTTTCCGATATCTATGCCATGAACGGAACTCCCAAGCAAATTACCGTTTCGCTGGGCATTTCCAAACGGTTCAGCATAGAAGATATGGAGGAGCTCTATGCCGGCATCCGTCTGGCTTGCGAGGAATATGATGTAGATATTGTCGGCGGTGATACTTCTACATCCTACACCGGATTGACGATCAGCATCACCTGCATCGGCGAAGGAGAAAAAGGCAAAATTGTTTATCGCAATGGAGCCCGTGAAACCGACTTGATTTGTGTCACCGGCGACTTGGGAGCCGCTTACATGGGACTGCAACTGCTTGAACGTGAGAAAGCCGTACTCAAGGGGGGAGACAAAGACTTGCAACCAGACTTTTCCGGTAAAGAATATCTTTTGCAACGGCAACTGAAACCGGAAGCTCGTTGCGACATCATACGAAAGCTGGCGGAAGAAGGGATACAGCCCACGGCAATGATGGATATCTCTGATGGTTTGTCGTCTGAATTGCTGCATATCTGCACTCAGAGTAAAGTGGGCTGCCGCATTTATGAAGAGCACATCCCTATTGACTATCAGACAGCTGTCATGGCAGAGGAGTTCAATATGAACCTGACCACTTGTGCCCTCAACGGGGGTGAAGACTACGAATTATTATTCACTGTTCCTATTGCCGAACACGAAAAAGTTTCCGAGATAGAAGGTGTAAAGCTTATCGGGCACATTACCAAACAAGAATTAGGAAGTGCTCTCATAACTCGTGATGGACAGGAGTTTCATTTAAAAGCTCAAGGCTGGAATCCTTTAAAGAAAGAGACTGCTATTGCTGAAGGAGCGGATAAAGCAGAGTGAGAATGAAATAAAAATGCAATAAACACTGATATTTAATTAAGCCGATTCAAATATCAGTGTTTTTATTTCCAAACCCCTTGCACAGTTCAAAAATTTCACTACCTTTGCAACCGCAAAAAAGAAAAACATGGTGCCATAGCTCAGTTGGTAGAGCAAAGGACTGAAAATCCTTGTGTCCCCGGTTCGATTCCTGGTGGCACCACTTTGAAAACCTCACGAAACGTTGTAACTGAACAAGTTACAGCGTTTTTTGTTTTTCTGGGGTAAAACAATGGTAAAACATTCATTGCAATCACTATTAAATATCTGTTTATAAATTACTTATATTGTAAAGATACGGACTTTTTCGTAACTTTGCACCACTATTCAAAGAAAAACAAGCATGAAAACGGATATTAGCGGAAAATCAAACGGTTTAGGCGGTTTGCACTGGCATTTCAAGAAACGATGTTGTTTAACCGATTGTTTTTTGATGTAGGTATATGGCACGTGCGGAAACCAAACAACGGTACATTTACTGTTTAGAGGGTAACTGGAACAAACATCCTCACAGCAACCAAAGCATAAAACCCATATTGGATTTGTTGTTTACTTTCTCCAAAATCAAATACATTTACCGCAAGTGTTCCACCAAAGAGGACTTCATAAAAGGCTTGCAGGCGTTCACGCAAAAACGGTACTCAAACTACACCGTTTTATATATAGCGTATCACGGACGCAAGAACCGCATTTATTTCGGCAAAGAGTTTATTACACTAAAAGAGATTGCCGATGTGTTGGAGGGCAAATTAAACGGCAAAATCGTACACTTCGGAAGTTGTTCGACACTCAACACAACGGAAAGTAATATCACCGACTTTATTAACCATACTGGATGCTCCTTTGTTTCGGGATATAAAAAGGATGTACCGTATATAGAAAGCAGTGCTTTTGAATTGCTATACTTTAATGTACTGAATACATATCGCACTTATACTACCATTAAAAAGAACATCATTAGTAAGTATTCTACATTAGTAGATATTCTTAGATTTACTATATTCTAATATTATACTTACTATTTACTCCTACATATTGGAGCATGGAAAATTTACGTTTTCGCTATACTTTAGAAATGGTTGTTTCAAATTTGGATTTTAGTTCGGTTTCCAGTTCACCTTTCGGAAGTGAGGACATTCTTTTAAGCAATTCATTTGTCCTGCGCCTTTCCTTGCGGTATTCTGTCTCTCCGAAATAATCTTTTAGACATTGGAGATAATAACCGTATTTGTCAGACATGACAAATATATGCTTTTTTATATCATCTTCCAAACAGCCTGTATAATCTATCGCGTCATCAAAAACGATGTTATCAAATACCCGTTTCATCAAACGTTTAAAGCGTGTATAATGCAAAGGGCTTAACAAATTCTTCCCAGTTACATTTGTAAAGCCTAAACTTTTCAGTTGCTTACGTGATAGTTGAATTTCGTAGCGCAGCAAATTGGCAGGGATTCTATATCGTTCTTCTTTAGGTATGCAATTCCTTCTTATTGTTTCAAACGTCTTATCATAGAATTTTATCACGTATTTAGAAAACGTACATTTATTTCCTCTAAATTTACTCGTTCCTTTTAATGGCGACATTAAAACAAAAGGATGCAGCTTATAAGAGTGCAGGATTTTGAGATAGCGTTCCACGTCTCTATCCATTTGAATATTTACTCCCAATTCTATACTAAAAACGACAAAACGATTTAATGGAATACCCACAATCTCAGACAATTCATGCAACACGCCTCTTGCTTCATCATAAGTAAATAGGGAATAATTATCTCCTTTTGCATATTTGTGTAAAGACCCCGTAATGTTTAATCTTCTCACTTTGTATTCAAACTTCAAATTTTTTACGGACGAAGAATATATCAAACTTTCATCTTTGGCTACTCCTGATGGAGATAAGCCAAGACGGTCTTTTACATCATCAAACTCCACATCGTTTATATAGATTGTTATTCGGTCTATCATTGCTATGGTTATCTATATTTGGATAACTACAAAAATACAGCTAATTACAAAATATCAATCAGTCTTTTTGAGATTCTTGGGATTTTGGATAAACCCTAAAGAAACATATACCACCCACTCTATTGTCTTTTTATCCGGAATATATTTAAACACCATTCGTTCGCCCATATTTTTACCCTCTGTTATAAGTAAGGTATAATAAGGCATATTAACTTCTATCAATTCACATTTCTGCGATAGATAAGTTTCCGAAATCATTTTATCTTCTTGATAATATTCCTGCCACTCATTTATCATTGCTGTATTTGTACGAAATAGTATTTGGGTATAATTTCTATAGCCACTAAATGGAAGAACTTCTATGTCGGAACTTCGAGGACTTTCACTTTTTATTTGTGCATCACTTTTCCAAAGACCTATAAGATTTTTGGGAAACTCCAATTTCACGGGTGGTGTTGTTTCTTTTTCAACATCGTCTTTCGAGCAACCTATCAAAAAGACCAAGCCAACAAATACGGTTAAAAAAAGATTGTACGGTTTCATTTTTAGAATTTAAATCAAGTAATACATTATGCTATGTTTATCCATTGCTATTGTTAGAAAGAAATAGGTTCCATTATATGGCATATAAAGATTATACCATACATTTTACGTTCTTCGTTCCATTCATCTTTAGCTATCTCCATAAGTTTATCGCTACATTTCCATAAAGCAATTAGATTAGGATTTATTTTCTTACGGCAAAAATCATTCTGCGCTACTTTTATAGCTACGTCAATGTCTGATGTAGTTATGTTTTTGGTTTCATGGGCATATAGAGCGATTGTTTCTATACAAACACGAATTATTGGTTTAGTATAAAAAGCTCTATTTACCCTAATTTCTTGACCTATTCCACAAATTTGCCTGTATGCAGTTTCCCAAAAACGAATACTATCTTCCCTATATTTATCAAACGGCAAAGACTGTTTATTGCTTTTCAATTCTATAAATAAATGATATTCATTTCGTTTGTCCACATTACATCGGCAATAATAATCAACACGCCCAAAATGATTTTCCCTTCCGACCTTTCGCTCAATAGGGTATTCAAGGATAAAGCAGTCTGTGTTTTTTGCCAATGCTGGTATTATTATAGAGTGCATTTGCAATTCTCCAAAAGAGAATGTGGTATATTTAGTTTTTTCAATATAACTCTTTGCCGCTACTATACTATCACAAATAACATTTATCAGCAAGTCTGTAACAACCTGCTTGAATTGGAATTGTCCTGTACGTTCTATACGAATGGTTTCCTCGGTATTTGGCACTCTTATTTCCATAAAAAACGTGAGCTAAACTACATTTGCTTCTATGGTATCGCCAAACACCTTGCTGCCAAACGAGTAAAGCCCACGCATAAGCATGGGCATTAACACTTTACTCTTGACAGCTTCAATTTTGGCGATTTTTAGAAGCAAGAATAAAAGCTAATGCTTTTAATCAATATGTATGTTATTTATTACTGTCTGTTTCTTAATTATCTGATTTTGTTTCTGCAAAGGTACAAAAAAAGATAAATCAGTTATCGGGATAATGATAAAAAATATCTCACCTTATAGCTCATTTCTGCATTTAAACGAACTACCACAAATCGCTAAATTTCTATTTTTCATTTAATGGGGGGCTTGCTTTCTTGCCGTCTCATCCTTTCTTGCTTATGCCACTTAGCCATCTGTAAGGTTAAATATGTTTTTTATACAACCGCATTTTTACCCCATTTTCTCCTGCTTGCTATGGGTAAGCTGTTATGGCAGAAATGCAGCGTTCCCCTTATGGCAAAAGGGCTTTAAGCATATTTTTCTACTCAATAAAATTTGACCCTATAAGTCCCCGAAAATTTGGTGTTTCAAAAATAGCTTTTTGAGGTTGAGTAGGGTTTTATACAAAAAATGAGAGGATGCAATAACACAACCTCTCATTTATAGTTATTCCATTTACAATTACAATTTCACCAAACACTTTCTTATAAGTTCGTTCACTCTATCTTTCTGATAAGAGCAACTGGAAAAGCCACTCTACTTTGACCCTTTTGGCCAAACAGGATTGCCCACCTTGGCCATAATATGATTGCCCCTTTTGGCCAAAATAACATTAACCACTTAGTACAAGTGTCGTTAGAGTTTTTTTTGTGTAGATTTGAGAACCCGAGTCCTGGTGTAAGGGGTAATAATAAAATCTATGCAAATGAATAAAAGAATCAAGAACATTTTAAGATGTTATGCGGCAGGGATGGGTATCAAGGAAACGGCATCCACGTTCCATACTTCCCGTAACACTGTCCGCAAGTATGTCCGTCTGTTCCTTTCAAGTGGGAAAAGCATCGATCATCTTCTCTCCCTTTCCGAGGAGCAGTTGCATGAGATGTTTGGCGGTACGGAATCCCGACGTCGGGAGCCTTCTTCCAAAAGGATTGAATTAGAGGCTTTGCTTCCCGGATATGTATCCCGCCTGACACGCAAAGGGATGAGTGTCAGAAAACTGTTTAAGGAGTATCATGCTGAATATCCTGACGGTCTTCAGCTGTCTTCCTTCAAGCGGGCAGTCCGCCAGTACAAGTTCCACATCAAGGTCGTCGGCCATGTCGAGCACTATGCCGCCGACCAGATGTATGTTGATTTTGCCGGTGACAGGCTTGAAGTTGTCGATGAGATGACAGGCGAGACGAAGAAGGCCGAGGTCTTTGTCGCTGTCCTGCCGTTCAGTCATTATACCTACTGTGAGGCCGTATGGTCACAACGCAAGGAAGACCTGATAAGGGGATGTGAGAACGCCATGCAATATTTTGAGGGTGTCCCGGCGGCCATCGTTCCCGACAATCTGAAAGCAGCTGTCACACGGAGCGACCGTAACGAGCCGGTCATCAATGATGATTTCGCCGCCTTTGCCGAGCATTACGGTTGTGCGGTCTATCCTGCCCGTGTACGCCACCCCAAGGACAAGGCCCTGGTTGAGAATACCGTGAAACTTCTCTACCGTTCCGTTTACCTTGACATAGAGGGGATGACATTCTCCAGCCTGGACGGTCTCAATACCGCCATCCGTATTTCCCTGCTTGATTTCAACGAAAAGGTGATGGCCGGTCGGGAGGCGTCACGTAAGGAGATGTTCCTGCGTGGAGAGAAAGACTATCTCCGTCCGCTTCCTAAGAAACGCTACGTGATGAAAGAGAGAAAACTCATGACCGTGGGCAAGAACTCCTACGTCTCGTTGTTCAGGCACCATTACAGTGTCCCGAAGGAATATGCAGGAAGGCGTGTGACGATTCTCTATGATGCCGATACGGTGGAAATATACTGTAGCATGAACCTTGTCGCCATCCACGACCGCTGTGACATACCCTACACCTATTCATGGAAAAAGGAGCACAACCTGCCGGGGCACTATGGTCCTTATGACAAGGATCTTGAGGAACTCTTCCGACGTGCCTCGGAAATAGACAATATCGTATTGAATTATCTCCGGGAAGTGGAGCGTGTCATGCAATATCCTCCAAAAGCGTTCAGATCCTGTCGGGGCATACTGACGCTGGAGAAAAAATACGGCCGTGACCGTTTGGTCGCTGCCTGCGCCTGCGCAGAACAGAAGCTACAATACGGGTATCAGGCCTTACGCGAGGTGCTTGAACTGGGAGAAGACGCGGATTTCCTTCCTGATGAGGACGGGAGGATACAGCCTGACATGACATCCCCGACACCACTGACCCACAAGAATATACGTGGACGTGACTATTACAGAAAAGACAAACAGGAACAATAAAGCTAAAATTATGGAAATAAATAATAAGACAGCTCCCGTAACGGGACAACAAGACCAGAACACCATATCACTGGATTTGATGAGCCGCATGAAATTACACGGTATGGCGGAGGCTTTCAGGGAAAGCCTTGCCGGCACCACTCCACAGTCCATGACCGCGGACACCTTCCTTTCCATGCTCCTTGCACGCGAATGGGATTACCGTGCCCAGGCTGCCATAGTGCGGCTTACTAAGAATGCGGCGTTCCGATACAAGGCTTATCTCGAACAGATTGACTATGCCACAAACCGGGGCCTTGAGCGCAATCAGATGGAACGCCTCGCCACCCTTGACTTTGTACATAAGGGGCAGAACCTCTTCATTACCGGCTCTTCAGGTACAGGGAAAAGCTATCTGGCATGTGCCCTTGGCCACGAGGCATGCAAAAGGGGATTCCGTACTTTCTATGCCAATGCACCCAAACTGCTTGGTGCACTGAAGGTTGCCAAAGTCAAAGGTACACTTGAAACTGAGCTCAAGAAGATTGAGCGTTGCCAGTTACTCATCCTTGACGACCTGTTTCTTGTACCTCTTGATGCCAAGGAACGTCCCATCCTGCTCGAAATTATTGAGGACAGGCATGAAAGGAAATCCACTATCATAACCTCGCAGTACCCATCGTCCAACTGGTATGACATGGTTGGTGATCCGACAATAGCCGACGCCATCCTTGACCGAATCATTCATACGGCCCATACCATTGAGTTGTACGGTGAAAGTATGCGCAAGTTAAGGTCTAAGAAAAACTAGAGAATCAAAAGGATAAAATAAAATTGACCCCTATCACCAGGACTTTAAAGGGGCAATCATATTATGGCCAAGGTGGGCAATCCTGTTTGCCCAAAAGGGTCAAAGTAGAGTGGCTTTTCCATATGCTTACGGAGTCATCTTTTAAAGACAGGAAACAAGTCTCTTTTTCCAATTCGCCTCTTCTTTGAGAGATAACGGCATTTAACCCTTCTGCATTGGGATGTTGCTTTTTCACACATTGCTCTTTATCGTTCCAATATTTGGGGTCGAGATGCAATAGTGTCTTGTACGTTACTTTTCTGTCTTTGGTGATGCGCAAACATACTGGAGCTTCATTTGTGGATTTCGATAATTTCTCCCGTCTGATTACTACTTTAAATTTTGCTACTGTCATTTCTACTTTAATTTAATTCGGTTCAACATTCGTTTTTTTGCTTGCAAGCCACGGGGTAAAACATTGGTAAAACATTTGCGCCCCGTTTTCTGTGAATAATGGAAATAAGAATGAAAGTTCCAAATCACAAGTAGTCGCACAAGAAACTGAAAATCAGCAACCAATTTATTTTAGTTAAAAAATGCTGGAAAATGGAAGCAACCTGTATTAGAACTGGTGGCACCACTTTTAAAGAAGGCAAAACGATGTAAATTCCTGAATTTCAAAGAAGTTCAGGGGTTTTTCTTTTCCAAGAATAGGCAAAATTAGGGGGATTGAAGCAAACTATACGTCCTTATTCAAGGGACTGTTTTTAAAAGCCCGGAATGTTCCACTGCAAGGTATTTACTTCATTCTTTTACAGCACGTTGCACTGTTTTTCATAACAAGGTTCTCGGTTCGATTTCCTAACTTTGTATCATTAAAAATTGAGCCGTATGGAAAGAAAAAGATTCAGCGTGTTGTTCTTCATCAAGCGTAGCAAACTGTTAAAAAACGGAGAAGCACCCGTGCGTGTGCGTGTCACTTATGACCGCCTATACGTGGAACTTCAACTAAAGCGGAGCGTAAAAGTCCCATTTTGGTCGCAGGAAAAAGAGAAATCGATAGGCAAAGACCGAAATTCAGTCGAACTTAACCATTACATTGACGCCCTGCGTGTGAAATTCTATCAGATTTACCAAGACTTGGAACTGGAGGGAAAGATTATCTCCGCACGTGCCATAGTGAACCGCTATCAGGGAAAGGACGAGACTTTCAAGACATTGTATAATGTATTCAAGGAACATAATAACAACTGCCGGAAGCTAATCGGGACAGACTATGCCGACATCACCGTAAGACGTTACGACAATTGCCTTAAATACCTCATGGAACTGGTTAAACGGGACTACAAGGTAGATGATATGTTGCTGCGTGAGGTAAACGGGGAACTGGTACGCAAATTCGATTTATACCTAAAGACGGAGAAGCATTGCGCACAGAATACCGTTATCCGATACATGAAATGTTTTAAGAAAGTGATAAACCTTGCCATTGCCAACGAGTGGCTGACAAAGAACCCGTTTGCCGGAATCAAGTTTCACGAGGTGGAGGTAAACAAACAGTTCCTAAGCCAAGCCGAGATAAACCGGATATGGCAGAAAGAGTTCAGGATTGAACGGCTGGAACTGGTACGGGATGTTTTTATCTTCTGCGTATATACCGGGCTGGCATTCATAGACGTGTATAACTTGCGCCCCGAACACGTTTCAGAGGACAGCAACGGCAACCTGTGGATAGTGAAACCCCGTGAAAAAACAAACAATATCTGCAACATCCCGCTTTTGAGCATTCCCAAACAGATACTTGAAAAGTATAAGGATAACCCCTACTGCATAGATAAAGGAACTTTGTTGCCCGTTCCCTGCAATCAGAAGATGAACAGCTACCTGAAAGAGATTGCCGACCTGTGCGGTATTAAAAAGAACCTGACCACGCACACAGCCCGGCACAGTTTCGCTTCGGTTATCGCGCTGGCTAACAACGTGTCATTGCCGAACGTGACTAAAATGCTGGGGCATTCATCCACCCGAATGACGCAGCATTATGCGAAAGAATTAGACCAAACGATACTAAGGGATATGCAAGCCGTTGAAAAACAACTATCTGTATAACAAAAGATTACTTAATACATACTTATAGAACTAATACTCCCTAAAATTATAAGGAAAATTTTCCTCATAATTTTAGGGAGTATTGACCTATTTCTTTATATTTGCAGAAAATTTTCTGCAAATATGGACAATATAGACATAGAACTTAGTAAAGTAATTGATGCAGCTGTTCAATCTTCAATCGATATAGGTCAGGTTGCATCCTTAAAGGATTTGTATAAAGAAAAGAAAAATTCACTAAACTTATCAGATAGGCAGATTCAGAAAATTTTAGGAATGGATTCTAAAACTATAAATCCTATATTAAATGGAACTGCTAAACAAATCAATTTCATAAATGTAGTAAAATTGGCTCATTTTTTAGGTCTGTCTGTTAATGACCTAATAAAAGTTTACGTACCAGAATTAGCTCCTAAACAAATAGGAGAAATCCAACGAGCAAGAGAAGCAGGATATATCGTTGAAAATTTTGATGTATCTATCCTTGTTAAGATGAAGTTTTTTAATTCCAATGCTTCATCTAAAGATATGAGTGATAAAATCAAACGTTTTTTTGACATTGATAATATTTACAGTTACTCAGAAAATTCTTTGCTTCCCGTTTTTAGTCGCTCTAAAAGAAACTCGAATGATTTAATGCGTAATTTTTGGATACAATCTGCGTTTATCCAATTTAAATCTATTGCAAATCCCAATCCATACATAAGAAAAGAACTAGTTGAACTAATACCCAAAATCAGACCATACACAAGAGATATAAAAAATGGTCTAATTAGAGTGCTGAAAGCACTATTTCGTATTGGGGTCACAGTTATATATCAACCAAGCTTAGAAAAAATACAAGTTAGAGGAGCTACCATGATAATAAATGATAAACCATGTATTGTACTTTCTAATTTACAAAATAATTATCCTACATTATGGTTTACTCTTTTACATGAACTACATCATGTACTTTTTGATTTTGATGAAATCAAAAAACAGACGTATCATATTAGCAATAATGAGGGAGACATATTTTTAATGAATGAAGAACAAGCAGATAATTTTGCTTGTGAATATTTATTAAATGAATCCCGATTAAAATTTGCATCAGGGTATATTACATCACATTATAATATTGAAAAACTAGCTAAAGAATGGGGAGTACATACCTCTATTATATATGCAATGTATTGTTATAAAACCAACGAATGGGCTTTTTATAATAAATATATACCTAAAATGAATGAAGCCTTAGAGCTTATAAATACTCACCCATTTGAAAAAGAAACGTTAATGGAATCAGTACAACAAATCAAAGAATTTTTATACAATTAATTATGGAAGAAAAAAAGAAAAAAAAATCTCAGGAGGAATTAGAAGAACTCCAAAGGAAACAAGAACAAGATTTAGAGCGTGTAGCAATTTTAATGAAAGCTGATGAAATCAAAGAAGAAACATTTGATTTTGATGTAAACGGTCAAATCGAACTCAAAAATGAGTTGGCAGATATGGTTTTAGAACAAATCGATGACCCTGAAGCTAAATATAATTTATATTATAATGTTGTCAATCGTTTATTAAGAAAATATCTTCCAAAAGGCGATACATATAAAGATGCGAGAGATTTGATTTATGAAGAAAAGAACACATTTTTAACTCGTGGACACAGAAAAGATGCACAAGGTATAAGAGGAGCAGACGGAAGAATGTCCTATATTTCAGATATAAATGAGCTTGTTAACATTATCACTGAATGGATTTCAAACAAAGGAACAATGTTTGATTTATATACTCAAATTAGGGATTTGAATATTTCTAAAGGATATGGTGCTCCACAGTCAAAATAAAATGAATAGAGCTATATATATACTCATAATCTCTATTTTAACCTTTCTTTGTTTACACAGTTGCACTGTGGATATTGACCCTAAAATAGCTAATACAGCCTTTGGGCTTACAGCTATAAAATACGAATATATAATAATGATTTTAAGTTTATGCAGTGGCATCTTCTGCATTATTGGAGGTATTATACTTACCATTTTAGGGTTTACTGGGAACATCAATTGGATTATTGAAGGAACAGATTTTACATCAAAATTAATAAATGCTTCTCCTGGAGTTTTACTAATGGTAATAGGAGCCTTGATTATTATTTTTAAAAGATTGAAAATAAGAAGTAAGTAAATAGAAAAGCCAGCAACACAGTTTTCAAGAAAACATGATTGCTGGCTTTCAATCAATCAAACAATATAGAAAACAAGATAGCTATATTTCAAGAAAGCAAGACATCAATAAAACAAGATTTCATGTTTTCAAGATTTCATTTTCTGTAATGCCTTTCTAGCAGGTCTAAAATCTCACTTTCCCGGTAGATGATTTTTCCCGGAAGCTGCACGTACCCCAGCAGCCCCGTGTCCCTGTAATCCTGCAACGTCCGTTTGCTGATGCAAAGCCGCCTGCACACCTCATCGCCCGTCAGGTAGTGTTCACCGTTCAATACCGGGCGATAGTTCATTACCACGTACTCCACGTTTTCCAGTACCCTATCAAGGGAAGAAAACAGCACCAGCGTGATTTCGGAATCTTTCGTTATCAAATCCATACGCCTACTTTTTAGAATTGTCCCTTACTTGGTTGAGCAAAAATGTTTCCACGTCCGAAGCGTAAGCTTTCGAATAAATACACATTACCCCCCTTAGGGTTTGATTGTAGTTTTGTACTCGCGAAAACAATCAAACCCTAATTGTTATGAACAGATCCAAATTTGAAGAATTGGAATTGCAGGTTCAACAAAGCGCCCTGCCATTGAAGTTGTACCTGCAACAGGCAGGTGTAAGTTATTCAACCTATCATTACTGGCGTAAAAAATGTGCCGCAGAAACAGACAGTCTGAAACAGGAGTTGGCTCCCATCAGTTTCAAGCGCCCCACTGCAGAACTGACCTTGGGTGAACAGGTGCCGCATGGTGTAGCCCTGCTTTTCCCCAACGGTCTCCGTGCCCACTTCGGGAGCGGATCCGAGAAGCTGTTGATGGAACTGCTAACCCATAGTCTCGAAGATACCCATGTTTAGCCTGAACGATACGATGCGCTACTTTCTGTGTCCCGGCAGGACAGATATGCGCAAGGGCATCAGTTCGCTGTGCGGACTGGTGCATGAGAAGATGAAGAGCGAAGTGAGGAACGGTGACGTGTTCATCTTTGTCGGGTCCAGCCTCAATCTCATGAAACTGCTTCATGCGGAAGACGGCGGCATGGTGATGTACGTCAAACGGCTGGAGGCAGGTCGCTTCAAACTGCCGGAATACGATCCCGAATCAAACAGCTATCCCATGGAATGGCGTGACCTGGTAATGATGGTTGAAGGCATTCAGGAGAATCCGCAGCAGAGGCTCCGGCGACTTAGGGCCGAGCGTAAAGAGTACCATGTATAACCTGTTTTTCTGAAACAAAAGTAGTGTTCCTATTGTGCAATCCGCTAATATTTAGTATCTTTACATCTATAAAAAGAGACAGACAATGGATGAAAAAGATACATTACTCAAGACGATAGAAGGGCTGAATACCTCTGTTGCTTCATTGTCTGCCATCAACAAAAAACAGGCAGAGCAGAATGAAAAGCTGCAGGAACGTATCAAAGAGTTGACGGCTCAGGTCGCATGGCTGAACCGCCAGCTCTTTGGCCGTAAAGCAGAAAAGCTTCCTGTCTACGACCCCAACATGCCGGATCTCTTTGCGGATGAATTTGCCGGCCTGCAGCGAAAGGCCGAAGAAAAGCGTGACGAAGCGGTGGAGAAGATGGAAAAGGAGTCCGCCGAGGAGAAGAGACAGAAGCGGCAGAACCGAAAAATGATGGAAGATCTGCCTGTACTCGAAACCGAAGTGATTGAGCCGGATGGCGTGGACCTTTCCCTGTACCGCAGAATAGGCGAAGAGGTAACCCGTGTTGTCAAACACAAACCGGGAATGCTCTATGTAAAGGAAATCATCCGTCCCAAATATGCGCTCAAGGACAACACGCGTCTTCCACCCGGGGGACAGAAAGGTGTGGAGATGGCTCCCATGCCGCTGATGCCCGTTGACAAGTGCATCGCCGACACCAGCCTGCTTGCCGAAATCCTCCTCCAGAAATACGAGTATCACGTTCCGTTCTACCGTCAGATACAGCAGTATCGCCACCTTGGCATGAAAGGACTGACGGAAAGCACGCTGGACGGATGGTTCAAGAAAACGGTAGAACTGCTGAAACCGCTGTACGAAGCGCTAAAGCAGGAAGTCTTTTCCTGTGACTATGTGCAGGCGGATGAAACCACCGTTCCGGTCATCAACAAGGAAAAGCACAGGGCCGACAAGGAATACCTCTGGATGGTCAGGTCGGTCCTAGAAAAACTGGTCATCTTCCATTACGACGGGGGATCGCGGGCCGGAGCGGTCATCGAATCCCTGGCTAATCAGCACCACTTCAAGGGTTACCTCCAATGCGACGGTTTTGCGGGTTATGAAACAGCCTTCAAGACCAACCCCGGTGTGCACCTGGTCAACTGTCTGGTACATATCCGCCGGCATTTTGAACAGGCGCTTGATGAAAATAGGGAAATGGCCGAATATGGGCTTACGCAGATACAGAAAGTCTATCAGATAGAGCATGGCTGCAATGACGCAGGCTTGTCGTATGAAGAACGCAAGAACAAGCGTCAGGAACTGGCCCGTCCCATCCTGGAAGCCATGAAGGCATGGATGGAAGCGGAAGGTATCAAGTACAGCCCCAGGTCACAGGCCGGCAAAGCCATCACATATACCTATACCCGATGGAACAATATGATGCGGTGCCTGGAAGACGGACGTCTGCTATGGGACAACAACCTGGCGGAAAATGTCATCCGCCCCATCACACTGGGACGAAAGAATTACCTCTTCTGCGGCAACCACGAGGCGGCCGTCAATATGTCTGTAATCTGTTCCCTGCTGGCTACTTGCAAAGCACACGATGTGAATCCGAGGGATTATCTGAATGACATCATTGCCCGAATGCCCTATCATAAGAAGGCCACACATGAGGAACTCATAAAGCTGCTTCCGCATCAATGGAAGTTGCAACATCCGGAGAGTGTGTTGACCAAACAGGCAACAGAATCCAGTAACTGACCCCCAGCTGCAAAATATAGGTTCAACAAAACAATAGCGACTGCAACTATTTGGTTTATAGTGACAGTCGCTATTGTTGTATAGAAAGGTTCAAAACCTGTAGTGCTTCGAATGCTTACGTTTATATCATTTTTCTACATCAAACCACAACTCTTTCGTGGTTAATGATGTACCACTCTGAGTTGGTTTATATCATTTTTCTACATCAAACCACAACTTTTTCATTTAAATTTTTAAAAAGGTCTTGTTGGTTTATATCATTTTTCTACATCAAACCACAACTAATATCCCTGACCGACCGTTAATGTTTTAGTTGGTTTATATCATTTTTCTACATCAAACCACAACTGAAAGCTTTACCGTGGATATTATCCGCATGTTGGTTTATATCATTTTTCTACATCAAACCACAACTACCTCCCGGCAGGAGAAGCATCCGAACGTTGGTTTATATCATTTTTCTACATCAAACCACAACTTGAGCTTCTCGTATATCTTGATGCAGTCTGTTGGTTTATATCATTTTTCTACATCAAACCACAACCACTCAGTATGAGATAATTCTTTACCATCGTTGGTTTATATCATTTTTCTACATCAAACCACAACGACCGTCATTGGAATAATGGGCCACACGCAGTTGGTTTATATCATTTTTCTACATCAAACCACAACTTTTCAGAAAGACCTTTAAAAAGGTCTTTTGTTGGTTTATATCATTTTTCTACATCAAACCACAACTTAGGAGGATTATTGTTTTCCTGATTAGAGTTGGTTTATATCATTTTTCTACATCAAACCACAACTATATTTATTAGCATTTTAAACAAAGATTCGTTGGTTTATATCATTTTTCTACATCAAACCACAACGGAAGCAGTGTAGGCAAATTTTGCCCAAAGTTGGTTTATATCATTTTTCTACATCAAACCACAACTTTCTTTTTTAATGTCTTTTTATTGTTGTGTTGGTTTATATCATTTTTCTACATCAAACCACAACGACCGGCACGTATATAAAGTTTCCATAACTGTTGGTTTATATCATTTTTCTACATCAAACCACAACTCTGAAGGGACGTGTGCTGAAGGAGACCCGTTGGTTTATATCATTTTTCTACATCAAACCACAACATATATCGTCTATTATCCTCATTATAAATATTTTGAGAGGTTTTCTAATCACATGAAGTGGCGTGTTAGATGCATTCAATGGTAAATATACTAAAAAAATTCTAACTGCAAAGGGGTCTGTATTAATTTCTTATTAATTTCTCCCCAAATATTTATTATAGCCCCATATTGTTTATCTGTAATAGTTAATATACTGACTTTACCTTTGGCTGGAGTGATTTTTTTTACACGTTTGATATGTACGTTAGCACTTTCCAAGGAAGCACAATAGCGAATATAAACACTAAACTGATACATTGAAAATCCATCTTTCTCTAAATCTTTGCGGAATCGAGCGAACTCTTTACGGTCTTTTTTGGTGACCGTAGGCAAATCGAACATGACGAACAACCACATGATATGATAGGCATTAAGACGTAATTCAGTCATTCAAAACAGGGGAAATTCAGGTGAGTATTTTCTTTTGCATAACATTTTACGAGTGAGGCCATGGTTATTGAGAGGCCTATGCTTAACGGGCGTGTGACTTTTGGAAACGATGTATCGCATACTAACACATTGATAAGGCGTGCTTTGGTTTCTTTGTTGAGCTCTATTTTTCCCTCTTCGCACAACTCGCAAACCACTTCGTCTACATAAATACGATATGGTTCCATTATGTCATCTGCCAAAGGAAAGGCATTGCTGCGGTTGCGGTGGAAAATACCAAGTGCAGGAAACAATCCCGACGCCATTAAAGCACGGGCTACAGCAGCGCGCAACACCGTGTAACCATAATTAAGCAAAGCATTAATACCTGGTAAATCGCGATTGCGCACGAATTCCTTACCGAATAGTGCGACCCAATAAATATGGGCAGCCGCCCCCTCGCGATTATTGCTGTCACCACTTTTTACATTCATATAATAAGGCTTCAAGATGTCACCTTGCTTCCCCTTTTTATTTAATAAAGCTGATTGATTCCTGATTTTGGCAGTTATCACTTGTTTCCACAAATTCTTTTTGAGAACCTCGCCTGCTTCAGTTTGCAAGCGCAAAGTCTCACCCTGCGTGGTGTTGGAGTTCAGATTGAGTAGCATTGCGTTCGGCATGCCCTTCTCATTGCAGAAAACCACGGCCACATTGTTGTCTGCCAGAGCGTTTAGTAAGGGCATGGTAACCGACACCATGGGATTGTCAATCATTATAAACCCTATATCTTCGATAGGAATCGTACACTTTTCGTCGGGGATCTCCTTTAACGCAATCACTAACTGCGAGTTCTTTAAGGATAGCATGGCAGGTGAATTAAACACTAAACTGCGTTTCAGCATAGGCTAAGATTTTAGTTTTATTTCTCCTAAAATATTCATATCGAAATCCACACCTTCAACAAGTGCAAAGAACTGTGTATGCAAGAGGGTAATTCCCGAACGATATTGCTCATCATTCATGTATTTACCATTCTTGAACTTTATGTCTTTTGTCGGACGAGCTTCTTCATGATGACGAAGTTTTAAAACACCAAATTCACTGGATGATACTAGCATGCTGCTTAATCCTACAACTTTATACAAACGTTTCTTCAAGTCATTAAGATTATTGAAATTAATCTCTTCAGGTGTATTCTCATACAACAACACCTGCATTCCTATTTTTAGTAACTCCTTTAATGGAAGTCCCGACTTTACACTTTTTTCAGGAACTATTGTAGAATATTTTATTCTGTCTTGGCTCGATTTGAAGAATTGTGCGGCATCCATATTCTTTATAATTGCAAATTCGCGTTTAACCTTGTTTTTTACAATCCCTTCGTAAATAGCCATCATGTAATTAGAATCGTTCATTACATGAAATTTTTGCTTGTAGTCTTTGCGAGACATGTCTCGGTGATTGCGAATATCCATAGGGCGTGTGACGTTTGGAGCAAAACATCTTACTTTTTTTATGCGCACTTCCTTCTCTTTGTTCATATAGATAGGCTCGTTGATAGCCTTCTTAAATTCCTTACCAGCAACAGCCTCTTTTATGGTCTGTTTTACTGTTTCATCCACAATTTTATCCAAATCTTCTATCTTTTCAAAAGAAGATAAAAGCCTGCGTACAACATATTTCACCTCACCATTACGCTCAATAGCACCATAGTAAGTGTCCTGATGTAGCACACCGCGAGCGCAATCTCCCTTTGCCAAGTGTTTGCCTTTGGCTGTTCTCACATACTTTTTGGCATGCTTAGCCATATTATCTGGCGTTGAATGTACCACAAGCAACTCTTGCTCAATAGCCAGTACATCCTCGGTAAATGTAGGCCATGGCTTCTTGAACTGCGGTTTCTGCCCTGCACCGCGCTTAGAAGCCTCCTCGTCATGATAATAATGCGCCATTTCATTGTACTCGCCCTTGCCTATACAAGCAATTGTTATAGCGTCAATGCAATGATGGGAATGGTTCACACGCGACTTCTTATCATATTCGTTTTGCAATCCCCACATCTTTCGGAACTCTGCTGTGGTTGTTCCTTTCACCACATACACATGCGATTTGTTGCGGTCTTGTGGGTCATGAAAGAGCGATTTGAGGAACAGTCCGGCATATTTGGATACCAACCCAATGCCCATGCCCTGTCTACGACTGAAACCTTCGGGCACTTCGGTCATCGTAAACCGTTCGTACTTACCATACCAATAGTTGCGCTCCAACTGTAAGCGATGCCGCTTTTGAATGATTCTATCTTTCACATCCTTGGGTATTCCGGCATTGGTACGCATGCGATCAATCTGCTTCGAGAGGTCGTCTATATGTTCTTTCCACGGTGCAATGCGCACCATAATGTCTTCATGATTGGCCAATTGCGTGGGAATTTGTGCACGTTTCACATCCCTGTTAAACCGATTCTCACACAGCGTAAGATTCATTTGCGTACTATCTCCGCCAACACTGCGCGGAATGGTGTGCTCAATATCAAACTGAGGATTGGAACCCATAAAGTCTGCAATCCCAATCTGCTGACCCGTATAGAGGCAATGGCAGTCTTGTTCTTCCCATAGTTGAAACTTTAACACTTCATCATCAGTTGGCGTAATATCCTTCCCTGTTTCCTCCTTATATAGTCCTATAAGATCGGCGCGATATTTGACCCGCTTCTTCTCTTGGTCTTTTTGGTAGTCTGCAATGGCCTTGCGTCTGTTGGCATCATTCAGTTCACGGGCATATTCCACGTGAACCTCGGTATGCTCGTCAATGGTTTTGTCACGCAACAACTGATTAACCACCTTTCTCACCATGTGTAGTGAGCGCATGGCCATGGGATTACGTACGGCATTTGTCATAGGCGATCCCAACTGCAACACACCGAATCTATTGCGCTTAGCATCCTCATAGGTTTCAATCATAGATGGATGGTATAACTTGTCAGCAATACCCGGTGCCAAGTCGAAATTATTCTTCAGGAAATCTTTGATACACCACTCGATAGTTCCTGTCACTTCACGATCCTTTGGATTGTAATTTATGATGAGGTCATAGAGGTTGTCAATGATAAACCTCTGCTTCTCTTCGTCTGCCCACACCTCTTTTGACACGATAGCAGGAATGTTAGCCAACAGCACTGCATGCGAGTAAATCATGCCTTGACGTAAAAACGGCAGAATGTTGCGTATGGCTTTCAGGCTTAAGGCGGCGAAATCGTGTGGCATCTCAATCTTGGAAAACTTCTCGGCTGTGGCCTCGTCAAGTTGCAACTTCTGCATGGCAAATTCTTTGAGTTTGTCTTTCGATGAGAAAGAATAGAGCACATTCCACACGTCATCCGCCATTTCATCCAAGGTCTTGACACCTTCTTTCTTGCGCGTGAGCAAGTATATTTCCGCAATACCTTGCTTCCAATCATCACCGAATATATCGCGCAGTTGCGCTGTAACCTTACATTTTGATACGCCTTGCGCCATGCGATAATTAAACTTGAACTCCTTGGGCAGGTCCTCTTTCTCATAACAATAATTATTCTTTCCCGAAAGAGCCTTTGCAATGTCTTCGAAATCGAAGTTTGACTTACCCTTACGGTAAAATAGTGGCAGTATACGCGCACGTTCTTCCTTGTTCAATGGACGGCGCTCCAAGTCATATGGCGTTTTGATTTGTATGTTGTTGACAAAACTCAAACGGCGAAACTCCTCATAATCAGGATGAGACATGGCACAGCGAGGCTTTTTTGGCTCAAACGTACATTTGCCCACGCCCTTACGCTGCGATTTCAACGGTCGCTGAAAGAATATCGCTCTACGCAGCGCCTCCACCACTTCGGACTTCAAATGCTGCTTCTCGCAAATGGCGTTAAACTCCCTCAAATAGTGTGCTTCTCGGTCAGTATAATGGTTTCGAATCTTCACTCGGTTACCTTCTTCATGATAAAGCCGATAAAAATAATCGCCCAAAAACTCACACCCGGCAGCCTCCATCTCTTTGTTTAGATCCCCGATGCCCGATTTTACGGTGCCATCCTCATTGCTGTCGCTACTTGTATCCAATCGGTTACTTAAAAAACCGCGCCGTTGAGTGAGGTGATACAGTGCACGTCCGAGCATGTACCGGTCTTCAATATTCTCCAAATCTAAAGTTCGGTGCAAACAGATGTGACGGTAATAGTAGGGATTTTTCTGTTCGTTATCGTTCGTCCGCTGCCACAACATCAGTTCGTCGCGCTTGGGATACTGTTTTTTGGTGTGCCATAGGTGCAGTTCCTCGTCAGAAACAAAAGGGCAAAGGTTGTTGACTACCAACACTTTCAACACTTCAATTTTGCGTAATCTACGTCTGAAATAAAATCTGCGCTGCGCCCGAAAAGCCGTGCACTCGGCCGCTTTCGACGACTCGTTGCCTTTCTCAATCTTCACTCCCTCGGTGAAAATAAGATCACCTCGACGTATCAGCTCATAGTTGTTCTCATCTCTATCCACCACGGCCCATCCGAGGCTGTTGGTGCCGGTATCCAAACCCAAAACCCGTTGCTTCATGCGTAAATGATTAAAATTTGTGTAAACTTAAACATTTTCTTTGGAAGTTCAAAAAAATATCATATCTTTGTAACATAAGATTTCTACATCTTATCACAATAAGGCTATATGCCGAAGGATATAAGTCCTATGCCCCCTCTTAGGAGGGGGCTATTTTATTATATACTAAACAATTGGGGGTAGTCCTGCAACTATTAATACCTAATATATATATCCACATTGCCACATTTTACTTTCATTGCTTATCAATTAGTTATATACTTTTATCTCACATAGTAAATACCTTTCCAAAAGATATTGGTATGTAGAGGGGAATCATCATAGAAACGGCATGTGGCGTTTAGGAAGTTTAACGATAGCCTACTAAGAAAGTTACCATCTCTTCCTTGTTGTGAATACGATAAAAAAAAGGTATTTTAGAGTTTCGCATGATTTCGTTTTAGAATTTGACATTTCCCTCATTTGTAAGTTTTACCTACTCACACCGTGGATAAAATAAACCGCAACCTTTGCAGCTTTAAGAAATATATAACGAACAATAAAATAAGGCAATATTTTCATATACATTTTTTACCTTTGCGAACAAGAGCCTAAAAAAGTGCATGGAGTAAATAAACCTGAACAACAGAATCGTAATCTACCAGAGCAAGGATGGTAGAATCTAACTTGATGTCAAGTTAAAGGGAGAAACCGTGTGGCTCAGCCAAGCACAGATGAGTGAACTCTTTCAAACAGATAGAACCGTTATTAACCGTCATATCTGGAACATCTATAAGAGCGGTGAACTCGAAGAAAAGCAACCTATGCAAAAAATGCGCAAGTTCGAATAGAAGACAACCGGCCTGTGAGAATGTAAATTACCTGAATTCTAAGACCTCAGCAAGTATATGCTGAGCGTGCTACATCTATATTTCCAGCCGGGGACATCATAACAAGCCGGAACAAGGGGGGATAGCTTTCTAAAAGGTAAATGTTACCTTCGCCTGTACTCTCTTATACAAAACGTTTTTTCCTTCAAAAGTTTGCATTCTGTATATAAACCCTTATATTTGCGCAATTTTCAATCAAATGTGCAGATTATATCATGGAACAAAGTTTTATTGCCTATATAGAGAATAGTATAAAAGAAAATTGGGATCTGGATGCTCTGACCGACTATAAAGGAGCCACATTGCAGTATAAAGACGTGGCCCGCAAAATAGAAAAGCTGCATATCATCTTTGAGGCAAGCGGCATAAAGAAAGGTGATAAAATTGCGGTCTGCGGTCGTAACAGTTCACATTGGGGCGTAACGTTCCTCGCCACACTGACTTACGGAGCCGTCATCGTCCCCATCCTCCATGAGTTCAAGGCTGACAATGTGCACAACATCGTGAACCACTCCGAAGCCAAGCTCCTGTTTGTCGGCGATCAGGTATGGGAGAATCTGAACGAAAGCGCCATGCCCCTGCTGGAGGGCATCATGATGATGACAGATTTCTCTATCCTCGTCTCGCGCAGCGAGAAATTGAATTATGCCCGCGAACATCTGAATGAAATGTTCGGGAAGAAGTATCCCAAGAATTTCCGTAAAGAACACATCGACTACCATAAAGACCAACCCGAAGAATTGGCGGTGATAAACTACACATCCGGCACCACCAGTTACTCAAAGGGAGTGATGCTGCCCTACCGCAGCCTTTGGTCGAACACCGCCTTTGCTTTCGAAGTGCTGTCGCTGAAGGCCGGAGACAAACTGGTATCCATGCTGCCCATGGCCCACATGTACGGATTGGCATTCGAGTTCCTCTACGAGTTTGCCGCAGGATGCCACATCTTCTTCCTGACCCGCATGCCCAGTCCGAAAATCATTTTCCAGGCATTTGCAGAAGTAAAGCCAAATCTGATTGTGGCCGTTCCGCTGATTATCGAGAAAATCATCAAGAAGAATGTGCTACCCAAATTGGAAACACCTGCCATGAAGCTGTTGCTGAAAGTCCCCATCATCAACGACAAGATAAAAGCAACAGTGCGCGAACAAATGATGCAGGCCTTCGGCGGGAACTTTGTCGAAGTCATCATAGGCGGTGCCGCCTTCAATCAGGAGGTAGAACATTTGTTGAGGATGATAGATTTCCCCTACACAGTGGGTTATGGCATGACGGAATGTGCTCCCATCATCTGCTACGAAGACTGGGCTCGCTTCAAACCCGGTTCTTGCGGCAAGGCCGCACCGCGCATGGAAGTGAAAATCCTCTCGCCCGACCCGGAAAACATTCCGGGAGAAATTGTTTGCCGTGGCCCCAACGTCATGCTGGGCTACTATAAAAATCCGGAGGCCACCGAAGAGGTGCTCGACAAAGACGACTGGCTGCATACCGGCGACCTTGCCCTGATGGACGCCATGGGCAACGTAACCATCAAGGGGCGCAGCAAGAATATGCTTCTCGGACCGAGCGGCCAAAACATCTATCCCGAAGAGATAGAAGACAAACTGAACAACCTGCCGTATGTGGCCGAAAGCATCATCGTGCAACAGAACGAGAAGCTTGTAGGCCTGGTTTATCCCGATTTTGACGACGCCTTTGCCCACGGCCTCAACAATGATGATTTGGAACGCATCATGGAAGAAAACCGCACGACCTTGAATGCGGAATTACCGGCATACAGCCAAATCTCCAAGATGAAGATTTATCCCGAAGAGTTTGAGAAAACACCTAAGAAATCAATCAAACGTTTCTTGTATCAAGAAGCCAAAGGATAAAGAAATATAAATGAAAAAAGAATTACTGTTATCTGCCGCCATACTGCCGATATGCGGGATGAAGGCAGAAGTTCATGAGAAAGCCACCGGCAACGTTGCATCTACTCCGAAAAGACAACCCAATATCATCTTGTTTCTTGTCGATGATATGGGATGGCAGGACACCTCCTTGCCTTTTTGGAACCGGCGTACCCGATACAACGACACATACCATACGCCCAACATGGAACGAATGGCCGAACAAGGCAAAATGTTCACACAAGCCTATGCTTGCAGCATCAGCTCCCCCACAAGGGTCAGTCTATTTACCGGAATGAACGCGGCACGACACCGCGTCACCAGTTGGACGTTACACAAAAACACCACCCATGAGCAGCCGGACTCAATCATGGCATATCCGGCATGGAACGTAAACGGCATTTGTCAGGAACCGGAAGTGGAACGTACCACGCAGGTCACTTCTTTGGCCGAACTGCTCAAAAACAACGGTTATCACACCATTCACTGCGGGAAAGCCCATTTCGGCGCCGAAGACACCCCCGGGGCCGACCCTCTTAAAATGGGTTTTGAGGTAAATATTGCCGGACATGCCGCCGGTTCGCCCGCCAGCTACTATGGCAAAGCGAATTTCGGCAATAAGGTTGACGGCATAAGTCCTCCCGCCGCCGTTCCCGGCCTGGAGCAATATCACGGAACAGACATTTTCCTAAGTGAGGCACTCACCATAGAGGCTTTGAAAGCATTGGACAATGCACAGCAGATGGATAAGCCTTTCTTTCTATACATGGCACACTATGCCATCCACACTCCCATACAACCTGATATGCGTTTCTACCGGAAGTATATAGATAAGGGGCTTCCTCCGGTAGAAGCAGCGTATGCCACTCTCATAGAAGGTATGGACAAAAGTTTGGGGGATATTATGGACTATCTGGACAAAAACAACTTGACAGATGATACAGTACTCATCTTCATGTCCGACAACGGCGGTCTGGCCGCCCATACCCGTGCCGGCCAACTGCACATTCAGAACTATCCGCTTAACAGCGGAAAAGGTTCCGCTTATGAGGGCGGTGTACGCGAACCCATGATTGTGCGCTGGCCGGGAGTAATAGCACCCAAAACAAAATCCGACCATTATCTGATGATAGAAGACTTTTTCCCTACCATCCTTGAAATGGCGGGCGTAGATAAGTATAAAACGGTGCAACAACGCGACGGCATCAGTTTCATGCCTCTGCTCACCGGAAAAGGTAAAATGAAGAAACGTGATATCTATTGGCACTATCCGAATAGCTGGGGACCATCGGGGCCGGGCATCGGGGCCACCTGTTCCATCCGCTCGGGCGACTGGAAACTGGTGTATTACTTCGGTAGCGGAAAATGCGAACTCTTCAATATTCCTGCTGACATCAGTGAGAAGCATGACAGGGCCGGAGAGAAGCCTGCACTCGTCAAGAAGTTGTCAAGAAAACTAAGTAAATACCTCCGGTCGGTAGATGCGCAGCGCCCCCTACTTCGTGCCACCGGACAACCTGCTCCTTGGCCGGACGAATTATAAGGATAAAAATGAAACGGATTCTTTCACTCATCTTGCTGGCATTGCCGGCCATTGCAACAATTCTTGCTCAAAGCCATTCCGGCAAACAGAATGCTCCGCGAACGGGATATTATCAGGTTTCGAGAGGCATCAACATCTCCCTATGGAAAGATGTATCCACCCAACGCACCGACACAGTGGGAAGCACTTGGCTCAATCTTGGCGTATTCTCTTCCATGAATCGCTTGAACGGTTTGGGGGTGAATATACTCGGCGCCATGGTGGAGAAGAAGATGAAAGGCATTCAGGTGGCAGGTATCACCAATATCAACAACAGCCTCAGCGGAGTATCCGTCTCGGGACTGGTAGGTATCACCGGAAACAATGCAAAGGGATTCACTCTCTCCGGATTGGCAATGATCAATGGAAACCGCAGCCGCGGCATCAGCGCAGGCGGTCTGTTGAATATAAACGGTGATGATGCCGCCGGTATGCAACTTGCCGGACTGGCCAATGTCTCAGGGGGAAGTCTGAAAGGCTTTGCGGGTGCGGGTTTGTTGAGCATTGTCGGCGAACATCTGCATGGAGCGCAGTTTTCCGCCCTGGCCAACATCATTGCCGGGAACATGACCGGCATTCAGTTTTCCGGCATCGGCAATGTGGTTGGCGGCACGGCCAAAGGAGTGCAAGTAGGCGCCGCCAACATGGCCATAGAGGCCAAAGGTGTCCAAATCGGCCTGTTCAACTATTACAAGAAGAGCTTGGACGGATTCCAATTAGGACTGGTCAATGCCAATCCGCAGACCCAAGTGCAGTTGATGCTTTTTGCGGGAAACGCCGCCAAACTGAATGCAGGAGCCCGATTCAAGAACAAGCTGTTTTATACCGTTCTGGGGGGTGGCACTCACTATCTTGACTTCGGCAACAAGTTCTCAGCAGCTCTTTTCTATCGGGCCGGACTTGAGCTTCCGCTCCACAAGCAGTTATTCGTCAGCGGAGACCTCGGCTACCAACACATCGAAACGTTCAAGAACAAAAGTGAAGAGACACCTGCACGCCTCTATGCCCTGCAAGCCCGTGTCAATCTGGAGTACCGCCTGCACGACGGTCTCGGCGTATTTCTTACGGGAGGCTACGGCAGCAGTCGCCACTACACCCGAAACAAGTGTTACGACAAGGGGGTGATTATTGAAGCCGGAGTAGTACTCTTCAAGCTCAACCAAGCAGGAACATCAGCAACACTTGTGCAATGATGACCCGCAGGAACATGCACAGCGGATAAACGGTGGCATAAGCCACGGAAGGATTGTCGCCGGGAATCGTATCATTGGCATAGTTCAAAGCCATCGGATTGGCCATGCTTCCGCACAGCATGCCTGCCGTAGTGCCGTAATCTACTTTCATCCACTTAAAGGAAACAATGCCCATGATAAGCACGGGAACAACCGTGAGTATAAATCCTGCCAAAACCCAGAGCAAACCTTCCGGACGGAACACGGTATCGAAGAAATGGGCACCGGCATCCAGCCCCAGACAGGCCAGATAAAGAGACAGACCCAGCGCACGAAGCATCAGATTGGCACTGCGGGTGGTGTAGGTCACCATATGCATTCTGGGGCCGAACGTGCCGATAAGGATACCCACGATAATGGGGCCACCTGCCAACCCTAAACGAACCGGTGCACTGATGCCCGGTATGGAAATGGGAATCGCACCCAATGCCAGACCTATGATAATACCTATAAACACGGCAACCAGATTAGGCTCTTTCAGGCTCTTGACAGCATTGCCCAATACCTTCTCCACATTATGTATGGCAGCCGCTTCTCCCACCACCGTAAGACGGTCGCCCAACTGTAATGTCAGTTCCGCCGTGGCCAGCAACTGCACACCGCTGCGATATACTCTGCTGATATTGATGCCATAATGATTGCGCAAATGGAGCGAGCCAAGTTTCTTCCCGTTCAGTTCGGGACGAGTCACTACGATGCGTTGTGAAATCAACTGGCTGTCTATGGCGTTCCAGTCTATATCTTCTTTGTTCCAATCGGTATGTTCCTGCTCACCGAAGAGTACGGTCAGTGACGGTGTATCTTTTTCCGAGGTTATCACCAAAAGCCGGTCACCCTCCTTTATCACCTTCTCGGAAGTGGGAATGCTGACATTTCCGTCCCTCCACAAACGGGAGATTACAAACTTCGGATAGCTGTTCAGCCCTCCTATCTCTCTGATGCTCTTATTGAAAACAGCCGGATTATGCACCTGAAAGGCTACGATGTAAGGCTTGTTCGCGTCTTCCTTTTCCTTCAGCTCCAAATCTTCTTTACGCACCAACGCCTTACGGATGGCCAGTATCGCCAAAATCACCCCGACCACTCCCAACGGGTATGCCACCGCACATCCCAAAGCCGGCGTATTGGATTCCAGCCCCATCTGTTTCAAGGTTTGTTGTGCCGCTCCCAGCGCGGGAGTATTGGTTACGGCACCGCAGAGAATTCCTACCATGTCCGGCAAGGATATTTTCAAGGCATAGCTGCCCAGTACGGCCATCAAGGTACCGATGAGTATCACTCCCGCAGCCAACATATTCAGTTGCACTCCGCCCTTCCGGAAAGAGCTGAAAAAGCCGGGGCCTACCTGCAGGCCCAAAGCATACACGAATATTACCAATCCGAAACTTTCCGCATAATTCAGCATCTGTGAATCAATGGACAAACCGAGGTGTCCGGCCATGATGCCGGCAAAGAAAACAAAAGTTACTCCCAGAGAGACACCGCAAATACGCAATTTTCCGAGTCCCAGACCGATGGCAGAGACCAATGAGAGGATAACAACCGCCTGCAAAGCGGAATGTTCGACAAATAAATCATATAGCCAATCCACTATACACCCAAAATTACAGATTCAGGGCACAAAGATAATGTAAAATCCGATATAAACAGGCCCAACCTATTCATGAAATGAAGAAAAAGAACCATCTTTGCAGTCGCAATTATTGCCGAACGTATTATGATTAAACGATACATATGATTTATTATTTTTCTGCCACAGGCAATAGCAAGTATGTTGCCGAGCGCATTGGCAAGGCTCTCGGCGAAGAGGTCTGTTCTATTGAAAGGTCCCCTGCTACCATCAAGTTTCGGGATAATGAGGTCATTGGTTTAGTGGCACCCACCAATTGGTTGGGGGTGTCGTTGCCGGCACGTGAGTTTCTGATGAAAACGCAATTCACGACGGCAAAAAACAACTACATATTTTATGTGTCCACTTTCGGTTTACTGCCCGGCGCAAGCGGTGAAGATGCACGCCGTCTGTTTGCCGGCCGTGGTATCACGCTGAATGCATCGTTCAGCATCCATATGCCGGAAAACTTCACTCCTATCTTCAGTGCCAATCATAAGAAATATATCGCTCGAATCATTGAGATGGCTGAAACCAGGATTGACCGGGTAATCGGGCAAGTGAGAAATCGTGTGACAGGTAATCACACTTGCATTCGCCTGCCATACATTATGCGACGGATAATGAGTGTCCTGCTCTCGTATGAACAGCAGACCAAACGCTTCCGCGTGGACGAGAATAAGTGTATCGGTTGCGCCCTATGTGAAAAGAAGTGCCCGGTTCAAGCTATCACGATGGTTCCGAATGCCAATGCGCAAAGCCCCACCGACCGACATCCGGTGTGGACAAAAGAGAAATGTGCCATCTGTCTCGGTTGCCTGCACCGTTGCCCGAAGAATGCCATCAATTATGGTGCCAGTGCCGGCCACGGACAGTATCTCAACCCCAAAACGACAGTCTGAGAAAAAGAAAAAGAACCATTTGTTTGTTCCTTATTGCATAAGGCTTGGAAAAGATGAACCTATAGCCGGTATCGCAGTACAGACTTTGCCGTGTTATATAGATAACACGCTGCTACGGATGAGTAAGATGAGATGCAGGTAGAATATTGGAGGGGGGGAGTTGAAGCATTGCAAACATGCTTCAAAAGAGTATAAACAATGATTACTGTCCGCCGGAGCTAGCGGACAGCAATCAGAATCTGTTTTGATTTTCTTTCAGATGCCGAGCGATTGACGCACAGCTTCCACTTTCTTCTCGGCGTCGGCATTGGCACCGGCATAACATTTAGGACATCCCATTTCACCCTTCACTTCGATATAGAACTTTATTTTGGGTTCTGTACCCGACGGGCGAACAGAAATCTTCGTTCCGTCTTCCGTGAAGAATTGAAGCACATTCGAAGGCTCCGGCATATCCAAAACTGTTACATTTCCCCGGGCATCCGTAGCCTTCAGGGTTTTGTAATCCTTCACCAAGCACACAGCCGAGCCACCGATTTCTTTCGGCGAATCAGCACGGAAATTGTCCATCATGGCTTTTATTTCTTCCGCACCGCTCTTTCCCGGCTTCACTACGTTGACGGTAGTCTCTTTGGAGAAACCGTATTCCACATAAATATCCATCAGCACATCATACAACGTCTTGCCCTGATCTTTTGCCCAAGCACAAATCTCGGCCAGCAGTGAACATGCCGAAACAGCGTCTTTATCACGAACAAAGTCTTCGGCAAGGAAGCCGTAGCTTTCTTCACCGCCACCAATGTATTGCTGCTTGCCTTCGCTCAGGCGAATCTCACGGGCTATCCACTTGAAGCCGGTATAGCAGTCGCGCATTTCAATCTTGTTCTTGTCGGCCACAGCCTTGATGAGTTCGGTAGTAACAATGGTTTTTACAATGAAATCATTGGGTTTCATCTTGCCCATTGCAATGCGATTCTTGATGATATAGTATAAGAAAATCAGGCAAGTCTGGTTGCCGTTGATAAGTACCCATTCGCCCTTGCTATCCTTGCAAGCCATGCCTACACGGTCGGCATCCGGGTCGCTTGCCATTACGATGTCGGCATCTATCTTTTTCGCCAGCGCAATAGCTAAAGTCAAAGCTTCCGCATTCTCCGGATTGGGCGAAACAACCGTCGGGAAATTGCCATCCTTCACCATCTGCTCGGGCACGCAATTCACATTTTCAAAGCCCCACACCTTCAGTGAATCGGGAATCAGCACTCTGCCGGCGCCGTGAAGCGGAGTATATACAATGCTGAGATTCTTCTGCCGCTTGATGACCTCCGGATCGATGGAAATGGTATGCACTTGTTTCAGGTAAACTTCATCCACCTCCTTACCGATAATCTGAATCAGATCTTTATTTCCATTGAATTTGATGTCATCCACCGTTACCTTATTCACTTCGTCGATAATAGCCGTATCGTGCGGCGCAAGTACTTGCGCACCATCATCCCAATAAGCCTTATAGCCGTTGTACTCTCTCGGATTATGGCTTGCTGTGATATTGATACCGCTTTGGCAACCGAAATGACGAATGGCAAATGACACTTCAGGAGTAGGACGCAAATCTTCAAAAAGATACACCTTGATGCCATTCGCCGAAAAGATATCGGCAGTGATTTTGGCAAACTTATCACTGTTATTGCGGCAATCGTGCCCTACCACTACAGAGATTTGCCCCTTGCCGGCAAAACACTTATTCAGATAATTGGATAATCCCTGGGTAGCGGCACCTACGGTATAGATATTCATACGGTTGCTTCCTGCCCCCATAATGCCGCGCAGACCTCCCGTGCCAAATTCCAAATCTTTATAGAAGCTATCTATCAGTTCGGTCTTATCGGGACTCTGCAACATGCGTTTCACTTCCGCCTGCGTCTCGGCGTCATAAGCCGGAGTAAGCCATTTCTCGGCTTTCTCCGTGACCTGTTTAATCAATTCTTGATTTTCCATAAGAGAGTATTTTAAAATATTTTGATTATAAAGTGTCTGCTTTGTTGAGATACAAATGTAAAAGATTAAGTTTTGAAATCCTAATTTATTCGGGCTTTTTATATCGGTCACCCGTTTGCTTTACATACTCCTCAAGGAATGCTTTAGGGTATCCCGGACGAATGACACCTGCCGGCTGTCCAATGGAGTTGCGCTCAAACTTTCCGTCTTTCATACGTTTCACCACACCGTCATTATACTTTACAAGAAGAAATTCGCCCAATCGCTTCCAAGTGACGAACGTGCTTTCGGCAGTCATATTCGTATAGTTTGTAAGGAAAGCTTTCGCCTTTGCAGAATCTTTCTCCAACAGTCGGGCAGCAGCAGCCTCAACCCCCTCTTGCGCATTGTTGAAGGCAGTTTCCAATTCCGTTTGAGCAGCACGCACGTCATCAATCATCAAATCATATCGGGGATAAACCATATTGGCCACCCAGTTGAAAATCCAGAAAGCCGAATTCCATGAGAAAGTGATGTAATCGGCACCGTCCACGCGGGTATAGCACGTAGGAACTTTATCCGTGCAACAATACACAGGAGTAAACACGGTCATATTGGCATCGTCTGTAGCAAACCACAGTACGCCACCGATGGCATCGGGCAACTCGGAGCGCATTTGAGCCACAAACACAAACCCGCTCTGCTGAGTGGAAATGGGACGTTCGTTGAAATATTCCCGGTCGCCTACCTTGAAAGAGAGAGGAGACAGACGGTAGGGCATGTGATACGGACCGGCACCGAAATCCTTGCTGATGTCGAGAGGAGTTCCTTCGTAATGGTCGCGCATGGCATTTTTGACATCCTGAACAGAGATCTTACGATTCGGCTTCAGGAATAAGGGCATCGGAGTATTGTTCTCACCTAATATATAAGGCAGAAATTCATTGCCGCGGTTGGTAAACATATTGAAGTAACTCCAAACACGGGCTTCGCAATAGCGACGGGCGCTGAAATCGAGCGGAGCATAAGCATTGGCAAAACTGAAATCCTTGTTTACACCATCGAAATAGCCTTTCTCGCGAGCAAAGGAAATGACATCGGGAGAGTACATGCAATTCTCTTTGTCGTTCATATTAAACTGATGGATGCGGCTTTGGTTGGCATGAGCAGAGATACAGTCGTCGGGCACACGGACAGCTATCCACACTGCGCCACGCACACCAGAGCCTTTGCCAATCATTTCCATAATCCATATTTCATTGGGATCGGCAATGGTAAAAGACTCGCCGCCGCTATAATAGCCATACTCCTGAACCAGTCCGGTCATCACCTTGATGGCTTCGCGAGCAGTACGCGAACGTTGCAATCCCAGATAAATCAAACTGCCGTAATCGATAATGCCGGTAGTGTCGACCAGTTCGGGACGTCCACCGAAAGTTGTTTCGCCGATGGTAAGCTGAAACTCATTCATGTTGCCGATGACGTTGTACGTCTGGCGCGCCTGTTCTATCCGCCCAAGATACTTACCGGTGTCCCACTCATGAATATCAATCAGAGTACCTTTCCTATGTACTCCGGCAGGATAATGATACAACTCGCCGAACAAGCCATACGAGTCGGCAGAATAGGAAACAATGGTAGAGCCGTCTGCAGACGCATTCTTACCTACAATGAGATTGGTACAAGCCGGCGCATTCGCCACAGCTGCCAGCAAAAGCAAAACGAAGAAAGTCAGTCTTTTCATACTTACAATTATTATTGTTACGATATAATATTGATTCTCTATTCAGTTCATCACCACACAAAATAAAACCGTTCGGTAGTTTGGTTGCCGCAACCGTCGGTCACCGTCATCTCAACCATATGCTCGCCGCCTTTCTTCACATGCTTGGGGTCGAGTTCACAAATCAGGTGACCATTGATGGAGTTCTGTTTGCCGAACAAAGCATATTTCCCGTCAATCGTAGCTCGATAGGCCCTGATGCCCGTTTCCTTGTCTTTGGCCTTAAAAGTGATACGCCCCATCCGTCCCCATTGGGTCTTATTGAGGGGAATGATTTCGGGCGGAACGGTATCTACCGCTACGGTGTACGTCCCCAAATCGCGGATACGCACTTTCATGAATCCGTCTTCATATTTTCCGCCAATGCTATATTTGCCACCACGGGCGGTAACACCTGCCACGTAATACTTGGTCATATCTTCCACCGGACGGCGGCGCAACCCGATATGCAGTTCGCAAGTCCCGTGCATGGGAACAGGAGTATCGTGCAGTTGATAAGTAAAAGCCACACCACCGCTATCGGTCCGTACGGCATAATTCAAATACACATCATCATAAAGCATGCCTTTGGGCACGACAAGTTCAAGACCGGGCTCCTGCAAATAGTTCACCTTATTCCACCTGAACGTATATTTCTCACGGTGCTTCACCGGTACAATCTCCATCTTCTTGCCCTGTACGACGAAACGAACCTTAGAGGTATTGCCTAACGCATCGCTCAATGTATAGACAAACAGATAGGGACGTTCTTCATTGATATTTACCAACCCATTATCACCATTGGAAGCATGCAACATACGCAATCGGTTGCCCGGATCGATGAACGACTTCATGTATCGCCCATGCGTCCACGAATTGATGTACAGATTCTCTTCGTATACAAAACGGTCTACCACGCTACGGAAAATCTCCTTGCCATCCACCTCCAAAATAACATTCTTTACGCCATACTTATTATGCACTCCATCCATGTAATCGTAAGCACTGATGCCTGCTCCTATCACTCCCCAAGCTGTGATTGGCTTCAACGGGCGTGCCGGAAAGGCCTGAAAGGCCTGTTTGCCTTCCACCACTCCCTTTCCCGGCCGGGGAAACAGCATGACGCCTTCGGCACGAGGCGGTGTGCAATCTTTCACCTTATCCATGAAGAAAGGAAGCGGATCTACGTATTCTTTTGTATTGGTTTCGAACATATCCAAATGGAGATGAGGGCCGAAAGAATATCCGGTATTACCGCTCAAGGCAATAATCTGACCTGCCTTCACCGGATATTCGGCCGGTTCGGGAGTAATCTCTACTTCCCAACTTTCTTTCTCATATTGCAGTTCTTCCACCCAACGGGCCACCTCACCCACAAAAGCGCTAAGATGGCGATTTATGGCAGAATATCCATTATCATAGGCCACATCGAGCACATAACCCGAACCATGATTGACACGAATTCTCGAAATATATCCGTCCGCCAAAGCCCGCACCGGCTTGCCTACAGCACCCTCGGTCTTGAAATCCAGTCCGCCGTGAAAGTGATTGGCACGTATCTCACCGAAATTACCGGACAGAGTAATGGGAAAATCAAACGGTGGAATAAAAGCAACCTTGCCGGCAACAAGTGTTTCCTGAGCATATCCGCTCTGCAAACCAAACATAAAAAAAAGGAAAGAGAAAAATATAAAGTATCTCATATCTTAATATTATCACTTAATGCCACAAAGATAAAAAGAATATTCTCTCTGCCTACAGAGCCTACAGAAAATAATAGATTAAATAGTCATATCGAATGGCAGTAACTTGTGAAGTTTCTGCTAAAAAACATAAGTACAACAATGACACCGAAAGCGGGAAATCACTATCTTGCACCATGTTTAACCCTCAAATCCTAAGGTTATGATTATCGGAGTACCTAAAGAAATCAAAAACAATGAAAACCGCGTGGGAATGACCCCTGCCGGAGTAGCTGAGTTGGTGAAACGTGGTCATACAGTGTATGTGCAAGCCTCTGCAGGCGCAAACAGCGGCTTCTCTGACGATGATTACATCGCTGTAGGTGCAAGGACGTTGCCTTCTATGGAGGAAACGTATGCCATAGCTGATATGATTGTCAAAGTAAAAGAACCTATTGCACCGGAGTACAAACTGATTAAAAAAGGACAAGTAGTGTTCACTTACTTCCACTTTGCTGCCGATAAATTATTGACCGAAGCCATGATTGAAAGCGGTGCCGTCTGCATCGCTTACGAAACCGTGGAGAAAGAAGATCATTCATTACCGTTGCTCACTCCCATGAGTGAAGTGGCAGGGCGCATGGCAACCCAGGTAGGAGCTCGCTTCCTCGAAAAGCCACAAGGCGGAAAAGGGAAATTAATGGGGGGCGTGACGGGAGTACGTCCTGCACGCGTGCTGATTCTTGGCGGCGGCATTGTAGGAACCAATGCGGCACAAATGGCAGCCGGCATGGGCGCTGAAGTCTTAATTGCCGACATCAACCTCTCGCGTCTGCGTTATCTCGGCGAAGTTATGCCCAAGAACGTAAAAACGCTCTATTCTTCTACACATAACATCAAGATGGAACTACCCAATATCGACCTTGTCATCGGTTCGGTTCTCATCCCCGGCGACAAAACCCCGCATCTCATTACCAAAGAAATGTTGAAAATGATGAAGCCGGGTACTGTTCTAGTGGATGTGGCCATAGATCAGGGTGGTTGCTTCGAGACGTCCCATCCCACTACGCACAGCAATCCGACATATGTTGTGGACGGCATTGTACACTATGCGGTGGCCAATATTCCCGGAGCCGTACCTTTTACATCTACCATGGCACTGACCAATGCTACTTTGCCCTATACTGTGGAATTGGCATGCAAAGGATGGCGACAAGCCTGCAAGGATGACCCAGCATTGGCATTAGGGCTGAATATAATGGAAGGAAAAATCACCTATAAAGCAGTGGCAGATGTATTCGGGCTGAGATATGAGCCACAGTCAATATAAAGGACTGATTCAGGCAGAAATCAAATGGAACTACACAGTTCAGCACATCTTTCATGGTTGAATTCGTGTAGTTCCCTATAAATTTAGCCTTCTTTTAAAGTACTGCCTGCATTTTTTCCCATGCCCGCTTGCTTTCTTCTACCAGCTCTTGCATCACCATCGCAACAGATTGCACCCTTTTGCCTTGAAGCAACGCAGAAGCCTGCCCAATCTCCAATTCACCCTCTTCAAGGTCACCGTCAAAGATGCCCCGTTTAGCACGACCACGCCCTAACAGCATACGCAACTCTTCTTCTGTGGCACCTGCCGCTTCGGCGGCTTCTACGGCACTACGAAAATTGTTACGCACCAAGCGTACCGGAGCCAATTTCTTTAAAAGCAAACGAGTATCGCCTTCTTCCAAGCTCAAACAGTAATTCTTGAACGCCTCATTAGCCGAACTTTCTGCCGTCAAAGCAAAACGAGTCCCTATCTGCACTCCTTCTGCTCCCAAAACACGAGCGGCAAGCATTGCCTCACCCGTAGCAATGCCTCCGGCTGCAATCAATGGCAATGTGGTAACTGCACGCACAGCAGGGATAAGGCACATGGTGGTGGTTTCTTCCTTCCCATTATGGCCACCGGCCTCAAAGCCTTCGGCTACAATCGCATCAACTCCCGCCTCTTCTGCTTTCATGGCAAAACGGGAAGAAGAGACCACATGCGCCACCATAATGCCACGTTGATGGAGCCAATCCGTCCATTTTTTAGGACTTCCTGCCGAAGTAAATACGAACTTCACTCCTTCATCTGCTACAATCTGCATAATTTCTTCCATTTGAGGATACATCAAAGGGATGTTCACCCCGAATGAACAGGAAGTTGCCGCACGACATTTCCTGATATGTTCCTTCAAAGTCTCAGGATGCATAGAACCTGCACCCAGCAACCCTAAACCGCCCGAATTACTTACGGCAGCAGCCAATCTCCAGCCACTGCACCACACCATACCGCCTTGGATTATCGGATATTGTATTCCGAAAAGAGAGGTCACTCTGTTCATATCTATTTTGAAAAGTTTCTATAGAAAAAAACAAGAGAGATAAGCTGAAAGTTCAGTAAACAACCTATTCTTCTTTCTTACGAGGAAGAAAGACTGGAAGAGATAAGCTCTTCAACACCTCCAACGTACGTGCACGCCTTTTACGCCCTTTCAAATTCCAAAACTCTTGGGTGAAAGGAGTCATCAGATCTATGCCGGACGGCTTGCTTGACACACCTTGCCATCCACCAACAGCCATATTGTTGACTCGCTCCGTCACTCGATAGCGCAAACCGCTCGCTTCAATCTGTTCCACGGTTTCACGAGGGCCGGCATCCAAAGGAGACTTTGCCCAATTAGTGGGAGTGCGGAGAATTTTGAGAGCATAGAATTCATCACCCCGCCACGTGTTTTTACCTATCTTGATTTTCTTCTGATAGATAGGATCCCAATTATATCGGGTATTGGCCGTATAAGGACGAAGTGTCAGTTTTACAGTTTGCTCTGACGCCTGCGGTATTACAGGTATGGAAGTATCGAAATCCATCCACGATTTATGATTCTCGAGTTTCGGATTCCCCGACGGGACAGTGATATCCAGTTCCTTCAATACCTCCAAGTTCAGCTTAATCTCCTTCTTTTCCTGCAAAAGTTGCTGTAAGCGCAACGAATCTTGAGGTGTCCAGTTTTGGGCATAGAATGGGAAGGCCACTACAATGAGCAGCCCCCCACAGAATAAAAATCTTTTCACCTAACCTGATTTACTAATACCTGACTATATAATCAATACCTATTGAGTCTTGAAAATCACCACCACATGTATCCGCTTCCGCAAAGCGGCTCATCATAACATGGATCAACGGTCCACATGGTACGCGGATATTTACGCGTTTCCCACCAACGACGATAACGGACGGCCGCATCCAGCACTTCATCGTCAGACAAGAAATAAATGCCTTCATAATTCTCGGCATCCGTATGCACCATCTTGCAGCCCATCGAAGCATTATGTCCAAGACGAATGGTTTCTACCGTCCACAAAATACACTCCCCCAAACGAAGCTTGCCGCCTGCCGAATAGGACACCGGAGCCAACGGGAAAGAAGGAATCACAGTCAGGTCTTCAACATATTTCAACAAACCTTCTATATCTTGGGAAGTAAACTTCGGCATACTGCTCAACCCATCCGGACTTTGCGTGGAATATTTGCCTGTTTTCAATTGCTTGACAAACAAATCTACATTCGGATGGTTATAATCCAACGTTTCTTCACTGCAAGAGTAAAGAGAGAATACAGAAAGAGTAAAGAGCATGAGCAATACATCACGCCCGAATATCAATAATTTGCAGTATAGTTCTTTCATACTTGACTTTGTATTTAAGATTAATAAGTCATACGCACGCCACACAACAGATTCAGGTTTGTGGGTCGTTCCGTACGCAAAGTCCTGATTGGTGAATCAGTGTCAAAATGATGGGAAACGGACGGTTCGGCAAACAAGGCAAAGCGCTCACTCATTTTATAACGTATCCCTATTCCGGCAGCAACCGACAACTGCACCGGCTCGGCGTCAAACCCATTATCCGGCGCACCGGCAATGCATTTCTCGGCAGCTCCACCTACCATAGCATATAAGTCGATTTTAGGAGTATTTGCCAACCTCATGTTCAGCTTAACCGGCATTCCCAAAGTATGCAATATACGCTCTCCATCCAAACGATTATATTGAAGCCCAACTTCCAAAGAGAGATATTTACTTAGAGCAGTTTCCAAGCTGATACCTGTAGTTATTGGCATGTGAAAGTTCCCTTTGGGCAGGGAAGTGCCTGCAGCTACTTTCACCGCCCGGTCATGCTTTTTCCTTGTTTCAGCCGGAACCGATTCCGTCTTTTCTGCAACAGTCTCGTTGTGATTCATATCCGAACCTACATCCACATGAGTAGTATTCGCATGATACGTACCAACCTGCAGAGGATTCCCGTCACCATAGAAAGCTTCATCCGATTGCCCGACATTTCCATAAATCCGTTGGGTGATTCTAATGGATACATGAACGGAAACAGATTCATCATCCGATTGCACCGCCAATCGCATCGGCATGCCACTACCTGAAGTTTGCTTCACATCCGGTGTCTGTGCTACCGGCCCCACCCGATGAATAGAAGGGAAACTCTCCTGTACCACATCTCCGGCCAAATTAGCCTCCGGTGTCATGGCAGCAACTTGCGTAAAGGCTTGCTTTATCTCTTCCTTAGGAGAGAAATACCAAAAAGCGGCAGAGGCTACTCCCAACACAAAAACTATCGATGCGGCAGCCGCAATGCGATAGAATTTTGGAGAAAGAAAGAGTCGTCCCTTAGAAGAAGCCGAAGACAGCTCGCCCTCCAACTCGTCCCAAAACCCCTCCCGCACAGGCATTTCTGCGCCGGAAAGACGATTACGAAACAAACCGGTCAATTCATCATTTTCTCTCATTGTCTGCATATTCTTTAATTCGTTTTATTAACAAACATTTGGCACGATACAACTGCGAAGTGGACGAATGCTCTTTGATGTGGAGTAGTTTCGCTATTTCTTTATGCGATTTCTCCTCAAAAACATACAAATTGAACACTGTACGACATCCATCAGGGAGTTCCGCCACGAACGACATCAGCTCCTCTTCCGAAAGATGATTGCCGACTTCGGTAAAGCCCGCATCGTCCGGCACATCAAGAAGATTTTCTTCACTCATTACCAACCGGCTGAAACGTTGCATCCTCCGTAGGTAGTCAATGGATTGTGTCACCATCACTTTTGTCACCCATGTACTCAAGGCACATTCTCCACGAAAAGTAAAGTGAGTGAAAATCTTGACGAAACCATCGTGCAATACGTCATGGGCCGCATCAACATCGCCCGTATAGCGATAACACACCGCCAGCATCTGTTTGGAATAGAGTGTGTAGAGTTCCTTTCGGGCAGAATCTTTTCCAGCCCGGCAGCCCTCTATCAGTTCTATTTCGTTTTCCAATGTCAGTGCTTTTTACAGACGTTCCTTTGCGTCGTTTGTTAATTAGACGCAGCATTTCCGAGAATGCTGCAAAATTATATGTGAAAAGAAGTTACAGGAAGCTTTTTTTGCTGGCATCATCCCGAAAAGAAGTTAAAAGCGGTTTACAAATCATTGAGACGAAAAGCCCTCATAAGTTTGCCATCATATTGCAATCCTTATGAGAGCCTTCTTTCTACAATAAAGCTTTTATCACTTTCATCAACAAGCTTTAAAACTCATATCCAACCCCTTAACAGAGTGTGTCAGCGCTCCCACAGAGATAAAATCCACACCACACTCGGCATAGTCACGCAACGTATCAAATGTGATGCCGCCGGAAGATTCCGTTTCATAACGGCCTGCCACTATCTCTACAGCCTTCTTCGTCATTTCGGGTGTGAAATTATCGAACATGATACGGTCTACGCCTCCCAAATCAAGTACTTGTTGCAGTTCATCGAAGTTACGTACTTCTATCTCAATCTTCAGATTCTTGCCTTTCTCCTTGCAATATTCCTTGGCACGAGTAATAGCTTTGTCGATGCCTCCGACAAAATCCACATGGTTGTCCTTCAACAGAATCATATCAAACAAGCCGATGCGATGATTTACACCACCACCGATCTTTACTGCCATCTTTTCAAGGATACGCATTCCCGGGGTAGTCTTACGAGTATCAAGCACACGGGTATGAGTTCCTTTCAGCTTCTCGGCATATTTATGGGTCATGGTAGCGATACCACTCATGCGCTGCATGATGTTCAGCATCAAGCGCTCCGTCTGCAACAACGACTGTATTTTTCCTTCCACAATCATGGCCACATCCCCCGGCTTCACCTCGGCACCATCATTGATGAATATCTCCACCTTCATGGTAGGGTCAAAACGACGGAACACTTCTTGGGCTATCCCGATACCGGCAAGGATACCGGCTTCCTTAATCAAAAGTTTCGATTTTCCCATTGCAGTGGCAGGAATACATGAAAGAGTTGTATGGTCTCCATCACCTATATCCTCAGCAAAAGACAAGTCTATCAGCCTGTCAATCAAATCTTCTTCCTTATTCATTTGCGTTATCTATCCTTATTTGATGTATTACATAGCTATTCTGCTCTTTTCTAAAGAAACAATGTACCCGAAAGTTTCCATCGGCTGTCGCCAATGTACCAATGATAAATCCCGAGTCTTCGCGCTTCCCGTAATGATTCACTGTGAAGCCACAAACTTTATGATCGGAAAAGAAAGCGGCCATTGTTTCCTTCGCTCCCTGCTTGTCCACACAATTCTGTTTATTCAGAATGTTCAAATCGACTTTATCGCCCAGATACTTGTTAAGTTCCTGAGCACTCCCTTCCTTGAAAGCTCCAATCACTTTCTCCGGAACATCTTGTGCCATAAGCGAAGACATCCAAATGAAGAGACCGGTCAACAAAAAGATTACCCATTTTTTCATTTTCACAAGTATTTAGAGGCCGTTTATATTTCTCCTGTATTCTCTTTTTTGAGCCTTCTTTATTGCCGGCAAAAACTTCAAAAGGAAAAATAAAACAAACCTTATGATAGGCAAAGGTAGGAATTTGTCTCAAAATACAATAAAAAAGCACTAAATTTGTGCACTAATTAAAAAACAGAACCGATATGAAAACGACTCTGCTCGTCGTAGGGCGAACCGTAGAACAATATTTTATAACAGCCATCAACGACTATATACTGCGCATCAAGCGTTATCTTTCATTCGAAATAGAAGTGCTTCCCGAACTGAAAAACACCAAAAAACTATCTTTTGAAATACAAAAAGAGAAAGAAGGAGAATTGATCCTGAAGGCTCTCCAGCCAGGTGATGTAATCGTATTGCTGGACGAAGGAGGAAAAGAGATGCGCTCCATAGAGTTTGCAGACTATATGGAGCACAAGATGAATACCGTAAACAAACGGCTGGTCTTTGTCATCGGGGGGCCTTATGGCTTCTCTCCAAAAGTATATGAAACAGCGCATGAAAAGATGTCTTTGTCACGCATGACTTTTTCACATCAAATGGTTCGCCTCATCTTTGTAGAACAACTTTATCGGGCAATGACCATACTGAACGGAGGACCGTATCATCACGAATAATACCGTGCTTGCCTCATACATCCGTACATAGATTTAGACTTCGGTTGACTTATTTTACAAGACTAATCACTTGTTGCAACAAGTCAGGCATGCAAAAGGTGGCATTCTTAATCTCAGCAATCCTATTTTGTCCTTCTATTGTCAAAAAGAAACGCATCTGCCGCTTGTCTTCCTTACCTACAAGACGAGTTATCAGTTTTTTCTTCTCAAGGACACGAAGCACTTTCGAAGTATTGGAAGCCGATAAACCCAATGCCTCCGCTATCTCTCCCGAAGTAAGCTTAGGAACCTCCAACAAAGTACACAGCAACATACCTTCATTTAAAGATAAATCGTATTTCTGCATAAATTCCACCTCAAACTCGCCAATGGCTCTATAAACATCGCGAATTTTACATAATATTTCATCGTTCATTGTAGCTCTTCTTAAATAAACAGATTCACATTGGCCTTATCCGCACGCTCCATATAAGTGGCTACCCCACCTACGGTGACTTCTTCCAGCAATTCTTCACGCTGAATCCCCATCATATCCATAGACATCTGACAAGCAATGAACTCTACCCCTTGCATCAGCGCCTGACTACGCAAAGCCTCCAAAGAATCCACTCCCTTGCGTTTCATCAGGAATCGCATCATACGGCTTCCCATACCAAACATGTTCATTTGAGACAGCTTCAGTTTCAAGGAGCTGGACGGAAGCATCATGCCGAACATCTTGCCAAAGAAATCTTTTTGCACGTGAGGTTTCCGCATTTTCTTCAAGACATTCAACCCCCAAAACGTGAAGAAGATAGAAACTTTTTGCCCCGTTGTCGCCGCTCCGTTTGCCAAAACAAAAGTAGCCAGCGCCTTATCCAAATCATCGCTAAACAGAATCAGCGTCTTTCCTCTGCCCCCACCTGCATATCCGCCGGAAGAACATGCACAAGCGGAATCGCCTTTCTCGATAACCACCGTATAACGTCCTTTCTCCTCACGGTTCTCGATTAACTTGTTGCCCGTAGTCTCACACCAGGCCGAAGCATCGCGGGCAAAGCCGGCATCGGTCGCCACAATCTCCACACGCTCGCCAATTTCAATGCTGTCTATCGCTTTCTTTACTTGTATGATGGGACCGGGACATTGCAGACCACAGGCATTGACTTTCAGAACTTTCTTCTCTGTATCCGAAACGGAAGAAGCCTCTGCCGAAACCACATCGAACGACGAAGAAACAGTAGCCGATGACAAAGCCGTAGGTGCAGGAAGCGGAGCTACCGCCGTGGAAAAGGTCTTATAACCGCCTATCAGGTTACGCACGTTCCGATAGCCACGCCCCATCAGAATGCGTTGTGCCAAGTAGCCGCGCAATCCCACAGCGCAGAAAAGCACAACGGGCTTGTCTGCCGGAATCTCGGCAAGACGCTCGCGCATTTCATCCAAAGGAATATTGAGGGCGCCCGGAATAGTGCCGAAAGAGAATTCTTCGGCAGTACGTGTATCGACCAGCACTACCTGTTCTTTCTTTTCAAGCAGTTCGCGCCAAGAGATGGCCGGCATGGCGCCGCCTACAATGTTGGACGCCACATATCCGGCAATGGCAATGGGGTCTTTGGCCGAAGAGAAAGGAGGAGCATAGGCATGTTCCGTCTCCATGAGGTCGTATACCGTACCGTCCCGTTTGATGAGACCGGCAATTTGGTCAATGCGCTTGTCCACCCCTTCATAGCCCACACATTGCGCACCATAAAGTTTTCCGGTACGGGGATGAAAAGTCAGTTTCAACGTTATAGGCAACGCATTCGGATAATAACCGGCATGAGAGGAAGAATGCGTCACCGAGCTTTGATACTCCATTCCCCATTGTTTCAAACGTTTGGCGGCAAGTCCGGTAGAAGCGACGGTCATATCGAACACTTTGGCAATAGAGGTGCCGATTGCTCCTTCGTATGAAACAGTATTGCCCAACGCCATATTATCCGCCACGATACGCCCCTGACGATTGGCCGGATTGGCAAGATAATTGAGCCATGGCTTTCCTGTCAGAGGATGCGGATATTCGATGGCATCGCCCACCGCATAAATATCTTTCTCCGAAGTCTCCAGATGTTCATCTACCCAGATACCTCCGGTTTCGCCCAATTTCAATCCGGCTTGTTGTGCCAATGCCGTGGCAGGGCGCACTCCGATGGAAAGAAGTACCATATCGGCCGCAATCGTTTTCCCACTTTTCAGATATACGATAATGCCCTGCTCCGTACGTTGAAAATGCGTAACTCCCTCTTCGAGATACAGAGAAACGCCTTTCTGTATCAAATGTTGGTGGATATACGCCGCCATAGAAAAATCGATGGGAGCCATCACCTGATTGCCCATCTCCACCACAGAGACCGCTATACCTGCATGATGCAGATTCTCCGCCATCTCCAAACCGATAAAACCGGCACCTACAACAACCGCACGCTTCACTTGCTTACCTGTGACATACGCCTTGATCTGGTCTGTATCCTCCACATTGCGCAGTGTGAAGATGCCTTCAGAATCAATGCCCTCCAAAGGAGGCTTCACCGGATTCGCTCCCGGAGACAAAAGCAGTTTGTCATACGCTTCTTCATATTCTTTTCCGTCGGCATTGCGTATCGTAAGGGTTTTGGCCTTTGCATTGATTGCAAGCACTTCATTCTTTACGCGCACGTCGATGCGAAAACGTTTCCCGAATGCTTCGGGTGTCTGTACCAATAACTTATCACGTTCAGCAATAACACCACCTATATAATAAGGTAAACCGCAATTGGCATACGAGATGTGAGGTCCTTTCTCCAATAAGAGGATATCAGCCGTTTCGTCCACTCTTCTCAATCGGGCGGCAGCTGTGGCTCCACCCGCTACACCGCCAACAATTACATATTTCATACTCTTCTCTTTTCACTTTTAAAGTTTGACTGTGCAAAGGAAAGAATAATTCCTCTTATTAAATAATTTCCAATAGAAAATAATGTTAACAGGCTTGTTATTAATAAAAAAGACTACACGAAGAAGAGGCGTTATTCATAAGAAGAAGCATTGCTCTTTTTATCCGGCAACCCACTTTCGGTACATCTTCAGCAACCGAAAACCGGGAGAGACCAATAAAAGCAACCGAAAAAGAAATAGCAGTAGTCGGAGCAATTTCAGGCAGAAATCGGATACACAACCGTCAGCCCAAATATCAGGAGAATGCAGGATGATACAAGCGAGAGCTTGCACTTGTACAAGTGAAGGCCAACGCTTGTACAAGTATAAGGTTACGCTTGTACAAGTGTAGGCTCTCACTTGTACAAGCGTAAATCATTCATTATCAGCAGGGAATTTCTTTATAAAAGAACAAAGATTAGACTACCCTCACTCGGAAAAGAATCGGCAGGCCATGCTACCAACCAAGAAGGGAGAGTCCGGCTGCTTCGTACCACGCAGTGGAGCGATAGGCTATATTGGCAGCCCTCACTTCATAAGCGGTAGACTCGGAAGGAATGTAGTGCGTCACTCCATTAGCGCGGGGTTGCATTGGGAACATTCCTTCAATAGAATCGAACTTTCGTCCAACGAACATAGAGAAGTTCTTTTCGGTTGTATTCCAATAACCGAGGGCAGATGCAAAAGCCTGCTTCCACGCCTGATAGCCGGCATCATCTGTCAGATATTCCATCATTTCCACCATATCGAAATAACCGACATAACTACTTATGGAAGTACGTTTATCGTAATCAAACACTTTGGAACGAAGCTCCGAAACACCCATACCGCTCTGCAAAACCTGCTTTGTAGCCGCCGCCAGTTTCTCCAACTCTGCCGTTTTTAAAACAGTAATGGAAGTCCCCCCCGTCCAATTATCGTTTGATATACCGATACCACCTGTATAAATCTCATTATAGGCCTTAAAATACTCCTCAGCCATGCCGACAGCAGCATTCGATTTAAACATCAATGGCACAATCCTGTCATAAGGAGCACCCGGCCCCGGATTTTCTGTTGGCGACCCCATATAATAATCAGTATATTTGCGTACCTCGTAAGCCACCTCAACAGACATCATAAAACAAGCGTCGAACATGATAAACTCCAGGTGTGGAGCCAATTGCAGCACTTCCACCAAACCGGAGATATTCATTCTGTCATCACCATTCCCCCTATCCTGCCCTATCCAACGGGTTCTGGGAATTTCCAAAGGATATGGAATCCATCCGTCGCAATGCGACCAGTACACCAGCCCGTAGCTATCAGCCGGATATTCTTGGAAAGCACGGCTCAACACTTCTTTCATAACCTGTGTTTCCGTAGACACCTGTTCATCATATTCTTTAAGTATCTCCTTTGTCACTTTCCCACTGCCGTCTTTGTGTATGCGAAACAAGACGGGCTTATCGTTATTATCCAAATAAACCAACAAGTTATGAAGCGAGGAATCGACAGATTTCATTCCTGCCATCATTTCCTCCACATCCTTAGTCGCAAAATCTTGGTTATTGTAATTTTCATCCAAACCATTCTTATCTGCCACGATATAGACCAGCACCGTACGGCTTCCCTCGGCCGGAGGAGCAGGACACTCCTTCTTTTCACATCCGGTCAACAAGATGGAAAAGAATATTCCCATTAAAAGATGAAAATCAAATTTCATAATCATTCGTTTGAGTTTTAAACACAAGGATTATTCCTGAGGCTTCTTGAACTTAAAAGCAGAAGGCTCTATCCCTTGAAGCAGCAACCCTGTACTCTTTTTATACTTCCCTTTCACTTTGGCAGCTTCTTTTTCCAGCTTCTTTTTGTTCTCGGAAAAATAAATCATACAGGTGTAGTCAGGCTTTTTAAAATCAGCTTCCAAATAATTCTTCAACTGATATGTGTATAACTCCCTCTTGGGCAAGAAACCATTCTTGTCTAATTCCACACTATCCAACAACTGGATTTCCGTATAATACACAATTGAATCATTGAAAGAGGCAGCCACTCCAAAGGCATATACCGCCTTCTCTTTATTCTTCATTGTAAAAGCCGGGCACAATGCAAAAACCAAAGCCACGGCACAAAGTATGCGAACGTATTTCATGAATTAATTAAAAGTTTAGTAATAAACCGGAAAGCTATTGACAAAAATCAACAAGCAATCGCGGCAAAGATAAGAAAAAAACCGCATGCTCCGAAAAGCACACGGTTTTTAATTCTTTCTATAAGTCGGAAATCAATATTTCTTATTTATCCCAAATAAGATTTGAGCAATTTGCTACGATTACTTTGTCTTAATCTTCTGATTGCTTTTTCTTTAATCTGGCGTACACGCTCACGGGTCAAGCCGAATTTGTCGCCGATTTCTTCTAATGTCATTTCCTGTTGTCCGATACCGAAAAACATCTGTATGATTTCTTTTTCGCGTTCGGTTAACGTAGAAAGAGCTCTATCAATTTCCCTCGCAAGAGACTCGTTCACCAAAGAGCGGTCGGCCATAGGAGAATCATCGTTGACCAACACATCGAGCAAACTGTTGTCTTCTCCTTCTACGAAAGGTGCGTCCACCGATATGTGGCGTCCTGACACCTTCAACGTATCAGAGATTTTGTCAACAGGGATTTCCAGTTCTTCGGCAAGCTCTTCGGGAGACGGACGGCGCTCGTTTTCCTGTTCAAATTTAGAAAAGGCCTTACTGATTTTATTCAGCGAACCTACCTGATTCAACGGAAGACGCACAATGCGCGACTGCTCTGCCAAAGCTTGTAGAATAGACTGGCGTATCCACCACACTGCATAACTGATGAACTTAAATCCACGTGTTTCATCGAACTTTTCGGCAGCCTTGATCAGTCCTAAATTACCCTCATTAATCAAGTCGGGCAAACTCAAACCCTGGTTCTGGTACTGCTTGGCTACAGATACAACGAAACGCAGATTGGCACGTGTCAGTTTCTCCAATGCAACACGGTCACCCTTGCGGATGCGCTGAGCGAGTTCCACTTCCTCTTCAACAGTAATGAGGTCTTCGCGACCGATTTCCTGCAAATACTTGTCAAGAGAAGCACTCTCTCTGTTAGTGATACTTTTGGTAATCTTAAGTTGTCTCATTATCTAAAACGGATTTGGGTTGCAAAGTTATGATAAAATCTTTTGTTACAAGAATTTCATCTCCACTTTTTCACCAAATTTATATCTCAACCATTATAACCAAAAAGATGCCGACAAATATCTTGCCGACACCTTCTTTGGGATTTTATTCGCTAATATTAGAGCCTCTTTAGACGTTTCTCGCTCTAACTTTGTCTCTGTATCCTGACAATCTTTACCTTATATTTTTTTATTCTTGTGTCAAATCTACGGCATACATGGCGCGCTTTCCTGATGGGAACATACCGGTGATGAACAACCCTTGTTCGGGTGACTTCCTTGCTTCCTTCATCGCCTTTTCCAAATCGTCCACCGTCTTTACCGACTGACCGTTTGCCTTGAGGATGATAAAACCTTTGCGAATGCCTGCATCGGCCATCTTGCCATTAGTAACGCCCGTTACTTCCAAGCCGTAAGCCAAATTCAGCTGTTTCTTCAAGGCATCGGATATCGGTTTAAAGGCTGCGCCCAGAATTTCCATTCCCGCGTCTTTAACTACTTTCGTAGTGCCTTGTTCATTTTTCAATGTCACAGGAATGGTCTTCTCTTTCTTATTGCGCATCACTTTCACCTGCACCTTGTCGCCCGGGCGATGCTTAGCCAGCAATTCCTGCAGGTCGGCAAATTTATGAATAGCCTTGCCCTCCATACCGACAATCACATCATCTACTTTCATCTCAGAATCGGAAGCAGAACTTCCTTCCACAATCTCACGTACCCAAAGGCCATCTACCACTCCAAACTTCTCACGCGCTTCTTTCTTCACGTCGCTGAATTTCTTGCCAGTCTCGTCGGCCACCTGCGTATCGCCGGGTTCCTCCGTAAGACTTGTGATGCTGACACCCAGCTTCACACGTTGAACCGTACCAAACTGCTTTAGGTCGGCCACCACTTTCTTCATAATGCTGGTAGGAATGGCAAAACCATAACCGGTATTCGAACCCGTCGGCGAAAACAAGGCCGCATTGATGCCAACAAGTTCACCACGCGCATTTACCAATGCACCGCCACTGTTACCCTGATTGATGGCAGCATCCGTCTGGATGTAGGACTCTATGCTTTGTTTACCCGTCACCTGTCCCATGCCCAACGAGCGCGCTTTCGCGCTGACAATACCGGCCGTTACCGTAGAAGTCAGATTGAAAGGATTGCCTACGGCAAGTACCCACTCTCCCACTTTCAACGCATCCGAATCGCCTACGGGCACAGTAGGAAATTCATCTCCTTCAATTTTAATCAAAGCCAAATCCGTTTCTTCATCTGTGCCGATAATGCGTCCCTTGAACTGGCGGTTATCGTTCAGCGTCACGCTGATTTCATCCGCACCGGCTATCACATGGTTATTTGTTACTATATAGCCGTCTTTAGAGATGATAACTCCCGAACCGAAACCGGTACGTTCCGGAGTCTGCACCTGACGTTTCTGCGTCCCGCCCCGATTGCCAAAGAAATCGCCGAAGAAGTCAGAGAAAGGATCGCGTACCTCCACTTCCCGAACTTTGGAAGACTGGGTAGAACGGATATGAACCACACCATGAATGGAAGTTTCTGCGGCTTGAGTCAAATCGACCGGTTGCAAAGCGGCTGCGCTATAAGAAGCTAACCGAACATCGGGATTCTGCTCAAACATTTCGTCGAACGAACCTGAGGCAACCGACGCCTCGCTCTTCAACATTCTATAAGTAGTAATGCCGGCCACTCCTGAACTAAGGAGCACAATAGCCGCAACTCCAAGGATGTTTTTTGTTGTCTGTTTCATACTAATTTCTATTCTTTAAACTGTTAATATTCAAGTTTCGTTTAACATTGTGACGTTAAAATAACGACAAAAAATGTTCTCTTATTCCCCTTGTCACTCTTTTTTGTTCTCTTTTAACAGAGGGTATTTAGAGGTTAACAGCGATTAACGGCGAAGACTGACAAATTAGCATTTATGCACGATTGCCGTCTGTCAAAAGACTGACAGATAGTGCAAAGAACAGCACATTTTATCTCAATAATTCAGATAATCGATATCCATGTGATAATTCCACTGAGGGAAGTAGAGATTACCGCCCTCCCATTCCACTTCACCACGTTGAAAATCAACGGTCTCACTGCGGGGATACTTCTTTGCGGGTATCAAAGGCATACCATAATCCGTATTCACAATCATACGCCAAGAGTCAATGCCGCCCAGAAAGAAATACTCCTCCTCCACATTGCGGGCAAAAACAGGAATGCCGAACGACTGGTCTACCGGAACCCAACCTACACCCTCAAAATAGACTTCCGCCCAATCGTGTAGATTCCAAGCATGCGGATGCATCATAAAACCGCTTTGGAAATGCGCAGGGATGCCACTGATGCGACAAAGCGTGATGAACAGCAAGCTGACCTGCCCGCAATCACCATGACGATGTTCCAATACATATTCCGGGATATTTTCAATCGTAGAATATTCTCGTGCCGATGCCCACGGAAAATGGTCGTTCACCCAACGGAAGATACGCTTTGCTTTCAGATAAGGATTGGTTTCTCCGGCTGTCAATCTGGCAGCAAGTTCGCGCATACGAGGCAAAAAGAGGATATGCTTCTCGCGTTCGGCCGTATATTCCTTATAGAGGGCAGTGCTCGTATCATAAGGCAACACATCTTCCGGTTTCAGATTGTGCCACTCACCGTACGCAGTAAATTCAAATGTCTCGGAAAAGACGGTAGGCTCGCCTTCGACGGCACGTTGCTCCATATACAGCGTACTATGACGACAATCTTGCGGAGACAGAATATACTCCGGCTCACTGGCAGAAATAAGCCTGACATCTTGCTGGCGCACCTGATCCGTGCGAGGATAAGGCAACCAGCAACGGACAATTTTTCCGGCAGGTACGGCATTGGTATCAACCGTCAGCGTATAGGTGACACGCATGCGTTTGGGCACAACAACCGTTTTCGCCTCTTTCTTCACGACAGAGATGATTTCGGGCAGATTCTCTTGATTCACTTTTTCGCTGCCACTCGCCATTTTTCCTTCTTTGCTCGCTTTGATGTTGCCACAAACAGAATCTATTCGAAAAAGATTAGGCCCAGCATTACGAAAATACCGTTTCTCTCCATCCAGCATCATGCACTCCAAAGCATTGGAAGTTTCCCATCGGCGCATTTGCTCGTCGGTCACATCGGGAATATATTTGCGGATATAGTCTTTCACTTGAGCTTCTGTCATACAGAAATCCACAAGCAGACGTTGATGCAAGTCCTCTTCCCAATTATAAATCTTACTCTGCTGCTTTGTATTGCAAGCAGACATCAGCAAGAACAGAAATATAACATATAGCAACTTCTTCATAATCATTAGTTATAGTTTCATCACCCCGATACCCGGCAAATGGGGCAATGTAATTTTACCTTTCACCACTTCCATTCCCTTGAAGCGGTCATTAGCTATCAGCAGGTTGCCATCCAAATCGGCAAAATCTACTGCCGGAGAAATTTGGGCGGCGGCTGAGACGGCGCACGACGTTTCCGTCATACACCCCACCATAACCTTCATGTCCAATGCACGTGCTAAAGTCAGCATCTTCCAGGCCTCGCGCATTCCGGTACATTTCATCAGTTTGATATTGATGCCTGTAAAGACACCTTTCAAGCGGACTACATCCTTTAAACGCTGTACTGATTCATCGGCAAACACCGGCAAGGGGCTTTGCCCGGTCACCCAAGCAATGTCATCCAACTGCTCCTTGGGCATCGGTTGCTCTATCATCACAATGCCTTTTTCCTTCAGCCAATGTATCATGTCGAGGGCATATGCTTTGTCTTTCCAGCCTTGGTTGGCATCGATGGCAATCGGAAGATTTGTGACCGAACGAATGGTTTCAATCATTTCTTTATCATTCTCTCTCCCCAACTTCACTTTAAGAATATTAAATTGCTCGGCACACTCTTTGGTTTTTGCACGCACCACATCTGCCGTATCTATTCCTATGGTAAAGGTAGTAGAAGGAGCTTTTTCCTTGTCTAATCCCCAAATTTTATACCAAGGGGCTTGCAACAGCTTACCTACAAGGTCGTGCAAAGCAATGTCCACTGCCGCCTTGGCGGCAGAGTCACCGGGCGATAGCGTATCGATACAGGTCAATATATCTTCCAGCCGGAAAGGGTCTGTAAACTGTCCGATGACATCCTGTACTTTCTTCAAAAAAGCCATCACACTATCCATTGTGCCCAACTCATGTTGCAGGTAAGGAGGCATAGAGGCCTCGCCATACCCCACAATACCATCATATTCTATCTCCACTTGAATGTCAGGGGTGGTGGTACGCGAATAAGTGGCCACAGTGAAGACGTGCCGCAGCCGCAGTTCATAAGGAAAGAAACGCAGTTTCATTTTAGGAGTGGTACCCACTTTGCTGTTCACATTGAACAACGAAAGCGACTCACTGCCTCCGGCAAACACATTATTGACAGCCAAACCCGAACCAAGTGCGGCAAAGGCGGCGGTTTTTAGGAAATCTCTTCTGGTTGACATAATTAGGAAAAGCCTCTCCCCCGACCCCTCCCCATAGGGAGGGGAGGTTTGAAGTTACTTTTAGTAGTTTATATGCAAAGTTATCTTAGCTTCAATTTATAGTTACACACTAATCAGTAAGAGTATCTACTCCCCCTCTCTATGGGAGAGGAGGTAAGGGAGGAGACTGATAATACCCATTCCTCTCCGTCGTATTTAGCGACTTCTCCTTATTTATATAAGGCAATATACGCGAGGCAAACAACAAGCGTCCCAGATTATACTCATCAAAATATTCGTCTGCGGGATTGAAACTGCTGATACGCACATCTCCTTGCGAATGAATGAAGCGCCGGTTGCCGATGTACATTCCGACGTGCACTACCCTCTCTTTACGTTCAGGCGTTGCTTTGCGTCCGAAGAATATCAAGTCGCCCGGCTGCAAGTTGCCGAAATCGGAAGCAATGTCGATATGCTCGCCGACGTATGCCTGTTGAGAAGCATCGCGCGGAATAATGATGTCGTGCATAAACAGAATGGTACGGACAAAGCCGCTGCAATCCACTCCTTTCGATGACGTTCCGGCCCAAAGATAAGGTATTCCCATCATGGAGCTGGCCGTGGCGATGATGCTTGCCGCATCTTGCTTGAGAGAAACGCGCCATTTCTTCTCAGGCATAGCGAGCGATTTGGAGATGTACCCCTCTCGACCATCCGGATAAGCGACCTTATAAAAAGCTCCTTTGGCGCCTACCCACTTCAAACGGTTTCCGGCGACAACGTCAGAAATGGTCTGCGAAGCCGCGTCGGGTTCTGAATAGACGAAACCGTAATGCGAGGTCACCACAATCTTCTCCGCCGCGTTCCATGCAGCCAGTTCATCTTTTGTAACGGGATAAACGCCTACACGATGCACCCATGCGATGTAGTCATCCGGTGTCTGAACGCGATACCAACCTTCACGTTGCAGTATCCTGACCGGCATGCCCATCAATCCCTGTGTCATCATCTCCGAAGAGAAATCGGCATCAACACGAAGATTGCACACCGATACATTGACAATGCCATAGGTTTTGCCCTTAAGTTCCTGCTCATCCGGAAGCACCCGCAAGCAATCCATCACTTTGTATCCTCTTTTTGCCAAACCTGCCAGCAGTGCCGCCTTTGCTTCAGCCGAAGTGGTGACGCCACGCAACATCACGTTTTTCCCCGAAAAAGAATAATCCACATCGAACAAAGCCACACGCTTGTCCGGTGCAAATTTCCGTTTCAAGCTGTCAGATAATTGTGCCACTTCAGCAGGAATAGTACGATCTCCCATTTCCGAAGCGACAGCAAAAAGCGGGATTAATAGAGAAATAAAAAGGATAAAGGAAAACTTCTTCATCAGCCACTGTTTTTTGAGTATTACTAACGATAGCAAAGTTACAAATTAATTCCGAAAGAAATACATCTTTTCAGTATTTTTAATAATAAAAACTACCGATGGCATCTGCATCCAAATCCATCCCATGTCTTCTCACATGTAAAGAAATCTGGTTTCTCGATTTTGTTTTACTAAAATCCGGTTCTGTTTTTTACTAAAAACCGGACGGATTTTTACTAAAAATTCCTCGAAAACCCAGTAAAAATTGCTTCGATTTTTAGTAAATTTCTACAAGACAGGTTTACAAGGCCATAGAAATCGTTTCTTGTTATTTTTTCTTTCTTCATCTAATAGGCTGTAAGAATAAATCATAAAAAGAAGTCTAAAACAGACTCTACGCAGATTCTAAAATCCGCTTATTTGCGATTAATCGCTAAATTGTTGTATCTTTGTCGGCTATAAAGCAGTTGGTCGGTCTGCCGCCTGCACCATGTGCGTGCACGAGGAAAGTCCGGGCAACACAGAGCATCCCACTTCCTAACAGAAAGCTGTCCGCGAGGGTAGAGTAACGCAGAAGAAAATAACCGCCGCAGTCTTTGGCTGCGGCAAGGGTGAGAAGGTGAGGTAAGAGCTTACCGGCCTTGTGGCGACACAAGGGCTGTGCGTCTTGGGAGTTGTAAGGTCATGTATACCGGCGTTATGAGGGTTGCTCGCCCCATGTCGGAGGGTAGACCGCTAAAGCCGTATGGCGACATGCGGCTCAGATAAATGGCAGGCACTTCTAAATGGCGAGAAACAAAGGGTCAGGGATGAATAATCCTGACACAGGACTTTCTCTTCGGCAGAAGAACAGAACCCGGCTTACAGACCTACTGCTTTTTTCTTTCTAAAAAAATGCCAAGTTATGAATAAGCGCATTGCCATACTCTTGAAGTTCCTGACCTACGACATTTGGCGTATTACGGAAAATGAGGTCACACGGACAACATTCTCCCTGTATAATATCATCAAGACAATCTACCTCTGCGTCAACCGATTCACCAACGACCGGATAGCAAACAAAGCCTCGGCCTTGACATACAGTACACTGCTTGCCATCGTGCCGATTCTTGCCATCCTCTTTGCCATTGCACGCGGATTCGGATTCGATAACCTCATGGAAAGCCAGATAGTCAGCGGTTTCGGCGGTCAGACGGAGACAACGGAAATCATATTGCAGTTTGTTGACTCCTATCTGTCGCAGACCAAAAACGGAGTATTCATCGGAGTAGGTCTGGTGATGTTACTGTGGACCGTTCTCAACCTTATCAACAACATGGAGATAACCTTCAACCGCATCTGGCAGGTGAAAAAAGCCCGCAGCATGTATCGCAAAATCACCGATTACTTCTCCATGCTGCTTTTGATGCCTATCCTGATCGTTCTTTCCGGCGGTCTCTCCATCTTCATGAGTACGATGGTGAAAAACATCGAAGACTTTACATTACTCGCACCTGTCGCTAAGTTCATGATACGGCTCATCCCCTTTGTCCTGACATGGTTTATGTTTACGGCGCTATACATCTTCATGCCCAATACAAAGGTTAAGTTGAAGCATGCCCTCCTATCCGGCATACTGGCAGGTACGGCACATCAGGCCTTCCAGTTTCTCTATATCAGCAGCCAGCTGTGGGTGTCACGCTACAATGCCATTTACGGTAGTTTTGCCGCACTCCCGATGTTTTTACTATGGCTTCAAATCTCTTGGACCATCTGTCTCTTCGGTGCCGAGCTGACCTATGCCGGACAGAATATCAGAAACTTCAGTTTCGACAAGGACACACGCAACATCAGCCGACGCTACCGCGACTTTATCTCCATTTTGATAATGTCCCTCATTGCCAGACGCTTTGAACAAAACGAAGCACCCTATACTGCCGACGAAATATCCGAGAAATGCCAAATCCCCATCCGGCTGACCTATAAAACCCTCTACGAGCTACAGGAAATCAACCTCCTGCACGAAGTGATGACAGACGAGAAAAGCGAAGACATTGCCTATCAGCCCTCTATAGACATAAATCAACTCACTGTAGCTCTTCTGCTCGACAAGCTGGATACTCACGGCTCGGAAGACTTCAAGATTGATAAAGACAATGAGTTCAACAAACAATGGAAGGTTTTATTGACTGCACGCGAAGAATATTATAACAAGTCCGGAAACCTCTTACTGAAAGATCTCTAATCCCTCCCAAAGAGGAGAATAGAACTACCGTCGCGAAACGCATAAATCAAGGAGAAGGAGCTTGGAAGATTTAGAATACGTATCCACGTCGGGCGAACAAAACAAAAGGATGAATATTTTCAACTCATCCTTTTTTCTTAACTTGTACACCCTCAGGGATTCGAACCCTGGACCCACTGATTAAGAGTCAGTTGCTCTACCAACTGAGCTAAGAGTGCATTCTTCCCGAATGTAGTGGGTACGAGAATCGAACTCGTATGTCATGCGTGAGAGGCATGTATCCTAACCGTTAGATGAACCCACCTTTTTGCGCGGAAGCTGGGGGATTCGAACCCCCGGTACGGTTACCCGTACGTCAGTTTAGCAAACTGGTGGTTTCAGCCACTCACCCAAACTTCCTTTTCGTAAACAGCATTCTTGCGAAATGCGGTGCAAATGTAGAGTAAACTTTTGGAGTTTGCAAATCTTTCCTACATATTTTTTCTTTGTTTTCTCTCGGCAAGAGGTAACATGTTAAATCTCAAAATCATAAAACAGCAGAAAATGACACATGTCAATTTTTCCTATTCTTGGTTTCCTTATCTTTGCACGATTTTTTCAGAGACATACGTACACCGATAATGATACAACAGGAAAATTTAAAGAAAAGACTTGCCAAACTGGCAGCTCCCATTTTTATAGAGACACTTCTCATCATGATGCTTGGTGCCGTAGACACCTTTATGCTGAGCCGCTACTCGGACAACAGCGTGGCGGCAGTGGGGGTTGTCAACCAAATCATTATGCTTACTTTTCTGGTTTTCGAGGTTATCAATCTCGGGACCTCCGTACTATGTTCCCAATACCTCGGTGCGAAACTACACAAAAATGTGGTACAAGTGGTCGGCGTCTCCATCCTGATGAACTTTGTGGTCGGCATCACCGTCAGCCTGATTTTATACTTCTGTGCTCGTCCCATTCTTCAACTGATGGGACTTACTTCTACATTGATGGAGGATGGAATGGACTATATGCGCATCGTAGGCGCTTTTGCTTTCTTTCAAGCACTATCCCTCACTCTCTCCGCCTCACTGCGCAGTGCCAACAAAGCCGTTTATCCGATGATGGTAACCGTGATTGTCAATATCCTCAACATTGTAGGCAACTATTCCCTTATCTTCGGATGCTTCGGCTTTCCTGAATTGGGTGTAGAGGGAGCAGCCATCTCTACAGCCTTCAGCCGAGGAGTCTCCATGATCATCTTGTTTGTCATTCTGTTTCGCAAGCACATCCCTCGTTTCCCCATGGCCTACTTCCGTCCCTTCCCGTGGACTGAACTGAAAAACCTGCTAAAGGTGGGACTTCCCTCTGCCGGCGAACAACTTTCATATAGTTCGTCGCAAGTGGTCATTACTTATTTTATCAACATATTAGGGGTGGAAGCATTGGCTACCCGCACCTATTGTGTCAATATCATCATGTTTGCCTATCTGTTCAGCATCTCCATGGCACAAGGAGGAGCCATCTGCATCGGACACCTTATAGGCGAGAGAAAGCCTCGCGCCGCTTTTCTCATGGGGAAATATGTCATGAAGAAATCCGTTATGATTACGGTTCTCTTATCCGGCATCCTTGCCCTTTTCGGACATTCCATCTTCGGTTGGCTCACCTCCAATCCCGAAATCATTCGCATGGGAGCAATCATCCTCTTTATAGACATCGTTCTTGAAATAGGGCGCCCCATCAATATCTTTGCCACAAATGCCCTCCGTGCGGCAGGCGACGTCAATTACCCCTTCTATGTGGGGTTAGTGATGCAATGGAGTGTTGCTGTCGGCGTAGGCTATTTCTTCGGCATCTTCCTCGGCTGGGGCATCTATGGCATGTGGATAGCCTTTCTGCTCGATGAGAACATTCGCGGGTTTATCTTTGTACGCCGCTGGTATAGTATGAAGTGGCTTAGCAAAAACTTCGTATAATAACTGTTTTTTCAATCTTTAGCGCCTGTTTAAAACCAAAAGTTCTATCTTTGTGCCCGAACGAACAAATTCAGGGTTTATGGATGCATTATTGAAAGAAACGGTAAATAATACTATCAGCTCCCAATACCCGGGCATGACTCTTGAAGGCCGGAAATTAATAGAAGAAATTCTTATCCGCAAAGAGGTTGAAAAAGGAGAAATTCTTCTCAGACAAGGCCAAATCAGCCACAACATTGTCATTGTAGGGAAAGGGATGTTACGCCAATTCTATTACAAGAACGGAAAAGATCTCACCGAGCACTTTTCTTACGAAGGCTGTATCATTATTTGCATAGAGAGCACCTTGAAACAAGAGCCTACCCACCTTATGATTGAAGCCTTGGAACCGAGTATCGTGTACTTGCTTCCATACAACAAACTATCAATGCTCACCGAGATGTCGTGGGAGGTAAATATGTTCTATCGAAAGATTTTGGAGAACTCACTGATTACTTCGCAAGTAAAAGCCGACTCATGGCGGTTTGAAACAGCACGCGAGCGCTATAACCGGCTCGTGGCCAATCAGCCTGAGGTTGTTAAGCGGGCGCCCCTGTCACATATAGCGTCTTACCTGCTAATGACCCCTGAAACGTTGAGCCGGGTTCGTTCGGGTGCATTATAAACGCCGGAAAGCAGTCTTCTTGCCTTCATCGTCTTTTTCATCCTTTTCAATATAACAATAGCGAGTGAACCCCATTCAGAGACCACTCGCTATCCATTCTTTCAAATAAAACTATTTTATTTCTCCAACACCTGCAGAAAAGTTCAGATAAGCCTTCTTACCGGCAGTAACAGAAACTCTTGTCTGGTCAGGCCCACTACCTCGGTACTCAATCTTACCATTGAAGATGATAAACTCTGTTTGCCACCAGTCAAAACCACCGATACTAACACACATGCGGAGCTCCGCGTCTTTAGCGAATGCGGGCGAAACAAACACTCCGTCAATCGTAGTAGGTATTTCAAACTTATGACTATCCGCTACATTCCACTCACCGGCCGTTTCACCGATAAGGTAAACATTGGGCTTATACACATTGATGGCCCTGCTTTCGCCATTGAGCACATGAATCAAATACCATCCTGCGTTGGTCACCTTTACATTACCGCCCTGATCTGACAATCCGGCACCGGCCTTGTCATTCATAGGAGCCGAAGCGCCAAAGTCTGTTCCGTTCCATTCGGCGGCGGCGGAAAACTTAAACTCATCACCGGCATCGCAATAAATAATGGTCCAATAGTTGCCCTCATGGCTATGCACGGGCGTCAATTGATGCCATTTTTTCCAACCGTCAAAGGCGCTGCCCGTCATATAAAGCTCGGTTGGTGCAGGTTTTATCTCATAAGTATAGTCCAACATATTAATGCTCATGGTGTACTTGCCGGCTTTTGCAATCTTTCCCGCACCTGCACCTTCATTTACAAGTTGTCCGCTCAAGGCGTCATCTCCATCCGTTTTTACACCTACTACACCCGGATTGGCAAAAAAATTACCGCCATCAATATTCTTCTGCGGAATAATCTTCCAATACTGATTATCCGCTGTAGTAGTAAAAGAAATGGTAAACACCGGGTCATCATAAACGTTCACGTCACTATGAGAAAACTTCATCTTCAACGCTTCAGTCCATCCGACCATATCACCGACAAGATAATAGGCTTCCGAGATATCCGGTTTCACAAGCGTCACTTTCGTTTCTACCTTATCAGAGTTCACATGGAAAGCCTGTCCGTTCAGGTCAATGACAGCGGAAACAACCAAAGCCAGTTTCCGCTCAATCGGATTCTTCCCATAATAACCTTCCACCGCGCTTACCAATTCGCGTACAGACACATTGCCCGAAGCATCTGCCACCAAAGTTGTCTTTCCTTGCGCAACCCCATTCTCATCTACTTTGCTTAAGATTGCCTCGCAAGCCGTGACCTTCGCCCCTTCGGGAGCATTGACGGAGGAAGTGAACAGTTGAACGGTTTCAGCGGTAACCGCTTCCATATTGACAGCGGCCGTAGGAGTAACCGCCAAACTAATGTTCTTGGGCTCTTCGGCATCATATCCCTGAGGAGCCGCCCAATCGTCGTAATCCCCCTTACAACTGCCGAAGCAGACAGTTGTAAGCATCATGCCATATAGTAATGATTTTTTCATATCAATCAAGTTTTAATCGTTCTACATTATTTTTTATAGAAATGATAATAACCGGTAATATCATTAAAGATGATTCGGTAGTTTCCGGCTGCCACAGGAATATTGGCACCGCCGCCAACACCCCAGCCAAACGGGAACTTATCGCCACCCCAATTAGGATTCCAGCTGCTGTCCACAAGGAATTTCATCACAGAATTCGCATCAAGGCTCAAATCATACACCCACACGTGAGGACGAGCACCTGCATACGTATCCACCGGATTCATCTTCACGGCGCCATCGCCCCAATTGGTAAATTCTCCGGCAATCATCATCTGCGAATATTCGGCCGGATTCTTATCAAGAGCCGTAAAAGTCAACGTATTGGCATAAGTGTCGAGGTTTATTCTATAGTAACCTGCCGAAGGAACTTTAAAATCGGCACCTTCACCGCTGTCATCCTTCCTGCGGGGCTGATTGATATCATTGTCCGTCCCACCCCATTGGTCGGCCCACTCGCCCGGTACACGGACAATCTTGAATCCGAGATCGGGAGTAAAATAGCCGGTATAAGTCAGAGGTCCTTTTCCTGTCACTTCATCAAACTTGGCGCCTTCCACCGGCGACATCGGATAAACGGCAACACCGATTTCCGATCCCCAAGAACCGTCACCTACACAAGAGCCAATGAGATACCACAATTCAGGATCGGCAGCGACCAATGCCTGGAAGAATGGTTTCACCTTCAGCGTGATATGATTGGAATAAGTATTCTGTCCTGAACTCAACACCCCGTTGAGACGTACATACACATTCAACTCCTCGGGTATTTGACTTTCTTCCGTATATCCCCCCATCTTCATGAGAGCCTTGTTGAAGTCTTTGGCATTGACATTGAATTTAGCCTTTGTGCTATAACTTTCCAACTGCACGAATTTCGGCAAGCCCACTACCTCTCCTTTTTCATCCACCTCATTTTTCCACTCACCGTTCAACGAAAGCTGGGTATAATAGCTCACAGCCGCCGTATATCCGAATTCAGGCTGCTTGCAAGTAAGTTCGATGCTCGCTCCGCCACCCAAGTCATAGACATTTCCTGCCAATGCCGGAGTGTTCAACACGAAGGTATCGGGCACTACAAGCGTAGGATTGGAATCCCTATCATCCTCGCACGATGTAAGCCCCATCAGAGCTACACCGGCCAACAAAGATGTTATAATATATTTTTTCATGATTCTGTGTTTTCCTTTAAAAGTTAATAATTAGGATTCTGTTTCAGATTCGTGTTGTTCGAGATTTCATTCACCGGCAAGGGGAACACATTCATGTGCGAAGGGAATTGGTTTCCCTCGTACACACCGCCCATCCATTCCCATTTATAGGCAGACTGGCCGGCAAACTTCCCGAAGCGGATAAGATCAATGCGACGGCGTCCTTCGAGCCAGAACTCACGGCTCCACTCGTCACATACATCATCCAAAGTATAGGTGCCCTTTGCGACAGCGTTTGCACGTGCACGCAATTCATCCAACTTTGCTTTAGCCGCACTGTTGCTCGTGGCGCCATTCTTACGAATTGCAGCTTCCGCATACGTCAGGTATGCCTCGGCAATACGCATCACAGGTAGGTCGGTATTTACAAATTCGATAACGGCATTACTGCTTCCATCGGAGTTAACATTGCGGAATTTCACACTGCTATATCCCAAGTTTTCATCCGTACCTTCATCAGTAACAGATATATCCATTCCTTTGTTAAAGAACAAGGCTCTGTCATCACCGGCCGCGGCAGTCATCTCCTGCAAGGTAGCCGCATCAGCGGGTTTATTGGCAAAGAATTTATCAATCAACTGCTTACGCAAACGAATACATTTACCCCAACTGTTATTGGCACCCGAGGGAGCATAGACATCTGTTGACACCTTATTTGAGTAAGAAGCTTGAATAAGGAAGTTGGTACCTTCATAGCTCTTGGTAGCCTCTCCGTCGGTCAGCCCCACCAAAAGGTTCTCGTATTGTGCGCCATTGCGATTGTTATCTGCCAGAAACAACATCTGATAAGCGGTATACTTTTCACCGGTCACCGAATTCGTTGCGCCTGTTTTGTTCAGTTTGTAATAACCATTATTGATGACTTTTTCTGCATAAGTCATGGCATCATCCCAGCGAGATGTTCCTGTATACACTTCCGCATTCAGATAAATACGCGCCAAAAGGTTCCATGCAGCCACGCGGTCGGCCCGCCCATAAGTGTTTTTTCCCGGTTCCGCCATCAAATCCGCGCATTCTTTCAATTCTTTCTCTACATATTCAAAAAATTGTCCTCTTGTGTAGCCCGCAGCTTTTTCGGCAGATACTTTTTCGGTAAAAGCGGCATTTCCATACAAGTCCATTACAAGTGCATAATTATAGGCGCGGATGAAACGTACCTCGGCATTGCGCAACTCTTGGTCGGCCGCATTGCCATCCTGACTCAAATAGAAGTTGCAAAGCGTTATCGTAAAATAAAGACGATAGTAAAGAGCAGCCGAGAACACACAGCTTTCTCCCCAAGAATTATGGAGCAGTTCCGGAATTCCGGCATCGGTTGCCCATACCCAGTGAGCCTCATCGGCCGTAAACTCATTGAGATACCACTGCGAACGAAACATACCCGAACGTCCTTCATCCACATCATCTATATCACCGTTGCCGTTAGGACCCGACTGCCCTGTCAGGCTGAAGCTTGCATAAATTTTGTTGAAAACCGCATCATTGTCAAACTCCATCGTCTGCTGCGGATTGATCGGCGTAACATCCAGATCGCCCACACAAGAGGAGAAGTTCAATGCCAGCGCAAGCGCGGCGGCAGGTATCATTGATTTCAATATTCTTGTTTTCATGTTCTTCTATATTATGTTTTAGAAATTAAGACTTACCCCAAATACTCCGGTGAACGGACGAGGATAAATGTTGCCATCATAACCTCCATTGATTTCCGGATCAATCCCTTTATACTTGGAAATGGTAAATACGTTTTGAGCGGTAAGATAAGTACGTCCGCTGATTTTCATCCCGAACAGTTTGTCAAAGCTGTATCCCAAAGTGATGTTGTCGCACTTCAAGAACGAAGCGTTCTGAATGAAATAATCCGACAAAGCACTCTCGGTAGAGATATAGTTCCAATTCTTCGGTATGGTCATGTCAGTGACGTTGTGCCATGTATTACCATTGAACAAACGTTCCACGGAGATATTCGACCGACCGGCTTCCACTCCGTTATAGGCATAATTGCCGAGGCTTGCGCGAAGTGAGAAGCTGAAGTCCCAATTTTTGTAAAGCAGTTTGGAGGTCATACCCATCATCACATCGGCATCGGCTTTCTTGTAGAAGTAACGGTCGGCCGAGTTGATGGTTCCATCACCGTTTCTATCCACAAACAGTCCTTCGATAGGTTGCCCGTTCTTGTCATACACCTGCTGATAAGTATAGAAAGCAGATACCGGTCTGCCCACGGCCCAAGCCTTGATACCATCCGAACCGGAGTCGCCCACTGCAAGTCCGCCATGCAGGATTTTGTAATTGGAATCATTACCGGCCAGCAACTTGTCTATTTCGTTATTGTTATAAGTGATGTTGTAACCAAGTTCCCAACGCCAGTCTTTAGTCTGGACAGGACGATATGTGAACGAGAATTCCACTCCCTGATTATGCAACTCTCCGATATTGCTCGTCACCTTATTCTTGAAGTTCGAGCCGGCAGCTACAGCCACGGTGTTGATGAGGTCGGTGGTCTTACGATAGTAATAATCAACGCTGGCCGTGAAGCGGTCGTTGAGAAGATTCAAGTCGATACCGGCATTGTAAGTCGTAGTCTTCTCCCACGTCAGTGCAGCATTGTAAGCATCGGGACGATATGTCACACCCTTGCCCAAAATGGGATAGTATGCGCCCAGTCCGTTTGTTGTGTACGAAGCGAAATAAGTATAGTCGCCAATACCTTCCTGCTGGCCGGTTTTACCCCAACCGAGGCGAAGTTTCAAGTCGGATATTGTTTTAGAATCACGCAGGAAAGACTCTTCTTTGATTTTCCATGCGGCAGCCACTGACGGGAAAAGTCCCCAACGGCCATCCTTATGGAAACGTGAAGAACCATCGTTACGCAATGTCACAGTCAACAAATAACGGTCCAACAAAGAATAATTCAAACGGCCGAAGAAAGATACCAGATAATTCTCTGTCTTATACAACGTATTTTCTGACGGATCTTTAATCTCGCCCGGATGTTCTTTGTTCGTGTTAGGATAAGTTCCATAATAATAGTAGTCCGTTTTCTTGTGGAAGTGTTGCCACTCATAGCCGCCCATTGCATCGAAATGATGATTTTTACCAAAATCTTTGATGTATTGAGCATACATGTTCAGCGACAGGTTGTAGGTGTCTTGCGTATTCCACCCCTGATTCCCGTAATAATAGTTGTCATAGTTATAGCGGCTGTAGAATTTATCGCTTTTACCACTCTTCAAGTCCATACCGGCATTCATGTGCAGATGGAGGTCTTCAAGGCCGTGAATCTTATAATCGAGTTCTAAGTTTCCGGTCAATTCTTTCCCCTTGCCCTTATCAGAAACCGTGTTCAGCAAAGACATCGGGTTTCTGGCGGCCAAAGAGTGGATGGAGTATTTCCATTCATCATCGCCGCGGTCCACAGGCGAGCTGTATTGGAAATATCCACCAAAATTCTTATTGAAAAACTCGCTATTGATATATACGGGTTTGGTGGGATCCATTTCGCTGGCAGCGCCGATGGCTCCGGTGTTGGCATAAGTTGTTTTGGAGTACATGCCCTTAGCGTTGAAGTTCACTGTCAGATGTTCTTGAAAGAAAGTTGGATTCAAGCTTACGCTGGCCGTGAAACGTTCAAAGTCGGAAGTGCGGAGAATACCCTGCTGATTGGTATAGCCTAAAGAAACACGATAAGGCAGGTTCTTATAAGCGCCCGTCAGGGTAAGATTATGGTCGGTAGAAATCGCCGTGCGATAGATCTCATCTTGCCAATCGGTGTCGGCAAAAAGCTTCTGTGCTCCTGCGGCAGGCGTGCCGTCGGCATTATAAGCGCTCCAGTAACCCATCATTTTATAATACTCGCTGTTTTCCCAATCGGCACCATCCAGGCCACTCTTTCTTTTAATGAAATCCATGAACTCGCCTGCTTTCAAGACATCCAGCTTATTAGCTACAACACTCATCGAAACACTTCCGTTATATGCGACGGCCGGTTTCATGTTTTTGCGTCCTTTCTTGGTTGTGATAATAATCACACCATTGGAGGCACGGCTACCATAAATGGCGGTGGCCGAAGCGTCTTTCAGCACAGTGAAACTTTCAATATCATTAGGATTCACAAGGTTCAAGGGGTTGGACATCCCCTGCATTCCGTAATTATCCATGGCCAGCCCATCGATGACAATCAACGGATCGTTGCTGGCATTCAATGATGACCCGCCACGAATACGAATCGATGCGCCACCGCCCGGTTCACCACCATTGCTTTGCACGTTGACGCCGGCAATTTTTCCCGTAATCATGTCTTGTGCGCTTACTTGAAGACCCTTGTTCATCTCATCGGGTTTAATAGCTGTCACCGAACCGGTCAAGTCGTTCTTTTTGGCACGACCGTAGCCAATAACCACCACTTCGTTCAGCAACTCCGCGTCATCCTGCAAAGTCACCACCACAGAAGGAGCGGCAGCCACTTCCTGCGATTTATAGCCGATAAAAGATACTACCAACGTAGCTCCCTTACGCACGTTCAACGTGAAATTACCATCAAGGTCGGTGATTGTACCATTCGAGGTATTACCTTTTTCCACGACATTTGCGCCAATCACCTCCATACCCGCGGCATCTTTCACATGCCCTTTCACGGTGATGTTCTGCGCATAAACGCCAATAGACAAGAATAGCCCTAAAAATAGGGGAAGAATCGTTCGACAGATTCTAAGATTAACTTGCTTCATGCACTTAATAAATAAAAGTTAACAATATAAATTACCTGTATATTTCTCAAAAAACAAAATCGAGTTCATGGCATCCGCGAAGGTCGTTTTTCAAAGTACCCATAGCATGATGAGACAAAAATATCCCTTATTCGCATAATAGGGAAAAAGAAGTGTGATAAATATGCTGTTCGAAAGATGCAAACGATTGCGTAACTACAAAGTCATCAGGTATCAGATTTTCCTATATATCTCTCCTTGACCTATGTCCCTACGGGCATAAGCTTATACAAATATACAAATAAAAGAGGAGAGATACAAGCAAAAGAGAAGAGACGATATGCCACAAACTAAGGCATCCTTACCGTCAGGGCCATACCAAAACCGTATCAACTCCGTATCTGTCCCGCACCTTATAGGAACGGAGCAGATACGGAGGATATATGCGGAGGAACTACGGATTATTCGCCGAAAGCCTCCATAATCACGGTAGGGCGTCCGTCTTCGGTGAAAGCGCCCAATCTATATTGGCTCGGCTTGCACTCCGGTTCCCAATAGAACACACCTTTACAGCGACCGTTGGTATTCTCCTTGCACTCTTTCAAGATACGGGCCAACTGCCTTTTACCCTCGGCCAAGACAGAAGGACTTGCCAATCTACCCCGTTCATCGGCACACTCCATACCGGTCTCCACCATCATGACATCGCAATTATATTTCGCGCTCAAGGCGTTGATGTTCTTGATGCAGTCTGTAATAACATCATCGGCCTTATAGGCAGGTTTCTCCACGCGCGTCCAATAAGGATAGAGCGACATGCCTATCATATCCCACTTGCCCCCGTTCTTTTTCAGCTCGTCGAAGAACCAGTTGAACAGACCGCTGTCCCATCCGTTGTCCAGATGAACAATGACAATGGCATCGGCGAAAACCGACTTCACGGCATCATATCCGGTGGTAATGAAAGCCCCCAGATTGGCCCAATTCACGGGATACACCACTTTAGAAGAAGCATTGGCGGGCGCATCCTTCAGGTGGCGTTCTTCCACATCATAAGAAGCGCCGCTCAACGCCTTGTCTTTATCCCACAGCATGCCGGGACGGATTTCATTGCCCACCTGTACCCATTTGGGAGTGACGCCTGCCTCCTTCAACGCCCGAAGCACGTCTGCCGTATGGTCGCCGATGGCTTTCTTCAAATCCGCCAAATTCTTGCCTACCCACGAGGCCGGTTTGTTCTGCTGGGCAGGGTCGGCCCACCAATCACTGTAGTGGAAGTCTATCATCACATCCATGCCCAAAGCTTTGGCCCTTTTAGCTTTCACCACCACATCGTCCACATTGCACCAATTGCCGTGGGCACTCGGGTCTACCCACACGCGGATGCGGATGGCATCAAGTCCAAGCTCCCTCATCAGAGCCGTGCATTCGCGTTTCTCGCCTTTGGCATTATAGAAACCATATCCTTTGGATTCGTATTCGGTGACCCACCCGATGTCTGCCCCTTTGGCAAAATCAGAAGTTATCTTCCCGGGAGTCTCGGGCTTCGGTTCGGGAGTGGGAACAAAAGTGTCATTACTGTTGCCGCATGCCGTCAACGAATAAGCGGCAAAAAGAAAAGAAAAGAATGTTTTAAAGTAATCCATGGTAAACTAAGTTTTTATTTATTGTTCGGGTGACAAAAGTAGGAGAAGACAGTTTGTCCACAACGAAGATACCACCCAGGCAAGTTGCTATCCACAAGCGTTCTTCATTATCCTCAAAGATGCTGTATGCCCAGTTCGCATTGTAGCGATAAGTGCTATCCACCACCACACCACAATAGATATGCGTGTTACTCTGCTCACCCGGGGTGAAATGCGGACGGGCCGAATATCCGTCGTAACTGTACAGCCCTTTTTCCGTCCCTATCCACATAAGCCCCTGTGTATCTTGCAGAAAACATCCTATTACAGAAGTCTCTGCTCCCAAATAGATATTACGAAACAGCCCATAATCTGACTTCTGTCCACATATACGACAGGGCATGACAAACGACAGCAGTGTCATACAGAGGTAAAGGAAATATCTATGCATTCTTAGATTTTTGCTATAGGTTGGTTGCAAATTTAGTATAAATTGTGGTTTATATGCCGGTGCAACGAGAAAAAAATCAAGACCACCTCTATCTTTACGGCCTTATACTTATACAAGTAAAAGAGGGGAAGCGATATACCACAAGCCTGATGCATACTTACCCTCGGAGCCATACCCAAACCGTATCAACGCCGTGTCCGCTCCGTGTCCGCTCCGTACCTATATGAGCGGAGGTGATACGGAGGTGATACGGAGATGATACGGAGATGATACGGAGGTGATACGGAGATAATACGGAGATAATACGGAGGTAATACGGAGGAACTACGGAATGATAAGACGATTTTCTCACTATCCCAACGGAAAATTATCCAATTTTTATGCTCGTATATATACATAAGTAAGTATCATTTTATGCGCCGATATCTTTCGGATAACGACGCATCGGCCAATATAGCGAGGGAAATTACATAAAATCCAACCGGAGCAACACGATGCAATCGTTTGCACAAACTTCCGGCCCGATATACTTCAATGAGAAGCCGTAGCTTGCCCCATTCCGTTATTTTTGTGACCGGGTGGCGCAAAAAAGACGAAGTCCGTCTGCTTGCAACATCCTCTATTTTATTACCTTTGCTCAAAAATCTTACTCATGAATAAACCGCAGATTACCATCAAGGACATTGCCCGGGCGTTGAACGTCTCTCCTTCCACCGTGTCGAGGGCACTGAAAGACAATCCGGACATCAGCCGGGAGACTCGTGACCTTATTCATGCCTATGCCCGCGAGCACAACTACAAGCCGAACGAACTCGCCGTAAACCTGCGCTCCAGCCGCAGCAATACGATCGGAGTGATTGTCCCGCAATTGGTACACCACTTTTTCTCCTGCGTGTTGAGCGGAATAGAGAAAGCGGCCACGGCAGCGGGATATAACATCATCGTGGCACAAAGCAGCGAATCGTATGAGCAGGAAGTAAAGATAACGCACGCTTTTCTGTCTGCCCGCGTCTGCGGGGTCATCGCTTCGCTTGCCAAGGGCACCGCCCTTTACGATCATTATCAGGAGTTGCTGAATCATGACATTCCCATCGTCTTCTACGACCGAATCTGCACGGAACTGAAAACCGAGCGGGTGGTGGTGGACGACTATGCCGGCTCGTTTGCCGCGGTGGAATACATGATACAGACCGGATGCAAGCGCATTTTTTTCTATGCCGCTTCTCCCCATTTGGAAATCACCAAGAACCGACGCAACGGCTATCTGGATGCCATGAAGAAATATAAGATTCCGGTGGACGACAGCATGATTCTGCCATGCGACACGCGCGAACGCGCCATCGCCATCACTCCGGATTTACTGGAAAGCCCCAATCGTCCCGACGGATTCTTCGCCATCAACGACGAAACGGCATCGGGCATACTGTATGCATGCAAACTGGTGGGGCTGAAAGTCCCTGATGAAGTTTCCATCTGCGGATTCACCGACGGAGCCATCGCGCAAAGCACCGACCCGAAACTGACCACAATAGAACAGCGTGGCGAAGAGGTGGGAAAAAGCGCTTTCGGCATACTGATAGAGAAGCTGGAAGGGAAAACGGAGAAAAACAGCAACAGAATAGTGCGTACCAATCTGGTGGTGAGAGGAACAACGAAATAAAAACCAATAGCATATATACCATGAAAGTAAAACCCGATTTAGGTTTCTGGAAGCTGTGGAACATCAGCTTCGGTTTCTTTGGCGTACAGATTGCGTATGCCTTGCAAAGTGCAAACATCAGCCGTATCTTCTCCACATTGGGAGCCGATCCGCATAACCTGAGCTATTTCTGGATACTGCCTCCGCTGGCAGGCATCATCGTGCAACCCATCGTAGGAGCGGCCAGCGACAAGACGTGGACACGTTTCGGCCGGCGCATCCCCTACCTCTTCATCGGTTCGTTAGTGGCGGTATTGGTGATGTGCCTGCTGCCCAATGCCGGCAGTTTCGGCATGGTGGCAAGTACGGCCATGACATTCGGGCTGGTGTCGCTGATGTTTCTCGACACTTCCATCAACATGGCCATGCAACCCTTCAAGATGATGGTGGGCGACATGGTGAACGAAAAGCAGAAGGGACTGGCCTACTCCATCCAGAGCTTCCTGTGCAACGCCGGCAGTCTGGTAGGTTTCCTGTTCCCGTTCATCTTCGCATGGATAGGCATCAGCAACACGGCACCCGAAGGGGTGGTGCCCGACTCCGTGATTTACTCTTTCTACATCGGGGCAGCCATCCTGATATTCTGTGTCATCTACACCACGGTCAAGGTAAAGGAGATGCCGCCCGCCGAGTATGCCGAATATCACGGCATCAGCGAAAAGGAGGAGCATGAGAAGACCAACATGCTGAAACTCCTTGCCAAAGCTCCGAAAACGTTCTGGACAGTGGGGCTGGTTCAGTTCTTCTGCTGGTTCGCGTTCATGTTCATGTGGACTTATACCAACGGAAGCGTGGCGGCCAATGCGTTCGATGCGCCGACCGTAGAACATCTGACGAATGGTGTGAGCAAGATAGTGCTCGACACCAAGAGCCTGCAATATCAAGAGGCCGCCAACTGGGTGGGCGTGCTCTTTGCCGTGCAGGCCATCGGCTCCGTGCTCTGGGCCATCTGCATCCCGCTGTTCAAGGACCGCCGCTTCATCTACTCCCTCAGTCTGGTATTGGGAGGCATCGGCTTCATCTCTACCTATTTCATGCATCACCCCTATCTGCTATTCGTTTCTTTCTTGCTCATCGGCTGCGCATGGGCCGCCATGCTGGCATTGCCGTTCACCATCCTGACCAACGCATTGAGCGGCGGACACATGGGCACTTACCTGGGGCTGTTCAACGGCACCATCTGCATCCCGCAGATTGTAGCGGCCGCCTTGGGTGGAAGCATTCTTGCCCTGTTCACCCCCGAAGGGGCGCTGCCTCCCGAAATCAACATGCTCGTGATGGCAGGCGTGATGCTGATGATAGGAGCCGGCTGTGTGTACCTGATTAAAGAAACAAATACAGAAAAAGCCGGCTGATAACCGGCTTCAGAAACATGTCCGAGCGGGGAGGCAGTCCGACACCGGTTCCCCCGCCCGACACCGAGGAAAGCGCCCGGCAGCGAGAGACGGCGTCTTCCTCCGGTGTCTTTCATTCCTACCTCAAATTTTGTCCTCTGATATTCTCCTTTATTCCCGCATATTGCTTATCTTTACGGCGATAACCTCTGAAAACACACAACGATGAAGAAATATCTCAAAACCGATGAATGGAACATCATCGAAGATGGGTTCCACCCCGACCGTCAACGAATGTCCGAAAGTATATTCAGTCTTGGAAACGGGCGTTTCGGTCAACGGGGATATTTTGAAGAGTCTTATGGCAGCGACAGCTACCGGGCTTCGTTCGTGGCAGGCATCACCTTTCTGGATAAAACCCGTGTGGAGTGGTGGAAGAACGGATTCCCCCACTATTACACCCGAATCCCCAAAGCGGCGGACTGGAGCCGTATGGGCCTGCGCCTCATTGACGAAGAATTAGACGTAGCGGTATGGGATGTGGACAGCTTCATCCGCCGCCTCGACATGAAAGAGGGCATCTCCTACCGCGACATGGAGGTCACCTCCCCGCAAGGAAACAAACTCCGCATCCATGTGGAGCACATCGCCGACATGGCCCGTCCCGACCTCAGCCTCATCAAATACAGCGTTTCGTCCGTCAACTACACCGGAAGAGTATCGCTCGTGCCCATACTCGACGCGGGCGCCGTGGACGACCCTGACCACCCGAACATCAAAATATGGAACATCCTGCGTTCCGGCTCTGCCGGCGATTGCGCCTACCTCTGGACACAGACCCGGCGGGAAGACGCGCAGGTGTGCTATGCCATGACCTACCGGTTCTTCAAGAACGGCAAAGAGGCCGGAGCCATCCCCATACGCATAGAGAAAGAGAAACAGGCAGGATTCAGCGTAGGCGCCGACGTAAAACCCGGCGACCGCGTAACGCTCATCAAATACACCGCCATCACCTCCTCGCTCTACAATGAACGGAGCGAACTGGTAGACGCCTCCGTGGACCAAGCGCGCAAAGCCAAGCAGATAGGCTGGGACGCCCTGCTGGACGAGCACAAGCAAGCCTGGCAGAGCATCTGGGACGAAACGGACGTCTCCATCGAAGGCGACCCGGAGGTGCAGCAAGGCATCCGCTACAACATCTTCCAGCTTCACCAGACTTACCGCGGAGACGACCCGCGCCTGAACATCGGCCCCAAAGGCTTCACGGGCGAAAAGTACGGCGGAAACACTTATTGGAACACCGAGTTGTGCTGCGTGCCTTTCTTCCTGCTCTCCACCCCCAAGGAGATTACGAAGAACTTGCTGATTTACCGCTACAACCACCTGACCAAAGCCATAGACAATGCCCGTAAACTGGGCTTCAAGGATGGAGCCGCACTATATCCGCAAATGACCAACAACGGCGAAGAGTGCCACAGCGAATGGGAAATAACTTTCGAGGAGATACACCGCAACAACATCATCGTTTACGCCATTGTCCAGCACGCCATACTGACCGGCTCGACGGACTACATCGCCCAATATGGCCTGGAAGTGATGATTGCCGTCAGCCGCTTCTGGAGCCAACGGGTGTCTTTCTCGCAACCGAAGCAGAAATACGTCATCCTCGGTGTCACCGGACCGGACGAATACGAGAACAACGTGGACAACAACTGGTACACCAACTACTCCTGCATACAATGCCTCAGGATGACCCTCCGTTTTCTGGAAGTCATCGAGCGGAAATATCCCGAGCGGTATGCCCACATCTGCCGCACCACCCGGTTCAATCAGCCCGAAGAGAGCAAGCGTTGGGAGGAAATCATCGAGCAGATGTATCTGCCTGAAGATAAGGAACGGAACATCTTCGTCCAGAACGACGGTTATATGGACAAGGTACTGGAAAGCGCCGACAACATCCCCGCCGAAGAGCGCCCCATCAACCAGCACTGGTCGTGGGACCGCATCCTGCGTTCGTGCTACATCAAGCAAAGCGACGTGTTGCTGGGGCTTTATCTCTATTACTTCAATTTCGATACGGATACCGTCCGCCGCAACTTCGAGTTCTACGAGCCGATGACGGTGCACGAATCATCCCTCTCACCGCACATCCACGCCATCCTCGCCGCCCGCATCGGCGAAGTGGAAAAGGCCTACCGCCTCTTCGTGCATGCCACGCGACTCGACTTGGACGACTATAATAACGAAGCCTGCCAAGGCCTGCATATCACCAGCATGCCGGGCGCATGGCTCGTCATCGTACGGGGCTTTGCAGGCATGCAGGTACAAGGCGAGATGTTGAAATTCTCTCCCGTCGTGCCTCAGAAGTGGAACAGTTATTCTTTCAAAATCAATTACCGGGGATGCACGTTGCGTCTGCACATAGGCAAGGAGATACGCATCTTGCTCAAGGCCGGCGAAGCGCTGAAAGTACAGGTTTATCAGGACGTGTACACACTGAAGAAAGACCAAGAACTGCAACTGCCGCTCATGCAATAAGACAAAGGCATGCGACCGTTTATCTATTTCTTATGCCTGTTAGCACGTTTACGGCGAATCTCCGCTTTCATTTTAGCCGATGCGGAACCATGCTGCCCCGTGATGTAGGTCTTCTTCTTAGCCTTGGTCTTTACTTTATTCTCTCCTTTGGCTTTTTCTTTTTTGCCTTTAAAGACAATACCACCCATCATTGCCTCTTCTATGCTCACGATTTTTGTTTTTATAGGTTTAGAAATTGTTATTTAGCCATTGCTTTAATGATTTCTCCCACATAGGTACGTGGCATACCTTCCATCGCGGCAGGTGAGGGAAGTTTCTTGCATTCCAGTATCAGCGCAGGTTCTGTTTGTCCTGTCGGGTAGAAGCGAATGATGTAATTTTCCGCTTTTTCCATTTGTTCGTATGGCTGGTCGGGCGACAGAATGCTAAAGACAACCGACTTTCCGTTGACTTTACCCAATGAGCCGCCGGAGTTAGCAGTCATCATTGTCATATTGAATGGATCATCTCCTATCACGATAACCAGTCTTCCATTTCCTGTTTGAATGGCATTAGAAGATAAATCTTGAGGGGATACTTGTCTGTATCCTGCAACCGCAACCGTTGTCTGTGTCTGCTCTGTAACAGCCACTCCGGTTGTTTGAGGAGTATCTACTATCACTTGCTTTTTAGGAGTAATCACTATCGGGCCTGAGCCGGTAATAGCTTTTTGTTCTTCTTTTTGCCCCTCAGTCAAATTTTGTGCTGTAGAAGCGCTGAGCGATTCGGTTATTTCTTGAGTGAAGCTGTCTGCAAAGTCTACGGTTTTTCTACGCCACTTGGCAAGACCGCGTATCAATTTTGTTTTGGCTTTGTTCAGGGCATATTTGTCAGTAATCCATTCTTCCGCAGTATATTTTTCTTTCCCTTCCCGATAACTGAATCGGATTTTCTCTATTTCGAGCATGCTCTTTTCCGGTAGGCAGTTCACCGTCAGCTGATAGGACACTTTGGTGCGATCAAGAGACAAAGCGCTCGAACTGAATATAATCCATTCTTCGCCGGTACCCACAATCTGTCCTTTGGCTTTATCGGTAAAAACGATACGGCTGTTGTTCCCGTTTTTTTTCAGTCGTTTGTCCATCCATTGGGATATTCGTTCATAGATTTCGTCTTGTGACATACCGGGAATGCTGAACTCTTTTGAAAATACCACTTTACCATTCACTTCGGGAACGGCACCGGCTAAATATCTGCTGTCATCTCTGTCCTGTGCATACAACGGAGCAGATAGACAAAAGCAAAACAACAAGAAAAGAAAATGTGTCAATTTTTTCATAATAAACATATGTCTTTAATTTAACAGTCAATCTCAAAAACTTTCTTCCGAATGAGAGATGGAAAGGAAAAAGCATGGGGGCAAATATAATGCTTTTTATTTGTTCCACGAACTGTTTTGGCCCATGCATATAATCTTTTCCCATATGGTTGCCTGCCGGGAACTATGGATATATTTACTTCCGGTGCTATTTTGAAAAAAAGAATAACATGAGGGGCACAACGATATGGATATTTACAAGCTTTTCATTTGACAATCTTAATAGATTCCAAATATTTGGAAGGCAGCATGCCCGTCTCCTTCTTGAACACACAGGTGAAATGTTGGGGATAGTCGAAGCCTGTGCTATAGGCTACTTCCGCAATTGTCTTGCCGGATGCTATGAGCATTTTGGAGCGGTCGACGACGAATCCGCGGATATATTGCAAGGGACTTTGACCCAGTGCTTTACGGATAACATCTCCAAAATAGCCGGGCGACATGAAGAGTTCACTTGCACAGTATTTCACACTGGGAATCCCACTTTTATATTGTCTCCCATTTTCGTAATACTTCAGTAGTACTTGCTGAAAACGGGCGAGAATGTCACTCTTGTTTTCTGTCGCTTTCAGGAATTGCCGGTCATAGAATCGATTACAAAAATCGGCTAACAGCAGAATATAATCTTGCACAATCCGGTCGGCATGCGGCTGATTGGCCTTCAACTCTCTGCGAATAGCTGACATGATATGGTTTATTATCGCCATCTCGTCGGCAGTGAGTTTTAGTGCCTCGTTTGTATTATACGAAAAATAGTGATAATTGTTCAAGTTGCGTTCAAATTCTGTGCCATAGACAAATTCCGGGTCGAACATCAGTACCCAACCATTATACTGTTCCACTGTGCCATCGTCGGCCTTTCCTCCTATCTGTCCGGGAGCATAAGCCAACAATGCATCCTCGTCAGCAGCATAGTTGCCAACACCATAAGTAAGTTGGTCCGGAAAGTTCTTCTGCACAAAAATGGCATACACATCGAATCGGTTGAGGGTATGGCGTATTCTCCCCATCTCGTCATAATGAATCACTGACACATGAGGATGATAAACGGGTGCTCCAATGTCATTGGCGTAATCGTTGGCCGTGTTGATATGCAGAATTTCTTTCATACGCGGTGATACATTTTGTGAACAAAAATATCCATTTTACTTGTAATTACCAAGAAAAACACAAAAACGATAAAATCGGTAATTTTATCGTTAATATATCTATCTGTTACCAGTGCCAAAACAACTAATTTTGCATTCGGAAACAAAGATTACAGCATCTTCTGACTTCAAAGTAGAACATTTAAAAATATCAGGAATATGAAGAATTTAATTTTAACAACATTATTGAGTATGACAATGATGAGCAATGCGCAGATAAACGACAAGCAGACAGCAATGCAAGAGCCTGCCAAGCTGCTGCTGACACAGCAATGGGACAAAACGTTCCTTAAGAGTGACAAAGTAGAACATAAGAAAGTAACCTTCCATAATCACTTCGGCATCGAGCTCGCTGCCGACATGTACACACCCAAGGAAGTTGCGGGTAAGCTGTCGGCCATTGCCGTAAGTGGACCATTCGGCGCAGTAAAAGAGCAATCGAGCGGTATTTACGCACAGAGACTCGCCGAGATGGGCTTTCTTACAATAGCATTCGACCCGTCGTTTACGGGCGAAAGTGGTGGACAACCGCGCGATATGTTCTCACTCGACATCAATACGGAAGACTTTCAGGCTGCTGTAGACTACTTGAGCAACCTGCCAAACGTCGATGCCAATCACATCGGTATTCTTGGTATCTGCGGTTGGGGAGGCATTGCACTGAATGCAGCAGCTAACGACCCACGCATCAAAGCCACCGTAGCCAGTACCATGTACGACATGCCACGCATAGGCGCATGGGGTTATAACGACAGCGGCACTGCCGACGAACGCTATCAGAGCAAGGCACAGATAGCACAGCTACGCACCGAAGAGTATGCCACAGGCGCACAGCAGCGTGCCGCCACCAACGTTCCATTCGACAAGCTCACGGGAAAGGAACCGGCATTCATTCAGCAATATTCCGCCTACTACACCACTAAACGCGGCTATAACGAGCGTTCCGTGAACTCAAAGAATGGCTGGAAGCTGCAAGCCATGACAGGGTGGATGAACAATACTATCCTCGCACATCCTGAAGATCTGCGTAATGCCGTACTCATCGTTCATGGCGAAAAGGCTCACTCTCGTTATATGGGCGAGGATACATTCAAGAAACTCAAGGGCGACAATAAACAGCTGATAATAGTTCCTGATGCAACGCATACCGATTTGTACGATGGCGGTGATAATAATTATATCCCATTTGACCAAATCAAGGCGTTCTATCAGAACTATTTGAAGTAACAACGAGGGGCTTATACGAAGATATATATGTCGATGGCTTTCACCGTCGCAGTGACATCTGTCGATAAGAAAGATTCACCCAAGGCATGGCTAAAGTGTTTGTGGGAGTTTCGGCCGGAATGGTGTTGGGTGTACTTGTTGATACAGGCAACTATATCAGCTTGTTAATGCGGCTGATATACTTACCGATAATATCAAACTCAATATTCACCACACTGCCAATCCGGAAAGCATGGAAATTGGTGTTTTCAAAAGTATAAGGAATAATGGCCACTTGGAAAGTATCTTCGGTGGGGTTGCATACGGTCAGGCTGACTCCGTTGACCGTTACCGAGCCTTTATCCACCGTGATGTATCCCCGTTTTGCCATCTCTTTGTCAAAAGCATACTTGAAGGTGAAATAATAACTTCCCTCCGCATCCTTTATATCGATGCATGTAGCAGTCTGATCGACATGTCCCTGAACGATATGTCCGTCCAAACGCCCGTTCATCATCATGCTACGCTCCACATTCACTTCGTCGCCTACCTCCAGCAGACCAAGATTGGAACGCTCCAGCGTTTCTTTCATCGCCGTCACGGTATATGTATCATCTGTCAAACTGACCACAGTAAGGCAAACACCGTTATGAGAAACACTCTGATCTATTTTCAGTTCGTTTACAAACGAACACTTAAACGTGAAATGCACATTCTCCCGTTCTTTAACCACGGCCACCAACACGGCACATTCTTCTACAATTCCGGAAAACATTGTCTTATTATACTTTTAGGTTATTGCTATAGTGCCTGCAAAGATAAAAAAAGAGCTTTATATGAGGCATAAAAAAAGGAAGCTTTTCACAAAGCCTCCTTTTTTCAGTTTTCAATAGGTATTAGTTTTTTTTAAGGTAAAAAGATTGTTTTCAGGATAACGGTGCAAATATAGACGCTTTTCGTGATACCAACCAAATTAAAAAACATGTCTTATAACATCTTTTCGGAAAACAGTTTAGCATAATTATCATTTCAAAGCACTTTTCTACATTTGCAAGCGTCTTCAAGGGCAAATATAAGACTATTTTTGACAGAATCCTGAAATTATACTAAAAAATGTCTGATGTCTATCAGGTAAAGAACGTGTTGTGTCCTAATCCATGGTGACCAAGGAATTTCCATATGAGACACCGTTTTACGGTACTAAAACTGCGCATTCACGCATTTTTACAATGAAAAATTGCATTATATTACGCCAACTAACCCCATATATTAGGATAACAAATACATCTTTACCGCATAGGCTATTATATTTTGAGACTAAGAACTCGTGAAACATTTATCCTGAGGCTTGCTCACCGAGACCTCCCACGCCACAAAGATAGGGGTGGTCTTGATTTTTTCTTATCACACTGGCATATAAATCGTGATTTATATCTAAATTTGCACCAACGAAAACAGTAAGTAGTATGGCAGAAGCAAGAAGTGAAGAAACAAACGAAAAAAAGAGCCTGAATTTCATAGAACAAATAGTAGAGAACGATTTAAGAGAAGGTAAAAACGGGAATAAAGTGCAAACACGTTTTCCGCCGGAACCGAACGGTTATCTTCATATCGGACATGCCAAGGCCATCTGCCTTGATTTTGGCATCGCTGCGGCCCATGGCGGCATTTGCAACCTGCGCTTCGACGACACCAACCCTACCAAAGAAGATGTGGAATACGTAGAATCCATAAAGGAGGACATCCGATGGTTAGGTTATCAGTGGGGAAATGAATACTATGCTTCCGACTATTTTCAGCAGCTTTGGGACTTTGCCGTTCATCTCATCAAAGAGGGCAAAGCGTATATCGATGAGCAAACTTCCGAACAGATAGCTGCGCAAAAAGGCACTCCTACACAACCCGGCACGGAAAGCCCGTATCGTAACCGCCCCGTTGAAGAATCTCTTACATTGTTCCGGAAAATGAATAACGGAGAGATTGAAGAAGGAGCCATGGTGCTTCGAGCCAAGATAGATATGGCAAGTTCCAACATGCACTTCCGCGACCCTATCATCTACCGCGTGGTGAAGCATCCGCATCACCGTACCGGAACCACATGGAAGGCCTATCCGATGTATGACTTCGCACACGGACAAAGTGACTTCTTCGAAGGGGTGACGCACTCGCTGTGTACTTTGGAGTTCGTGCCCCACCGCCCGCTTTACGACCTCTTTGTAGATTGGGTGAAAGAAGGGAAGGATCTGAACGACAACCGCCCCCGCCAATATGAATTCAATAAGCTGAACCTGAGCTATACGCTGATGAGCAAGCGCAATCTGCTGACGTTGGTCAAAGAGGGCCTTGTCAATGGTTGGGACGACCCCAGGATGCCGACCATCTGCGGTTTCCGCCGCCGCGGTTATTCGCCGGAGTCCATACACAAATTCATTGATAAAATCGGCTATACAACGTATGATGCGCTGAATGAGTTTGCCCTTCTGGAAAGTGCCGTACGCGAAGACTTGAACGACCGTGCCATCCGTATATCGGCCGTATTGAACCCCGTGAAGCTCATCATCACCAATTACCCGGAAGGACAAGTTGAGGAGATGGAGGCCATCGACAACCCCGAACATTCTGAAGAAGGAAGCCACTTTATAGAATTCAGTCGCGAGCTCTGGATAGAACGCGATGATTTCATGGAAGATGCTCCGAAGAAATATTTCCGCATGACACCGGGGCAAGAAGTACGCTTGAAGAACGCCTATATCGTGAAATGCACCGGTTGCAAGAAGAATGATGCCGGCGAAATCGTAGAAATATATTGCGAATACGACCCGGAGAGTAAAAGCGGCTTGCCCGGAGCCAACCGCAAGGTAAAAGGTACCATTCATTGGCTAAGCCGCGACCATTGCCTCCAGGCAGAAGTACGTCTTTACGACCGCCTCTGGAAAGTAGAAAATCCGAGAGATGAACTTGCCGCCATCCGCGAGGAAAAGAATTGTGATGCACTGACAGCCATGAAGGAAATCATCAATCCGGACTCTCTGCACACACTGCCATGCTGCTACATCGAGAAATACGCTGCCGACATGCCCCCACTCTCTTATCTGCAATTCCAACGTATCGGCTATTTCAACGTGGACAAAGAATCCACCGGAGAGAAAATGATATTTAACCGTACTGTAGGTCTGAAAGATACATGGGGGAAAATCAACAAATAAAATGAATAAGAAAAATCGGATATCTGACAGAGAAAAAGAACTGCGAAAATTTGCTTCAGAATACGAGTCGTTGAAAGCGAACAACAAACCTCGGTATCTGGATGTAGAGGATCTTGTGGATCTTGCCAACTGGTATGCCGCACGCCATAGATACACAACGGCAATTGAACTTGTTGAGTACGGCCTTATGATACACCCCGGCGACACGTCCTTGCTGGTGGAACTTTCCTATTTATTTCTGGATACCCAAAGGACAAGGGAAGCGCAAGACACATGCGAAAGCATTATCGAGGTTTCTTCCGAAGTAATAATTCTGAAAACCAATCTCTTGTTGAAAGAAGGAAAAGTAGAGGAAGCCGAAGTACTCCTCAACCAGATGGAAGACCAAGACGATATAGGCAACATTATCGACGTGTGTTATGCATACATTGACATGGGATTTCCCGAAAAGGCATTGCCATGGCTGGAACGCGCACGCAAGCTGCATGCCGACAAAGAAATATATCTTGCAACCACGGGCGACTATTACTTCGGCATGGGAGAATTTGAAAAGGCCGGTGTTTGCTTCAATCAGCTGATAGATATAAATCCTTATTCGGCACCTTACTGGATGGGGCTGGCCCGTTGCTATTTCGAACAACAGATGCTTGACAAAGCAATTGAAGCGTGTGACTACGCCCTTGTCTCTGACGAGGAATGCGCCGATGCCTATACGATAAGAGGACACGCTTTCTTTCAATTGGGAAATGAAGAAAAGGCTATGGAAAATTTTCTGCAGGCAGAGAAATTCGGAGGACTCTCTTCCTACTTCATCAACTACTTCATCGGCATGAGCAACTTAGCCAAAGGGAAATGGGAAGAGGGATATGTTTTGTTGGAAAAAGCCATTCAGGAAAACACCGATTACGGCAGCAATCCCACAACAAGTTCTTCGCTCTATGCTCATGCGGCATTGTGCTTGCATAAAATGGGGAAAACGACAAAAGCCCATCGATATTGCAAGACAGCCTATGAACTGAATCCGGCAGATATTAATACATACTTGATAGAAGGCCGTATCTATATGGAGGAAGGAAAATATAAAAAAGGAGCGAAAAAATGGGACGAAGCCATAAAGTATGCTCCATATGCAGAGACATGGTACGAGATTGGTCAGCACAGCATGGAAGTAAATCAATTTAACTATGCCAAGCTGGCTTTTGAACAAGTCAAACAAATGAATCCCGATTTTGAGGATATCAACGAAAAACTGGCCGGACTGTATGTGGTGCTGAAGGACAAGGAGAACTTTATGAAGTACAATAGCTTGTGCAAACATCCTCTTGACTGGGAGAAAGTGGAACAGCTAAAGCAATTGCTGCAAGATGACGGACAAGATGAATTGACTCAAATAATCAAAGACATATTTGACGGATTGCAATAACATTCAATAACCCGCAAAACAAAAAAAATGGAATTATCAGCAGAACTCATCAAATGGGTATTGGAGAATTTGAGCTATTGGGTAGTCACCCTCTTCATGGCTATTGAAAGCTCTTTTATCCCATTCCCGTCGGAAGTCATTGTCCCGCCCGCCGCATGGAAATCCATGGCAGACGAAAGTATGAACATTGTACTTGTGGTTGTTTTTGCTACAGTTGGAGCCGACATAGGCGCATTGATCAACTACTATCTGGCACGTTGGCTGGGACGTCCTATCGTGTATCGATTTGCCAACAGCCGTTTCGGGCATATGTGCCTCATTGATGAAGATAAGGTACGCCATGCAGAGGAATACTTCAAGAAACATGGTGCTGCTTCCACTTTCTTCGGCCGCCTCATTCCGGCAGTACGCCAACTCATCAGCATTCCCGCAGGGCTGGCCGGCATGAAGTTAAGTTCTTTCCTTCTTTACACTACGCTGGGAGCGGGAATATGGAATGCCGTTCTCGCCTTGATAGGTTATCTAATCTATCGCTTTACGGAAATAAAGACGACAAATGATGTTTATGTAATGGCAACGAAATACAGCCATGAGATAGGTTACGCTATCATGGCCATTGCCATATTGGTTGTAGGCTTTCTTATTTACAAAGGAATGAAGAAAAAATAAAGATGGCATCGACCGAAATGGCCCGGAATCTCCACGGGAAAACGCTCGTTTTATAACCCTACGAATTTCAGCGTTTTACACTTGCATAAGTGTGAGGTGATACTTGTACAAGTGTAAGCCCTCACTTGCACAAGTGTGAAACGCTGAATTACTGTCTCTTCCTGATTTAGCTATACGCTTTTTCTGTTTATAAACGATATCAGCAGACTGTTCTTTAGAATATTGTACTGCTTCAGTAGTCACTTCCTCCTAAGTCATGCTGATATAGTAGACACACCTAAGTCTTGGACGGATAGAAAAAACGGTGAACAGGAAAAACCTGCTCACCGTTTTGTTTTTAATACATTTCTAAATTCAAAATATTACTTCAAAGCAGCAATGGCCTTATCATAATCAGGTTCTTGAGTGATTTCGGGAACCAACTCCGTATAGACTACCTTACCGTTCTTGCCAATGATGACCACCGCACGTGCCAATAATCCCGCAAGAGGACCATCCGCCATGCGCACTCCGTAGTTCTCGTCAAAATCAGAGAAACGGAAATCCGATAAAGGAATCACATTCTCTATACCTTCTGTAGAGCAGAACCGGGTATGAGCAAAAGGCAGATCCTTGGATATTGCCAATACAACAGTATCAGCCAAATCAGCTGCCAATTGATTGAACTTGCGCACCGAAGTGGCACATACGCTCGTATCCAAACTCGGGAAGATATTCAACACTACATTCTTTCCGTTCAGCTCTTTCAAAGAAAAAGAAGATAAATCAGTTTTTACCAATTCGAAATCAGGGGCTGCCGTGCCTACCTGTATAAACTCGCCGAGAATCTTTACCGGCTGTCCTTTAAATGTTGTTGTAGCCATAGTCATATCAATTTATATGGTAATAGAACAAAAGGTGACATCAAAAAGTTCACAGGGAACTACCGTTATTTTCAACCTCAAGCCTATTTATCCTATTTTTTCATCAAGAGGCATTCTCCTTCCCAATCAACAGTTAATTTCTTCTTTCAAGCCCGAAAGAAAATCTTAAAAAAAATGTAATACAAACCCCAAGTTATAATAAGTGTTATAAAAATCGATTTTATAGCTTTTCCATCTTGCAGATATCGAAAAAGACCGTATATTTGCACTGTGTTTTTCATAGTATTAGATTTAAGGTTAACAAAGGTTGGAGTACAGCGGTACTCCTTTTTTTTATTTATATACCTATCGCTTTTTTGCATCAAGGAAAATTCCTGCTTTGAATAGATTCTATCAGTTTTTCTCTATCTTTGTACGACCTTTGCCCGATATAGGCACAGGATATAAAGAATTCATAAACCACTAAACTAAAAACAAGAATTTTATGGCAATGCATACATGGTTTGAGTGTAAAATACGCTACGAAAAAACGATGGAAAACGGCATGAATAAGAAAGTAACCGAGCCATATCTCGTAGACGCCCTCAGCTTCACGGAAGCAGAAGCACGTATCATCGAAGAGATGACACCTTTCATTTCAGGAGAATTCACCGTGTCGGACATCAAGCGCGCCAACTACAGCGAACTATTCCCCTGCGAGGAAGAGGCTTCCGACCGTTGGTTCAAGTGCAAATTGGTTTTCATCACATTGGATGAAAAAAGCGGCGCGGAAAAGAAAACGTCAACTCAAGTATTGGTACAAGCTGCCGACTTGCGTGATGCCGTGAAGAAGCTGGATGAGGGCATGAAAGGCACAATGGCCGATTATCAAATTGCCTCTGTAGCCGAAACCGCCATCATGGATGTATATCCGTATAGCGCAGAAGCCAACGACAAACCGGAAATCTGATATGAGTATCGCAGAAAGTTTAAAACAAGTACAGAACGAACTGCCTGAAGGAGTACGATTGGTAGCCGTTTCCAAGTTTCACCCCAACGAAGCGATAGAAGAAGCCTATCGTGCCGGGCAACGCGTGTTCGGAGAAAACAAGGTACAGGAAATGACAGCCAAATATGAAAGTCTTCCCAAAGATATTGAGTGGCACTTTATAGGACATCTGCAGACGAATAAAATAAAATACATTATTCCTTATGTGACATTGATTCACGGAATCGACTCCTACAAACTGCTGGCTGAGGTGAACAAACAAGCAGAAAAAGCCGGTAGAACCGTGAATTGCTTACTCCAATTGCATATCGCACGCGAAGATACTAAATTCGGATTCAGCTTTGACGAATGCCGAGGGATGTTGGCTTCAGGGGAATGGAAGCAGTTTCATAATATCAGGATATGCGGCTTGATGGGTATGGCCACGAACACGGATAATGCCGAACAAATCAAAATGGAGTTTTGTTCCTTAAGTAAATTCTTCCGAGAAGTAAAAGACGAGTGGTTTTCAGAGTCGGAAGCTTTCAAGGAACTGTCCATGGGAATGTCTCACGACTATCGTGAAGCCATTGCAGCCGGAAGTACACTGATACGTATAGGAAGCAAGATTTTTGGAGAAAGAAATTATTGATAACTAAAAATATTATATCATGGCAACATTAGAAACAACTTTTGCAGGGTTAAAGCTTAAAAAACCCATCATTGTGAGTAGTTCCGGATTAACAGACAGTGCCGCAAAGAACCAGAAACTTTTTGAAGCAGGCGCAGGTGCCATTGTACTTAAATCTCTTTTTGAAGAACAAATCATGATGGAAGCCGACTGGCAAGGCGATCCTAATATGTATCCCGAAGGAAGCGACTACCTCGTGGGGTATATTCGTGAACATAAATTGGGAGAATATCTGAACCTGATAAAAGAGAGCAAGAAAGTTTGCAACATTCCTATCATAGCCAGCATCAACTGTTATCAGAATGCCGACTGGGTGGATTTTGCCTCTAAAATAGAAGAAGCCGGCGCAGATGCACTGGAAATCAATATTCTTGCCCTACAAACCGAGGTTCAATACTCGTACGGTTCTTTCGAACAACGTCATATAGACATTTTAAGCCACATCAAGAAAACGGTAAAGATTCCTGTTATCATGAAATTGGGTGATAACCTCACCAACCCGATAGCTCTCATCAACCAGCTATATGCCAACGGTGCCGCGGCAGTGGTAATGTTCAATCGCTTCTACCAGCCGGACATCAACATTGAGAAACTCGCTCAAGTGCCCGGCAATGTGTTCAGCAATGAGGCTGATTTGTCCAACTCCCTGCGCTGGGTTGGCATTGCTTCGGCAATGGTGGATAAGTTGGATTATGCAGTGTCAGGCGGCATTCACTCTCCCGAAGGAGTAGTAAAAGCGATTCTGGCGGGCGCATCGGCAGTGGAGGTTTGCAGCGTACTCTATCAGAAATCTATCTCGACCATTGCAGAATACACTCACTTCCTTGATTCTTGGATGCAACGCAAGGGAATGAACCACATCAATCAAATTAAAGGTATGCTGAACATCAAAGATGAAAAAGGAGTTAATATCTTTGAAAGAACCCAGTTCCTGAAATATTTCTCATCCCATCAATAATACCAGAAACAGATTCTAAAAAGAGTGGAACATTTGTTATAATAATGATGACATGGTCATTGAACTGACGTTATTATAAATGTTACATTTCGGTTCAAACAAGAGTGAGGTTGTATCAAAACGCTCTCGTTCTTTTGATACAACCTCACTTATTTTTTTGCGGCTTCCTACAAGCAAACAACGGCGTGAGCTCAACAAGATTTCTTATCCAATGCCTCGAAGCAGGAGTTCTTGCTCACAAATTCAGGAACGATATTCTTCATAGCCGATACAATCTTCATCTGGTCGTAAGTATAGCTCATGTCAATCAGCTCTTGAATACGTACTTTCACCTCCTCATAATCATACTCGCGCACGTTGGCAATCATAATCTTCTCATGATAAGTGGGTTTTGTCAGCTCCTTCACATTGAGCAGTTCCTCATAGAGTTTCTCGCCATGACGAAGACCGGTGAACTCTATCTTCACATCTGTACGGCCTGAAAGGCTAATCATACGCTTGGCAAGATCGACAATCTTCACCGGCTTGCCCATGTCGAAGATATAAATTTCACCGCCGCTACCCATACTTCCCGCTTCAAGCACCAAACGACAAGCTTCGGGAATAGTCATGAAGTAACGTATAATCTCAGGATGCGTAACCGTCACCGGGCCACCACGCTGAATTTGGTCGCGAAAACGTGGGATAACAGAGCCATTAGACCCCAACACGTTACCGAAACGCGTTGTAATAAACTGTGTGGCTTTCTCCTTCCCTTCCTTCTGAAGTTTTTTAGCCAAAGATTGCACGTAAATTTCACAAATACGCTTGGAACATCCCATCACATTTGTAGGATTCACTGCTTTATCCGTAGATATCATGACGAATTTCTCAGTCCCATATTTTACGGCAAGATCGGCCAATGTACGAGTACCATATACGTTTATTTGGATGGATTCGGAAACATTATCCTCCATCATAGGCACATGCTTGTAGGCAGCAGCATGGAAAATGTATTGGGGCCTGTACTCCTTAAAGATAGCTTCCATCCGGGTCGCATTAGATATGTCCGCTATAATTGTTTCGGCATCAATATTGCGCCAACGGTCTTGCAGTTCCAGACGAATATTGTGCAACGGAGTCTCCGCCTGATCCACGAGAATCAATTTATAAGGATTGAAAGAGGCCACCTGACGCATAATCTCACTACCGATGGAACCGGCCGCGCCTGTAATCAATACGCGCTTACCCTCAAGCTGTGATGCCACCTTATGAATATCTATCTCGATGGGGTTGCGTTGCAGCAAATCTTCAATTTGTATCTCCTTCAATTGAGTACGGTTCAAGCCCTTCCCACTCCAATCACTTAAAGGAGGAGCGGTCATAAGTTTAATCTTGTGTGCAAGTATGCGGTCGGCTATATCCGACTTTTGCAGTTCCTCCATTTTTGCCGGAGAAATGATAACCACCTGTACGTTGCGGTCGAGCAAGTTGTCAATCAATGTATCGTCGTTAGGATATACCTTAACTCCCATCATTACCTTATTTATAAGTTCAGGCTCATCGGCTATGAATCCACGCAGACGATAATGGTTACGAAGATTTACACGCAACGACTTGGCTATGTTGACACCCGCCTCTTTTGCGCCGTAGATAAACACATTGGCACTGTGTCTGCCGTCAAAATTCAATACTTCAAAAATGGTCTTGACTATCACACGTGAAGAAGCCATCATTGCAAAACTGATGATGTAGGACATGAACAGCACACTGAAAGGAGCCAACTTGATATTCAAAAAAGCATCTCCCAACACGTTTATCCCCATCAAGATGGCATAGGAAACTGTCAAGGATACAAAGATGCGCATTATATCAACGAAGGAAGAGAAACGCAACACATTGGAGTAAGTACGGAATACGCGGAAGAATATAAGATTAATGATTACTGTTCCGAAAATTGCTTTGTCAATGGTTGAAGTTTCCATGAAAACACTTTTGAAATCATACCTTAGAACATAAGCTAAAATACTTGAGACAATGATGATGCATACATCAATCAAAAGAATAGTCCATATCGGTAATACCTTTGTGGAGAGGTACCGTTGAATTAGTTTCGCCTTCATTTCATTTAATAGTTTTTGTTTTAGGATTCGCAAATATACGCTATTTCCTCCAAGAAAGACAAATAAATGATAAAAAATATTATAAAAGTTTGATTTATTTCACATGCGCAAAGGAGGATATCGTCAGATAAAACACGAAGAAAGGCTTCTCCCTAAAAGAATGATGCAACGGATTAGAGAGAAAAAGCAGGGATATAATGAATTACAAAACAAACCCGTCTCCTTGTCTTTTACGACCAGAAGACGGGAGGGGTAGAAGCTTTCTTACAGAATGACATCACATCAGATTACTTGCCAATTCACTCAACGGGCTGCGTTCTCCTTTTACCAGATTGACATGAGCAAAAAGGTTTTGATCTTTCATGCGGTCTATCATATACACAAGTCCATTAGATTGACTGTCCAGATAGGGCTGGTCTATCTGCTGAATATCACCCGTGAACACCATCTTTGTACCTTCACCGGCACGGGTAATTATCGTTTTAATTTCATGCGGCGTCAAATTTTGAGCCTCATCAATGATGCAATAAGTCTCGCTCAAACTGCGTCCGCGAATAAAAGCCAAAGCTTCAATTATCAATTGTTCGCTTTTTTGCATGTCTTCCAGGCGTTTCACTTCGCTGGAGTTAGCCGCAAATTGATGCTTTATCACATTCAGATTATCAAACAGGGGCTGCATATAAGGAGCAACTTTCTCATTGGCATCTCCGGGAAGATATCCAAGATCTTTATTAGACAATGCCACAATGGGACGAGCCAAAAGGATTTGCTTATAATCTGTCAGTTTTCCCAAAGCAGCAGCCAGTGCCAATAATGTTTTGCCGGTTCCAGCCTTACCGGTCAGGGCTATAAGCTTTACATCCGGGTCGTTCAGCACTTCAAAGGCAAAGCTCTGTTCGGCGTTACGGGGCTCAATACCATAGTTTCTGGTTTTGTTTACCCGGCAAACAGAGTGAGTAAAAGGATTATAACGGGCAAGCACGCTGCTTCGGTCACTTTTCAAGACAAAGCAATCATTGGGATGAACAATATCCTTAAAGTTGAATTCACTGACGTCCAACCCTTCCTTCGAAGAATAAATACGATCTATCAAAGTGGGATCAACTCCCTCAAATACTTCATTCGATTTTTCAAAGATATCAAGATTCACCACTTTATCGTTGATATAATCTTCACACAGCAGGCCGATAGAACGGGCTTTCATCCGTAAATTCACATCTTTCGTGACCAAAATGGATTTCATCTTCGGATATTTCTCGTTCAGCCAGTCTGTCACTGACAGAATCTGATGGTCGGGAATGCGCTCGGGAAAGGAATCATGCACTCGGGAAGAATTTATCGTACCCGTCACAACAAACAGCCGCCCCAAGCCTTCGCCCAACGGAGCACCGCGAGTGAAAAGATTGTCATCGGTTATCAAATCGAGTTCGCGGACAAATTCACGGGCATTGAAATTGATCTGCTCATTGCCTTTCTTGAATTTATCCAACTCTTCAAGGACCACGATGGGGAGATAAATGTCGTTTTCTTGGAAATTTTTCAGACAATTATAATCGTGAAGAATAACATTCGTATCAATCACAAAATTTTTCTTGGTTCCCATACTCATTAGATTTTAATTATTAATGTTTTCAGGATAAAGCAAAACCATATTCAGGCAATAAAAAACAAGCGTGCTTCTTTTGTATAACCTACGGTTTACGTTATCTTTGTTGTCCTTAAAGATAACAATTTAATACAGAGAAAAAGATTTCTTTCTCGTTAAATATTACAAAAGATGGATTATCAGGACACTTTAACCTATTTATATAACAGCGCTCCCATGTTTCAACAAGTAGGAGGTTCGGCCTATAAAGAAGGATTGGAAAACACTTTGGCACTGGATGAGCACTTCGGCCACCCACATCGCAAGTTTCGCACCATTCATGTGGCAGGTACCAACGGTAAAGGCTCTTGCTCGCATACCATTGCAGCCATACTGGAAGAAGCGGGCTATAGCGTGGGGCTATATACCTCGCCCCATTTGGTAGATTTTCGCGAACGTATCCGCGTCAATGGGCAACCCATACCGGAAGAGTATGTCATCCGTTTTGTGGAAGAGGAGCGTTGTTTTTTTGAACCGCTGCATCCGTCCTTTTTTGAATTAACCACCGCTATGGCTTTCCGGTACTTTGCCGATAAGAAAATAGATGTAGCTGTGATAGAAGTGGGACTGGGAGGACGCTTGGACTGCACCAACATAATCCATCCGGATTTATGTATCATCACTAATATCAGTCTTGACCACACCCAATTCTTAGGGAATACATTGCCCCAAATTGCAAGAGAAAAGGCAGGAATCATTAAAAGCGGCATCCCCGTAGTGATCGGCGAAACAACCCCGGAAACTAAATCCGTATTTCAAAAGAGAGCCGGAGAAGTAAATGCTCCCATCTATTTTGCAGAAGAAAATGGACGTGAGGATTATCCCAGTATAGAATATGAACTAAAGGGACTCTATCAGAAAAAAAACTCCCGTACTATTCTCACAGCCCTTCCACTCCTGAAAGAAGCCGGTTATCGACTGGATGAACAATCTGTGCGCAGAGGTTTTGCCCATGTAACTGAGCTGACCGGCTTGATGGGACGTTGGCAAAAGTTGCAAGACTACCCTACCCTAATTTGCGATACAGGACACAATGTGGGTGGAATCACCTATATAGTAGAGCAACTTAAACAACAGGCTTTTCACAATCTGCATATTATCATCGGCATGGTGAATGATAAAGATATACAAGGCGTGCTGGCATTGCTGCCCGAAGATGCAATTTACTATTTTACCCAAGCCAGCGTAAAACGTGCCTTACCGGCAAATGATTTACAAAAACTTGCGGAAAGTGCCGGGCTCAAAGGCAACTGCTATCCAGATGTACCTTCGGCCGTACGAGCTGCACAAGAAAAAAGCCTCCCGGAAGACTTTATCTTCGTAGGAGGCAGCAGTTTTATTGTGGCCGACTTATTAGCGAACCGCGATGCACTCAATCTCCACTAAAGCGTCCTTGGGCAATGCCTTAACAGCAACGGCTGAGCGTGCGGGAAAAGCTCCGTCAAAATAAGTGGCATAAACCTTATTCATATCGGCAAATAAAGACATGTCTGCCAGAAAGACTGTGGTTTTTACAATGTTGCTCATATCCAAACCTGCCTCTTCCAGAATATGCTTCATGTTCTCCAAGGATTGGCGGGCTTGTGCTTCTGCCCCTTCCGCCATTACTCCGGTAGCTGCATCAATGGGTAATTGACCGGAAACAAACACCATCCCGTTAGCCTCAACAGCCTGACTATATGAACCTATAGCACCCGGCGCTTTGGGGCTGCAAATTGTTTTTTTCATCATTTCCAATGGTTTTATATAGTTAATAATAATAGTACACAAACGCTTTGTGTTTATCTTACTCACACTTTAAAAGAGGTTCAGAACATACGCAGTATTCCGAATCCATTTATTTTTATTTGCAGTGCTTCTCTATCAAAGCGTCTACATTAGTGTCTCCCAGTTCCTTTGCTTTGCTAAAGTTATCACAAGCCTCCTTATTCTTCTTTAACTGAATTTGTGCAATCCCCATCAGACGATATGCTTCTGCATATTTGGAATCTTTGACCAAAGCAGCTTTCAATACGTTCAATGCTTCTTCATAACGTCCGACACGAATATTTACTACCGCCAACTCTGCACGATAAGTCAATTCATTCGGGTTCAAATCAATGGCCTTTGTCATATCATCCAGTGCACGCTGATATTGCTTGGCTTTTAAGGCAGCCTGTTCGCGATAATAGTAGAACACATCATTGACATTGCCGTTTACGGCTTTATAATAGGCATCATAATCCGATACAGCATTACGTGCCTGGCCGGCATTCATACGAGTTTGTGCACGTTCTAACAGATAAGGCGCCGCTTCTTCCGTATAGGGCTGCGAGAGACGCATAACACAACTATCCATCAGAGCCAGTACTTCTCCGGCAGGTGCCTGCATCAGCTCCTTGGCCTTTGCCGCACTAAAGAAGGTGGCCGGCGATGCCATGTTACTATGGTTCACTTTATCGTAGCAGACAAATGCCGCCGGATAATCCTGTTTGGCAAATAAAATGTCTCCCTCCAATTGCTGATAAACAGGCAAGTTCTCTATTTCCATCGCTTTCTTTATCTCTTCCAAAGCAGTATCATATGACCAGGATTTATATACCTTTTCCGGTTTTCCCAATACATAACTATATATTATTTTAGCACGGTTAAAGAAAACATCGTCTTTCTTCACGGCAACCTTCAATGCCTTATCCATATCACCGGACACTTTATCCATGGAAGCATCGTCATTTGACATGAGAATTTGCTGGGAAGCACGGCGAAGATAACCATCTGCACTATTAGGATATTGTGCGATAAAATTATCCAGAGTCTCCATATACTTTTCCGGAGAAAGCTGTGAAGAAGCCATATAAAGAAAAACTAAGGCTTGCTCTTCCGTATCAGGTAGTGCTTTCTTGATTCCGATATTCTTCAAAGCCATATCTCCATAAGAAAACGGCGAAATATTCTGCGCCATCGCAAATTGGGCATCAATGGCATAACAAATACCAGCAGTATCTTGTCCAACAGATTGCTGAACCAATCCGAACACTTGTCCGTCCGCCGTCATCACCGGACAACTCACCATCTTGTCCTTCAAATGCATATCAAGCGTATAATAAGAATACTTATCAGCTATCGGAGTCACCTCTTTTATCTTCCCGGCAGTATAAGAACGATTCTTTTGAGTGGAATATGGCAACAGAAATACATCGGTTCCCACCGCCGAAGCAACAGAAGCCAAAGTCAAGGCAGAAACTTTCTTTCCGGAAGTAGCGACCCGAAACCTCACCACATCATACATATCATTAGCTCCCATAATAGCCTCAACAGGCATCTGTATCCCGTCAGAGGTCATTACAACTGCACGTTCGGCTCCTTTAAACAAGGTATAATCAGACAAGGCAACTCCCTCTTCTGCGACAAAAAAGCCGTTGCCGGTATTCAGTATTTTATCATTTCTATCATAAGTAACCACAGAAAAGACAGCCCGCTTGGCTTTATCTATCCACTTCGGAGCTTGCGCCAGACTCCATTGGGCCAACACACATAGGGTGCACATCAACAGCAAATTCTTTTTCATATCTTAGTTCCTTTGTTTTACAGCTTCATAAATCAAAATACCGGCAGCAACAGAGACATTCAAAGATTCGATAGTTCCCAACATAGGTATTTTCACCCATTCGTCACACAATGCCAGGTTATCATAAGAAACCCCTCGGTCTTCAGATCCCATAATGATGCACATCGGGCCCGTATAATCCGCTTTGGTGTATTCATAATCTCCCTTCTCGGTGGCTGCCACAATCCGGAAGCCACTCTCTTTGAGAAACTGAAGTGTTTCTTTCAAACTCTGCTCACGGCAAACAGGCAACGTGTGCAATGCTCCTGCGGAAGTCTTCATGGCATCTGCATTGACCGACACACTATTCTTCGCAGGAATAATCACCGCATCCACTGCCGCGCACTCGCACGTACGGGCTATAGCTCCGAAGTTACGGACATCCGTAATTCCATCAAGCATTACAAACAGCGGATTCTTGCCTTGTTCGAAAAGAAACGGCACCAGATGTTCCGTTTTCTGATACGTCACTGATGAAATAAAAGCAACCACTCCCTGATGATTTTTACGGGTTATGCGATTAATCCGCTCAACTGGAACACGCTGTACCAGTATCAATGTACCCTTCAAAACAGCGAACAACTCTTTTGACAAATCGCTCTGAATATCTTTTTTCACCAATATCTTATCAATCTCTTTTCCTGCCTGAATGGCTTCTATCACGGCACGGATTCCAAAAATCATTTCACTTTGCTCAACCATCTATTCATTCAACTATTTATTAAGAATCTATTTAATTTTATCGCATATCATTCACTTGTTCAGCAACGCCTTAGCATTATTCAGAGCAGCTTCCGTCAAAGTTGCCCCACTCAACATGTGAGCCAGCTCCTCTATTCTTTCTTCATCGGTCAGACGGCGAATATGACTATTCGTTTCCGTTTCATTGTCTTGCTTATAGACTTTGTAGTGAGCACTTCCCCGGGCAGCAATCTGCGGCAAATGAGTAATACTGATAACCTGGCGGTTCTGTTCACCCATCTCTTGCATGATATCCGCCATACGGTCGGCTATCTCACCGGAAACTCCAGTGTCTATTTCATCAAACACAATGGTAGGTAATTTGACTGCACCTGCAATCATTGCTTTGATTGATAACATGACACGCGCAATTTCACCCCCGGAAGCTACAGAAGAGATACTTTGCAAAGTTCCATTCTTATTAGCCGAAAACAAGAAATTCACAGTATCCGCCCCATGCGTTCCCGGCTCCTTACGCACTCCCATCTCCACCCGAAAACGGACATTGGGCATTCCCAACGGAATCAAACGTGCGGCCATCTGTTCCTCAACCTCACGGGCAGCAGTCATACGGGTCTCCGTAAGAAGACCTGCCTGTTTTTGCACTTTATGATATAAAGCTTCACAGTGTTCTTTCAATTCTTCTATCTGTTCATCGGAAGAAGTTATGGCTGAAAGCTTGGCCGCATATTCATCTGTCAACCGCAAAAGTTCATCGACAGTAGATACTTGATGCTTTTGTTGGAGTGTATAAATCAAATTCAAACGCTCGTTCACCTCATCCAGACGTGTGGGATTAAATTCGATTTGTTCTTCCTTTCCGGCAACTTCCTGCGAAATATCTTTCAGTTCAATGTAAGTACTATCCAGACGTTCGGCAAGTTCACCGGCAGCCGAATAGACACTCCGTAAGACATGCATCGTATTCAAGCACTCTTTCAGCCCAGAAAGTAAACCACCTTCATCCGAATGTAACATCTGCCCCACTCGATATAACCCAGCTTTAATGTCTTCTGCATGGTTCAGAGTTTCAGCTTCCTGCTCCAGTTCTTCCTGCTCACCCGCTACCAATCGCGCCTCTTCCAGCTGCTCCAGCTGGAAACGGATGTAATTTTCATCAGCCTTATCACGCTGCGCTTGTGCAACAAGCTCGGCCAAATCCTGCTGCACCTGCTTCCACTCTTGATAAAAGCCTTGATAAGCACGCAGTATATCATCATTGTGAGACAGAATATCAAGAACATTGAGCTGAAATCCTTCTTTGTTCAACAAAAGGTTCTGATGCTGAGAATGTACATCAATCAGTTGTTCTCCCAATTCCTTCATCTGGACCAAGGAGGCCGGTGTATCATTGATAAACCCCCGGCTCTTGCCCGAAGCAGATACTTCACGCCGAAGAATACACTCTGTCTCATACTCCAACTCATTCTCTTCAAAGAAAGGTTGCATACCATAGGCAGATATATCAAAACGAGCTTCAATCACACATTTAGAAGCTCCCGTACGAATGGATTTCACATCGGCACGTTGTCCCAATAACAACCCGATGGCACCTAAAATAATAGACTTACCCGCACCCGTTTCACCCGTTATCACGGAAAAACCTCCATCGATATTTATATCGAGCTGCTCGATAAGTGCATAATTCTGTATATAGAGCGAATGCAACATTTTCTTGATAATTAGACCTTTAATTAAACAACCGACAACGAACAAGGAGATTGTTATCCCACTTTATTCACTCTGTTTGTTTCAGCACTTTAACCAAATGATCCACGATATCTACAGCGACTTCGGCCTTGGACTTCAATGGATAATCGGTCTTTCCTTTATTATCGATAATCGAAATCTTATTGGTATCGTGGCGAAAGCCCGCTCCTTTGTCGTTCAACGAATTCAAGACAATAAAATCCAGATTCTTCCGCTTGAGTTTTTCTTCTGCATTCAGCTGCTCATTATTCGTTTCAAGAGCAAACCCCACTAAAACTTGTCTTCGGTTACTGCCCTTCTTCCTCTTCTGTTTACCCAAGAAAGCAGCAATGTCCTGCGTAGGTTTTAAAGCCAATGCCATTTCACCCGTTTTTTCTCGCTTTATTTTCTCGTCAGCCACGTGTTCGGGAGTATAATCGGCCACCGCAGCAGTCAAGATAGCTGCATCCGCAGAATCCCAACAAGCACCGGCTGCATCGTACATGTTTACAGCGGATTCCACCTGGATATATTGATTCATAGGGAAGTACGTTTTTTGTTGAACCGGCCCGGCAATCAATATAACTTTGGCTCCACGACTTACACATTCATCGGCAAGCGCAAAGCCCATCTTGCCGGATGAATAGTTGCCGATAAAACGCACGGGATCTATCTTTTCATAAGTAGGACCCGCCGTTATCATTATCGTCTTTCCAATCAGCTCACCCTCTTTAGCTGCAAAATACATTTCCAAATCCCGGACAATATTTTCCGGTTCCTCCATACGTCCTTTACCCACCAAATGGCTGGCAAGTTCTCCTATGCCCGGCTCTATAATATGATTACCATACGAACGAAGGATATCCAGATTCTTTTGGGTAGAAGGATGAGCAAACATATCCAAATCCATGGCAGGTGCAACAAACACAGGAGCTTTTGCGGAAAGATACGTAGTAATCAGCATATTATCTGCCACCCCATTGGCCATCTTGCCAATTGTGGAAGCTGTTGTCGGGGCAATCAGAAGAGCATCTGCCCACAGCCCTAAATCCACGTGACTGTTCCATGTACCATCACGCTGAGCAAAAAACTCACTGATAACCGGCTTTCCTGTCAAGGCAGATAAAGTGATGGGAGTGATAAACTCCTTGCCCGCCGGTGTAATAACGACTTGTACTTCTGCACCGCGCTTAATCAAATCACGAATAAGCAAACAGGATTTATAAGCTGCAATGCTTCCGGTAATGCCCAAAACAATTTTTTTTCCTTTCAATGTATTTGCCATCATGCAGAATATTTCGAGCCATAAAAGCCCGCTTTGATTTTTATCCTTGTTTCCCTTAAAATTTTCAGGTTCTTAGAAACTGTTTTGATTTTCTTTTTTTAAGTTTTATCAGTATCTTCCGGGTTTATTTCCGGTCTTTTTGTCCGTTTTCCTTCTTCACATAGCCCATTATGTGCTCCTCATAACAACAGAAAACAACTCAGAAGGAAGCTGAAATAAAATCAAAACGGTTTCTTATTTCTGAGTCAATTCTCGCAAACGAATTTTGGTCAACATCGCTTTGGTATTCAAAGTAAAGTCACTGTTCTGTATCCAGCTATAATAACCGGGATCACGCTTCAAAACGTCGGATACCGCCATTCCTTTATATTTACCGAAGTTGAACACTTCCACCCCTTTATCATCATAGACCATACGGCCTGCAAAATCCACATTTTTATTGAAATTGGAGTAATCGGAAAGAAAAGCAATATCGTTTTGCAGTTCCGGATAACGATCCAGTTGCGACATCAGCACCTCGTAAGTAGCACGAGTATCTGCCTCTGCCGTGTGTGCATCTTCCAATTTTTTGCCACAATAGAATTGATAGGCAGCAGACAGTGTACGCTGTTCCATCTTATGGAAAATAACTTGTACATCCACAAACTTACGACGGCTCATATCAATATCCACACCGGCCCGAAGGAATTCCTCCGCCAAGACCGGGATATCAAAACGATTGGAGTTGAAACCCGCCAAATCACATCCTTCTATATCATTGGCTATGCTACGTGCCACTGCTTTAAAAGAAGGACAATCGGCCACATCCCGATCGTAAATTCCATGAATGGCAGAAGCCTCTTCCGGAATATGCATTCCGGGATTGATGCGCATGGTTTTGGACGCTTCATTTCCATTAGGATAAACTTTAAGATAACAAATTTCGACAATCCGATCTGAGTTAATGTTTGTACCTGTGGTTTCCAAATCGAAAAAAACAATCGGGTTTTTCAGATTTAATTTCATTGTTTTCTATATTTACTATCTTTCACCACAAAGGACACAAGGGCACAGTCTCTCAACAAGTCCTGTACTCTCGTGTCCTCTTACGATAAAATAAATCACATTTATTCTTTTAATCATTCAACATCATCGGCATCAACAGCATCAGTAAATCTTCATTCTCTTCTTGTTCTACCGGAATGATGACACCCGCACGCGACGGGTCGGCCAATTCAATAATAACTTCTTCCGCAGAGATATTGCTCAAAATATCAATCAAGAAAGTTGATTTAAAGCCTATGTTCATCGGATTGCCCACATACTGACAAGTCAATGTTTCTTCTGCTGAGGTAGAGAAATCTATATCCTGAGCTGATATTACGATTAAATTCTGCTGCATGCGTAGCTTGATAAGACTGCTTGCCTGCGATGAGAAAATGGAAACACGACGTAATGCTCCAATCAACTGCTGGCGATCTACCGTCACTTTATAGGGATTGCTTTGCGGAATTACAGAATTGTAGTTGGGATAACGTCCTTCAATCAACCGGCACACCATACGGTAGTTTTCCAAAGTAAATACGGCATTACGTTCGTCGAATTCAATAGTAACCATGCCCTGTTCCCTCGGCAGCAGATTTTTCATCAGTGAAGCCGGCTTCTTAGGAAGGATAAAGGCTGCACGTTCGTTGCCTTTGGCGGCCAATGTCTTGCAGCGTACCAGTTTATGACCATCCGATGCCACTATCGTGATATTCTCCGTCGTAATATCAAAATAGATACCGTTCATCACCGGACGAAGTTCATCATCCGCTGTAGCAAATACAGCCCGATTAATACTGTTCAACAATACTTGTGCATCCACCTCTACATGCACGGCATTGTCGCCCAACATGGCCGATTGTGGAAACTCATCGGCATTCTGTCCCATCAAACTATATTTACCGTTCTGATACTGTACCGTAATTTCAAGAGAGGCCATATTGACCTCAAAAGTCAATGGTTGCTCAGGGATTTCCTTCAAAGCATCCAACAATGTTTTTGCCGCAACGGCAAAACGCCCATCCATATCACTTTCGTTCACCTCGACTGTAGTAACCATTGTTGTTTCACTATCAGAAACTGTCACAGACAAAGTTCCGTCTTGCAGTTCAAAGAGGAAACAATCCAAAATGGGCAGTGCATTCTTTGAATTAATCACACGGCTGACAGCCTGTAAATGACTGGAAAGCGCAGTACTTGAAACGATAAATTTCATATATTCCGTATATTTAAGTTTTTATTTTGCTATCTATATAACTGACGGACAAAGTTAAAAAAAGAATTCCCTACGACAAAAAATTAGCAAGAAAAAACAGCTGATTATTCTTTTAGTATTCCTAAAAAATTGTAACTTCGCCGCATCATTAAACAAGAAAACAATGGAATTTACAGGAAAAGTCATCGCTATACTCCAGCCCAAAGTTGGAGTTGCCAAATCAACCGGCAATGAATGGAAAGTACAGGAATATGTGGTTGAAGACCACAGCCAATATCCACGCAAATTGTGTTTTGAGGTTTTTGGCGCCGAAAAGATTGAGCAGTTCAATATACAAATGGGAGAAGAGCTGACCGTATCTTTCGACATAGACGCACGCCAATGGCAAGATCGCTGGTTCAACAGCATCCGGGCATGGAAAGTGGAACGCATAAACAACGCTACACCCGAGCCAAACGCTCCCCTACCTCCACCGCCTGTCGCAGCACCGGCACCTACCGAAGCACCTGAATTTCTGGCAGGAGGCGCCAAAGAAGATTTACCTTTTTAAACGGTTTCCAAATCTCTTTCCTATGTTTTTCAAAAGAGGTTTTTCTAAGACAATGACGCAGATTTTTAATGAAGAAAATCTGCGTCATCAACATTTGAAAAGGTCAAAAGCAAAAATCTATCGCCCTCCTTTATAGAGCAGTACAATGTTGGGATAAACAACCTTATCCACACAAGTGAACTGCACGACAAGCATAAAATGTCGGAAGAAATCTGCTTGCCGAAAGAAGAAATTCGGCATCAGGCGTACATAAACTTCCGGCTGTTGCAAAATTTTCTCCATGTCCGCCATCATCACAAAATTATAAACCGGCGACAGACTGCCTATACTTTCTTCATAGACCGATGTCCCATCCAACACTTCGCCATTTTCTATCCCATCTATATAAGCAGAAAGGCTAAGCACATCCGGAGCCAGCAACAAGCAGCTCCGATAAAAACAAGCATATGTATGAGAATCCGACTTGGCAATTCCCGTCATTTGCGCCAACAAAGAATTCCGCGGCAAGGCATACTTTTTATATTTTATAGCCTTAGGATATAACGTATAGTCAAATGACTTGAATGCCGAGGAGGACTCTTTATCCTGCGGAGTGGTATAAAGCAAAGATTGCAAACGACGTTCTGCCAACTGTTCATCCTTAACGGGAATACAAGCCACGGCACAAGGAGCAACATTCATCGTATCTTTCAAGCGGAAAAGGCAAGAGAAGAAACTTTCTGCCGCAAAGTCATTCAAAAAAACAGTCCACTCCTCATCCCGTTGTTTCACTTCATCGGAATAAGCCACTTTAGCATACGCTTGACCGGTGACAAAGTTAAAGAAAGAACTCTTATTGGAAATAGCCCAACGATGATATAAGAAAGTGGTAATCGGCAGATTAGCACCGGAAAAGCCCTCTATAGGCTCCTGAGCACGCAAAACATTCATAAAAGTATGAGTGGAATCTACCCCATGGCTCATGCCGGAACAATAGATAGCGTTTTCATTGAGTTTCACTTCAAATTCCACCCAACTTCCCAAACGCATGTACGAATGAATGTCATCCGTTTTTTTCCCCATTTCCACAGCCTTCATACGCACATACACCATAGCAGCAACATCATTGTGCCTATTGGTACGGATGGTATGAAAAGCTGCCAGACTCGTTAAAGACTTCTTACTGCGATAAGCATCAATCACCTGTTCCACCAACCGTTTCTGAAAGCTGACAACAAAAAAATCAGCAGTAACATACATCGCAAGAAAACGACCATCCGCCATGGGATAAATGCGGATTTCCTCGCCTTTATAGTCAAACGTTTTTCGGGGAAAACTACCGGAACAATACTTCTGTACAAAAACCTCTACCAGTTTGTAGTCGTCCGCATCAAGTGTGCAATATAGCACCTGATTTTCCGGCGTATCCGGTTCGTGAAAGCTAATCAACATTTTATTCATCTGCATACTCAATCCGTGAGGAGTATCTTGCAGTAAAGTATGCAGATTTTCTTTCAGATAGGAGAAAAGATCGGAAACATATAGAAAATGATTATCTTTACTGCAATCCAGCCTATTGATATCCTCCATCAAATCAGCCATATGATTGGTTTCCAAAATGGCAATTGCATCTTGAGGCACCAATGAGTAGAGGTCAAAATCACGCTGATTCTCTACCGAATGCAAACGCAAGAATGAATACACGGCAAAACCCGTACATAGTAGCACTACGGATACGATAACGGCTATCTGTATAAGAAGTCGGAGTTTCATGCCTTGTTTTATTTGATTTTTGCAAAAATAACAAAATCTGCAAATAAAACAAAACAAAAGTTTCAAAAAGTTTAATAAGTTATTTCAAGACCATCATAAGCAAAATGCACATGAGGCGGCAACGTGTTTTCAATATCGGCATGAAGTCCGACACGGTGACTCATATGAATAAAATAAGTTTCTTTCGCACCAATGCGTTCGGCAGCCACCAAAGCTTCCGATATGGTCTGATGCGTGGGATGAGATTTCGACTGCAAGGCATTCATAATAAGCACCTCAACGCCTTTCAGTCGCTCAAAAGACTCATCCGGCATTGTGAGCATATCTGTAATATAACCCAGATTCTCACCGATGCGATACCCCAGAATGGGCAGTTTACCGTGCATTACCTGCAAAGGTAGCACCTCTGTCCGGTTGATATAAAAAGGCCGACCGACTTCCACCTCCTCCAAATTGATACGAGGAACACCCGGATAGACTTTGTCAACAAAACAGTAGGGCATACGTGCCCGCAAATGAGCGGCAGTATTGACATCCGAAAAAATAGGGATATCGGCAAAACGGCAAAACGGACGCAAATCGTCCAATCCGCCCACATGGTCATAATGCTCATGAGTAATCAACACTCCATCTATTTTCTCAAAAGAAGACACCTTCAACATCTGCTGCCTGAAATCCGGACCGCAATCTATCAGTATCACTGCATCTTCCGTATGTACCAATGAGGACGTACGCAAGCGACTATCCCGTGCATCAGCAGAAGTACAAACCGGACAAGTACAACCTATCTCCGGCACCCCAGTCGATGTGCCGCTTCCTAATATTCTGATTCTTCCCATAGCCTACAACCAACCATCAGTTACCTATAAAATTTACTTCCGGATAAATATCCATACCGAATTTTTTGCGCACAGAGGCTCTCACTGCGTCCGAAAGAGCTACAATATCCGCTCCCTTTGCACCACCCAGATTCACCAAGACCAATGCTTGTTTTTCGTGCACGGCCGCTGGCCCCAAGGCTTTCCCTTTCCAGCCGCATTGTTCTATCATCCAGCCTGCCGGAATCTTCACATGCCGGGCATCGACGTCATAGTACGGCATTGTAGGAAACATGCGCTGCAATGCTTCAAACTGCATGCGCGGCACGACAGGGTTCATGAAAAAGCTTCCTGCATTTCCCAATTTCTCAGGGTCGGGCAACTTACTTTGGCGAATTTCAATAATCACGCGACGCAATGTATGCAAGTCTGCCTGTGGATATCTTGCCAATTCTTGTCGGATTGTGCCGTAATCTAAAGTATAGTGTTCTTTCTTACTCAACCGGAAATTAACATAAGTCACAAACAAGCTCTTCGTCTCCGGCTGCTTAAAGACGCTTTTCCGATAGGCATATCCACACTCATCTACACAGTATATACGCTTTTCTCCTTCAAGATTTATGGTCTCCACCGAAGTTATCAGGTCTTTAACCTCCACTCCATAAGCACCTATATTCTGCACAGCGCTTGCTCCCACTTCACCGGGTATCAGCGAAAGATTCTCCGCGCCATACCAACGCCGGTCTACACAATAAGCCACAAAATCATCCCATACCACACCGGCACCAACACGTACCCACACATTCTCCTTATCTTCTGCCGTCATTTCTATAGAATGAATACGCGAATGCAGCACCGTGCCTTTGTAGTCCGTGATAAAAAGCAGATTACTACCACTACCGACATGCAAATAAGGCACGGCTATGCGTCCCGCCGCAATCAATTCCTTGAGTTCTTCTTCCGAATCATATTCCAAGAATCTGTCAGCAGTTACCTCAATACCGAAAGTGTTAGGTATTTTACACAAACAAAGCTCCATCCCGTCTCTTTCAAACCATCTAAATACTCGTATCTTCGTATTTGTATAACTTCCACTCCCCATCTTGTTTTCGGAAATAGAAAATATTGGAATATCCGTTACCTATGCCATTTACTTTCAATATTTTAGTATTGGACAAATCTTCGTTTTTCTGTCCATAGTTGATATTGGACAATCTATCGGCAGGCATTGTCGGGCGAAACGCATACCATTGGTTCATATCCAAGGTGGTTTCCAAAATGGAAAATTCATCATCCGGATCGATAGTGACAAATTGCAGCGGATGGCTGATGTGCTTGCTTTGATATACACTGTCCGTCACAAAACGAGTATAAAAATCCACAAAATTTTCATTTTCCCCCTCTTCTATCTCACGCAGGTTAATGGCTTCGAGCATCCACATTCCTTTCTTTCGTTCAAAATAGTATCTCTTCACCATGTGGGTTTTCAGATAAATCCATTCCACTTGCACCGATTTCAAGGCAGTATCTCCTACAAGTTCCAAATCATCTTCTTCATCAAAAAGCAATGTGTAATAGCTTTGTTTCGTGAAGAGATAATCATGCTTCCAGAAGCGCTCCTCTATTTTTGTCGGAGTATTCCGATTGTAATAAGGCAAAGGAAACACCGTCCTTTGCCTTTGCAATGCATCGTCTGAGGCATAATTGAAGATAAAATCATCAAACAGTTCGTCTGCTTCCATCGGTTTCGGTATATCCTTCACTTCCGCTTCTTGCAGTGTGTCGGCCTTGTGGGCGACAGAATCCATCATGCCCGTCAGTGTAACAAAGGGATCTATCTTCGCTTTTTTATTTCCACATGAAATTAAAAAAGCAAATAAGAAAAATCCCGATACTATTTTTCTCATTTTCCGCAGACCGTCTATGGTCACTTATTTAATTTTGCTTTCAGTTTCTCCAGCATGTCCACGGTCATGGATTCCAAATCGTATTGCGGCATCCAGTCCCATTCTTCACGGGCGCAAGAATCATCCAAGGAGTCGGGCCAGCTGTCAGCAATAGCTTGTTTCAGAGGGTCTATATCGTATGTCATTTCGAAATCGGGCATATGCTTCTTAATGGCATTATAGATTTCTTCCGGGTCAAAACTCATGGAAGCGATATTGAATGCATTGCGATGCTTCAACCTTGCCGGAGCCGCCTCCATCAGCGATATGGCTGCATTCAAAGCATCGGGCATGTACATCATATCCATATAGGTGCCCTGCTTCACGGGACAGACAAACTTTTCGTCCTTCACGGCCGAGTAGAAAATATCTACAGCATAGTCCGTGGTACCTCCACCCGGAGGAGTTACATTGGAGATGATTCCAGGGAAACGTACCGAACGGGTATCTACTCCGTATTTCGTATAATAATAATCGCTCAGCAGCTCCGTCGTCACTTTGGTTACGCCATACATCGTACGGGGGCGCTGAATGGTATCTTGCGGCGTCTGTACGTGAGGCGTGGCTTCGCCGAACGACCCTATAGAACTCGGAGTAAAGACCGCACAATTATATTCGCGCGCCACTTCAAGCACATTCCACAAACCGTCTATGCCAATCTTCCAAGCCATGGCCGGACGACTTTCCGCCACAACCGAAAGCAAGGCCGCCAGGTTGTATATCGTATCTATCTTGAACTGACGTGCCACCACTTCGATGGACTGACGGTCTGTCACATCTGCAATGGCCGAAGGGCCGGATGCCTTTAATTCCCCCTTGGGCATGGCACTCGGAATATATCCGGCCACAACATGGTCGTCGCCATAACGTTTGCGCAACTCCAATGTAAGTTCCGAGCCAATTTGCCCGGTTGCTCCAATTACCAAAATATTTTTCATACGACTTATAAATAAGGTATTAGTTAATTATAGAGCCGCAAATATACATACTTTTTTTTCATTTTTCTATCATTATGCTATTGTTTATTCCAAGAAAAATGATGTCCTTTGCGAGAAATGTAACATTGACGTATTACCCTAAAAAAACAAAATGCCATGTATGGTAAAATGAAAGATTATCTCGGCAAAACAATTGCTGAAATCAGAGAGGCCGGTCTCTATAAAGAGGAGCGACTGATTGAGAGTGCACAACAAGCAGCCATCACAGTGAAAGGCAAAGAGGTTCTGAACTTCTGCGCCAACAATTATCTGGGGTTATCCAACCATCCGCGTCTGATTGCCGCTTCCCGAAGAATGATGGAGCAACGCGGATACGGCATGTCGTCCGTACGCTTCATTTGCGGGACACAAGACATTCACAAGGAATTGGAAGCTGCCATCTCCGATTACTTCCGGACGGAGGATACCATTCTATATGCCGCCTGCTTCGATGCCAATGGCGGTGTGTTCGAACCCCTTTTCAGTGAAGAAGATGCCATCATCTCCGATTCGCTGAACCACGCCTCTATCATTGATGGCGTACGCCTTTGCAAAGCGAAACGCTACCGCTATGCCAACGCCGACATGACGGAACTTGAGAAATGCCTGCAAGAAGCCCAAGCTCAACGCTTCCGCATCATCGTCACCGATGGTGTATTCTCCATGGACGGAAACGTGGCGCCCATAGACAAGATATGCGGCCTTGCCGAAAAATACGATGCGCTGGTCATGGTAGACGAGTCGCATTCTGCCGGGGTAGTAGGACCTACGGGACACGGTGTAAGCGAACAATACGATACGTACGGGCGCGTAGACATTTATACCGGGACGTTGGGTAAAGCTTTTGGCGGCGCTTTGGGCGGTTTCACCACCGGGCGCAAAGAAATCATCGACTTATTGCGCCAGCGCAGCCGTCCGTATCTGTTTTCCAATTCGTTGGCACCGGGCATCATCGGCGCCAGCCTTGAAGTATTCAAGATGCTGAAAGAGAGCAACGCCCTGCATGACAAGCTGGTGAAGAACGTAAACTATTTCCGCGATAAGATGACTGCTGCCGGGTTCGACATCAAACCTACGCAAAGCGCCATTTGCGCCGTGATGCTATACGATGCCAAGCTGTCACAGGTTTATGCGGCACGCATGCAGGAAGAAGGCATTTACGTAACCGGCTTTTACTATCCCGTTGTACCCAAAGAGCAAGCACGCATCCGCGTACAGATTTCAGCCGGGCACGAGAAAGACCATCTTGATAAATGTATCGCCGCATTCATTAAGGTGGGCAAGGAGCTGGGAGTATTGAAATAAATCTTCTCATACCTCTGCTCAGACATAGAATAGACAAACGGCAACAGCCATTCACTTCCTTATACGAGTGAAGCCGCTTCCCAATACAACTGAAGCAGGAACACTCGTATTGGGAAGTGGTTTCAATTGTATTGGAAAGATATGTTTCATACAGATGAAGAGGGGTGAAACTTTTTGTACCACCTCACAAACACTCAGAACTTATCTTATCCTCTAAACTCCGGCATTTATCAGAGAGGCAAAGCGTTTCAAGCCTTCTTTCAGGACGGTACGTGGACAAGCTATGTTCCAACGCATAAAGCCCTCGCCTTCCGCACCGTACATTGTGCCGGCGTTAAGCCACAGCCCGGCCTTGTCTATCAGTTCCCGTTCAAGCTCTTCTGACGGGATACCGAGTACGCCGCAGTCCATCCACACAAGATAAGTACCCTCTAACGTGGTTATTGGAAGTCCGGGCAGATGCTCGCGACAGAATTCCTGCATATAGCGGTAGTTCGCATACAAGTATTCTACGAGCTGTGCGAGCCATTCTTCGCCCTCGTTGTAGGCAGCTTCGGTAGCGATAACGCCGAATGGATTGACGTCACACACCTCGTTGTCGTTGATTGCCCTATTTATTTTCGCCCTGAGTTTGTCATCGGAGCAGACAATATTGGCAATCTGCAGCCCGGCAATATTGAATGCTTTGCTGGCCGATATACAAGTTACGGAATGTTGCAGGAATTCCTCTGAGATGGAAGCAAACGGCGTGTAAGTATGTCCCGGATAAACCTGCTCGCAATGAATCTCGTCGGCAACCACCGTGACGCCGTGGCGGATGCAGATTTCGCCGACACGAATCAGTTCTTCTCGCCTCCAGACCCGTCCTGCGGGATTATGCGGATTGCAAAGGAGCATTACTTTTACTTTGGAATCTGCCGCCTTTCGTTCCAAATCATCGTAATCGATGCTATAGGTATTGTCTGTACGAAACAATGGCGAAGAAATCGTCTCACAGCCGTTGTTGCGAATCGAAGAGAAGAAACAGTTGTAAACCGGTGTCTGTATCAACACCTTGTCACCCGGATTGGTCAAGGCTTTGATGATGGCCGAAAGGGCGGGCACCACGCCCGATGTATATATAATCCACTCGCGGTCTATTTGAAAACCGTGGCGCCGGGCAAACCAACCCGTAACGGCATCGTAGTAACTGTCGGACACACGTGTATACCCGAAGATGCCATGCTCCACACGGCGATGCAGGGCTTCGACGATGGCGGGAGCTGTATGGAAATCCATATCGGCCACCCACATGGGCAGTACATCTTCAGTCTTAGCGCTGTCCCACTTATAGGAGTTGGTCCCGCGCCGGGAAATTTGTTTATCGAAATCGTATTTCATGCACTTCTGTTTTTAGTAGCTTAAGCAAGTACGCTCATCTCTGAGACGGATTTCACAATCTGCCGGAGCTTTGATATTCTCGTCAATTGTCACCGAGCCGAACTCATCGGCCACGATACGTCCCGATGTCGGATTCTTGATGTCGGTGATGGCTCCGCGAATATCGGCCTGCAACGTGCTGTATTCAAAAGCGCGGTCACAATCAGGACCGAAAGTACAGTTCTCCAGCACAAGGTCATGCGCATAACAAAGCGGCTGCTCGCCGGTGATGTGGCAGTTCACCAAACGCAGGTTCTTGGAATGCCAGCCAAGGTACTCGCCGTTGAGCTCCGAATCGTAAATTGTTACGTTCTCTACTTCCCAGAAAGCATCCTTTGTCGTAATCTTGGCATTGTGGATTTCTACGTTCTTCACATACTGGAAGACGTACTTGCTGTCGCTCTCCAGGCCGTCCACATAGATGTTGCTGCTGAACATGAACGGGTAAGTGCCGTCATGCATTTCAAGGTTCTTGACGCGTATGTCATTACATCGCCAGAACACCTCGTCGGCATCGTTCATCACCACATTCTCGATGGCAATTTCGGTCATCTCGCGGAACATCTTCGGAGCATCTATCACCGTGTCGGTCATCTCCAGATGGTCGCTATACCACAGCGCCGAACGTCCTCCGACATCGAAATAGCAACGGGCGATCTTAAAACCGTGAACGTGCCAGAAAGGATAGTTCCCCTCGAAACGGCATTCCACAGCTTCGATATTGCTGCACTCTTTGATAGCCGATTCGCCGGCGCGGATAACTACGTTTTCCAAACGAAGGTCATGCGATGCAAACAGCGGACGTTCACCTCCGAACTCAGTATCTTTAATAAGTTTCATTTGAGATATTTTTGGTTGTTAATAATTACATGTTCCAAAAGTCACGGTCGGATTATCACCGCCGGACTTTTCTTTTATTCATTTTAATCGTCTCTCTTCCGGCTATATTTTCTTCATCCATCGTTCCCGCTTCAGGTGAATAAGGAAAATCATGCCCCGAAAACATAATTCGACACACATGGCAATCCATACGCCCTTAAGCCCCAGCGTCGGAGCAAGCAAAGCTGCCAAAGACAAGCGAACCATCCAGATGCTGAGAAAGTTCATAAGGCAGGGGATAAGCGTGTCCGCCGCTCCCACGAAGACACCGTAACCGACAATCGAGGCCGCAAACATGGGTTCGGCAAACGCTTCGATGCGCAAAGCCATGACAGCCAGCTCGCGAATGTCCTCGACAGGCGTCATCAATCCGATGATTTGCGGAGCGAAGATATACATCGCCACGCCCATCACCCCCATGATTGCCATGCCCATAAATACGGTAATACGAGCGAAGCTGCGCGTCAGCCGGCGGCGTTTCGCACCCAGACTTTGACCGACCAGTGTCGTGGCTGCATCGGCAATGCCGTAGCCGGGCATATAGCAAAGGCTCTCGGCCGTGATGGCAAACGAATTAGCTGCAATGGCAAATACCCCCAACGGTGCCACGATGACCGTCGTCATGATTTGTGCGGCGCAAATAACAAAGTGTTCTAACCCCATGGGAAGACTGATGTGAAGCGCTTTTTTCAGAGTTTCCCTTTTCGGCCGGAAACCACCTTGTTCTCCACCCAATTTCAATTCTCCGGAGCGATTCCAGAGATACCATAGCAATATTCCGGCAACAACAGCTTCGGCAAGAACTGTACCCAACGCCGCACCAACCACACCCAATCCTGCACCCGGCATCGTGAAAGAGTGACTTGCCAGACTCCACTCGCGCGAAGGAAAAATCAGAAAGAAATTAAAGAGAACGTCTAATATACACATCGTTACCCCAAGCATGCTCGGCACGTGCATATTACCGCTGCATCGCAGCATACCTCCGGCCAAGAAATTCATCTGCAAGGCAGGCAGAAAAAGTGAGAATATAAGAAAATAGAGCGATGCGTTGTGCCGAATGGAAACATCGCCTCCCAACCAGCCCGGCAATGCGTCACTAATCGCCACTCCAAGCACCGCCAACAATAGACCGAAGCCAAGTGTGGCAATCAGCGATTGCCGCAACACCGCTCGTGCGCCCTGCATGTCGCCCGCACCGATTTTATGAGCTACTTGTACGGAGAATCCCGTAGTGACAGCTGCACATAGCCCCCAGAAAAGCCACGTGGTTGTCGATACCAAACCGATGGAGGCCGATGCCTCGGCACCGAGGCTTCCCACCATCGCCGCATCGATATACTGCATGACGATGGAAGATAGTTGCGCAATGACAGCCGGAATACTGAGCTGCACGGTCAGACGCAACTGTTGTCCCAATGTCATCGGTTTCCCTTCGCGAATCAATGCAAGCAAACGATTCGTTTTCTCAGTCCGCGTTGTCATTCGTCCCGTCCTTTGAATGAATTAATAGGATAGTACTTGAATCGGTGCACATAAAATACAGGTAAAAGAAACAAAAAAGCCATATCACACTCTCCTATCAGAAAGATGATATGACTTTATCATTAACTATAAAAATTGTTCAAGCCTCAATTTATTTACGTTCGCCGAGTTTGGCATCCACAAAGAAGATTCCGGCATCACCGGCTTTTTTAATCATATCCACAATGGATGCAGCGGTAGCCTCTTCCTCTACTTGCTCACGAATAAATCCCCATAAGAAGTCTTGTGTCGCTTTATCTTTTTCAGCAGCAGCTACATCCACCAATTCTTCAATCATCTTAGATATACGGCATTCATGTTGATAAACTTGTTCGAATACTTCTAACGGAGTACCGAAATCATCAGGAACAACATCCACCTTGTCCAGCTTGGCGGCACCACCACGTTTGATGATGTAAGAAGCCATTTCACAAGCATGCGCTTTTTCCTCAGAAGATTGTTTTCTCAACCAAGAAGCCATGCCGCAATATCCTTCTTTCTCCATAAAGAAAGACATTGCCAAATAGAGGTTGGACGACCACAACTCAGCTGTAATCTGCCCATTAATTGCTTTTTGTAATTTTTCTGTAATCATAATCGTAACTAATAAAGTTGAAACAACTACAAAAGTAACAAGTTTCCATTTAGATTGTTCACTTTATATCTTTTTTAACTTGCAGGTAACATCGGTTTTGCCGGAAAAGACATTTACACCAGTTCATCTGAAGTATATCCTTTCGGCAACTCCCGACAATTATAACTCGAAGCCATAATTTCACCGTAAGCACCAGCCGAACGAAGGGCAATAAAGTCGCCACGACGCACACCGTTCAAATCAACAGCCTTGCCGAATACATCGGACGATTCGCATATCGGACCTACCACATCATAAGTCTGCATCCGGTCGTCCGACGTTATATTTTCTATCTTATGATAAGCCTGATAGAGTGCAGGGCGAATCAAATCCGTCATGCCGGCATCTAAAATGGCAAATTGCTTATTGGTGCCTTGCTTCACATAGAGCACACGTGAAATCAATGATCCGCACTGTCCTACCACGGAACGTCCCAACTCGAAATGAAGTGTCTGATGAGGTCGTAATTTCAAATGGTTATCATATAATCCGAAATAGTTTTGGAAATCGGGTACGGGCTGGCGATTGGGGTGACCGTAATCAATTCCAAGCCCTCCTCCTACATTGATATGACCGATACGGATACGACGTGCCTCCAACTTATCCTGCAATTCATTGACACGATTGCATAAAGCCACAAAATCACCCATATCCAGTATCTGAGAGCCAATATGAAAATGTAATCCGATGAAGCATACATTCTTCATTACCTGCGCAATATCAATTACATAATCGATATCCTGCATACTGATGCCAAACTTATTTTCAGCCAATCCGGTAGTGATATTTGCATGGGTATGAGCACCGACATTGGGGTTGATGCGAAACGCCACATTGGCCACTTTTCCTTTAGCCGCCGCCAGTTCATTGATAATCTTCAACTCAGGAACAGACTCTACGTTGAAACAAAAAATGTCGTGCTCTAATCCCAGATTAATCTCCCAATCGGCTTTTCCAACACCCGCAAAGACTATTTTATCTCCTGGGAAACCCGCTTTGATAGCTGCATGAATTTCACCGCCGCTCACGCAATCGGCCCCAAGCCCATTCTCACGAATGATAGCAAGCACTTTGGGATTCACATTCGCCTTCACAGCATAATGCACCGAATAGTTGCCATACTGTGTCACCTCCGCACGGATGCAGGCAAGCGTATCGCGCAACACTTTCGTATCATAATAATAGAAAGGCGTACGCAAGTCTTGAAATTTATGGATGGGAAATATACCTTTCATCTGTTTATTCTCTTATCCGGTTTTAAAAAAGCGCTTTTATCAAAAAGGTAAAAGCGCTTCGGTTTTATATTTTTTCCTGTTACTGTACTTCGCCGAACAGAGCATTACTAAGCGATTGTAGGGCCGCTCTCTTATCCTCCTCCCGGATAAGGAATGAGATGTTGTAATTGCTGCCGCCGAAAGAAATCATTCGGACGGGAATCTCGCGCATTGCATCCAATGCTTTAGCTTCAAATCCCACATTCTCCCATTCTAAATCGCCTACGACACAGATAATGCACATGCCCTCATCCACAGTCACCGTACCATATTTTTTCAAGTCGTCCAAAATCTCGTTAAGATGTTTAACGTTATCAATAGACACCGATACACCAACCTCCGAAGTACAAATCATATCGATAGAAGTCTGGTAACTTTCAAAGATTTCAAATACCTTACGCAAAAAACCGTGTGCAAGCAACATGCGACTGGATTTAATCTTGATAGCCGTAATATTGTCTTTGGCAGCCACAGCTTTGATTTTACCCTTCTCCGTATCATTTGAAATCAATGTACCCGGGGCAGTGGGAGCCATCGTATTGAGAAGACGTACGGGTATATTGGCATATTTGGCCGGCTGAATGCAGGTGGGATGCAGAATCTTGGCACCGAAATAAGCCAATTCAGCTGCCTCCTCAAAATGAAGATGACGCACGGGAGTCGTCTTGTCAACGATACGGGGATCATTGTTATGCATGCCATCGATATCCGTCCATATCTGAATTTCAGTAGCATTGACAGCTGCTCCAATCAGCGATGCCGTATAGTCACTCCCTCCACGTTGCAGATTATCTATCTCACCATAGGCATTACGACAGATATATCCCTGCGTAATGTAAATATCAGCATCCGGATGCAATTCCAGTTGAATATGCAACTTTTCTTTGATATAAACGGGATCGGGCTCTGCATTTTTATCCGTACGCATATATTCTAAGGCCGGAAGCAAAACCGACTGCGTTCCGCATTCCTGCAAATAATAGTTCATCATGGCAGTAGAAATCAACTCCCCCTGCGCCAGCACTACTTTTTCTTCAAACAATGTAAAAAGGTCTTTGGTATAAGAACGAATATAATCAAAATGAGACTTGATAAGTTCGCGTCCTTTCTGTTTATACTCGGGGGTGACAAAAAGTTCCTCAATATGCTGGCGATATTTGCTCTCCAGTTTATTGATAATTTCGTTGGCACCCTCCGGATTCTTCTTGTACAGATAGTCCGATATCTCAACCAATGTGTTTGTGGTACCCGACATGGCAGATAGAACCACAATCTTACGTTCACCATCGGTAATTAATTTGGCAACTTCCTTCATGCGAGCAGCCGAGCCTACTGAAGTACCTCCAAACTTTAAAACTTTCATTTTCGTTCTTGTATTAAAATTATGTATATAAAAATCTATTCACTATTATTCCGCCACCGATGCAAGATCAGCATATTCCATTGTGACATCTTTCATCAAATGGTCTACGCAGCGATAAACTTTACCGGGGAAATCGCACAGCAATTGCAGGTTATGTGTCGTCATCACGACTAAAGAACCGGCCTGACTGATACCGTGCAACAACTCCGTTATGGCGTGTCCGGTTTCTACATCCAGATTTCCGGTTGGTTCATCCGCCAAGATTATTTCCGGAGAATTAAGTACGGCACGCGCAATCACGATGCGTTGCTGTTCGCCTCCGGACAATTCGTTAGGTAACTTATAGCCTTTATTACTCATACCAACGAGTTCCAATACTTCCTCAATACGGTCTTTCATCTCGCCTTTGTTTTTCCAGCCGGTGGCACGAAGAACAAAGGCGAGATTATCATATACTGTACGGTCGGTCAGTAACTGAAAGTCTTGAAAGACAATGCCTAATTTACGGCGCAGGTGCGGAATATGCTTCCGTTTGATGTGAAGCATATCATACCCTAAAACTTGAGCTTCGCCCGATGCGATATCCAATTCACCATAAAAAGTCTTGAGCAAACTCGTTTTACCTGAGCCAACCCTACCAATCAAATAGACAAAGTCCCCTTTGTAAAGTTCCAGATTAACTTTGTTGAGCACGCATAACTCTTGTTGATGTATCTCAACGTCTTTATATCGAATCAGTACTTCACTGCTCATCACCGCTTTAATCCTTTATATTATTACTTTAATGTTTTTTCCAAGTGGCGCTATGACGTTCTTCCAGTTCTCGGGCTAAATCTTCGATGCCATATCCTTTGGAAGTGAGCAGGACAATCAGGTGATACAACAGATCTGCTCCTTCATAAATCAAGCGCTCATCCGTTCCGTTACAAGCCTCAATAACAGTTTCTACCGCTTCCTCACCTACTTTTTGAGCCATTTTGTTAACTCCGGATTGAAACAAGCTGGTAGTATACGACCCTTGAGGCATTTCTTCATAGCGTTTGTTGATAAAATCTTGAAGTTGTTTCAAAAACATAACGGGTTGTTCATTCTTCTCTCCCCAGCAAGTATCGGTACCGGTATGGCAAACAGGACCTTCGGGATGCACTTTAATGAGTAACGTATCATGATCACAGTCTTCCTTGAGGGAAACCACATGCAGAAAATTTCCACTTTCCTCACCCTTTGTCCACAAACGATTCTTGGTACGACTGAAGAAAGTCACCCTCCCGCTTTCCTTTGTCTTGTCATAAGCTTCTTTGTTCATAAAGCCCAGCATCAAGACCTTTGCGGTATCTACATCTTGTATCACTGCCGGAACAAGTCCGTTCATTTTGTCAAAATCCAACATTTCAGTTATCAATTATTAGAAACTAACCTTGTCACACCAAACGCATAGAAATTCCGTGGACGCAAAGGTACGATTTTAATTCGGGAATTTTGATTTCTCCGAAGTGAAAAACACTGGCCGCCAAGGCCGCATCTGCCTTTCCTTGCAGAAAGACATCGCAAAAATGCTCTTTGCAACCGGCTCCACCCGAAGCTATGACCGGAATAGAAAGTTGTCCGGACAAAGCAGAAAGAGCTTCATTGGCATATCCGTTCTTTACACCATCATGATTCATGCTTGTAAACAGTATTTCGCCTGCGCCCCGTTCCTGTGCTTCAGCGGTCCATGCATACAACTCTTTATCCGTTTGCACACGTCCACCATTCAAATAGCACCACCAATCTTTTTCCGTTTGTTTGGCATCTACAGCCAACACACACACTTGCGAACCGAAGTGTTTAGCTATTTCGTCTATCAATTCCGGACGGCGGATAGCAGAAGAATTGATGGAGATTTTATCCGCACCGGCATTCAGCAATCTGTCCACATCGCCCAATTCATTAATTCCTCCACCTACGGTAAAAGGGATGCTGATATTTGCAGCTATGCGTTTCACTAATTCCGTAAAGGTCTTCCGCCCCTCGAAACTAGCTGTAATATCTAAAAAGACCAACTCATCCGCCCCTTGTTCACTATAAGCACGCGCCAATTCAACAGGGTCGCCCGCATGACGCAGATTCATAAAATTGGTTCCTTTCACTGTCTGCCCGTCTTTTATATCAAGACAAGGAATAATTCTTTTTGCTAACACAACTCCCCCCTCAATTAATAATTTCTATTTGAACCGTAAGTTTCCTTATAAAAAGTTTTCCAATTCTTTCAATTTGATGCGTCCTTCGTACAAAGCTTTACCAAAAATAACAGCATGCACACCGGCCGCTTCCAGTTCCAGAATATCGTTGGCGCAACTCACACCTCCACTGGCTATCAAAAACAAACCTGCATGCTGTTTCAATATTTCTCGGTACAAAGTCGTGGACGGACCTTGTAACATTCCGTCGCAACTAATATCCGTACAAATCACCTTACGAATGCCTTTTTCCACATATTCTTTCAAAAACGGAAACAACTCACAAGCACTTTCGTCTTTCCAGCCGTTAACGGCTATTTTCCGATCTTTCACATCCGCGCCAAGGATAATCTTTTCCGGACCATGCACCTGAAGCCAACCGCAAAATAACTCAGGATCTTTGACAGCTACACTGCCACCGGTCACCATCGTTGCACCGTTCTCAAAAGCTATCTTCAAATCCTCGTCGCTCTTTATTCCTCCACCGAAATCTATAATCAAAGAAGTGTTCACGGCAATTTGCCCTAATGTCCGATAGTTCACCACGTGGTGTGAAACAGCTCCGTCCAAGTCCACTACATGAAGCCGACGGATGCCGTGAGCTTCCAATGCCTTGGCTACCTCCACGGGATTTTCATTGTACACTTTCTTACTTTCATAATCACCTTGAGAAAGGCGGACACACTTTCCGTCAATGATATCAATAGCGGGAATCAGTTCTATCATAATGTCAAAAAATTCTGTAATATACGTTCACCCACACTTCCACTCTTCTCCGGATGAAACTGAGTAGCATAAAAATTGTCTTTATGCAAGGCTGCACTGAATGGAAGGATATAATCTGTCACAGCTGCCGTACTATTGTTCAACGGAACGTAATAACTATGCACAAAGTACACATACTCCCCTTTCGTAAACCCTTTGAAAAGAGCACTCTCGGTTTGCTTAATAGTGTTCCATCCCATGTGAGGAACCTTTTCCGCAGGTTTCAAGGAGACAAAACGCTTCACGCCGGCATCAAAAATGCCAAGCCCCTCCACATCCCCTTCTTCCGAATGACGGCACATCAGTTGCATACCCAGACAAATACCCAACACCGGCTGTTTCAAATCTTTTATCAACTTATCCATTCCGCCGGCACGCAAAAAGTTCATAGTTGTTTCCGCCTCGCCCACTCCGGGAAAAATAACCCTATCGGCAGCCCGTAACGTAGACTCGTCTGCTGTAATCACAGCCTCCACTCCCAAACGTTTCAAGGCGTAATCCACCGAACATATATTGCCGGCATTGTATTTAATAACTGCAACCTCCATCTCTATCAATTAAATATTACCGCTTCATTTTTATATGCCAACACCTTCCGTTCGGGAAACCCCTATATCTTCACTCCACGTCTACAAGCAACAGGACAAGACTTTGCTTCCACAAATGTCGGAAGAGACGAATGGCGCAATAACAATGTTTCTGTTTTGAACTTACAAAAATAACGATTTATTGCCAGATAGGGAATTTTCAAAGCAAAAAGTTTAAAATAACAAACAAAAACTTTCCTTTCCTTCTAAAAAGAGATTTAAATCAGTACATAAACAAGAGATAAATCTAAATCAAAGCGCCTGTTTATTCACAAAAAACTCTCCATACAATATTCTCAATATGAACGATATAAAGTAAGCAAGATAAAAAGCCTACAAAAAAAATCAAGTACAGTATTGCAGGTTTCAAAGAAATGTCTACCTTTGCAACCGCAATCAAGAGAGACCGCAAAAAGCCAAATAACGGTGCGTTAGTTCAGTTGGTTAGAATACATGCCTGTCACGCATGGGGTCACGGGTTCGAGTCCCGTACGCACCGCAGATTACACCAGAAGTTTTTAATTGCAAAACAATTAGAAACTTCTTTTTTTATGTCCAATCACAGCCCCAAGATCTATCATACACAAACAGGTGGGGAATAAAGTCCCAACCATCATTTTTTTTCCGACAAGATACCTCCCTGCAATCGATACTTTACTGTTTACTGTCGCAAAACAAGCGTCTGCAAAAACAAAAGGAAAAAGCTCCAAGGCAGGCCTTGACACCGAAGCGGTAACTCACCTCAAAACGAACTGCAAATGATTCTCCGTGCTCCGATCCTCGTCCAAAGCAAAGCCTTCCCATGTAAAAGTTTTCAGTTCTTCCGGACGATTGATGCGGTTCTTGATGATATGACGTACCATCTCTCCACGACACATCTTGACATAAATTACTATCGTTTTCAGCTCGCCGCCTTTTATCACCTGAAAATCGAGAGTGACCACACGCACTTCCTGCTCCACCCGCTTCCAGTCGAACAAATCTTTCATTTCATTGCTTGCCAGATAAACAAGCACTCCACCTTGACGTTTGATTGCTGCAATGAAATAATCCGTCAGCAAAGGTTTCCAATAATCAAACATTGAAATTCCTCCTTTTCCCGGCAGACGTACATCGCCTTCCAGACGATAAAGCCTGATACCGTCCAACGGTCGAAGCAATCCGTAAAGAAAAGAAGTGATAAGCAAATGGTCTTGGGCATAACCAAAATCGTCCGCCGTAAATTCTTCCGGCAAGATATGTTTGAACACGGCCCCTGTATAAGCGCAGATAGCGGGAACAGGGCGGTTGTCCTCCGAACAGAAATCGTGGAAGCGCAGGTTGTTCTCTGCCGCAATCTTGCCATTCACCCGCAAAAGTCTTGCCAACTCCGATACGGAATATTGCGACAGCTCCAACGCATTCAACAAGGCCTCCGCCTCAAACCGGGGAACAGTGACTCGAGGCACTACAACAGAGCTGTCCGACGTCATGGTCTTTGCACAAGATATAAAACTAAGCATAAAAAGACTTATTAATTTCGCGACAAAAATAAGACCTTTTCAAGAAAGAATACATAAGTCCTCAATATTTTCTTTAGAATCAGTCTTAGTTTCAAGAGTTTTTCATACCTTTACAGCTTGCAGGAGTACAATATGCCTATTCAAAACAGAAAAAGCAAGGGATACCCATATACGCAGAAAAGGCTGTGTATCAGAGAAAGAAAAAGAAAAAATAATATATAAAATGACTCACAAATGGAATTATCAACCCATTACACCCGAACAGGCAGAAGTAAGCCGGCAGTTGGCCCAAGAGTTGGGGATTAGCCCGATACTTGGACGATTGTTGGTGGAGCGGGGAATAATGACGGCACCGGATGCCCGAAAGTTTTTCCGTCCGCAACTACCCGACCTATACGACCCGTTCTTGATGAAAGACATGGACGTGGCCGTGGAGCGCCTGAACAAGGCAATGGGGAAAAAAGAACGCATTCTGATTTATGGAGATTATGACGTAGACGGCACCACAGCCGTGGCACTGGTCTACAAGTTTATTCAACAGTTCTATTCTAACATCGACTATTACATCCCCGACCGCTACAACGAAGGATACGGGGTTTCTTTCAAAGGTGTGGACTATGCCGCAGAAAGCGGTGTAGGATTGATTATCGTGTTGGATTGCGGCATCAAAGCCATTGAGGAAATCACATACGCCAAGAAGAAAGGCATCGATTTCATCATCTGCGACCACCACGTGCCCGACGAAGTGTTGCCTCCCGCCGTAGCCATCCTGAATGCCAAGCGGGAAGACAACACCTATCCCTACGAACATCTTTCGGGATGCGGTGTAGGGTTTAAGTTCATGCAGGCATTCGCCATCAGCAACGGCATCGAGTTCCACCACCTGATTCCTCTGCTTGATCTTTGCGCCGTCAGCATTGCATCGGACATCGTGCCCATCATGGGCGAAAACCGCATTCTGGCCTACCATGGCCTGAAACAATTAAACAGCAATCCCAGCGTAGGACTGAAAGCAATCATCGACGTTTGCGGGCTCACGGATAAAGACATTACCGTAGGCGACATCGTATTCAAGATAGGTCCCCGCATCAATGCCTCCGGCCGTATTCAGAACGGGAAAGAAGCCGTCGACCTGCTCACTGAAAAAGACTTCTCTGCCGCTTTAGAGAAAGCCGGTCAAATCAATCAGTACAACGAAACCCGCAAGGATCTTGACAAAACCATGACCGAAGAGGCCAATCGGATCGTAGAAGGCCTGGAGGGTCTGGCCGACCGCCGCTCCATCGTGTTGTATAATGAAGACTGGCACAAGGGTGTCATAGGCATTGTGGCTTCTCGCCTGACGGAAATATATTATCGTCCGGCAGTGGTATTGACACGTACGGACGACATGGCAACCGGCTCTGCCCGTTCCGTATCGGGATTCGATGTCTACAAAGCCATTGAGTATTGTCGCGACCTGCTGGAGAATTTCGGAGGTCATACCTATGCGGCCGGTCTCTCCATGAAAGTGGAAAACGTACCCGTCTTTATGGAACGCTTCGAAGAGTTCGTGTCGCAGAACATTCTACCTGAACAGACATGTGCTGTCATCGACATCGATGCAGAAATCGACTTCAAAGACATCACTCCAAAATTCTGCAACGATTTGAAGAAGTTCAATCCTTTCGGACCGGACAACGCCAAACCCGTATTTTGCACGCACAATGTCTATGACTACGGAACCAGTAAAGTAGTGGGACGCGAACAGGAGCACATCAGACTGGAACTGGTAGACAACAAATCGAACAACGTCATGAACGGCATTGCTTTCGGACAAAGCTCGCACGTACGTTTCATCAAAACCAAACGCTCGTTCGACATCTGCTATACCATTGAAGAGAATACGCATAAACGAGGAGAAATACAGTTGCAGATTGAGGATATAAGGCCGGAAGTCTCTACCCTATAATCTTTCCTCCTACAGCCCCTTTCCTTAAGGAAAGGAGTAGATAGACCGATTGCAATGAATAAAAGTAACTTTTCTTCCCATCCCCTATGGGAAAAAGAACAAAAAGAAGTATCCCCCTGTCACTCTCCCTACAGTGTAGAGCGACAGAGAGGAGAAGCCGCTGAACCGGAGCTTCTCCTCCACCAATATTGGGGCTATACCTCTTTCCGTGGCATTCAGAAAGACATCATCAGCAGCATTCTTACCGGCAAAGACACTTTGGGACTGATGCCTACGGGCGGAGGCAAATCCATCACATTTCAAGTTCCGGCCCTCGCCCAAGAAGGACTGTGCTTAGTCATCACCCCCTTGATTGCCTTGATGAAAGATCAGGTGCAAAACCTGAAAAAACGAGGAATCAAGGCACTTGCCATCTATTCGGGCATGAGCCGGCAGGAAATCATCGCCACACTGGAGAACTGCATTTTCGGCAATTTCAAATTTCTCTATATATCACCCGAACGACTGGACACCGAAATCTTCCGTACCAAGGTACAGAAGATGAAAATCTGCATGATTACGGTGGACGAGAGCCACTGCATCTCACAATGGGGATACGACTTTCGTCCCGCCTATCTGAAAATAGCCGAAATACGACAGCTACTGCCCGGCATACCGGTACTTGCACTGACAGCCACCGCTACCCCGGAGGTGGTCAAGGATATCCAGAAACGCCTGAACTTCCGTAAAGAAAACGTATTCCGCATGAGCTTCGAGCGCAAGAATCTCGCCTATATCGTCCGAAAAACGGAAAATAAAACGGGAGAGTTGTTGCATATACTGCGTCGCACATCCGGCAGTGCCATCATCTATGTACGAAATCGCCGCCGTACCAAAGAAATCACCGAACTGCTGCATAACGAAAACATCACTGCCGACTTCTATCATGCCGGACTGGACGATGCAACCAAGGACATCCGCCAACAACGCTGGCAAACAGGCGAAAGTCGCGTCATGGTTGCCACCAATGCTTTTGGCATGGGTATCGACAAACCGGATGTACGTATTGTGCTCCATATGGATTTGCCCGACTCCATAGAAGCCTATTTTCAGGAGGCCGGTCGGGCAGGAAGGGACGGAGAAAAAGCCTATGCCGTCATCCTATACGCTAAATCGGACAGTTCTACTCTCCATAAGCGCATTCCCGACACCTTTCCGGAGAAAGAATACATCAAGGATGTATATGAGCATCTCCAATACTATTATCAGATGGCAATGGGAGACGGACAAGGCTGCGTACGCGAATTCAACATAGAAGACTTTTGTAGGAAATTCAAATACTTTCCCGTTCCCGTAGACAGTGCCTTGAAACTATTGACATTGGCCGGATACTTGGAATACACAGATGAACAAGACAACGCTTCCAGACTGCTGTTCACCATCCGAAGAGACGAACTCTACAAATTGAAAGAAATGGACGATGACACGGACAAGCTCATACAAACCATTTTGCGCTCCTACACCGGCGTGTTCACCGATTATGCTTTCATTAATGAAGATTCGCTTGCCACACGCAGCGGGTTGGCACGGCAGCAAGTGTACGAACTGCTTATTCGTCTTGCCAAGCTGCATATCATCAGCTATATTCCTCAAAAAAAGACACCATATATAATATACGCGCGCAAACGGGTTGAAAAACATCATCTGCAAATTCCGCCCTCGGTGTACGAGGAACGAAAAGAACGTTACGAAAAGCGCATTGCCGCCATGCTCGATTACATCGGCAACGATACGGCATGCCGCAGCCGCTTGTTGTTGCGCTATTTCGGCGAGAAAAACGAACATGACTGCGGACAATGCGACACCTGCATCAGCCTGAAAAGAAAAGCAACCAAGGATATTCCTACAAAAAGCCTCGTCGAGAATATACTTCAAGCACTTTCCGAACAAGCCATGACACCCGCCACCTTGTTCGGCCAACTATCAGCAGACAAGGAGCAACTCTGCAATGCCTTGCACGAACTACTGGATGAGGGACAGATAATTGTCGTCAACGGGATGCTGGAAGTTAAGAAATAAGATGCAATCAAGCCACAAATCTACCAGAATATAGCTATCAAATATCCAAAATCAACGGCAGATTCCAATCCGCAATATCTATTTGATTTCATCACTGTACGCTAAAAGTTGAAAAGAGACAAAACAGGTATCTGCATTACCGATAAATAAGCATTATGAATCTTCATTTTAAAAAGTATCCCCTCATTAAGTCCATATAATACAAACTTTACTGACTCGCCGTTCTTATGAAAGAAATAAAGCTTCATTCCGACTTGATTTTACCTTTCATCATAGTCTCCAGAACATAATAGCAAAATACAGATGATTTGAATCTTCTTTTCCAGTCATTCAAAAGTTGTTTTTGCCGCGCTAAAGGTTTAGCCGACATCAATAATCATTATCTTTCCTTATCAGTTCATCCAATGCAATTTGCTGGAAAACAAGTTGCGCCTGACTACTTTCATATAAGACGCCAATGGTAGACTCGTCCACCGAAGTGATGCAGGAGTAACCGAAACCCTCGTCTTCATCGAGCAGGATTTTCTTCCGGGCGGGCCAGCTTCGGCCATCGTCATAACTGACTTTCAATGTCATATGGCCACGACTGTCGTACGACTCGGGATTACAAAACAACAAAATAGATTTCTCTACACCGTTTTGCCTATACGTATGCCGATGAATGCTTGCCATGCAAGTCGGCTCTATCAAGGCTTTACGCGAGGTGGGATGTTCCGTCCACGTCTTTCCCAAATCAGAAGTGACGCAAATGCGCCGCCCGTTGACATCTTTATGGCCACGATTGCGATTGTCGCGCATATTGAGCATGATGCTGCCATCCTGAAGTTGGACGGCCATACATTCCGTCGTGTTGTGGTAGGCGGGGTTACTGGCTACCCATGTTTTTCCGCCGTCTTTGCTGTACGTGATGTTGGAGAAAGGCACGCCGTCTTTGTCACGCCCCTGCGTGGGAAAGACCAACGTGCCGTCCTTCAACGTGATGCCATGCCCCGGTGCAGGTGCAAACAACCACCACTCCGGACGCTTGGTTTGCGCCGTGATGTTGACCGGAGTGCTCCAAGTGCGTCCGTCGTCCGTACTTTCGGTGATCAAGAACTGGCAGGTTTCTTTCACTCCCAATCCCGGCTGAGAACCTTTGGCTACCCATTGGTGTATCCATCGGGCGCTGTCCTGCGTCAGTCCTTCCACCCACTTGCCCGACTTGGCGTCCAGCACACCGTGCATCCAAAGCCCCGCCACATAAAGAGTGCCCCGCTTCTCATCCACCAAGATGCAAGCGTCGCTTACCCCGTTGTATTTCTCGGGCAAGTTTCCCCATTGCTTCCGGTCGAGCACCACCTGCATGGGAAGCCATGTGGCGCCACCGTCGAGGCTGCGACTTAACGCGATATCGATGTTTCCCTGCAAGTCGCGCGAGCTGTCGTAGCGTGCATCGAACACGCCCAGCAGCGTCCCTCTGCGTGAAGTGACAAGGCCGGGGATGCGCGAAGTATGCACCCCGTCCTCTCCCCTCCGGCGCACGGCCACTCCGACACGCAGTCCCACTATCGGACGGGCATGTGTCACAGAGGCGCGTCCGCACGTAGTTGTCACCCACCTGCAATCGGCCTTTATGCGATGGCTTAAATCGACCTTGTCTTTCAGCCTGACGGTCACCCAAAGCACGGTGGTGTCGGCAGTCAAACGCAGCGAAGCACCGAGCGACAGCTTCATGGCGGGCAAGACGGGACCGGCGCACCGCTGCCAGTCCGTAGACAGCACATTTCCATTTGTCCGATACAGACAGACATGTTCGATGTCATTCAACAAGGTTGTTCCTTTGAAGGATAGACCGATTTCTTTCAGCGCGCACTCTTCCGCACATTTTTTAATCAGCTCCAACCGCAAGACAGGATTGACCTCTCGCTTCGTCAACACAGGCAAGACCGACTGGCTGACGACGACATCCACCTGCCCCGCACGCAACGAGGCACCGGGCAAAAAGCAAGAGACTAAAAACAAGATCAAAATAGAACGCATATCAATAAAAAATTAGAGAGTTAGTATAACCTGAATCCGATAGAAGGATATCGCTGAAGAAGAGAAGCGCAAACCATTAGAGACTTCTATAATGGTGAATTATCTACAAGGTGAGAAATATTTATCTACTTGCAGCCTTCGGCCGAAGTTACAGTACGGCTTTAGTCGAAGTTACAGTACGGCTTTAGTCGAAGTTACAAGTCGAGAAATATTTATCTACAAGTATCGATACGTATGTATTTAGTCCATTATACAAGCCACCACAGGGAGGCTTCCTATCTCGCTATAGTGACACCGGAAGTCTCACCGCAATGACGTCATCGACGCCACCGCGGTGAGGTTTTCGGGTGCATCACAGAGAGACGATACCGAACACCCCTCCTCGTCATCGGACGGCACTTTCGTATCCTTCTGTCTGAACCAGCTTCTCGTTCAAAACCATGTTGTTGTAATTGATAGGCAGGTAAAGAGGGTAATTCGCTTTGCCCTGAAGGTTGGGGACCTCATTATAAATATCGATGGTGCCGCCGAAGTGGAAGCGCAGCAGGTCGTACCACCTTTTCTGCTCGATGAACAATTCGCGCAGACGCTCGTCGCAAAGTTCCTTTTCCACGGCAACCTTATTCTTTGCGCCGTCGTAGTCGGCCAGTCCGGCACGCCCGCGCACTTCGTTCAGGTCTTTCAGTGCGGCGTCTACATTGCCCAAGGCGGCATTGGCCTCGGCACGCAACAGCAGCAAATCAGCCCAACGGTAGACAATCAGGTCGTCGTCGAAAAAGCGGTCGTCAGTATACGCATGCCCGCGGAACTTATTGGTTTGTGTCAGTATCAGCTTACCGTCTTTGTCCACCATATCAATCATGGCCACCGGATAGCGCTTGTCGGCGGGATTCTTAAGATATATCGCCCGGACCTTATCGCTCGGGGCATACACATGGCGGCTATTGTTGGGGGAGGTTGCGGCATTCTCCAAATTCGCGGCCATCGAGAGGTTGTCTGTTCTGGACGTCGTATTGGTAGCAATGGAAAGGTTGCCCACTTCATAGCGTTCGAAATACAAGGAGAAGATAATCTCTTTATTCTTCTTGTTCGCATTGTCGAACACCGAGGCATAGTCCGGAAGCAGCTCCACACCGCTGCTTGCCACCCGGTCGATGGCCGCAATGGCAGCCTCCAAGTCGGCTTTTCCTCCGCCCAAGACTTTCGCTTTCCACATCAGGGCATCTGCCTTCAAAGCGTAGGCGGCCGGGCGGGATGCATAGTTCTTATCCACATATCCGTCTTCGGGGAATAAGGTGATGGCCTTTTCGATATCGTCCAGAATGAATGCCATCACGGCGTTCTTGGGCGAACGCGCCTTTAACTCCACTTTATCGGACAATACCGGTTCGGTGATCAGCGGCACATCGCCCCAATTCCTGAGCAGATGGAAGTAAGTGGCAGCCTGCAGAAAATAGCTTTGCGCCTTGATGCGGTTCTTAGACGCTTCGTTCGTAAACTTCAGTCCCTCTATCCTGCTAAAGAGCAGATTGGTGTGATGAATGATGTTATAAGCACCCATGAACGAAGGGGCATTGCTCTCGAGCAAGTTCTGCGACCAAGCCACTGTAACGGGGCCAATCTCTCCGGCCTTGAAAGCATCGCCTCGGTCCTCGCCGTAATAGGAGGTATTGTTCAATTTCCTGTACGCGTTGTAAATACCCGTAAGATAAGCCTCCGCGTCACCGGAGTTTTTCCAGAACGATTCGGTAGTAATGATAGAAACCGGTTTCACATCCAACGCATCGCAACTGTACAACAGGGTACAGAGCGCTATTCCCATGATTATATGTATCTTTCTCATTGTTCCATCTGTATTAAAAAGTTAATCTTGCACCGACATTTATCTGAATCGGGATGAAGTATTCACCCGTTTCCTGGCCATCGTATTGCTCGGGACTAAGTCCGTCGTACGAGGTAATGTAGCCTATATTGTTCACACCGGCATTGAGCGTGACGCCTCTCAGTCCCAACTTGGCACAAAGGGTGCGCGGCAATTCATATCCCAAAGAGACCTCACGGAAACAGAGATAGTCGCCTTTCGAATAATAGGCGGTATTATCCGCATTGCCGTTGCTGTTCATGCCCAAGTAGGCAATGGTACGCATGTGGTTGCGATAGCCGTTATCCCAATCGGAAGCATTGTCGTAACGGGGATATTTGCATGTAGCCGCATCGCCCGGCTTCCACCAGATATTTCCGTTCTTCACGTCTTCGGTCGTAATGATGGCATTACGCGCATTCGCATTGGCACGGACTCTCCAGATATTGGCAATGGAATGTCCCAAAGCGAAGTCTACGACAAAACGCAAAGAGAAATTCTTATAAGTAAGGTTGTTTATCAAAGCTCCCTTTTTATCTGGAGCCGCCCAACCGATGAAGGTGATATCCTTGTCATCGATGACTCCGTTTCCATCCAAATCTGCCCAGATAGCGTCTCCGGCCACTTTCTTCTTTCCTTGTTTGTAACCGGACACCTTTGTATCTGTCGGTGCATTGGCTGCCGCTTCGTCCGTATCGTACACTCCCAGGAACTTATATCCCCAGCGAGCGCCGATGCGTTCACCTTCTGCCAATCCGCCGGCTTCAATGTATCGGCCGGTACTGCTGTCCCAGACTGTGCCGCCTTCCACGCGGTTTTTGTCTCGACCGTTGTTCGGCAGTTTCTTCATGTAAGTCCGGTTCATACTGAAAGTTCCTGTGATGTCCCAACCTATGCGGGAAGTCGGCGACAGCGGGCGAGCCGTCACAGTAATTTCCACACCCTTATTCTGCACCGTACCCAAGTTGGCCTTTATGGTGCTGAATCCAGTCTCTTCAGGAAGCGACTTATCATACAAACGATCGGTAGTCAGCTTGTTATAGCCCGTCAAGGATAACTCGAAACGATTATCGAAAAAGCCTGCATCGAAGCCCAGGTCGACATTGGAAGTAGTTTCCCAAACCAAGCCCGGATTTGCCAATACGGAATTCAAGATGCCGGACTTGCCTCCATACAGATACGAGGCATATTCACCTTGTGTATTGGAATAAGTCAGATTGTTATTGCCGGTTTGTCCCCAACTTGCCCTTAGCTTCATCCTGTTTATGACGGTTTTAGGGAACCAATCCTCGTAATGCATATTCCAACCACCCGAAACAGCCGGGAAGAATGCGTATTTATGGTCGTCGGCAAATTGCGAGGCACCGTCGTAGCGTGCAGAGACAGTCAGCAGATAACGGCGTTTGTAATCATAGTTAAAGCGGGCAAAGAAACCCATCAAAGTGTTTTTCTCCAGCGAAGACGTAGTACGTTGTTCGCTCGTCTGTGTCGGCTGGAGGGTAGGTATATGATCGGTAGAAGCTCCGGAGCCCGAACCTCTCAGGAAGTAATTATTGTTCTCCGTATAGTTCATACCAATCATCGCATTCAATGTATGATCCTTTTTGATTACCTTATCGTACGTAAGCACAGCATCCGCCATCACTTGTTTGCGCTGGTCGTGCGTTTCCCACGTCTTGCGGCTTTTATTAAACTGGTTCCACTTTTCAAAGAAGCGGTAAATGTTTTCTTGCATATAGTAGGACGCAGACGGCTTGAAGTGAAGCCCTTTACTAATTTCCCAGTCCAATCCCAACTGTAGGGTATTGCGATAGTCCATATCAGTTATATCCTGATAATACAGCTCGTGCAAACGACTTCGCGGTGATCTTCCCGATTCGCCGATACCCGGAGTTCCATCGTCATAATAAAGACGGAAAGTAGTAGGATAACGGGCAGAACGGTCAAGAGTACTTGTTCCGGAGTGAGTAGGGTCTGTTTGCTTATTTGAAATGGTAGAATGTTTGATGCCGGCAGTCACTTTCAAGTTTTTACGAAGGCTATAGTTTCCGTTTGCAGTGAAGCTGAAACGGTCATAGCCTGTACCGAGCACCATACCCTCTGCATTGATATAACCTAAACTGATGTAATAGCTTGCTTTGTCCGTTCCACCGGAAGCGCTGACGTCAAAATTATGGGTAATGCCGGTCTGAAACAGAATATCTTTCTGATACTTATTATCCTTAAACAAGATGTCTTTACCGGAATACGGGTCTTTCATGGTCTCATAACCTTGTTTGTTCAACAAATCATCCACATATCCTTGTCCCATATTTCTAACCAGATCGTCTACATACTCTGGTGTAAAGCGAGCATATCCATAGCCGACCAAAGTTCCGTTTTTATAATTGATATTACCCGTTGAATAAGGGTAAGCGCCTCCCTCCAACCGACCGGTCACATTGGAATCGTTGATGCCGCGCGCACCAGCCAGGCGTGAATAATACAAATAATCGCGTGCATTGGTGAACGGATAGTTCTGGCGGATTTGCTCTATGCCTAAACGGTAAGAAGCAGAAATAGTAGCCTTTCCCCCCTTAGATTCTCCTTGCTTCGTGGTAATCAAGATGATGCCATTCGCAGCTTTTGCACCATATATGGCTGCCGAAGCCGCATCTTTCAACACCTCCATCGATTCGATATCCTCTTGATTTATCCCGCTCATATTTTCGCGAAGAACTCCATCTATCACAAACAAAGGAGTATCGCCGGACGGATTGGTGGAACCTCCGCGAATAAGGACAACCGGTTGTGCGCCCGGCTGACCGGTGGTCTGCCGAATATCCAAACCTGCCACCTTTCCTTGCAAATTATTCAAAGGAGAGGCTGAAACAGAAGAGAGCAATTCTCCTCTCTTGACAGAGACGACACCCGAAGTTACGGTTGCTTTCGACTGCGTGCCATAGCCAATAGCAACTACTTCATCCAGGGCAACAGACTCACCTTGCAAGACCACATCATAGAATGTGTTGTTGGTCATTCTGATTTCCTGCGTCTTCATGCCAATGAACGAAATCTGTAGTACAGATTTTTTAGGAACCTTCAGGGCAAACTTACCCTCTACATCGGATGTGGTGCCAATCACTGTGTTTTTCACTGCAATGGAAGCACCGATGACGGGTTCTCCCATCTCGTCTTTCACGATACCTCTGATTTCCAATTCTCCTTGCTGCTGTGCATACACTGGACCTAAAAGTCCGGTAAACATCAAAAATACAGCGAATAGAAACTTTAATCCAACAAAATTTCTCATCTTTGTAAAACTTTTAATTTAATATTTAAGGTATGGGGAAAGGGGTGTCATCGCCGGTCAAAGTTTGTCATCCCTTCCCTTTTTTTAATTATTTAAGGAATCCTATTTTCTTCAAATCTTCTTTCAAGGCTTTATATTCTTGTTCCGTAAACGGAGCGATGGGCAGTCTGCAATTACCACAATCAATGCCTATCAAGTTCATGATAGCCTTTCCTCCGCGCACGCCACCACCGTATTTGATGATAATCTCTACCACTTCTATTGATTTCTGTTGCAACTCACGGGCCTTCTGCAAGTCGCCTTTCTTCATAGCCTCAAAGATGGCGTGATAAACAGCCGGAAGATAATTGTAAGTACTGCCTACGCCGGCTTCAGCGCCAAAAGCCAGGCCCGCGATTAGAATTTCATCATAACCATGGAGCACTTCAAATTCGCCGCCGTTTAGCGCCAGGCATTCTCCCATCTCCATTAAATTGTTGTGCGTAAACTTGGTTCCTACCAAGTTGGGCATCACTTTCTTTCCCTCGGTCAAGAACTCGGCAACCGACAAATTCACACCTGTCATCGACGGCATGTTATAATAGTAGAAAGGTAGATCCGCAGCCGCATGAGCTATGGGTGTAAAGAAATCCACCAAGTTTTTTACATTCTCCGGCTTGAAAAAACAGGGAGCCATAGCCCCAATAGCATCTACGCCGACTTCTTGGGCATAACGGGCAAGGTCAATCGCTTCGACCTGCGAGTTGCTTCCTACATGAGCAATGACCTTAAAACGTCCTCCGGAAGACTGAACCCACTGCGCCATCGTTTGTTTACGTTCTTCAACTGTCATCGAAAGAGATTCGCCTGTTGTGCCGCAGACAAAAACACCCTCCATCCCGGAATTTGCCATTAAGTCAGCATACTTGTCAATTACCGAAAGGTTAATCGCACCTGTTTCATCCATCGGAGTAAAAGAGGCTGCCACCAACCCATGCAAACGTTGATAATTTTTCATTGTTCTTACATCTATATAATCATTAAAAAAGTAACTATCCTTTCTTCGTCCGTTCTTCCATAAATATCTTATAGACGACAAAATGACGCTCCAAAGCAGCCCGATATCCATCTTCATCCTTTGCTTTTATATATTCAAGCAAATCGGTGTGAGTCACCAAACCTCCCTCTTGTCTGATTCTTATATTGATAGGTTCAAGAAATTCCTTAAACTTATCTTTTACAAAAACCATCACAGGATGGATTATTTCCTGATACTCACAAATTATCCGGTTTCCGGTTATCTCATATAGCTTTGAGTGAAAAGTAAATTCACTGATTGGGGCATACTCGTTATTGTCAAAAGCAATGCCTAACCTTACTATCTCTTCCAGCTCCTCTACATCTTTGGGAGTGATATGACGAAACAAATCGCTACATATCCCTATTTCTAAGGCTATTCTAAAGCCAAGAATGTCAAACAGTGAATTTTCAGACATGATCCGCGGGTCGACTACCCGCTTCATTCCTCCAAGAATAGACGGTTCTCTCAGAATCATCCCCTTACGGGTACGAGTCTCTATCATACCCATCATTTTCAGGCGACTTAACGCCTCTCTAAGGACGCTGCGAGCTACCCCAAGGGCAGCAGCCAATTCCAACTCATTAGGAATGGCATCGCCTATGCGCAAATCTCGTTCGCGAAAATAGGTAACTAATTTATCTTCTACCTGATCCACCAAAGTGGTAGCCTGATTATTAATTTTCAAATATTCCATAACGCCGCAAATTAAATGAAGTCATCTCTCTTTATATAAAATCTGATTTGTCAGACAAATAAAACAGTTTTAAGTTTTATATGCAAGCTTTGGAACAACAAAACAAACCTTATTTTATCGGCTATAACATTTTTTAAATATTCATTCTGAAGTTTTTTATAGATAGGCTTCCCTATGATGAATAAAATTTAGCAAATAAAAAATAAATCACTATTTTTGTCTATTAAATTATACTACCACTTAATAAACATAGATATTTATGAGATTCTTTAAATCTTTTTTCTCCGGCAAAACTGAAAGCCCGGCAGATGAGAAAGAAAAAAACGACCGAAAGAACTTTGAAATATTCAAATACGATGGCATGCGGGCACAACGCATGGGGCGTGCAGACTATGCCGTGAGATGCTTCACGGAAGCCCTTGCCATCCACGAGGACTTCGAGACAATGGGCTATTTGGCACAAGTATATATTCAGACTTCCGCACTTGACGACGCACGCAAACTGCTGGAACAGATGGTTAAAATAGAACCCGAACACACCGCCACTTACCTCAGTCTGGCCAATGTGTGCTATATGACCGAAGACTATACTGCCATGGCTGAGGCGGCAAAAAAAGCCATCGAAATAGAAGAAGGCAATGCCATGGCCCATTACCTGCTCGGCAAAGCCGACGATAGCCAAGGAAACGGAATAATGTGTATAGCCCACCTCACCAAAGCCATCATGTTGAAAGAGGACTTCATGGAAGCACGCCTGCTGCGTGCCGAAGCATTAGTCAGGATGCGGCAATACAAAGAAGCAATGGAAGATATTGAAGCCATTTTGGCACAAGATTCCGAAGACGAAGCCGCTCTGCTGCTACGCGGGAAAATCAAAGAAGCTACCCAAGACGAAGAGGCGGCAGAAGAAGATTATCGCCTCGTGACTGAGCTGAATCCATTCAACGAACAAGCATTCCTATATTTAGGTCAGCTTTATATCAACCGCAAACAACTGACAGAGGCCATCGAACTCTTCACCGAAGCCATTGAGTTAAATCCGGATTTCTCAACAGCCTATCACGAACGAGGACGTGCCAAACTTCTGAACGGAGACAAGGAAGGCGCTACGGAAGATATGAAGAGAGGAATGGAACTGAACCCCAAAGAGGCAAAGAGCATCACCGGACAATATGACGGACAACCAGCCGGCAGACAGACGGACATTTTGGGGTTATAGGAAAACGGTTCTAACACCCAAAATATATTGTTCTGAAATAAAAAAACATCTTTTTTGTTTGCATCTAAAAGAAAAGCATTACTTTTGCGACATCATTCACCGATAAAGTTTACAAATGATGAAAGCTTTCGCTTACGCATATTACTTCTTTTTTTACTTTTACTTTAACCGGAAAGTAGAGCGGGAGTTTGTATGTGTCAAGTGACAGTGACGCTTAAGAACTGAACAGAAAGAATAAGTAAAATACTGAATCCCGCTCCATCCGTATGGAAGCGGGATTTTTTATACCAAAAACTCTGATGATACAATGAAAAAAGTCGCCATTCAAGGAGCTTCAGGCTCTTTTCACGACATTGCCGCTCACAAGTACTTCGAAGGAGAAGAAATAGAGTTAATCTGCTGTGCCAGCTTCGAGGATGTTTTTGCCTCCGTCAAGCAAGACAGCAACGTCATCGGCATGCTGGCCATAGAAAATACCATCGCAGGAAGTTTGCTGCACAACAACGAACTGTTGCGCCAAAGCGGCACGCAAATCGTGGGAGAACACAAGCTGCGCATTTCGCACAGCTTCGTATGCCTGCCCGAAGAAGACTGGAAGGACATTACGGAAGTCAACTCCCACCCCATTGCCTTGATGCAGTGCCGCGAATTTCTGAACGGACATCCCGACATCAAAGTGGTGGAGGCCGAAGACACCGCGCTGAGCGCTGAAATCATCAAGGAAAAGAACCTGAAAGGCCATGCCGCCATCTGCTCCAAAGTAGCCGCCGAACGCTACGGAATGAAAATTCTGCAAGAAGGCATCGAGACGAACAAGCACAACTTTACCCGCTTCTTAGTGGTGGCAGATACTTGGCAGGCCGACGAACAGAACCGCCACCGCAAGAAGGAAGTCAACAAAGCGAGCATGGTATTCACTTTGCCGCACACCGAAGGGAGCCTCTCGCAGGTATTGTCCATCCTTTCTTTCTACAACATCAATCTGACCAAGATACAGTCTCTGCCCATCATCGGGCGGGAATGGGAATATCAATTCTATGTAGACGTCGTGTTCGACAACCTGCTCAGATACAAACAGTCCATTGCGGCGATTACCCCCCTGACCAAAGAACTCAAAATATTAGGAGAATATGAAGATGGAAAATCAAGCCTCTAAAATAAAGCCGGCACAACGCCTGGCAAGCGTAAGCGAGTACTACTTCTCGAAGAAACTGAAAGAAGTGGCGCAGATGAATGCCCAAGGCAAAGACGTCATCAGTCTGGGCATAGGCAGTCCCGACATGCCGCCTTCGGAGCAAACCGTGCAGACCCTTTGCGAAGCCGCCCGGAACCCGGACGGGCACGGCTACATGCCCTACGCAGGCATTCCGGAGCTGCGCCGCGCATTTGCCGGCTGGTATAAGAAGTGGTACGGCGTGGAACTGAATCCTGACACCGAGATACAGCCGCTCATCGGCTCCAAAGAAGGCATCCTGCACGTCACGCTGGCTTTTGTCAATCCCGGCGAACAGGTGTTGGTGCCCAATCCCGGCTATCCTACTTATACCTCGCTCAGCAAGATACTCGGCGCCGAAGTGGTGAACTACAACCTGAAAGAAGAAAACGGCTGGATGCCCGACTTCGACGAGCTGGAAAAGATGGACATGAGCCGCGTGAAACTGATGTGGACCAACTATCCCAACATGCCGACAGGAGCCAACGCCACTCCGGAACTTTATGAAAAACTGGTTGACTTTGCCCGCCGCAAGGACATCGTCATCGTAAACGACAACCCCTACAGCTTCATCTTGAACGAACATCCCGTCAGCATACTCAGCGTGCCGGGAGCCAAAGATTGCTGCATCGAGTTCAACTCCATGAGCAAGAGCCATAACATGCCGGGCTGGCGCATCGGCATGCTGGCCTCGAACGCCGACTTCGTGCAATGGATACTGAAAGTAAAGAGCAACATAGACAGCGGCATGTTCCGCGCCATGCAACTGGCTGCGGCCGTTGCGCTGGAAGCGGAAAAAGAATGGTATGACGGCAACAACGCCAACTATCGCAATCGCCGCCGGCTGGCAGGAGAAATCATGAACGCCCTGGGATGCACCTATAACGAAAACCAGACGGGAATGTTCCTTTGGGGGAAGATTCCGGAAAGTTGCACCGATGTGGAAGAGCTGACGGAACGCGTGCTTCATGAAGCCCGGGTATTCATCACGCCCGGTTTTATCTTCGGAAGCAACGGAAAAAGGTTCATCCGCATTTCACTTTGCTGCAAAGAGGATAAACTGGCCGAGGCGTTGGAAAGGATCAGAAAAATAAAAGAATAACTTTTACAAAAAAGAGCCTTACTAAAAACTCACCCGATTTTTAGTAAAAATCCACCGAAGATTTAGTAAAAAGCGGGAAGGCCCTTCAACAGGGCGTTTCAGAGGGCATCAAGGCTTTTATCAAGAAGTAAAATAACTAAACACACAGAAGAAATATGGAACTCGAATTAGAACCCATCAAACTGCCCGGCGTAGAAGACAAACGTCCGCTGATGATTGCCGGACCGTGCAGTGCCGAGACTGAAGAACAAGTGATGAACACCGCCAAGCAACTGGCCGACAAAGGTATCAAGATTTTCCGTGCCGGGATATGGAAACCGCGCACCAAACCGGGCGGTTTCGAAGGCATCGGTGTAGATGGCCTGCCTTGGCTGAAGGAAGTAAAGAAAGAGACGGGCATGTACGTGGCTACCGAAGTGGCTACCGCCAAGCATGTGTACGAATGCCTGAAAGCGGGCATAGACATCCTTTGGCTGGGGGCGCGCACCACTGCCAACCCCTTCGCCGTGCAGGAAATAGCAGATGCGCTGAAAGGCGTGGACATCCCCGTACTGGTGAAAAACCCCGTCAACCCCGACCTCGAATTATGGATTGGAGCCATGGAGCGTATCAACAATTCCGGTTTGAAGCGCCTGGCCGCCATTCATCGCGGATTCAGCAGCTACGACAAGAAGATATACCGCAATCTGCCGCAATGGCACATCCCCATCGAGTTACGCCGCCGCATCCCCAACCTGCCTATCATCTGCGACCCCAGTCATATCGGAGGCAAACGCGAACTGATAGCTCCTCTTTGCCAACAAGCCATGGACTTGGGCTTCAACGGGCTGATTGTGGAGACACATTGTAATCCCGACGGTGCATGGAGCGATGCCGCCCAGCAGGTAACGCCGGATGTGTTGGACTATATCCTTAACTTGCTCGTCATCCGCAAAGAAACGCAAAACACGGAAAACCTCAACGAACTGCGCAAGCAGATTGACGAATGCGACAACAACCTGATACAAGAGCTGGCCAAACGCATGCGCATCGCCCGCGAAATAGGTACTTACAAGAAAGAGCACGACATGACCATCTTGCAGACCGGACGCTACAACGAGATTCTGGAAAAGCGTGGTTCGCAAGGCGCACTCTGCGGCATGGACACTAAATTTATAAAGACCGTGTTCGAGGCCATACACGAAGAAAGCGTGAGGCAACAAATGGAAATCATCAACAAATAAAGACCGGGTGACGCCGCAAGGCCAAACGCCATTTACCCCATAGAAAAAAATTATGCGAATACTAATACTTGGAGCCGGGAAAATGGGCTCTTTCTTTACAGACATCCTGAGCTTTCAGCACGAGACGGCCGTGTACGACGTCAATCCGCACCAGCTGCGCTTTGTCTACAACACCTATCGCTTCACCGCACCGGAGGAGATAAAAGACTTCGAGCCGGAACTGGTCATCAATGCCGCCACGGTGAAATATACGTTGGACGCCTTTCGGCAAGTGCTGCCCCTGCTGCCCAAAGATTGCATCTTAAGCGACATAGCCTCGGTAAAGACCGGCCTGAAGAAGTTTTACGAGGAAAGCGGTTTCCGCTACGTCTCCACGCACCCCATGTTCGGTCCGACGTTTGCCAGCCTCAACAACCTGAATACGGAAAATGCCATCATCATCAGCGAAGGCGACCATCTGGGCAAGATTTTCTTCAAAGACCTCTATCAGACGATGAAGCTGAACATTTTTGAGTACACGTTTGAAGAGCATGACGAAACGGTGGCATACTCGCTGTCCATTCCTTTCGTCTCCACGTTTGTGTTTGCAGCGGTGATGAAGCATCAAGAAGCGCCGGGCACCACCTTCAAGAAACACATGGCCATCGCCAAAGGTCTGCTGAACGAGGACGACTACCTGCTGCAGGAGATTCTCTTCAACCCGCGCACTCCTTCGCAAGTAGAGAACATCCGTCTGGAACTGAAGAATCTGCTCACCATCATCTCCAACAAAGACGCCGAGGACATGAAGAAGTATCTGACGAAAATCAGGGCGAACATCAAATAGAGCAGTTGGGCATAAGGATATAAATGCTAAAGGAATCAAGATTCCGAAACATGACCGTAGAGCTAAACCGTTGGTTAAATATGGGGTGGAAGAGATTTCCGGTTAGTGAATGACAGGTGCATCCATCCCCAAATTCCCAATACGATGACCAGCAATGTCTGTATGCCGTGCACTATCAGTGCAAAAACCCCGGCATCGGTGACGTTTATCCCGTAAAGCATCATCATGGTGATGATGGCAAAGTGCCATGGGCCTGCACCGTTTGGCGTGGGTACAATGACGGCAAACGTGCCGCCTGCAAACATCACCAAACCGGCCGAATAGCCAAGATGAGCGGTGAAGGTGAAACAATGGAAAGTGATATAGAAATGGTAGAAATAGCACATCCAGATGAGTAGCGTGTAGAGAATGAATAAGGGGATGTTTCTCACTTTTCGGAGCGACATCACCCCTTCCCATACGTTCAGTACAACCCCTTTCACCTTTTCAAAAAAGGAAAGTGTCCGCAGAAGGAAATGAAAGAGTGTTGCCACCCCGATGATGCAGAAAAGTGCGACATAAAACCAGGGAGAAGTGACCAGATGCAGCAGTGAAGGGATTTTTGTACCCGTTTCTTCGAAGAAACGGAAAAAGACCGGCATTTGCAACAGAAAGGCGATGCCTGTAATCAGCAGGATGCAAAGGGTATCGACCAAACGTTCGGTAACTACCGTTCCCAGCGATTTGGCAAAAGAGACATTGTCATATTTGGCCAATACGCCGCAACGTGACACTTCGCCCAGACGAGGCAGTATCAGATTGGCTGCATACGACACAAAAATGGCATCCACACAATCGCCGGTCTTGGGACGGGCATTCAAAGGTTCCAGCGTCTGCTTCCAGCGCCAGCCGCGGAACACATGGCTCATGATGCCGAAGAAGAGAGAAAAAAGCATCCACCACCAGTTTGTGGTGTGTAGAAGCACCGCTTTTGCCTTTCCAAAGTCAAAATCACGATATACCCAATAAAGGATGAACCCTCCCAAAAGAATGGGCAGTACAACTTTCAGTGTCTTTTTCATGAGTTTCTTCATCCGATATATCCAAATTCTTCATTTATCATTCTTTATTCTTCATTGAAAAGAATTACCTTTGTTCCGCAAAGCAGGCTGCGGCTCATTGCAGAACAAATCCGTAGGGATTGCAGGTGAGACAGCTTACGTTTGCGGAGCAAAAGTAATGATTTAGTTGATACATGAGATTAGTTAAACCTAAAAAGTTTCTTGGCCAGCACTTCCTGAACGACCGGAAAGTGGCGCAGGACATTGCCGATACGGTGGATGCTTGCCCCGAAATTCCCATTCTCGAAGTAGGGCCGGGTATGGGAGTGTTGACCTGTTTCCTTCTGCCCAAGGGGCGCGATGTCAAAGTGGTGGAGCTGGACTATGAGTCGGTGGCCTACCTGAGGGAAGCCTATCCGCAATTGGAAGACAATATCATCGAGGACGATTTTCTCAAGATGAACCTGCGACACTTGTTCGGCGGCAGGCCTTTTGTGCTGACAGGAAACTATCCCTACAACATTTCCAGTCAGATATTTTTCAAGATGCTGGAGTATAAAGACTTGATTCCCTGCTGTACGGGCATGATACAAAAAGAGGTGGCCGAACGCATTGCTTCCGCCCCGGGCAAGAAAGCATACGGCATCCTGAGCGTGCTGATACAGGCATGGTACAAAGTAGAATACCTCTTCACCGTAGATGAACACGTGTTCAATCCTCCACCCAAAGTGAAGAGCGCCGTTATCCGCATGACGCGCAACGGGACGCAAGCGTTGGGATGCGACGAGAAGCTGTTCAAGCAGATAGTGAAGACAACTTTTAACCAACGCCGCAAGACTTTGCGGAATTCCATCAAGCCGATACTTGGGAAAGATTGCCCGCTGACGGAAGACCCATTGTTCAATAAACGACCGGAGCAACTTTCCGTGCAAGAATTTATTGATTTGACAAACAAAGTGGCGACAGCTCTGAAAAAACGTGATTAACGGTTAGGGATAATGGAAATAACTGAAGAATACATAGATAGAGTCAAAGGACTGATTGAAGAAAAGGATGCAGAGACAGTCAAGGAGCTTTTGATGGCCCTTCATCCGGCGGATATTGCGGAACTGTGCAATGATCTTGATCCGGAAGAAGCTCGCTTCGTCTATCGTCTTCTGGACAATGAAACAGCGGCCGACGTACTGGTGGAAATGGATGAGGACGTCCGGAAAGAATTTCTTGAAATTCTACCCTCCGAAACCATTGCCAAGCGTTTTGTGGACTATATGGATACGGACGATGCCGTGGATCTGATACGTGAACTCGATGAAGACAAACAAGAAGAAATCCTTTCGCACATCGAGGACATAGAGCAGGCCGGAGACATCGTGGATTTGCTGAAGTATGATGAAGACACGGCCGGTGGATTGATGGGTACCGAGATGGTGACCGTCAACGAGAACTGGAGTATGCCGGAGTGTCTGAAAGAGATGCGTCTGCAAGCCGAAAAGCTGGATGAAATCTATTATGTGTATGTCATCGATGATGAAGACCGCTTGCAGGGGGTCTTTCCACTGAAGAAAATGATTACCTCGCCGTCTGTCTCAAAGGTGAAGCATGTGATGAAGAAAGAACCGATATCGGTACATGTAGATACCTCCATCGACGAAGTGGTGCAGGTCATCGAAAAGTACGACTTGGTGGCAGTTCCCGTAGTGGACAGTATCGGGCGCCTGGTGGGGCAGATTACTGTGGACGACGTCATGGACGAGGTGCGCGAGCAGTCGGAACGCGACTACCAATTGGCATCGGGTTTGTCACAGGATGTAGAGACGGACGACAACGTAATGCGTCAGACCACCGCCCGCTTGCCGTGGTTGATTATCGGTATGTTGGGCGGCATAGGCAACTCTATGATATTGGGTAATTTTGATACTACTTTTGCCGCTCATCCCGAAATGGCTCTCTACATTCCACTGATTGGCGGTACGGGAGGCAACGTGGGAACCCAGTCTTCGGCCATCATTGTACAAGGACTGGCCAACAGTTCTTTGGATGCCAAAGATACTTTCAAACAGGTTGCCAAGGAAGCTGTTGTGGCAGCAATCAACGCCACCATCATTTCTTTGTTGGTATATATTTATAATTTTGTTCGCTTCGGAGCCACGGCCACAGTCACTTACTCCGTTTCCATCAGTCTCTTTGCTGTCGTCATGTTTGCCTCTATATTCGGTACGCTGGTGCCCATGACGCTGGAGAAGCTGAAGGTTGATCCGGCTATCGCTACCGGCCCCTTTATTTCAATTACCAATGACATTATAGGCATGATGCTTTATATGGGTATTACCGTACTGTTGTCATAAACGAAAGAAAAACAGAAAAAAACAAGGAAAAATATATGAAGTAATCTTTTTATTTCATTAATTTGTAGCCTGATGTAACCCCAACGGGTTTTCTCCCGTTACTAAAAAATAGATACAATGATGGACGCGCATGACACTAACCTGCCTGAAAAAACAGTAGAGTTAGAAGAAGGAAAAAAAGCAGCAGAGGTTTCTGAAAATAAAATCACGGAAACTCCCGCTGAAGAAGTTGTTTCAAAAAAGCCTGTAGAAGTTGACCGGAAACTCACAAAGGAAGAAATTCTGGTCAAGCTGAAGGAAATGGTCGCCGATGTGGAGAATGTGGCGAAACCGGAGATAGATACCTTGAAGCAGATTTTCTACAGATTACACAATGCCGAACAAGAAGCGGCGCGAAAGTTATTTGTTGAAAACGGGGGAGCGGCAGAAGATTTTGTTCCGCAGGCAGACTGCCTGGAAGAGGAATTTAAACACATCATGTCCGTCATCAAAGAAAAAAGAAGTGCACTTGTGGCCGAACAGGAAAAGCAGAAGGAAATGAATCTGCAAATCAAGCTTTCCATCATCGAGGAACTGAAGGAGCTGGTGGAATCTTCCGATGACCCGAACAAAAACTATGCGGAATTTAAGAAGCTGCAACAACAATGGAATGAAGTTACCCTGCTGCCGCAAGGCAAAATCAACGAACTTTGGAAAAACTATCAGTTGTATGTAGAGAAGTTCTACGACCTTTTGAAACTGAACAATGAGTTTCGTGAGTATGACTTCAAGAAAAACCTGGAAATCAAGATGCATTTGTGTGATGCTGCCGAGAAGTTGGCAAATGAGCCCGATGTGGTTTCTGCTTTCCATCAGTTGCAAAAGTTACATCAGGAGTTTCGAGATACAGGGCCGGTAGCCAAAGAATTGCGCGATGAAATATGGGCACGTTTCAAGGCTGCCTCTACCGCCGTAAACCGTCGTCACCAACAACATTTCGAAGCATTGAAAGAAGTGGAACAGAATAATCTGGACCAGAAAACCGTGATTTGTGAAATCATCGAAGCCATTGATTACAATGAACTGACAAACTTTGCTTCTTGGGAGAAGATGACACAAGAAATCATTGCTCTTCAAAATAAATGGAAAAATATCGGTTTTGCTCCCCAAAAGATGAACGTGAAGATTTTCGAACGTTTCCGCAAAGCGTGTGATGAATTCTTCCGCAAGAAAGGTGAATTTGTCAAGACATTGAAGGAGAGTATGTACGAAAACTTAGAAAAGAAACGGGCGTTGTGTGAAAAGGCGGAGGCGCTGAAAGAGAGCACGGACTGGAAACAAACTGCCGACGAGCTGACCAAACTTCAAAAGGAATGGAAAACCATCGGACCGGTGACCAAGAAATATTCGGATGCTGTGTGGAAACGCTTTATCTCTGCTTGCGATTACTTCTTCGAGCAAAAGAACAAAGCAGCTTCTTCGCAACGCACCGCGGAGCACGACAATCTGGAAAAGAAAAAAGCCGTCATCGAACAGCTGGACGCTATCTGCGATGAGATGGACACAGAAGAAGCCTCACAATTGGTACGTAATCTGATGAAGGAGTGGAACAGTATCGGGCATGTGCCTTTCAAAGAAAAGGACAAAATCTATAAGCAATATCACAACCGGATAGATGAGCTGTTCAGTCAATTCAATATCAGTGCGTCGAACAAAAAAATAAGCAACTTCAAATCAACAATTGTCTCCATCCAGGAAAACAGTCCGCAAACTCTTTATCGCGAGCGCGAGAAGTTGGCACGCACTTTTGAAAACATGAAGAACGAACTGCTGACCTACGAAAACAACCTTGGATTCCTCACGGCTTCTTCCAAGAAAGGAAACAGTCTATTGACCGAAATCAACCGCAAGGTGGAAAAACTGAAAGCGGATATCGAACTCGTCAAAGAGAAAATCAAGGTGATTGACGAGAACATTGAAGGCAGGGAGTGATGATTCATTCATCCAGCCATCCTGCCCCCTGCCGTACGATTTCTATTTCTCCATTAGTGCAATCCACCACCGTAGAAAGGTCGGTGCTGCCGATGCCACCGTCGATTATTAAATCGACGGTGGCTCCGTATTTTTCTTCTATCAGCTCGGGGTCGGTGCAATATTCTATGTCTTCGTGCTCGTCGCGGGGTAAGGTGGCGGTCATGATAGGAGCATTTAGCAAGCGGGCTATTTCCTGAATGATGACGTTGCCGGGCATGCGTATACCCACTTCTTTGCGATTACGGAATATCTTGGGAAGCCGGGTGGTACCCGGCAGAATAAAGGTGAAAGGGCCGGGAAGATTACGCTTCATCAGCTTGAAAGTGGCATTATCCACTTTGGCATACTCGCTTACTTTACTCAAGTCGTAACAAATGATGGAGAGGTCGTTTTTCTTCGGATCTATATCTTTGAGACGGCAGATGCGCTCGATGGCACGTTCTTTCAATCCGTGACACCCCATGGCATACATCGTGTCGGTAGGATAGATAATGATGCCGCCGTCATTTAAAATATCGATAACCTGCTGAAGGTCGGCAGCATTGTTGTTCTTTTCATATAGTTTCAGAAGCATGGCTGTAGGGAGTATGGTTAAAAAAACTAACACAAAAATAGAGAATAAACGGTTTATAACCAAAGATTTTACCTTTTAAGCATTTCCTTTTCCAGCTTCTTTATCTTCTTCCAGGCCTCCTTGAACTTGGGGCATAGACTGACCGCCTTGTTGTAGTTCTTCATGGCAGCTTCTTTCATGTCCAGCTTTAAGCATTCATCGCCCATTTGGATGTATTCCCGGGCATATTTCACCAACGTTTTCTCTTTCTCCAGAGCAGCCTGTCTCAAAGCCTGATTCTCTTCCCGCAGCGTGTTGATGATGTGAAGCTTCCGGCGGATGAAGCGCCGGATATTCGGTTTCTCTATGTCGTAGCGCGAGTGAATGGCCTTAAAGAACTCGTTCAGGAAGGTGTCGAAATCTCCTCTGTCAAAAGCCTTAGTGGCAGCGACATACTGCATGTCCGCCTGCGCTTGCTTTAAGGCACGGTCAATGGCTGCCTGATTGTTGAAACGCGTCGCAAAGCTGACAATCTCAGGACGCACGAATACATCGGCACGGCTGATGGGTTTCTTCAACTCTATGCCCTCGAGCGAGGTGCAGCGGCTGAGGGCCACATAGGTCTGTCCGCCGGCAAACACTCCGCCGGTAAAGTCGATGACCACACGACTGAAGGTCAATCCCTGACTTTTATGCACGGTGACGGCCCACGCCAGACGTATAGGATATTGAGTGAAAGTGCCCAGTTCCTCTTCCTCAATCTGTTTCTTCTCTTCGTTGTATTTGTAGCGGATGTTTCGCCACGATTCACGTTTCACGTCGACTTCCTTACCGTCATCGGTAATAATGTAGATTGTTTCCTCAATGGGGTCGAAGCCGCTGATGACACCGATGGTGCCGTTCACCCAGCGGCGGTCGAAATCGTTCTTGATGAAGATGATTTGTGCACCGGGTTTCAGAGTGAGTTCTTGAGAAGTGGGGAGGCTGCTTTCCGGAAAGTCACCCCTGATTTCACCAAAGAAACTGACCGGTTCACCGGGAAGTTCCGCCAACTTCTTATCATTGATATAGTCCACATTGTCACGGCGGGTGGCGAGGGTGATGCACATATCCGCCTCCGATTGCTTTACTTCTGCGCCATAGCGCGTATTTAGCAGTTGCAGGTCGGAAGAATTGACTGTGTCGTTGCGAATATGATCTAAAACGTTGATGAATGCAGTGTCGGTTTGTCGATATACTTTTTGCAGTTCGATGGATACAAGGTCTATCTGACTGAACACTTTTGCCGAAAAGAAGTAAGGGCTGGGATAGAAACGGTTCAGAATCTCCCGCTCGTCTCCTTTCACAACCGGTTCCAGTTGAAAGACGTCGCCCACCAATAGAACCTGTTTGCCGCCGAAAGGCTCGCGCAGGTTTCGGGAGTAAACACGCAGAATACGGTCCACCGCATCGATGATGTCTGCACGTACCATGGAAATCTCGTCGATGATGATAAGCTCCAGTTCTTCGATCAACTTGCGATGGGCCTTGGTGTATTTAAAGAACTCGTGGATGCGCCTTTGTTGCAGGCTGAAGTTGGCATTATCGGGCAACAACGGATAAAAAGGCAATTTGAAGAAGCTGTGCAGCGTGCTGCCTCCCGCATTGATGGCGGCAATACCTGTGGGAGCCAGTACCACATGTTTTTTCTTCGTAATGCCGCAGATGTATCTCAGGAAAGTGGATTTGCCCGTGCCCGCCTTACCTGTCAAGAAGACGGACTGGCGGGTATATTGTATGAGTTGCAAGGCATCTTGGAACTCTTTATTCCGGCTATCGGGAGTAAAGTTCAATGTTCGGCAGAAATTGATTAGTGATTCGCGTTCAGTTCTCGTAGTTTGACATCAGATTATCTTGAACCATTTCAAGGCATTGGCTATTCCATTGTCATCCACCCCGGAGGTTACGTAATCGGCGGCAGCTTTCACATCTTCTTGGGCGTTTCCCATGGCTATGCCTACGCCGGCATGGCGTAACATGCCGATATCGTTTCCTCCATCGCCGAAGGCCATGGTTTCCTCTCTTTGGATATCGAAATGACGGATAATCAAGTCAATACCGTTCTGTTTGGTGTTTCCCTTAGCCGTCGCGTCAACGAAAGCGGGATGCCAGCGTCCCATTTCACAGTTTGGAAGGGCAGGCAGTAAAATCCGCTCCTCATCGGTATTGATGAATGGGGTCAGCTGATAAATCTCCTGCCCCGAATGATTGCCGCTATAGGGTCTTGCTCCGATGGGGGCTATTTTAAGCTGTTCATGGAAAATCTCTTCTACTATTCCGTTCGGTTGGTTCACATAGATGTCATTCTCTTCAACAAGGATGCAGGGAATGTTCCGGTTATGGCAGAAGGCAGTCAGTACATCCACTTCCGCTGTAGGGATGGGACTTTTGTAGATGACGCTATCTTCAGCGAAGCAATAGGCTCCGTTCATGGTGATATAGCCGTCTATCAGATTTCGCTCTTGCAAGGCCGAAAGATTGTTGATGACGATGCGCGGACGTCCTGTGGCGATGAAGATGCGCATGCCTTTGGCTTTTGCGGTGGTCAATGCTTCGATGGCAGAAAGAGGGATTTCGTGCGTCTTAAAGCTGACCAATGTGCCGTCAATATCTAAAAACAGGGCTTTTGTCATAGGGCTATTTCTTTTGTATTTTGCGCAAAAATACTCAAAAAGAAAAGAACTTCCGCACTTTTGCAAGTAAATAAATAAAGCTTTGAAGCCCAACCATTACGTATCATCTCCGTATCAACGGCCCGTCAACATAACTTCTCCGCATATCCTCCGCATCAGCTCCGTATCAGCTCCGTATATCCTCCGTATCAACTCCGTATCAACTCCGTATAACCTCCGCATAACCTCCACTTCTATAGATACGGAGCAGACACGACGTTGACACGTCCTTGACAGGGAAATGACAGAATGTGGCAAAGATAATTGCCGGGGTGCAATCGGTTTTAAATCCATGCTTAATAAATATCCCGGATGAAATTCAGCCGCCCCTTATTCGATTGTTAATTTGTTTTAACAGCCGTTCTTTCATCCTTTCCTTTTTGCTTTTTATGAAAAATAATAGATATATTTGTGATATCATAATGATATTAATTAAATCTATTAGGTATGGAAACGAAAGAGTTGGATTTCAAAGGTTTAAGAGTGAATGGTTTTGTTGCCTTATTCTTACATTTAATCGTGCTTAGCGCAATAATCTTATCCGCTTTTATCATCGGTGTAAACCATAGTGCGGCGCTTGTGATCGTGGCAATAATCCTGTCGGTGGCCTGGTTTATTTTGATTGCGGGATACATGCAGCTGGAACCGAACGAAGCGCGGGCCATGGTGTTCTTCGGAAAGTACAAAGGGACGTTCAAGGAAACCGGGTTCTTTTGGGTCAATCCTTTCTTGGACAAGAAGAAACTCTCGCTTCGCGCACGCAATCTGGACGTGGAACCTATTAAGGTAAACGACAAGATAGGCAATCCCATTCTGATAGGCCTGGTGCTGGTGTGGAAATTGAAGGATACCTATAAGGCGATGTTCGAGATTGACGCGCAGACTATGGCGGCATCTGCCGCAGGCGTGGGAAACAACAGGCAGGCAAGCGGCGGATATGCGGTGGCCGGACGGATGAATGCGTTCGAGAACTTCGTCAAGATACAAAGCGATGCAGCCTTGCGTCAGGTGGCCGGACAGTATGCTTACGACGACAACGAGACTGATAAGGAGGAGTTGACGCTTCGTTCGGGCGGCGAGGAAATCAACGAGCAGTTGGAGCAGAAGCTGAACGAACGTCTGGCCATGGCAGGCATGGAGGTAGTGGAAGCACGCATCAACTACTTGGCTTATGCGCCCGAGATTGCCGCAGTGATGTTGCGGCGCCAGCAGGCATCGGCCATCATTACCGCCCGCGAGAAGATTGTGGAAGGAGCGGTTTCCATGGTGAAAATGGCGCTTCATAAATTGTCTGATGAAGGAGTTGTGGACCTGGACGAAGAGAAGAAAGCGGCCATGGTCAGCAATTTGTTGGTGGTGCTTTGTGCGGATGAGGCGGCGCAACCGGTAGTGAACACAGGAACGTTGAACCATTAATATTTCAGGAAATGAGTGCTTTCGGTTTTTTAAGATGGGTGCTGATTGGGATCGGCTTTCTGTCGGGTTATGTATGTGTCGTTCATGCGCAAAACAGCCACATAGTACGTGCGCAACGCATCTACGAACTTTTTGCGGCGGGACAGGGCGACAGCGTTCATGCGGCCTTGAACAAAGAGTTGCAGGCTAAACTCTCACCCGCCGATTTCAATGATACTTTCAGACAGACAGAGAAAACTTTCGGCCCGTTGCAATCGAAAGGAGATTGGCAGACAGATGCCATACAAGGAGCGGCTGTCTATTATCGCGATTTGATGTTCGAGCGCTACAGCCTTCGGTTTATATTGGCTTTTGACGCGAACGGGGGAATGAATACCATTCGGCTGGCTCCGGTGCCTGCGCTTTCTTCCGCCAAACCGGTGTCATATGATGCGGCGAAGATGACTGAGAGGGAGATTACCGTAGGCGCCGATGGCTTTGAACTTCCCGGGACATTGACGTTGCCGGTGTTTGCCTCGAAACAGCGCAAGGTGCCTTGTGTCGTTCTGATACATGGTTCCGGCCCCAACGACCGCGACGAGACGATAGGACCCAACAAACCGTTTCGAGATCTTGCCCGGGGGCTGGCGGAGCGAGGTATCGCGGTCATCCGCTATGACAAGCGGACGAAAGTATACGGTGCAAACAGTGTGCCTGCCGGACGAGCACTTGATTATGACACGGAAACGGTAGACGACGCTTTGTCCGCTTTGCGTCGGGCAGAGGGTTTGCCGGAAATTGCGACTGACAGCATTTTTGTATCAGGCCATAGCCTGGGCGGAATGCTGGCTCCACGCATTGCGCAAAAGTCCGACATACCGGCGGGCATCGTCATCCTCTCCGGCCCGGCCCGCCCGCTTGATGTATCTCTGAAAGAACAACTGGCCTATATTGCGTCATTGACCGGCACCAAGGTCGACGTCCAAGAGCAGGCGGATAAACTGATGGCTGCCCAACCCCGCTCTTATTGGGACTTTGCCGAGACTTACCGGCCAGTGGAGACGGCTGCCGGACTGACGTTGCCGATACTTGTCCTGCAAGGCGAACGCGACTATCAGGTGACGATGGAAGACTTCGCCCTATGGCGTTCCGGCTTGCTACATCGCAAGAATGCCTTCTTCAAATCCTATCCGAGGCTGAATCACCTGATGCAGGAGGGTAGTGGCAAGGCCACCCCTTTCGAATATAACCGGGCTTCGCCCGTCGCGGCGTATGTAATGGATGACATTGCCTCCTTTGTGCGTGGAGAGCGCGGCAATTTCTGACTATGGCAAGGTGTACAGATAGACAACCGTAAATCGTTAAAAAGTGGCTAAAAAAGAGACTTCAACCAAAAGCTTTATCCTGCGTGTGGATGCCGGGACAATGGAAGCCATTGAAAAATGGGCGGCCGATGAGTTCCGCAGCACGAACGGACAGCTTCAGTGGATTATCGCTGAAGCATTACGTAAAAGCGGGCGGATGAAGAAAAAGAAGTGTTAATCATGAAGCTTATAAAATTTGGGGTTTATTCGGGAGCGGATTATCCCGATTTGCGTTTCCTGCCTTCGCGGCTCGACCATGTGTTGGAAGGTGTGGTCATCTTATTGCTGCTCACCGCTTGGGCGTCGGCCTTTTATTTTCACTTCGGCCCGCAGCCTGCCGGAGTGGAGCCTTCCTATGTGTGGGCCATGGCAGGCTCTTCGCTTCTTACCGCCTTGTTGTTGGGTGTGTCAGCCTATCTGCCCATGCGCTTCTACAGCTTCCCTGTCAGACTGACCGACGAGAATGTGGGTATGCAATGTATGCTGGCCGTACGCCTTGTGCGTGTATTGAACATCCAGCTGAATGCACTGTTAACGGTCTGCCTATGGTTGGCCAAGGACGCCCGTATCATGGGAGCGGCAATGCCCGTCTTGGGTGTGGTGATAGCTTTGACATTCATAGCGTATTACGCTTTGGCATACAGACACCGATGAACAGACGAACTGATTCATCCAAAAATTGACGGAGGAAGAAGCGTCTTTCCCGTCAATTGCCGGAACATCGTTTTATCAGGTACAAGTGTTCAACAACCATTGAATTTCAACCTCAAAACGGCCCTTGCCTGTCGGTGCTTTGTTGTTACCTACTAATGACTAATCTTTATACTCTTTTTACAGTTTTTAGGTATTGTCTCTCTTTTCGACACCTCCTACCCTTGCCCCCACAAATTAAGGTTAAAAATGAAAAAAAGAGTAGGATTATTTGCCTTGTGTTTCTCATTATCTGTCAATGCCTTACAGGCAGGTGAGCCGGATGAGAAGAAAGAGGTTCCCACGGAAGTAAACACGGAAACACCGACCCCCAAGGAGCAGAAAAAAGAGTTGGCCGCGGAAGACGAAGACTATCGTTCGTTCCGTTTCGGCGGATACGGCGAGATGGTGGCGAGCTTCAAGGACTACGGCATCAACCGTTTCGGCGGGCCGGCCGGCAACTCCAAAGAAAACAGAAACACGATTGCCATCCCCCGATTTGTGCTTGCTTTGGACTATAAGTTCAGCCCGAAGTGGATACTGGGAGCCGAGATAGAGTTCGAGGCCGGAGGCGTAGGCACCGAGATGGAACTGGAGAATGCCGAGAACGGAGAATATGAGACGGAGATGGAAAAGGGTGGAGAAGTGGCTCTCGAGCAGTTCCATGTCACCCGACTGATACACCGTTCGTTCAACCTGCGTGCCGGCCACATGATTGTCCCCGTAGGGCTGACGAATGCGCATCACGAACCAATCAATTTCTTCGGCACCTATCGTCCCGAAGGAGAAACCACCATCATCCCTTCTACCTGGCACGAAACCGGCTTGGCGGCTTTCGGTACGGTGGGACGCGGCTATGCCACGTTCGATTATCAAGCGATGGTGGTTACCGGCTTGAATGCCGACGGCTTCGGCCGCGACTATTGGGTGAAAGGAGGGAAACAAGGACTTTTCGAGGTCGACAACTTTACGTCGCCCGCCTACGTGGCGCGGCTGGACTACAGAGGAATCCGCGGTCTGCGCGTCGGCGCCTCTTTCTACTATTGCAACGACGTGACGGCCAACGCCGACAAGCGTTACAAATACTCCAGCGTAGGGCGTTCTGCCGTCACCATCTATTCGGTGGACGCACAGTATAAGAATAAGTACGTCACGGCTCGCGCCAATCTGATTTCCGGCACGGTGGAGAACTCCAACGCCATCGGCAATGTTTCGCTGCCCAATGCTTCGGGCTATTATCACGGAGCCATGAGGAACCTTGCCAAAGAGGCAATCTGTTATGGCGTAGAGGCGGGCGTCAACCTGAGTGCCCTCCTTTCGAGCAAGCATTGCCCGGTTATTTATCCGTATGCCCGTTATGAATACTTCAATCCGCAGGAGAAGGGCGAAGGGTCTTATACGGTGGACAAACGTTGCCAAGTGAGCAAGTGGTCGGTAGGCCTTAATTGGTTTGCCCTGCCCAATCTGGTGGTGAAAGCGGACTATGCAGCCCGCCGGATAGGTACGGACAAGGTCTTTAAGAAAGGAAAGTATACAGGAGAGAATGAGTTCTCCATCGGCGTGGCCTATGTAGGCTGGTTCATCAAGAAATGAAAGAATCCATAATTATAAATACTGTTCAGAAAAATGAAAAAGAATGTTTGGCTTGTAACGTCCCTCGCTTTGGGACTGTCCTTCACAACCGTGTCTTGTGGCAGTGACGACAATGAAAGCGAATACACGAAGATTGCGAATATCGACTATTCAAGTGCGAATGCCGAAAACTGGGGCAAGTATATGGTGCAGGTAGCTCTGCGCTTGCAGCAAGATGCAAACGACTTGTACGATGACTGGAGTAAATCTTATAAAGGAGGGAAACCTTATGCCGAGTTGTTTAAGAATCCCGTTGCAGAAGGAAATACTTTCGGGAAATCGGTAGAGAACCTTATCGACGGATGTTGGGATATTGCCAATGAAGTAGGAGGCGCCAAAATCGGCGACCCGTATGATTTATACGTCGATGGAAAGACCGAGAAGGCATTGTATGCCGTGGAATCTTGGTATAGCTGGCACTCTCGCGAAGACTACCGCAATAATATTTATTCTATCCGCAATGCCTATTATGGCACTCGCAATGGAAGCATCAGCGAGAAGTCTCTTTCCAAGGCCATTGCCGCAGTCAATCCGGCTTTGGACACCGAAGTGAAGAATGCCATAACGAATGCAGCCGATAAGATTTGGGCTATTCCTGCTCCTTTCCGCAATAACATCGCAAGTGCTGAGGCACGGGAAGCGTCGAAAGCTTGTCAGGCATTGGCGGAGATTTTGAAGAACAAATTGAAACCTGCCGCCGCAAAATTGTCCGAAGAGGTCTTGAAGCCTGTCGTCACAGATTACGTAGATGTGGTGGTGTTGCCTACTTATGCCGACTTAAAGAGAGAGAACACGAAGCTTTACGAAGCTGTGGTGGCTTTCCAAAAGGCACCGTCACAAGCCGCTATGAATGCGTGCGCCGCACAATGGTTGGTGGCTCGTGAACCGTGGGAAACCAGTGAAGCATTCTTGTTCGGCCCCGTAGCCGACAGAGGACTCGACCCTAATATGGACAGCTGGCCATTGGATCAGGCAGGTATCGTTCAGGTATTGGAAAAAGCCAGCTTCGGTGACCTCGACTGGACCGGCGAATACGACGAAGATGATAAAAAGATAGCAAAGACTCAGTCTTTGCGTGGCTTCCATACATTGGAGTTCCTCATATTCAAAGATGGGAAGGCTCGAGTAATCAAGTAACTGCCTTCTCTTGAAAAAAATGAAAGTAAGGGTCGGATTTAGATAATCCTTCCTTTACTTTTGCTGTGTTTGTATCTTTTGTTTTCATAAAGTGACTAATGTATGATGATTAAAATCTTCAAATATTCATTTCTCCTTTCGGGTTTGTTGGCTTTCAGTGCCTGTGACGACGACGGCATCGAGGCGCAGGACATAGAAGTTCCCTCGGGATTTGCCTTGTCTGCCGGGACTGCAACCAATTTCCTGAGCTCCTCCATTGCTTTTGATACACCTTCCGACTGGATAACGGGTATCTATGACCACCGCTTCAACATGGGAGACAGACTGTATGACGATGTCCGCACAAGCGACAATGGCATGGGGGGAGGTTTGGGCCCGGTCTATGCGGGCTACTCCTGCGGCAGTTGCCATCGCAATGCCGGCCGCACCAAACCCACGTTATGGACGGAGGGAGGCTCGGGCAGTACCGGTTTCTCTTCCATGCTGGTTTACATCACGCGCAAGAACGGCGCTTTCTTCCAAGACTACGGACGGGTACTCCACGACCAGGCCATTTACGGCGTAAAGGCTGAAGGCAAGCTGAAAGTGGAATATACGTATGAGAAGTTCAGATTCCCCGACGGCGAAGAATATGAACTCTGTAAACCCACCTACAAGATTACCGAGTGGTATGCCGACAGCATCCGACCTGAAGACCTCTTCTGCACGGTGCGCATCCCTCTTCGTCATGTAGGCATGGGACAAATGATGGCGCTCGACCCCAAGGAAATAGAGGCGCTTGCCGCCAAGAGCAACTACCCGGAATACGGCATCAGCGGACGCTGCAACTACATCATGGAAAGGGGAGTCAGGAGCTTGGGTCTGTCGGGCAACAAGGCGCAGCATGCCGACCTCACGGTAGAACTTGGTTTCTCCAGCGATATGGGCGTGACCAACAGCCGTTATCCCGAAGAAATATGCGAAGGGCAGGCTCAGGTGAATCAAGGCAGCATGATGGGGTTGGCGTATGACCGTCTGGACGTATCGACGGAAGACATGGAAAATGTGGACATGTATCTGCAAAGCCTCAGTGTACCTGCCCGCCGCAATGTGAACGACCCGGAAGTCATCAAGGGCGAGCAGAACTTCTATAAGGCAAAATGCCACTTGTGCCATGTGACCACGCTGCACACCAAACCGCGCGGCACTACTTTGCTGAACGGAACGCAACTGCCGTGGTTAGGCAGCCAGACCATCCACCCTTATTCCGACTACCTGCTCCACGACATGGGCTCGGAGATTATGGGCGTGGGACTGAACGATAACTATGTGAGCGGCTTGGCCCGTGGAAACGAATGGCGAACCACTCCGCTGTGGGGCATCGGCCTTCAGGAAAGGGTAAACGGGCACACCTACTTCCTGCACGACGGCCGCGCCCGCAATTTTGTGGAAGCCATCATGTGGCACGGGGGCGAAGGCGAGGCCTCCAAAAATTTATTCAAGAACATGAGTAAGAAAGACCGCGACGCACTGATTGCTTTCTTGAAATCACTTTAATAACAATTTATACAAACAGAAGAGTAACAATGAAGAATTTGATAATAGGAGTTGTACTGACGATGATGATGCCATTGAGTGTCATGGCGCAACACGAAGAAGATACAGATAACGGTGTAGTATCGTTGGCGGGACGTGAAGGATTTACCATCGAAACCAAGAAGGGAGATTTCGTTTTCAAACCTTACTTGTTAGTACAGACTTCCGCCAATTTCAACTGGTATGACGATGAAGGGTTGGACAAGGCATACAACCAGGATAACGTGGCCAACTCAGGCTTCTCCATTCCTTATGCCGTGCTGGGATTCACGGGCAAGGCTTTCGGAAAGGTGGCTTTCAATCTTTCCATCAACGCGGCTGCCGGTGGCGGCGCTTTGCTTCAACAGGCATGGTTCGACGTGCAGATGAATAAGCAATTGGCTGTCCGGGTGGGAAAATTCAAGACCCCCTTTTCGCATGCCTACCTGACGACGCTGGGCGAAACGCTTCTTCCGCGCCTGCCTCTTTCGTTGACATCGCCCGTCATCCTGCCTCACTCTTTGAATGCCGTCACCCCGAACATAGGTACAGGCTTTGACTTGGGTGTGGAAATTCATGGACTGCTTGCCGACAAGTTCGGCTATGAAGCGGGCCTGTTCAATGGAACGGGAGCTTCCGTAAATACCTCTACAAAGACTTTCAGTGACGACTGGCACATCCCGTCTCTGCTCTATGCCGGACGTCTGACGTATATGCCCAAAGGTGTGATGCCTTCCACACAAGGCAATCCCAACCGCCTGCACGAAGATAAGATTCTGTTCGGCGTGTCCGGCTCTATCAATGTGGAGAGTGAAAACGAGAGTACGAACGACACACGGGTAGGTCTGGAGTTTGCCATGCTGAAGAACAAGCTTTATCTGGCTGCCGAGGCGTATTACATGAATGTAGGTTTTACAAAACGCCAGAAGATACACCGGAAATACAACTATCTGGGCGGGTATGTGCAAGGCGGTTATTTTGTCGCTCCCCGTACGCAGCTTGCTCTGCGCTATGATGTCTTCAACCGTAACGGAACGGATGATGACGGGTTCCTCAATATGCCAGCCGTAGGAATGAACTACTTCTTCAAAGGATGCAACCTGAAGTTGCAGGCCATGTATCAGTATGTGGCCCGTTGGGGGCACGACACGCAGCTCGACCGTGACAACGACAACCTCGGACTGGCTACGCACTGTGCAACCGTCATGCTTCAGTACACTTTCTGAAAATATCAGTGGAAAAGATGATGCTTATGAAGAAGAATTTTATTTTCTTTGCTGCTTATTGGATCTCCGCCGTGCTTCTTTCTTCATGCGACGAAGGCCGCATCCATGAGAAAGAAGTGGTGGTGACACCGAAAGGACGTGTGGTGAAACTGACAGGAACAATCAGCGGCATCAACAGTTGGGCATCGGGATATGATGTCGTGCTGGCCGGTTTCGAGGAAGGCGACAGCTATTCCGTTGTGTCCAAGTCTCTTTCTGCAAGTTCGGACGGAAAGGCTGTGCAGCTGGTGCTCTCCGGCGTCCCCGAGAATGTGATCTCTTTGAAACTCTGCGTCACCAACCGTTTGCGGCAGAGTGTGGTCGACTTCTACGCTTTGACCGGGGATGCGATAAAAACAGTCTCCGATACGATTCGGATGGATGTGGGAACAATGAACGTGGGCATGTATGCAGCCGTACAGAAAGTGTTCAACGCCCGGTGCATCGCATGTCACGGTGTCAGCACTTCTGCCGCCCGAGGATTGTTTCTGACGGAGGGAAAAAGTTATGCAGGATTGGTGAATGTGCCTTCTGCCATAGATGGTGGCATATTGCGCGTGAAACCCGGAAGGGCCGAAGAGAGTTTCCTGCACATGGTGCTGAACGAAGAAGGACATGATGCTCACGGTCATCTGGACATATTGTCGGGAGAGCCGGAGAAGCTGACCCTGATTGATGTGTGGATAAACAATGGCGCCAAGGAGTAGTTTAAGGTTATTAATTTTCAATCGATTATGAACAATAGCGAGAAACGACAGATCTGTCAATCAGAGAATTCCTTGACCGAAATCTTCAGGTATGAGATGGAGGGCGGAGTATCGGAATATCACGTGATGATTCATGCCACCCGCCGGGACGACACCTACGAGGAACAGCTGAAAGCCGTGACCGACGCTTATCATCGGCTGCGCGAGGACAAGTTGCACGGTGCAGTCGCCGTCTTTAAGCGATACTTCCTGAGCGACGCCGCCAATCAGGCGGACGTGTTGCTGGCACTCACGGCAGAAAGCTCGGACTGTGCACTGTCCGTTGTGGAACAACCGCCGCTGGATGGTACGAAGATTGCTCTTTGGGCTTATCTGCTGACCGATGTCCGCACACAGGTGCTTCACAACGGATTATTCGAGGCAAGGCATGGAGCCTATCGGCATCTTTGGGGGGGAAGTGCTTTCAACCGTGCCGCCAACTCGGAGTATCAGACCCGCTTATTGCTGAACGAATATGTGATGCAACTCATGGATCAAGGCTGCAAGCTGGCCGACAACTGCATACGTACATGGTTCTTTGTGCAGAACGTGGATGTCAACTATGCCGGTGTGGTGAAGGCGCGCAACGAGGTATTCGTCACACAGAATCTGACGGAAAAGACACACTACATCGCCAGTACGGGCATCGGTGGCCGTCATGCCGACCCCAAAGTGACCGTGCAGATGGACACATACGCCGTAGACGGCCTGAAGCCGGGACAGATTCGCTTCTTGTACGCACCCACGCATCTGAACCCCACATACGAGTATGGTGTCAGCTTCGAGCGCGGCACGTATGTGGATTATGGCGACCGCCGCCATGTGTTTATCTCCGGCACTGCAAGCATCAATAATAAAGGAGAGGTGGTGCACCCCGGCAACATACGCAAGCAGACCGAGCGTATGTGGGAGAATGTGGAGACGCTGCTGAAGGAAGCCGACTGCACTTTCGACGATTTGGGGCAGATAATCGTGTACTTGCGCGATATAGCCGACTATACGGTGGTCAAACAGATGTATGACAATCGCTTTCCCACTGTTCCGATGGTATTCGTACATGCTCCGGTCTGCCGGCCGGGCTGGTTGATAGAAATGGAATGTATGGGCGTCAAAGCTCTCGAGAATAAGGAGTTTGCTCCTTATTGAACGGTAACGTGCAGCCAATGAACAATAAGTTGAAGAAGATTCTCGCAACTCTATACGCCTGCATAGTGGTCGTGCTTGGTGTGACCACTTTTGTGGAGCAAAGCCACGGGACTGATTTTGTGGGAAAATACATATATCATACCGGCGGGTTTTGTTCTCTCTGGGGGGCACTTGCCGCAGGGGCGGTTGTCACGTTTTTCCGGCAGCGGTTGTGGTTGCGTCTTCCCGTATTGCTGCTGCACGCCTCTTTCATCGTGATTCTGGCGGGAGCCATGACTACATTTCTTTCCGCAAAGAAAGGCTACATGCATCTCACAGTGGGCAATGAGGCAAACAGCTATGTGGAACAGGACAGCGGGCTGCCGGTCGAGTTGCCGTTCACCTTGCGTTTAGACAGCTTCCGGATTGAATATTATCCCGGCACAGATGCTCCGGCCGACTACATCAGTTACATCCACGACGCCCCGCCGGTCTCCATGAACCGCATCTTTTCTCGTGCCGGCTTTCGCTTCTACCAGTCTTCGTTCGACGAAGACATGCAGGGCAGCTGGTTGGCGGTGAACTATGACCCATGGGGGATAAGCCTGACCTATTCAGGATATATATTACTGGGAGTCTCCATGCTTTGGCTGCTTTTCAGTCGCAAGAGCGAGTTTCGCCGGCTGCTCCGGCATCCGCTGTTGAAGAAAGGAGGGCTGTTCGTCTGTCTGTCATTCTGTTTGGCAGGAGCGGTGCAGGCACAGAAAAGGAGTCTTCCGGCATTGTCGCGCACCCGGGCCGACAGCCTTGCCTCCCGGCAAGTGATTTATCACGATCGCGTGGTACCTTTCAATACGCTGGCGCGCGATTTCCTGCTGAAGCTCACCGGCAAATCCACTTACGGCGGCTTGACGCCCGAGCAGGTAATCGGCGGATGGCTTCTGCGTCCGGAAGTCTGGAAAAACGAACCGATGATTTATATCAAGAATGCCGAGCTCCGCCGCTTGCTTCACCTCACGTCGCCCTATGCACGCCTTGTCGATTTGTTCGACGGACAGAACTATCGCCTGCAAGAGTTACAGGAAGAAAAACGGGACTATCGCCGGTCGATGACATCTTTGGAAAAAGCGGTGATAGAAGCGGATGAAAAGGTGGGGGTGATACTGATGCTCCAGAACGGCACGCTGATTCGTCCCCTGCCCGGAGACGGGAGTGTGCAGCCGATTTCAGATACTCGCATACGCGCCGAGTTGCTCTACAACCGTATCCCTTTCAGCAAACTGCTTTTCATGTTTAATCTGGCGGTCGGGCTGCTGGCGTTCTTCTATCTGCTCTATTGCGGTCTGCGTCGTTCTCCGGCCGGCGGGCAAGCCCCCCTTTCGCATCCTATACATCTCTTTCTCTCCACGGCCCTTTATGGAGCCTTTCTCTTTCAGCTCTTCGGATATGGCTTGCGGTGGTATATCGGCGGGCGCATACCCTTGAGCAACGGCTACGAGACCATGCAGTTCATGGCCCTGTGTACGTTGTTTCTGGCTTGTCTGTTTCGCCGGCGTTTTCCGTTCACATTGCCTTTCGGCTTTCTGCTGTCGGGCTTTGCCCTGCTTGTTTCGCACTTAGGGCAGATGAATCCGCAGATAACTCCGCTGATGCCCGTGCTTGTTTCGCCTTGGCTCAGCATGCACGTGTCGTCGATAATGATGTCCTATGCCCTGTTTGCTTTTATGATGTTGAACGGAGTGCTGGCATTCTGTCTCCGCAGTGCTGCCGTGAGGCTGATGCTGCTCAGTCGCCTGTTGCTCTACCCGGCTGTTTTCTTTCTCGGCGCCGGCATCTTTCTCGGCGCCGTTTGGGCAAACGTATCGTGGGGACGCTATTGGGCATGGGATCCGAAAGAGGTTTGGGCACTGATTACATTCATGGTCTATGGAGCCGCTTTCCATGCGCGCAGCCTGCGCCTCTTTAGACGGCCCCTCTTCTTTCATGCCTGCATGATTGCTTTTTTCCTCACGGTTCTGATGACCTATTTCGGAGTGAATTACGTCTTAGGCGGCATGCACAGCTATGCCAATTCCTGATTTTCAAGCGTTCTTACCTAATTATAATGACTGCATTCTTCCATTATACCTAATTTAAGGGATTGCACACTATCTGCCGGCGCCGTATCTTTGCAACATCAGATTTGAATGAATTAGTTAGTCATAATTACGTAACCACTTTTATGAGAATAAAAGGATCCCCGCTTCCCGATGTGATATCGCGAAGCGGGGATTTTATTATGGCATCTTCCCTGCGACACGAGAAATGACCGTTTTCCCAATGCCGTGCCAGCACTCTTTATATGGGAGAGCCGATGTAGTTTCTCCATCGTTTCCTGCCATGAATCAGTGGCGGATAAGGAAGAATTAAAGAATGAAACAGCAGATTGGAAAATAGTTTTTACTACATTTGCAATCTATTCTGATGTGATAAACATTTAATATAAGAAACATGGCAAGAAAAAATTCAACGGTCAAAGATACAGAGCTGTCGCCTTCGTTTTTCAGAAAAGTGGCGGCCATATTAAAAAATGAGACAATGCATTTCGTAATAGGCTTGATGCTTGTCATCTTCTCTGTTTATTTATTGCTTGCTTTCTCGTCGTTCTTCTTTACGGGAGCAGCCGACCAAAGCATCCTCGACGGAGGCAATGCACAGGAGCTGGCCTCTACCCATAATGGGGTGAAGAACTATGCGGGTTCTCGCGGAGCACAGTTGGCAAGCTATCTCATCAACGATTGTTTCGGCATTTCTTCTTTCTTCATCCTTGTCTTTCTGGCGGTAACCGGACTGAAGCTGATGAAAGTACGTGCGGTACGCCTGTGGAAGTGGTTTATCGGCTGTTCGCTCCTGCTGATTTGGTTCTCCGTCTTTTTCGGTTTCGTTTTTGTGGACCAATACAAGGACTCTTTCCTCTATCTGGGCGGAATGCATGGATACAATGTAAGTAATTGGCTGACATCGCAAGTGGGAGTGCCGGGTGTATGGATGCTATTATTGGTGACAGCCATCTGTTTTCTTATCTATCTGAGTGCCAAAACCATTATTTGGTTGCGCAAACTGCTTTCTCTTAGCTTCTTGAAGCGCAAGCAGAAGGCGGAAAGTCTGCCGGGCGAAACTCCGGAAGAATTTAAGACGTCTTGGGGAGTGGAAGAAGAAAAGTCCGTTGCGGAAGCCGCGACCGTAAGAGAGGAAAAGACGATTCAGCCCGAAGAGGAGGATGACCCCCAGGATGAAATTACCCTTGACTTAGGAGGCACTGACGCGAAAGACAAAACTTTTCCGACAAAAGACGCAGATATCCCTATGACTATCGAGACTCCTGAGCCGGAACTTTCTCTGCGGGAACATCCGGAAGAAAAAGAACCGGCATTCCAAGTGGGAACAACGGAAGAGGAAGAATATGTAGGGAAAGAGACAGAGCCCTACAACCCTTGCCTGGATTTGGAGAACTACCATTACCCGACGATAGACCTCATGAAACATTATGACGACAACGGGCCCACAATCGATATGGTAGAACAGAACGCCAACAAGGATAAGATTATCAACACCTTGCGCAGCTTCGGCATAGAAATCAGCACCATCAAGGCTACGGTGGGGCCTACCGTGACGCTTTATGAAATCACCCCCGAACAAGGCGTGCGTATTGCCAAAATCCGAGGACTGGAAGACGATATCGCCCTCAGCCTCTCCGCATTGGGCATCCGCATCATAGCCCCTATACCGGGCAAGGGAACCATCGGTATCGAAGTACCTAACTCCAACCCGAAAATCGTTTCCGGTCAAAGCATCATAGGCAGTAAGAAATTTCAGGAGGCTACCTATGACTTGCCCATTGCACTTGGCAAGACCATTACGAACGAGGTCTTTATGGTAGATTTGTGCAAGATGCCTCACGTGCTTGTGGCAGGCGCCACCGGTCAGGGTAAGTCTGTGGGGCTGAATGCCATCATCACCTCCTTGTTATACAAGAAGCATCCGGCGCAACTGAAGTTTGTGTTGGTAGACCCCAAAAAAGTGGAGTTCAGCATTTATTCCGTCATCGAGCATCATTTCCTTGCCAAATTGCCGGATGGAGAAGATGCCATCATCACGGATGTGACGAAAGTGGTGCAAACCCTGAACTCCATTTGTGTGGAAATGGACACCCGTTACGATTTGCTGAAAGCCGCCCATGTGCGTAACATCAAAGAGTATAATGAGAAGTTCATCAACCGTCGCCTGAATCCCGAGAAGGGGCATAAGTTCATGCCCTACATCGTGGTGGTCATCGACGAGTTTGGCGACCTGATCATGACGGCCGGCAAGGATGTGGAACTGCCCATTGCCCGTATCGCCCAGTTGGCGCGTGCCGTGGGTATCCACATGATAATCGCTACGCAAAGGCCTACCACCAACATCATTACGGGTACGATCAAAGCCAACTTCCCGGCCCGTATAGCGTTCCGTGTGTCGGCAATGGTCGATTCGCGCACCATCCTCGACCGTCCGGGAGCCAATCAGCTGATAGGACGAGGCGATATGCTGTTCCTGCAAGGTGCCAATCCGGTGCGTGTGCAGTGCGCTTTCATCGATACCCCCGAAGTGGCGGAAATAACCAATTTCATTGCCCGTCAGCAAGGATACCCCACCGCCTTCTACCTGCCGGAATACGTTGACGAGAATGCCGGCGGCGACTTGGGAGATGTCGATATGGGGCGCCTGGACCCCTTGTTCGAAGACGCTGCCCGTCTGGTGGTCATCCATCAACAAGGCTCCACCTCGCTTATCCAGCGGAAATTCTCCATCGGCTATAACCGTGCCGGACGCATCATGGACCAGCTGGAGAAAGCCGGAATAGTAGGGGCGGCACAAGGCAGCAAACCTCGCGACGTACTCTGTATAGACGAGAATGACTTGGAAATGCGCCTGAACAATTTGCAATAAATCGTGTTTTAATTAGAACGCGGATAGGGAATACATCCTTGTTCGGCAAAAATGAATGGAAATGTTGAAAATCAATCGCCTTTTGTTCTGTATATGGATGTCCGCCGTCGCTTTGCCCATCGTGGCGCAGCAGCCGGATGCCAAAGAAGTGCTCGACCGTGTCGCCGAGACATTCAGAAAATCAGGAGGAGTTAAAATCTCTTTTACGGTGAGGGCCCCCGAAGGCTCCTCTGCCGGCACCATTCGTCTGAAGGGAGACAAATTCCTCTTAGAGGCAGATGGAGCAAAGACCTGGTTCGACGGGCATACGCAATGGAGCTACCTTTCCGCTTCAGATGAAGTAAATGTGTCCGAACCCACACCCGAAGAATTGCAAAGCATCAATCCATACGCCCTCTTATCGCTTTACGAACAAGGATATAGATTGAAAATGGGTGATACGGACACCCCCCGGCTCAAATCGCTTTATAAAATAGTGCTGACCGCCACGGAACGGAAGAAGAACCCGCAGTGCATCATCCTCTATGTGACGAAAGACACATATCGGCCCACACACATCAGCATGGCGCAGCGACAAGGAGACGCGACAGTCATCATCATCCATTCTTATCAGACCGGACAGACATATCCCGACAGCCTTTTCGTTTTTGACAAAAAGGCATATCCGACAGCCGAACTGATTGACTTGCGATGAGAAAGCTCACGGCTGCCCGGAGAGACTTTCGTTCCATTCCTTCAGCTGGTGAACTGATTGACTTGCGATGAGAAAGCTCACGGCTGCCGTTTCGCGGACGTTAAAAAGAATACATAACAAAAAAAGACAATAATCATGGAAACAGAAAAAGTAAAATGTTTGATTATCGGTTCCGGACCTGCCGGCTATACGGCCGCTATATACGCAGGCCGAGCCAACCTTTCGCCCGTGCTCTACGCCGGATTGCAACCCGGCGGCCAGTTGACCACAACCACCGAGGTGGAAAACTTCCCGGGCTATCCGCAAGGGATAGGAGGCCCTGAACTGATGGAAGATTTGCGGAAGCAGGCCGAACGTTTCGGCGCAGATTTGCGGTATGGCGTAGCTACCGCCGCCGACCTGAGCAAAGCCCCTTATAAGATTACGATAGACGAAGAAAAGACCATAGAAACAGAGACACTGATTATTTCTACCGGCGCCGCGGCAAAGTATCTGGGATTGGAAGACGAAAAGAAATACGCCGGCATGGGAGTCAGCGCATGCGCCACTTGCGACGGTTTCTTTTATCGCAAGAAGACCGTGGCCGTTGTGGGAGGCGGAGATACCGCCTGCGAAGAAGCGGTATACCTTGCCGGGCTGGCCTCCAAAGTCTACCTGATAGTACGCAAGCCCTACCTTCGCGCCTCCAAGATTATGCAAGAGCGCGTGATGCAACATGAAAAAATAGAAGTGCTGTTCGAGCATAACGCAGTGGGACTGTATGGCGAAAACGGTGTGGAAGGCGTGCACTTGGTGCAGCGCATGGGCCGGCCGGACGAGAAACGCTACGATGTGCCCATCGACGGTTTCTTCCTTGCCATAGGACATAAACCAAACTCGGATATATTCAAGCCCTATTTGGAGACGGATGAAGTAGGCTATATCGTCACCGAGGCGGGAACCCCACGCACCAAAGTGCCGGGAGTATTTGCCGCCGGAGACGTGGCCGACCCCCATTATCGTCAGGCCATTACGGCCGCCGGCACCGGCTGTCAGGCCGCAATCGAAGCGGAAAGATACCTTTCGGCCCGCGGGCTTCTCTGATTACAGGTTTCCGTACATTTGTCCGGTTCCCTTCGTCACACAGCCCGCCACGCCACCTTTGAAAGGCAGACCAACTTCTCGAAAAAAACACTCCCGGGAGGAAGCTGAAACAACACCCAAGCAGCTTCCGACAGTAAAGCCCCCTGTAAGCATTACGATTGTTTTACAGGGGGCTTTACCGTCAGATAAAAAAAAGGGAAGTCTCACGACTTCCACAATTTTTCTAACCTTAAATCTAAATCTCTATGAAAAAACGTGTCGCAAAGATAGCGTTTCACCGCATACGATACTGCCGGGAAGCTCTATAAAGAAAACAAATAAGCATAATATATATTAAAAGTTCCGTTCTACGGCCTCAATTCTTGTCGTCGCCCCGGTGAAAAGTTTATCGTCTAACGGGAGAAAAGTTTATCTTCGCCTTGGTGAAAAGTTTGTCGTCGCCGGGGAGAAATCTCTAAACGCAGTGCGCGAACGCATAAACGCAATGCGCGGATATACAAACGCAGTGTGCGGATATATAAACGCAGTGTGCAAACAAAGGTCTTCCCCTAATCTGCCGATAGTTTTTGCACGGGAGTCGCCAAGTTTTTGCACGGAAGTCACCAAGTTTTTGCACGAGAGGCACCAAGTTTTTGCACGAGAGGCACCAAGTTTTTGCACGGGAGTCGCCAAGCTTTTGCACGGGTGTCACCAAGTTTTTGCACGGAAGTCACCAAGTTTTTGTACGGAAGTCACCAAGTTTATGCCCGAGAGGCACCAAGTTTTTGCACGGGAGACACCGGTTTTTTGCACGGGAGTCGCCAGGTTTTCTCCCAAGCGACGCAGACTTTACACAGGCATGGGGCAAAGCCCCTCCCCTATCCTCCCGGACTTATTCATACCCCACTGCCTCCAGCAGCTTGGCATAGACGGGGTTCAGCTTCAGCAGCGGCACCACACCCGTGATGAACATCTGCTTGCGGGCACGGGTAAGGGCCACATTCAGTTTCCGGTCAATCGGGACGCCGTTCTCTTCCGTCATATTGGCCAGAAATCTCAGCTGGTAAGCGCGATTCACGCAGAAAGAGTAGATAATCACATCCCGTTCGCTGCCCTGAAAGCGTTCTACCGTATCTACAAGGATGTCATTCAGAGAAGGGATGCCCATGGCGGCCAGTTCTTTCTTTATCAGGGCTATCTGACTGCGATAAGGGGTGATGACGCCCAGAGTGGCGGAGGCGTCGAAGCCCGAGGAGGAGGCATATTGACGATGGACGGCTGCCGCCAGACGGGCCACAATCCGCGCCTCCGAATGATTGACTTTGGCAGACTGCCCCGACGACTCCGCCTCGGAAGGCAAGAAGGCCACACGGCGGGTGAGCAACGGGGCAAACTCGTTGCCGCACAGTTCGGGCGAAAGAGCAAGCTTGCCTTGCTGATGGGGCAAACCGACGGGTTGCAACAAACCGCCGTAGAAGGCGCGGTTGGGAAAGGCCGCCACCTCCACGTTCATGCGCCCCTGACGGCACAACATGTCGAAATGAGGAGCACCGCCCGAAGAACGGGCAAGAGACGGGGAACCGACTCCCGGAGAAAGCGGGGCGGCATCGGAAGATTGGAGCAGGTTGCGATAAAGGCGTTCGAAAAGAGAATCTTTCAGGTTGTACAAGCCGATGGCCCGTAAGGCCTCATCGCGCACTTCCGACTGCACGGACGGCTGCAACACCACGGCCGGCAGCTGTTTATGGTCGCCTATCATGATGAACTTGCCTATGGCATCCTCGCCGGCAGGAGTACGGGCACACAACAGTCCCAGAAGTTGCGGTTCCAAGATTTGGGTCGCCTCGTCCACGATGGCCACATCGAACGTTTTCAACCGAAAAAGGTCGGTCTTGACAGAGAGTGTGGCAACCGTGCCCACAAAGACGTGACAGCCGGCAATGCGTTCCCGCACTTGCCGACGGGTGACGCAGGTTTCGAGCACATTCTCCATCAGATGGGGGCGGAACGCCTCGGCGCAAGAGAATTCGCTGCCGATGCGGATAAAGTCTATCGCCGGCACGATGGCAGACAAGGCCTTGCTTATTTCATCGACGGCACGGTTGGTGTACGAAAGCAACAAAATCTGCTTGCCCTCTTTGTAAAAGGCCTCTACCATGCCACGCAGCGCACGAGAGGTTTTCCCGGTGCCCGGAGGTCCCACCAGCAGAAAATAATCGCGGGCGGCACGGGCTTTCAATATAATCCGTGAAAAATCATCCGGCGCCGCCGCAATTTCCGCGCTAAAAGAGGAGTCGAATTCCGGCGTACGCTGCCCCAGCAGCAGGTCGCGCCTTCTCCGCGTCGCGGAAAGGAAGGAGGAAAGTCCCAGATACATGCTCCGCGACGAGGTGTCCATGTGGTCGTGCTCGATGGCGTAGCGGCTGTCGGCAGGCAGCACGCCCGCATTCTGCTGGGTGACCCGAAGACGGATGCGCACTTCATCATCGGCAATATACTCTATATTACCTTTAAACACCATCTTATTGGCCACGTTGTCGGTATCCGCATTCCGTTCGTAAAGCACCACCGCGTCGCCTTGCCTGAAATTGGGAAGCACCGGTGCCGACAGTACAGAAAATCCGTCCCGCTCTGTCCCGCTCGTCGCCTCCGGAGAAGGCTCGGGAGTGACGGCCGGCATGGGGCCGTCATTTCCGCCAACGCCGGGACTTGCCGCCGGAGAAGACGCGGGAGTGACGGCCAGCATGGGGCCGTCATCTCCGCCAACGCCGGGACTTGCCGCCGAAGAAGGCTCGGGAGTGACGGACGGCATGAGGCTGTCATCTCTGCCAACGCCAAGCCTTGCCGCCGGAGAAGACGCGGGAGCGACGGCCGGCATGAGGCCGTCATCTCCGCCAACGCCGGGACTTGCCGCCGGAGAATATGCGGGAGTGACGGACGGCAGTGACAGTGACAAATAAGGCTTGTGAGGAGCTGCCGCATGGTTTTCCCGAATCAGCAAATCAAACAGAATCTCTCCGGCTTCGCTTTTCTCTGCCAGCGTGGAAAGCCAAAGCGAGGCAGCGCCCGTACGTCCTTCATAGTCGATATCGCCCGACTTGGACGTATAGAGTTCTTTGGTGATGAAATTATAGAGGGCATAGAAATAGCTTTGTTCCAAAGGGGAAAGCGAACGGATTTGCCGTGCCACGGCATCGATGGAGGGAGAGAGGAAACGTTTCCAGAGCGCATTGTCCAGACGGCGCTCGTTCAAGGTGTCGGGATTGATATCCTTCAAGCGTTCGGCCGTGTAGTGCGGGCTGTTATGCAACTGAATGGCGTATTCGGCGGCCACAATCCGGTTGCGCACATCCATCACGCGCCGCAGCATGGCCCACGACGGGCGTGCCGGATAGAGCAACGGATAGCGGGTATAGAACAGATAGGCTTTCACCTGCCTGTGATTCATCCCCATGGCATATTCCAGCACGGCTTGATAAAGCAACATCTGCACTCTGTTGTTCTCTTTGGGTTCTATCTTGCCGCGGATGGCATATTCGTCCGCCTTGCCCGATTTCATTTCTATAAAAGACGACATGTCGCGCTGCATGTAGTCCAGCCGTCCCTGCAAGCCCAGCGCCTCGCAGATATACGAAGGTTCCAGCACCGCATCCGTCCGGTCCAACTCATAGCCCGGCGCGCGGAAGGTTTCCGTCACGGTTCGGCGGATATTCTCAAAATGCCGCTTGCAGTCGGCAAAGAATTCGGCTTCTTTTTCCTTGTCGTTCAAGTCGGCACAGGCAGCCAGTTCGATGGGATAGGTGCGGAAGGCTTTCTTCATACATGCCTGATAGTCGGGCGTCTCTTTGGCATGAATCCATTCGTCCAGAAAAAGGTTGGCAATGTTACCCAGCAGGAGCGGACGGGCGTTATCCGGCGATTGCAGGCGCGCCAGCAGATAGTTGGCGGGATGATGGCCATACTCCCTGAAGCATTCGGCCAGGGAACTGATGTCTATCAGATAATCGGGCTCCAATATGATAAACGAAGGGGTCAGTATGCCGTTCTCGTCCACTGCCACATCCAGCAGGTTGAGCTGCGCATGCCTCCACAAAAGCCGGCAGGTTTCGGCAAACTCTTCGTTGATTCCGGGCAGGTTGCGGCGAACGCGCAGCGGCTCATCCGTCACACTGTCTGCCGGCAATACATACAGATAAGCCTCGTCCGAATACTGAAAACAGACGCGCATACGCTTCACCCGTTGCTTGGCCGGGGGCTCCACACGATAGGTCGCATCTGCCCGAGGCAACAGACGATACAGTCCGGCGGGGATGTCTTCGCCCGTCAGCCGTTTGATGAAGAAAGCCAATGTTTTGGCATCGCGCAGCAATGATTCCCGTTGAGGGACAAGCCGGCGATTCATCACCGCATTCGAAGTCAACCGGAACGTATGGAGGCGGTTCTGCTCCGCGACGGTAAGCCCCGCTTTCGATGCCACGAAGTTGATGCGGGCCGAAAGGTCGGTCATCTGGAGGCTGCCATCTTCCATCTGCGTGCGACACAAATGCTCCAGCAACTCCCGCATGCGCCGATAGCAGAGATGCAGAGGAAGCGTTTCTTCCCTACACACGGCCAGCAGCAGTTCATAATGCTCTCTTACCTCATTCTTCATGAGCGCAAGGTTCTTTTTTGTCTTTTATCATCAGGATACTCAGTTCATAGAGCAGGTAGAGCGGGATGGCCACCACGGACAAGGTGAAGGGATCGCCCGTGGGAGTGATGACGGCCGCCGCAATCACAATGATGACAACGGCATGCCGGCGGTATTTCCGCAAAAACGTCTTGTGCACCAACCCCAGCAGAGAAAGCAGCCACGTCAGCAACGGCAATTCAAACGCCAGCCCCATGCAAAGCACCAGCATCATGAAGTTATCGATATACGAATTTAAGGATATCTGATTCTCGATGGCCGCGCTCAACTGATAGGTGGAGAGGAAACGCAAAGTCAGCGGATAGACCATGAAATAGCCCAGCAGCACACCGACAAAGAACATCACCGTGCCGATGAACAACGCCTTTTTCACCCCCCTGCGCTCGTTGGGATAAAGGGCGGGGCTGACAAAGCGCCATATTTCATAGAAAAGATAAGGAGCGGCCGTCACCACCGACATCCAGAAGGCGGTAGACATGTGCACAAAGAACGGTGCGGCAAGATTGATGTTGATGAGCTTCACGTGAAACTCCTGCGTGAAGAATTCATCCCGCAAGTTCAACGCTCCCCCTATACGGCGCAACAAGTCGTAGAAGACAAAATCGCTGTGGCAAGGGGCCAGTATCACCTTATCGAACAGATAGGGCATGAAAATGAAGTAAACCACCGCCAATACGAACCATACGCCGAGCACACGGAACAGCACACGGCGCAGCTCGTCCAGATGATCCCAAAACGTCAGTTCTTTTTCCGCCATGTAGATGTACAGATTACTTTTTCTCCTCCGCCGGTTTGTCCAAATCTTCCTTGGCCTTATTGATTTCCTCTTTCGCCTCGTTCACACCGTCCTTGAAGCTTTTCACTCCTTTGCCCAGGCCGCGCATCAGTTCCGGAATCTTTTTGCCGCCAAAGAGCAGCAGAATGACCAACGCGATGATAATCCACTCGGAGCCGCTGGGCAGAAGGCCCAATAAAAGAAAGTTCGTCATAACTGTATTGATTTTAATTTGATGCAAAGATAAAATTTAATATGGTTTTCGGCAACAAACGTCCTCCCGATGTTCCTTCGAAACGGTTTCTTAATCTTGGTAATAGACTCTCTTCACCCGTGTGGAAACACCGGTCAGCACTTCATAAGGAATGGTGCCGAGCACGTCCGAGAGGACCGTTATCGGCAGGCGGTCGCCGAAGACTTCCACGCTGTCGCCCTCCTTACAGTCGATGTCGGTCACGTCAATCATGCAGACATCCATGCAGATATTGCCCACATACGCCGCCCGCTTGCCGTTCACCAGGCAATAGGCATTGCCGTTGCCCAAATGGCGGTTCAGGCCGTCGGCGTAACCGATGGGGATGGCAGCGATGCGCGACGGACGCGTCAGGCGCCCTTTCCGGCTATAGCCCACGGTGTCTTCCCGGGCCACCTCGCGTATCTGCAGGATGGTAGTCTTGAGCGTGCTGACATTGTTCAGGATGGAGTTATCGATGGGGCTGATGCCATAGAGGCCGATGCCCAGACGCACCATGTCGAACTGCGCTCCGGGGAAGCGTTCGATGCCGGCCGAATTGCAGATGTGCCGGAGTATCTTATGCGGGAAGGCTTCCTGCAGGCAGGCCGAAGCCGACTCGAAGGTCTCGATCTGCCGGCGCGTGAAGGCGTCGAACTGCGGCGAGTCGCTCCCTACAAGATGGGAGAAAACGGAACGGGCAATGACGGCGTTCTGCCCTTTCAGTCTTTCAATCAGCCGGGGGATATCCGACGGAGCGAAGCCCAACCGGTGCATCCCCGTGTCCAGCTTGATGTGAACCGGGAAATGGGTTATGCCTTCTTTCTCCGCCTCCTTTATCAATGCGTCCAGCAGATGGAAGCTATACACCTCGGGCTCCAGCTTATGGTCGAACATGGTCTTGAAAGCGGTCATTTCCGGATTCATGATGATGATGTTGGCCGTGATGCCTGCCTTACGCAGTTCCGAACCTTCATCGGCCACCGCCACGGCAAGGTAATCCACACGATGCTCTTGCAACGTCTTGGCTATTTCGTAAGACCCGGCGCCATAGGCCGAAGCTTTCACCATACACACCATTTTGGTTTCGGGCTTCAGCTTGCCGCGGTAATGGTTCAGATTGGCTATCATGGCACCAAGATTGACCTCCAGTATCGTCTCGTGCACTTTCTTCTCGAGCATTTCCGTCAAGGCGTCAAAGCCGAACTTGCGCGCGCCCTTTATCAAGATTATCTCATTCTCAAGAGGCAGTTCGCCCTGCGCAATCACACTCATCAGCGTGGCCGTGTCGGGATAAAAGGCTTTCTCCATGCTAAAACGAGCGGCACACGAAGATATCTCGCTGCCCACGCCGATGATGCGTTCGATGCCCCGGCTGCCGACCAGCTGCGCCACCTGCCGGTAAAGGGTGGAGGCGTTCTGCCCGGTCTCCAGGATATCAGAAAGAATCAACGTTCGTTTCAAGCCTTTGGAAAGCGAGCGGCGGTAAAGGAAATCGAGGGCAATGTCCAGCGAGCCGAGGTCTGAATTGTAGCTATCGTTAATCAGCAGGCAGTTGTTCTTCCCCTCCTTCACCTCCAGACGCATGGCCACGGGCTCCAATTTCGCCATACGCTCCGTTATCAGTTCGGCGGGAAGCATCAGATAAAGACAGGCCGCCAGGCAGTTCAGCGAATTCTCAATGGCGGCATCATCGATAAACGGCAATGTAAACGTATTGTCCATGTCCAGATAGCGGTAAGAGATGACGGTGCAGTTTTCCCGCTTTTCCACCATGCTTATATAGAGGGGGCGCTCCATGTCTTTCCGGCTCCATGCAATCTCACGCGCAGACAGCATGGACCTGGCCACACAGTTGCTGATGAACTCGTCATCCCCATTATAAATCACCACATCGCAATCTTTGAAAAGCTGTAGTTTCTCCATACACTTCTCCTGCAAAGAGAAAAAGTTCTCTTGATGAGCGCCTCCTATATTGGTCAGGATGCCGATGGTGGGTCTGATGATGTTTTGCAACGTGCGCATTTCTCCCGGTTCGGATATGCCGGCCTCGAAGATGGCAAGCTCCGACTGCTCGTTCATCTGCCATACGGACAAGGGTACCCCTATCTGGGAATTGTAGCTGCGGGGCGAGCGCACAATGGCGCGTTCGGGACTGAGCAACTGATGCAGCCATTCTTTTACAATGGTCTTGCCGTTACTTCCGGTGATGCCGACGACGGGAATGCGGAAGCGGCTCCGGTGTCGTTCCGCCAGCTTTTGCAATGCTTTCAATGGGTTGGAGACCACCAAGAAGTTGGCATCTGCCGGCCGGTCTTCTCCTATTTGTTCAAAGCTGCTTTCTCCGATGACGAAATTACGCACCCCACGGGCATACAAGTCCGCGACATAACGGGCGCCGTCGTTCCGTTTCGTAGTCAGCGCAAAGAATAGTGTTTCTTCGGGGAAATTCAAGGAACGGCTGTCGGTAAGCAGCCAGTCTATGGCGGCCGGCGCATTCCCCACACGCCGCGCACCGATGCTTTCGGTTATGCTTTCAATCGAGTATGACATATCTCCCTCTCTTTTTGAAAATCTAAGTACGGATATTTTCCGTTAAGTTGGTCTATTTTTAACACGATTTGTCCTAAAAAACGCTTATACTCATCGGATGATGGGTAGAATGGCTTATGGGACAACGACTTACGTATATTCTCACATTCTTCCATTATTTGCAATGCTTCTGCGGTGAAACAGGCCCGCGAGAAACGTTCCCAAATATAACGCACAGCCACTTCGGACGGATGTACCATGTCTTCGGCATAGAAACGATAGTCGCGCAATTCGTCGAGCAGCAACTCATAAGCCGGAAAGTAACAGACCTTCTCCGGAAAAGCATTTTGCAAAGCATCGACAGCCAACAGCAACGTCGCCTTACTTAGGCGGTTGGCATGCATACCATCGCGCACATGGCGTATGGGGCTGACGGTAAACACTACTTTCATGCCCGGGCTGCTCATCCACATCCCGGACAATAAGGAGGTATAATCCGCCACAATTTCATCCACAGAGAGTTTCCTGCGGATGAACTCCCTTTCGGGCAGTTTGTGACAATTGCCCACCACCCGGCCTGTCTTCTTCTCTTCGTACACCCGGGCGGTACCGAAAGTAATGAGCAGGCAGTCCAGTCCGTTCTTCAACATCCTGCGTGCACTCCTCAAGCGTCGGTTAATGGCCTCCAGCACATCTTCCGCTTTTTCCGCCGAGAACATGCCGTGATGCATGGCGCTATGCCAAAGTCCACGACTTTGAAACAAGTCTTCTTCCACATATTCTTTCTCGCTTAGCATCTCACGCAAAGCGGCAGAGATTGAAAGCGGATTATAAAGTACGCCATAAGGATTGACCTCGCAATGGAATTTGGCATCCTGAAGCCTCGTCCCCATGTTGGTGGCAAAACAAGAGCCGAGCAACACCAAACGGTCGGCCTGTGTCAGGCGAGGCAGATTATCGGGAATGTCGGTTGCTGTATAAAAATTAGCCGTTTCAAGTTTACTTTTCGCTTCCATGCACACAAAATTAGAAAAAAAGATTCATCCTACCGAACCATTCTTCCACAAAAAAATTAATACGGTGAAATATCCTCGAACGGTCACCCGATTCGTGTCTGCCCCGTGTCAAGTCCTTGCCAAGTCCGTATCTATAGATGCGGAGGTTATACGGAGTTGATACGGAGCTGATACGGAGGATATGCGGAGCTGATGCGGAGGAAATACGGAGGAAATACGGAGAATGTTGATGATGTGAAAAATAAAGTTGATTATTTGATTCACATAACGGATATATTTCGTATATTTGCAGCGAAAAGATCGCCCATAAAGAGCGGAAAAGTTATTTAACGCAACATTATTTTATACAATAGAAACATTATGAGAAGTAAAAAGATGAAAATTTCCCACATTCTGCCGATATTAGCCATCGGAGGAATTTTCACATTTGCAGGATGTGAGTCATCAAACGATGTTTACAATCCTGATGCCATTAAGGAACAGGCAAAGAAAGCTTTTCCCGTAAAGGACATTGACCCCAACCAGACTTGGGAAACAAGTTCGGTTTGCAAAGCGAGCGTATCAGTAAACGAAACAGCCGGTGAAGTTTACACCATTAAAGTATATACGGCCAATCCATACAACAAAAACAGTAAAGCCGCACTGCTTGCCACAACCACGGTGAAAAATGAAAATACAGCAAGCTTCGAGTTCGATATTCCGGCCGCATTGCCGTATGTCTATGTGATGAAGGTAGACAGCAAGGGGTATAGCTCGGTTAAGGTCGTTTGGATTGAAAACAACAAAATGACGGCTTCTTTCGGGGGAAAGAACAATATCGTCGGTGCGGTTAGAACAAGAGCCGCGGCTAAAGTTGTCAACTTCACGGCACCGGATGCTTCTCAATTTCCGACAAAAGAAGCTGTAAAACAATTGAGTTTACAACAGACAACCGGACAAATCGGAACAAGTGGGAATTATGAGATCAAGGCATCCGTAAGCTCCATCAACGATTGGGGTAAGGATGTTAACATGTACGTCACAGAAAACGTAACATTAAGTTCTCTATATATCGGACAGAATTCCAAACTTTTTGTACTTCCCGGAGCTACATTGACTTTGACTTCTTCCGGATATTCATTAGGACAATCCGGTTCTGTAATCAGCGTTGGAGAAGGTGCTAAATTCATCCTTAAAAATGGACAATTACAAGCGTCTAATTCGAAAATCTATAATGCCGGTACGATAGAAACCGAAAAATTGGATGTAGCAGGAAGCGGCTACGTTTACAACAAGGGTACACTTACTGTCACAAATGCCGTAACTGTAGCCAATACAAACTCCCTCCTTGTAAACGAAGGAGCCATGACTGCTCTTTCGTTCGAGACACAGGGTTCCAGTTCTTTCTACAATAGCAGCACGGTCACAATATCAGGAAAGTCTCATTTAAGTAGCACTAATCAAAAATGGGAGAATCAGGGTAACTTCAAGACCAAGACGATGGAGATCAACGCATCAAGTTCCAACCTGCTGAACGCTTGCAAATTGTACGTTGAAGAAGAATTCAGAATAAGTACTTCATCTACTACGACCAACAATGCTTTCAATATGGACGGAGGCGCTTATACGGAATGTGGCAGCTTGTATATGGACAATGCAAGTGTAGTGATGGGAGGTAAGTCTTTCTTCTATGTGAAAGGTACTGCCACATACAATTACAATTTAGGTGGATTCTACGCTACTGCCCAAGATTTCGCCGTATTGAAAATTGGAAAAGCTGTCCAAAACAAACCCGGACAAGGGAATACCATCGGCTATCATGGCAAACTATACGTGGCTTGCAACAACCATTTCGAGAATGGCCTTTCCGGCAGTGTACCTTATATTATTATGGAAGGAGACGCTCAACTGACCGGCGCCGACAATGCCAATATCAGCATTCCGTCTTCCGGCTGTAACCCCGGCTACAACAACAAGCCCGACAATGGCGGCGGTGGTAATGACACTCCGGCAACCTACGCTTATGCGTTCGAGGATATGATGAAAGAGGTGGGTGATTATGACTTCAACGACGTAGTGCTTTACGTATCTGTGCCCTACGACAAGAACGGGAAACGAGTGATAGACGTAACCTTGAAAGCTGCCGGAGCAACCAAGAAGCTGTCAGTAGGTCTCAACCACAACGGACAGAAAAAGGTTATCTTTGCCGATGTGCACGAAGCTATGGGAGTAGCGGCAGGTACGTTAGTAAATACCTCTACGACAACCGGAAGCGAGAAGACGGAAACGATTGAAGTGGAAAGCAATTTCACATTGAAAGAGCATGGCGACTTCTACATCACTGAAGGAAACATCGAGCGACACATACCCGGCTTCACAGCCAACTTCAAGCCCGGAGATGCGCCTTACGGCATCTGCATAGCAAGCAGCAACTGGAAGTGGCCGAAAGAACGGGTTGTCATCACAGAAGCGTATGCCGGCTTTGGAGCATGGGCCCAGAATGCCACCGCAGAACCTACATGGTATAATGATCCGATAGCGGGAAAAGTATATTGATCAGTCCCTAACGACTTCACTTATAATTCATAAGCCGAGGGTGCAACCATCCCCTTGTTCCGTCTTCCGAACTACAACAGCGGAGAGCCGGAACAAGGGGATTGATTTTTTCCCATAAAAACCCCGCTACATCTGTTTTCTTTTACTATTTTTGCATAGTGTAATCTTTCAAAACAGTGATGGAAAAGGAACAGACAACATACAACTTGCTCAACGCCATTGACTCTCCCGAAGACTTGCGCCGTCTCAGCGTCAATCAGCTACCCGAAGTCTGCAATGAGTTGCGGCAAGACATCATCAAGGAAGTTTCATGCAATCCGGGACATTTCGCCGCCTCTTTGGGCACAGTGGAACTCACGGTTGCCTTGCACTACGTTTACAATACTCCCTACGACCGCATCGTGTGGGACGTGGGGCATCAGGCCTACGGACACAAAATACTGACCGGCCGCCGCGACGTTTTCTCCACCAACCGGAAGTTCAAAGGCATTCGCCCCTTCCCTTCACCGGAAGAAAGCGAATATGACACCTTCACCTGCGGACATGCCTCGAACTCCATCTCGGCGGCCCTCGGCATGGCAGTGGCAGCCGAAAAAAAAGGAGAGAAAGACCGCCATGTGGTGGCAGTCATCGGCGACGGAAGCATGAGCGGCGGGCTGGCATTTGAAGGTCTGAACAATGTGTCGGCTACTCCGAACAATCTGCTCATCATCCTCAACGACAATGATATGGCCATCGACCACAGCGTGGGAGGGATGAAACAATACCTATTCAACCTGACAACCAGCAACCGATACAACCAGTTGCGCTTCAAGACCTCCAGGCTGCTGTTCAAGATGGGCATCCTGAACGATGAGCGCCGTAAAGCACTCATCCGCTTTGCCAACAGCCTGAAGTCCATGGCCGCCCAACAGCAGAACATTTTCGAAGGAATGAATATCCGCTACTTCGGCCCCGTGAACGGGCACGACGTGAAAAATATCGCGCGCATCCTACGTGACATCAGAAGGATGAAAGGGCCTAAGATACTGCACCTGCACACCGTGAAAGGAAAAGGATTCGAGCCTGCCGAAAAGAATCCGGGCATTTGGCATGCCCCCGGCAAGTTCGACCCGCAGACAGGCAAACGTATCACCACGGATAACGCCAACCTTCCCCCACGCTTTCAAGACGTGTTCGGCGAAACGTTGGTAGAACTGGCCGGACAAAACCCGAAGATTGTGGGCGTCACTCCCGCCATGCCCACGGGTTGCTCCATGAACAAGCTGATGGAAGCCATGCCCCATCGTGCTTTCGATGTGGGTATCGCCGAAGGGCATGCCGCCACTTTCTCCGGCGGAATGGCCAAAGAGGGATTGCAACCTTTTTGCAACATCTACTCCTCTTTCATGCAACGGGCTTACGACAACGTAATTCATGACATTGCCCTACCGAGACTCCCCGTAGTTCTCTGCCTTGACCGTGCCGGACTGGTAGGCGAAGACGGACCTACACACCACGGGGTTTTCGACCTCGCCTATTTCCGCCCCATCCCCAACCTGACCATCTCTTCGCCCATGGACGAGCACGAGTTGCGACGATTGATGTACACGGCGCAACTGCCGGACAAGGGGCCGTTCGTCATCCGCTATCCACGCGGGCGCGGCGTATTGCCCCACTGGCGCTGTCCGCTGGAAGAAATCCCCGTAGGCAAAGGGCGCAAGCTGAAGGAAGGAAAAGAGCTTGCCGTCATCAGCCTGGGGCCGATAGGCAATGTCGCCGCACGTGCAATCGGACGTGCCGAGAGAGAGACCGACCTCTCCATTGCACACTATGACCTGCGTTTTCTCAAACCTATAGACGAAGACTTACTGCACGAGGCGGGAAGCAAATTCCGGCGCATCATCACCGTGGAAGACGGCATACGAACGGGCGGCATGGGCAGTGCGGTACTGGAGTTCATGGCCGACCATGGCTACACCCCGCAGGTAGAACGAATCGGCGTGCCCGACACGTTCATAGAGCACGGCACGGTGCAAGAACTGTATCATCTGTGCAAAATGGACGAGGAAGATATCTATAAAGAATTAATTAAGAGATAGAATTGTGAAGATAATCATTGCAGGTGCAGGCGCAGTGGGCACACACTTGGCCAAACTGCTGTCACGCGAAAAGCAGGACATCATCCTGATGGACGACAACGAAGAGAGGTTGAGTACACTCAATTCCAACTTTGACTTGATGACCGTCGCCACATCGCCTACTTCCATAAAAGGATTAAAAGAAGTAGGCACGGGTGAGGCCGACTTGTTCATTGCCGTCACTCCGGATGAGAGCCGGAACATGACGGCCTGCATGCTGGCAACCAATCTGGGTGCCAAAAAGACCGTGGCGCGTATTGACAACTACGAATATCTGTTGCCCAAAAACAAGGAGTTCTTCAAGAAGCTCGGAGTAGATTCGCTGATTTATCCCGAAATGCTTGCCGCCAAGGAAATCGTATCATCCATCCGCATGAGCTGGATACGCCAATGGTGGGAGTTTTGCGGAGGAGCCCTCATTCTTATCGGCGCCAAGATGCGCGAAAAAGCTGAGATACTGGACATCCCTCTTTACGAATTGGGAGACTCGGGACTACCCTATCACATAGTAGCCATTAAACGCGGCAACGAGACCCTCATCCCGCGAGGCAACGACACCATCAAGCTGTATGACATCGTTTACTTCACCACCACCCGGAAATACATTCCTTACATCCGCAAAATAACCGGCAAGGAAGATTATGCCGACGTGCGCAACGTGATGGTCATGGGAGGCAGCCGAATCGCCGTGCGCACCGCACAGTATGTGCCCGACTACATGCAGGTGAAGATTGTGGAAAACGACCTGTCCCGCTGCAACCGCCTGACGGAATTGCTGGACGACAAGACCATGATTATCAACGGAGACGGGCGCGACATGGATTTACTCCTCGAAGAAGGCTTGGCCAGCACAGAGGCTTTTGTGGCCCTGACGGGGAACTCCGAGACCAACATCCTTGCCTGCCTTGCAGCTAAACGCATGGGTGTGAGCAAGACCGTAGCGGAGGTAGAGAACATCGACTACATCGGCATGGCGGAGAGTCTGGACATCGGCACCGTCATCAACAAGAAAATGATTGCCGCCAGCCACATCTATCAGATGATGCTGGATGCAGACGTGAGCAACGTAAAAAGTCTTACTTTCGCCAATGCTGACGTGGCGGAGTTCACGGTGAAAGAAGGTTCAAAAATAACCAAGCATCCGGTGAAAGACCTCGGCTTGCCGAAAGGAACCACCATAGGCGGACTAATCAGAAACGGCGAGGGTGTGGTCGTGACGGGTAACACAGAGATAAAACCGGGCGACCATGTAGTGGTATTCTGCCTGAGCATGATGATTAAGAAAATTGAAAAATACTTCAGCTAAAGAAGCATGCCGCGATAAGGGCATGCCGCCTATAAAAACGTTATGGTACACAAGAAGATGATATGCAAAGTGCTGGGCGATCTGCTACTGATAGAGACCGCCATGATGTTGCTGTGCGCAGGCGTATCGTTGTTTTACGGCGAAAATGATTTGCGGGCATTCCTCTATACGGCCTGCATCACCACCGGTGCAGGTATCATACTGGTACTTGCAGGGAGAAATGCCGAACGTCAACTGACACGCCGTGACGGATACCTGATTGTATCATTGGCTTGGGTCATTTTTTCCATCTTCGGCATGTTGCCCTTCTATCTGAGCGGATACATACCCGACATCACGAATGCATTCTTCGAAACCATGTCCGGCGTAAGCAGCACGGGAGCCACCATTCTGGATAAGGTGGAAGCATTGCCCCACGGACTGCTGTTCTGGCGCAGCATGACGCAGTGGATAGGCGGACTGGGCATCATCTTGTTCACCATCGCCGTATTGCCCATCTTCGGCATCAACGGCGTACAAGTATTCGCTGCCGAAGCCAGCGGCCCCACCCACGACAAGGTGCACCCCCGCATCGGCATCACCGCACGCTGGATATGGAGCCTCTATACGGGCCTGACCCTGATTGCCACGCTCCTGCTTGCCGTGGGAGGCATGAGTTGGTTCGACAGCATCTGCCATGCTTTTGCCGCCACCGGTACGGGGGGCTTCTCCACGCGGACGGCAAGTATAGCCTACTACAATTCGCCCTATATAGAATATGTGTTGTCGCTATTCATGTTTATTTCCGGCATCAACTTCACACTGATACTACTGTTTATCACCGGACATTTCAAGAAAATGCTCTACGACGCCGAACTGCGGTTCTACTTCTGGTGCATCGCAGGCTTCACGCTGTCTGTCGCCGCGATTCTATACCTGAAAACGCCTTTGGATGCAGAAACGACTTTCCGCACCTCGCTTTTCCAAGTGATATCCATCCAGACCTCCACCGGTTTTTCTACCAACGACTACATGACATGGCCTGCATTGGCATGGGGAGTGATGCCCTTGTTGATGCTGATAGGCGCATGTGCAGGCAGCACCTCGGGAGGCATGAAGTGCATCCGCATGGTCATTCTGAGCCGTGTGATGAAGAATGAATTCAAGCGGTTGCTGCACCCCAACGCCGTGTTGCCGATAAGGGTAAACAAGCAAGTGGTTGCCCCTACACTGCAATCTACCGTACTTGCTTTCACCTTTCTGATCTTTCTGATAACCTTTGCCAGCATACTGATATTGATGGGCATGGACATACCGCTGACCGAATCGATAGGCGTGGCTATATCGAGCATCGGCAATACGGGTCCCGGACTGGGAGCTTTCGGACCGGCCTTTTCGTGGAACGCGTTGCCCGATGCCGCCAAGTGGTTATCGGCCCTGCTTATGCTGCTTGGGCGCCTGGAGCTATTCACCGTATTGCTGCTCTTCACTCCCGACTTCTGGAAACGCGGCTGACTTATCCGAACTTACGGATTTTCATCATAAGAAGCCTTCTATCTCCGTCTGCCGGCATCGGAGGCGTGTTCTATAAACTCCCTGATATCCTCTTTCAACCACCGGTAGAGATATAAATTTTTGTAAGCGTAGTTTTTCTTCAGCATCACGGCTACATTGACCAGACAGTTCTCATATCCCGTCAACTCGTTGCGGAACTGCTCGTTGTGTTCGGCCAGCCGCTTAATCTCCTGCTCACGCTCGCGGCGCAACATCGTACATACCGGAACGAGGATTTTCAGTACCACGGAATCCATGATATGATGCCCCTGAATATAGAGATAGGTGTTGTCGGGCGTCAAGCCCAGACGCTCCAATTCCTTGCTTAGTTGTTCCACCGGTTCGATGTGTTGCGGAAAACGGGATTGCAGCTCGGCAAGCTTGGCCGACACTCTCTGCCTCATCTCGTCCAAACTGCGATAAGGATGACGCAGGTTTATCTCCTGCAAACGTACGCATGCATTGAATTCGTACATAGGAAAGGTGTGCAGGTCGTGCTTGCGATAGAACCAGATGTTCCATAAAAACAACGGATAGGCTATCTGCGAATAGCGTTTCAGGAAAGCGGGGAAGTCCAAGACATGGCGGTCGTTCAGCGTTGCTTGCACGCAAACCTCATGAAGACTGTCTGCAAAGCAGTGGAAGTTCTCGATGGCATAGCCATAGGTCTGAAAAATGTAGGGATTCTTATTAATATTATGAGACACCCGGGTGGCACCTTGCAACAGAAAATCGTAATCGCTATCTACACAAGCTATCAGGCTACGCCCCAGCTCTGCCGTGTTCAAAGCATTCATCAGCACCATCTTCTTCCCTTTGGTCAGAGAGGTGGCAGAAGGAAGCATTACTTGAAAATAGCATTCCTCGTTTTCAAACTCGGATAGCAGCGTTCGCCAAAAGGCGATGTCATCATAGCTCTCCACATACGCCACGATGCGCCTGCGCGCGCCCTTGGGTGCAAACTTGTGAGCGGCATCCAAATAAGCGGAAGTCAGATTATGTCGTAAAGAAGTGGCCATGTGAAAAAAAGATTAGGAGTCAGTTAAGCGGTTAAGCATTGACCGCTGTTGAAATATCCTCAACCTCCGTCACCGCATCCAGCCATCCTTCCATGATGACGGCAGGAGAATGGGTGGAGAGAATAACTTGGATATTGGGGTTCAAGCCGCGTATCATGCCGATGAGCTTTTGCTGCCATTCTATGTGCAGGGAGGCTTCCGGCTCATCCATGAAAAGAACGCAATGATTGCCGTCGCTCACCAAGACGGTCAGCAAGATGACAAGCATCTGCTTCTCGCCGGAAGAAAGTTTGTAGGGCAAAAGGCGTTCATCATCCTGATAGAACACGATGTCGTTGCTCTTGCGATCTATCTTCTTGTGGGTATAGCTGAAGAGGCCATCAATCATATCCTGAAACTTACGTTTGGGCAGAGAAAGCAAAGAAGCCATGCCGCGCTGTTTCTCATCACCACTGAGCAATTCTATCATTTTATTGCCTATATTCACCTGATAGTCCAGATAGCGACGCTGAAGCAGATAAAGCTGCCAATCCAATTCCGACCTGACATTGGCATCGGCCATACGGGCAGTGAAGTCGCCCATCACAAGCGGCCGGTCGTAACTGCGAATTACATCGTAGGGGATAAACGTAGCTTCCGGATTATCGAAAAACACTCTCACACCGTTTTTCTCGTCACTTTTCACAGCCCCCGACGTCTGCTCCAGATAATTGACCGCACGGTTCAGGATGGTTGTCTTCCCCACCCCGTTGATACCTGACAGAATATTGACATCGGGACGCAGTTCCCACGCAATATCATACCGATGCCACAATCCGTGTATCTCGATGCGCTTAATGTAATTGGCTTGTACCTCCATGATTTCTCGTTTTAGTCAAAGGCAAACATACAGAAAATTGCTGTAATATTTGCATGAAATCGGCAGTTTTACGCAATTGGGCTTGATTATTAAGGCTATACGATGTAAACCACAGAAAATCGGCCACCTGCCATGAGGCAGTAATATGCGGATTATTGAAATAGAAAGGTTTGTCATTGTTTCTTCCAAATCAAGAAAAAAGAAGTTGGCATTGGACATAAGAAAGACTACTCTCCTGCCGACCTTAAAAAATAGAAACACGACGTTGTAAAGAAATTGCGGATATATGGAATTGCTCCAATCACGGCACATAATTTTCGGGGACGCAAGTGGTATTTCACCTCATAATGAGGATTGATGAAATAGAATGTTCTGTCAATGGCTTCAAAACCTTCTTTTCTCATCGTGCTTTCAAATAATTCTATCGGACATTTGGTTCGCTTGATATTCAGCAATTCCCTGACACACCCTTCATCCTCTTTCCAAGCCCTTAATATCCGCTCATACAATGCGGTTGGAAGCAGGTGGAAGAAAGGCAGATGCGATAGGAAGCGGCTTCTGCATATCTGCTGATGTCCACCGAATGGCATCTGCCAAGCAGGAAAGGACATAAAAATCACCCCCCCCCTATTTTTAACAATTGTTTACATTTATACATAAATCCCTCCTTATCGTCAATATGTTCTATCACATCATGGCAGACAATCAAGTCGAATTGATGCTTGAGTTTCTCCAACAGGAATACATCGGAAGCAATGAAACGCCCTTTTGCTCCATTCTCTTGGAAGAACTTTCTTGCGCCCTTTATCCGTCCCTCTGCCATGTCCACGCCCACGACATCGCAACCCATGCATGAGAAAGGTAGGAGGTTTCCACCGTCTCCACAACCTATTTCCAACACTTTCATTCCTTTTTCCACCTGCTTGTACCGTTGGATGTAAGGAATGAAATACTTCTCGCTTGTAGTTGCAAGTTCATAGAAATACTGTCTTCTGTTAAGTTGTCTTGACTGCATCGTGCTTTGTATATTATGAGTTCAAGAGCAAAGATAGTAAAAAAACTTGAATAAAGTGTAGCCAGAATAAAAAAATCCGTCTCTTCGGAAAAAGGAATATGCAAAGCAACTGCCTGTTGCGGTTTTAACTGTTCCAATTCCATCTCTCTATTATTTTGAGATTTCTTTAGAAGATATTGTTCTGCATACAAAATATTTCCTGCTTTCAAAAAATAGTCGTTCTTTTGTATTCTTAAATAGAAGAGAACATGAAAAATGTAAAACAACACCACAATTATGCTTAGTATGAGAAAAATATTATTAGCATTGCTATGTGAGATCGTATTCTTTACGAGTGGATTTGCCCAAAACAAATCAGGTGTCACCCTTTCGGGACAGCCTACCGGGCAAGCTCCTTTCCCCTTATCATCTTACAAAGAATTGCCCGACCCCACCCCGACCGATCGGGCCGTGTGGCATAAAGTAAAAGGGATAAACCTTAGTTGGGGAGATACGCATGTCCGTTATAAGAAAGAAGTGCCGGCACCCATCACCGGACTTCAGAAAGGATTGGAACTTACGGCATGGAGAGGTGAACGCATCTCCGCTCAATGGGTTGTCTGGGCAGACCGTCCGTTAGCCGGGCTTTCCATTTCCATGGGAGATTTAGTCCATAGCAACAAGAAAGATTTTATAAAACATGAATGCATCTTATCCGGATTTGTACGTTATGTCATGACGGACGAGTTGAACAAAGACGGCAACGGCGGCTGTGGCGTCCGTCCGGATGCCGCGGCTTTCGACTCCACATTGGTGGCCGACCCGATAGACCACCTGCCCCATGAGCTCGACATCAACCCATATACCACCCAAGGCGGCTGGCTGTCCATCCGAGTTCCTCAAGATGCCACTCCCGGCATATACCACGGAACCGTAACCGTAAAAGAAGCCAACGGGGAAATCGGTACACTGAATTTGAGAATCAACGTAAAGGAGCGCGTATTACCGCAACCCTCCGACTGGAAATTCCATCTGGATCTTTGGCAAAACCCATTCGCCATTGCCCGTTATCACCAAGTCCCCTTCTGGAGCCACGAGCATCTGGAATACATGCGCCCCTACATGGAACTTTACAGAGACGCCGGTGGCAAAGTGATTACCACGTCAATTATGCACAAGCCGTGGAACGGGCAGACCTACGATTACTTTGAGACAATGGTGACATGGATAAAGAAAGCCGACGGGACATGGAGTTTCGACTATACCGTGTTCGACCGTTGGGTGGAATTCATGATGGGGCTGGGCATCACGAAAGAAATAAACTGCTACTCCATGGTACCTTGGCGACTGTCTTTCCAATACTTCGACCAAGCCACCAACAGTTTGCGGGAGATACAGACCAAACCGGGTGAGCCCGCATATGAAGAGATGTGGTTGGCAATGCTAAAGTCATTCTCTGCCCACCTAAAGGAAAAAGGTTGGTTTTCAATCACCCACATATCCATGGATGAACGCCCGATGGAGGTAATGAAAGAGACGCTGAAAGTAATCCGCAAGGCAGATCCTGACTTTAAAGTCTCTTTGGCCGGTGCACTGCACGAAACACTGTCGGACGACTTGCATGATTATTGCGTGGCTCTGCGCATGAAATATCCGGAAGAAATGAAAGTGCGACGAAAAGCCGAAGGCAAAGTCACCACTTTCTACACTTGTTGCGAAGAGCCTTACCCCAACACTTTCACATTCAGCCCGCCGGCAGAAAGTGAATGGCTCGGCTGGTACGCGGCCAAAGAAGGACTGGACGGATATCTGCGATGGGCTTATAACAGCTGGGTCATAGAACCGCTGTTAGACAGTCGTTTTTCCGCTTGGGCGGCAGGTGATACCTACCTGATCTATCCGGGAGCACGAAGCTCGCTTCGCTTTGAACATCTGATAGCAGGTATTCAGGCTTTTGAGAAAATCAGAATTCTGAAAGAGGAATATACTCGCACGAACAATCGTGCCGGATTGAAAAGAATAGAAAAAGCGTTGAAGCTTTTCGATGAGAGCACACTCCGCACAACGCCGGCCTCCGCAGTAATAAAGCAGGCCAAGGCGATAATTAACGAATAATATACCCGCGTATATACAAAAAGGCGCGGATTATGCGAATCAAACAAAGTCGCATAATCCGCGCTTCCTGTTTCATGTGCATCAATGAATGTCACGACAGAGAAACGTGCACTGACTTTTCTGCGTCTTTCAACTCTTCAAGCCGGCAAAATATGTATCCAGCAGATTCTTGGCTGCCACAAACGAAGTCAGGTTTCCTTGCAACACCTGCCTTTCTTTCTCTTCCAGCATCGTTTGAATCTGCTGATTGTGGTAGAAGCTGTCGCGCAACTGTTCGTTGATGGTCTCGTACATCCAATACTTGCTCTGCTCATTGCGGCGATACTCAAAATAGCCATTGTCTTTCACAAAGTCAATGTACTTGTAAACCATGTTCCACACTTCCTTCACACCGAGGTTATAAAAGCCTGAATAAGTCAGTACTTGAGGCTTCCAGCCACTCTCCGGGGCAGGAAAGAGATGCAATGCATTGCGAAATTGTGTGGCAGCCAGTTTGGCCCGTTCCAGATTATCTCCATCGGCCTTATTGATGACAATGCCGTCGGCCATTTCCATGATGCCGCGCTTGATGCCCTGCAATTCATCACCCGTACCGGCCAACTGAATGAGCAGGAAGAAATCGACCATGGAGTGTACAGCCGTCTCGCTTTGCCCCACCCCCACCGTCTCTACAAAAATCTTATCGAAACCGGCCGCTTCGCAAAGTACAATCGTCTCACGCGTCTTGCGCGCTACGCCGCCCAACGAACCTGCCGACGGGCTGGGACGGATAAAGGAATCCGGATGAACAGAGAGTTGCTCCATGCGTGTCTTGTCGCCAAGAATACTCCCTTTGCTCCGTTCGCTGCTGGGGTCGATGGCCAACACAGCCAGCTTTCCGCCATACTTTTCCAATACATGCCCCCCAAATACATCAATAGACGTACTTTTACCTGCCCCCGGCACGCCACTGATACCTATACGGATGGAGTTGCCCGCATAAGGCAAACACTTTTCTATCACTTCCTGCGCCACAGCCTGATGCTCCGGCTTCACGCTCTCTACCAGTGTCACCGCCTGGCTGAGTATCGTAACATCACCTTTCACAATGCCTTCCACAAAATCCGCCACGGACAGTTTCCGTCTTTTTCGTTTCGGACGGTTCTTCAAATAAGGATTGACAGACGACGGTTGCTCAATGCCTGCATTGACCACCAAGCCTTTGTATGCTTCATTATTTTCAGGATGCTCCATATAACTACAATGTATTAATGTGAATGATTGCCCGCTACCTCTCAATATTGATTTCCACTTTGGGCTGTACCGGATCGTTTGTTATCATCAGCAAGCGCAAGTGACGCCTTTTTTTCCCGATATTTTTCTTCTCTACCGTTACCCGCAGACGGGTAGTCTCGCCCGGTTGCAGTACGCTTTTCTTCAAACCGGCCCCTACCGCAGGATGAAACACCTGAAGCTTGTTGATTTGCAAAGGAGAATGCCCGGCATTGGTAATGGTGATGTCTTGCCATGCTTTCGACTTCCTTGCTAATGCCGTACTCAGGTCTATATTTTTCGTAGAAAGTCGCATAGCCGGGGCATTTGTTTTTTCAGTCTCCGTCATTCCCGAGAAATCCGGTAGAATAATGACTGAAACAGGAATCTCATTCTCATCACCCACTTTGTCGCCCGAGAAACGGGAAAGATAAACAGAGGTCTGAGTCAATCCGAAGTCAGTCAGCCTCTCCGAGTTCAATGTAAGGGTGATGGTGCCTTTTTCTCCCTTTTGCAGCACGCCGGGCTCTGCCTTCATCTGTAAATAAGTAGGCAGGTGCATCAACACCGGTTCATAGGGCCGGTCGGAAAGATTGACCACACCGATATGGAGCACCGGATGCTCGCCATATTGAATGTCGGGAAAGTCGAGCATATTCCTGTCAATGCGTATCTGGCCGATGAGGTACGGATGGCTCTTGGTGAAATCCTTGACTTCCCGCACCACCTCACCGCTGAAATGCAGATAAGCTACATTGGGCTGTGCGTTGCTATAGATTGCCACCGACTTCTGAAAATGCCCCAAAGCCTTGGCATCGAAAGTAACGTTGACCGTCCCTTTTTCTCCGGGAGCAATGGGTGCCTGTGTCCACTGCGCCACAGAACAGGCACAATCAGGCTCTACCTCTGTAAGCACCAGCGGGACATCCCCTGTATTGGTTATCGTATATTGTACCGTCACAGGATGTTTCCACTCTATCTGACCGAAGCTATACATCTCGGTATTAGAGGTGAAACGGGGTTGAGCCACGGCCGTCGATGCCACGACAACAATCATATATAAGGCGGTTAAGATACGTTTCATTGATATTGTTTCTTCATTATTAGCAACAAAAATAAGTGTTTTCAATGAGAATGACAAACTTTCATTCCTACTCTACCCCTATTATTCCACCCGTTGAATGCGAAGCATATTCCGGTGCATAAAGGCACTGCATAGTGGCCAATCCAGTCTCGTACGTTCCACCACGGGCGATTCGGTAACTATGCTCCAACACATATACTCCTTTGCCCAATCGGTCGAAGAAGAAATTGGTTGCGGCATCTTCTACTTCTACATAGTATCCGAAGCCATTTCCCCAACGATAGCCTGAAAGTGCTCCTATCGGCTCGAAGCAGGCACCACGGCTATCTTTCAAATGAACGAAGTCCATAGCACGGTCCAGACGAATAATCAAACGCGACACTATTTTATCGCCTACTGAAAGATGAGTGGTCTTTGTCACCGGTTGCAGAGATTTGGTACCATCAGCAGCCACACGCTCTACATACAGTTTTTTCTCTACGCTCAACTCGCCCCCATGCTGTTTCACATCGGACATGGGCGAAAGATATTGGGCATAAGCAGCTCCCCAAGCAATCCCCGCATCCCGTTTTTCCACGGTAACGGCCTTCGCCTTCAAGGCCGGACTTCCCTGCGTATATGTCTGTTTGACATAACCTAAATCGGGAACTGTGGTCTTTGCGGGCGACCATGTTTCGAGCACTTCATCGCCCAAAGTGATGCGCACATCGCCACGGTTCTCCAGCAAATTGTGCCCCCGACAAAGCAAAGCATAGACAGCATCGGCGGTAGCTACCGGCGAGTTCCACGCAGTGGTCTGCTTCTGCTTCAACAACCATAACTTCATTTCTTCCACCAAAGCGCCGTTTCCTCCTATCCTATCCAATGCTTCCATCGCGTCCACATGGGCAGAGACAGGCAGCATGCCCCAACCGTAAGTGTGCTCATAGAATGCGAAGTGCGCCCCTTTCTCGTCGGTCTGCACCAGATGCTCTTTCAACGACGCGATGAATTCTCCCGCTTCGGTCGTGCGCCCTGCCGCATTCAGGATAATGGCGGACTGCGCCTTGCATACCATTGTTCCGTTGGCAAGATTGGCCCCCACCTTGGAAAGGAAGTAACGATAGGCCGTCTGATTTTCCGCAGGAACTTTCTCGCCGCTGAGAGCTATCAGATACAGGTAATTCATTGCAGCTTCCGAGTTGACGGTAATTTTCGCCCCCTTTTTCTCTGACCTGCGAATATCACGATATTCTTCCAAGGCCTGCTTATGCAGATAGATGAACGCTTGCTTCTTCATGGCGATAACCTCGGAGGGCAAACTGTTCTTCGTCAGTAAAGGAAGACGAACAAGCAATCCGGTGATATAGGTGGTCACGTATCTGCTGGTTTCCATCCCCTTACACCAACTCCAGCCACCGTCTTGTCTTTGTAACTCTTTCAACTTGACAAATGCCGAAGAGTTGCGGTTGTTCAGCTGATTTATATCGAACAGGGTAGCGATGCGTGCCTGCCGTTCACTTTCGGTAGCAGCTTCCGTCAACCACGGAGATTCGCTGAGCAAGATGTTTTTCACATCCTGATTTTTCTCCAGCTTGCTCAAGAAAGTCTCTTTGGTTTCGCCTGCCAACCTCCATTTCTCGAACACCGCTTTGATACGAGGCTGACTGTTGGCTATGAACCCGGCCAGACTGTTGGCATAATAGGCTGTGGCCCAAGAAATGGCATTGTCATGGGTAGGCGCACTCAATACCGGCAAAGCCTGCACGGCATACCATGCCGGATTGCCTGTAAACTCTATCGTCAGACGGCGATTGACGGCGGTAGGATTGTTACGGTTAAAAAGGCTGTCCAACGAAAAAGTACGGGTCTCTTCACCCCGAACGGGCAGAGCAAGCGTTTCCGTGAGATATACCTTATTAGTCAATACCGGCAACAGATGTTGCTCACCGTCGCTGAAAGAACCTCCATCGGCAACGAGGCGTACTCCGAGCAGGTCATAGCGTTCAGTAGCCTCAACAAGATAATCCACTGCAACGGTTCTTCCTGCCTCTACGGCAAAATCACGACGCTGCACAGCGATGATTTTCTCGGTCATCGGTTCAAAAAGAGTCAGCGTAGCCGTTCCCTGCACCTTCTGTCCTGTGAGATTGGCAATGGAAGCGGCAATCTTTGTCTTATCGCCCACACGAACAAAGCGGGGCATATTCGGCGTCAGCATAAACTCTTTGGCTGTGACGGCCGCAGCCTCCATCATCCCGGTCATCATGTCTTTGGTATGAGAGTAACCACGGAAGTTCCAGCGCGTAAGACTCTGCGGCATGGTGAAAGAGAAAGCTATTTCGCCTTGTTCGTTGGTGCGCAGTTGGGGATAGAAGAAGGCTGTTTCGGCAAAGTTGGTGCGAAGGTCGGCAACAGGTTGCAGAGTTTGTCCTTCATTCTCCTCAGCCTTCTCTTCTTCGGAGGAAACATCCTCCATATTCTGATTTCCCATTTCGGCATACACCAAACTTACAGGTTCGGAAACCTCTTCTTGGAACAAAGCCCTACTGCTCATTGTCTTCATCTGTACGCTACCGGCAGGCCCACTTCTGAGATATCCATATCTCATCCCTACATCAGGAATAAAGAAACGGTCGAACATCCATACCGGAACAGAGAGGCTTTTCATCGGAAAATGAATAGATAAACGGAGGGTTTCATGATTACTCGTTCTGCGATGAGCCATACGAAGTTTACTCGAATAATAGACCTCTAACAATTGGTTGCGCTTATAAATTTTATCCAACGAGGCGTCATACATCATTGCCAACATCTCGGCAACAGCGGGCATGCCTTGAGGGGTCTTTACAACCAACTTCCACTCCTCCTCTTGACCGGGACGCAAACGGTCACGAAAGACTTCCCACTTCATATCGAGCTTTTGTGCGGGTTGACGTTTACTCAAATAAATCTGCCGACTATACATCTCACCGTTCTTTACAAGATTGAACAGCAAAGTGACGCCCTCGCCATAGCGTGCTTCATAGGGATATTCCATACGTACAATGGTATCGTTCAGTTGCAAGACCTTGCTATCGATACGCTTGTCCTCACAGAATACATCCATCAGCACATAGGCATCCCGGCATGAGGTTCCCAGAAGAAAGGCTGCCGGATGTTGCGCATCGAACTCCGGATTTTCCTTATGATAGAAAAGCGGGGTCGCCTCAATCGGACGTGTATCTCTTTTTGAAAACAACGCGACACGGTATTTAGAAGATTCTTCGCAATGTTCTCCGCCATCCAAACTGTCGCAGACAGAAAGTTCCAAACTATAATGACCCGAAGGAAGGCTGCTCCACCGCGAAAAATCCTGAAGTCGGTTGGCCATAAACCCACCTTCCATCACAGGACGTTCGGCCGTGAGCTTTCCATTTACCGGATTGAGGGAATAAAGACGATAAGTTCCTTTCACATCCAAAGGCACATTGTTGTGGTTATTCACACTAAACGTGAAATGCAGGCTGTCTTCCTTACATATATATTCAGGCAGACTGACATGAAACAGATAGGCTTCAGAAGCTACCTCGAAATGATATCCGGCGGTCTGCGTTTCACCGGCTTCGTCCGTCACGGTCACTTCTACATGGTAATTGGAATGATTACCATACAGGTCACGACGACCGGAAGGAGCTTCCAAGACCAGAGGTATGGAAAAATCACCATCGGCACTCAGCATGATGGTGTCTGCCAACAGCTTTTCCTCCGGACGTCTCGGCCCCCATAAGTTACGAGTCACCCTATAAGCCAACGGCACATTCTGCACTGTCATGCCGTTAAACGCCTTCACGTTTCCCGTCAGCCGTACCGTTTTTCCATACCGGTAGGCTTCGGCCACCGGATTAACGGTAATCTCTAACGTGGGCCGTTTATACTCTTCCACCCTGAAAGAGACCGAAGAATGGAGAGAGCGGACTTGTACACTGAACAGGCCATTCAGACAAGCTGCGGGAAGCACGAACTCCGTGGTGAAAGAGCCGAAATCATTTGTACGCAGCTTTCGGGAAGCAAGCTCTTTCCGGTTCACATCAAGCAACACCAATTCATACTCTCTACCCTCCAATACTCGGGCACAAAGGCTGTCATCATCTTGTTCATAGACCACCCCTTTGACGTAAACGCTTTGCCCGGGACGATAAATAGAACGGTCGGTGAGTAAAGTTATTCGCTCCTTTTTCTCATTGGATAGTCCCCTGCTTGGCCGATACAGGTAGATGGTCTGCGGTCTCATCGCCCTGTCGTTTCCCTTGCGCGCCACATAGCTTCCTATCGCCTCTTGCCAAGAAAGTATACCTTTTCCGTCGGCACCGGTCACCAGCTCTTTCAGCAGCTTGCGACCTTCCTCGTAGTGCGAATCATAGAAGCTTACTTTCGTTCCGCCAATCGGGTGCCCGGTAGAAGCATCCAGTGTGGCGATTTCCGTACGACCGTCTCCCAATGAAAGTGTCAGTACTTTGAAACGGGTAGCCACCATGAACCACTCTTCCGCCTCTATATTATCGGCATCGGGCACCAACTGAACAATATACACTCCGGTTTCTTGCGGCATCGTAACGGAGAACAGCGTATCCGAAGCCAGATAAGGCACATCTTCGGGCAGTTTATTCGTCTTGGGTAACGGCTGCAAATCAAAATGGGTAGAAGAATGTTTGCGCGCCTGCTTGATATAGGTGTTTATTTTCATGTCGTACTCCATTCGAGGCACTTCCGGAAAAGCAGTAGCATACACATTCAAGGTAAACCCTTTCAGATTGCGGTAGTTGACATTCGCCTTCACTGTTTCACCGGGATAAACGCTTTCCGGAAGAGCTACGCCCAATGCCGGCTGCAATATACCTTCCCGAATATTCTTCAACTCGTTGATGCGCTTGTAGGACGGATAACGTTTCAGTCCCTCATCGCAGACCTTCAGAGCCTCCGCCACGCTGCGTCCGTTTTCGCCGATGCGCAGATAAGCCGCTTTTTTTATATAAGCCTCTGCACAGACTTCGCGATAACCAAACTCTCGAATCAATTCATCCAATGCTTGAATATGTCTTTTTACCCGCTCTTCCTGCGGTTGCGAGCCGTCCATCTCTTGGCGAGACAGGGCGCCGGATACCTGCTGCTCCCAATAATCCAACGAGCAAAGCAGCACGGCATCTTCCATACCTGCCCGATGACGGTAGGTGTTTATCATATCTCCATACACGGCATGGATGCGTGCCTGCATCAAGCTGTCCACATCGAAACCACTCCAGTCCTCATAGACCGATACGGCACGGTTCGAAAGCAAATGATAGAGGTCGTGCCGATAGAAGCGACTGCCGTCTTCTTGTATAATAAAGGGTGTATATGCATCTGCCGAGACTTCCAGCAAACGGATAGGATCTTGCAAAGAGGCGATGGCATGTTCATCTATTTTATTCAAAAACTGAGTCGTGCTCCACTCACGCACATCGTCGGGAACCGCCTCCTCCAGCAACGTCCTGTTTCGCAAAGCATATCGGTTGTTCCTCATCAGGCCGGCGTACTCATACGCAAGTAACGAATGCAGTATGGACTTGTTCACCGGGTTCTTTTCCGTCCGCACCCACTGCTCCATATGCTTCAGGTTGGCATACAAGCTGTCCGGAGTCAGTTCCTCTTGATACTTTTCCCTACAGACATACGCCTTCAGCATCTGGGGAGCGTTTTGTTCCTGCAAGCCTTTCCGATAGATGCGGTCGGTCAACTTTATCACAGTTTTCGGCAGGCTCTTCTCCTGTGCCTGTTTCACGCTTTTCCATAGTTCATCATAAGTCTGCGCATGCAATGTAGACAATCCCAACGTGAGCAGCAATAATAAGATGCTACATTCTTTCAGTCTCTTTCCCATACTCATTCGTTTATCAATCTTTATTAATTGACAAAGGAAACGAATAAAAAGCAAACAAATGTGCTTTCACAGATAAAAAATCTTATTCCGAGTCAGAGAGTGTTGCAATTCCTCTCAAAGAAGCTGACAGAGCAATAATGAAAAAGTTCAAAAGGCACTGCATTGTATGTACCAAATGTTATGTTTTGAGCCTTAAATGTCACATTTATGGTATTCGGTTTTTCTGTGCTCTGTCCAGTCACAATGTTACCTTCTTGAGAATTAATACTGAGTATGCATCAAGAAGTATCCCTCGCGAAAAACACCTGTAGGCGGTTTTTGGTGGGGATATGTCTCCACCATGCTACATATATGCCGAGTGTACTGCCTCTATAGTTCCAGCTGCAGGCATCTATACAACGAGCCGGAGCGAGAAGGAAAGCTCTCTAAGAAGAAAATGTTTTTCTTTTCCTGAAAGGTTTCGAGACTGGAAGTTCGTGATGCATCTTTCATATCTGTCCTATATACCCCTTACGGGCACACAGCTTCCCTTTTATGTTTTGAATGGAATTGCCTTATTTCAAAAAGAAGTACAGCGAATTGCATGACGAGTAAAAAGTCCCCCTTTGGAAAAATAATTTCAAAGAAAAATGCTATTTTATATGCTATTTCTTTTGATTTTTTAAAAGAAAAATATAACTTTGTAAATGTCTCTATGTCGAATACAGTCATTCATGATTGTGTACGTGATTGAGATATACATATTAAAAAGGCGTTTACTGAACGCTTTGATTTGACGTACTAAAATCTGGTAAATTCGAAAACTAATGTCGACAAAGCAACAAAGAAACATCCCTTGGGTATGTTTTGTGATGACTCGTATTGTACGCTAACCGTAAGTGTGTGCTTTTGGTTCTGCTGCAAATAAGCTTAATCATATACATATTCGGCGCAGGGGTTTTCGGCGTTGTTCATCTGACATTAAGTAGGGCAACACTAGAGCCTTAGTGCGTAGGATGAGCAGCAAGTACTGCACCTTACGTCTTTTTTTGTGTATACATGCTTATAAATCGTCATTCGAATGGTGCAATGACACATTCTTATTCTAATATGGAGAAATTGAAAACACAAAAACTTTAGATGCATTTGCAGGATGTTTTGCTCAATGTTATGCCAACCAAACAACTTTTTCTTGTTGTATTCAAAACCGGGCATAAGGTGAGTTCTAAAAATTAATTTTTGTGAGTGAAAACCGTTCTTTCTGAATCAGTTCAGTTAGACTCAGCCTTTCAAAGAGGCTCCGCGGCTCGCGACAGTGTTCGTTTATCCACTCATTTAACTTGATTTATTGACGGAAGATGTGCTCCACCCGGCATCCGGTCTTGGGCTTCTGACGGTTGCTCTGCTTCTGTTCATCGGTAAGAGGATGATTTTGATGTTCTTTCTCACAGATGACGCTTCCTATATATTCTCGTTTTCTTCATCATTACGCCGTTTTATACTGCAATGGTAAGAAACATCATAGAACTATCATCATATTAATCTGATTATCATCTACTTATTTTTATAATATCTCTTAAATTAAATCAAAAAAAACGCACTTGCATATTTATAGATTTATATAGAATTTTAGCCTGATATTGAAAGTGTGTTTTCTTGCATATAAATGTGTAAAAGACGTTTGACGTGTATAGTGAATGAACAAATTAGTATTTAATTTAATTGTAAAAAAAATGATTAAGAAATTGTATCTGATGCTATCATTGCTTGCTATGAGCATAGGGATAGCGTGGTCACAAACCACTTTGAGAGGTGTCGTGACTTCTTCTGAGGAGAATCAGCCTGTAGTGGGTGCTTCTGTTCTCGTTAAAGGAACTACGGTTGGTACTATTACGGATGTAGATGGTCGTTTCAGAATCAACAATGTTCCTTCCTCGGCAAAAACGTTGCTCGTTTCGTTTGTGGGTATGATCACAAAAGAAGTGCCAATACGGTCTGGCTCTATGGATATTGTGCTCGATCCCGATACGAAAGCGTTGGACGAAGTGTTGGTTGTGGCCTATGGTACCACCAAGCGTTCGGCTTTTACAGGTTCGGCTTCAGTAGTGGGTGAAGATCAGCTGAAAACTCCGGCCGCTTCGTTCGATAAGTCGCTTGCCGGACAGATAGCAGGCGTGCAAGTAGTTTCGGCTTCGGGTCAGCCGGGTTCGGGTACCTCTTTCCGTGTACGCGGTTCGGGTTCTCTGAAGGCTTCGAACGAACCGTTGTATGTGATTGACGGTGTGGCAGTGGCTTCTTACGATAAAAACTCTTTAAGCGAGATTGCTTACAACAACGATTCGGGTACCAACATCTTGGCAACCCTCAACCCTAATGACATTGAGAATGTGACTGTGCTGAAAGATGCGGCAGCTGCAGCGCTTTATGGCTCGCGTGCTGCCAACGGCGTGGTGCTTATCACCACCAAGAGCGGTAAGCAGGGCAAGGCTAAAGTTACATTGAACACGCAATACTCGTGGGCATCGCTGGGCAAGGCTTATAAAATGGCGAGCTCGGCCGAATATTACAAAATGTTGTTTGACAGCTATCACAGCGAAGGGAACAACGTAGAAGAATCGAATGCCCGTGTTCAGGGAACTTTGACACACAATCCTTACAACACGGCCAATCCGCTCGATGCCAATGGTAAATTGGTAAGCGGTGCAAAGATTGTGGTAGATACCGATTGGCAGGATGAAGTGTTTAAAACTGCCGCCACTCAAGATTATACGGTAAACGTAAGTGGTTCGAACGATAAGACCGATTACTTTTTCTCTGTGGGTTATACCAATCAGGATGGTATTGCTCCTGCCAGCGATTACAAACGTTATACAGGTAAGGCCAACATCAATTCGCAGGCTACCGATTGGTTGAAAGCAGGTTTGAACGCAACTTTCTCTCACTCTATCCAGAATACTACCGTAGCCGGTTCGGCCGGTGCCAGCCCTCTGTACAACTCGTTGAGGTTCCCCAATGCGGTACCTGTTTACATTGTCGACACTGATGGTAATCCGGTGTTGGATCCAAACACGAAGGAGTTGCAATTTAATTATTCCAATCCCGTGTCACGCGATTTTAACCCCCTGAGTATTCCACACATGGATATTCACCGCAGTAAATTCTACCGCGTGCTCGTTTCGGCTTACGCCGACTTTACGCTCTACAAGGGATTGAATTTCAAGACCACTTTTTCGCCCGACTACGTATCGACCGACGAGCATCGTTATTGGAATAAGGAACATGGTAACGGTCCGGCATACAACGGTCGTTTGGATAAATATCACCATGTAGATTTGAACTATACTTCTACCAACACGCTGACTTACAGCAACACATTCAACAATTTGCACAGCATGAATGTACTTGCCGGCATGGAGTATTGGCAGAGCACGTTTGAAACATTATACGCGGGCGGTCGCGATTTGCTTGGCTCCATGCAAGAGTTGGCTGCTGCCGGCGGTTCATTCTCACCCAGTTCTAACACTACCAAAGAAACATTGATTTCTTACTTCGGCCGTGTGGAATATGCTTTTGCCGACAGATATAATTTGTCTGCCAGCTTTCGCTCTGACGGTTCGTCCGTATTTGGTTCCGATACCAAGTGGGGTACGTTCTGGAGCTTGGGCGCAAGCTGGAGAATGAATCAGGAAAACTTTTTGAAAGACAAAGCGTGGATAGATAACCTGAAGTTCCGTTTGAGCTACGGTACATCAGGTAATAAAAATGGCTTAGCCCGCTATGCTGCATTAGGACTTTGGGAGGCAAGTTCCGATTATAAGTATGGAAACTCTGTTGGTGTGGGACATACGCAATTGGTGAATGCGCTGCTAAGCTGGGAAAAGCAAGGCATGTTTAATGTGGGTATCGACTTCGGTTTCTGGAATCGTGTGTACGGCTCGCTCGATTATTTCTATAAAACTTCCGATGGTTTGCTCTACGACTATCCGTTGGCCTATACCAATGGTTTCACTTCGATCACCATGAATGCGGCCAAGACAGCCAACTCGGGTTTCGAGCTTTCGTTGGGCGCAGATATATTGAAAAGCCCCGTTCGTTGGAGCGCCAACCTGAATGCTTCAATAATCAAAGATGAGATCAAAGATCTGCACGGTGATAACGACGTGACGATGACCGAATATCAAAAGATATGGTCGATAGGCGGCAGCCAGTACGAATTTTACATGCCTACTTGGGCCGGTGTAGATCCTCAGAACGGTAATGCTCTATGGTATACTATCGATGCTAACGGCAATCGCACCACCACCAATGTGTATAGCAATGCCACCAAAGAAAGACAAGGACGTTCTACGCCTGATGTGTACGGCGGTCTGACCAATACGTTCGGCTATAAGAACTTCGATTTGTCTATCCAGCTGACTTATGTTATCGGCGGTAAGATTTACGATGGTCTGTATGCTAACATGATGCACGATGGATCGGCGGTTCAGAATATTCACCAAGACGCTTTAAACGCATGGAAGACAGCCGGTGAACATACAAATGTCCCACGTTTCGCTGTCAATAACAGTACCGGCTCAAGCAGCTTGTCAAGCCGTTATTTGTACGATGCTACCAACATTCGTGTAAAGAATATCACGTTGTCTTACACCTTACCGAAGAATCTGGGCGTTTTTTCAAAAGTTGTTTCCAATGCCAAAGTTTGGACTTCGGTAGATAACTTGGGCGCTTGGTTTGCCGACAGCAATTATAAGGGATACAGTGATATAGACATTTTCGGAGTGCAGGGATACGCTCTTTATCCGTCTATTCCTAATCCTAAAACACTTAGCATAGGAGCTAACATTACATTCTAATCAATAAAAAAGACGAAACAATGAAAGCAAAATATTTAGTATTAGCATTGCTGACTTCTGTGGCCACAGCCTGTTCGGACGACAGGTTGTATCAAGATCCGGCTACTTCGTTTACCGATGAAACAGTGCTCGAGAGTAAGGAAACTGTAAATACAGTGTTGATGGGCGCCTATGATTATACCGGTCACTTTTGGTACCACACCATCGGTCAGATTTCGCTTGACGTGATGGGTAATGACTTAAAAATGAGCGATGGTACTTTTGGTTTCTCTACTTACAACTGGCTTATGTTTGCCTACAATTATGTACAGTATCCGCGCGTGGTAGACGGCTGGTGGAGTGCCTATTCGGAATATATGTGGCGAAGAGCCTATCAAGCCATCGACCAATGTAATGAGATTATCGCTAATGCCGCCAAACTGCCCGCAGGTTGTGAAGACATCTTGGCACAAGCACACGGTGTGCGTGGTTGGAATTTCTTGAATCTGTTCAATTTGTATTGTGGCTCTTACACCGGTCAGGGAGCAAACGGACAAGGTTTGTTCTTGCGCGTCACTCCGGGAACTGCCGATGGCAACGATGTGCCTCGTTCAGATTTAGGCACGTCTATGAAACAAATCATCAGCGACTTCACTTATGCGTATGAGCATTGCACAAACGAAAGCAACTATTATATCAATAAAAAAGCTGCTGCTTTATTGTTGGCTCGTACTTACATGGATATGGGTGATTATGACAACGCTCAGAAATATGTGGAAGGTTTAAGTAAGTTTGACGGTAAGGACTTGATGAGTAAGGAAGAATATCAGTCGGGCTTCCACACAGCCAACAGCGAATGGCTTTGGGGCTTCAACTTCACTCCTGAAACTTGCAACATCTACGCATCTATTCCTTCATTCTATCACAGCGCCACGTTCAAGAATAAAACGGCTACTTTTGGCACTCCCGAGTATGGAAGCCAGACCACCTACAACGATTTGAAAGCGAATGGCGTTGATGTACAATTCGGTTATAGCACCGTGCGTGTGGCTTTCTCTTTTGCCAATATGTTCGGTAAGGGCGACTGCCGTGCTTTGTTTCCATTCTATATTGATAAGAAAGACGGTCTGTTCGTTTCCAAGTATGCATCCAACGGTTCGTTGGGCGTAGCCGACTATCCAATGGCCCGTATGGCTGAGGCTTACCTGATTGAAGCCGAGTGTTTGGCTCGCAAGAACGACGCACGTGGTTTGGCTGTGCTCAACATGTTGCAAAGTAAGCGAGACGGAACGTTATCTACCACTCTTTCCGTAGATGAGGTATGGTTTGAGCGTCGCCGTGAATTATATGGCGAGGGTTTTGCGCTTCCCGATTTGAAGCGTTTGCAAAAGCCGCTTGAGCGTGTGGGCGAAGAACAGTGGAGCGAGGTTAAATCGTTGCCTGCCAACAGTCCGCGCATGATGTTCCCGATTCCTGCGACCGAGTTGGATTATAATGATAATGCGACCGATGCCGACCAAAACGAATATTGGAGAGGCAAGAACTTTTAAAGCATAAAGTCATGAAAAAATTATTATCATTACTTATAATGGGGTTGGGTATTGCCGGCTGCGCCGATAAACAGCCGGTCGACAATGGCCTTACTTTTCAGTTTGAGGGACGCAGCATAAACATTGCCCCTTACTTCGAAGAGTTTCCGTACACCTACTTCAACGTGAACAAAGAAGGCGATAAGCTTATTTTCTTTCAAACAGGAAATAAGCAAAAACTTCAATGGATAAATATTGAGCCGGGAGCTGATATTCGTAATGCGCACGATGTGACCGATTTGGACTTTACCAAACGCAATTGCTGGAGCCCTACTTATAATGCGGCCGATAGTTATTTCTATTGGATAGGAGATGAGAAGAACGATGAGATCATCAATCTTTATCGTACCAAAGCCGGCTCGAACGAAGTAAGCAAACTGACTGATGTGCCTTATATTTACGCGTGGAGTTTCAATCCCGAAGGTACCAAAGTGGCCTATGTGGGCCGCATGGAGCAGGGCGAGACCACACGTCGTGACGAATTGCATGTCCTCAACTTGCAGACATTAAAAGATTCTTTGATATGCGAAGATGCTGATCCCTACCGTTATACGTGGGGTGATGTAAGCTGGCAGCCCGAAGGTAAGGGACTGATGTTGCTTGCCGTAAAGAATTACGATCGTACCTATACCAATGTGCTCTATCTTGACTTTGCTACCGGAAAGACCACCGTGCTTACCGACCCTGTAAAGCCGGCAAGCTTAAGCGGCGTAATGGTATTCTCCGATTGGTATAGCAACGACGAGGCTCTGTTTCTTAGCGATCAAGACGGCTACCAGAACTTGTATAGTTTCAAGCTGTCGACAGGAAAGACGGAGCAGATAACCAACTATACCATGAATATCGACAAAGCCGATTTCATCACGTTGGATGGAAAGAAATATGTGTTGGCCATGCAGAGCAATCCTATCGAGTCGAAGCTGATAATGATTGACCCGAGTACCCACCAAGTGGTGGCGCAAATTTCTTCGGAGCTGGCTCTGTCATTGGGTGCCGTTAAAGATAATACGGCCATTCTTACCGCAGGCGGCACCACAACCTTGTTCAAGGTGCTTAAAGCGGTGTGCACCACATCATCTATCAGTTTAGAGCCCATCATGGACACTCCTGCCGATTTGCAGCAAAAGTTGGTTCATTCTTCGGTAGAGCGTTTAGAAATACCTACGTTCGACATCGATCCCGCCACAGGCAAGCAACGTCTGATTCATGTTTATCTCTTTACACCTGATAATCCGTTGCCCACCGATAGAAGCCTGCTCATGGTCGAGGCTTTCTATGGTGGCATGAACAGCTACTCGCCCGATTATCAGATCTACACCCAAGCCGGCATTTACGTGTTGAGCGCAGCTCCTCGTGGAAGCGCAGGTTTCGGGCGCGATTTCGCATCGTTGAACGATAAAGATTTGGGCGGCAACGAAACCATTGATATGATCTACGTGTCGAAGTATGTGGCCGGAAAACTGAATATCCCTGCCGAACGTGTAGGCGTGTTCGGTATGAGCCACGGCGGCTACGAAACTATGCGTCTGATTACTTTCCCCGGCGAGGTGAATGGTCAGCAGGCAAGTTTCCCCTTCGGCTTCGGTATCGAAGCTGCCGGTTTCTGCGACATTATTTGGCAGCAGTATCACTCTAATATACCCGACTGGATTACGTTAGAAGCCGGCGACGTGAAGAATCCTACCGACTCTGTCCGCATGGTAGAGCGCTCGCCCATCAACGATGCCGACAAGATTACAGGCCCGTTGCTGCTGATTCACGGCACAAGCGATAACCGTGTGGATATAGCCGGTTCTGCCGACATGGCCGATAAACTCGAAGCATTGGGAAAACCTTATAAGTTTGTCAAGATGGAAGGATCGGGACATGGCTTTAAGGGAACTGAAAACAATAAGGTGTTCTATGGTGAGGTGTTTGATTTTATAGAGAGGCAAGTGCTTCATAAGAATTGACACTCGGTGTAGCACCGACTGACTAGTCCTAAATAACCGTTACAACTATTTAGGACTAGTCAACTTTACCCGTTATCGCAGACAGCGCAGAAGCTTGATAGGACTTTTATGCGCTTGTCACTATCTATAACTTTGAGGAATGTTGTCTAAATTTTGACACATTCTCTTTTCTCCTGCTTGATTAACCTTGGTTTTACTTTTCCGGTGTCTGTGCTAAGGTAGCCACTAAGAAGTCATAGAATTTTGCGACCGTGGGAATGTAGGCACGCTCATCGGGAGAGTGAGGCGAGCGCAAAGTGGGACCAAAGGAAATCATATCCAGTCCGGGACAATTAGCACCGATGATGCCGCATTCCAGCCCGGCATGAATCACCTTCACGGCAGGTTCCACTCCGAATTGCTGCTTGTAGGACTGCTTCATGGCGTGCAGGATAGGAGAATCCACATCAGGCTGCCAGCCGGAATATGCGCCGCTCAGCTCCACCTTCATGCCTGCCATGGAGAAACATGCGGTCAGGCTGTCGGCCAAGAAATCTTTCATCGTGTCGCACGAACTGCGGGCCAGGATGCGTACTTCAGCTTTCCCTCCGCCAATGATGACGATGGCCAAGTTGGAGGATGTCTCCACTGTGTCGGGCACCGTAGGAATCATACGCATCACTCCGTTCTGGCAAGCCATCAGCACGTTGACCAGATTGTCCTGAATCTCTTCGGGAACCACTGTGGCAGGCATGTCCGTCTCTTCCAGTTTCAGCGTGACACCGCTTTCCATCGGGGCGTATTCTGCATTGAGTTGCTCTTCGTACTCTTTGATATACTCTTCCAGCCCATCAATATCTTCCGGGTTGAACGTCAGTACGGCATGTGCTTCACGAGGAATGGCATTGCGCATATTGCCACCTTCAAAACTTGCAAGGCGGGAGTCGAATTCAATGAGCAGATCGTGTACAATGCGGGCCATCAGTTTGTTGGCATTGGCACGTCCTTCATTGATTTCCAACCCGGAGTGTCCGCCGCGCAAACCCTTCAGCGTTATCTTGCGGGCAACAAATCCCTTGGGCGCAGCCTCCTCCTTATATTCCAACGAAGCGGTGATGTCGATGCCTCCGGCGCAACCTATATACAATTCGCCTTCGTCTTCCGAGTCGAGATTCAGTAGGATATCGCCCTTCAACGTATCGGGTTTCAGGCCGAAGGCGCCGTACATACCGGTCTCTTCGTCTTTCGTAATCAGCACCTCCAGCGGTCCATGATTCAGATCCTTGGCTTCGAGCACGGCCATGGCGGCAGCCACTCCCAGCCCATTGTCGGCTCCCAGCGTGGTACCTCTGGCTTTCACCCAATCGCCGTCTATATAGGTTTCGATGGGGTCTTTCGTAAAGTCGTGGACGGTATCGTTATTCTTTTGCGGCACCATGTCCATGTGCGCCTGAAGGATGACGCCCTTGCGATTCTCCATGCCCGGAGTGGCGGGCTTGCGGATAATGACGTTGCCCACCCCGTCGACAAACGATTCCAGACCCAGCCCTTTGCCGAAGTCGATCAGAAACTCGGTAATCTTTTCCATGTGTCCTGACGGACGTGGAATACGTGTCAATGAATAAAAATGCTTCCACACATTCTGTGGAGCAAGCTGTAAGATTGTACTCATAATCATATAAAGTTGGTTTTCGCAAATATAACGGTAATATTTCTGTTTCGCAAATGTTCTATTACTCATTTTGCATCGACAAAATATTGCGATCAGGCACCTGACATATATCATTTTGAAAGCCACTTCATACCTGAGTTCGGGATAAGAAGCAGGTAGATAACCTCACCCGGAGGCTTGTGTTTTCAAAGCCAAATCACATTGACTATCACAGGTTTACCCCTACCTTGTCAGACACTTGCCTTTGTCACGACAAAGGATTGTAGCCGTCAAACAGGGGGCGCCGGCGCAAAAGGCTCTCTTCTGCCTAATCGCCGTAAACCGGTACATTCAGGAAATATCCGTCCGATGGGATGCAGCCCCTCATCTTTGGCAAAAGGAACGCCTATACCGAACTTGGTAATTCATATATTACAATCGGGTAATTCCTGAATAATATCACAATGCGGATAAGCTGCCAAGTAGCGAATATACTACTGAAGCAAGCGACCTCACCTTCCGTCAGCTTGCGTAGATTCAAAAGTGAAGATTCAGGAAGTCGGGAATATCGACGCGCTCTCCACCACGCCGGGCTGATATTTGCGTCAGTTCAGCCAGACACGACCATTCTGCTGCATCATAAACATCGATGTCGAGGGGCAACCCATGTCGCAAGCAGTATATCAACCGGCAATCCATGGCATAGTTCATCTCGTTGGGCACACCGCGCTCACTCCCCTCGCGCCATAAGTCGGCAGCAGGGCCGCGCATGTATTTGCGCAAGAAAGCCTCCGCGACTTCCCCCTCGAACAAATCGCTCTCGTGCTGCACCTGCGCAAGGGGATATTTTCGGGCAAAGCCTTCCGTACCGCATACAGCCTGAATACGTGAATAGGGACGAGGGGTAGTGCCATCGAACTGCAAGAGTACAGTCACTCCACGCTCGGTGGTGAGCAGCGTCGTGTTGCCATGCCCCAAGAGGCTTTCCGCACCCGCAGCTTGTCCCGTGACCGAGACCAAATGGCTGAACCTGTCACTGCGGTGAATACCCAACAACTGTGCTATCGGCCCTATGCCATGCGTGGGATATGGGTTGCCTCCATGCCAACAGCTCGTTTTGTACCAGGTCTGCGCACCGTGACTTCCTGCCGAGAAACGATTCCTCCAATCGTGGATATAAGCTCCCTCGCAATGCGTAATCGTGCCGAAAAATCCGGCATCGCGAAGCTCCAATGCGGCAAGCGAAAACCAGTCGTAACAACAGTTTTCCGTCATGAAACAATGCCGGCGGGTTGCTTCGGCAGTACGCACCAGTTCAAAGCACTCTTCCACAAAAGTATAACGACGCAAGGTTTGCAGACCGCGTTGTCCCAAACCAATCAAACCGATGCGCACCACGTCTATCGGTTCGCACCGCAAGCCCAAAGCCGGAGGAGAAATCATCATATTTTTATCGGGTTTCACGAAAGCGAAAAAATCACATACGCCTCCACTTCCATAAGACGTGCAAAGTTAATGGAAATCTTTCTTCTTCAACACAAAAACCGGTAAAAACAAGAAGATGCCGATAACGGACATTACCAGCCCCCCGATAGTGCCTGCCGCCAACGGAAACCAAAACGCTTCTTTATCGGTGCCTATCATAAAAGGAATGAAGCCCAGAATGGTGGAGACTACCGTGAGGAAAATGGGGATGGCTTTCACATTCCATGCCTTGGTATAGGCACGAAGGGAAGAAAGACGTGGAAAACGACGGCGGATGCTGTTGTATTCATTTAATATATAGATGCTGGCATTTACCGTGATGCCGCATAACAAAACGAAAGAGGCAAAACCTCCCTGATCGAAATTCAACCGAAACCAATAAAACGTAAGGAACACTCCTATATAAGAAACGGGAATCACGAAAATAATGGCAAGCGGCTGCTTCAGCGAATTGAACAAGACACTCGTTGTCAAAAATATGATTGCTATCACTACCAACAAAAGCAGGTATTGCTTGTTGTCTTTCCGATCCCACATCCATCGATTGTTGTCCGACTCCGCCGTATAGCCCATCGGAAGGAGTTTGTTGAATTCCTCCAAATCACGCTTTTGCACCTTGTTACCCATCTCTCCCGAGCCAATGTATTCATATTGCAGGCAAAGGCGATATTGCTGGTTCTCCTTGGCAATCTCCTGCGGCATCTGCCCTTTCTCCACCGTGGCCAATTCGGAAAGTTTGTAATACTTGCCGCCCCCTACACCATTAGGAAAAAACCGCATCGCCCAGATATCATATTCTCCCGATTGACGGGAAGAAAGCTTTATTTTCTCCGCCCCTTGCTCCGTTATCACCGAACCAATCTCCATATTCTTGCCGAAGATGGGACGTACAGCAGCAAAAAGGGTTTGTGCATCGATACCCTCTTGTGCCATACGTTCTTTATTCAGTTTGAAATAAAACTCCTGATAATCGTCTTTCCACCATGAAAATTCCGAACTGATGAGCACCTCTTTGATGCGACGGTGTGTCAACAGTTTAGCTTTCAGTTCCTCAGCCCAATGATAAAGTTCATCGTAATTATAACCGTACATTTTGATGCGATAAGAACCTGCGCTTTCACGCACATCGTTGCTGAAGCCCTGATCCTGCAACCCATAAATACCCCAACTGCCACCTCCAAGCTGCAACGCCTTGCTTATCATATTTGCTTTCAACGTATAAGGAAATCCCGTATTCTGGAACTCTTTTTTGAAGTAAACCTGTATACCGGCACGCCGGGGACTATATATGGACGTGTGGAATTGCTTGATTTCCTTAAAGCCGCTAAGATAGGTTTCCATTCGTTTCATCAATGTATTCATCTGTTCCAGTGTACTTCCATTAGGTAAATTAGCGTTGGCATGCAGAACGGTTTCTTCGTTACGAGTGAAATAACTACCCTCATACACTTTTTGCACAAATAGGCGCAAACTGCCGCCCAAGACCTTGTCGACAACAGGTTTCACCGACTCTTTGTATATAGTAGAGCCGAACGTTTTATTATATGTCTCTTTCCATTTCCCCTCTCCTTCCAGTTTCTCGGGTAGCAAAAAGACCGGCAAGCCAAAACCAAGAATTAAAAACGTGCATACCGCCCAACGCCAACGACAGAGAAAACGAATCAAGACAGCATAGCAACGGGCAAAGTACACTGAAAAGCGAAAAGAGGAAAAGGAAAAACGAAAAACTTTTTTTCTCATTCTCAACTTTCTACTTTTCACTTTCTTTTTTCCACTTCTCAACCCTATTTTTTCAATCATTGCCGGAACGAAAAACAACGCTACCATCAGAGATACAGCCAGATTGATGATCACCACTGCGGCAAAATCCTGCAAATTAAGCCGTATCTTTTCATCAAGAAAGAAAATAATGACCAATGCCCCCATCGTGGTGAGCGCGGCAGCCAGCACCGACATAAAAGCTTTCAGATTACGCCTATGCAGTATGTGTTCTGCCATCACAATCGTACTGTCTATCACCAGATTAAGCGAAACAGTAATACCCGCCAGCGAATAAAGTTGCATCTCCAACCCGAAAAAATAATAGAATATAAGTGCTACCGCTATGTTCACAACCAGAGCGGTCACAATCAGAAAAAGATATTTCAACCTGCGTGTAATGAGCCATACAAAAACAAGCAGAATCAGAACCGTCAACCCGGTACGGAAGTAAATTTTATCCAATTCCTCACGTATGTACTCGGTGGCGTCATAATTGGCATGCACTTCATAACCGGCAGGAAGCGCCCGACAAATATCTTCCATCTCATTCATAACCGCACGGCTCAACTGCAACTGATTGGCAGTCTCTTCTGCCGTGATGGAAAGATAGATAGAGTTCAAACCATTGATGCGGTAATAACTCTGCGGTTCTTCCTCCATACGCACAACCGAGACCAATTCGTCCAAGTGAAACAACTTCCCATCGGCAGCAGTCACGGCAATGACAGTAGGGTCAAAGTCCGTAGTATCTCCCTCAGGCACAAGCACCAACCGTATCCATTGCTCGCCGTCTTTACCGGTATCTACATTATGCGTACCCAGAAACTCTTTCCGGTAATGGCGCCGCACAGCCTCCCTTATATCCGACAACGTCACTCCCAATATACGCAATTGTTCGCTATCGTACTCCAACCTCCACTCCATGGAAGTGGCACCGCTGATTTCCACCTTATAAATACCCGAAAGACGCGCCAGCCGCGGTTTGATATGCTCTTCAGCGTACTGCTGTATCAAAATCGGAGCGGAAGGGGCATTCAGAGTATAAGACATGAACGGACGCGAAGCGTTTTCGTCAGGAACTTTCATCCGGATAACCGGATAGCTAGTCCCGGAAGGCAATTGCGGCCATGTTTGCCGGATGACGGTGGAAGCTTCAAAGCGCACTACATCTACATCGGCATGCTTGTCTAGTTCCACGGTAATCCTACCGAAACCATTACCCGAAACAGAATTCAGGTTCTTCACCCCCCGAATACGTGCCAGCATGGATTCCAGCTTACCGGTAACCTCCATCTCCACCACCCTCGACGAAGCGCCCGGCATGCCGAACCCCACGGTAAACCCAGGCAGACTGCGGGACGGATTCAGCTTGACGGGAAGCAACGGCACCAATGCCATACCCACCAAAGCAAGGCAGACAAAGGCAACGATAACGGTGAAAGAAGATGCGGATTTCATGAGCAATGAATGATTAACGGTCAGTGGCTGACGATTGGCGATAATCGAATTTTTCGGAAAGTGAAAAACCCGATGCAAAATCGTGCAAAGTCAACTTACGTATTTTATAATAATTCAGCCAGTAATTCTGTAAGGCAGAGATATAGTTTCGCTGTGCCTCCTGCTGGCGGTTCAGCGAAAGGGTCAGACTGTTGATGTCCGCCTTGCCTATGATAAAACGCTGACGGGTCTCATTGTATGCAAGAATGGCAAGGTCGAGCGCCTCTTCGGCACTTGCCACCAATTCCTGCTGTATATTGAAATCGCTCACTGTCATAATCACCTCCTCTTCAATGCTGACTTCACTTTGCCGGGCGGAAGTTTTTACCACATTCAGGTTGTTCTTCGCCATGTTGTATTTCCCTTTCCTCACTCCCCAATCCACCAATGGAATGGACACACTGACCGACACCATTTCCTGCTGCATGGGACGCTTGTATGCTTCCCCTATTTTCTCAGCCACTTGGTTAAAACCGACACTGGCATTGATACCGGCATTGAACCGAGATTCTTTTTTTTCCTTATCCACGCTCTGTTCGGCTTCCAATATGCTCTGGCGAAGTTCCAAGAATTTAGGATTATTGACCTGAGCAGCCTGCAAAGCTTCATCCACCGATATGGTTAATGTTTGCGGACGACTTGGAAGCATCACTCTGATATTCGTGTTTTTTTCCATATTCAGAAAAGAAGCTAAAGAGAACATGGCACGTTTCAATGCACTGGCAGCGTTCTGCAACGTATTGCGTGCATTCACCACATCGAGTTTCAGCGTCAACAAATCTGCACGGCTGATGGCGGCAATCTTCAGGCGTTGCATTCCGATGCGATAAAGAGTATCGGTAGACACGGCGTTCTCTTTCGCCAAGTCATATTCAGCCTGTGCCATGGCAAGGGCAAAGAAGTGAGTGGTGACTTGCTCGGACACCTGTTCGGTATTATAGAGATACTCCTTCTTTACCTTTTCATACTTCAAAGGTTCTATTTTGCGCTCCCAGCGAAAAGGATTATAGCCTACCAAACTTTGAGAATAGCCTAAACGTATCGGCACACTGGTAAACTGAGTATACTTATTGCTGCCGAAGCTACGCATATAACCTAACTCCGTATCTAAATAGAAAGTACCTCCCGTCAAGTCTAAATTCTGTCTGATGGCAAGATTGCCGTAAGCTTGGAAAGATTGCTGACTGCGGTAGATATCAAGGTTTTGCTCCGAATCGTATCGCTTGGTAATGTCACGGTTGTATTGCGCCGGTGTCATGTTCAATGTCAGACTTGGAAGCCGATTTGCCTTGTATGTGCGATATTCCCAATAACCGGCCAGATACATGTTTTTAGTACGAAAAGCCTCCAGCGAACTGTCGTTTGCCAGTGCAATGGCCTGCTGCAAATCAAGCGTTATCCGCTCCTGAGCAGCCACTGCCAATGCTCCTATTGCAAACAGCAAAGTAAGAATCTTTTTTTTCATCTCGATAATTATCAAATCTTCTTGTCTAAAATACTCTTCTCTCTTTGAATAAACCAATATATCAACGGGATAATGAATAAACTCACCAGCGTTCCGATCAACATGGTTCCAATCATCGCTATGGAAAGCGGTTTCTGCAACTCCGAACCCATATCGAATGAAAACAGTAACGGCACCATGGCAAATATGGTGGTCAGCGAGGTCATGATAATAGGGCGAAGCCTCCTTCGGCCGGCTTCGTGAATGGCCTCCAGCAAAGGCATTCCCGTCTTTCTCAATTCATTGACGGCATCTATCTTCAGGATGGAGTCGTTGATGATGATACCGCACGTCACAATCAGTCCGATGGCAGACATCAGGTTCAGCGTATGTCCGCACGCCCACAACAGCAACAATGCGAAAGCCACATCCACCGGTATTTCGAGCAAAACGATAAGCGGTTGTACAAAGCTCTCGAACTGGGCGGCAAGAATAAAGTACATCAACAAAATAGAAATGAAAAGAATCACGACCAATTCATTCAGCATCTTCCGGTTTGAGAAGAAGCTTCCTGAAAAAGCCGTATCCCAATCTCCCGTAGCATCTGCCTCCTGCTTCACACTCTCCATCAATGGTGTGGCATCGGCCACTTCATAGAAACGGAACGGAATGTATTCGCCGTTGCGCCCCGATGTTATCGTCTTCAAGTCCTCCGCCGGCGTCATCTGTATCAACTCACGCAGCGGGACATACTCTTTCTCCCCCTTAGCATCCGGACGGGTCTGTATCAATGTCCGGCGCAACACATCATTTACAGTCTGTTCCTCCCCTACAATACCGATGGACAAATATTGCCTGAAAGAATGTAACACCGCCACACTATTTTCCTTGAATGCAGTCTTCAATTCACGATAAAGTTCATCATACGAAACATTATACAGCAAGAGTTTTTCTTGCTGTATGCTGATGTTCAATTGATTCTCAAAAGCAATGCCTGTAGACGCCATCCCTGTCACTTCGGCAAATCGCTGTTCCAGTCCGCGCAATTCATCCGCCACCGGCATCTTCTCCTTGCTACGGGGATAAAGTTCCGCCACCACATCAGCCTCTCCGGTCACGAAAAGCTTCTCGAATACGGTTTCAGGTGGTGAAAAAGATACTATGGCCAACGGATATTCCCGCTTCACCCACCCGAAAACTCTCTTCTGCAAAGGAGCAATCTTTTCCGGCCCGGCAGTCTTGAAATACAATTCCGCTTCCGACAACGAGAGAGCCTGCTCGCGATCCAACAGATAATCTTGTTGACCGACAGCCGCCGTCTGTTCCACTGTTTCGTCCGCTAACAACTTGAATAGCGCATCTACCCGATGCCTGTTTTCGTCCACATGTATATTTTCATTCCACTCCACACGGGCTATCAATTCGTTTTGGTCTATCTCGGGCATTCGTTCTTTGTCAATGAAATAAAACCAGAAGACACAAAGAGGAACGGATATCACACAAAAAGCGATGCACACCGCCTTATGAGAAAAGACCCAATCGATGCCTGCATCATAAAAACGGTCGAGTGTATGTTCTTTCAACGGATTCTTGATGCGGACGCGGGGCAACCACGCCCTGCCGCGTATCCCCACACGATAGACCAGCATGTAAAGCACCGGCAGCAGCATGATACCCGTGAAGTAAGAAACCGACAGCCCCACAGTGACGGCAAACGCTTGGTCATAAAAAAGTGCCCCGGCAATGCCGCTCATAAATATCAATGGCAGAAACACGGCAACGGTAGTCAGCGACGAACTCAGCATCGGCGTAATCACCTCGCTCGTGCCCGCTACACAAGCCCGCTTCAGCGAATATCCCCGCTCGCGATATTGCGAAATATTCTCCGTCACGATAATGCTGCTGTCAATCATCATGCCCAACGCCAGAATCAGTCCGGAGAGGGAGATGATATTGAGCGACATCTTGAACAGATAGAAGAACAAGAAACAGATCACAATAGATACCACCATGCTCAATCCGATGATGAAGGGAGACTTCACATCCCCCAGAAAGAGCACAGCCACGATGCAGATAAACAGGAAACCCAACGAAAGATTCTGTTGCAGGTTGGAGATGGTATAATCCAGCAATTCCGTCTGATCGCGGCTGACACTGAATTCAATCTCCGGATATACCGCCTTGAAATATTCCATTGTGCGGTCTATGGCAAGCTTCATATCATCCATGTTCTCGTCCGCCTGCTTGATGACGGCCAAAGTAACGGCACGTTTGCCATTGCTCATCGAAACTCCCGTTTCCTCGACAGGCACAATGTCCACACGGCAAAAATCCCCCAGACGGATAATGCGTCCCTCCTTGCGCAGCAGAATGTTTCTTACATCCTCTTCCGTCCGCAACAAGGTGGAAAATTTAATGTTATACTCATAATAACCGTCGCGCACGGTCATACTTCCCGGCTCCACATTGTTCTGAGCCAATGTCTTCTCCAGTTCTTCTATGGAAAGTCCCAGTACGGCCAGTTTATCAGGGTCAGGTGTAATCTGCAACCGACGTTGCTGCAGACCGGTTACATCCACCATCGCCACCTCGGTCAGCTGCTCGATACGGCGTTTTATCACATTCTCGGCAAACTCGCACAAATCAAGGAAAGCACGTTCATCCGTCTTGCCGTATACACTGTCATTCTTCAGCGTCAGATTAAGGTAGAACACCGGAATATCCGTAACACTCGCCTTTATCACTTTCGGACGGTCGGTATCCTTGGGCAGATAGTTCATGGCGGCATCAATCTTTTCGTTCACCTCGATGAAAGCAAGGTCGGTATTGGTTCCATAATCAAAGTTCAGGCGAATGATCCCCGCCCCATCGCGCGTCTCGCTGTTCATATCTTTCAGCTTAGCCACCTGAATGAGCTGCTGACGCAAAGGTTTCACCACGGTATTTTCCAGTTCACGCGCCGAAGTGTTTTGCGCCGACACCTGTACGGTGATCTCCGGGATGGCAATATCGGGCAACAAAGATACCGGCAAAGTGAAATAAGTCACCATCCCGACGATGAAGCATGCCGTGAATGCCATCAGCACGGCAATAGGCCGTTGTATCAAAAATTTAACCATCAATCTCCCGTTTTCAGTTTCCCATTCCTACGACTGAAACCGGTGCTTCATGCGCCAGATTCACATTTCCCGTCACAATCACCGTATCGCCTTCCTGCAAGGCATCCGCCGTCACCGTATAGCTTTTTGTGTTTTCCAATCCGGTCTGCACATAGTTCCATTGTGCCCTCCCATCTTTCAAGGTGAACACCACCTGTTTGCCCGAACGCAACACCACGGCACTTTTGGGTATCACAAGCTGCTTGCCCAACGAGCGGTGCACATGTACCCTGACATTCATGCCACTGAACAATTTTCCTTTATCGCTTACCGCCGCTTTCACCTTTACCATCCCCTTCTCGTCTACCAAAGGATTGATCTGCGCGATTCGACCCTCTTGCACGACACCGGGTTCCGAATAAGGAGTTACAATCACCCTGTCACCACTCTTTATCAACGGTAGTTCGCTCTCCAAAACCGTAAAATCCACTTCCATTCCCTGAGTGCCGATAATGGAGCAAAAAGCTTTCGATGCATCGGTTTCATTGAAAAGCTTGGAAAAAAGATTCGCCACTACTCCATCGAAAGGGGCAGTCAGCGTAGCATGTTCCTCTTCGTATTCCGCAAGTTCATATTGAGAGAGAGCCTGATCATAACCACTCTTCACACGGGCCAACTTCATGATGTCGGCGGGTATATTCTCCTTGCTGTCCACCGGATATCCCTGCCCGATCAGCACATCCTGCAACTCAAGCTTCGCTTTTTCCAAAGTCTCCGCAGCTTGTGCTTTCTTATTCTTCAAACGAAACTTATCCAGTTCTGCCAACTTTTGGCCTTTCACCACACGGTCGCCGTTCTTCACGTAGATATGCGCCACCACTCCCGCCGTTTCAAACCTCAAATCGGCCATCGCTTCGGCACTCACCTTTCCGTTGCTCACCAATTCATGGTCAAAGACCTCCCGTTTCAAGATTTGTACGGTCACTTCGTTCTTATTATCCGGCAATACGGTCGCCACCCCCGCTTCGGCGGCATCTTCTTTCTTACCTCCGGAGCAGGCCGTTAGCAGGCCGACCGCCATGCAGAGCAGGTATCTATGACTCTGTGCTTTCATGTTCACACTCTATTATTCAAGTAAATAATGTCACTAAATTACTAATTAAATTGAGAGCCTGTTTAATTTCCTTCAAAAAGTTTCTTTATCCGGCTCCTTTTCAACCTTTCCCTCTTTTTATTCCTCCATAGCCCGTTTATTCCTTTTTTCTCATTTCCTCTTTCATTTGGCGTATGGCGGTGGAATGCACTTTCGGTTCCTTCGTCAACACAATCTGTTTCATCTTTTTAAACTTTTCCGGCTGCCTGAAATCCGGCTCAGCATAAAGCTTAGCCAACAAATAGTAAGGGTAAATACGTCCCGGCAGGTAATGTATAGAACGGATGAACCATTTTTCCGCAGTCCGATAGCCGCCTGTTTGCTGGTAGTTCTTACCTATAATATTCAGTATCATAGGGTCATTGCTCCGCTGTAAAGCCTCTTTCAGAATGAGGTTGGAGGCTTCAAACTTTTGTGCCTTATGCAACACATGTCCATATTCAAATAAAAATGCAGCACGCTCTTTCAGCAAAGGATATAGGCGTTCATAATCTTTCTCCACCACTTGGCTGGCACCAGCATTATACAACACCTTTGCATTCATCCATTCGCGGCAAGCCTGCTCCACTCGTAAATCGTTCTTCAGACGAAAACCGGCAACTCCCGCCACCACTATTGCCAATATCAGCCATTGCCAACGATTACTGTCCGAAACACAAGCCGCAAGCAATGCCACCGATGTCACAATGAACACCGGCAGTTGTAGCGGATAAGAAGAAAAGGAAAAGACCATCAAAGAGAGAATAGCTCCGCAGATGCCATAACGCCCCTTCCGCATCCCCACGCAAAGACAGAGCACGACAATGCCCAGTAGGCACAAAGCCAATGGAATACCCAACTCCACTGCCATTTGCAGATATTCATTGAAAGCATATTCGGGACTTCCCGCCACACGTTCCTCCCACTCTTCATAATCACCCGCTGCAAAATACGCTTCCTGCGCATTACCGTATGCCGCAGCAAAAAGTCCCACGCCATGTCCCGTCAACGGCTTCTCTGCAATGGCCATGCAAGTCATCCTCCACATAAACAGCCGTCCGCGTGCCGAGTCGGGCTTCAAAGCGAACAACAAGCCACCGGCCAATGCCAAGACACACAATCCACCGGTCGCCGTCATTGCCATCTGCCCTTTGTGCCATCGCCAATAAGCGCATAGCCTATCTTTCCAATCTTTATGCAAGCCATACACCCACAAGCAAGAAACTCCTGCCGCCAGCCAGGCAGAGCGGCTCATGCCTGCCGGAAGCGCACAAACGATCAGCAGCCCCACACCACCCGAAACCACACATCCCGCAGTTTTTTTTTCTTTCTTACAGCCTGCCATCCATTGATGCAGGCATAGCGGAAGCACCATGGCCAGATAGCCCGAATAAGGACCCGGATTGAAAAAAGAGCCGGTCAAGGCAAACAAAGAATGACGGGAAACAACAAAACCGTAGAGCTGGCACACACCCCATGCGGCCTCCACTCCACCCCCAAAAATCAATGCCCAAGAAATGCAGTTTTCTAAATCACACCCCTCTCTCTTTGTCCGAAACGCCCACGACACCAAAAAGCAAAATGCAGCCGTTAAAGCTGCCTTGTCAAACCAAACCCACTGCCCTATGGTTTCCGCATTGGGCAATCCGGAAGAAGTGGCGCATACCAAAGACAATAAGACCACGCAAGCCATGCCTTCCGATACTCCTGTCAATATATTCCTCACCGCCATCATTCTATTCCTTTAAATATCCTGTGCCATCTCACTTTACCCCTATCCACATCCACCGATTTCCACACCATCCATGCGCGCCCCACGATGAAAGGTTCGGGCAACAATCCCCAGTAGCGGGAATCCTGTGAATTCTCGGCCTTATCACCCGCTACGAAATAATAGTTCTCACAAAAGCGATATTCATGTATCACACTGTCGTTCAACGACACATTTCCGACTTCATCTATCCGCAACCGGCTTTTCTGCTCCCACCCCACCAATTGCCTGTACAGCAACCACGACAAGCTATCCATCTTCACCACCTGCCCTTTGGCAGGAACGGGCAACGGCCCAAACTCCTTCACCGTCCACCCCTTTTTTTTGTTCCACGGAAAAGTGTTCATTTCCACACCCGTTGCGCCACTGTCCGGCAATTGTGCAATTTCTCTTTGGGCAGGCAGGTAACCCACCGCCTCATCGTGCCCGAAAATCTTGTAATACCCTCCCTTTATCTCCAGCGTATCGCCCGGCACGGCCACACAACGCTTCACGTAATATCTCATCACATCAAATGAAATGCTGTCCCATCGTTGCGGCCGATAAGGAAAGTTAAACACCAGCACATCGTTCCGTCTAAACTTCCGCCATCCCGGCACACGGTGTATCTCCACCTCCTTTCCGTCCACGGCATCAAAGATATTGAACAAACGTGCGCCACCCGAACATTTATCCACCAGAATGCAGTCTCCCGGCCACAACGAAGGCTGCATGGAGTCCGAAGGAATCTTGAAAGAGGTAACAACAAACACCTGCAACACAACCAGTATCACAGCAAGCATACACAAGTAAAACAACACGTTTACCATTCTGTCCAGTCTCTTAAATAATCGCTTTCGCTCCTTCATCGTACTTCTCTTTTTGGTACACAATATTATCGGCCAGCTTTTCTTTTCAATCCGTATTATTTATCTTAAATGTCCCAGAAAATATTGTTTTCCTCCTTCCCACAAAAATATTTGCTCTTCTATTCCTTTCGTACAATTGTGTAACCTCAATACCGCATTCCCCGGCACTCCGTCAAACTCCACAAAGTCATCATCAGCCATTTTCCGTCCCAAAGAAACCCATCCCTCTGTTCCATTTTGGTATAACAACTCATACACTTCACCCTTTGTCACAAAATTATCATCATTGCGTGGCGTGAACTTCATCCCTCCCAACCTAACAGAAGCCCCCAAATCAAACAACAACTCCACCTCGCTTTTATACGATTGATAAAAAGAAAGCCTATCATTATCCCATGCTTTTTCTATTCCAAACTGCGTTCCTTTCGCTTCCGGAACAGCTTCCTCCACCACTCTGAAATCCACCTTTTCCATTCCGAGGGTATCGGTATAAAATTCCATTTCGGCAATTTCCAAACGTCTCTTCAAAGGTGAACAAATCCTGATATACCTGTATGCAGACGCCGAATGCATCTTTATGTATCGTGTCAAATCCAGCGTACTGTCATTCAACACCGCCAATATCTCCGCATTTACAAAATCTTTTCGATTGCATCCTTCCAAACGCATGCCATTCATTCCATAAAGGTGATTTTTCTGATGCACCGTTATCGGATATTTACGGTTAAGCCTGACTTTCAGCCGACAAACAGTGTCAGGTTCAAATACCCTTACTTCTTTTCCGTCCGGCATAAAGCAATAACCATTCTCAATCCACCTCTCTCCGTTTCTTCCCACCGGCATATAGATAACATCAGGTTCTATGTTCTGCACAATCCCATACTTCCCCTTAGCAGCGTAGCGGGCTATCGGCATCCAGCCTTCAAAAGCATACATGGCGAGAAATCCATCACCTTTCCGCTGCACCGGAAAACTAACACTGTTATTGCCGAAATACTCCTCTGTCACATCGCATAAATAAAAGTCACCGTCATAAGCAGGTATTTCCGCCTGATCAAAAAAAGAGCGATACACTTTCCCCTTACGCCTCCAGTTTTTCCAATCACGTTTCACCTCGGCTTTGTTATATTCTATCGGAATTGTCGCTCCTGTAGTATCTTTCAGCATATTCCATACATGCGAATGCCTCACCTCCGGCGAGTATTTGTACTGATCTATAGCCGAAGGAATACCCAGTGCACGCAATAAATAAAGCACAAAGTCACAATACTCATGACATGTACCTACCCTGCATTCCAACAAGAAAAGCGCACCATGATGAGGAAGATTGAAATCCGCAGAGTATTTGTATCCGGTACGAACTATCGGATGTTCCATTATCTTCGCCGCCGCCTCTACCACATCTGTTCCTGTGTAGATTGAATCAAGCAGTGGCAAAAAACGAGCTTTGTACACTTTCCTCCACCGTTCCAACGGTTCGTCTGCAATACGATAAGGAAGTATATATTTACAGAAATCTTCGAAAGAATAATATTTTCCCCAAGGAACTTCTTGCCATGTTTCAAAAGCAATATCAATATTCTCTATCAGATAATCGGCAGTCATTATCTGTGCGTCATATCTCTTTGGCAGTGTTTCGCGCGAAATCCGTTTCCACTTCTGTACAACCTCTTTCTTATCAGCCCATGTGTCCCTCAGAGCCTGCCTCACACTATCTGCTTCCGACAGCACGTAAGCAAACTTTTCTTTCATATTGGCAATAAGAAAGCGAGCGGCACGTAATTTCAGTTCATCATGTTTATAGTATTCCAAGACTTGTTCCAGCTCTGCTCTATTCTCACCGGCAAATACCAATGTTTCTTCCACTCTGCGCTCCTCTCTTGTTGTGCAAGCAGCCAAACAGCACCCCAACCATATCAGCATGGATATATAAACTTGCTTCATGTTAACTTATTCTTATAACCAAAGGAGTATCTTTCTCTCTTATGTTTTCCAATCTTTTTAATACGTCTTCAGATAAGTGCTTTTTCCTATTTTGCATTCCCGCTAACGTATAATATTATCGGAGATTCTTTTACATTACAATATACTGTTATCATTCTTTCAAAATAGCCACGTTGTTCAGCTTTATAGCAAACCTTAAGTTCTAACTTCTGCCCAGGTTGTACAGTCTCTTCATCATAAGAAACTGTAGTGCAATCACAAGAAGTCAAAGTACTATCTATAACAAGTGTTTTTTTCCCTATATTTCGTAGGAAAAAACTACGAAATTGAGGAACTTTGTAAGAAAATTCTCCCAAATCAAGCATAGTAGAACTTAAAGACATTTCAGGCTGAGTATTATTGGCTCTTCCCAATTCTTTCTTATAAAGCATCCAAATACTATTATTTCTTATCGGATTCCCAACAAGTATTATCTTATTATCTCTATCTAAAAGAAAAAACTGAAACTTTGAGTCTTTATTCAAACTATTCAAATTATAAAAAGAATTTGTAGTATCTATAAACACCGGATAATCAAATCGATGTTTATTCAACAAGCTTTTTATTACTGAATAATTATTACTATTAATAATGAATAAAAAAGAAACCTCCTCATTCACTTTTCTCATTTCTCTAATCTTTACCGACCACTCGTCCAAAGCCAAGTTACATTCCATACATTTTGCAGAATCTATATAGGCAACCAATTTAAACTCTTTAGATAATAAAGAATCCATTATAACATTGTTCAACATCTCCAATGGAAAAGAAATAGACTTTCCTTGCATTTTACTCACTATGTCTGATATTCTTTCTTTTTCTTTTGAAAAGGGATTGTTTCTGCAAGACATAAAGAAGATGCAACTCAATATAAATAATATACACCTACAACACATCTTATTTTTTCTTCAAATGATAAACAAGTAATACTGTACCACCTTCATTCATTTTTTTTAAGAAAGAGGAAGGTATAACATCTTTTTCTTGCACGTTATCATAAATCATTAGGTTCAATACACAAACAATTTGATTTTCATCCATAAAAACAGGGAAATTAAAGTCTCTAATTGTCAACTTACTAAAAAAATTCAAAACTCCCTCATAGCTTTTAATCATATACTTACCTGTTTTTATATCAAGACAAAACAAAGCTTTATTAGAGCCATAAAACATCGTTGCTAAAAACATTCTACCATTAAAGAAAGGGGTCTCATGGAAATAATTAAATCCACCAAATTTTCTTTCCGAAACAACATTCCTATAATCCATTCTAATATCATCAGGAATCGGCGTGTCATTCAGAGAGAGTATATATCTATTTGCCAATTTACCAGACTGTTCAAATAAAAAAATTTCGTCAGATATTGGATAATGATACACTATATTATTTCCACATCTTCTAAAACTTCCAATTTTAAGCTGCCCCTTGGTATCCGTTTCTTGGAATGGTAATATCTTGTGAATTATATTATATTGTTTATCAACTAATAAGACTTTTGCTTCAGTATAGATACTCCCATCCATTCCTAATAAAAAAGTTGATTCATTAGTTACAACAAAACAGTTTATCCCGGAAAATTTACCAATATAACTATATTCTTCTCGAAAAGAACCATCTAAGTTATATTCAATAATCTTTTTATTACGAATGTCCAAAAGAAAAATACCATGATCATTTACGTCAAAATCAAAGGTTCTGAAAAACTCTCCAGGTCCTCCTCCTTTACTCCCAACCATAAATAAAAACCTTCCTGACAAATCGAAAACTTTTACAGATTCTGTACCAAAAAAATCCAACACATAGATGCGCCCATTTTTTATTATACATTTATTTATATCTTTCAGCAATGCTTCCTCTTTCGAGTCCTCCAAAGATATAAATGAAAGTGAATCTACATATTCACCCATATCAAGAGTTTTAGAGAAAGTATTAACAGAACAAACTTCTTTCATCCCATCAGAAATAACAAAATTCACCTTTTCTTTATTTTTGCAAGCAACAAGAATAATAGATAGAACAAGCGTTAAACATAAGCTACGAAACATTTCTCTTCCTTTTTTTAATTATACAAATTAAGTTTCGTGATTTTATTTATCTGAAAAATTCAAACATAGAACCACGAAACTTAAGAAATCATATTACCATCTCATTATTTACATAAGACAGCTGTACACGGAGCGGTATTTTCGCATTTACAATGTATCCCGTCACCAGTAAACCAGAAAGGACAATCATACAATTCACTTGGGCCGCTATTACCATTACTATTAGCTTCGTCTCGTGCCAGTGCTTCCACATTAGCCAGCAATAAGTCAGACACCGTTTCTGCTCTCTGCGACTGATAGGCATTGTAGCCTGCAAATACTGCAACTACGGCAACTATCAAAATTGCAAAAATTTTCTTACTCATGTTTCTTTTTTTATGAGTTTAATAATCTGTTTTTCATTTCTTTCCGTATCTATCCTTTCAACGGAAAACGCAAGCATATTGCGTATTCACGATTTATCTGCTACCTTTGCCGTGACCTCCTTTCTTTAGCGGGTTATGGAATGGGTGAAACCGAATGTTCCTCAAACAACGCTTTGTCACCCATTCCTTTTATTTATATTCACACAAATCTTGTATTATTTATCAAATGATGGAAGCAAAAATCTAAAAAAGATACAGAAACGGCAAATTTCCTGCCTGACAAAGTCTGACAAACACTCTTTTTTCTTCATTGTCAGACTTTGTCGGGTGATATCAAAATGACATTTCAATAAGTATATTCCACAATATGATTGTCAGGCCGATTGCTCACACCATAAATTTTATTTCGTTTTTTATCCACACAGAAAGTAAATATAGGGGCATCCAGAATATAAATTGTCTGCGGAACACCATCCCACGAGAAAGAAAACAATCTCTTGCAGAACGAGCTATGATCCTTTTCATCTACATACCCTCCATTATACAATACAAATAATTTATCACCTGCACTTTCCGGTGCAAAATAGGCATCCCGGTTCTTTCCCTTCACTTGCCGGGAAGTAATTCCATTTGCATCATGCACCTCTTTAAAATAAGAGAAGAAATGCTCCGGACCATGTATTCTCTTTTGCAACACTCCGGCAGCATTGTATATATCAATCAAGTCCGTCATATAATAACAAATGGCCAACCTATCCGTTCCATTGGAAGCAAATCCCATATAATAGGCATCCGTCCTTTCCATGTCAGAATAATCTATGGTCGAAACGGGGAAACCGGCAAATTCATTAACTTTTTTTCCCGTCCCATCAAAAACATACAATTGATGCTCTTTAAAATACGGATAGCCTACCAGTTTATCGCCAAGTATTTGCATGCTGGAGTTCACATTCTCCTCCAACTTTGTCTTGGTTGTCGGACGGGGTTCTGCATTTTCAATAAAATCCCTCAAGTCGTATTTATAAACTACAGAGGTTGCCATATCGACTATCTGCACACATGTTCCATCATTGTCAATAAACGAGGGCATCAACATTTCATCCGGGCCTTGTCCCCTTACCAGACGTTCGCCTATTTTCTTTCTTGTATTCAGATTATACACATTGCATAACTTCTCTCCTCCATATTCCAATGTAACCAATATGGAGTCATAAACTTGCAATTCGCTCGGATTCATGACCAAGTCATCAAATTCCAACAAATTTCCTTTCAATTCTATTTCAGCCTCAAAATCATTAAAACCAAAAATACGGGCATCCATATATCTATCTTTCTGCGAACAAGAAAATAGCATACAAGCACCCAATAACAAAAATACGACTTGCTTTTTCATTCTTTTGCTTTTTTAGATGAGGGTGTGTCAAAATGCCCTTTTTGAAAAAACTCCCCCTGCCACAGATAGCTGTAGCAGGGGTAAATTCTTATATTTTGGCATTATGACACACCCTCATCATTCGTTCTATTTTAATTCTTTCTATATGGCTCACAAACGGAGGTAACTCCTCCATAAATTCTTGTACACCTCCAGCCAGAGCAATAGTGACATACTTCTTCACATGAATGGGTTCCACCTTCTCTTGAGGCCAGTGCTTCCACATTAGCCAGCAATAAGTCAGACATCGTTTCCGCTCTCTGCGACTGATAAGCATTGTAGCCTGCAAATGTTGCAACTACTGCAACTATCAAGATTGCAAAAGTTTTCTTTTTCATTATTCTCTTTCCATTTAAAATCCAAACAAAGTTGGATAATTCATTAATAATTAACTTTAGTTTCATATCTTTTTGTCAGGATGTTAAGAGGAAGTAGGCTCTGCTGAGGAGCAACCTACCAGCAATAAGCATCCTAACGGTACGCAGTAATGCTACTTTGGGAGGCGGTTACACGCCTCTCTTTTTGTATTACTGATATCGTCTGATATGGCTAAGAAAACCTAACCATAATCCTATGGTAAAACAAACTTTCCACAGCAGACACCACACAAGGGGCTGCAAGTTCCTTTATCAGTCAAACCATTAATGAGGATTACAAACTTTTTTAAGCGGACTTCAAAGCCGCAAAGTAATGATAGTATTTTCCTCAAAAGAAAGTTGTTTTACCTTATAGGATTCTGTATCATTTGACAACACACGGTATATATTCCTTTTCATGTTTGAGTACATAATATATTCTGTTTACAAGCCGTCTGGCAATCTTTATGATTGACTTCTGGGGATTCATACGTTTACGGTATTCCGTATAGGCTACAGTCATTGCAGGATCCTTACGGATTGCAATCCATGCAGCTTCCACCAACAGGCAGCGGAGCATGAAATGGCGACGTACCGTTATATCTCCTGTGCCGTTACTCTCACCACTCGAATGGCACATGGGTACCAGACCGATGAAGGAAGCCAGATGGTCCTCATTCCTGAAACGGACTATACCGTCAAGTTCAACCATCAGGGTAGCAGCTGTAGTAACGCCTATTCCGGGAACAGAAGTCAGAAGACGTATCGGCCTCTCAAAAGGTGCGTTACGTGATATCTCACGGATGGCACGTGTTTCCTGAAGAAGCATCTTACGCAAACGCACGAACTGCTCCAAGTGCAGTTCCAAAGTCTTCTTGCCATACTCTGTTGAGAGTTCGAGAGAATGAAGCCAAGTCAGGAAACGTTTTGACCAACATCCTATCGAGCATCGGGTAAACTCTTCGGGTATATCCACTCCATGAAAACGAAGCAATGACTTGATGCGGTTCTTCGCACGGGTGCTGTCTTTTACAATCAGGTTTCTCATCCTTATCAAAGAGCGCATTTCCAGGACATCCGCCTTGGGAACGTATATTCCTACCAGCGAACCGGAACGTAATTCACGAGCCAGCTTGTTACAATCCACGGCATCCGTCTTACGAAGTTTTTCCTTACTCATGGTCGGAACGTCGGCTGGATTGACCACGATGTTGGTTATTCCTAAATCCATCAGTTTCTCGTGTATCCAAAAGCCGCAGAATCCGGCTTCATACACAGAGAAGTAATTGGCGCCCGGATAATTGCTGACAAGATACTTGTGCAATGCTTCCGGTTCCGGAATTTGGCTGAATCGATTCAGAACACTATGCTCTGATAAAATTGCAACCGACCAACTCTTCAGGTGGACATCAATTCCTACATAAATATTTTGACCACTGAAATCTAATGTGTTACTTTGTACACGTTTCATAAGCTATATCGTTATGAGTTAATATTGTTGTTATCACTTACAAAGTTAACTATAATGGTATAGCTTTTTTAGGGCTATATTATGTTATCCGTCACTTCCGATTTTAAACATAGGAACTTTTATGAGTTTAATAATCTGTTTTTCATTTCTTTCCGTATCTATCCTTTCAACGGAAAACGCAAGCATATTGCGTATTCACGATTTATCTGCTACCTTTGCCGTGACCTCCTTTCTTTAGCGGGTTATGGAATGGGTGAAACCGAATGTTCCTCAAACAACGCTTTGTCACCCATTCCTTTTATTTATATTCACACAAATCTTGTATTATTTTTTCATTTAGCATCCCCGTTAATCTGCAAAACCAACGGCGAGGTTTCGGCATTGCAATACACCGTGATGGTCTTGTTGAAGTGTTCGGGATGCTCAGCCTTGTAGCTCACCTCCAATACAATCTCTTTATCCGGCTGCACCGGCTCTTTGGAATAGGTTACAGTGGTACAACCACAGGAAGTGGTAACATCCTGAATGAACAAAGGTTTGTTTCCGATATTTTTCAGAGTAAAAAATGTTTTTTGTTCTTTATGCCAATCAAATGTATTAAAAGTCATCATTGATTTATCAACAATTATTTGCGTTTCTATTTTCATATTCCTCATACTATTATTATCAATAAAACCTTTATTCTGAATGATATTGACATATAAATCCCTGACTCCCTGATTAAGAATTGGATTTCCAATAGCTATTACTTTATGAGTTTTATCTATTAAAAAAGTCTGGAAATTCATATCATCAGGAAAATGATTCAATTTATTAAAGTCGTCCTCTTCATCAATACAAACAGGATAAGAAAAATGCACCCGTTTAAGTAATTTAATCAAATATCCCTTATCTTTAGGGTTGAAAATAAACAATATAGGAATTGTATACCCCGACACAGAATCAAGCATGTTTGCAAATTCCGTCCATTTTGGTAAATTCAGCCTACAATCAATGCACCCACTTGAATCAACATAAGAGATTACAGTATATTGGCCATGATTAAAATCATATTCTTCAATGGAATCCGCAATAACATATTGCATCCAATTGTCTGGAAATAAAAAATCTTTTCCATTCCAATCCTTCACTAAATCTTCAATCTTTTTATCTCTTGAACCTGTACAAGAAGACAAAAATAAAATTGAGAAAAAAAATAAGATCCAAAATCTATTCATTTTTCAGTATATATTTTATAACCACAGGATTATCTTCCTCTCGTATGTTTTCTAATCTTTTTAATGCGTCTTCAGACAAATATTTTTTAGTAGTCTCATTGATATATCGATCCAACTCATACGGATATAGAATGGAATAAAGCACATTATCTACAAGATTAAAGCATCTATACATAATTAACGGAGAATTTGGAGTCAAGCCGAATATCTTTTTGGTTTTCCGATTATATATTAAATTGTGAGGAGTTCTATTACAAATAAAATGTACATATACATAAGAATCATTTATTAATCGAATTATGGGCAAAGGATAGTGAGAAGACAACAAATAGTCGTTTTTCTCTTGCATGATAGATACGCTTTTTAACACCTCTTTTCCTTTGGCTGGCTTACTTTTTCCATATAATTCATCTAATTTCTTTTTAGAAACACTCTCTTTCCCAAAATCTAATCTGTAAATAGGAAAGAACCTTCCCTCTTCCACGTTATATTGATAAAAATGGTAATCCATATAATCAGGTGTATAATAGATATTTGAGTCTATTACCTGAAGGCTTTTCCGCATCATATTAGTTTCCGCAATATATCCAGATTTATGATATGGAACATTTGTAATTACAGCCTCATTATTACTGAAATCGTAAACCTTCATGTACAAATCCTCCTCATTTAGACGAACAGGATCTAATGCATATACATTTTCTCTTAATACACTCATTGTTTGAGCCGCAAACCCTACTTCTTGTTTTAATTTTATAGTCTGCTTCCAATGAAATTGTAAGTCATAACAATGAATCGAGCTTGTATGAGCATTATATAGCTCTATGAAGTTGGTATATGGATTATATTCAGCATCCACGGCCATCACATATTCTTTGGGGCCCTCACCAATACAAGAAACCGAGTTGCTACAATGTCTTCCATTCCTATCAAACAAATAAAGAGCAGATCTGCTATCCATTAGCAAAAAAGCATCTATCGCTTTTATATACTGAAATAAAGAGGGCGTTTTCACAAGAATATCACTATCTGTTTCCAAAGGAATAATATCTATACTTTCTAAAAAAGAAGTATCGTTCTTCAATGCACTCTCCCAAGAAATCACATCAATATCTTCTATTTTTTTCTCTTTGGACATACAAGAGAAAAGTAAAAATGGAAATATAAATAAATAAAAATGTTTCATTTATCATTTCATATTAAAAAACCAACTAAAAAGTTTCTTTTCACAATCACACTAAGTTCAAGTTATTTTTCACTCAACACAACTGTAGAAATTTCTCCTTTTTAGTTGGCTAAAATTACAATTTAAATACTACATACAAGGAGAGGTACAATAAAGCCACGTATGTTCAGTACGAACACATCGATATCCAGTATATTCTCCTTGCATACACAAATCCCCTTTCATCCAGCATCTTCCTGGAGAAACGTCACATTCCACTACAACTTCAGGTAACTCATATCTTGCCAACGCTTCCACATTAGCCAACATCAAATCAGACATCATTTCTCCTTTTTGTGACTGATAAACATTGTAGCCTGCAAATACTGCAACTACGGCAACTATCAAAATTGCAAAAATTTTCTTACTCATGTTTAATTTTTTTTGAGTTTAATAATCAGTTTTCATTTCTTTCCGTATCTATCCTTTCAACGGAAAACGCATGCGTATTGCGTATTCACGATTTATCTGCTACCTTTGCCACGACCTCCTTTCTTTAGCGGGTTAATGGAATGGGGGAAACCGAATGTTCCTCAAACAACGCTTTGTCACCCATTCCTTTTATTTATATTCACACAAATCTTTTATTCTATACTCTATGATCGGGTCATCCCGATTGACATCCGTAGCGATGATGATGCCTTTCTCTTCATCCACCGATATGCCATAGACGGCATGGTCTAATACATACTTACACAAAGGTTCGCCATCTAAGCTGAATACATAGATATACTGCCCGCCGTCAGGAAGTTTTGTTCCTTTACGCACACTCGCCGCAATCTCTTTGAAGGGGCGACCATGGAAAACGGCATAGATGGCACTGTCAGTGACCTGCACATCGCTAAAGCCCATGATACCCATGGGCAAACCATAGCCTTCTGAGACAAGGAACTCCGGCTCACCGTGTGGGCCGATGCGCACCACGTGCGTACTATCCCTCAGATTATAAACCTCGACGACCTCGCCCAGCTGTGTGACGGCAGCCAACACCCCGTTGCGCGGATTGTAGTCGATGAAGCTGCGCCAAGCCTGCGCCAATGCAGGACGGGCATTGCGCAGGGCTTCCTCGTCGGCGGACGGAATGCTTCCGAACTTCCCCAGCAGACGGCCTTGCAGACTTACTTGGCAGAAGCGGGCATCACCCGAATAGTCGGGGATGAGAAATGCGGTATCGTCTATCACGGCAAAATCCAACGCCCGAAGTATGTTTTTATCCAAGGATACCGTTTCCCTGCGAAGCAATGAATCGCCGGACAGACCCAACCGGGTGATTTCCGACTTATCGGCGTCGAGCACCCACAAAGCATCTTCTTTCCAACGGACGTTTTCGGCAGAAATCATTTCATGCGGAGCCTCTCCTCGCTTACCGAAAGAAGAGAGGTAATGCCCCTGCGGATAGCTGAAAACATGAAAGAGGTGATCGGTGCCATGCAAATCCAATACCACGGCTTTGTCGCCCTGCACCCTGATGCGGAAAGGATAGCGGAAGACAGCCGTATCCAACGGCAACACCCGCCCCATGAGACTCCGCGTTTCGGGGAAAGCGTCATAAGGAACTCCTTTGCCGGGTGGAGCAGTTGTGCATGCCGCCAATAAAAAAGACAAAAGAAAAATACCTACTGAAAGTTTAATTGCCATAGGCTATTACATAGTACACTTTAACCTGAAACTTAGGGCAATCCACAGAACCTGTTCCGATACAATGAACAAGTGATGACCCTTCACCGGCAGCTAAAGCTTCTATGTTTTCTAACATTAAACCTTCAAATCCTTCACTTTTTGAATTAAAACAGAAAGCGGTTGCCCCCATTACGGCTAAGAACAAGCCCATGAACAAAAATTTCTTTTTCATAATTTCAGATTTTACATTAAATGATGAGAACAAAAATCTGAAAAAGAAAAAGAATCAGCAAATTTTCCACCTGACAAAGTCTGACAAGCCTTCCTTTTCTTCAATGTAAGACATTGTCAGGTGATGTAAAAGCATAGTTGAGAATGTTATGAGTGTTTTTTGGGGGACTTCGTATCTACATAGAACTTGCAAAAAACATAGAGAAAACTTGCACATAGCATAGAGTACAGTTGTTCTCTTCTTGAAGAGAACTCTGCTCGCAACGTGCGAACAGAAATCCGCGCACTACGAACAAACGTCCGCAATGTGCAAACAGACATTCGCACGTTGTGGACAGACATTTAAAAGGACTTTGACAAAGAGTTCGACACACCTGACGAAACCCGGTGCATTATAAAGAACTTTCCCTCGATGAGGCAGGCGGCCTCAGTTGATAAGCCGAAGTGATGTTCACTATTGTCCAGCCGGAAAAAGAGAGTAGATTCTCACGCAATCTTTTGATGGCGGTGTGCACCCTCCCCTCTTGTGCACTTTTATCCCCATTCCACAGCAGGTCGAGAATCTCATCGACGGATAGTGTATATTTCTCCGCATCCAAGAAACCTTGCAATAATTTAGCTCCCTGCGGCGTCAGTTTCAAAAACTCATCCGGATTGTTCGTCCGCTTCAGCATTCCAAGATCTGCATCAAAATGCAAATCTTCGCCCATTTTATAGGTATGCGACTCGGCCTTATCTGCTGCAATTACCGGTATTTCTTTCAGTATAACCGTAGACACCTGTTTTACAAAAAGGCGATGATAAAGCCTGATAAAGTATTCCTGTATAAAAAACAGCAAGCAACAACCTATTATAAGGAGACTCAATAAAAAGACGTCTTTCAAGGAAAAAGTTTTCCACCAAGGATAATAAATATACCCTGTTACCCCTATTTCGGATCTGCCTCCTAAATAATAGGATACAATGCTGTCCGACCGCTGCACGGAGAGAGAATCGGCCGAGTAAGCGTAGGTCTCATGTTCCTGCCAATCGGATACGGAGGTGCGAACTATTGTACTTCCGAAAAATCCTTCTCCAGCCATCAGTTTCTCCCAAAGCACATTAAGAGAATCAGCCTTCAAAGGATCCATTGCCAATACATAAGAATACATACCATGTGTACCAAGAGTGCTTTCTATATTATTCTTATACTTTTCATATGGAATGATAAATTCTTTCTCTCCGAACTCGCTTATAATCTTTCGCTTCACCGATTCTTTCTTATCCTTGTCAAACTTTGAACTGAGTTCAGAAGTTCCCGATAATAAAAAGAATACATCCATCGTATCCCTCTTCTGTAATTCCTGAATCAAAGCCTTCTGAAAAGTATTACATGCCTGCGCCCTCCAATATTCTGTGCGGTTTTGATACAAAGCCCAAGCTGTGACTGTGGCAACAACGATGCCCACAGCGATGTATATCAGCAAGAATTGCACATCTATTTTCTTTTGATCCATATTTGATTTAAAGTTTATTCGTTCCAAAGTTAATTGATTTTTCTTCTAAAAAAAAATAAATATAAAATTATTGATGACCAGCATTTTTCTCACAGCAACTATCCCCCCATATAATCTTCGCGATATTTCCACGCAAACAAAAAAAGCGCAACCCGTTCTGCATCGAACGAATTGCGCCATATAATAAAGCGACAGGAAGAGCCGACTTATTTCAACAAACTTTCCGGTTCCAGATGGTCTGCCTCGATATCCTTGAAGTAGCGGTAAGTGCCCACCTTCAGTTCGTCGGTAGCCGCATCGTCGCAAACGATGATACCCTTTTCGTGCATCTGGAGGGCACTGATGGTCCACATCTGCATAACGGGGCCTTCTACGGCATGATAGAGGGCACGTGCCTTGCCGTGACCGTTGACGATAATCATCACCTCCTTGGCGCTGAGCACTGTGCCCACACCTACGGTAAGCGCTGTCTTGGGCACTTTGTTCACGTCGTTGTCGAAGAAACGCGAGTTGGCGATGATGGTATCGGTAGTCAGCGTCTTCCGGCGGGTGCGCGACGACAGGGAAGAGCCCGGCTCGTTGAAAGCGATGTGTCCGTCGGGTCCGATGCCTCCCATAAAGAGGTCGATGCCGCCGTATGACTTGATTTTTTCTTCATAACGGGCACACTCCTCGTCCAAATCGGCCGCATTGCCGTTCAGGATGTTGGTGTTTTCGAGCAGGATGTCGATGTGGCTGAAGAAATTGTTCCACATAAAAGAGTAGTAGCTTTCGGGGTGTTCCTTAGGCAGCCCCACGTATTCGTCCATATTGAAGGTGACTACGTTGCGGAAAGAAACGATGCCTTTTTTGTTCAGGTCGATCAGTTCTTTGTACATGCCCAAAGGAGAAGAGCCGGTGGGGCATCCCAACACGAAAGGTTTCTCGGGTGTGGGGGCGGCGGCCTTGATTTTTGCAGCCACATAATGTGCCGCCCACTTTGACACGGATTGATAATCCGGTTGAATAATTAGTCTCATTGCGATTGTTTTATTAGGTTAATCAATTTAGAAGTCGGTTTGAATTTATTTTTTCACGTGCTTATCGGAACTTTCCGGCTTTATTTCCGGTCTTTTTTAAGACGTTGGGCCATGGCGCGCGCCAGATGCTCGCATTGCTCGTAAGTGATGTCTTTCATGGATTGCTTCATCTCCACAGGGTCGCCCACCAGCTCGAACTTGCTCTTCTCGGCAAACTCGGCCATACGCTTCACCGCAGCACCCGCCCAACAGAATGAGCCGAAGTAGCCTAAATAACGCCCCTTTACCTCGCGTACAAGAATTTTGGAGAGCAGGGATTCTATCTCCGGATAAACCTGATTGCTATAAGTAGGACTGCCGACGATGAGCCCCCGATACTTGAAGACATCGGCAAGGATGTATGACGGATCGCTCTTGCTCACATGGTGCATCACGATGTTACGGATGCCCTGCGCGGAAAGCTCGGCAGCAATGGCTTCGGCCATCTGTTCCGTATTGCCGTACATGGAGCCGTATGCAATGACCACACCTTCGTCGGCATCATAACGGCTCAGCTTGTCGTAAATGCCCACTACTTTGCCGATGTTTTCCGTCCACACCGGCCCGTGGGTGGAACAGATGGTGGAGATGGGCAGGCTGCTCAGTTTTGCCAAGGCTTTCTGCACCGGAGAGCCGTATTTGCCCACAATGTTGGAATAGTAGCGCACCATCTCGTCCCAACAGCGGTCGGTATTGATGCGGGTGTCGAGGAAGCCGCCGTCCACCGTGCCGAAACAACCGAATCCGTCGCCGGAAAACAGCACGCCTTCCGTTTCGTCGAAGGTCATCATCGTTTCGGGCCAGTGCACCATCGGCGTCATATAGAAACGGAGCTTATGGTGTCCCAAAGCCAGATAATCGCCATCGTTCACCAAATACTGCTCGCCCGTCACACCGTAAAATCCCTCGATCATGCCGAAAGTCTGCTTGTTGCCCACGATGACAATGTCGGGATAATGTTGCTTTATCAGGCGGATGGAACCGGAATGGTCGGGTTCCATGTGATTGATGATGAGATACTGTATGGGGCGTTCGCCGATGATGCTTTTTATCTTACGAAGATAGACTTCGAAATAGCAGATGTCCACCGTATCGACCAATGCCACCGTTTCATCGTCTATCAGGTAAGAATTGTACGAAACGCCATACGGCAACGGCCACATGCCTTCAAATAAATGTTTATTGCGGTCGTTTACTCCCACGTAGTGGATTTTTCCTTTTATCACAGCTTTCGGGTTCATTGTTTTTATTTATTTAGATTGATTCCACGTTTAAACATGCCACAAAAGTAGTTCTTTTTTCTCACATTTCATACTTCTTGCCTTGATATGCTCCAAGTTCTTTCATTCTTTTTTGCAGCCGGTGGTTGAATTCATAATTTTTCAATCCCCAATCGGAAGCGATGAGCAGTTCCTTGGGCGACTGCGATACGAAACGTTCCAGCACCAAGTCGGGACGCAAATGTTCGATATAGTCGATGACAAGGGCGATGTATTCTTCCACATCGAACAGATGGAAATCTTCGGGGTGGCGCTCATATTCCAATGCCATGCGGGTGCCGCGTATCAGTTGCAACTGGTGCATTTTCAGCGTGGTGAGGGGCAGGCGCGACAGTGTGCCGGCCTGCGCCACAATGTCGGCCGGCGTCTCTCCCGGCAGTCCGAGGATGACGTGCCCGCCGGTAAGGATGCCGCACGAGGCGGTTCGCTCCACCGCATCTGCGGCAGCCTCGAAGGTATGCCCGCGACGGATGCGCCCGAGGGTTTCGTTGCAGGTGCTTTCTATGCCATACTCCACCAAGAGGAAAGTATGCCGGTTCATCTCTTCCAGATAGCGCAGCAGGTTGTCGGGCATGCAATCGGGGCGTGTGCCGATGACCAACCCTACCACTCCGTCCACCGACAAGGCTTCCTCGTACTTACGTTTCAGGCTCTCCAGTTCTCCATACGTATTGGTATAAGCCTGAAAATAGGCCAGATATTTCATTTCCGGATACTTGTGGGCAAAGAACAGCTTTCCTTCTTCCAACTGCTGCGTGACGGATTTCTCCGTATGACAATAATCGGGGTTGAAAGTCTGGTTATTGCAATACGTGCAGCCGCCATAGCCCTTGCTGCCGTCTCTGTTAGGGCATGTGAAGCCGGCATTCAGCGATATTTTCTGTACCTTGTAAGGGAAATAACGTTTCAGGAACAAGGGAAATTCATTATAAAGATTCATTCTATCCATAATGCGCAAAGATAAGAATCTGTTTTGAATTTATTTCAGCTTTTCAACGGTTTGACACGATTGGAAGCACATAAAAGAAGCAGCCATCTTACCTTCACACCAACCAAGTTCCTACCATGTTCTTATCATGTTCTTATCATGTTCTTTTGGAGACGCTCGCTATAGACAAGAAGAAAACAAGAAAATGATAAAAGCGCATACCCTCTGTGAAAGACAGAAACAACTTCTATTCGATGACTTTTCCCGAAAAGGGGTAACTCATATCAAGTTGTTACCCCAAATACCGGACGAATCTTCTTCTTTAATGGAAGAGCCGTTTTTAACTCCTGCAATAACAATAAATCAAGAACAAATTGAAATATTCAAATTAAAATCTTATATTGGGCAGAAACACTATATAATCACTAAAAGCAAAATATGAAAAAGACAATCAACCAAAAAATCTCTGTTACTTTAGCTTCTGCAAACCTTCGATGATAATCAGCTGAAGGTTATACCACAAACAAATTTACTGCTATGCTGTTAGCATTCAAAAGAATATATGTATTTTTGTATCCAACCCGCAGAAATTTAGATTTTTACAGAAACAATAAAATGATGAAGCGATGGAGACCGTGGTAGCTAAAATTATATTTATGCCGGAAATAGAATACATGTATGATAATGAAAACAGACCGGGTACATGCCCGATCTGTCATAACACATTAGAAAAAATACCGGATGTTCATTACAAGGTCGAAAAAAAAAGAGCCGATATATTGTGCACATACGACGGATATTGTATTGTTACAGAGAAGTTCAAAGAATTTTGCAATGAAAACAAGTACCCCAATATTACTTTTATAGCACTTACAGACTCTATCGGATACTACTTTTTTATGCCGCATGACATTTATAAATTGGATTACATCCACCGTAAAACTCAATTTTTAAATAAAAGAGAATGTTGTGGCAGTTACGACGAAATCATCGGAGCAACTCCCGCATACAAACTTTCAAGCTTTTCTACCGAATCTGATGATTTTATCAATCGGTCGGAATATCTTTTTGGAACTAAAGGATGTAAGGATCCTCTCATTATTATAGGACTAAAAACGCAACAAAAGATGAAAGCATTTGGTTTGAAAGGAATAGACTATAAAAACGTTTATTCCATTGAAATGACTTATGGGAAACCCAAACCCATGGAAGATGTGACCCTGCAAGATATGCAGGAAAATCCAATCTGGGTATTTGCCTTGGACGAAGAAGAGAATGAGAAAATAGACGAAACTTGGCAAAAACCGGTATTGAATTACGACAACGTGACATACGAACTCGTCGAAGCGTATATTCTGATGAAAAGTACCGACGGGCAGTATGACGTATCGGCAGATCTGGATATCGAAGAAGAAACGCTGGACGACGTCACTTATTGGGATTTCGAGCAAGAAGACTGGGTTCCAATCGAGAATATCGAGAATTACAAAGAGCTGCAATTCGTTGCTATTCCTAAAATAGAAAAAGAAGCCGGCGTCATTTTCGGATTTGACGATACGAAAAATAGGTTCAGCTCTATAAGAAGTCAGGCACAGCCAAAGAAAAAGCGAAAAGGCGTGTTTTCTTTCTTTGCATCGCTGTTTAAAAGAAAATAATTCAGAATAAAAATGCAGGAAAGTTCGATTCGGAATAATATAGTTTTGTTTAATATCGCCCTTAAGTATAACATTATAGATATCTCCACCATAACTTCTTGGGCTGATGATTATATTCTGAATAATGAAATAGATGTAAACCATTATTTCATTATTGAAATATCTTGGGCTCATACGAAAGAACGTATCCAAGAGATTTTAATGGATGAAATTTATAAGAGAGAAATAACTAATCTGAAAATTCGGGGTAACTTATTCTTTCCACTTTTGAGTTTATACGATTTATCTTCTGACACGAACTTCATATTCATTATAAATAAATTATTGGCATTGGCTTTAGATAATGAAGTAGAATTTTCAGAAAAAGAAATAGAATTAATCTACTATGTCGACGAGTGTAGAGATGAATATCTTGATGGGGTCATGAGTTTCGAAGAGGCTTTAGAAAATTTACTTTTACTTTTATCAGAAAAACTGTCCATCAAGTTTTGAATTGACTCAAGCATGTGGGCATTATGTATGATAATAAGCACAAACCGGAATGAACAAAATGGAAGAGAGTAGCTATTGCAAAGATGATATTTATGAACTTATTCATAAACTCATTGCGGGAGAAATAAATGAAAATGATTTTTCAGACGAATATTATGTTGCTTATATTTATTATAGCGATTATTGGAATACCTCAGGAAACTTAAACGAGACGGAGTTGTCGCTATTCAATCAATTAGCCGAAACAGCTAATAGCTTAGTTTCATTTGCAGAAATAAAACTCAGCTACAATGAAGTTACGATACTAAAAGAGAGATTGAAAAGTAAAGCCATACAAATCTCAAAGAAAATGTTCATACCTAATCTTTTAGAACAATACTTTTGTGATAAAATCAGTACTATAAACTTTTGTAACAAATTCTACGAATGGTATGATATGGGCATCTATAGAGATGAAACGGATCAAAACAAAAGAATATGGTTTGATGAATTAAGTATAATAGCCGGACGATATTCAGAGTTCAGTGAAGATCATAAGATAGCTCCAAAAGTTTACACTACAGAAGCTGAAATAAAAGCAAAAGTAAAAGATATTCTACAACTCCTTCAAACAAATTCATCGCGATGCTGTTAGCATTCAAAAGAATATTTGTATTATTGTATCCAACCCGCAGAAATTAGATTTTTACAGAAACAATAAAATGATGAAACAATGGAGACCGTGGTAGCTAAAATTATATCTATGCCGGATATAGAATACATGTATGATAATGAAAACAGACCGGGCACATGCCCGATTTGTCATAACACATTAGAAAAAATACCGGATGTTCATTACAAGGTCGAAAAGAAAAGAGCCGATATATTGTGCACATACGATGGATATTGTATTGTTACGGAGAAGTTCAAAGAATTTTGCAATGAAAACAAGTACCCCAATATTACTTTTATAGCACTTACAGACTCTATCGGATACTACTTTTTTATGCCGCATGACATTTATAAATTGGATTACATCCACCGTAAGACTCAATTTCTGAATAAAAGAGAATGTTGCGGCAGTTACGATGAAATTATCGGAGCAACTCCCGCATACAAGCTCTCAAGTTTTTCTACCGAATCTGATGATTTTATCAATCGGTCGGAATATCTTTTTGGAACTAAAGGATGTAAGGATTCTCTCATTATTATAGGACTAAAAACGCAACAAAAGATGAAAGCATTTGGTTTGAAAGGAATAAGCTATGACAATGTTTATTCCATTGAAATGACTTATGGGAAACCCAAACCCATGGAAGATGTGACCCTGCAAGACATGCAGAAAAATCCAATCTGGATATTTGCCTTGGATGAAGAAGAGAACGAGGAAATAGACGAAACATGGCAAAAACCGGTATTGAATTACGACAACGTGACATACGAACTCGTCGAAGCGTATATCCTGATGAAAAGTACCGACGGGCAGTATGACGTATCGGCAAATCTGGATATCGAAGAGGAAACGCTGGACGACGTCACTTATTGGGATTACGAGCAAGAAGGCTGGGTTCCAATCGAGAATATCGAAAATTACAAAGAGCTGCAATTCGTTGCTATTCCTAAAATAGAAAAAGAAGCCGATGTTATTTTCGGATTTGACGAGACGAAAAATAGGTTCAGCTCTGTAAGGAGTCAGGCCCAGCCAAAGAAAAAGCGAAAAGGCGTATTTTCTTTCTTTGCATCGCTGTTTAAAAGAAAATAATTCAGAATCGTAGAAGGATGCTAAGAATAGAGGGTAAACGGATAGAAGCAGTAGATTTGGATTATCTTAAAAGAGAACCTGATGTAATTATTAATACGCTGAATTTTGAGTTGTATTCAGGCTTGTGGAAAAGCCACTCTACTTTGACCCTTTTGGCCAAACAGGATTGCCCACCTTGGCCATAATATGATTGCCCCTTTTGGCCAAAATAACATTAACCACTTAGTACAAGTGTCGTTAGAGTTTTTTTTGTGTAGATTTGAGAACCCGAGTCCTGGTGTAAGGGGTAATAATAAAATCTATGCAAATGAATAAAAGAATCAAGAACATTTTAAGATGTTATGCGGCAGGGATGGGTATCAAGGAAACGGCATCCACGTTCCATACTTCCCGTAACACTGTCCGCAAGTATGTCCGTCTGTTCCTTTCAAGTGGGAAAAGCATCGATCATCTTCTCTCCCTTTCCGAGGAGCAGTTGCATGAGATGTTTGGCGGTACGGAATCCCGACGTCGGGAGCCTTCTTCCAAAAGGATTGAATTAGAGGCTTTGCTTCCCGGATATGTATCCCGCCTGACACGCAAAGGGATGAGTGTCAGAAAACTGTTTAAGGAGTATCATGCTGAATATCCTGACGGTCTTCAGCTGTCTTCCTTCAAGCGGGCAGTCCGCCAGTACAAGTTCCACATCAAGGTCGTCGGCCATGTCGAGCACTATGCCGCCGACCAGATGTATGTTGATTTTGCCGGTGACAGGCTTGAAGTTGTCGATGAGATGACAGGCGAGACGAAGAAGGCCGAGGTCTTTGTCGCTGTCCTGCCGTTCAGTCATTATACCTACTGTGAGGCCGTATGGTCACAACGCAAGGAAGACCTGATAAGGGGATGTGAGAACGCCATGCAATATTTTGAGGGTGTCCCGGCGGCCATCGTTCCCGACAATCTGAAAGCAGCTGTCACACGGAGCGACCGTAACGAGCCGGTCATCAATGATGATTTCGCCGCCTTTGCCGAGCATTACGGTTGTGCGGTCTATCCTGCCCGTGTACGCCACCCCAAGGACAAGGCCCTGGTTGAGAATACCGTGAAACTTCTCTACCGTTCCGTTTACCTTGACATAGAGGGGATGACATTCTCCAGCCTGGACGGTCTCAATACCGCCATCCGTATTTCCCTGCTTGATTTCAACGAAAAGGTGATGGCCGGTCGGGAGGCGTCACGTAAGGAGATGTTCCTGCGTGGAGAGAAAGACTATCTCCGTCCGCTTCCTAAGAAACGCTACGTGATGAAAGAGAGAAAACTCATGACCGTGGGCAAGAACTCCTACGTCTCATTGTTCAGGCACCATTACAGTGTCCCGAAGGAATATGCAGGAAGGCGTGTGACGATTCTCTATGATGCCGATACGGTGGAAATATACTGTAGCATGAACCTTGTCGCCATCCACGACCGCTGTGACATACCCTACACCTATTCATGGAAAAAGGAGCACAACCTGCCGGGGCACTATGGTCCTTATGACAAGGATCTTGAGGAACTCTTCCGACGTGCCTCGGAAATAGACAATATCGTATTGAATTATCTCCGGGAAGTGGAGCGTGTCATGCAATATCCTCCAAAAGCGTTCAGATCCTGTCGGGGCATACTGACGCTGGAGAAAAAATACGGCCGTGACCGTTTGGTCGCTGCCTGCGCCTGCGCAGAACAGAAGCTACAATACGGGTATCAGGCCTTACGCGAGGTGCTTGAACTGGGAGAAGACGCGGATTTCCTTCCTGATGAGGACGGGAGGATACAGCCTGACATGACATCCCCGACACCACTGACCCACAAGAATATACGTGGACGTGACTATTACAGAAAAGACAAACAGGAACAATAAAGCTAAAATTATGGAAATAAATAATAAGACAGCTCCCGTAACGGGACAACAAGACCAGAACACCATATCACTGGATTTGATGAGCCGCATGAAATTACACGGTATGGCGGAGGCTTTCAGGGAAAGCCTTGCCGGCACCACTCCACAGTCCATGACCGCGGACACCTTCCTTTCCATGCTCCTTGCACGCGAATGGGATTACCGTGCCCAGGCTGCCATAGTGCGGCTTACTAAGAATGCGGCGTTCCGATACAAGGCTTATCTCGAACAGATTGACTATGCCACAAACCGGGGCCTTGAGCGCAATCAGATGGAACGCCTCGCCACCCTTGACTTTGTACATAAGGGGCAGAACCTCTTCATTACCGGCTCTTCAGGTACAGGGAAAAGCTATCTGGCATGTGCCCTTGGCCACGAGGCATGCAAAAGGGGATTCCGTACTTTCTATGCCAATGCACCCAAACTGCTTGGTGCACTGAAGGTTGCCAAAGTCAAAGGTACACTTGAAACTGAGCTCAAGAAGATTGAGCGTTGCCAGTTACTCATCCTTGACGACCTGTTTCTTGTACCTCTTGATGCCAAGGAACGTCCCATCCTGCTCGAAATTATTGAGGACAGGCATGAAAGGAAATCCACTATCATAACCTCGCAGTACCCATCGTCCAACTGGTATGACATGGTTGGTGATCCGACAATAGCCGACGCCATCCTTGACCGAATCATTCATACGGCCCATACCATTGAGTTGTACGGTGAAAGTATGCGCAAGTTAAGGTCTAAGAAAAACTAGAGAATCAAAAGGATAAAATAAAATTGACCCCTATCACCAGGACTTTAAAGGGGCAATCATATTATGGCCAAGATGGGCAATCCTGTTTGCCCAAAAGGGTCAAAGTAGAGTGGCTTTTCCAGGCTTGTCCATTAAACAATCTATTATTGATAGGCTTGACCTACCGGCTTTTCTCTTTCATTCAGAAGTAGTTATTCGTGATTGCATCATTAAAGAGGTACAACTCTCCTATTGTTGGTTTATAAATGGACTGGAATTTACCAATAATACTATTCTGCAAGAAGCGACTTTCGAAGCCGGAGGACATAACAAAAAGCCGTTCATAATGAAAGAAAATATATTCCACGGCTTTCTGAATTTCTTCGATTGTCAATTTGGAGATACCGTTTATTTTTCCAATAATACTTTATTAGAAGGCTGTAATTTGTTAGGAAATAAAGGGGAAGGATATGAAACCTTATTCGATAATGGAATTATTCAGAATGGAAACACAGGAAGGCTCGACATGGAATAAAGACAAAATAATTATACAAAAGAGACAAGAAAATTAGGAGGAAACAAATGGTAAAAGAAGTAACTATGAAAAAAATAATCAATCAAAATATAGTTTTGTTTAATATCGCCCTTAAGTACAACATTATAGACATCTCTGTCATAACTTCTTGGACTGATGATTATATTCTGAATAATGAAATAGATGTAAATGATTATTTCATTATTGAATTATCATGGACTCATACGAAAGAACGCATACAAGAAATATTAATGGATGAAATTTATAAGAGAAAAATAACTAATCTGAAAATTCGGGGTAACCTATTCTTTCCCTTTTTGAGTTTATACGATTTATCTTCTGACACGAATTTCATATTCATTACAAATAAATTATTGGCATTGGCTTTAGATGATGAAGTAGAATTTTTATTACAAAATTATTTGCAAGTCGTTTTATATCAAAGACTTGCACTTTAAACGGTAGAAAAGTGCCGACGTGGATTCTTGAGGATTCTTCAAAGAGAATATTTAACGTTTTTAACTTTATCAAACACGAGTGAGTGATAATCTATATTTTTCTTTTAACCAGTGCTCTTTCTCATTCTTATCATCTATTTCAAGCAACTCATCTTCTTCTACACTGGTAAACTCTGGTATTCCAAAATGCTTGATATCAACACCACTTAAAGAATAATAACCTGATGCGTAGGGTTTCCCATTTTTTTTGATATAACTCCAGAATATCTCACTTTCTATAACAGACTTCAGGATTCTGAGCTTCCGTTCATCATCACTGACAAACGCTAGCCCGTTGTACAACATTAAATCTGGGGCATCACATATAACACACTTCAAAGCCATGTTAGCAAACTTGGGAAAAAACAACTTATACCTTGGCATCACCAGCGACTGCGTTCTACCAAAGGCATACCATTGAGGATATTTGCTGATATCTCCCTTATCTCGACCAAACAAGACCTTTTTTTTTGCCTTAAGATAAGCGAATGCTCTCGGAAATCGACGTTTCATTTCATCTGGCTCATACACAATAGCGCGGCCATCTTCAATATAATATGGAAAAATCACCTTCTCCACAAGTGCGTCAATGTCATCTACCGTATTGAGCTTATTCGGATTTACAACATCACGACATATTTCTCTCTCAATACGAAAACCATCATGAAAATAGTATCTATCATCCTCTTTTTCGGGTCTGAAAATATACGTTTCATTACTAAGCGTTGCTATCCCATGACGCGATGGGCAGTAATCTTTTATCTGTATGCCCGTTGCCTCTATCGCTGTTGTTGTCACAAAATCATTCAGTGTCCATCCTTTATTATTGTCCAGCACATTGAGTGGTATAATATTGTAATTCACAGCTCCTGGTAATTCACTATTCTCATCTACCGCATATCGTATTGTTCTCGTTCTATCAGCTTTGTTCAAGAAAAAAAGGCAAGTATAGGTGTTTCTCGACTCAAAAACCTGATATCCCCTAAAATCAATAATGGATATAGAATAACCTTGATTAGAGAGATAGAATCGCAACGCTCTTCCATTGACTGAACGTAGAAAAGTATTCATTGTAATGTAGCCCATCCGTCCGTTATCAGAGAGCATTTCAAGAGCAATCTGAAAGAAGGGGATATACAAATCGGGATGTCCTGTTCTACATACTTCATATCGTTTCAGTTTTTCAAGCGTTTCATCGGTCAGGTTCCGAGAACATACGTATGGCGGATTTCCTATAATTACATCAAAATTTCTGTACCTTCCGTCCCAACCATCCTCCCTGACATCCAGACTGTCCCTACATATCAAGTTAAACTCGAAATCTTCATCTTCTCCCCCTATTAAAGCCAACAGGCTCAATAGAATTTTAGTCCTTTCAATCGCGTATGGCTGTATATCTATTCCATAAATGTTTTCCCGGTAGATTTCTGAGTATGGCTTCCCTGTCTTTTGATGGATTAATAGAGCCATATCCATCAGAAAACCTCCACAACCACAAGAAATATCTGCTGCATGAATCTTCTGCAGTTCTTCAATAGTCATATTGTTCAAACAATTTGCAATAATCGCCTTCCTGATTCGTATGGGAGTATATATGGCTCCCGTTACGATTCGGTCTGCTGGCGACACCACAAACTCAAACAATTGCACCATTGTTTCCAACGTTATATCTTTCCCAAAATCCGAAATGACACGTCTGCAAACTTCTTGATGAATTGAATTCTCATTATCACTATTTTTAATGACAAAGCGGGAAAGAAAGCCTGCACGGGGTTGTGCGACTCCCCTCACTTCCAGGTATGCCGACACAAACAAACGATTCACTGTCAATTCGTCTGCCGGGACATGATGTCTAAGATACGTCAAAGTATGGGACTGAGAACAACGCATTTTAATCCGAATAAATAAGGACTCGCATATTAAGAATTAGCCGAAGTTAGGTATGCCCCGAAGTTGCTCCTCAAAACGCCTGTAACAGTCATTTAGAGTTCTTATTCTCTTCAATTCTTCAACGTCCGATATATCCAGTGATTCAGTTCTTGCAAATTCTTTACGTAACATCTCCAGCGACCATTTCAGTCGATGAATCGGATTACCTAATGTCAAAGCTTTCCACATCCAGGCACCCAACTCTGTTTTGCTCTTGATAGAGCCGTCCGAAAGACGGTCAAATTGTACAGCATAGTCTGCTTCGCAAGGATCAATCCATCCCTCTTTGCCATCATTTGGCTTGGTCACATCGCCTGTCGGCCATTTAGTCCGCTTGGAGTTATTGCACGTACGACAAGAATAGACAAGGTTGGAATAATCATGCTCTCTTTCTGATGCCAATGTTTTAGGTACAAAGTGGTCTATCTCATAGAACGTTTCCCTAAAATAATCATGATCTCCACAATATCCGCACCTCTGGTGAAAATCCTCACGCAAAAGAGGCTTATAATCCTGATATTTCTTCCCATCCGGCGCATTGTCTCTACGGGTGGGTGTAATCTTACGAAAGTCTCCCATCACTCAACTACTTTTTATGCTTTTCAACAATGTTTCTTGCCAACGACAACATCTCGTCAATGCCTTTCAGGGTTCTTGTATTAATCAGGATTCCCCTTGCCGAAGAGTCCAAATCCAGTTCAGAGAGATACATTTCTGCATCATACCTGTCTGCTTCTTCTTTATCTGAAAGTTTTTCTCCGGTGGCTATCTTTTCCTGTAAGACACAAATGACGTCTTCACTCTCGGCCTTCTTTTTTTCGTAAATAACCGCTGCCGAATCTATCATGTGACAGAGTTTCTTCAATTCCTCAGCACTATTGAACATTTCCTTCCCTCTGATTGTCTGAACTTCTGTACACTCTTGAATGGCATTGTCCTCGTAAGATGTGATGATAATCACGGGGAAATGTCTATTGTGCTTATGGATTTCCCTAACCACATCATCTCCTGTGTAAGCCACCAGGCCACTTTCATTGAGACGGTAATCTATCACGGCCACCTGACTGTTGCAGACCTCTCCCCAAATGTCCGTAACATTTTGAGGGAGCACTTCGGGAATGTAAATATCATATTTATCCGAAAGAGCGGCATGAGCTGTTGACTGCCATCCAGCCTCCTCGTCAATATAAGCTACTTTTATCATTTCTTTTTCAATTTAAAAATAGTTCTTATTCCAAATCCTTTCTCAACAGGGAGTACAGCTATCGTGGAATCATTAAATTTTTCCACAACTCCTTTTGCTATGAACAGTCCCATACCTGTCCCTATCTTGTTGTTCTTATTATCCACAATAGAGGTCTCAAAGGCATTGAAAATCACATCGGGATTATTCTTGTATTCCGATGCTAACCCACTACCATTGTCCAGAAAATCAATAACGGCATAGCCATGATCACTGACAACATTCAAGTTGATAATCTTGTTTAACTCTGGCGACCTCAAGAATGCGTTGATGGAGTTTGACACGAAATTGTTATACACACTGTCAAGATCCATTTCATATGCATCAAGGCATGCACCTTCCATTCCAGATATGTTCGGTATCATCTTGATGTTCTTCTTAGACAGACTCGGCTCCCACGCCCTGACGAAATCCTCGAAATAAGCGGCAAGGTTGATTTCTTTCCAGTCCCGTTTACTTCGCTGGATGGAATGAAGCGAATACAATAGCCAGTTATAAAGCTTTTCATCTTCACCTTTCATTGTGTCCAGTTCTTTGTATGGGTTATTAAACCTCATACCATCAAATTGTTCTACAGGAAGATATCTCGTAAGAATGGTCCTAAGCAGTGAATTCCTTGAGAGCAGGCGCAACATCACACTCCTCAATTCATGCGTATATGTGGCAACAGAAATCCCCATGCTTGCCAAACCGCGAATCATGGACAGTTCCGCTTCCTTGGCATCAAGTTCTTCTTCCAGTGACTGATAACTCTCTGCCAGAGTTCTCAATTTCAAGGCCTCTTCCGACCGTCCTTCTCTACTAAGCGACATCGCTTCCTTTGCAATGTCTTTGGCCTTCATTGTGTTTGGATGCTCCTTTCTGAACTGGTCAGACAGATTGAACATAATGTAGTTACGATCCTCTTCGAACACTGCTATAATTTGTATCAGCAGGTTTTTAAAAAGCTGAAACTCATCATTCTCCTGAATTCCTTCTCGACTTGACTTATCTTCGAAAGCCGTATTGGTCAATCTTGAAATATTAACCACTCCCGATATCTGATTAGGACGTATTCTGTAACCTCCTATTTTCTGTCCGGCACCTCCAGGGCTTTGTGCCTGTCTGCGTCCCAGGTCCAGCCAATCGTTACCATTCTCACCGTAAGGCCTTACCCTGAATTCATCCCTGAAAATACGAACTCCGCCAAACTTATCAAGCCAACTCTTTCGTGCTGCACTGTCTATTTGGTTATAAGGATACTTCTTAGCACCATCTCTTTCCCTGTCATCCGAAATGGCATTCTTTATGAAAAAAAACGTGAAAGTAAAAGGGCCAACACTTGAAAGAAGGTTTGATGACACCGCTTCGTTTACCTCAATCGACTTCTTTATCGTCTTGGATCTAAAGTCCTCCATCCGGTATGGATTGACCTGCATAGTTTTTCGACTGAACACACTCGCATACCTTGTCTCTAACAAAGAAACATTTAGTTCATTTCTCTCAATAATGACATTGATAAGTCTTTTTCCATCAAAAGCTGCATCAATCTTATAATCATAATCTGAGTATTCTGCTGGGAAAATTTCACCACTCCATGTTAAATCTCGCAGATTATACAAATACAGTGTGAACAATGATTTCAGGTGTTCCGGGACAAGCATCTCCAGATTCCCTAACAGACTGTTCAAATCATCTTCAGTCCATTTGTCTCTAAGATCCGAAATACAAAGCACTGTCCCGTGAAACTCGTTAAAGCATAGCTTTTCTGCGACAGGTAATTTAGTTAAGCCATATGCCTCAAAGATTGATTCAGCCTCACCATGACTACATTCACTTACCGTTGCAGTTATGTCAGACAGTATACTTGCCTTGTCGAACTTCGACCAATCTACTGACCATCTATAACCCTGAGAGTTTGATTCCCCCGTAAAAGTAACCATTTCAGCCTTTGTACCAAGTCGATTCAATGCAAACCGCCCAATTCCCTTGGCGCCGCTCTTTACCCTACGCTTTCCGCTGGTCTTTGCATTAACTAATTTGTCGTCAGTGCCAATAGTCATCCAGTGGCGCAGAATTGTTTCCTGAGTCATGCCCACCCCGTTGTCTATAATAAACAACCTAGAGTCTTTTTGCGAATCACGTATATCAGCGACAACAACGCACACATCAGCATCAGCATCATAGGCGTTTTTAACAAGCTCCACGATGGCACCTTCCGCATTAGCGAAATTCTCCATGCCAATGAGCTTGGCAGTCCTCGCAGATATACTAAACGGTACTTCCATATTCTTTTTCTAATCTTCTAATTTTCAAAATCAACATATTTTGCCTTACTTTGAAATAACAACCTTTTTCTTTAGCCTGTTGCTTTTATTCGCATTTATTACACCTTCTTAGCTTTCTAAGTATAAACTCTCTCTCTTTATCCTTCCTCACCGACAACACATCCGACACCTAACGGTCTGTTATTGTCGGAGACTCCTTGATGATATTTATGATTTTTCTGCTGACAATTAGCGACTTTGGTCTCCGACATTCGTAGTGCCGGAGGAAGCAAAGATGATGCCCTGGAATTGCGAGACAGTAGATTTGAACTTGAGCCTAAAATAGTCCTTATAATCTATGGCCTTTTTCTTATAGCATATATCATCAAGTCCCTTAACAATACCGTCATTGTCAATGCCTAAGAGTAGTGAGCCACCCAAACCATTGGCGAAAGCACTCACACTTTTAAGCCAATTATTAGGCTTTTCTCTTCAACATTAACTTGAAGTCGTATGCGGTACATTCTGCTATCAGAGCCTTTAATTCCATCTTATATAAATTCTCGTTTATTACTTTGCAAAGGTACTCATTTTTACCGAAAATCTATCATTTAGGTCTAAGTAATTGGCTATCAACAGTCGAATGAGTTATGAAATGCAGTAGGTAATGATTTAGCGACCTATCTTCTGCAATGATATACAACGCTTTGCATAACTCGAATAACCTATTGCAAAGGTAATATTATCTACGGAGAAAGACGAAACTTTCTCCGTTTTTTTTCTGACGGCTCTCTATTCAGATAGCTGAGTCTATTTTTTCGTCTTATTACTCGTTGTTGTAGCAGTCTTACTTGTGAAGACTGCCTTTCATTTTTTCGCTCTGTCCTCTGCGGTGTTCCTCTCCACATTCCACCCTATGTATTCGCATCGGGATCGGTTGTTCGTTGTCAGCGGCAAAGGTAGTTCCGAGCTTTCACGGACAAAAAAGGTCGAGGTGGCAAGCCGTTACGGCGACAACCTCCACACTTCCATTTCATTGCAAGTAGTATTCTCGCCGTAAACCTTGTTCGTCCTAAGCCCTACCTTTTTACGCCTCTGAAACGAAAATGACCGACCCGACGGAAAGACGCAAAAAAAAATGTCGGAAACACGAGGACAGAGAAAATGAAAAATGGAAACTTAACTCCCTCACCTCTGGAATCCGCATAAAATCAAAAAAATCAGACAAGATGAAACTGAGATACAAAATATCAATTTGGGTGGCACTTGCACTCGCAGGCTCTCTCCTTTGGGGCGGAAGCGTCTGGTTTTGGCTGGCAGGGACATGTGTGGGAAAACTCCTCATTCGGCTACTCCTTACCATCGCTTTGTGTGGATAATCCTAATTTGTTAAGCGCATAAGCTCCTGTCGGAATGACACGCGCATTGTCCCGTTGCGCTATTTTTAAGGCAATGGCATCTAAGGATGGCTCTCGTTGCGTACCATCCCACTTGTCATATGTAGGTATATAGTAAATACCTTTTGCAAAGCGACACAACTTTCCATTGCGGCACAAACGGCTTAATCCCGACCGTACTGCATCGGGAGTGCCGCACGTCGTGAAGTCGTCAGGGATAAATATTGTCCCCTCCTTTGCATGTTCCACAATATCGTACATCGCCTTGTAAGAACTGTTTGCACCCATAATTGTAATTTTGCCACAAAGTTAATGTTTTTTTGTGTCATCCCATAATTCCACATGGAATTTATTTACTCTACCTGTTGGTTGAATTAATACCGAGTGATTATCAAGAAGCATTCCTTGCGAGAGATATCTGTAGGCGGGGTTTGGTATATATATCTACCGTGCTACATCTATATTTCCGGCAGGCTGCATCTATAGTTCCGGATGAGGGCATCTATATAGCGAGCCGGAGCAAGGAGAAAAACTCTCTAAGAGGTAAATGTTTTTCTTTTCTTGAAAGACTTCGGGATTGGAAATGCATGGCGTATCTTTCACATAATCGGTTTTTATGGGGAGCGAAATAGTACGGACCTTGTGCGACAACTCGGCACGAACCGACGAGCGACTGCCTGCCGACTGCTTGCCAACTCCGAGCCGACTCGGAGTTGGCAAGCAGTCGATGAGCTACCCCAAAAGACCATAACACTCAATATATCAACAATTTAGCAGTTCTTTTTCCCTCGCGCGCGCGAGAAAAGAGAAGAAAAGAATAGAAAAGACCTCCCCCATATCCCTCATTGTGAAGTGCATCCCAAAAAAGTTGGAGGTGGAGGAGGTGAAGGCAGGCCTGCGCCCACACTTTATGCACCGTAACATGAGGGCGGAGCGAGGCTAAGGTGTGGGCTTACGGACGGTAAAGTGTGAGGTTACGGGCAATGACATGCGAGCTTACGGACGGTGAAGTGTGGAGAAACTTTCCGAAAACCATTCGCCATACAATAAATCTTCGTAACTTTAGCCGCTGAAAACATTGCGGTAATCGCTTAAATGGCATGGTTCAATGCCATAAGCCTGCGAATGGTATCGCTATGTCGCTAATATTCAGAAAAATAATTTTATTATACCGAATTTACGTTATATTGATGGATATGAAAAAAATCTGCTGTCTCCTCCTTTTCTGCCTCTGCACATTGGCAAGCCTTGCCCAAAACGGCAAAGCGCTTGACCTGAAAGAAATCGTATCGGGCAAATTCACGCCCAAGAACATTTCAGGCGTCATCCCCATTCCGGGCGACGGCGAACATTACTCGCAGATGAATGCCGACAGAACGCAAATCATAAAATACTCTTTCAAAACGGGAAAGCAGGTGGAAGTGTTGTTCGACGCCGCCACCGCACGCGAATGCCCTTTCAAAAGCTTCGACAGCTACAGCTTTGCTCCCGACGGCAGCAAACTGCTTATCGCTACGGAAAAAACCCCCATCTACCGCCATTCCTATACGGCAGTGCACTACATCTACAGCCTGAAGCGCAACCTCGACGGACGGATAAACAACGTAGTGGAAAGGCTTTCGGACGGAGGCCCGCAACAAGTGCCGGTGTTCTCGCCGGACGGTAACCAAGTGGCTTTTGTGCGCAACAACAACATCTTCCTCGTGAAACTGCTTTACGGCAACAGCGAAAGCCAAGTGACGGAGGACGGCAAGCAGAACGAAGTTCTGAACGGCATTCCCGACTGGGTGTATGAAGAGGAGTTCGCCTTCGACCGTGCCTTGGAGTTCAGCGCCGACAATCAGATGCTGGCCTTTATCCGCTGGGACGAGAGGGAAGTGCCCTCCTACTCCATGCAGCTCTTTGCCGGACAGTGGCCCCGCCTCGCCCCGTTCGCAAAGTATCCGGGAGAATATGCGTATAAATATCCCAAAACAGGTGAGGCCAACTCCAAAGTATCGGTACATACCTTCGACATCAAATCGAAGGTGACCCGCAAAATAAACGTACCCGTAGAGGCCGACGGATATATTCCGCGCATACGCTTCACGAAAGATCCTGACAAACTTGCCATCATGACCCTGAACCGCCATCAGAACCGGTTCGACATGTACTTTGCCAACCCGCGCAGCACCGTAGCCAAATTAGCCCTGCGAGACGAAAGCGATACGTACATCAGCGAAGACGTATTCGACAACATCGTTTTCTATCCGGAGAACTTCAGCTTCGTAAGCGAAAAAAGCGGCTACAAGCACCTATACTGGTACAGCATAGGCGGCAACCTGCTGAAGCAAGTAACCTCCGGAGAGTATGAGGTACGCAAGTTTCTGGGCTACGATGCCGAAGAGGGCAGCTTCTACTTCAGCAGCAACGAAGAAAGCCCGATGCGCACTGCAATCTATAAAACAGACCGGAAAGGGAAAAAAATAAAGTTATCGACACAAAGCGGAACAAACAGCGCTCAGTTCAGCGCCAACATGAAGTACTACATGAACCGTTACTCCGCACTGGACACACCTACCGTCATCACCCTGAACGACAACACGGGCAAGACACTCGCCACCCTCATGGACAACGCCGCCTTGAAACAGGAGATTGCCAATTATGACATGCCACGGAAAGAGTTCTTTACCTTCCGGACCACCGACGGCACCGCACTGAACGGCTGGATGATGAAACCGACCGGCTTCTCTGCCGGGAAGAAATATCCGGTACTGATGTACCAGTATAGCGGTCCCGGTTCGCAACAAGTAACAGACAGGTTCAGCGTCAGTTGGGAAACCTACATGGCATCGCAAGGCTATATCGTGGTGTGTGTAGACGGACGGGGCACCGGCGGACGGGGTGCCGACTTCACCAAGTGCACCTACTTGAACTTGGGAGTCAAGGAAGCCAAAGACCAAGTGGAAACGGCCCTCTACATGGGCAGCCAACCCTATGTGGACAAAAACCGCATCGGCATTTGGGGATGGAGTTATGGAGGATACATGACCATTATGAGCATGAGCGAAGGAACGCCGGTGTTCAAAGCCGGAGCAGCCGTGGCCGCCGTGACCGACTGGAACTATTACGACACCATCTACGGCGAACGTTTCATGCGCACTCCGAAAGAGAACGCCGAAGGCTACAAAGCCGGTTCGGCCTTTACCCGCGCCGACAAGCTGCACGGCCGGCTGTTACTGGTGCATGGCATGGCCGACGACAACGTGCACTTCCAGAACTGTGCGGAATATGCCGAAGAGTTGGTGCAACTGGGCAAGCAATTCGACATGCAGATCTACACCAACCGCAATCACGGCATTTACGGAGGAAACACACGGCTTCACCTGTACACGCGGCTGACCGACTTTTTCAAAAACAACCTCTGATACCGATACGAATAAGGATATGCCGGAAAGAGTACGCAAGCCTGAATGGCTCAAAATAAGCATCGCCGCCAACGAGCGATATGCCGAGACCAAACGCATCGTCGAATCGCACTGCCTGCATACGATTTGCAGCAGCGGCCGTTGCCCCAACATGGGCGAATGCTGGGGAAAAGGCACTGCCACCTTCATGATCGGAGGGAATATATGCACGCGCAGTTGCAAGTTCTGCAACACACAAACCGGAAAGCCCCTGCCGCCGGATGCCGAAGAGCCTACGCATGTGGCAGAATCCATTGCCTTGATGAAACTCGCGCATGCGGTAGTCACTTCCGTAGACCGTGACGACCTCCCCGATCTGGGGGCATCGCATTGGGCACGCACCATCAGGGAAATCAAACGCCTCAACCCCAAGACAACCGTGGAAGTATTGATTCCGGACTTTCAGGGACGAAAGGAACTTGTTGAGCAAGTCATCAACGAACGTCCGGAAATCATTTCGCACAACATGGAAACCGTGCGCCGCATCAGTCCGTTGGTGCGCAGCGCAGCCAAATACGAAACCAGTCTTGAAGTGCTGCGGCAAATAGCCGGAAGCGGCACCACAACCAAATCGGGCATCATGGTAGGTTTGGGCGAGACCCCGGAAGAGGTGGAGGAACTGATGGACGACCTGATAGGAGCGGGTTGCCACATACTGACCATAGGGCAATACCTGCAACCCACGCACAAGCATTATCCGGTAGCGGCATATATCACGCCCGAACAATTTGCCCTTTACAAAGAAATCGGACTGAAGAAAGGATTCCGTCAGGTGGAAAGCGCGCCTTTAGTGCGTTCTTCCTATCATGCGGAGAAGCACATCTGCCCCGCACAAAAAAAGAATGAAGGAAGAAACATTTGATACGCTCGGTTGTTATGATGTAAAGAAGAGAAAGAAATCATACAACGAATGAGGAGTCAAAAAATTCTATCATACAAATTCAACCTGTCGCTGGGATTCATACCTGTCATAATAACCTTTGTGTTATGCGAAATTATGACACAAGAGGATGCCATCTATATAGGTGCGGGGATAGGTGTCGTTCTCAGCATGCTTGCCTTGCGGAAAAAAGACTATAAGATTCCGCAAATCATACTGTACAGCAGCACCGCAATGCTCCTATTATTGGCAATAGCCACACTGCTCATCCCCCATTATTGCCCCCGCTCCATGTTCCCCCTCACATTGGAGATTTGCGTCGTCATACCGCCGCTCATCATATACTTCAACCGGAAACGCTTTCTGCGGCATCAAACGGAGCAAGCACAGAAGTGCTGCAAACCGGTTTTTATGCAGGGAGCGGAGGCTACCGTCGTGTCTGCACGGGTCATTCTCCTCATCGCTCTTCTGCATTTCCTGATTATTCTGTGCGCCATGCTGGTAAGTCGTCCTTTGGGAAATGCCACCCGGCATTTGCTGTTCAACGTGGCTCCGCTTCTCGTATTTATTCTGGGTATCCTGTTCAACCAGTTCGGCATTCTCTATTTTAACTCACTTATGAGGAATGAGGTCTTTCTACCGATAGTCAACATGCGGGGAGATGTCATCGGGAAAGCATTGGCTTCGGATGCCGTAAGCCGGAAAAACAATTATATCAACCCGGTCGTCCGGATTGCCGTCATGTCAAACGGCATGCTGTTTCTCCTGCCTCGCCATCAATGCTGCGCTTTCGAAAGAGGTAAAACAGATTTATTGCTGGAAGGTTATCTGATTTACAAAGAAACCTTGGAGGAAGGGGCAAAGAGGATACTGAAGGAAACATTACCCTCTGCCCCCGCGGAAGAATTGCGTTTCAACTTCGTATATCACTTTGAAAACGAAACGACCAACCGGCTGGTCTATCTCTTTACACTCGATTTGAAAGACGATTCCATCCTATGCAATGACAACTTCAAAGGCGGGAAATTATGGACACTCCGGCAAATGGAAGATAATATGGGACAGAACTTCTTCGGCAGTTGCTTGGAACATGAATACGAAAACCTGAAAGATATTATCTATACAAGAGAAAAATACAAGGAATCTTAGACAGGTCGGGAGTGCGGCCCTGCCATTCCTTCACGGTTTTGGTTTTGATATATTCCCCCTCGCAAGTAATGTTTGCCGCAATACAGAGCTTGGTTTGCGGGCGGCAATTATGAAGGATGTCCTCTATCATCTTGTTGTTACGGTAGGGCGTTTCGATGAAGAGTTGTGTCTGATGTTCATTGTATATTCTCTGTTCCAACATCTTTATTTTTTTGGCGCGCTCCGCCGGCTCTATGGGAAGATAGCCGTGAAAGGCAAAACTTTGTCCGTTGAATCCGGAAGCCATGACAGACAGGATAATGGAAGAAGGCCCTACCAACGGAACCACTCTCAGGTTTTTGCGTTGGGCAATGGCTACTACATCGGCACCGGGATCGGCCACAGCCGGACAACCGGCTTCAGAAATTACTCCCATCGGCTGCCCTTCTATCAACGGTTTCAGATAACCGGATATCTCTTCGGGAGATGTGTGCTTGTTCAGCGTATAGAACGTCAACGCATCAATATCCGTTTCCTTATCCGCTTTTTTCAGAAAGCGGCGCGCAGAACGCACATCCTCCACTATAAAATGACGGATTCCCGATATCACCTCTCTATTATAAGACGGCAATACCGTGTCTATGGACGTATCGCCCAGGGTGACGGGCAAAAGATAAAGTGCGGGTTCCATTTGGGTAGAAATTAGAGAATAGATTTAGACGTTAGAAAATAGAGAATAGAAATATCCAAAGTCTAACGTCTATCTTCTAACGTCTAATAAAAAAATCATCCGTAAATGATGTTTCCGTTTTCGTCCTTATACTCATCCAGACCTTTCTCATAAGTGGCCATGGCGCGAAGGCTCATGCCTACACTGGAGAAACCGCCGTCGTGGAACAGGTTCTGCATGGTCACCTTACGGGTAAGGTCGGAGAACATGACGATGCAATAGTCGGCACATTCATCGGCAGAAGCATTGCCGAGCGGAGACATACGGTTGGCAAAGTCGAACAGTTTGTCCATACCTTTTACGCCGGCACCGGCCGTTGTCATGGTAGGCGACTGTGAAATGGTATTGACACGCACATGGTGCTCGCGTCCGTAGATGTAGCCGAAACTGCGGGCAATGGACTCCAACAACGCTTTGGCATCTGCCATGTCGTTGTAACCGTAGAATGTACGTTGTGCAGCCACGTAGCTCAGTGCAAGGATAGAGCCGTACTCGGCAATGGCGTTCAGCTTCTTGGCTGCCTGTATCATCTTATGGAAAGAGATGGCAGAGATATCCAGCGTCTTGTCCAGCATATCATAATCCAAATCGTCATAAGTGCGTTTCTTGCGCACATTGGGCGACATGCCGATGGAATGCAACACAAAGTCGATTTGTCCGCCCAGCACTTCCATGGAGCGTTTGAATACATTCTCCAAATCTTCTACACTCGTTGCATCCGCAGCAATGACCTCGCAATTCAGTTTCTCGGCCAGTGCGGATACTTCGCCCATGCGCACGGCAACGGGGGTATTTGACAAGGTGATGGTTGCACCTTCTTCTACTGCTTTTTCTGCTACTTTCCAGGCAATGGACTGCTCGTTCAGAGCACCGAAAATAATGCCTCTTTTTCCCTTCAATAAATTATAACTCATACCTATATTTACTAAAAATTCGGTTGCAAAGATAGGAAGTTTCCGCATATTTCTGCATAAAAACCTCAAAAGTGTGCAAAAGAAAGAGGTAAACGACAAAAAATACACCAAAACCAACAAATAGTGCACATCGTTTCCGCCGAAGCCCGATACATTTGCAACCGGTAATTAAAGAGGTTTTTTCATAATATTTATTTAAGGTTAGAATTAGGTTAACATGAATCAACTTATTATTTCTTCCGCAGGCCACCCGTGAGGGCCGCTTGCGGAGAAATGATAAAACCTCTCTTCGGTTACGCCTCCCGCAATCTCGGTAATTTTATAATTTAATAATATAGTATCGCGAATGAACACACTTATCAAAAAATGGTTAGTGATTACTGCCTTATCGCTCCCGTTGCAGCCTGCACAGAACATCGCATCGGCACAATGCGGAAATCATATAGACGAAGCTATCTATGAGAATCTGCCATTCGATATGCCTAAAGTGGAACAACCCGTATTTCCGGATTATTCGGTAAATATCCTGCAATTCGGCGCAAAAAGCGATGGCATTACCCTCAACACGAAAGCAATCAACGATGCCATAAAAGAGGTAAACATGCACGGAGGAGGAAGGGTTATCATTCCCGAAGGGCTGTGGCTGACCGGTCCTATCGAACTGTTGAGTAATGTAAACCTTTACACGGAAAAGAATGCATTGGTGGTATTTACAGACGACTTCGATGCTTATCCCATCATAAAGACCTCTTTCGAAGGGCTGGAAACACGCCGTTGCCAATCGCCCATCTCGGCATGGAATGCTGAAAACATAGCTATCACCGGTCATGGTGTATTCGACGGTTCGGGCGACAGTTGGCGCCCTGTGAAGCAAAGCAAGCTCACGGTTTCCCAATGGAATGCGCTGGTAAAATCGGGCGGCGTGGTAGACAAATCGATATGGTATCCCACTGCCGGCTCATTGAAAGGCGCATTGGCTTGCAAGGACTTCAACAATCCCGAAGGCATCGAAACCGATGAGGAATGGAACGAGATACGCCCGTGGCTGCGTCCGGTGCTACTGAATATCGTCAAGAGCAGAAAGGTGCTGTTAGAAGGAGTAACATTCAAGAACTCTCCCAGCTGGTGCCTGCACCCGCTGTCGTGCGAACACATCACCATCAATAAAGTGAAGGTGTTCAATCCGTGGTACTCGCAAAACGGTGATGCGCTGGACCTGGAATCGTGTAAAAACGCCCTTATCATCAACAATATTTTTGATGCCGGCGACGATGCCATTTGCATTAAATCGGGAAAAGATGAGGACGGACGCAAACGCGGAGAGCCTTGCCAAAACGTAATCGTAAAAAACAACACAGTGCTGCACGGGCATGGCGGTTTCGTGGTGGGCAGCGAGATGTCCGGCGGGGTGAAGAATATCTATGTGTCCGATTGTACTTTCCTCGGAACGGATGTAGGGCTTCGATTCAAGAGTACCCGTGGCCGGGGCGGTGTGGTGGAAGGCATCTATATCAATAACATTCACATGATTGATATTCCTCACGAACCGTTGCTGTTCGACTTGTTCTATGGCGGCAAAGGTGCCGGCGAGGAAACGGAGGAGGAGCTGGCCGGACGCATGCGGGCAAGCGTTCCGCCCGTGACGGTGGAGACACCCGCTTTCCGTGACATTCATATTTCCAATATCATCTGCAAAGGGGCGGGGCGTGCCATGTTCTTCAACGGACTGCCGGAAATGCCTATCAAGAATGTCACTGTGAAGAACGTCACTATCAGCGAAGCTAAGGAAGGAGTAGTTGTCAGTCAGGCAGAAGGAATAATCTTCGAGAATATCCGCATCGAGACAAACGGGGAAACGCTGGAGGTGAAAAGCGCAAAAGCCTTGAAAGTGAATGGTAAGAGCTACAAGAATATCGATGCCAAAGGAATCAGATTGAGCTTTTAAATGAAAACTGCTTCACTCATCATCTTTGTCTGGCTGTTGTGCAGCAGCTATATGTATGCACAGACTGCCCCGCAAACCGCCGCATACTCCATAGAAGTGGTCAATTCTTGGGACAAAGCCCAAACGGATGTTCCCATAGTCATCAAACTGTCCGAACTGAAAAGCAGGTTTCGTATACAGTCGGCCGTAGTAAAAGATGGAGATGTGGAAATACCGTCGCAATTGGACGACCTGAACGGTGACTCGAAAGCCGACGAGCTGGTCTTCGTCATCGACATGCCCGCCAATGGCAGGAAAGTACTTTCCGTGACATTCTCGGCCGATAAAACCGCCAAGGTTTATCCTGCACGCGTATTTGCCACCATGCTGGTGCGCGATGCAGGGAAGCAGAAACATGCACCGGTACAATCAGTCACAGCACCCGGAACGACTGACTTCTATAACATGCTGTATGGGCACGGGCCGATGTTCGAGTCCGAATTGGCAGCCTATCGTATCTACTTCAACCCGAAACAGACAGTAGACCCGTACGGTAAATTCAAGAAAGGATTGGAACTCGAAGAGAGCCGGTTTTACCCTACCGACGAGCAGCTTGCGCACGGTTTCGGCAACGATGTGCTGATGGTAGGAAACAGTTGCGGCATCGGCACGCTGAAAGGTTGGGACGGCACTAAGGCCACCCACATCGAGCCGGTAACCTTCCGCACGGAACGTATCCTTGCATACGGTCCGGTACGCACCATTACCGACGTGGAGGTGAAAGACTGGCAATATCAAGGCAAAGAGCTGACAATGACCAACCGCTACATTCTCTATGCAGGACACCGGGACTTGCTCGTGGAGACTTTCTTCGACCAACCTCTGGAAGAAGAGACTTTCTGTACCGGCGTTCAGAACATCATGGGCGGCGAAACCCTCTCTTATTCCGACCATAAGGGGCTGATTGGAAGTTGGGGAAGATACTGGCCCGTGACCGACACGGCGAAATACGCCAAAGAGACGATAGGCATTGCCACCTACGTTCCACAAAAATACATCCGCGAGGAAGTGACTGACAAGGACAATTTTCTCTATACGCTTTCAGCCCCCGGCAGCAACCGCTTCCACCATTACACCATGTTTACTTCCCACAAGGAGTCCTTCGGGTACGCTACTCCGGAAGCATGGTTCGCCTATATGCGAGAGTGGAAGGAGGAACTGGAACATCCCATAAGCATCTCTTCCCTCACCCTGCTTTCTTTACAAGAGTAGAAAGAAAAATCAGAAGACTCTGCTTTCATCAAATAAATAAAACTTCAATCAATTAAAAATCCATGAAAACAAATAACCTCTTTTTAGCCCTTGCCCTCTCGCTTGTTTTGCCGCTGAAGGCACAACGAGCGAATTATGTCTCCCAAGTGTGGTGTCCTGACTTAGGAAACGGTAAATATAAGAACCCCGTATTGTATGCAGATTATTCCGATCCGGATGTATGCCGTGTGGGAGACGACTTCTACATGACCTCTTCCAGCTTCAACTGCCTGCCGGGATTGCAGATACTGCACTCCAAAGATTTGGTGAATTGGAAGATTATCGGCGCTGCCGTACCTTATGCGCTCCCTCCGATTGAAGCAACCGAACGTCCGCAACATGGTAACCGAGTATGGGCACCGACCATCCGCCATCACAACGGCGAGTATTACATCTTTTGGGGCGACCCTGACCAAGGAGCTTTCATGGTAAAGGCCAAAAAACCGAAAGGCCCATGGACAGTTCCCGCAATCGTGAAGCGGGGAAAAGGAATCATAGATACCTGCCCTTTCTGGGACGAAGACGGGAAAGTATATATGGTACACGCCTATGCAGGAAGCCGCGCACAACTGAAAAGCGTCATCGCCATCTGCGAACTGAACGCCGACGTCACGGAAGCCATCACACAGTCGCGCATCGTGTTCGACGGTCATGAGGAACATCAGACGTGCGAAGGGCCTAAACTTTACAAACGAGGCGGGTACTACTACATCTTCCATCCGGCAGGCGGCGTTTCTACGGGATGGCAAGTGGTGCAGCGTTCCAAGAACATCTATGGGCCATACGAATGGCGCAAGGTGCTGGCTCAAGGAAACACCTCCGTGAACGGCCCCCACCAAGGGGCTTGGGTAGACACTCCCACCGGGGAAGACTGGTTCCTGCACTTCCAGGACGTGGGGGCCTATGGACGGACGGTACATCTGCAACCCATGAAGTGGACAGACGGTTGGCCTATCATCGGCATCGACAAAGACGGTGACGGGTGTGGAGAACCTGTCCTGACCTACCGTAAGCCTGACGTAGGTAAAAGTTATCCCATCTGCAATCCACAAGAGAGCGACGAGTTCGACGGTTATACCCTCTCTCCGCAATGGCAATGGCATGCCAACATCAACGAGAAGTGGGCTTACTACGCCGGCGAAAAAGGCTTTGTACGCCTGTATTCGTACCCGGTGGTCAACGAGTACAGGAATCTGTGGGACGTCGCTAACCTGCTATTGCAGAAGACGCCCTCGGACAATTTCACCGCCACCATGAAACTTTTTTTCAAGCCTTCGGAGAAATACACCGGTGAGCGTTGCGGGCTAATTGTCATGGGTTTGAATTACGCCGGGATGATACTGGAGAATGCCGTCCACGGCACGGTGCTCTCGCAAGTCTCCTGTTTCAAGGCGGATAAAGACAATCCCGAAGAAGTGAACGGAACCACAAAGCTGAAGAAAGAAGATACTGTTTACTTGCGTGTCACATTCAGCTGCGACGGAAAGAAAATAGCCGAGAGCGAGGGCGGACACGACTTGCAGGTAATGTGCAACTTCAGCTACAGTTTAGACGGTAAACGATATCACACACTGGGGAAGCCTTTTCAAGCCAAAGAAGGAAAATGGATTGGAGCCAAAGTAGGCATGTTTTGTACGCGTCCTGCCATCATCGCCAACGACGGAGGTTGGATGGATGTAGACTGGTTCAGAATCACCCCGTGACGGCCATTGCTTGTCCTGCATGCATATACGCGTCAGTTTGAAAGGTTAACTTCCGACTTTACGGCAAAGAAAGGCGAACCGCGGCACCTGGTGCAACCGCCTTATGCAGCGGGAAAGGAATATTATACGGATGTAAAAAAAATCTCCTGATTTGTGTATATGGCAGGTAAAATTCCTACTTTTGCAACATGATAGATCAAGCCACTATAGACAGGATTTTGGATGCGGCTCAGATTGTAGACGTCGTATCGGACTTCGTCACCCTGCGCAAGCGGGGTGTGAACTATGTTGGTTTGTGTCCTTTCCATAACGAGAAGACACCCTCTTTCAGTGTGTCTCCTTCCAAAGGATTGTGCAAGTGCTTCAGTTGCGGCAAGGGTGGCAATGCCGTGCATTTCATTATGGAGCACGAACAGCTGTCCTATCCGGAAGCATTGAGGTATCTTGCCAAGAAATATGGCATTGAAATTAAAGAGCGGGAACTCACCAACGAGGAGAAGCAAGCACAAAGCGAGCGCGAAAGTTTGTTTATCGTCAACAACTTCGCCCGCGACTACTTTCAGAATATATTAAAGAACCATGCGGACGGGCGGAGCATCGGCATGGCCTATTTCCGCAATCGCGGCTTCCGCGATGACATCATCGAAAAATTTCAGTTGGGCTACTCCACCGAAAGCCACGATGCCCTTGCACAAGAGGCGCTAAAGAAAGGCTACAAAAAAGAATTTCTCACCAAGACCGGCCTTTGCTACGAGACGGACGACCATCGTCTGCGCGACCGTTTCTGGGGACGAGTCATATTTCCTATACACACACTTTCGGGCAAAGTAGTGGCCTTCGGCGGTCGTGTACTGGCCGGTGCCACAAAAGGTGTAAAAGTGAAGTATGTCAATTCTCCCGAATCGGAAATCTATCACAAAAGCAATGAACTTTATGGCATTTACTTCGCCAAGCAAGCCATTGTAAAGCAAGACCGTTGTTTTCTGGTTGAAGGCTACACGGATGTCATCTCCATGCATCAGGCGGGAGTAGAAAATGTGGTGGCTTCTTCGGGAACCGCACTTACTTCCGGACAAATCCGCATGATTCATCGCTTCACCAACAACATGACCATCCTTTATGATGGTGACGAAGCCGGCATACACGCCTCTCTGCGAGGAATAGACATGTTGCTTGAAGAAGGCATGAATATCAAAGTCTGCCTGTTGCCCGACGATGAAGACCCCGACTCGTTTGCCCGCAAGCACAACGCAACGGAATTTCAAACTTTCATACAGCAGAACGAAACAGACTTTATACACTTCAAGACCAATCTGCTGCTGGGAAGCGCAGGGACAGACCCCATCAAGCGTGCCGAACTCATAGGGAATCTTGTACAAAGCATCTCCATCATTCCAGAGGCCATTGTACGCGACGTGTACATCAAGGAGTGTGCCCAACTGCTACGCGTGGAAGACAAGCTGTTGGTTTCTGAAGTAGCCAAGCGCCGAGAGAAGCAAGCGGAACGTGCCGAACGCGAACGGCGGGCAGCCAATGCCGCGAAAAGCAATGCAGAAGCAGGTGACAATGCCGGCAATGCGGATGTATCGGCTTCCGAATCAGATACAGGACAAGCTGTTGTTGGTTACTCTTCAGAAGTTTTTCCACCGGTCGGTCTTCCCAGTGAAGTTCCCCCCGCTTCGCAGCAAGAAGAGGCATATGTTTCTTTCATCCCACAAGAAGGAAAAGAAGGACAGGAATTTTATAAATACGAACGGTTGATCCTCCAAATGGTAGTGCGTTACGGAGAAAAAGTGATGTGCAACGTCAGCAACGAAGAGGGGCAGGAGACTCCCATTACCGTAACCGAATATATTGTCAACGACCTGAAAGAAGACGATCTTGCCTTTCATAATCCACTTCACCGACAAATACTATCAGAAGCGGCAGCTCACATTCATAAGGAAGGCTTCATCGCCAAGCGGTACTTCATGTCACACCCCGATCCTATCATCAGCAGACTGTGTGTAGAGCTTATCAACAACCGCTATCAGCTAAGCAAATATCACTCAAAAAGCCAGAAGATTGTGACGGACGAAGAGCGTCTCTACGAACTGGTTCCTACGTTGATGATAAACTTCAAATATGCCATTGTCAGCGAAGAACTGAAACACATCATGTTTGTCTTACAAGATCCCACCGTCATCAAAGATGAAGCACGCTGCGACAGCACCATGAAACGCTACAATGAATTGCGCGAAGTGAAAAGTATCATGGCAAAACGCCTGGGAGACAGAGTCGTGATAAGTTTCTAACCCTAAAAAGAAATCTCTTAATCCTTGGAGCCAAGAGATAAAAGGAGGTTCTTCACGAATTATTCCGAATTAAATTCATAAACTCCTCACGAGTTTTGGCCTGGTTGAAAGCTCCCGTAAAATCAGAAGTGGTGGTAATGGAGTTCTGTTTCTCAACACCACGCATCTGCATACACATATGTTTAGCTTCTACCACCACCATTACTCCTAATGGATTCAAAGTCGCCTGAATGCATTCCTTGATTTGCAACGTCATACGTTCCTGGACCTGCAAACGATGAGAGAATATATCTACCACACGGGCTATTTTACTCAGCCCCGTAATGTAACCGTTAGGAATGTACGCCACATGTGCCTTGCCGTAAAACGGAAGCATGTGGTGCTCGCAGAGCGAAAAGAAATCAATGTCTTTCACAATAACCATCTGGCTATACTCTTCCTGAAACTTGGCCGAACGAAGCACCTCATGCGGATCCATATGATATCCTTTTGTCAATGACAACATGGCTTTTGCCACTCGTTCCGGAGTTTTCAGCAGGCCTTCACGCTCGGCATCTTCGCCTAACAGGGTGAGAATACGATGATAATGTTCCTTCAGTTGGTTCAATGAAGGAGATGCGATTTCTTCTTTTTCTAACATGATTCTTTAATTTACAAAGGAATGTTTATCTGCTCTTTCACAATCGATACTTCTTTAAACACACCGGTAGCACGCAACCGCCGCATCATAGCATCTGCTTCTTCAATACTGCGGTAATCTCCTGCACGACACAGCCAACGAGGAGGATTGAAAGAAGTATAGACCATAAGATCCGGAAAATATTCTTTAATGCGGGCAGCTACTGCATAAGCCTCGTTCTTGGCCTGACGGGTATTATTACCGGCATAAACTTGTATGCGATAGCCCGAACTCTTAATCACTTTCTGCCCATCCACACCGGCAGTAGAAACAGATTCCACACCTATCAAAGCCGCGATACGGCTATCTTGGTGAATAGTCACCTTGCCTTGCCCCGGCACACTGCGCTCCAAGCTTTTCACAATATTATTCTGTGCCAGAGAAAAGACAGCAAAGGCAAAACTGACAATAAAAAGCAAGACAAACTTCTTCATGACAATTAATTTAATGATGATTATAAATAACACAGCCAACGCCCTATTGTTAGTACGAATCAGGCAGATTTCACGAATATAGATCAAAATCTACTCATCCGTGAAATCTACACCTGACATTATATCATAATGCAAAAGTATGCAAGGGCTATTTACTTAAAAGCATCAATAATGCCCTTGAAGTCAGCGACACTCAAGGCAGCACCGCCAATCAGGCCACCGTCTACATCCGGATTAGCAAACAACTCCTTCGCATTAGAAGGCTTGCAGCTACCGCCATAAAGAATAGAGCAATTATCTGCCACTTCCTTGCCATATTTCGCAGCTACTGTCGAACGGATGAAAGCATGGATTTCCTGCGCTTGGTCCGGAGTGGCAGTCTTACCTGTACCGATAGCCCAAACCGGTTCGTAAGCTAAAATAATTTTAGAGAAATCTTCAGCAGACAAAGAGAATACAGAAGCCAGCTGAGAAGCCACAACTTCATTCTGCTTGTCAGCTTCGCGTTCTTCCAGCACTTCGCCAATACAGAATATCGGAGTAAGACCGTTAGTCAAAGCCAACTTAACTTTTTCTTCGAGGATAGCAACAGTTTCACCATAATATGCACGACGTTCAGAGTGCCCCAGAATCACATATTTTGCTCCCGTAGAAGCAACCATAGAAGCAGAAACCTCACCGGTATATGCACCCGATGCTTTGTCTGCACAATTTTCTGCGCCTACACCGATTTTAGCAACATCCACCAAAGGAGTAACAGATGCCAGGTGAATAAACGGAGTACAGATAACTACATCACAGTTGGGCTTTTCATTAGCCAATGCTTCATTCAGTTCTTTTGCAAGAGCAACACCCTCCTGAAGGGTCTTGTTCATTTTCCAGTTTCCTGCAACAATGTTTTTTCTCATTTTATTTATTTATTAAAAGGGTTAATGTATTTAGTCTTTATGATTTAAAGGGTCATGAACGGTTGTATTATATTTCCTTTTTCATTCTGCTTCTTTCGCGCCGCTTCACAACGAAAACATCAAGTCCAATCACCATCAACAACGGAATGATGAAGTACAATAGCACATAGCCTATGGTCCGCACATCACTTACCTGCTTCTGCTGTCCTAAAGGCAGTTTCTCCAAACGGTCAGTCAGTACATACTCATCCGGCAGATTCACATCAGACCACTTATTCAACACCGTTCCATCTTTTATCAGCAATAAGCCCGGATTAGAGCGGATAATGGTTTTCAACATAATGTCATCCATCTGACAAAAAGGATACTCCGCTCCCGTCTTATCACGCCACAAAGCTATCTCATCTATCGGAGATGAAGTCAAGGCATAGAAACCATAACCATGATCCACACAATAATCATATATTTCATTGATGAGATCGATATTACTATCGTCGGCTTCCTCTATACGGTGCGCAACCAGCAAGAACGTATATCCTTTATCAGCCAACACGCTATCTGTTATATCTTCCCATGTATCCAGACTCATCATCGAAAAATCATGGATGGAAGGCTCATATCCTTTTTCTTTCAGTATAGTGCGCGACTCTATAAAAGTCCATGTACTATCCGGATAATCCTCTAATGTAAACTCTCTGCGTTCACCATTCTTCTCTAAAACAAAGCGACTCTCAAAAACACTTGGTTTAACTCCTTCCGGAATTTCCATGCCAACCCTTATATTCTTTCCAATCTTATAAGGACGAAAATCTAAGATTGGCAGATTCTGTAAACAATAGAAAGACAAAGCAAAAACAAACAAGACTGTGTACATGGAAATCATCCACTCTACGTTGGGAGTGATGAAGCGTACTTGCAACCTTTGCCACTTGAAGACAGAGATTGCCACTATCAACAGCACAGCATTTTTTCCAAAAGTTTGCCAGTTGGTTAAAACCCAAGCGTCACCAAAACATCCACAATCAGAGATTGGATTAGCCAAAGCCAAATAGAATGTCAAAGGAGTCATAACAATCATGAAAAGCAGCACCAATAAAGCCGCCACCTTACGCCGTATTCCCAAAAGCAGGAAAACACCGATACTAAACTCCAGTGCGGGTAATGCCACGCTCATCAGAAAGGACAATTTGCCCTCCAAAAAGGAGGTCATCCTAAAAGCAATCGAATAATCCCCAATTTTATAGTAGAGCCCTAACGGATCGACAGCCTTCACAAAACCGGAGAACACGAACAAGACTCCAAGTAGAAGACAGCAGAAGTTCACCCATACTTTCTCGACAATATGTATTTTGTCAATCTCCAAGTTCAATCTTGATTAAGCCGAAAACAGAATAATTAATCATATCCATATAGTTGGCATCAACTCCTTCTGAAACCAATGTTTGTCCGGAAAGACTTTCAATCTGTTTTGTCCGACTGAGCTTCATTAAAATCAAATCGGTGTACGAACTAATAAGCATACTACGCCACGCCTCATCATAATCATGATTTTTAGCAAGCATCAAGTCCAGTGAATTCCCGGCATGTTTATCATATAATGCCAAAGCTTCTTCATTGCTTATATCGGGCTTCTCAGCATAACCTAATTCAAGTTGTATCAATCCGATTATTCCATAGTTAATGATAGCAATGAATCCCGCCCGAATGTCTTCGTCAATCAGAGTGATGCCTTTTGTTTCAATGCTTCTAATACGATTGGCTTTAATGAATATTTGATCTGTCACAGAAGTGGGGCGAAGGATACGCCATGCCGTACCATAATCATGAAGTTTCTTAGAAAACAAGTCACGGCACATCGCTATGACATGTTCAAATTGTTGCTTGGTTTCTTCCATTTTTTATCTTCGTATTTTGCGGCAAAGGTAGGAATAATTAAAGGAACTACAAAGTTCGTACTACCCGCGTTTAAAAAGAGAATACAAAGATGATTCAATATTGTCCACCCTATAGGGATTGTTTACGCTTTTATGAACAACGTAATACTTGTCCCGGACGCAAAACAGTCCTACGCGTAATTCGATTCAGTTTACACAACTTGTCTATGGTTACACCCTGACGAGATGCAATTCGTCCCAGTGTATCGCCTTTCTTCACTTTATAGAACATACCTTCACCGGCAATTTGGCGTGCTGTGCTCGGAGTTCCTTTTGTCTTGTGAAATGTGTAAGAATCAGCAACAATGTCTTGTTTCTCAAAATCGAACAATAATGCCGGGTCAATAGGTATTCCCAAAAAACGAGTTTCAAAGTGGAGATGTGAACCGGTAGAACGCCCCGTATTACCACCCAAGGCAATCGGTTCACCGGCTTTTACCAACTGGTTTTCATCAACCATTTGTTTAGACAAATGGCCATATACGGTTTCCAAACCATTATCATGGCGAAGGACAACATATTTTCCATAGCCACGACGCCCTTGATTCTTGACAATACGTACTTTTCCGTCAAAAGCAGCCCGAATGGTATCGCCCACGTAAACCTTGATATCCAAGCCATAGTGCATTCTACGTCTTCTGGGACGATAGCCGAAAACATCCGTTATACGGGTATTAGTAGTAGGCATACAGAAACCTGTCAAGTCGAACGTATAACTTTCCGGCACGATGACATCACCATAGGCCTGCACACGTTCGTTATTCCAATCTGAATATAAGTCTAAACCGGGATATAAAGTTTGCTCTGCACGTATTTGTTTTTGCAAAGACAATGAATCTACGCTTTTTAACTTTCTATCAATGGGAGCTTGACGTGCAATGAGATCTTGGGAGAAAGAATTCAGACTGACCATTGCTGTCGCTGCTAATAATGTAGTTTTAATCCAATTAAAATCCATTCGTTCCGTTATTCTTTTTCATGTTCACTATACGTATTTTTCGGTTAATTAAAGGCCAATAACCTTACGCAAGTATCCAGATTGATTAAAAAATTCTTCCAAAGGTAAGATTTTTCCATGAAAAAACAGATGGCACATTAAGCATTTTTTCAGAAAAGGATTGAATAGGGAAAGGAAAAACTTTCTTAAACCTTTATAAATAGGGAGGTTAAGAACAAACATGTTTTACAGCATAAGAATGTAAACAAAATGAATATTTAATCGTTTATCAGCTGATGCCTGCCCAATTGACATTCGTCTTTCGCAAAGCTTTCAACTGTCTCCACAATATTTCATTCTCCGGCAATACCCCATTGGGATCGGCATCCACCACTGTTAGGGCCACCTCACGAACATATTGAAGCAGTTGTCCATCACGAGCTATATCGGCTATTTTCAGATCGAAGGCAACACCACTTTGCTGTGTTCCCTCCAGATCACCCGGACCACGCAGCTTTAAGTCAGCCTCCGCTATCTCAAACCCATCGTTAGTGCGCACCATAATCTCCAAACGTTTCCGCGTGTCTTCAGCCAATTTATATCCGGACACTAAAATACAATAAGATTGGTTGGCTCCACGTCCTACACGCCCTCTAAGCTGATGAAGCTGAGACAATCCGAAGCGTTCGGCATTTTCAATTATCATCACCGTAGCATTCGGCACATCCACCCCTACTTCTATCACGGTAGTAGCTACCATTATCTGCGCTCCGCCGGAAACAAACAGTTGCATCTGCGCATTCTTCTCGGATGCTTTCATCTTTCCATGCACCTTGCAGACTTTACACTCCGGAAATTCTTCTCGAATATGCAAATACCCCTCTTCGAGATTCTTCAAATCAAATTTTTCACTTTCTTCTATCAGAGGAAAAACAATATAGATTTGCCTTCCTTCGGCTATCTGCTTGTGCATAAACTGATATAAGCTCGTTATGCGATTTTCAAACTGATGCAGGGTCACAATGGACTTGCGACCGGGAGGCAGTTCGTCTATGACAGATACATCCAAATCGCCATACAATGTCATGGCCAATGTACGAGGAATGGGGGTTGCAGTCATAACCAACACATGAGGAGGTTGTGCATTTTTAGTCCACAAGCGTGCACGTTGGGCAACGCCAAAACGATGCTGCTCGTCAATCACCACCAACCCGAGCGAAGCAAAATTCACAGTGTTTTCAATGACCGCATGCGTACCTATTAATATATGTATGTCGCGAGTCAACAATCCAGAAAGAATTCTTTCACGCCGTTTTCCTTTGACAGAACCGGTCAGCAGCTCCACACGAATATCCATCCCATATAGTAGTTGACGGATAGTTTCGTAATGCTGATTTGCCAGAATTTCGGTAGGAGCCATCATACACGCCTGATAACTGTTATCAAGTGCGATAAGCATACTCATCAGTGCGACCAATGTCTTTCCGCTCCCCACATCCCCCTGCAAGAGTCTGTTCATCTGTCTGCCTGCACCTACATCTTTACGGATTTCCTTGAGAACTCTTTTTTGGGCATTGGTCAGCTCGAATGGCAAATTCCGAGAATAAAAAGTATTAAAAATCTCTCCTACTCTTTCAAAAATATAGCCACGATATTTTCGTTGACGGTCTTTAGCATACCGCAGAATATTCAACTGTACATAAAACAATTCTTCAAATTTCAAACGATACTGCGCCTTACGCAGCAACTCCGGGTTAGAGGGGAAATGAATATTGATCAGCGCATCCCTCAATGGCATCAAGTGATGTCTGGCAAGGATGGAGGGTGAAAGTGTCTCCGGCAATGGCTCGTGCAACAGCTTCACCACTGCATTCATCATTTTTTCAATGGCATGTGAATTAAGGAAACTCCGTTTCATCTTTTCCGTGGTGTTATAATAAGGTTGTAATCCCATGGAAGATGACTTCAATTCCGACACAAGGTCTACGTCCGGATGCACAATATTTATTCTACCATTAAAAACGGTCGGCTTACCGAATACAACATACTCCTGATTTACCCTATATTTACCTATCAGAAATTTAATGCCTTGAAACCAAATCAAATCCACCACTCCCGTATTATCCGAAAAATGAGCAATCAGCCTTCGTTGACGACCTTCACCGGCTGTTTCGAAGCTAAGGATTTTTCCTTTCAGCTGAATATAAGGCATGGCCCCGTCAATCTCGCAAATAGAATAAACGCGACTTCGGTCTACATATTTATAAGGGAAATAATATAAAAGATCATGCAAAGAATAGATGCCCAACTCTTTATTAAGCACCGCGGCACGCTGCGGACCTACACCCGACAAATATTTTATGTCATGCGTGACTAAATCGAACATGATTGCATAAGAGCTACTGCTATTTTTAAATCAAAAGGAGTGGTTATTTTAATATTTTCTCTGTTGCCCGCGGTCAAAAAGACAGATTCCCCCAGTGCTTCTACAACAGACGCATCATCTGTAAAATGGGGAGTATATGTTTGCTCATATGCTTTTTTCAGCAATTTCGCATCAAAGACTTGAGGTGTCTGCACAAGTCTATAATCGTCTCGTTTGACCGTCACGCTATCATCTCTAGATAAACGACGTAGAGTTTCTACCACCCTTACAACAGGGACCACCGCTTTTTTTTCTGCCGCCAATTCATAGCAGCGAGCAATAACCTCAGGCGAAACAAACGGACGCACTCCATCATGTACCCCTACCAAGGCAGGTGTTTCCACCAAAGCCAAACCGTTTTTCACGGAATGGAAACGAGTTTCTCCCCCATCTGCCATGGCATATCGCAATGAGAAATGGAATTCGCGACACAACCGTTCCCAATACTCCTGCTGGTTGCGGGGAAGAACCAATATTATCTGTATTTCCGGATCACAGCCATAAAAGACTTCCAACGTACGCATCAGAACAGGCTTACCTCCTATCGAAAGAAACTGTTTGGGAAGTTCGCCCCCCATGCGCAAGCCTTTGCCACCCGCTACTATCAGAACATACCGATTCATAAATCACTGAACACACATTGCTTCCTTCAATTCCTCTACCTTTTCCTTGCCTTGAAGCAATTCCACTATAGTCAATGCAAACTCCATGGCCGATCCCGGTCCTCTTCCCGTGATGATATTACCATCTCTCTCCACCGGAGCCCCTGTACATTCAGCCCCCTCAAGATACTGTTCAAATCCGGGATAGCAAGTTGCCTTTTTACCCTTCAACAGGCCCAATTTGCCCAGCACCATAGGAGCGGCACAGATAGCTGCCATCGGTTTATTCTCCTCAAAAAAGCGCATGATAAGTTTGCGTAGTTCATCGCATTTCTCTAAAGTCGCAGCCCCCGGCATACCACCGGGAAGCAACAAAAGCTCCGCATCAAAGAAGTCGCAATTTACCACGTTTTTGTCGCACAGAACGGGAATATCATGTGCCCCCATCACTATTTCGTCCGGGGTTACGGTGACCATTTCCACATTCATTCCGGCACGTCTCATCACATCTACAGAAGTGAAAGCTTCTATCTCTTCAAATCCGTCGGCAAAAAAAACATACACTGTACCCATAATTCTTTCCTCACTTATTTCAAGTTAAAATAATACGTTATTGTCCCCATTTGATTGTTCAGCCCACTCACCGTATTGAAGCGAGCTTTTTTAGCCGCATCTTCCGCCGCCTTCCGTAATGCGGGATTCACGGTATTGGTCTGGCGGTTGATACTTGTCGCTATTACATATCCGGCAGGGTTCACTGTAATTGTAACAACGACCTTTCCCTCGTCTTGCACGTTGTATGCAGGGCGAGGCAATCCTCCCTCGCCAATGGAACGTCCATTGAGACTGAATGTCCCGTAACCTCCTCTGCCGGAAGTTGTACCGGCAGGAGCATTTCCTTCAGGAGCCCCTTGAAAGCCTTCTCCATTTGTAGGACCCTTGCTACCCATTTGTGAACCCTTTCCAAAAGCTCCCGCAACCCGACTACGTGCAGTTTCTTCCGCCTCCTTGCGTTCCCGCTCAGCTTTGGTCTCTGCCAATCGGCGAGCTTCTGCCTTTTTTTCGATCTCTGTTTTTTCAGGTTTCTTTACTTCTTTAGGCTCCTTCACCCCCGTTTTAAGCTTCAACGCCACAGTTTCTTCCACCTCTTGCGTAATAAGTTCTTGTTCCTGCACCTCTCGCATTTCCCGGGCAGACTCCTCGGGCATAACATTTACTTCCACCAAAGAAGGGTCGGCAGCTCCAAGCGCATCGGGCACCTCTCCTATCATAACAGGTACTCCTCCCTCCTCCATCGGTTCAGGCAACGCAAATCCCACCAATATCAAAAGGGCAATGATGGCAGCATGCACCAAAAGTGCACCTGCCGCACCAATATATTTTCCTTTTTCCTTCTGATTCAGCATACGGTATCTGCGTTTGAATAAGCAATTAAAAACTATTTTCCTTCCGGTGGACGGGTAGCCAACACTATTTTGAATTTATTCTCGTTTGCAATATTCAGCACTTTCACTACTTCTCTATAAGGCACTGTTTCATCGGCATACAAAGCAATATACATTTCAGGCTCTTTCTCGGCACACGACTGAAGGAAAGGAGGCAATTCTCCCAATCTCAACTGTCGCTCTTTGTCATTACCAAAAGCCGCATAATAGTTCAAATCGGCATCGATGATGACTCTTGTCAGAGGCCGGGCGGATGTCTGTTGCTTTCCTTGTGGCAACAACACTTTGATGGCATTGGGAAACACCATGGTCGATGTTATCATAAAGAAAATCAACAGCAGGAAAATCAAGTCCGTCATGGATGCCATGCTGAAAGCGGGTGATATTTTAGCTCTACGTTTTAACATCTTATTGAATTGCTAATCATTAATTCTTCTATTACGAATCATCAATGCGCAGGTTCGTTCAGCAAATCCATGAACGCCATTGTCTTGGCCTCCATCTTATTGACCACGCCATCCACCAGCGTCACCAAATAGTTGTAGGAAAACATGGCTATGATGCCGACAATCAAACCGCCTACTGTGGTAATCATCGCTTCATAGATACCACCCGAAAGCATTGTGATATCAATGTTGTTTCCGGCGTTCGCCATCTGCCAGAAGGCCTTAACCATACCAGTCACCGTGCCAAGAAAGCCTATCATGGGGGCACCTCCGGAGATGGTTGCCATGATGGTCATTCCTTTCTCCAATTTGGCCACTTCTATGTTCCCTACATTCTCAATAGCAGCCTGCACATCGTTCACCGGACGTCCCAAGCGACTAATTCCTTTCTCAATCATACGGGCAGCAGGCGTATTCACACTACGGCAATAGGCAATGGCCGCTTTCAGTTCTCCTCCCAGAATATAATCCTTTATCTTATCCATAAATAAAGGTTCTTCTCTCCCTGCCTTCCGGATAACATAATTACGCTCGAACAAGATATAAAAACAAAGCAAAGACATCAAACCTAACACAATCATGATCCCCCCCCTTTGACAGCCATGCTCCATAAGTTCATTTCATCGGAAGCATTTACTTGTGTCAATACCGGGGCACCTACAGCAGAATCAGTCAGTACCGAAGCTGCTTGAACCAATAACAACATTATATTCATCAGTGAAGACAGTTTTTATATTCCTGAATAGTACGTTCAAGTCCCAAATAAAGCGCATCGCTAATCAGTGCATGACCGATAGAGACTTCGTCCAGCCACGGAATGTTTTGATAAAAATAATTCAAATTAATTAGACTCAAATCATGCCCTGCATTCAAGCCCAATCCTAAACTACGAACTACCTTAGCAGCCTCAACAAAAGGAGTCACTGCCGCTTCACGGTTTTGGGCGTATGCCTTTGCATAAGGTTCTGTATAAAGCTCCACACGGTCGGCACCCGCTTTGGCTGCATATTCTATCATTTCGGCTTCGGTAGAAACAAATACGGAAGTACGAATGCCGGCATTGTTGAATTTATCCAACACTTCGTTTAAGAATTCGAAATTGCTTTTAGTATCCCAACCGGCATTCGACGTTATTTGTTCAGGACTGTCGGGCACTAAAGTGACCTGATGCGGTTTCACCTTCAAAACCAAGTCTATAAATTCGGGAGCGGGATACCCTTCAATGTTAAATTCCGTATGCAACAACGGTCGCAAATCATATACATCCTTCCGACGTATATGTCTCTCATCGGGGCGAGGATGCACGGTAATGCCGTCAGCGCCAAATTTTTCACAATCCAACGCCACTCCTACCACATCCGGAACATTTCCTCCGCGGGCATTTCGCAGCGTTGCTATTTTGTTTATATTCACACTCAATCTTGTCATAATCCGTATCATTGTTTGGGGCAAAAGTACAAATAATCGTGATACATCTGCTGCATTCCAAGAAAAAATAGCATATTTGCACCCTAATCCAACAGTATTTGTTATGAAGTTTGCCATATTTGGAAATACCTATCAGGCCAAAAAATCTTCTCATGCGGAAAACCTCTTTCGGTTGCTCAAACAGCACAATGCACAACTTTGCATTTGCCGTGAGTTTCATCATTTTCTGACCGCCGACTTAAAACTAAACATTCCGGCGGCAGATTTGTTTGACGGTGACGACTTTTTCGCTGACATGGTCATAAGCCTCGGCGGTGACGGCACTTTTCTGAGAGCCGCAAGCCGTGTGAGGGGAAAAAATATTCCCATCCTTGGCATCAACACTGGCCGTCTGGGCTTTCTGGCAGACATCTCACCAGAAGAAATGAAAATCACTTTCGACGAAATCCACAATAATCACTACAAAGTGGAAGAACGGAGCGTCCTGCAACTAAAATGCAACGACGAACATTTGATGAAGTCACCTTATGGTCTCAATGAGATAGCTGTATTGAAACGGGACAGTTCTTCTATGATCACCATCCATACTGCTATCAACGGCACACCGCTTACCACCTATCAGGCCGACGGATTGATAATTGCCACCCCTACCGGTTCTACGGCTTATTCGCTTAGCGTAGGGGGGCCGCTTATCGTTCCTCACAGCAAAACCATCGCCATTACACCTGTCGCCCCTCACAGTCTCAATGTTCGCCCCATCGTCATCTGCGACGATTGGGAGGTTACACTCGATGTAGAAAGCCGCAGCCACAATTTTTTGGTCGCTATCGATGGACGCAGTGAATCTTGTAAGGAGACTACCCGCCTGCATATTTCAAGGGCAGACTACAGTATCAAGGTTGTCAAACGGTTCAATCACCTCTTTTTTGACACGTTGCGCAACAAGATGATGTGGGGAGCGGACGTCAGATAGTCCGGCTCGTTTTTTTTCCGGAAAAAAGGTTAGCGGCAATGCCGTTCAGAGTTGCACCACTACCTCGCACGCTTCGAAGTAATATAGCACGGCTTTTTCATTTAAACTTTGATTTATGTGCATAATCCCCCTTACCCATATCTGTATGATGTGGGTGCAAATATGATTATTGATAATCAATCTGTTATGTATATTTCAAAACTAAATTTATTTCATTTTTGAGCTAAAAGATGTAGCACTTTGGTTAAGTTTAGCGATAATTCTCTGACGATTTCAGCCGTTCCTTTGATTTTGTCAGCGACTTTCTTCCTTTTGTTTTTCCAGATAGCCAATATTGCCAACACCATTCTCTGGATTGTATCAAGGGTTCTGGCCGCTCTTCCGGTTTTACGCTTTATGCTGTCCTGCCGTAGGTTGTAGTCCAAGTCCCAGTGCATACTCTCAATCGACCAGTGTTGCCTGGTTATCAGGCCTAATTGTTTGGCTGTACCGTCAAGGCTTGAGATGTAAAGTCTCTGTTCGGACGCACAGTGACCGCCGGATTTCTTTTCCGCACTTGTAAGCATCTCTATGACAGTCAGCCTTCCGTTCCATTTCTCCCGGTCTGCGATAAGTCCTTCCCCACGGTATATGCGACAGATTCTCGATTCAATCCTGCCATGCTCAAGACTGGGGCCTTCCGTGTAAACATCTGACGGTGTGGCTGTCTTGATTTTATCCTCAAGTACGTAACGCAGGGATTTTTGGTTTGCTTTAAGCTCGATGACAAAGTCTCCTCCCTTTTCCCTGATCTTGTCTATGATTACGCCAGTTCGGGATAAGTTTAGCATGCAAATAGTTCCAGCTGCCTTGATTTTTCCACATACACCGGCAGTGCCTCCGGCTTGTTCTCAAAGAAGCAGTATGCCGTAAGGGCAGAACACAAGTTCATGATAAAGTTGTGTATCGATCGGTGTCTCGAGTGCACGAGGTTGGCTTTGTTCTTGAGCAATTCGTTAATGCACTCGATGATGTACCTTTTCCTTAGCATGATCTTGTCCCACATAGGCATCAGTTTGTTCTTCATCTTAGCCTTGAGCCCATGAACGAGTTGGATGCCTTGATCGAACAGGCTCTCGAAGAGTTCCTGCTTGATGTATCCCCTGTCTGCAAATACCTTTCCATATAACACTTTTGCAAACACCGTCCATACCCTGCTATCCCTGTCATCCACGTTTGCTCCTGTAAGACAGAACGTTATCACTTCTCCGGAATCATTGCAGAGCAGATGCAGCTTGAATCCATGGCACCAGCACATGGTACCCTTTCCGTTCTTGGCAAGGCCGGCAAAGACCTTGTTGTAATATCGTCGTACATTGTGGCATACGGGTATCATGGTGCTGTCAACGTAGGTGATTCCCGTACACTTGCCAAAAGCATAGAGCTTCATGAACAGCATCATCTTAAAGAACACTCTTGGCATGAGCTCAACGAAGCGGTTATAGGAAACCCCATCGGGAAAATCCTGCCGCATCACCCCTTTGACCCAATTCAAATAATACTCCTTGAAATTGCGATATGTGCCGAAATGATAGCATACCAGAATGGTCATAATCTCACTTTCGGAGAGCCTGCCCTTGCGGTTCCGGTAGCGTTTGCCGTCACTGTTATGGGACGGCAGACGCAGGTTTTTCGCAAGTTCAGCACTCAAATTCTTGTCAAACTCGTCGATTATACAGAAAATTTCAGTAACTTTGTCGTTGGTAATCATCGCTTAATTATTTTTTAACTCATTGATTTTTAACTATAAAGGTACGAAATATTAGCGAGATTACCAACTTTTATTTCTGGAAAGACATTGCATCAGCGGTGACGATGCAGCCGGAGATCTCTATTTTATCCAGTAATCTGGGAACCGATTTAATCTCGTTGCTCTTCTTCTCGCATGCATCCGTAGCGAGAGTAATCCCGGAATTGAGTGAATAGGCTGATACTATATCCGGATTACGTCCGTTTTCATGCACGGTGCCTCTCATGGCTTTACCGTCCACACAAATAATCTCAGCCTCCTTGTTGGGGAGTTCCTTGCGGAAGGAATCGACGAACGCGGACATACGACAAGCCATCGCTTCATCATCTATGCTTTTGAACACACGACATAGCGTGGCCTCTGACGGCAAGCCGCCCACCAGGATACCCATTGAGTGAAAGCGTTTCAAATATCGTTTGCCAAACCCGATTATCTCGGCTCTGGGGATACACTTGCTGAGACTGCCCAATATGACAAGCATAAGTATGTCTTCAAGTTTATGCTTGAAATTGCCTTTCCCGGTTCTACGGTATTCAGGTACTGAAGTTACGAACTCCCTCAGATGTTTCATGGTGCTGCCACTCGGACAGCCAAAATGTTTCTTTTTTACTATTATTAAATACAAATACTTGTATATCAGATAAATAATGACTATTTTTGCTATGCAAAAATCAAGGCGGAAGACAAAATAGACATCACGTCGCTCTTGAAATCCGCCTATTAAAAAATCTTTTATATGATTAAAAAGAAACACCGAAGACGGTGCTTCAGCATCGTTATGTGTTTTTAAATGAAAAAGCCGTGGTAATATAGGGAAATTTCCGCATTGGAGATTTGCCTGTTTAAAAGAAACATTGTATCTTTGCACACATTTTTTTAAAATATGATGCCGCAAATAACGGTCGTGTATTCTAGAACACCACGTAAAAAACAGGAATTATGAAACAAAAAGTATCTATGCCTTTTATGTTGCTGGGCATTCTGTTCAATGTATGTCTGATTGCAGCCAATCTTCTTGAGACTAAAGTCATTCAGGTTTTCGGTATCACCGTGACAGCCGGGCTCTTAGTATTTCCGATTTCTTATATCATCAACGACTGCATCGCCGAGGTTTGGGGGTTTCGTAAAACGCGCCTTATTATTTGGAGTGGATTTGCCATGAACTTCTTTGTGGTGGTGCTTGGATTGGTTGCAGTCGCTTTGCCTGCTGCTCCTTTTTGGGAGGGCGAAGCGCATTTTAATTTTGTTTTCGGCATGGTTCCTCGCATTGTCGTCGCCAGTCTGTCGGCTTTCTTAGTGGGCTCTTTTCTGAATGCCTATGTCATGAGCCGTATGAAGTTGGCGAGTAATGGGCACAACTTTTCTGCACGTGCCATCTGGTCGACGGTGATAGGCGAGACGAGTGACTCGTTCATTTTTTTTTCGGTAGCTTTTGGCGGAATCATCGCATGGAACGAACTGCTGCTGATGATGTGCGTGCAGATTGTACTGAAGTCCATGTACGAAGCACTGGTACTTCCGGTGACCATCCGTATGGTGAATGCCATCAAACGGATAGACGGCAGCGACGTCTACGACAAAGGCATCTCCTACAAGGTTTGGAAAATCAGTGATATCTAATTATGAATCATCGGTAAGCAATGGATTCATAAACCACCGATGGATAAAGATAACAGAAAGCGTTATGAGTGAATTGAAAGAACAACTCTCTTTATTGGGAAGAAAAGCCGAATATAAGCAAGATTATACTCCCGAAGTGCTGGAAACATTTGACAATAAACATCCAGAAAATGATTATTGGGTGCGTTTCAATTGTCCGGAGTTCACCAGTCTATGCCCTATCACCGGCCAGCCGGACTTTGCAGAAATCCGCATCTCTTACATTCCCGATGTGAAGATGGTAGAGAGCAAAAGCCTGAAGCTGTATCTTTTCAGTTTCCGCAATCATGGAGCTTTTCATGAAGATTGCGTAAACATTATTATGAAAGATTTGAGCAGGCTGATGAATCCCAAATATATTGAGGTAACGGGTATCTTTACACCTCGTGGCGGCATTTCGATCTATCCGTATGCCAATTACGGCCGTCTGGCCACGAAGTACGAACAGATGGCGGCTCATCGTCTGATGAATCAGGAGTGATGTTTGCTATATAGTCAACCCTTAAAATCATTTTACCCATATTCATATGCGGAGTTGTGTAGAAAAAACTGCTTCGCAGATTTTTCATATAGCCCCCAAAGAACCTTCATGGCTCTTTGGAAATTATAAGCAGCAGCATCCGGCATTACATTAATCGCATCACCGCGTAACCCCTTATAGAAGTTACGTCCCAAACGATAATCCGATTTTAAATGTCCAATTGGAGGTTCTGTTCCCGCACGCCTGCAAAATAATTTAACGTGAGTTCGACGAATTCATAATAAAGCAAGCTGCGTATCAAATGTTCTTTTTACATTGATGCACGGCTTCTTTGGAAACAAGCAGTATGCGGCAATAGCCCCCAATAAATTGACGATGAAATTCTCAAAGCATCTATGTCTGGAGTGTTCCACTTGCGCAATGTTCTTGAGTTCATCGTTAACCGTTTCTATGATAGCCCTCTTCCTGAGCAGCAGTTTGTCGGAAACGCTCATCAGCGCACCCTTCATGTTGCTTTTCAACTTGGTAATAAGCTGTATTCCGTCCACGAACAGCCGTTGGAAGAGACTCTTGCTTATATATCCCTTATCCCCAACCAACTTGCCGTATATGAATTTCGCAAAGTCCTTGTATTCCAAAGGCTTGCGGGCATCAATGTCACCGGGTGTTATCATGAAGTTGAGCAGTTCTCCCTTCTCATTGCAAATCAAATGCAATTTAAATCCGAAGAACCAGCCCATGGAGCATTTTCCCCTTTGCGCTATACCTTTGAACACCTTATGGATATGGATACGCTGATTCCTGCAGACACGCAGGGGAGTGCTATCGACGAAGCTGATACCAGTACATTTCCCAAGAAGTACTTTCTTGATGAACAGTGCAAGAGGAATGGCAACTTCTCTTTCCAATTCCACGAAACGGTTGTACGATACAACTTCGGGAAACAGATGGCGCAGATGCCTGCACACCTTTTCAAGATAGAAATGTTTCAGACAGCGGTAGCCGGAGTCGTGGAAGAGAATCATGATAAGCATGATTTCCGACTTTGACATCGTGCTGTCACGATGATATTTTCTCTTCTTGAGCGGTTTTAGCGTGTATTTTGCCATCATTGTATCAAAAACTTGCAGAAGTCGTCTGCCATACAAAATATTTCTGTAATTTTGCTCTCGGTGATCATAGCGATTTTTATTTGTAATTCTTTGTATTTCACTACTATAAAGTTACAACAAATTTCGATAAGCACCAAATTTGTAGACACTTATAATTCGTCGAACCCACGTTAACTTTAAGTAAACCGTAACTATGTCGGAGCATGATCCACTCGGCATCCACCTCATCCATTTTCTTCTCACCGATGTTTTTATGGCTTTGGCATTAACCAACAAAACGTCAAAGCCGGAATCCTCCAAGATCATGTACAGTTGAACCCGGTAAACACCTGTGGATTCCATAGCCACCGTGTCTATCCCACAGGATTTTAACCAGTCGGCAATCAGATATAAATCTTCTATGAATGTGCCGAAACAACGATTATTGTCCCCATCACGATCTTCGGGAACACAGACTTGCATTTCTGTGGATGAAACATCAATCCCACAGGCGTTGGGGTTAACAACTTTCAACTTTAATCCTTTGCCTGTTTTCTTCTTTTTCGCTTTCTTTGCCATACATGATATAACTTTGAGGAGTTAACAAAACATCATCAACCCCGAAAGTATTGAACTGAGATAATCGTCTATGTGGACTCAAGGGTACCAATTATTTCTCTACTTACCTATGGAACCGTACTTTGCAATGGAGTTGCTGTCCATGATAACTAATGGTTTACTTGCTTGATGATGCCCTCAAGTTATTAATTATTTTTCTTTACTCGTTGGTTGAATTAAATTAAAGCGTATTTAACTTGTCCGATAGGCTTATGATTTATAAGATTGAAATACTGCAACATGGTGAAAGCAGCGACTTTGGCAGCCATTCTGGTAAAAAAGCCTTGTGGTTGCTTGGCATAAGTTGCGTATCATCATCAGATGGTCATTGAGTTGGGAGAATACCGTCTCAATTCTCTTCCTGTACCTTTTGTAAGGCCACAGCGGAGGTCTCCAGTTCTTCTGGTTCAGCCTGTAAGGGACCTCAAGGGTGATGTTTGCCGATGTAAACAAGTCCTGATGCATGGGAGCGCTCAAATACCCCTTGTCCCCAAGTATCATACAGTCATGGTATTCCCACTGAATGTCTTTCAGGTAGTGGATGTCATGCACGTTTGCTGCGGTCATGTCATAGGAATGTATGCCCCCCGTTGTGCCGCAAAGAGCATGGAGTTTGTAGCCGTAGTAGTGCATTCCTTGCGAGGCGCAATAGCCCCAGGATGGCGCATGGTCTATATCCGTCTTGCCCATGGCACATCTTTTGGCACGTGCGTTCTGGCACACCTTGACAGGCTTGGAATCAATGCAGAACACAAACTCTCCGCCGTCAAGGGCCTTGGCTATGGCCTTTCGAATGTTCTCGCCAAGCAGGCGGGTCAATTTCCTGCGCTGATTGAACTGCCGGCGGGTAATAAGGTTGGGAATGGCGTCAGGACACTCAATGCTCAGACGGGTAAAGAGATAGTTCTCGCTGTCGATACAGAATGCCTCAGCAGTGATGGAAAGTGCCACAACCTCCAGGTCGGAGAAAGTGGGAACAACACCACGGCGAGGAACATTTCCTCTCTTGTTTACTTGATTTCCTGCATATTGCTTGCAGATTTCAAGAACTTTTCGGAACTTTGCAATGAAGTTGTGCATGGCTATGATATTGTAACATAATGGATTTAACACTACTAAGTTACTAAAAAATCAACGACATGTGCAACTTTTTCATCATCAAAATCTTATAAAATCAATTCATCCAACAGGTTGTTCTTTATAACGTTTTTAAGCGGAAAATACTAACTTTGCGAAGCGGAAGTTTAGGAGTAAAAGAGGACGATTTTTCTATTATAGGTAACTACAGAAGTCTGTTTTCCGACCTTTCATTACCTAATTCTTGTTTCTTCCACTCCAATACCGCAATTTATAGGTATTGACAAATATTGCAAATAGCACTACTTTTGCGACAATTTAAACAGAAACTATGGACAGTTTATTGAAACGGACCGCTAACGGTTTCGTGTCTTTTTGCGCCAAGTGCAATGCTTATCATCTGGAGTTCGGGAATTTATTTTTCAGATTCACCGACGATGAGTTCCGGCATTTTTACCGGTACATATCTTCTATTGACGGTGAATATTACCAAGACTTGAATCGGAATATGAGGAACGTCCGCAAAATATTTCTGCGAATGCCGATACAAGGTTTCTATTGCGCTCTTCATCTTGAAGAGCTAATTGAACTGAAAAGGCTGGTGGACTTTTCCACCACAGAAAATGAAACAAACTTATCCATACATTTGGAACATTACTCTTTAAACTAACTAAATTAATATTAAGTAAGAATGAAAATTGAAAAGATTGTAGCCCGTGAAATTCTTGATTCACGCGGTAATCCCACGGTAGAAGTGGACGTAATTTTGGAATGCGGAGTCATGGGACGGGCAGCTGTACCTTCCGGTGCTTCCACCGGTGAGCACGAGGCCTTGGAATTGCGCGATGGTGACAAAAAACGCTATGGTGGTAAAGGAACATTGAAGGCTGTAGAGAATGTCAACAAGATAATTGCTCCCGCTCTGGCAGGCTGGTCGGCACTGGAACAAAGAGCCATCGATCACAAAATGTTGGAGTTGGACGGCACACCTACCAAATCTAAATTGGGTGCCAATGCCATTCTGGGGGTTTCGTTGGCTGTGGCCAAAGCGGCGGCAACTTATCTTGATATCCCCTTATACAGGTATATCGGTGGTGTAAATACTTATGTAATGCCTGTACCGATGATGAACATTATCAACGGAGGCTCTCACAGCGATGCGCCTATCGCTTTTCAGGAGTTCATGATTCGTCCTGTAGGTGCCACTTCCTTCCGTGAAGGTCTGCGCATGGGAGCAGAGGTCTTTCATGCCTTAAAGAAGGTGCTTCACGGCCGTGGTCTCAGCACCGCTGTGGGCGATGAAGGAGGTTTTGCCCCGGCATTGGCAGGTACGGAGGATGCATTGGATTCCATCATGAGTGCCATCAAAGTTGCGGGTTACGAACCGGGCAAAGACGTAAAAATCGGTATGGACTGTGCTTCATCCGAGTTCTTTAAAAACGGAATTTACGATTACACCATCTTTGAGGGTGAAAATGGAAAGAAACGTACTGCCGACGAACAAGTGGCTTACTTGGAAAATTTGATTAATAAATACCCGATTGATTCCATTGAAGACGGCATGAGCGAAAACGATTGGGAAGGTTGGAAGAAACTGACCGATCGCATTGGAAACCGTTGCCAACTGGTTGGCGACGACTTGTTTGTGACAAACGTGGAGTTCCTTGAAAAAGGCATTGCCACGGGATGCGCCAACTCCATCCTCATCAAAGTCAATCAAATCGGGTCGCTCAGCGAAACGCTGGATGCCATTGAAATGGCACATCGTCATGGTTACACCACTGTAACTTCGCACCGTTCCGGCGAAACGGAAGATGCTACGATTGCCGACATTGCCGTTGCCACCAACAGTGGACAAATCAAAACGGGCTCATTGAGCCGTTCGGATCGCATGGCAAAGTACAATCAATTGCTGCGCATCGAAGAAGAACTGGGCAATCTTGCTGTTTATGGCTACAAAAGAATTAAATAACTCTTTGTAGTGAATAAGTCATAAAGAGGAAATAGCGTCTTTGAGAAAAGGCGCTATTTTTATTGCTTATAATTATAGTCGTTCCTTAAATACTTCATACTCTCATGATTTATAGTTTGTTATAATGCAAATTATTTGCTTATATCTGCAATATTTCGTACCTTTACAGTATAAATCTTGCAGATATTTATGTTAAAACGTACATCTAAACAGCTCTCTTTATTCTCTTCTTTGGAGGATATGTTTAATCATCAATATCCTCTTTTCCAACTTAGCCATAAGATTAATTGGCAGAGTTTTGATGATGCTTTGTCGCCTTTGTATTGTAGTACGAACGGGTCGCCCGGCTCATCCTATTCGCTTGATGTGTGTTCTTTTAATCTTAAAACATTTGCGCAATGTGTCTGATGAAACTGTGGTTTTACAATGGAGTGAGAATGCTTACTGCCAATACTTTTGCGGACAACTTGAATTTACTCCCCAAGAACCCTGTGATGCATCTGACTTGGTTCACTTCAGAAAACGTATGGGTGAGAAAGGTATGGAAATAACATTGGCAGAGAGCATCCGTGTCAATACGGATAAGGATGATGAAGACCATTTTGATACGGCTTTCATAGATTCTACTGTACAGGAGAAGAATATAACTTACTTATCCTACAGATGCGAAGTTGCATAAAGATAATCAGAAACGTTTTGAAGATAGTTCATGATCAGTCTCTTCCTCTATGGCAGAGTTATACACGCACCTTGAAAGGGATTTACCGTGCCCGGCGCTTTGGTAACCATCCCAAGAATCGTAAGAAAGCCCTTAAGGCAGACAGGCAACTAAAAACCATAGCAGGTCGATTGGTTAGAGAACTCGAGCGTAATCTAGGGGGAAGGAATGGCTATGAGAAGATATTTGAGTTATATACAGGGTTCTTTCTCAGAACCGTAAGTCAAAAAATAAAGTATATTCTCTGCATGAACCGGACGTGGTTTGTATCAATAAAGGCAAGGAACATAAGAAATACGAGTTTGGTAATAAGGTATCCATTCTTTGCTCATGGTCAGGGCTTATTCTTGCTGCATGCTCTTTTAGGAATGAATACGATGGGCATACCATACAAAAGACGTTGGAACAAACCCAAAGGATGACCGGGAAACATATTAATAAACTAGCAGCAGATAGAGGGTATAGAGGTGTGAAACAGATTGGGGATACAAAGATACTCATCTCAGACGTTCCTAAAGACACCTACTACCAAAAGAGAAAGAAACACAAACTATTTTGTAAACGAGCGGGTATAAAGCCAACGATAGGACATCTTAAAGAAGACTACAGATTATCTCGCAACTTTTATAAAGGTGTGAAAGGAGATGCTATCAATGTCTTATTAGCTGCGGCGGCATATAACGTCAAAAGAGCGATGAGAGTTCTTTTGTGGCTTATAAAAAAATCAGCGTGAAGTTTGTAAAAGCGAACTTCACGCTGAAATATAGTTTTTAAGGGACGACTAAATATCTGCAAGATTTATATGTAAAGGTACGAAATCTTGCAGATATAAGCAAATAATTACATTATAACAAACTATAAATCAGGATAGTATGAAGTATTTAAGGGACGACTAATTTTTATACGTTCGTTAAACCAGTGTGGAAATCTCTGAGAAATATCCTTAAGGGTGGTACAGCGGAAATCTCGAACAATCTCTGTGAGCAAAGGATGAAACCTGTAAAGTCGCTGCTCAAGAACTATATGAATATAGGCAGGAGGATGCGGTAGAAAACTCGGCATTCATCTTCTCACTGATAGAAAGCTGCAAACTTAATGACATAGACCCTCAGGGTTACCTGAAACACCTGTTTGAATGTATTCTTCATAGTAAGGACTGCGACAAGAAGGCTCTTCTACCATGTTTTTATAAACTGGAATGTTAAAACTAAAATATTTTCTTGCGGACATTTTTATTTTATCGGCTGAAAAACAGCAGATAAAATCGTCGTGGCGGAAAATAGAATGGTTACTTGTACAAGTGAGAGCTTACGCTTGTACAAGTGAGGGCCGACGCTTATACAAATGTAAAACGCTCATAATCAGCATCTGTTTTATTGAAGAGAAGAAAGCTTTCAGCCATCCTTATTAACGAGTACATCCTTTCCGGTTTTTACTTTCCTTCAATGCGGGTCTATCTTTTCTAAAATATAAGCTTACGACACTTAAAACGCGAGCTTCGACTTGCCCGGTTGCGGGCTTACACCGGCATAAGCCTGAATGAACAAATCTCTTTGCATGGCAAATAAGGAAACATTTACCCACCGGCTTTCCGGATTGCCCCGCAAACATAAAGGAAAAACGACAAACGGGAAGCGGTTCTCAACAAGCGCTTCCCGTAGCTCATAATTCATCAAACACTTCTCAATCAAAGAGCACCTACTTCTTTCAATGCCCCATTTGTTTTGTGGACAGCGGCTGCACTGGCAGCGAACTTTGCTTTCTCGTCGGCAGTCAGTTCCAATTCAACAATCTTTTCGATACCATTCTTGCCCAAGATAACAGGAACACCGATGCAGATGTCCGATTCGCCGTATTCTCCTTCCAGATATACAGAGCAAGGAATCATCTTCTTCTGGTTGTGAATGATAGATTCAACCATGTAGGCACCCGCAGCTCCCGGAGCATACCATGCGGAAGTGCCCAGCAACTTGGTCAGTGTTGCACCGCCCACCATAGTGGCGGCAACCACTTCGTCCAGTTTTTCTTCGCTCAGCAAAGCACTTACAGGCTGGCCTTTATAAGTGGCCAGACGAGCCAACGGAATCATGGTCGTGTCACCATGACCACCGATAACCATGCCTTCTACCTCGTTGGCATTGCAGCCCAAAGCCTGAGACAAGAAATATTTAAAACGAGAGCTGTCCAAAGCACCTCCCATACCGATAATACGGTTCTTGGGCAAGCCCAAAGATTTCAACGACAAATAAGTCATCGTATCCATCGGGTTGGAAATAACCACAAATATTGCGTTTGGAGAATATTTCAGGATGCTTTGTGCAACCGATTTGACAATGCCTGCATTTACTCCAATCAACTCTTCACGAGTCATACCCGGTTTGCGAGGAATACCGGAAGTAATAACCACTACATCGGAATCGGCTGTCTTCTCATAATCGTTGGTACAGCCTACAACAGTGATGTCAAATCCCAGCAGCTGAGCAGTCTGCATCATATCCATTGCCTTACCTTCTGAAACGCCTTCTTTCACGTCCAGCATTACCACTTCGTCAGCCACTTCATTAAAGGCCAACACATTAGCGCATGTAGCACCTACGTTACCTGCACCCACTACGGTTACTTTTGACATAATTTCTAAAGTTTTTGTTTATAAGAATGCTTTAATTTTAAAGATACCACAAAAATACAACGGCATTCCTGATTAAAGAAATATTTCCGCAATAATTTTAGTTAAAAGTAATCTTATACACAACCGTTCACACACGTATTAAGCGTCATAAGCAGCAAATTCCGTAACCATTCTATTTTCCGCCACGACGATTTTATCTGCTGTTTTTCAGCCGATAAAATAAAAATGTCCGCAAGAAAATATTTTAGTTTTAACATTCCAGTTTATAAAAACATGGTAGAAGAGCCTTCTTGTCGCAGTCCTTACTATGAAGAATACATTCAAACAGGTGTTTCAGGTAACCCTGAGGGTCTATGTCATTAAGTTTGCAGCTTTCTATCAGTGAGAAGATGAATGCCGAGTTTTCTACCGCATCCTCACTGCCTATATTCATATAGTTCTTGAGCAGCGACTTTACAGGTTTCATCCTTTGCTCACAGAGATTGTTCGAGATTTTCGCTGTACCATCCTTAAGGATATTTCTCAGAGATTTGCACTGGTTTAACGTATAAAATTAACAGCCTTTCTCATCAGTTCGTTAGCCATAATATTCGCATCCTGCATCATCATGACCACCTTATGATGGATACGTTCAAGGAGCGGTCCTGTAAGCTTCCGTCTTCTTTCCTTAATCTGATCACCGCTTAGTTTCATCATACGGAACAGGTTTTCATTTCTGAACATATCACCGATAGGATCTATTATGTCCATCGCTGTTCTGTCTGAAGACAAGGCATCAACCCACAACCTTTACAGTGCGTCCAGCATCCTATATGAAGCACCTTTGAGTCTTCACCATCATACATCCTGTAAACCGTATATCCGTCAGTGGATATGGTTCCCATAAAATATTCCAGGAATGACTTTGCCGCATCGGATGACCTGCTGCCGTTATTATAGTGATAATAGACCATCTTAATATGCTTGGCAAAGAAAGCCCATAAGTACTTTCTCCTGTAAGCCTTGTCTTCTTTGGTTTCCACTCCTACAAGTTCGGTAGTCTCATCAATCATAAGATATTTTGCCTGCTGCACAAACTCCTTGAAGACATCTTCTATGAACTCCCTTAGTTTGGCGATTCCATTATGTATATAGCTGTTCAGCGTAGTATTGCTTATGTGGATGCCCTCTCTTGCAAGCAGTCTTATCTGTCTGTTCTCAGGCATGCTGAAGTCATATTTCAGGCAGAGAGCAGACGGGCAAGCTGTTCAGGGGAGAAGATTCCTCCAAGGTTTTTCAGCGGATATTCCATCGTGTTCACGAAAGTACCGTCTGCAAGCTTTACCCTTGCCACCTTGTAAACATACCCCACGTTACAAGCCCGTACATGTTCTATAACCGTAAGCATTTGCTAAACTGCAGGTATTAAACCACTAGTGGGCACTTTAAATTAAACATCGTTCTTTGAAATCTTTGATAATCGCATAGTTATGTATCTTTTTGTAGCGTGACGATTTGAATTGAAAAGTTGTTTTAGCTTTGCCCAAAAGCTCAAAACAATGAATCAAGGCAAATATATCTTCGCTCAACTTACAGATTTTCTTCCCCGTCGTGTCTTTGACCGTTTGGTAGAGAAGTATTCCGGGAATAAGAAAATCAGAACATTCACCTGTTGGAATCAGATGCTGTGCATGATCTTCGGACAACTGACCGCCCGAGACAGTATGCGTGATCTTATGCTCAGCCTTGAGGCACACAAGAACAAGTATTTTCACTTGGGATTCGGTGCAACAGTTAGCCGTACCAATCTGGGGAAAGCAAACCGGAATAGAGATTATCGTATCTACGAAGAATTTGCTTATACCCTGATTGCGGAAGCCCGTAATAGCTACAACAAAAATGACTTCGAGGTGAAAGTTGACGGTAATGTTTATGCCTTTGATTCCTCCACCATAGACCTTTGTCTGAATGTTTTTTGGTGGGCGGAATTTAAGAAACACAAAGGAGGCATCAAACTTCATACCTTGTATGATGTAAAGACTTCCATACCGACAATCGTACTGGTAACCAATGCTAAAGTACATGACGTAAACATGCTGGATGAGTTGAGTTATGAAAAGGGAAGTTTCTATATCATGGATAAAGGATATGTTGACTTCACCCGTTTGCATAAGCTTCACACCAGTGGTGCTTACTTCGTTACACGTGCAAAAGATAATATGAGATTCCGTAGAATGTATTCCCGTGAAGTCGATAAAACAACCGGAATAAAATGTGATCAGATTGGAATGCTTGAAACGTATAAATCGCTCAAAGCATATCCGGACAAACTCCGGCGGGTTAAATACTACGATGAAGAACTGGACAGAGAATTTGTGTTCATCACCAACAACATGGAACTATCAGCAGAGGAAATTGCTTTGCTATACAAGAACCGTTGGCAGGTGGAACTATTTTTCAAATGGATAAAGCAACACCTGAAAGTAAAATCTTTTTGGGGCACCACGATGAATGCAGTCAAGATACAAGTGTACTGTGCCATCATAACATACTGTCTGGTTGCCATTATCGCTTACAGATTGAAAGTTAACCGTCCAATCTACGAAATTCTACAAATTTTGAGCTTTTCTCTACTGGATAAAACGTCTGTAAGAGAGATACTTGCCGATTGCGATTACAAAAATGTCAAAGAACTAAATTATAAACAATTGAAAATCAGCTGGGATTAAGTGCCCAGCAGTGATGTAAAGATACTAAATATTAGCGGATTGCACAATAGGAACACTACTTTTGTTTCAGAAAAACAGGTTATACATGGTACTCTTTACGCTCGGCCCTAAGCCGCCGGAGCCTCTGCTGCGGATTCTCCTGAATGCCTTCAACCATCATTACCAGGTCACGCCATTCCATGGGATAGCTGTTTGATTCGGGATCGTATTCCGGCAGTTTGAAGCGACCTGCCTCCAGCCGTTTGACGTACATCACCATGCCGCCGTCTTCCGCATGAAGCAGTTTCATGAGATTGAGGCTGGACCCGACAAAGATGAACACGTCACCGTTCCTCACTTCGCTCTTCATCTTCTCATGCACCAGTCCGCACAGCGAACTGATGCCCTTGCGCATATCTGTCCTGCCGGGACACAGAAAGTAGCGCATCGTATCGTTCAGGCTAAACATGGGTATCTTCGAGACTATGGGTTAGCAGTTCCATCAACAGCTTCTCGGATCCGCTCCCGAAGTGGGCACGGAGACCGTTGGGGAAAAGCAGGGCTACACCATGCGGCACCTGTTCACCCAAGGTCAGTTCTGCAGTGGGGCGCTTGAAACTGATGGGAGCCAACTCCTGTTTCAGACTGTCTTTTCTGCGGCACATTTTTTACGCCAGTAATGATAGGTTGAATAACTTACACCTGCCTGTTGCAGGTACAACTTCAATGGCAGGTCGCTTTGTTGAACCTGCAATTCCAATTCTTCAAATTTAGATCTGTTCATAACAATTAGGGTTTGATTGTTTTCGCGAGTACAAAACTACAATCAAACCCTAAGGGGTGCAATGTGTATTTATTCGAAAGCTTCCCAAAGGGCAGTTCTGCCATTCCTGAGCAGCCCCTGGTTGACTTTGTTCGTAATGATGGAAATGGCTGATGTGGAAGTTCTATTTCATAGATTTCACGCATTTCCTCTTCAATGTCGGACACGCTCATTCCTTTGGCATATAAGGAGATAACAAGTTTTTCTATAGAAAGCCCACGGCTCTCATGTTTGGGAACAACTATGGGCTCGAATTGACCGTTACGGTCACGGGGAATAGGTATGACCGCTTCACCGTGTTCGGTTTGGATTTTCTTGGGGTAGCTGCCGTTACGGGAATTACCGCTGTTACGACCGGAAAACGAATTCTTCTCATAACCCAGATGCGCATCCATCTCACCTTCAAGCATTTTCTCCAATACCTGCGCGTGTAACTGCTTCAGAAATTTGCTGACATCAGATTCTGTCTTGAACTGACTAAGGAACTCCTTACTTAATACCTCTCAGGCACTACATGATTCTTCTCTTTCATAATCTTCTTCATTTTACAAAGCTATTAAATAAAAAATACGGGATTTAAAGAGAGTTTCGTATTCTTTATTTTATACGTTTACAGAATGAAAAGAATTTACGGCGGATATGAAGAATATCTATAATGCAGCTAATAAGGAGGTTGCTGCCGCAGAGCGTGACAATCTGGAAAATAATCTATACCACAAATCTCATTGAAAACCTGAACGGAAAAATCAGAAAGTACACAAAATCAAAGCTTTTATTCCCTTCAGATGATGCCTAAAAAAGACCGTGTATCCCTCACTGATGGAGATTGAAAAAATGGACACATCCTACTCATAACTGAGCTTGATTATGAACCAATTTATGCTTATGTTTGAAAACAGAATCCAGATATAAGAAGAAACTTACAACTGAATCCTGTTTCCATTTACACAAAATTGTGGACAGTGCCGAGTTTCCCGGAGTTATCCGTTAACTCTTTTTTCTTTAATTCTTGCTTTCTTACCGGTACGAGTGCGGAGATAGTATAGTTTGGCACGACGAATCTTACCCACCTTGTTCACTTCAATGCGGTCAATAGCCGGTGATTCGATTGGGAAAATACGCTCTACACCAACTGTTCCAGACATTTTGCGTACAGTGAAACGTTTCTTGTCTCCGTGTCCGGAAATCTTGATAACAACACCGCGGTACAACTGTACACGTTCTTTGTTACCTTCGACGATACGATATGCTACTGTCACTGTGTCACCAGCTTTGAAGCTCGGGTGTTGTTTTCCGGTAGCAAATGCTTCTTCTGCAATTTTAATTAAATCCATTGTTTTTTTACTATTAAATTGTTTGATCGTTACAACGCAACATACCAGGCTTCTCTCAGCTTTCTCCTGACAGCGATTGCGCGAAAGCGGTGCAAAGAAATGAATTATTTGTCAGATATACAAAGATTAATCTGCATTTTTTTTGATTGCAGCCACAGATAAGTTTCACTAAGAAGTGCAAATATTCTCTGTTATTATAAGATGACTATGAAAAACACTCGGGGAGCGCTGTCGGCAAGGGGCTGAAAGCCCCGACGTGACAAAAGATTTCAGTAGCAATACAAAAAAGAGAAAAGGGAGACCGAAATCTCCCCGAGATTAATCAACTTTGTATTGTCATGAAATATCATCAATTAACTTCAGCACAAAAATCGTGTATCTTTCCTCTAAAAAGAAAAATCTCCATCTATTAACCTGAATTCTAAGACCTCAGCAAGTATATTCTCCTTATTCGTTAATAATTGTGATATTAGTTTATACTTGTGTTACTTTTATATGTTTGCAGTCGTACAAAAGGTGTCCCTCTTTTTACGACTGCAAACATTCTCTGTATCAATTTATACGCATTCATCACAACGCCAAATTCTTTCCTTTGTGCCGTTTTTTCTTTCAAAGTACTCCTTCATTTGCGGGTCGTGTATTCTGGCACTTCTGGCCGCCATTGAAAGGTCAGATTTTAATATTCTGGCCCCTATGGAACAGACATGTGGCTTGCCTTTGTCGAAGTCCCCGATGTGCTTCCAAATGGCGCAACACCCACGTAGCAGGCATATTTCCTGGCGTTTTCAAAGGATTCGAAGTTATTGGTATGTTAATCATTGCAATGGCATTTACCGTTCCGACACCTTTGACGGAAAGTAATAAATCATAGTTTCTCTTCAAGTCAGGCTCGTTTTTTATAATATTCTACCTGTTGGATGAATTGATTTTATAAGATTTTGATGATGAAAAAGTTGCACATGTCGTTGATTTTTTAGTAACTTAGTAGTGTTAAATCCATTATGTTACAATATCATAGCCATGCACAACTTCATTGCAAAGTTCCGAAAAGTTCTTGAAATCTGCAAGCAATATGCAGGAAATCAAGTAAACAAGAGAGGAAATGTTCCTCGCCGTGGTGTTGTTCCCACTTTCTCCGACCTGGAGGTTGTGGCACTTTCCATCACTGCTGAGGCATTCTGTATCGACAGCGAGAACTATCTCTTTACCCGTCTGAGCATTGAGTGTCCTGACGCCATTCCCAACCTTATTACCCGCCGGCAGTTCAATCAGCGCAGGAAATTGACCCGCCTGCTTGGCGAGAACATTCGAAAGGCCATAGCCAAGGCCCTTGACGGCGGAGAGTTTGTGTTCTGCATTGATTCCAAGCCTGTCAAGGTGTGCCAGAACGCACGTGCCAAAAGATGTGCCATGGGCAAGACGGATATAGACCATGCGCCATCCTGGGGCTATTGCGCCTCGCAAGGAATGCACTACTACGGCTACAAACTCCATGCTCTTTGCGGCACAACGGGGGGCATACATTCCTATGACATGACCGCAGCAAACGTGCATGACATCCACTACCTGAAAGACATTCAGTGGGAATACCATGACTGTATGATACTTGGGGACAAGGGGTATTTGAGCGCTCCCATGCATCAGGACTTGTTTACATCGGCAAACATCACCCTTGAGGTCCCTTACAGGCTGAACCAGAAGAACTGGAGACCTCCGCTGTGGCCTTACAAAAGGTACAGGAAGAGAATTGAGACGGTATTCTCCCAACTCAATGACCATCTGATGATGATACGCAACTTATGCCAAGCAACCACAAGGCTTTTTTACCAGAATGGCTGCCAAAGTCGCTGCTTTCACCATGTTGCAGTATTTCAATCTTATAAATCATAAGCCTATCGGACAAGTTAAATACGCTTTAATTTAATTCAACCAACGAGTAATATTCTCCATTTCTTTTTCTATTTCCTCCACAAGCACTTGTTCATATTCCAAAACCTTGGCGGTACGTTTTTGGGTGTTGTCTCCCACCCTTGCTTTTCGGTCTGTCAGATAAGCTTTGTACTCAGCCATATGTTTGACATGCCTTCTCCTTTCGGATGAGAGTTCCTGTAACCGCATGATTGTACCGGCCGACATTTTGCAATACGCCAATTCTTCCCGGTGAAGGTAGCAATAATAAGCGATACGCCAGGCATCCACCTTGTCATTCTTGCCACGTGTCAGACCAAAAGAGCGTTTCAAATGAAGAGGGTTGAAACGGCAATAGTCAATACCTGCAGATTCCAGGCTAAGACACAGATCAAGACTGTAAATCCCTGTATTCTCAAGTCCTATGACCAATTCCGCGCTCTTCATTCCGCACTCTTTAAACCACTTACGCATCAATTTGAAACCGGATTGATCATTAGAGAACTGACGGTGTATCTCTTCACATATTTTCCGCCTTTTCCTGTCATAATAAACCACATCTACACGGCTTTTTCATTTAAACTTTGATTTATGTGCATAATCCCCCTTACCCATATCTGTATGATGTGGGTGCAAATATGATTATTGATAATCAATCTGTTATGTATATTTCAAAACTAAATTTATTTCATTTTTGAGCTAAAAGATGTAGCACTTTGGTTAAGTTTAGCGATAATTCTCTGACGATTTCAGCCGTTCCTTTGATTTTGTCAGCGACTTTCTTCCTTTTGTTTTTCCAGATAGCCAATATTGCCAACACCATTCTCTGGATTGTATCAAGGGTTCTGGCCGCTCTTCCGGTTTTACGCTTTATGCTGTCCTGCCGTAGGTTGTAGTCCAAGTCCCAGTGCATACTCTCAATCGACCAGAGTTGCCTGGTTATCAGGCCTAATTGTTTGGCTGTACCGTCAAGGCTTGAGATGTAAAGTCTCTGTTCGGACGCACAGTGACCGCCGGATTTCTTTTCCGCACTTGTTAAGCATCTCTATGACAGTCAGCCTTCCGTTCCATTTCTCCCGGTCTGCGATAAGTCCTTCCCCACGGTATATGCGACAGATTCTCGATTCAATCCTGCCATGCTCAAGACTGGGGCCTTCCGTGTAAACATCTGACGGTGTGGCTGTCTTGATTTTGGCTCTTCCGACATTTCGAGTGATGGTATGTTAAAGAAGAAAACCGCTGAACAAATTGTATATTTGAATAACCACAAACAAATGTACATTTATGAACAGCAGTTTTCTATATCATGCGTGGGGGCTATACAATCACAAATGCACCCGTGAGGAATACAAAGGTAATACAATTATTCTGCATGTTGAAGCAAAAGAACGTCAAAATGAGTGTCCCAAGTGCGGATGCCGCCATTTGGTGAAGAATGGTTACCGTATGCGTGACTTTATCGGTCTTCCTGTTGGCGGCAAAAAGGTGATAGTCCGCATGAAAGTACAACGCTACAAGTGTAAGAACAAGGATTGTGATTACGACCGCCAAGAGAATATCCCCTTCGCCACAGGCAATTGCAGCTACACCCACCGTTTCGCAAGGTACGTGGTCGGATTGTTAAAGGCAATGACTTTGAAAGATGCGGCCAACCTGTTGGGAGTAACATGGGACACCATCAAAGACATACATAGCCGGTATTTGGAATACCATTACACCCCTCCTTCGTTGGAGGGTGTGGATTGTATCGGCATAGACGAGTTCGCCGTAAGAAGAGGGCACATATACAAGACAATAGTTGTCGACCTGAGGAGCGGACGTATCATATATGTTGGCGAAGGCAAAGGAGCTGATGCCTTGAACGGCTTTTGGAAAAGGGTAAAGCGAAAAGGCATTGACATCAAGTATGTTACCACAGACCTTTCTGCGGCATTCATTTCGTCCGTATATGAACATTGTCCCAATGCGCTTCATGTTTTTGACCATTTCCACGTGGTCAAGCTCATGAACGAAAAGCTGGATGACATACGCAGAGTACAGTACAACATGGAAAAGGATATCAATAAGCGGAAGGTCCTCAAAGGCACGAGATACCTCCTGTTAAGCAATGGTGAGGACATCTTTGACAAGGAATATAAAACGAGGCTTGACAATGCTCTGGACATGAACAAGCCTCTCTCGCAGGCATATTACCTCAAGGAGCAGCTCCGGGAATTTTGGACACAGATCAACAAGGAAGAGGCGGAGAAAGTAATGCTGGATTGGGTAAACCAGGCTAAAGAGAGCAAAGTGCCACAGCTGATGAAAATGGCTGCAACCATTATGGCGCATCGAACGGGAATACTCGCATGGTACGACTGCCATATCTCTACCGGCAAAGTGGAGGGCATCAACAATAAGATAAAAGTAATGAAAAGGAATGCGTACGGATTCAGGGATGAACGATACTTTGAGCTTAGGCTTTATGCACTACACGACTGCCGTATCACTCGAAATGTCGGATGAGCCTTGATTTTATCCTCAAGTACGTAACGCAGGGATTTTTGGTTTGCTTTAAGCTCGATGACAAAGTCTCCTCCCTTTTCCCTGATCTTGTCTATGATTGATTTCTGGAAAGACATTGCATCAGCGGTGACGATGCAGCCGGAGATCTCTATTTTATCCAGTAATCTGGGAACCGATTTAATCTCGTTGCTCTTCTTCTCGCATGCATCCGTAGCGAGAGTAATCCCGGAATTGAGTGAATAGGCTGATACTATATCCGGATTACGTCCGTTTTCATGCACGGTGCCTCTCATGGCTTTACCGTCCACACAAATAATCTCAGCCTCCTTGTTGGGGAGTTCCTTGCGGAAGGAATCGACGAACGCGGACATACGACAAGCCATCGCTTCATCATCTATGCTTTTGAACACACGACATAGCGTGGCCTCTGACGGCAAGCCGCCCACCAGGATACCCATTGAGTGAAAGCGTTTCAAATATCGTTTGCCAAACCCGATTATCTCGGCTCTGGGGATACACTTGCTGAGACTGCCCAATATGACAAGCATAAGTATGTCTTCAAGTTTATGCTTGAAATTGCCTTTCCCGGTTCTACGGTATTCAGGTACTGAAGTTACGAACTCCCTCAGATGTTTCATGGTGCTGCCACTCGGACAGCCAAAGTGTTTCTTTTTTGCTATTATTAAATAACGTGAGTTCAACGAATTCATAATAACGCAAGCTGCGTATCAAATGTTCTTTTTACATTGATGCACGGCTTCTTTGGAAACAAGCAGTATGCGGCAATAGCCCCCAATAAATTGACGATGAAATTCTCAAAGCATCTATGTCCGGAGTGTTCCACTTGCGCAATGTTCTTGAGTTCATCGTTCACAGTCTCAATGATAGCCCTCTTCCTGAGCAGCAGTTTGTCGGAAACGCTCATCAGCGCACCCTTCATGTTGCTTTTCAACTTGGTAATAAGCTGTATTCCGTCCACGAACAGCCTTTGGAAGAGCCTCTTGCTTATATATCCCTTATCCCCAACCAACTTGCCGTATATGAATTTCACAAAGTCCTTGTATTCCAAAGGCTTGCGGTCATCAATGTCACCGGGTGTTATCATGAAGTTGAGCAGCTCTCCCTTCTCATTGCAAATCAGATGCAATTTAAATCCGAAGAACCAGCCCATGGAGCATTTTCCCCTTTGCGCTATACCTTTGAACACCTTATGGATATGGATACGCTGATTCCTGCAGACACGCAGGGGAGTGCTATCAACGAAGCTGATACCAGTACATTTCCCCACGCAGTACTTTCTTGATGAACAGTGCAAGAGGAATGGCAACTTCTCTTTCCAATTCCACGAAACGGTTGTACGATACAACTTCGGGAAACAGATGGCGCAGATGCCTGCACACCTTTTCAAGATAGAAATGTTTCAGACAGCGGTAGCCGGAGTCGTGGAAGAGACTCATGATAAGCATGATTTCCGCCTTTGACATCGTGCTGTCACGATGATATTTTCTCTTCTTGAGCGGTTTTAGCGTGTATTTTGCCATCATTGTATCAAAAAACTTGCAGAAGTCGTTTGCCATACAAAATATTTCTGTAATTTTGCTCTCGGTGATCATAGCGATTTTTAGTTGTAATTCTTTGTATTTCACTACTATAAAGTTACAACAAATTTCGCTAATCACCAAATTTATAGACACTTATAATTCGTCGAACTCACGTTAATTATGAAGAAAATTCTTGCAACCATTGCATTGGGTTTTACGGCGATAGCCGGCCATGCCGTCACTCCTCTTTGGATGCGCGACGCTCAAATCTCTCCGGATGGGACAGAAATCGTATTCTGCTATAAAGGAGACATTTACAAGGTGTCTGCCAAAGGTGGAACCGCCACACAACTCACCACACGAGAGACGTACGAATGCAACCCTGTTTGGTCGCCCGACGGAAAGCAGATAGCTTTTGCCTGCGACCGGTACGGTAATTTCGACGTTTTTGTGATGCCGGCCAATGGAGGAGCTGCCCGACGACTGACTACAAATTCTGCCGGTGAACTGCCTTCAGCTTTCACTCCCGACGGCCGGTACATTTTGTTTTCCGCATCCATCCAAGACCCTGCAAGCAGTGCCCTTTTCCCTTCTTCCACCATGACGGAACTTTATAAAGTGCCGGTGGCAGGAGGACGTACCGAACAGGTGCTGGGCACTCCTGCCGAAGCTGTCTGCTTCGACAAGTCCGGCAAACAACTCTTCTACCAAGATAAAAAAGGTTCTGAAAACGAATGGAGAAAACATCATACTTCCTCTATCACTCGCGACATTTGGATGTATGACACCCAAACGGGAAAGCACACCAACCTCACCCGACGGGAAGGAGAAGACCGTAATCCGGTATTGTCGCCCGACGGACAAAACGTCTACTTCCTGAGCGAGCGCAACGGCGGTTCTTTCAATGTCTATTCATTTCCGCTCGCACAACCGCAATCGGTCAAAGAGGTAACCTCTTTCAAGACCCATCCCGTACGTTTCCTGTCCATGAGCAACGACGGCACTTTATGTTATGGCTACGATGGTGAAATCTATACCCAGCGAAACGAATCCGCTCCGCAGAAAGTCGACATAGAGATTGTGCGCGATGACCAACCACAGTTGGACAACCTGAAGTTCTCCGACGGAGCTACTTCCGCCATTGTCTCGCCCGACGGAAAGCAAGTAGCCTTCATCGTACGTGGAGAAGTGTTCGTAACAGCTACCGAATATGCCACGACGAAACAGATTACCCATACCCCGGCACGCGAAGCCGGACTGACCTTTGCACCGGATAACCGCACACTGGCCTATGCCAGCGAGCGTGACGGCAACTGGCAGCTCTACCTTGCCAAGATTACACGCAAAGAAGATCCCAATTTCCCTAATGCAACCTTAATTAAAGAAGAGGCATTACTCCCCTCCTCCACCATAGAGCGTGCCTATCCTCAATTCTCGTCCGATGGCAAGGAACTGGCTTTCATTGAAGACCGCAACCGTTTGATGGTAATCAATCTGGAGACTAAGAGAGTACGCCAAATCACCGATGGTTCTACGTGGTACAACACCGGAGGTGGTTTCGATTACTGTTGGTCGCCCGACGGCAAATGGTTCACGCTTGAATTTATCGGAAACAAACACGACCCGTACTCAGACATCGGCCTTGTCAGTGCACAGGGAGGAAGCAATATCATCAACCTGACCAATAGTGGCTATACAAGCGGCTCACCTCGCTTTGTACTCGAAGGCAATGCCATTCTCTTCACCACCGAGCGTTACGGTATGCGCGCCCATGCCTCGTGGGGGGCGCAAGATGATGCCATGCTCGTATTCCTTAACAAGGATGCCTACGACAAATATTGCTTGAGCAAAGAAGACTACGAACTCCGCAAAGAGTTGGAGAAAGAACAAAAGAAAGAGAAAAAAGAAAAGGAAGCAAGTAAGGCAAAAGACCAAAAGAAAGACGGCAAAACCACAGATGACAAAGAGGAGAAAAAAGAAAAGGTAAAAGACATTGTCGTAGAGCTGACGAACATCGAAGACCGTATCATACGTCTCACTCCCAATTCTTCGAACATGGGCAGCGCCATCATCTCGCAAGACGGCGAAACTCTTTATTATCTGTCGTCTTTTGAGAAAGGATACGACCTTTGGAAAATGGACCTGCGTAAGAAAGAGACCAAACTGCTCCATAAGATGGATGCCGGATGGGCCTCTATGGAACTGGATAAAGAGGGGAAGACCCTTTTCCTGCTGGGTAGCAAAGGCATGCAAAAGATGGATGTATCTTCGGACGCATTGAAAACAATCACCTATCAAGCTAATGTGAAGATGGACTTGGCTGCCGAACGAGAATACATGTTCGACCATGTATACAAGCAGCAGCAAAAGCGTTTCTACAACACAAACATGCACGGAGTGGATTGGGATGCCATGACAGCAACCTATCGCAAGTTCCTACCCCATATAAATAACAACTACGACTTTGCCGAATTGCTGAGCGAATGGCTGGGCGAATTAAACGTATCGCACACCGGAGGACGCTTCCGCCCTAAAGGACAAACCGAGCCGACCGCCAGCTTGGGCTTGCTCTTCGACTGGAGTTATCGGGAACAAGGCATGCGCATCGCCGAAGTGATGGAAAAAGGACCGTTCGACACGGCAAATACCAAAGTGAAAGCCGGCACGGTCATCGAAAAAATAGACGGCGTGGAGATAACCCCTGAAATGGATTATTACACACTGCTCAACAACAAGACCAAGAAAAAGACGCTCGTATCATTGTACAACTCGCAGAACGGAGAACGCTGGGACGAAGTGGTAATACCCATCAGCAACGGAGCAGCCGGCGATCTGCTTTATGCCCGTTGGGTGAAACAGCGTGCGGCAGATGTGGACAGATGGTCAGGCGGACGTTTGGGCTACGTACATATCGAGTCGATGGGCGACGGCAGCTTCCGTTCTATTTATTCTGACATCTTGGGGAAATATAACAACCGTGAAGGTATTGTCGTAGACACACGCTTCAACGGTGGCGGACGTCTGCACGAAGACATAGAGATACTGTTCAGCGGTAAACAATATTTCACTCAAGTGGTTCGCGGCCGTGAGGCCTGCGACATGCCCAGCCGTCGCTGGAACAAGCCATCCATTATGCTGACATGCGAAGCCAATTACTCCAATGCACACGGCACACCGTGGGTTTACAGTCATCAGAAGTTAGGCAAACTGGTAGGCATGCCGGTGCCGGGCACCATGACCAGCGTATCGTGGGAAACACTGCAAGACCCGTCGTTGGTTTTCGGCATTCCCATTGTTGGCTACCGTCTGCCGGACGGCAGGTATCTGGAAAACCTGCAACTGGAACCGGATATCAAAGTGGCCAACTCACCCGAAACAATCGTGAGAGGAGAAGACACGCAACTGAAAACAGCAGTGGAAGAGTTGCTGAAAGAGATTGACAACAAGCAATGAAGTCATACGGTAGAAAAGAAGCCATAGAGAAGATGAACGTGCTGGCAAAGGCCGGAACGCCCTTCCTCTTTATCATAGACTACAAGCAGGAACACTCGTACATCGAGGAGGCGGACAAGATAGACGCCTCCTCTTGTCTTTACCTCTTCAGGGGAAAAGGAAATATCGCCGCAGATATTCCCCGATATGACGGAACAGTAGACTGGCAATATATTCCTCCCTCTCCTGCCGAATACAGGCATGCTTTCGACATTGTGAAACAGAATCTGCTGGCAGGCAACAGTTACCTGACAAACCTGACATGCAGAATTCCCATAAACACCAACCTGACACTGAAAGAGATTTTCCTGCATTCAAGGGCATTATACAAGCTGTGGCTGAAGGACAAGTTCGTCTGTTTCTCCCCTGAAATATTTATCCGTATCGAAGCCGGAGAAATCAAATCTTTCCCGATGAAAGGAACGATAGACGCCACGCTGCCGGACGCCGAGCAGACGCTGATGCAGGATGTCAAGGAGGCTGCCGAACACGCCACCATCGTAGACCTGATACGCAACGACCTGAGTATGGTTTCAGACCACGTCAGAGTGACCTCTTACCGCTACATCGACCGCCTGCAAACCAATAAAGGGCCTATTCTGCAAACCAGTTCCGAAATCTGCGGAACATTGCCTTCCGACTACAAGGAACACATCGGAGATATCCTTTTCCGCCTGTTGCCGGCCGGTTCCATCACCGGTGCTCCCAAGCCCAAAACCATGCAAATCATTGCGGAGGCGGAAGACTTCGAGCGGAATTTCTATACAGGCATCATGGGATATTATGCAGACGGGAAACTGGACAGCGCTGTCATGATACGCTTCATCGAACAGGAAAACGAAGAGCAACTCTATTTTAAAGCAGGAGGAGGCATCACCGCCAAAAGCCGATGGGAAAGCGAATACAACGAAGTGAAACAGAAAATATATGTGCCGATTTATTGAAACCATACGCATCTGCAACGGAGAGGCCTGCAACCTCTCCTACCACGACCGGAGATTGAATGCCACCCGCATACACTTCTGGCCGGCAAGCCGGCCTATACAATTGGCAGATTATTTACAACCTCCCGCAGTATCCGGAATTGTCAAGGCACGTGTGGTGTACGGCGAAAACGGAATCGAGGAGACAGACTATACCCCCTATCTGCTGCGCCGCATACAATCTCTGGCATTGATTCATTGCGACACGGTGGACTATACCTACAAAAGTGCCCGACGCGAGACATTGAATCATCTTTTTTCCGAGCGGGGAACATGCGACGACATCCTGATAGTGAAGCGCGGACTACTGACAGACACATCCATTGCCAACATCGCTCTTTTCGACGGTACTCATTGGTACACGCCCCGGCAACCGCTATTGAAAGGCACAAAACGGGCTTCACTGTTGAACAAAGGTATTCTTGCAGAAAAGGAGCTTAGATGCGAAGACCTCCCGGCCTTCTCCACCATCCGGCTTTTCAATGCAATGATAGAATGGGGAGAATCGGAACTTCCGGTGCAGAACATTATCACCTGAGGTTCACTCGTTCATACTGATGGAACGTGTTAGCGTGTTTATAGGCAAAACTGTCGTCTATTACGGAATGTGTCAATCCCTCTTATACATGTCGTTGAGATGTAATTCCAATGCTTTGACGGAGATATAAATCTCGTAGATGGAAATGGTGAGAGAGATTATCAGCAACAACAACGCCAAGCCGAAGATATAGACGGAAACAAGATGCAACTGAATATAAATAAAGAACATGCTCACCACGCACAGCAACAGGCTGCCGATGCCCGTCACCTGCATGGCGCGTGTCAGATAAAGGCGTTTCCGCAAATTGGCAATCTGAGCGGCCTTCACTGACGAACGGTTTTCCATATACTGTTCCTTCAAAGTACGCACCAATTGGGCGTATGAAAGAAAACGGTTGGTATATGCCAGCATAATCAAAGATATGGCCGAAAACAACAATGCGGGAGTGGTTAAATCTATTTCCATAAGCATTTCATTCCAAAAACAATCTACAAGCGTCAAACGCGGTTGCACCTCTTTTTGACACTGCAAAAATACAAAAGAAAATAGAGATTGGCAGATTTCTGCTTATCTTTGTGCCGGCCAATCCAAAAAACGAAAGCAATATGGAAGCAAGAACAACATCCGACCGAATCACCGAATTAAAACCCGGAGAAATCTTTGTCTTCGGCAGTAACCTTGCCGGGGAGCACGGCGGAGGTGCCGCACTGCTTGCATGGCGCAAATGGGGCGCCGTTTGGGGACAAGGCAGCGGGTTGCAGGGACAGACTTACGGCATCCCTACCATGCACGGCGGCCCGGAAGACATCAAACCCTATGTGGACGAATTCATCAAGTTTGCCGAAATGCATCCCGAAAAGACTTTCCTCGTCACGGAAATAGGCTGCGGCATTGCCGGATTCACACCGGCCGAGATTGCCCCACTGTTTAAAGAGGCCATAGAGATTACCAACATCTGCCTGCCCCGACGGTTTTGGGAGGTTCTGCTATAAACTCAACTAAATACAACCATGCAATATATCGTTTCCGCCCCCGCCGCATTGCATGCCGACATACAACTGCCGGCATCCAAAAGTATCAGTAATCGGGCACTCATTCTGCACGCTCTTGCCCATGGCAACATCACACCCTGCAATCTGAGCGATTGCGACGATACGCAAGTAATGGTACGTGCTTTGGAAGATGCCCCCGAACACATCGACATACTTGCTGCCGGAACTGCCATGCGCTTTCTCACCGCTTATCTCAGCGTGACGCCGGGAAGCCGCATCATCACAGGCACACCGCGCATGCAGCAACGCCCCATCCGCCTATTGGTGGATGCCTTACGCCAACTCGGCGCACAAATAGAATATGTCGGCAACGACGGCTTTCCGCCACTGCGCATCACGGGAACGGAATTGAAAGGCGAAGAACTCTCTCTTGCCGGTAATGTCAGTTCCCAATACATCTCCGCCCTGCTGATGATAGGCGCCGTACTTCCCAAAGGATTACGCCTGCATTTGACAGGCGACATCATCTCCCGCCCCTACATCAACCTGACGTTGCAACTGATGCGCGACTTCGGTGCACAGGCCGATTGGACGAGCGAAAGCAGCATCACCGTTCATCCCGGCGACTATCGTGACGTGCCGTTCACTGTGGAAAGCGATTGGAGTGCCGCTTCCTATTGGTATCAGATAATGGCCCTCTCTCCAAGCACAAAGAATGGAGGAGCAACGAATCCCGAAGTGGAACTGCCGGGACTTCTTCCACACAGCTATCAGGGAGACAGTCGCGGTGCAGAGCTCTTTGCCCGCCTCGGCGTCCGAACGGAATATACAGAACGAGGGGTAAGGCTGACCAAGACCGAACCTTCAGTAGCCCGTCTCGAAGAAAACCTGATAGACATCCCGGATTTGGCACAGACTTTCGTCGTCACCTGCTGCCTGATGAACATACCTTTCCGCTTCACCGGACTGCAAAGTCTTAAAATCAAGGAGACAGACCGCATCAATGCGCTTATCGTCGAACTGCGCAAGCTGGGTTATGCGGTGCATTCTGAGCAAGACAGCATCTTGTCGTGGAACGGTGAACGCTGTCCGGCCGAAGAAAATCCTGTCATAGCCACCTATGAAGACCACCGGATGGCAATGGCATTTGCTCCCGCCTGCCTCACTATGCCCCGGATAGAGATTGACGAGCCGCAAGTGGTATCCAAGTCATATCCGGCTTACTGGAATGATTTGCAAAAAGCCGGATTCAAGATTACGCAATAAAAAAGAAGCAATAACAGTTGTTCAAGAAGAGGATTTGAGGAGAAAACATCACGGATACAAGATGAGGAAATAAGAAGAAACACTTCTTTCCGGACCATTGATAATCAGCATCTTACACTTGTACAAGTAACGCCTCTCACTTGTACAACCGCAAGCCTCCGCTTGTAGGAGTGTAAAACGGGGGTAGACCCGGCATGCCGACGAGCGCTTCATTCTACCCTCACATCCGGTCTTTTCTTATGTGCGGGCTTATCATCCTTAAAGTGTGGGCTTACCTCCCTTAAAGTGCAAGCTTATGCCTGCTGAAGTGTGGGCTTGCGACTGCTAAGGTGTGGGCTTGCAAATGCTAAAGTGTGGGCTTACAAATGTGCATCTATTGCATCCTGCACCCTTCCGTCAGCCGAAAGCCGCGCAACAGTTCATCAGTGTCCAAACGTTTCTTGCCCGGAAGCTGAAGAGAGCGAATGCCGATAAAGCCGTCTGTGGCGGCAACCCGGATATAAGTCTTGCCATCCGTCAGCAACGTGCCGGGAGAGAGCGTATGGCGGGTTTCAAGCTTTTCCGTTTCAAATACCTTTACTGCAACTGCCTCCCCATCGGGCCGGTGCAACTCCGTCCATGCCGCCGGATAGGGAGAAAGGCCGCGCACGAAATCATAGATACGTTTCACAGGCCGGTTCCAGTCAATCCGGCAAGTCTCTTTGAAAATCTTCGGTGCCGGACGCAGTTCACCGACAACCGCCATCTCCTCCTGCGGAATAGTTCTCACCGTGCCGTCAAGAATGGCATCCACCGTTTCTGTCACCAAACGTCCTCCCAGCAGCATCAGCTTATCATGGATAATGCCCACATCATCCGTATCGGCAATGGGTACGCGCACTTGCTGTATAACCTCGCCCGTATCTATTTCGTGTTTCAGGAAGAAAGTGGTGATGCCCGTCTCCGTATCTCCATTGATGACCGCCCAATTGATGGGAGCCGCACCCCGATACTGCGGCAGCAAGGAAGCATGCAGGTTGAAAGTTCCGAGCCGGGGCATGTTCCACACCACTTCGGGCAACATGCGGAAAGCCACAACGATTTGCAAATCGGCTTTCCAACTGCGCAACGCCTCTACAAAGCCCTCATCCTTCAACTTCTCCGGCTGAAGAAGCGGAAGCCCATGTTCCAGCGCATACTGCTTCACAGGCGAATATTGAATCTTATGTCCGCGCCCGGCCGGCTTGTCCGGCATCGTAACGACACCCACTACATTGTAGCCGCCTTTCACCAAACAGCGAAGAGCCTCCACTGCAAAATCGGGAGTACCCATATAAACTATTCGTAAGTCTTCTTTCTTCATCATTTCATTCAAAGCCTATAAGTCTTTAATCTTCCGAGAAATGCACCAACACCTCACGATACGAATTGAATATCTTCGACTTGGACACAAAGCCCAGATATTTGCCGCCCGCATCCACTACCGGCAAGTTCCATGCCCCGGTATCATCGAACGTACGCATCACCTGCTCCATGCTGTCCGTATCATAGAGGCGGGCAGGCGTGGAGGTCATGAACCTGCCTACCGTAAAACGATGGTAAAGCTCCTGACGGAACATGATGTTGCGAATGGCATCCAGCGAAACAATGCCCAACAACACGCCTTCTTTATCGACCACCGGAAAGATATTGCGGTGAGAAGCAGAAATGGCCTTCACCATCTCACCCAAATCCATATCGGGACGTACGGGTACAAAATCCTTCTCCACCACATTCTCCATCTTCATCAACGTTAGTACCGCCTTGTCCTTGTGGTGTGTCAGCAACTCGCCTTTTTTGGCCAAGCGCATGGAGTACAGGCTGTGAGGCTCGAACATGATAATAGTGAGGTAGGAGCTGACCGAAACAATCAGCAAAGGCAGAAAGAGGTCATAACCTCCCGTGAGCTCGGCAATCAGGAAGACACCCGTCAGTGGAGCATGCATCACACCACTCATCACCCCCGCCATGCCCATCAAGGCAAAATTCTTTTCGGGCAGAAAAGCGGTTATCTCAAACTCATTGCTGAAATGCGAAAATACAAAACCGGCGATACATCCCAAATAGAGCGAAGGTGCGAAGATACCGCCGCAGCCACCGCCACCGTTCGTTGCACTCGAAGCGAATACCTTGAACAGGATAATCAGCATCAGATAGAGCAACAACAAGCTTCCGCTGCCATAGAAAAAGGAGTTGTTCATCACCGTATCCCACTGGGCATTGTCGGTACCGTTCAGCAGCAACTCTATCGTGTCGTAACCTTCGCCATAGAGGGGCGGAAAAAGGAATATGAGCACACTCAGCATCGCCCCCCCCACTGCCAGTTTACTGTAGGGCGTCTTCAACTTGCCGAATATTCCTTCTACGGAACTCATGGCACGGGTGAAATAAAGCGACACCAATCCGCAGAAAATGCCCAACATGATGACGTACGGAATACGTTCCAGCTCGAAAGGCTGGTCCAGATGGAATTTAAACATAGCGTCCGTGCCCGTCATGATATAAGAAACAGTGGCCGCCGTCACTGCGGAAATCAGCAACGGAAGCAAAGAAGACATCGTCAGGTCTATCATCAAAACCTCCAACGTAAACACCAATCCGGCAATAGGCGCCTTGAAAATGCCGGCAACGGCACCGGCAGCGCCACAACCCACCAAAAGCATCAGCGTGCGATGCTCCATCTTGAACATGCTGCCCAGATTTGAACCGATGGCCGACCCCGTCAGCACAATCGGCGCCTCCGCTCCTACCGAACCGCCGAAACCGATGGTTATGGAACTGGCAATGATGGACGACCACGTATTATGCGGTTTGATGCGCCCCTGCCGACGCGAAATGGCATACAGAATCTTAGTGACCCCGTGGCTGATATCATCCTTCACGACACGACGCACAAACAAACCTGCAAGGAAAATGCCCACCACCGGATAAACCAGATAAAGATAATTGGCCTCCGTTACGTTGAAGTTGTCTGTCAGGAAATCCTGTATCCAGTGTATCAGCATCTTCAGTATCAATGCAGCAAGTGCCGTACAGATACCGACCAGAAAACTCAGTATCAGGATAAACTGTTTCTCTTTTATCTTCTTTTCGCGCCATATAATGAAACGCTGCAACAGACTTCTCTTTTCTCCCGCCATCACGCCCCTTTTTTATTCGCGAATAATTTTAATGACTCCGCCTTTCTCCAGCTTGATGATACCGGAAGGTTTCGGACGCCCTGTCTCTTCCCTGCGGCATTCCACGATATAATCGACTGCCGATTTTATCTCTTCACTGATTTCGCTGAAATTGCCCGGCGAGGGCTGACCGCTGATATTGGCAGAGGTAGATACAATCGCCTTACGGAATTGTTGACAAAGTCTCTTCGAAAACTCCTCGTTTGTCACCCGTATGCCTACACTGCCATCTTCCGCCAACAGATTCGGAGCTAAATTACGTGCCCCCGAATAGATAACGGTCAGAGGTTTGTCGGCCATTTCAATCAAGTCCCAAGCAATCTCCGGCACATCCTGCACATAAAAGTCCACCTTCACCGAAGAATCGACCAATACCAGCATCGCCTTGCTGTCAGAGCGTTGCTTGATTTCATATACACGGCGCACCGCTTCCTCATTGGTAGCGTCGCACCCTATCCCCCAAATGGTATCGGTGGGATACAAAATCACCCCGCCTTCGTTCATCACCCGGCAGGCTTTTTTTATGTCTTCTATCATTTCTTGATGCATAAACTCGCAGATTGACACGCAAAAGTAGTATTTTTGCTGTGATAATAAACAAAGTTTAAGAGAAAACAATGGAAGAAATAGAATTTAACCACACCCTGCCCATACAACTGCGCTTCAATGATGTCGATAAGTTCGGACACGTAAACAACACTGTTTATTTCTCTTTCTACGACTTAGGAAAGACTGAATATTTTGCCTCCGTATGCCCGGAGGTGGATTGGGAGAAAGACGGAATTGTCGTTGTGCACATCGAAGTCGATTTCCTTTCACAGATATATGCTTCCGATCGCATTGCCGTGCAAACTGCGGTTACGGAAATCGGCACCAAAAGTTTCCATCTTGTACAACGGGTCATCGATACGGCAACTGCCGAAGTAAAATGTGTATGTACTTCTGTCATGGTGGCTTTTGACATTACTGAACATGCCTCCAAACCATTGGCAGATGAATGGATTGAGGCGATATGCAGATTCGAAGGAAAGGATTTGAGAAAGAAGAGATTAGGATAACCCCACATCGCGGAAATCTGTGAAGTCAACTCCCGATAAGTATTATCTTCTATATAACAAAACCTCCTCATGATGCTTTCCATTTAAAATCCAAACAAAGTTGGATAATTCATTAATAATTAACTTTTGTATTATATCTTTGTATCAGGATGTTAAGAGGAAGTAGGCTCTGCTGAGGAGCAACCTACCAGCGATAAGCATCCTGACGGTACGCAGTAATGCTACTTGGGTAGGCAGTTACACGCCTCTCTTTTTGTATTACTGATACTGTCTGATATGGCTAAGAAAACCTGAGCCAAAATCCTATGGTAAAACAAACTTTCCACAGCGGACATCAACGAAGCGAGCCGCAAGTTCCTTTATCAGTCAAACCATGTAATGAGAGTTACAAACTATTTTAAGCGGACTTCAAAGCCGCAAGAATCATGTAGTATTTCTCTCAAAAGAAAGCTGTTTTACCTTATAACGCGAGTTCGGGATAAGCCATGCCTTTGCAAAAAAAAAAATCGGCAGTTTGATAAGGCTGCCGATTTTTTTGGTAATATCTATGATAATTAGTATTTTAGAGGTGAAAAACAACAAATACCCTATCATGATTACCGAAAGTAAAGTTTCTGAAATTTTCTGTATTGCATGTATTGCAGATGATTTTTGCAAAGAATTTGAAGCAGAGATGGCTAAAAATGCACTTCCATCCACTCCCGACGCCCCCAAACGCAAACGAAAGCGCATGATGTCGGATGCTGAGGTCATCACCATACTGATTTTGTTTTCACTTCAATTCATTCCGTAACTTTAAGCATTACTATCTCGGATGTGTATGCCGGCATTGGAAACATCTCTTTCCAAAGACTTTCTCATACAACCGTTTTGTCGAGATTATGCCAAGATGTTTTGTCGCTATGAGCATGTTCCTTAAATTGTCCTGTTTCGGAGAATGCTCAGGCATCAGCTTCATTGACAGTACCTGCATTCCTGTGATCCACAACAAGAGAGAGTATTCCATGAAAGTGTTCAAGGGCATTGCAGAAAAAGGGAAAAGTACCATGGGATGGCATATCGGCTTTAAACTTCATTTGTTGTGTAACGAGAAAGGTGAGATCATCAACTTTGTCTTGACCAAAGCCAATGCGGACGACCGTAACGAAAACGTAATCGGCTCGCGGACGGACAAGGTGCTCGGCAAACCATACGCTGACAAGGGGTATATCTCGCAGACTCTTTTCGGAAAGCTGTTTAATGACGGAATACATATTGTTACAGGTCTTCGCTCAAACATGAAACAACGGCTCATACCCCTTTATGACAAACTGATGCTGCGTAAACGAAGCATTATCGAATCCCTCAATGATATGTTGAAAAATGTGGCACAACTCGTACATACTCGCCACCGCAGCGTGCATAATTTCTTGATCAACTTGTTGTCCGCGATTGGAGCATATTGTTTCTTTGCTGTAAAGCCGGAAGTCAACTTTAACTTTGATATTGCACCAACGGATGGGAAACTTGTCCTTTGGAAGTAATATTAGTGCGCGACCGGTTTAGGCGACCATAATACGGTCGCCCAAACCGGTATGGCTCGATGAGAGAGGAAAATTATTATAAATCCTTATCCCGAACTCGCGTAAAGAGAACTTGCCAGACTGATGCTTCCCTCCCAAATCCTTGATTATTTTGAGGTAGTCAAGGTCCATCAGAGTACTACTTTGATAGAGATAAGTCTGGATGAGATTTATCCTGCTTCTTATAGGTGCGACACTGATATCGAGAGTAAGGGATTCCTTGATCCTACCACGATAACAGATTTCCCTATCCGTGACCATAAGCTTTTGCTTCACATACGTCGTCGCCGATGGCTTAATCGCAAGGACGGCGTGAGTTTCTGCCGTCCTTTAAGTCTTGTTGCAGAGGGAACGTGCTACTCCAAGGAGTTCGCGGCTTTTTTAAAAGAAACGTATGGAGAGTTCCCCTGCGCCGGGGGCCGCGAACGAGGGCTTCTACCACGAGCTGCGCCACAATGCCGCCGTGTTCTCCGCCTTCAAGATGCACCGCCTGCAGAACGACATCGCCGCGCAACTGACGGATGAGGACGGGCAACTGAAGCCGTTCGAGCGCTTCGCCGGGGACGTGCGCCCCATGCTCGACCACCAGGTGGAGCGGTGGCTGCGCACCGAATACGACACCGCCGTCATCCGCGCCCATCAGGCGGCGGACTGGCGCAGGTACATGGAACAGGCCCACATCCTGCCCAACCTGCGGTGGCTGCCAACCACCAGTGCCACGCCCGACATCGTGCACAAGCAGTTCTGGAGCATTGAATTAACTCTGCCCGTGGAGCATCCCTTCTGGAATGCGCACCGCCCGGGCGACCGCTGGAACTGCCACTGCTCGCTCGAGGCCACGGACGATCCCCCCTACGCCGGGGTACGAAATTCCGAAAACCACCCCGCAGAACAGGCCCGCGCCGGGATTGGACAACAACCCGGGCACGGACGCGAAGTTATTCAGCGACACGCACCCATACGTGGCGCATGCCTATAAGGGGGCGAGGAAGGCGGTGGAGAAGTTTATGGCAGAAAGGGTAAAGGGAGAGAAGGCAATAACCTGCGAGACAAAGAAAGATGCTCTGAAAACAGCCACTAAAAAGGCGTATGAATGGATAAGCGAGAACGTGCCCGAAAAAGGGTATTCATTGAAGGCTACGGCAGACCCGAATACTCATCGGCTCAACGTGAGCCGGGGTTCTTTGAAAGATGTAGTAGACCATTTTAAAACGCCTGAAGACAAGATGCTTATATCCGAGCTCATTAGTAATATGGCAAAACGTGTATATACACACAGTGCAGCTCTTGGTGAAGGTAAAAAAGGAGACCCTGAGACGATAAAGAAGAACTTGAACAAGAAACGAGACAGGGGTGTGGTAGGGTATAACTACTACGATGTACGCATTGGCGGCACACTATGGGAGTTAAACTGTGAAGTCTATAAGAAAGGTTTCGAAAAGCCGTACGCCTTGAAACACAAAAAAGAGAATTGACAAACGATGCGATAATGGGCGAATCCCATCTAGACTTATACGCTAATCAATTCCCTTTCTGTGAATGCAAAGATACAACCATTTATTTAATAAACAACCATTTGCACCATTTATTTTTATGACCATCGAAGAATTCCATCAATACGCCATGCGGAAGGAGAAGGAGCTGGAACGGCTCTACAACGACATCCTGCCCGTCAAGGTGGGGGCAATCGCCAAGCGGCATTTTCAGGACAACTTCCGCAAGGGGGGATTCGTGGACGGTGGACTCACGCCCTGGCCGGCTACCCGCAGGCAGCAGTCCGGAGGAAAATCGGCCGCCTCGCGCTACGGCCCCTTGCTGAGCGGCCGCACACACCTGATGCGCAGCGTGCGCGATGTGCCGGGACGGGCACGCGTCACCATCGTCAGCGACCTGCCCTACTCCCGTATACACAACGAGGGAGGAACCATCGAGACGCATCCCACCGTGACACCCCGCATGCGACGCTTCGCCTGGGCCAAGTTCTTCGAGGCCGGCGGAGGGGGAAAGAAAGAGGCCGACGTGCCCGCCGAAGCCATGCGGTGGAAGAAGCTGGCGCTGACACGCAAGGCGAAACTCGACATCCGGGCCCGCATCCCGCAACGGCGGTTCATCGGACAAAGCAGGGAACTTGGCGAACGGATTGCGGAGAAAATCGTAGAGGAGACGAGGAGGGTGATTAGCGGTTAGTGATAAGTGATAAGTGATTAGCGATTATACATCAGACATTAGAAAAAAAGGATATGGAAAAGTTATTCAACGTTTTACAGCGGGTCATTGCCGAGGGCATGCCCGAACTGAGACTGACGGACGAGGACTACGGGCAACTGGAGACGCAGGAAGACCACTACCCGGTGACGTTTCCCTGCGTGCTGCTGGCCGTGCCCGAGGTGGCATGGACGGAGCTGGCAGGAGGGGCGCAGCGCGGGACGGCCACCGTCATCACCCGGCTGGCCGTAGACTGCTACCACGACACGCACCACGGCAGCGGCACCGAGGAGGAGACCGCACGCCGCCAGCAGATGCGCACACGGCTGCACCGGCTGCTGCAGGGCAGGAAGCCGCTGTTCGGGTGCGGAGCGCTGGTGCGCCGCAAGAGCCGCGACTACAGCCTGCCGGGAGGCATAAAGGTGTACGAAACGGAGTATGAGCTGACGGTGGCCGACACGCCCGGCGTGGTCAGTCGCCGGTAAAAAGCGAGAGCTGCGAGGCCGAGAGGCGCGGCTTGCGCACCTTGGGCACGGGGCGCACGTCGATGTCGTCCAGCTTGTGGCAGTTGGCGCGGATAATGGCCATGATGCGATCCTCGGAGAGGAAGAACTCGTCGCGCGAGAGTATCTTCAGGGCGTCGTCGAAGCGCAGGCGCTGCACCTCCGTCCAGTAGTAATACCGACGGAGCAGCTTCTCGTCCCGAAGGGAAATGAGCGACTTGTTCCTTCCACGTGCCATGCGCCTTGTTTTAATTTGACCTGAAAACCCTTGTCTGTCAACGCAAAGGTAGCGATAAACGCACAATAATTCAAAAATCGGCACGCTAAAACACGCTTGCCCACACGGCGGGGCGTGTTTTGGGCACCTTTGCAAGGCGCACGGCGGAAAGGCGGCGACGACAGACCGCCACCCCGTGCCCCTCGGAGCGGCGGTCTGTGCCCCTCGAACCGCCACTCCGTGCACAACCGTTTCGGGGGACATGAATCTAAACAAAACACAGTATTATGTTCTACAAGAAAACTTACCTGAAAAAAGCGAAGAAGTATTACGCCCAGGCCGTGGTGAAAGGCGCACCCGTGGGCACGAAGGTCATCGCCGAGCGCCTGTCGAAGCAATGCACCGTAACCCGTTCCGACGTCTACGCCGTGCTCATGGACCTGGCAGGGGTGATGGCCGACTACATGGCGCAAGGACGCAGCGTGCAGCTCGAGGGCCTGGGCACGTTCCGCTACACCGCCCGCAGCCTGACCACCGAGAAGCCCGAAGAGGTGGGCGCCAAACTCATCAGGGGCGTGCGCGTGCGCTTCGTGCCCGAGTTCACCCGTCCGCGGGGAGCCAGACAGGTGACCCGCGCCATCGTGGCCGACGGCATCGAGTGGCTCCCGTTCGAGCAGGAGAAGAAAAAGAAGAAAGAGGAGAAACCGGGCGGAGGCACTCCCGAACAGGGAGGAGGCACCCCGGGAGGCCAGGGGGAGAACCCGTTGGGGTAGCGGTTAGCGATTAATGATAAGTGGTTAGTATCAGAAAAGATTTCAACCGAAATGAAAGCAATCTACATGAGCGACTTGGCGCAAGCCTACTTCCCCCGGAGCACGCCCCGCAGCACGGGCACGCAGCTGCGCCGGTGGATAGAGCTGAACACGGAACTGAAAAGGCGGCTCGAGGAGCTGCACTTCCGCCCGCGACAACGGGCGCTGACACCGTTGCAGCACGAGGCCATCGTCCGCCTGCTGGGCGAACCGGGAGAATGACCGCTGCCGCGCGGGGGAAACACACCGCAAACGGAACGGAAAAGGCGAAAGCCGCCTGCGGAGCAGACTCCGCAGGCGGCTTTTCGTTTTTATATGCAAGTCGGCTATCCTATCTTTAGGAGTTCTTGCTCTGTTCTCATATCCGTCTGCCATGTTTCCGTTGATGTTGCTGTGTGTCGCTTTGTGGGGGATGATGAGAGCAGAGGAGGACGGTAGAATATATATAGAGAAAGTTGTTAGAGTGGGGCTTTTTCTTACTGTACTTTTCGTGGTTGGTGGGATATCTCTATGGTCGTTCAGGGCGTATGGAGAGTGTATGGTCGCCATGCGAAATCTGCGTTATGAACGCGAGACAGAGTTTCATCAAAGTGCACGCAATCTTTTGAATAATCATTATTGCCGATTCCGCTTTAATCCGCTTTTTATGAACGCTTATGCCCGATATGCCGCCCGGAACCTTCCGGACAACAAGGCAGGAGAGATATTACGGGCAACGGCAGAGCTAATACCCTCTTGTAAGTTGTATTGCGATATGGGCGATTGCTTTGAGCGGAAAGGGACTGTCGCTGAAGCGGAACAATGTTATCAGCAGGCGGCTTATAACATGTAGGGAAGCGATGACTTTATTGAATTTTCAGGGAAAGAAAGCAGGAACAAGAACGTTGCGAATGAAAGCGATGGCTAAAGAATATATTGAAAAATGTGCTCGTAACGATTCTTTTGGTAAAAAACAGGGTGAATAGGCCTTTTTAGCTTTTAGCGCTTTTTCAAAGATTTCCGTTGGTACTATCTTTCATTCATTATCCTTTCTTTTGTTTTTTCTAACTATTCGCCTTACCTTTGCTTTGCAATCAATATACGACAATGTATCATGAAAATTTTTCCTGCCGCAAGCATCAAGCAGTTGGATGCATATACCATAGAACATGAGCAGATTCCTTCCATCGACTTGATGGAGCGGGCTTCGCAGGCATTGGCCGAAGCCATTGCAGAGCGTTGGGATGCCGACACGCCATTTATTGTCTTTGCCGGTCCCGGCAATAACGGAGGCGATGCACTGGCTGTGTCCCGGCTTTTGGCTGAAAAAGGATTTAGGCCGGAGGTTTATCTGTTCAACACGAAAGGTTCGCTTTCTCAAGGCTGTGAGACGAACCGGAATAGATTGAAAGGAATGTCGGAAGTCGTTTTTCATGAAATCACCAGCGAGTTTCTCCCACCGGTGCTGACTGCCGGGCATGTGGTTATAGACGGCTTGTTTGGCAGCGGACTGAACAAACCGCTAAGCGGTGGGTTTGCCGCAGTGGTGAAGTACGTCAACGCTTCACCCGCCACGGTGGTGGCCATTGACATTCCATCGGGGCTGATGGGAGAAGACAACGGCTACAATGTGCCATCTAATATCATCCGTGCCAATCTGACTTTGAGCCTGCAATTGCCGAAACTGGCTTTCCTTTTTGCAGAGAACGAGCCTTTTGTTGGCGAATGGCAACTCCTGGACATAGGACTTGACAAAGAAGGCATGGAGGAGATGGAGACGGACTATTATCTGTCAGAAAGCGAAGCGATGTCCGGATGCCTGAAGCTCCGTAGCCGTTTTGCTCATAAAGGAAACTTCGGGCATGCCTTGCTGATTGCCGGTTCGCAGGGGATGGCAGGCGCTTCGGTGCTGGCGGCACAGGCTTGTCTGCGCTCGGGTGTAGGATTGCTGACGTTGCATGTGCCATTTTGCAATCAGCTCATTGTGCAGACTGCCGTGCCCGAGGCTATGACCGAACTGGACGTGAGCGATACATGTTTTGCCTCGCCCACTGATACGGACGACTATCAGGCTGTGGGCGTAGGGCCGGGATTGGGGCAGTCGGCAGAGACTGAAAAGGCTTTGCTTGAGCTGATTGAATCTTGCCGGGCTCCTATGGTGGTGGATGCCGACGCTTTGAATCTTTTGGGCAGGAATCGCAGTTGCATAGCGCGACTGCCGGAGGGCAGTATCCTTACGCCGCATCCCAAAGAGTTGGAACGTCTGGTGGGGAAGTGTCAGAACTCTTACGAGCGGTTGATGAAAGCACGCGAACTGGCCGAAACTGCCGGGGTGCATATCATTCTGAAGGGCGCTTACTCTGCCGTCATCACCCCTTCGGGCAAGTGTTGCTTCAATATCACGGGAAATCCGGGAATGGCCACGGGAGGTTGCGGAGATGTGCTGGCGGGAGTGCTGCTGGCTTTGCTGGCACAGGGATATGAAACCGAAACGGCCGCACGCTTAGGTGCGTATGTGCACGGACTGGCCGGGGACGTGGCTTGCAGAAAGCATGGAGTCATGGGTATGACAGCGGGCAATGTGGTTGCCTGCCTGCCGGAAGCATGGAGCTCTTTGTAAAAGATTGAGATTTACCGTTTTTAAGTAAAAACAGGAAGATATTATTAATGCCCCTCTTTCCCTATTATGCTTCACGCATCCTAAGATTTATTTAGGTCTTAGGATGGGTGAAGCATAATAGGGAAAGTTATTTTGAAAGCTTTAAGATAACTCTTGACCCGATATTCTACATTTTTTGACCTGTTTTTAGGTGCTTTCGCCCTTAAAAAGGACGGTAATAGATATATATTGCTTTTATTCTCGACATTTCCCAACTAATTAACCTTTAAATTTGCACTATGACCATTAAATTTTATACGCTTATGAAGACAAGATTGCTTTTTTTATTATTCCTATGTATAGGAGCAGGCTTAGTGGCTCAGAATGCTACAATTACGGGTGTCGTTACAGATAGTGAGACTAAAGACTTTTTAATAGGTGCGACCGTCATGTTAAAAGGCTCGAATAAAGGAACAATAACAGATGCCAATGGGCAATATACCTTATTCATGCCTAAAGGTAAACAGACAATCCAATTTTCTTTCATGGGATATCAAGTGCGCGAATTTGATATAGATTTAAAATCTAATGAAGTGAAAACACTGAATCTCGTTATGCATCCGGATAATCATATGTTGAAAGAAGTAGTGATCAGTGCTCAAGCCAAGGGACAGACTGCGGCAATTAAAAGTCAATTAAATGCAACAGGTATTATGAATGCTGTATCTGAAGAAAAGTTGCGTGAACTTCCGGATGTAAATGTTGCTGATGCTATTGGGCGCCTTCCTGGTTTAATGATTCAACGTGATGGAGGAGAAGGTCAAAAAATCATCATACGTGGTTTGGATCCTAAGTATAACTCGGTAGCTATTAACGGTATGAATGCGCCATCAACGAGTAGTACCGATCGGAGTACTGACTTGAATATGATTTCGCCGGACATGATTGCCGGGGCTGAAGTACTGAAAGCCAGTACGGCCGATAAGGATGCCGATGGATTAGGAGGAACAGTAAACCTAATAATGAAAGATGCTCCGAGAAACTTTAAATTTAATGTAACCGGAGAAACAGGTTACCATTCACAAATAAATGGAATGGGGCGATATAAAGGTGGTATCATGGCAAGCAATCGATTCTTTAGTGAAAGATTAGGTGTCATATTTACTGCAAGCGCTGATCAGACAGACCGGAGCAATGATACATTTAATGCAGCTTATAAGGTAAATGGTAATACGCCTACTCCTGGGTTTGATTACACAAAACCATGGAGCACAGGGGTTAGTCTGGAATCAAATTTGGAAAAGCGTCAACGTTTTAATGTAAATCTGAATATGGATTTCGACTTGGGAAAAGGTTCTAAACTCAAAATGTCCAATCTCTTTAGTAGAATGAACAGAGATCGTGATATTCGTCAAAAACGTTATGATTTAGAAGGAACCCGGCTGAGATTTCAACAAACTGACCGTAATTCGCATAATACTAATATTACGAATATGTTGCAAGGCGATTTCAATGTTTTAGGAGCTATCTTGAATCTCGGAGTAGGGCGTAGTAGTTCGCGTACAAGAACTCCATACGACCACCAAATGCAATTTCGGTTGAATGCCCCTTTTACAGCTGATATAGATGCATTGTCTTATCAGCCCCCTTATTTGATAGCTAATTCTAAATTCGTTAAAGAAGATGACCTAACGCAATATTACCTGTATGAAGCAGTCTTTAATACAGAATTTGCCGAAGAAACAGAATACAGTGCATGGTTGGATTTGAAGAAGCCTTTTAGTTTTGGCGAAAAGGTCAATGGCTACATTAAAATTGGTGGAAAGCTCCGCCAAAAAGAGAGAAGCCTTGAAACAGAGCGTAGGTATAGACGTATGGATTTGTCTGAAGGAGCTGGCCCGGTGTTCGAGAATATGCCCGGATTAACCCCATCATCTTTTAAAAGCTCTTATATAGGTATCACGGATTTCTTAGACTCTGGTTATAAACCTCATGATTTTCTAAACAATAAGTACAAAGACTTATATATCGACTTCGCACTGGATCATCATGCCATGAGAAATTTTTATAATATAAACCGAGATATATATGGGAATATCCTTACTACAAAAATACTGAAGGATTATGATGGGAAGGAGAGCCTTTGGGCAGGATATATTATGGGTGAAATAAACTTTGGAAAGTATGTTACATTTATACCAGGCGTACGCTACGATTTTTCTTACTTAAATTATAATGCATACAGTGGTTCTAATGTTCCTGACAATGAAGATAAGGAACATGATTTTGAATATGAAAAAAGTAATGATTCCGACAGATATAAATATTGGCTGCCACAAATCCATTTGCGTGTGAAGCCAACAAATTGGATGGATATTAGGTTGGCATATACCGAAACTCTGTCAAGACCGGATTATAATCTGCTTGCTCCGAGAACAATCATAAAACCCAACGTGAATGAAGTAGTCTGGAGTCGTACTAAATTGAAACCTGCTTTATCTCGAAATTATGATGTTATATTGACGTTCTATCAGCCGGATTATGGATTGTTTACTATCAGCGGGTTTTACAAAGACATTAAAAACTTTACTTATACTCGCTCTGCCTATATGTTGAATGGTACAGTAACAGATCCTGCTAATTTTGAATTGCCAATGAGCTTGACAGGTGGTAGCATTACCTATCCTTTAAATAGTTCATATAATGCAACCTTGAAGGGACTGGAATTTGATTTGCAACTGCAATTCCGTAAAATGAAGAATTTTATGAGAGGTGTCGTATTGGGGGCTAATCTTACTCTTATGGATTCTAAAATGAATTATTTTGAAACATTGAAGTCAAGAATTAAAAATCCGGATTTTACTCCCGGAGGTACTGAAAAGCCATTCCTTCCAACCAACTCTGACATTATATATACAGACCGATTGTTAAAGCAGCCTTCCCTACTATTCAACATTTCCTTGGGATATGATTACAAGAAATTTTCAGGCAGAATATCTTGCAACTATCAAGACGGAGTGTTGATTGCAGAACAGCATCGCCAAGATGCAGCTGATGTGGAATCTACACGTCCATTCGTAAAATGGGATATGCAGTTGAAATATAGTTTGACCAGACAATTCTCTCTGTATGCAACTTTGTCTAATTTTACGCAATCTTCCGATCGTAAACGTCGTGATATAACGAACTATCCGTCCAGAGTTGAATACTATGGTTCGGCAGCGTATATCGGATTCAAATATGATATCTTTAAATAAAAAATGTTCCACTAAAATACTAAAGTCATGAAACTATATTCTATAACTATAAGATTGCTTCTTACATTACCACTCTTGTGTATTGGCTGCGAGAATGAAGATATACTCGATATCAATGATTTGGATATCTCTCCAGATAATCCGGGGAGTATGATTATTGTAGAACCAGACGACGGTATTACGTCGGTCAACGCTTTGACAAAAGCTATTAATGAAAATGGAGATGCGACATATATATTGCGTCGTGATGGAGTTTACTATATGGAAGGCAAGAACGTATTCAAACATAATGTTGTGATTAAGGCGGAAAAAGGTTCAGGTAAAATGCCAGTCATACAGCCCATTTGTGATGCACAAGGAGCCCTAAATGCTGATATGATCCGTTTGGCAGGTAGTGCCACTTTTGAGAATATTTATATTATAGGTAAGGATGCGGCAACAGGTAATCTCATGCAGCGTCTGTTTCGTATTGACGCATCAAACGTGAGATTGAAATTTGATAATTGTTTTATTGATTATTGCAGAAATTTCTGCATTCGTACTGACAATGTCAATAATAAAATTTATCTGAATAACTCTACCGTTCGTAATTTAGCTCTCACAAGTGATCCGGCCAACGGCAGATTAATTGATTCACGTGGAAACGAGCAGGATAGCATTGTAATCAATAACTGTTATCTTTATAATAACACTGCCCATATCGTACGATTTGATAATGTAGTCACAAACTATTTTGGAATTAAACATACTACCTTCTATAATGTCGGGCATCATATACAAATAAACTATGCCATCAAGGTTGAAATTGAGAATAATATTTTTGCTAATGTAGGGTGGAAATCGAGTAACAAGAGTAATGTGTTTTGGCAAATTTCAATACCAAAGAAAGATGAACGTGCTAAAGATATAGATATGAGTATTTGTAACAACAACCTCTTTTTCTCTGAAGAAATGGAAGGGTTGTTTGCAAAATACCCACGGAATCAGAAGCGTACTGCCTTATCCGATGATGGCTATCAGCTGATAGAGCAAGGTAAACTGACTTTTAAGGACAATTTCTCGGAAGTGCTGGTTTTTGATTATCCACCAGCTTTGCCAATGGAATATATTGATAAATTCTTTGAGAATATGGGAAGTAATATGGTCAAATGGGCAGATCTTCCATTTTATGTAGATGAAGACGGAGTAGAAGGTATTGAATCAGGAAAAACATTCACATTTCATTATTCGGCCTCTTCTAAATCGGCAACAGCTTCCACGACTCAAGGACCTATTGGAGCATTATTTTAAAGTGAGAAGAAAATGAAGAATATGCTATTTATATTTTTAGCAATGTTCTACTCTGCTTGTATATCGGCTCAAGAAGGGGATAGCAAGAAAGTTAAAGCAAGGAAACATCCCTATTTAATAATGACAACAGAAGATGAGGCTGTCATTCGTTCTGCCGTGCAAACAGATGGAATGTGGAAAGAATATCATGCTTTCATGATGGAAGAGGCTGATAATCTTCTGGGTAAGCCCAATTGTCAAAGAACTGTTCAGGGCAGAAGATTGCTTGAAGTGTCTCGTGAAATTCTGCGTAGAACATTGATTTTAGGATATGCTTACAGAATGAGCGGTGAAGCGAAATATGCCCGACAGGCGGAAAGTGAATTAGATAATGCCGCAGGCTTTGTTGATTGGAATCCGTCTCACTTTCTGGATGTAGCCGAAATGACTGCGGCTATGGCTATCGGATATGACTGGCTTTACAATTTTATCAGTGATCGGACTAAAATTAAAATAGAGAAAGCTATAGAAATGAAAGGGTTGAATCCATCGTTGGATAGCCGCTATAATAGCTGGCTCTATCGGAACAATAATTGGAATCAGGTATGTAATGGTGGAATAACACTTGGAGCTTTGGCTATTTATGATAAAATTCCAACCTTCGCTGATAAGTTAATCAACCGGGCTGTTCAATCTGTTAAACTACCTATGTCCGTCTATGCTCCTGATGGTGCGTATGCCGAGGGCTATTCCTACTGGGGGTATGGGACGACTTACAACCTCCTTTTAATTGATGCCTTGGAAAAGGTTATGGGAACTGATTATAATCTTTCTCAAGAACCGGGTTTCTTAAATACCGGTAAATTTATCCAGAACATGTTGCTTTCTGATGGTAAATCCTTCAACTATGGAGATTGTTCATCATCTGGTCGCGTAAGTCCTGCTATGTTCTGGTTTGCTAATAGGACTTCTGATAAAGATATTCTTTGGAGTGAGAAATATCAGTTTAGTCTGTCTTCCAGAAAGAGGCTTATGTCTTATCGATATGCCATATTGGGTCTGATATGGGGTGCTTCTACTCCTATGGATATTCTGCCTAGACCCACTCAAAGAATATGGGTATCAAGCAAAACAACTACTCCTGTTGCCCTTATGCGGACTACGTGGGATTATCAACATGGATTATCCATTGCGTTCAAAGGAGGGACAGCACAATCTGGACACACACATTTGGATGCCGGTTCTTTTATCTTTATTAGTAAGAACACTCGTTGGGGCATGGATTTAGGCCCTCAGGATTACAACTCATTAGAATCAAAAGGCCTTGATTTATGGAATAAGAGTCAGGAGTCTGATCGGTGGAAAGTCTTTAGATACAATAATCTGGCCCATAATACACTCTCTTTTGACAACAAATATCAAAATGTGAATGGTTATGCAACGATTACAGACTTCCAGGACAATGAAGATTTCATGTATGCTATTGCAGATCTTACGCAGATATATGAAGGTCAAGCAAAAGAAGTAAAAAGAGGAGTAGCCATCGTTGATTCGCACTACGCAGTTGTTAGAGATGAAATAAAAACATTGGGACAACCCACAGTCATTCGCTGGAATATGGTGACAGAGGCTCAACCTGATATTATAGGTGAACATACTATACAACTCTTTCAGAATGGAGAAAAACTATTATTGGAAGTGGAGTCTTCGGCAAAGATCAGAATGAAGATTTGGAATGCGACATCACCCAATAGTTGGGATGCAAAAAATCCGGGGGTAACATTCGTCGGATTTGAAGCAGAGTTGCATCCCGATGCGACAGAAGTGTTACAGGTTAAACTCATACCGGAAGGAAATTTTGATTCCCGCAAAGGAATAATGCCGTTAACTGATTGGAAAAATAACTAAAAATAAAACAGAATGAAAAAGACATTGATTTTGGCAGAATTAGCAATGGTACTCCTCTTACCATCATGCAGTAATAATAATAATGATATGATGAGTGCTATAATAGAAAAAGGATTAGAACGTAGCATTGAGCAGTCCGAATTTATGGCTGCAAGTCTAATGGACCAACCTGACAGGCTTCCAAAGACCACAGAGAAAGATGGGACTCTTGTTACATCGGATACACATTGGTGGTGTAGTGGTTTCTTTCCAGGGACTTTATGGATGCTTTATGAAGCTACTGGGAATAAAACGCTGAAGAAATATGCAGAAAACTATACGATGCGTATTGAGAAAGAACAATATGCTTTAGATACGCATGATTTAGGTTTTATGATGAACTGTAGTTTTGGAAATGGTTACAGAATAACAGGGAATAAAAACTATAAAAAAGTCTTGTTACAAAGTGCCCGGTCGTTAGCTACACGCTATAACGAAAATTTAGGAGTTATTCGTTCGTGGGATAATAAGCCTAAATGGATGTATCCTGTGATTATTGACAATCTGATGAATTTGGAGCTATTGGAAAATGCATATAAATTGTCGCAGGACTCATTGTTTGATAAAATTGCAAATAGCCATGCCACAGTAACTATGGCAAATCATTTTCGTCCGGATTATAGCTCATGTCATGTCGTAGATTATGATACCATAGATAACAAAACGCTCAAAATGGATACTCATCAGGGATATTCAAGTACTTCAGCATGGGCACGTGGACAAGCATGGGGATTGTATGGCTATACAATGATGTATAGAGAAACCCAGAATGGAAAATATCTCCAGCAAGCCATTAACATTGCAAAGTTTATCCTGCATCACCCAAATCTTCCGGAAGATAAGATTCCTTATTGGGATTTTGATGCGCCGAATATTCCGGACGAGCCGAGGGATGCTTCTGCTGGATCTATCATAGCATCTGCTCTGTTAGAGTTGAGCCAATGTGTCAATGATGATAAACTTTCTAAGGAATTTCAATCTGTAGCCGGTCAACAGTTAAGAACACTCTCGTCAGATGAGTATCTGGCAGCCCCTCGAACGAATGGTGGGTTTATTCTTAAACATTCAGTGGGGAATAAACCTCGAAACAGTGAAGTTGATGTTCCACTTACATATGCTGATTATTATTATGTGGAAGCATTACTCAGATATAAGAAACTGTTGCAATAGATATTTCGGTCAATTGTACAAAGATGTGGGTTAGGACAATTGGGACAATCTAACCTGTATTTATCCATAAACAATACTTGACAACTACCATGAAAAAGAGGCTGACTTATTTATTTTTACTGTTATGGATTTGCTGCAATCAGGTACAGATTATACGTGCCCAACTTGCTATGACAAACGTATATGGTCGGAAATATTCCCTATTGAACGGGAAGTGGGATGTGATCATAGACCCTTATCTGCATGGGCATAAAGATTCCATCTATAAAGATAAACCTCTAAAAAGTAAATTCGATTTCAAAGAATACGCTTTTGAGGGAGGACTGCGCCTTAATGTGCCGGGTGACTGGAATTCTCAATGTCCGGAATTAAAATACTATGAAGGAACTGTGTGGTATGCAAAGTATTTCAGCGTACAAAGGAGTTCTGACGAAAATATATTTCTATATTTCGGAGCAGTAAATTACCGAAGTACTGTATATCTGAATGGCACAAAAATAGGTGCACATGAAGGAGGATTCACTCCTTTTCAGATAAATATAACAGACCATATTGTTTCTGGGAATAATTTTCTTGTATTGGAGGTTGATAACAGTAGAAATAAAGATGCAATACCGGCTTTGCTCTATGACTGGTGGAACTATGGTGGCATTACTCGAGATGTTATGATTGTGAAAACTCCTCAAGTTTATATTGACCATTATTTTATACAATTAGACAAATATAAACCGGATTTGATTCATGTCAAAGTACAGCTTTCTGAAAAGCGTGTAAATGAAAATATCCGAATTGCTATTCCCGCTTTGAATGTATTCTGGCAGTTGAGTACAGATAGTACAGGTATGGCTCAAACCTCCATGAAAGTTAAACGGTTGCAGCGCTGGTCACCGCAAACACCTCATTTGTATTTGGTCCAGTTGGCTACCCGTAACGATACTATTGAGGAGGAGATTGGATTTAGGAATCTTTATGTCAAAGGGAAACATATTTACCTGAACGGTAATCCTGTCTTTATGAAAGGTATCAACTTTCATGAAGAAATAGCCCAAAGGCAAGGCAGGGCTTTCTCTCAACAAGATGCGGTAGCTCTGCTGTCCGAAGCGAAGACATTGGGAGCTAATCTGATACGGCTGGCACATTATCCTCAAAATGAGTATATCGTAAGACTGGCCGAAAAAATGGGTTTCATGCTTTGGGAAGAAATACCACTTTGGCAAAATATAGATTTCAATAGTAAAGCAACTTTGCGGAAGGCATTGGCCATGCATTCTGAAATGGTAATGAGAGATAGGAACAGATGTGCTTTAACTTTTTGGGGGATTGCTAATGAAACAAGCCCATCCAAACCGCGCGACAGTTTTCTGAGAGAAATTATAAATAATTGTCAAAAGATGGATACCACCAGGCTTCTTACTGCTGCTTTTGATAAGGTGAAGTGGAATAATGATACCAGCACATTTGAGTTGGAGGATACACTTACGGAATATTTGGATGTTATATCTATCAATAAATACATGGGATGGTATCATCCTTGGCCACTAAAACCGTCTGAAATTAGCTGGAATATCTGTCCCGATAAACCGCTTTTTATTTCCGAATTTGGTGGAGAGGCATTATATGGCCGGCATGGAGATGCTACGGTAGCGAGTTCATGGAGTGAAGAATATCAGGAACAGCTTTATAAGGATAATTTAGAAATGTTTGTTTCTATTCCTAACTTGGCAGGTATAGCCCCTTGGATTTTATTTGATTTTCGTTCTCCTTATCGTTTTCATCCGCTCAATCAAAATGGTTGGAACCGGAAAGGGTTAATCTCAGATCAAGGATATCGTAAAAAAGCCTGGTATATAATAAATGATTTTTTTAGAAAACATTAATCCCTAGATGTTTCATAATGAATATCCATATGCTTACCTTGCTGAGGCAATTAGTGTATCTGTAAACTTTGCCCAAAAGCAATTCTATTCCTATATCTTTTTTTGCAGAGAATATTGTTTCGGAGTTAAACCAAACTCTTTCTTAAAGCTCTGTCCGAAATAGCGTTGATCTGAATATCCAACCATGTAACATATTTCTGAGACGGGATAAGAAGTCTGTTTCAACAACTCTGCCGCTCGTCGCATGCGTCTTTTCCTGATCAAATCACTTGGCGACAAATTTGTAATTTCTATAGCTCTTCTATATAAGGTAGAACGACTTATATTTAGCAAACCGGCCAATTTATCAATGTTAAACTCAACATCTGCCATGTTGTCTTCTATAACGTTGATGATATTGGCAACGAATTTGTCATCATCTGATGTAATAAGTACTTCTTTAGGGTCTATAATCAGCTCTTTTCGAATGTTCTCTTTGATTGCCGTACGTACATCAAGTAACTGTTTTATTCTTACATCCAGACTGGCTACATTGAAGGGTTTTACAATAAACATATCAGCCCCCGCTTCATATGCTTTCTGTTCTGTTATTTCAGAAAGGATCGATGAAATGAAAATGACGGGTATTGCTGATAGTATCTGGTATTCTTTCATTTTGCGGCATAACTCAAATTTATAGTCGTCCTCTTTCACAACATCAAAAATAACTAAAGAGGGGACTCTGTCGAGCATGTGCTTTATGTCGGTGGAAGCTGTCTTTAGCGATACGTTAAATTTATCTTGGAAAACAGACTTTATGAAAAGGTCTATATCTTTGTCTCCCTCGTACAGGTAAATCATTGGCAGATTTTTATCCGAATCAAGACTCAATTCATCTACAGTCCTGTCTTTTTGAATAGTTACAGGTAATAGCAGCGATACAGATTGCGCTCTATCCAATGTTTTCATTTCTCTTGCACTATAATGTGAGCCTCCTAATAGTAAGCCGAAAGTATATTCTCTCATCTGGCTGCCTTCAATATTGCGTATGGATAATTCACTATGATGCACTTTCAGATAATCATATGCAATTAGAAAACGAGTGTTTAACTCTTTTATATTAGATTCGCCTTCTCCATTTCGCGATGCAATGATACTTACGTTCAGTTTGTAATCATGTGAGTCAAGCATATATTTCACTTCAATTCTACCGTCATCTGTTATATAAGAGATAGCATCTTCCATGATATTATAGAGAGCTACTTCTATCTTGGTTATGTCTATGATAGTTGTAACAGAAGTCACGTTCCCTTCTATTGAGTGAGTTATATGTTTAGTGGCAAATTCATCTATAAATAAATCATAAATTCCTTGGATAACAGGAATAGCATCCACTTCTGATAGCTGTACGTCATATTCTCCCAAAGATACTTTTTTGAACTCCATCAACTTCGATACTTGTTCCGATAATTTGAATACATTGCCTGACATTATATGTAGCATGTGCTTAATATCTGAAAATGTCAACTGGTCATAGTTTTTCAGTAAATATTGTAAAGGTGCATAAATCAGGGTTAATGGTACTTTAAAGCCATATGACAAACGGGTGTAATAATCCAATTTCCACTTAGATAAAGCATCCTTATGCTTCAATCTTGAACCTAAATTAAAGTTTCGGACAACTAATAGTAAGATGCCTACAACTACGGTAACATATATGGAGTAGGCCCACCAGGTTCTCCATGGAGCCTTTCCCACAACGATTTCAACAGTCCGTATATTGTCCATCCAAATTCCTGAAGCATTAGTTGATTTTACTTTAAAAATGTATGTGCCGGGAGTTAAATTAGAATAAGAAGCACTATTTCTTGATGCATCTGTAATAATCCAATCTTTATCGAAGCCCTCTAACATATAGGCATACTCTATCTTTGTCGGATCTTTATAATAGAGAGAACTGAAAGACATGGAAAATTGAGTGTCTTTATACGATAATGCCAACTTACCGGAATTATTAATCTCGTGTAAGGGGTTTTGCTTTTCATCGGAAAAGTTATCTTTATTCAGAATCTTTATACTGGATATATAGACATTATGCGGATAGGTGTCTGGTGTCAATTGAGTAGGATTAAAAAAGTTGAGTCCATTTACTCCTCCTATAAATATTTCTCCATTGCGGTTGACGCATGTTCCTAAAATATACCAAGTCTTTATGATATTTTGATTTACATTCAATTCATAATAGACAATCAAATCTTCTATATTGATCTTATAAATACCATGTAAACTAACCGCCCATATGTTTTCCATGTTATCTTGTATAATGGCTCCAATATAGGAACTCTTTCTTGAATATGGGAATTCTAATCTTGTAAACTTATCTTGCTCGATGTTGTATCTATATAATCCGTTTGCTGTTCCGGCCCATATTCTTTTTTGATGGTCTATGTATATAGCCGTTAGCCACGAACCACCAAACATATTTCTATGATATAGCTTTGTACTTACAACTTTCAAATCATCATCTACTTGCAGGCGATATAATCCATCATTGTCTGATGAAAGCCAAATGTTTCCATTGCTATCCCTGCAAATGGCTCTGTGCTTGCCTTTCACCTTCTCAGGATAGCCTAATCTGGTGAATTTGCCGGTTGAAGCATTAATGCAGCCAACTCCGCCTTCGGAGAATGCAAGCCAGATATTATTGTAATAGTCCTTGAATATGGAACGTACATATCGCATTCCATATTGTTCTAAAGCAGCATTCAGTGATTGGTCGTCGTAAAAAAGGCATCTTTCCGAATCAAAAAATTTGATGGCGTTTTTCGTGCTAATCAGAAATTTTTGCTCTTTTATTTTGGTGATGCACTGGATTTTATTACCTGCAATTATATCATTTGTATTTCTTCGGTCAACATATTGCGTAATAGTGTAGTCATTCTTATTGTTCCATTTAATTTTATTAATTCCATTGGATGTGGCTAACCATAAGTAATTGGCATCACAGTATATGGAAGAAATAATATTGCTGGAGGGAACATCCTTTCTGTCTTTGCTATACTTGATGACATGAAAATTAGAGGATTCATCATTGTATAAGTATACCCCCTCTAATGTACATATCCAGATTCTGGATTTCTTGTCTTTATAGATTTTATTGATAGTGTTTTTCAGCTCGTTATCTCCTGATTTATCTATTAATAATTTATTTTTTAAGGTTACCTTTCCGCTATGGTCATATTCGTATATGGAAATACCATATCCTCTGGTTCCTACCCACACTTGGTTCGCGTATTCAAAGAAGGAGATAACTTCGTGATTATAGGCGATATGATTAAATCCTGATACTCCCACAGAATCCAAAGCATCTATGTTGCTATATAATATTTCTTCACCACGGCATATCCATAGTTTCTTACGGCTGTCAATAAATAATTGAACAATTTTATCTCCACTATATAAAGTGTCGATTTTCGTTTTGCCGTCATTACCAATATGAATGATTACCAGTCCGGATTCTGTGCCTAATAAGATTTTTTGATTTCCATAAGTCACCATAGAAGTAATATGATTATTCAGTGATTCTTTATATATGGTTATTTTGCGGATGAATTTCCAGTTATAATTGAAGAGGAAGATTTCTCTGTCTGTAGCAACGATTTGATAATCGCCGTTATACTGATAAGCTATGATATTCTGGGACTCCAATAACGGCGAACAAAGTTCACATTGGTTATTTATATAGTCGTAGGCATAAAGTCCTTCATTAGTTCCTATATACAATGTCGTCTTTCTGTGGCTTAAGAAATTAACATAATGATCGCTTATCATTGAATGGGTTAATGGCTGAAGAGAATAACCATCAAAAAGAAAGACACCGTTATCCAATCCTAACCACATAAACCCTAATGTGTCTTGTTCAATAGAAGTAATTGTATTATAGAAAAGATTTCCTTTAAAATCAAAAGATTTGATGTTTTGTGCCATTCCATAAAATGAACAAGACAGCAAAATACACAATAGCACGAGGATATTTTTATTGACATTTTTCATAGTGTGTTCAGCTAAAATTTTACATACTAAGACGGGCTTCCTTATCACACCTGTATTTCTTTTGTTTTCTATTAAGATGTTATTTCTTATAAGAAACAAATCTACTAATTTATATTGTTAACCTGCTATTTAGAGTCTTAAAAAGCAAAAAACATTTGGAGTTTAAAATAAATTCAGGCTGTGGTATCTATTATAAAGAGGACAGGCTTATTTGAGAAAAACAAAACTTTTGTAGATGAGGTGACTGCCGGAAGCATGGAGCTTGTAAAGGGTTAGCGGGCATCAATAAGAGTTCTATTTTATTCTTCCTGAATCTTTCCTGTCCATCTCTATTAAATAATCTATTTTTTTATAGTAATGATATGAATGACATCCGGGTGTTGAAATGTATGACACCCACATGTTGACGCTACCGACATCCCCATGTGGTAATGCTCAACATCCCCATGTCGATGATACCTTTCTTGCATAAAACGAGGATAGTCTTATTTTAGGTAGGACAAAGCTTTTGTAAGCGAGGTAATGGCGTGTATAGAATTTGCAAAGGAGAAGTATAGGGCAGGCTGAAAACGTGGAATCATGTGGCTTGCTAAGTAGCCATGCTTATTTTCGGGCCGTGATGTGAAAACACCCTTGCTTTAACTCATATTTGACATAACACTTCTCCGCCTTTTTCAGGTCCCTTAGCACTTCGGACAGTACCAGCTTCAATGTGTCCGAGCTGACGTCTTGCAAGGGACGTCCGTCTTTATCTTCCACTTTTTGGAAACGCTTCCAACTGACATCGAACGTGGTGCCATAGAAGTGGGCGGAGTTTTCGGAGGCATTGACATTGCGGCGGCGCAAGCGTTTGACGTCCTCTTTGGTGCGAAGCACGGATGTCACTACCACCTTATTGGGGTTTAACCCTTTGGCGGCCAGAGAGTCGAGGAAGTTGCTGCCGATAGTGTCCAGCAGGCTTGCCGCTGCCGGGACGAGATAAGGAAGGGAGTGCGTCAGCGAATCCACGGCATACAGGTCATTCGTCGTGATGAGCCGCAGCTTCTCTTTCATCTTTTCTGCTTCTCCGCGCGAAGAGACCGGCGGTATGCCGAGTGCTTGGGCCACATTGAGATGCTTCTCGTTCAAATCGCCGAAAGAACGTTTGTAGCTGATGACGCCCCGGATGTTGCGAGGCTGGTTCAGCTTGAGCGACATGTCTTTCTTTTTGCAGCCGGCAAGGGTGCATGTGGCAGCCAGTGCGGCAAGTAGCAAAACCGGTATAAAATGTTTTTTATGCAGTGTCTTCATTTTCTGTTTTTTTTTGATGCAAACCAATGAGGTTGCGATGAAAATCCGGACAAAGATAAGGCAAACAGTTGAAACTGCGGAGACAGTTTGTGGCTTTTTTCGTCTCTTTTCGTACCTTTGCAGCCGATGATTCAGAAAAAAGCAGAGAACGTGCGACGATATTTCATATATCTGGCTTATGATGGAACGGCCTATCACGGTTGGCAAATTCAGCCTAACGGAGTTAGTGTGCAGGCGTGCCTGACGAAAGCGCTTTCCACCTTGTTGCGCCGTGAAGTGGAGGTGGTGGGTGCGGGACGCACTGATGCCGGGGTACATGCTTCTCTTATGGTGGCTCACTTTGACAGCGATACGCTTTTGGACACCCTTGTAATAGCTGACAAACTGAATCGGCTTCTTCCTCCCGATATCTCTGTCTGCCGTCTGCGTGCCGTAAAGCCGGATGCACATGCCCGTTTTGACGCGACGGCACGCACATACCGCTATTATGTCACTACGGCCAAGACACCTTTCAATCGCCAATATCGTTGCCGCCTGTTTCAAACTCCCGATTTTGAACGGATGAATGAAGCGGCCCGGACTTTGTTTGACTATACCGATTTTACCAGCTTCAGTAAGCTGCATACCGATGTAAAGACCAACAACTGCCGTATCATGCATGCCGGGTGGACGCGGCAAGATGAAGTGACGTGGATGTTTACCATTAAAGCCGATCGTTTCTTGCGTAACATGGTGCGTGCCATTGTGGGGACGCTGCTTGAAGTGGGGCGGGGCAAACTCTCCGTCGAGGGTTTCAGGCAAGTCATCGAGCAGCGCGACCGTTGCCGGGCCGGCGCTTCTGCTCCCGGCAATGCGCTGTTTCTGGTGGATGTAGCCTATCCGGAGGAAATTTTTCTTAGTGATTAGTGGTTAGTGGGTATGGACTTCTACGGCTTTGTATGGTCGAATTGAAATTGTAAATCATTAAATTGTAAACAAACCGATGTGGTTATTGCTTGCCTTTCTCTCGGCGGCTTTGCTGGGATTTTATGATGCCTTCAAGAAGCAGTCGCTTCGCGACAATGCCGTGTTGCCGGTACTGTTTCTGAATACGCTTTTCTCAAGTTTTGTCTTTCTTCCTTTCATCTTGATTTCGGCCTTTGCTCCTTCTGCCTTGCGAGGCAGCATGTTCGATGTTCCCGTGGCGGGATGGGAGGCGCATAAGTTCATTGTGATAAAATCGTTCATTGTGCTTTCGTCGTGGGTGTTCGGCTATTTCGGAATGAAGCATCTGCCGCTGACCATCGTGGGGCCTATAAATGCCACCCGCCCGGTGATGGTGCTTGTGGGAGCCATGCTGGTGTTTGGCGAGCGGCTGAATCTTTATCAATGGATCGGGGTGATGCTTGCGGTGCTTTCCTTCTTCATGCTGAGCCGTTCGGGCAAGAAAGAAGGCATCGACTTCAGGCACAACAAGTGGATTCTCTTTATCGTGCTTGCCGCTGTGACGGGTGCCGTCAGCGGATTGTACGACAAATACCTGATGAAGCACCTCAACCCGATGTTGGTTCAGTCTTGGTACAATGTCTATCAGGTCTTTATCATGTGTCCCGTCATCCTGCTGTTGTGGTATCCCCGGCGCAAAGAGAGCACTCCGTTCCGTTGGGAGTGGACAATCATTGGCATCTCTCTTTTTCTTTGTGCGGCCGATTTTGTTTATTTCTATGCCTTGAGTTACGATGACTCCATGATTTCCATTGTTTCCATGGTTCGCCGCGGAAGTGTAGTCGTCTCTTTCCTTTTCGGCGCGCTTTTCTTCCGTGAAAAGAATTTAAAAAGCAAGGCTGTAGACCTTGTTTTGGTGTTGATTGGAATGTTCTTCCTATATTTGGGCAGTAAATGAGTAAAGACTGATGGCTGAAGTGTATATGGGCACTTCTGTGAAAAGCTGTTTGGAGCGGGTAGAGTAGCTTGCAATCGGATGGCGCAATGAAATATTTAAGAAGAAAATATGATGAAGAAACGATTAAGCATTTTGATATGTCTGCTTTTCCTTGGAACCGCTTGTTTGCTGGCTCAGGAAGCTAAAATGTTTTTTAAAAACATGCCTGATTCATTATGCCCGTCGCTTTCTGCTGTGAATCGTGCTGATTTTATAGACTTTCTGGAGAGCAAGATGAAAGCTGAGGTAACCAATCGCTTCGGAGGTAAATCGGAAATGACTGCACTTTCTCCTGATTATATAAAAGTAAGGATGTCCTCGCAAAGTTTTTGGGAAATGAAACTTTTGCCGATGAACGATAGTACAAAGGTTATTTGTGTGGTCTCTACGGCCTGCGCTCCGGCTTGCGACAGTCGTGTAAAGTTCTATGCTGCCGATTGGCAAGAACTGCCGTCTTCATCTTTCCTGTCCCAATGGCCCGCTATGAACGATTTTCTGACTATGAATCCTGATACGTCCGATGTATACCGGCAGGCAGCCTTACGTCAAGCTGATATGCTGTTGGTGAAAGCCGAACTTGCCGCTGAGGAACCTGCACTGACGTTTACGCTTGCCACAACAGATTATATGGATAAAGAAGCGGCAGAAAAACTGACCGCATTTATTCGCCGCTCCATTGTTTATCGCTGGGAAAAAGGACATTTCATTTTACCTTGATCGTGTCGAACCCTTTTCCATATACCCCGATGACTGCACTCTGTGAGACGAATGCATTGGGATCTATGTCTTTTATCAACCGGAAAATAACGGGGGATTCCCGTTTCTTGGCAAGAATGAAGAGCATTTTCACTTCGCGTCCGGTATAGAAGCCTGAAGCATTGATGACTGTTGCTCCCCGGTGTGGATGTATGCTGATGTTTTTGGCTATCTCTTCATATTTGTCGCTGATGATGAAGAACTGCACCGATTGGCGGGCGCTGTTCACCACCTGATCCACTACAAAGCTGCATATGTACAAGGTTACATATCCATATACGACCTTTTCCCAGTCACGCAACACAAAGTAACTGGAAGAGATGATGATGAGGTCGCATATCAATATAACCTTTCCCAAAGTTATGTCCCGATATTTGTTAATGATGGCGGCGATGATATCCGTGCCGCCTGTGCTGCCATTGTAGGAGAAAGCGATGCCCACGCCTCCTCCGCAGAAGGATGCTCCAATGACACATGCCATGAAAGGTTGGTTGTGGAGGAGGTTGGTGCCTTCTGCCAGTTTCTGAATGATGGTGAGGAAGAAAGTCAGTGTGAAGACGGCGAATATGGTTTTGATGCTGAACTTCCATCCCATGATGTAGATGGCGAGTAGAAGTAAGATGAAGTTGATGCTGAAATAGCTGTACTGTACAGGTAATCCGGTTGCAAAATAGATGATGGATGCAATGCCGGGTACGCCACCTGTGGTAATGTCATTGGGAAGCAAGAATACTGTCCATCCTATGTCGTACATAATCATGCCCAAGGTAATCATCAGATAATCCTTCAGCTCACGCATGGTGTTCTGTCGGGGGGAGATGCTTGCAATTCTTTTCATGTTCTAATGGTGGCTATCTAACTTGTTTGTCTATTTTGATTGGCCCGTTCTCTAAAAGTCTTGCAAAAATATTCATTTATGTCGGAAAACAAAATAAAATTTGATAAAACAACACGGCTCTTTCATTTAAAAACTCTTTATAATAGGGTTAGAGGCCTATTTTTTGTGCAAAAACAGGTACATTTGCCCACAGCGATGCGGAAGCACCGCTTCGGTGTTTCTTTTTATCGTGTATATTAATTTTTTGATGGCGGAATGTAAATGACAGAGGTCAAAATTGCGGGTAAGTTCCAATATCAGGTAAAATTAAAACCGCTTCATAATGATTTTATGAGAATTAACCCTTATATTTGCTCTCTATTATTTTCACAAACAAGATCATAGTATAATAAGTAGTAAAGAATGGGTAAAGTTCTTATTATCGGTGCGGGCGGTGTAGGTACCGTTGTTGCACACAAAGTGGCTCAAAATCCTGATGTTTTTACAGAAGTCATGATAGCCAGCCGAACCAAGTCCAAATGTGACACCGTTGTCAAAGCCATCGGAACCCCTGCCATCCAGACCGCTCAAGTAGATGCAGACTGTGTGGATGAACTTGTAGCGCTTTTCAATCGTTTCAAACCCGAAATTGTCATAAACGTGGCTCTCCCCTACCAGGATCTTACCATCATGGAAGCATGCCTGAAGAGTGGCGTCAACTATCTGGACACGGCCAATTACGAGCCGAAAGATGTGGCCCACTTTGAATATAGCTGGCAATGGGCCTATAAGAAACGTTTCGAAGAAGCCGGGCTTACCGCTATTCTCGGTTGTGGTTTCGACCCGGGCGTGAGCGGCATTTATACGGCTTACGCAGCCAAGCATCACTTCGACCGGATCGAGTATCTGGATATCGTGGATTGCAATGCAGGCAACCATCACAAAGCATTTGCCACCAACTTCAATCCGGAAATCAACATCCGCGAAATCACTCAAAACGGACGTTATTATGAAAACGGCCAATGGGTGACTACCCGTCCGCTTGAAATTCATAAAGACCTCACTTATCCCAATATAGGTCCGCGCGACTCTTATCTGCTTTATCACGAAGAGCTGGAGTCGCTGGTCAAGAATTTCTCCACCATCAAGCGTGCGCGCTTCTGGATGACATTCGGCCAGGAGTATCTGACGCACCTGCGTGTAATTCAGAACATCGGCATGGCACGTATCGACGAGGTGGAATACAACGGCACCAAGATTGTTCCGTTGCAGTTCCTCAAAGCCGTACTTCCCAATCCGCAGGACTTGGGCGAGAACTATGAAGGCGAGACCTCCATCGGTTGCCGCATCCGCGGACTGAAAGACGGTAAGGAGCACACCTATTATGTATACAACAACTGCAGCCATCAGGAAGCCTATAAAGAGACCGGCATGCAGGGTGTAAGCTATACCACCGGCGTACCTGCCATGATTGGCGCAATGATGTTCCTCAAAGGCCTTTGGAAAAGACCGGGAGTATGGAACGTGGAAGAGTTCGACCCGGATCCTTTCATGGAACAACTCAACAAGCAGGGATTGCCCTGGCATGAGATTTTCGACGGAGATTTGGAAGTTTAATAACGAAAGGCCATGAACGTAGGAGACAAAGCCCCCGACATACTGGGTATCAATGAGAAAGGCGAAGAAATACGCCTGAGCAATTACAAAGGAAAAAAAATTGTACTTTATTTCTATCCCAAAGACATGACGTCAGGGTGTACCGCACAGGCCTGCAACCTGCGTGACAATTATACAGACTTACATAAAGCCGGTTACGAGGTCATCGGCGTCAGTGTAGATAGTCAAATATCGCATCAAAAATTTATCGAAAAGAACAATCTCCCCTTTAGTCTGATCGCAGACACTGACAAGAAATTGGTGGAGCAATTCGGCGTATGGGGAGAGAAGAGCATGTACGGTCGCAAATACATGGGAACTTTCCGCACTACCTTTATCATTAACGAAGAAGGCGTTGTAGAACGTATCATCACCACCAAAGAGGTGAAGACCAAGGATCATTCCGCCCAAATTCTTTAAAACATAGTAATATATTTATGGCAAAAAAAGACGAATTGTTTTTTGAAACAGAAAATGGCGCTGAAACACCTGCCGGTAAGTTGAAAGCTTTGCAGGCAGCCATAGACAAAATAGAAAAGAGCTTTGGCAAAGGCTCCATCATGAAGATGGGCAGTGAAAATATTGAGCCAATAGAAGTAATTCCTACCGGCTCCATCGGACTGAACGTGGCACTTGGCGTAGGCGGTTATCCACGCGGACGCATCATCGAGATATACGGTCCGGAGTCATCAGGTAAAACCACTTTGGCCATTCATGCCATCGCTGAAGCGCAGAAAATGGGAGGCATAGCCGCTTTCATTGACGCCGAACATGCATTCGACCGCTTCTATGCCGCCAAATTAGGCGTGGACGTAGATAATCTGCTCATTTCACAGCCCGACAATGGCGAGCAGGCTCTGGACATTGCCGACCAGCTCATCCACTCCTCTGCCATTGACATCATTGTGATAGACTCTGTTGCTGCACTAACCCCTAAAGCTGAAATAGAAGGCGATATGGGTGAAAACAAGGTAGGCCTCCAAGCACGTCTCATGTCGCAGGCCCTACGTAAACTTACGTCGGCTGTCAGCAAAACGCGTACAACTTGCATCTTCATCAACCAGCTACGTGAAAAGATAGGTGTAATGTTCGGTAACCCCGAAACTACGACCGGTGGTAACGCCTTGAAGTTCTACGCTTCCGTGCGTCTCGATATCCGCCCGGGGCAGGCCATCAAGAATGGTGAGGAGATTCTGGGCAAGCAAACCAAGGTCAAGGTGGTGAAGAATAAAGTTGCCCCCCCCTTCCGTCGCGCAGAGTTCGACATCATGTTCGGTGAAGGAATTTCACGTGCCGGCGAAATTATAGACTTGGGTGTAGAGATGGAGATTATCAAGAAAAGCGGTTCCTGGTTCAGCTACAATAATACCAAAATTGCTCAAGGTCGTGATGCTGCGAAACAAGTCATTCTCGACAATCCCGAATTAGCCGAAGAGTTAGAAGGACTTATCTTTGCAGAACTCAAAAAGGAAAAATAAATCGGGGAGGAAGTAAATGCTAATCATAAAAAGCATTTGCTTCCTACTTTTTGCATTTATTGTCCGTCCTCCCGAACCACCGTAATCACGACCTTGAGATTACCACCGTACATGTCGCTAGGCATATAGCGGTTTTTATAGCACATTTTTTACCGCAAAATTTTGCAGTAATATCAAAAAAATGTACTTTTGCACTGCAAACAAGGCTGGTTCCGTAGCTCAGCTGGATAGAGCAACGCCCTTCTAAGGCGTGGGTCAAGCGTTCGAATCGCTTCGGAATCACGAAAAAAAGGAAGCTATTAAAACACGGATAATTATAGGTTTTAAGCTTCCTTCTTTCTTTTTGAAACTTTTGGATGTTGATTAAAAAAGAAAAATTCTATACTATTTCGCTGGTAGAACGATCTATCCATTTACGTCATCTCACATGAAAATAAACACGACGGGCACGGATGAGAGAAATCCTAAATCGTTTTAGATTCGGTAAAACCATAAGGACCGGACACAGCATCTCTTATAATCCTCACGAGACAGATAATCAGATTCATCAAGCCAATACTCTAAAGTTGCATCAGTTTTATAGTAATCTACAAAGCTCAAATTAGTAATGTTCCTTCCGGAAACGCTGTTTTTAAGACTTCCCACTGTGTTTCATGGGGCAAGAGTAACCAATTATACAATCAAGCCAGTCAGAGCAACAGGGTTTTCGAACCGAGCCCTTATTTTCCCCTGTCAGCCTTTCTTCAGCGGAATGGAGAAGCAAAATGTTGAGCCTTCTTTTTCTTTAGAAGTGAACCAGAGTTTTCCACCATTCTTCATAACAAAATCCTTGCATAGCAAAAGTCCTAAGCCGGACCCCTCTTCATTGTTCGTGCCAAATGTACTGAAATGAGTATCGGTATGCAACAATTTCTTCTGTCCTTCTTCACTGATTCCACAGCCATAGTCTTGAACAGAGATAACTGCCATATCCCCCTCCTCCTTGACTTTCACCAAGACTTCTGAATTCTCTTTGCTAAATTTGATGGCATTACTTAATAAATTGCGAACCACTGTCTTCAGCATATCAATGTCGGCATTCACCATTATCTTGTCCGGTTTTGTTTCTTTGATTGTTATCTTCTTCAGTTTAGCCACCATATTGAAGATGTCAATCACGCTATCTGTCACTTCCACAAGATTCACATCTTGATAAACCACATTTAACTTGCCTATCTGACTCTTAGTCCACTTCAACAGATTATCCAACAGTGAGAATACATCTTCTGTGGTTTGATTGGCCATAATCAATAATTCGTACATTTCGTCGCCAATCTTCTCTGCCGGCAAATTCAGTATCAACATGTTCAGCACCATTTTGATGGAGCCCATCGGAGACCTCAAATCATGAGCAATGACCGAATACAGCTTATCTCGTCCGGCAATAGTACGTTGTAATTCTTCAGTCTTGCTCAGGATAAGTCGTTTTGCTGCCACCAATGATATTTGATGTGTGACACGAATAATCAGTTCCTCCTTATTGAAAGGTTTAGAAATAAAATCACTTCCTCCCACCTGAAATCCTTTCACAATATCTGCCGTACCATTCAATGCGGTCAGAAAGATTATTGGGATTTCAGCCGTATCGGGATTTGCTTTCAACTGCTGGGCTACTTCAAAGCCGCTCAAGTCCGGCATCATCACGTCCAGTAATATCAAGTCCGGGTTTTCTTTTTTTACCTGTTCCAATGCTTGTCGTCCGTTATTGGCCGTAGCAATTGTAAATTTCTCGTTTGTCAAGAGCACCCTCAACAATAACACGTTTGACATCACATCGTCAACGATTAGAATCTTGTACTCAGAAGGATTAATTTCCATATTCATCTTTCTACATAGTTTGCCCGTTATACAAATACTGTTTACCAGGTATGATTTCTTTAAAATATTCTACCATATACTGCAATCCTTCATCCAATTCGATGGTAGGCTTCCAGTTTAACTTTTCTTTAGCCAAGGTGATATCCGGCTGACGCTGTTTAGGGTCATCATGCGGTAAAGGTTCAAATATCAACTTTGATTTAGAGCCGGACAGTTTAATGATTTTTTCCGCCAATTCCAGAATAGAGAATTCATTGGGATTTCCTAAGTTCACCGGACCAATGAAATCATCCTCCGTATTCATCATACGCACCATCCCCTCTATCAAATCGTCTATATACTGAAAGCTACGGGTCTGGTTGCCTGATCCATATATAGTAATATCATGATTTTGCAAGGCTTGAACCACAAAATTAGACACTACCCGTCCATCATTCGAAAGCATCCTCGGCCCATACGTATTGAAGATGCGTATAATCTTAATTCGTATTCCATTTTGCCGATGATAATCCATAAACAAGGTTTCGGCACATCGCTTGCCTTCATCATAACAAGAACGGATACCTATGGGATTTACATTCCCCCAATAGCTTTCCACTTGGGGATGGATTACCGGGTCACCATATACTTCGCTGGTAGATGCCTGCAAAATCTTTGCTTTGGTTCTTTTGGCCAACCCCAACATGTTTATGGCTCCCATCACCGAGGTCTTAATCGTCTTGATCGCATCATATTGATAATGGATAGGAGAAGCAGGACAAGCCAGATTATAGATTTCGTCCACCTCTGTTTCATATGGATTTTCCACATCATGCAACACAAATTCAAAGCGAGGATTTCCCATTAAGTGGGCAATATTCTTTTTTGAACCGGTGAAAAGATTATCCAGACATTGCACCTGATGCCCGTCATTTATCAGACGCGTACAAAGGTGAGAGCCTATAAATCCGGCACCCCCGCTAACAAGAATCTTCTTCATGCCATTTATTTTATAATGCTTTGAATATCTATATTTATTTTTATTGATGACAAATGTAGCAGATTTAGGCAAATTGTGCAAGTTTGGAATGAAATATTTCATATAGCTTCGCAAATCTATAATTAGCACAATAATATTATGAATTCACTTGAAAAAGTCAGAGCACTATCAATCTAAAAGTTGAATGGCATAAATGAGCCTAAAATAGGCTTTCGAAAGCTATAAACTTCACATAGAAGACCTCACTTTTTGCTTTTAGATTTTAAACTGTAAGCATTTTGAGATACAACAAACGCCATCCATCATCGGTTATGACATTGAAACACAATTTTTCCTGTCTGGATTTTGCTGTTGTCACAAAAAAGATTAGCTTTATGCGCCTAAATAAGTAAAACTTTCATCATAACAAAGTGCACCTCTACACATAAAGAGGTTTTAATGCCTATAGACAAACTGATGGACAAGACCTTTATCAAGATTAATTAAACTAACTATAAAAACAACTATCATGAAAAACCTATTTATCCTATTCACGCTCTTTCTTCTTGCGGGATGCGGGGAGAAAGACTCGGTGAAAGTCCCTCTGTACGTATGGCAGTCGTGGGACGAGCACACTACGGAAACCAGTCTGCGAAGCGACTTCGAGCGTTGGAAAGCGCACGGCACGACGGGCGTATGCTTCAACGCTCACTTCGACTCGGCCAAGGTGGCCACCGCCGCTCGCATAGCCAAGGAGTTGGGGCTGGAGTATCACGCATGGATTCCCACCATGCTGCAACCGGCCCTCGATTCAACTTTCTATACAGTGAACCGCTTGGGTGAGTCGGCCTACGACAAGCCGGCGTATGTGCCTTACTACAAGACGCTGGACCCGCTGAAGCCGCAAGCGCGACGTTTCCTCAAGGAGCAGTTCGAACGCATCGCTTCCATCGACGAAGTGGACTACATCCAACTGGACTATATCCGCTACGCGGACGTCATCCTGGCGCGCGGACTGTGGAAAAAGTACGGCCTGACGATGGACGAAGAATATCCGAACGCCGACTACTGCTACTGCGACAGTTGCGTGGCCGCCTTCAAACGGGCAAGCGGCATCAACATACGGCAGGTGGAAGACCCTTCGACGTGCCAGGAGTGGGCGCAATTCCGCTGCGACGCCATCACCGGACTGGTGAACGAGCTGGTGGACGCCATCCACGCCAAAGGCAAGAAGGTGAGCGCGGACGTCTTCCCCGGCCCGAAGAGTTATGCCGTGTGGATGGTGCGCCAGGAATGGGATAAATGGAACGTGGACGCTTACTTCCCGATGAACTACAATGACTTCTATCTGGAACCCGCAGCGTGGGTGGGCAAGGTGACGGCCGAAGAAGTGAAAAGCGTGGCCTCCAAGCAAACACCCGTCTACAGCGGACTCTTCATCTGCCGCGACTGGCGGAACAAGGCCAATCTGGCCGACCCGGAACATTGGGGTTTGCTGCCCTCGGAGATAGAAGAGGCTGTGGCAGGTTCGATGAGGGCCGGAGCCACCGGTGTGTGCCTGTTCACCCCGCAGAGCATGACGGACGAGCATTGGGACGCTTTGGCAAAGGCCATCCGGAAGACGTATTGACAACCGCCGGAAAGCATCTTCTCACTCACAGTCCGAAGTCCTAATTATCAACTGATTATAGGGCATTTGTCAGACACTTGTGTTTTACACGAAAGACACTGGCCTTCTTCATGTAAGAGGCTTGTGTTCTACACGAAAGACACAAGCCTCTGACAAATGGGGAAAAAGAATGGGACATGTGCCTTTAATTCTTTAGACGCGGATGACGCGGATGACGCAGATAAAAATAAAAAATCTGCGTCATCCGCGTCATCTGCGTCTGAAAAATCGGAGGATGAGAAGTCGTCAGCTCGAGGCAAGAAGATTCAAAACATCCGGCTGACACGCTCGATGCCGGCTACCAGCGCATCGATTTCTTCGCGGGTGTTGTACAGTCCGAACGAGGCACGCACGGTGCCTTCGATGCCGAGGCGTTGCATCAGTGGCTGGGCACAGTGGTGGCCGGTGCGCACGGCAATGCCGAGGCGGTCGAGCAGCGTGCCCATGTCGAAAGGATGGATGTCGCCCACCAAGAACGAGATGACACTGCCCCTCTGTTCCGCTTCTCCGAAGAGGCGCATGCCGGGAATTTCTTTCAGCCGTTGCAGGCCGTAGCAGGTAAGCCGGTGCTCGTAGGCGGCAATCCGGTCCATGCCGATGAGCGAGACATAATCCAGCGCACGGGCCAGTCCCGTGGTTCCGATGTAGTCCGGCGTACCGGCCTCGAACTTGAAAGGCAGTTCGTTGAACGTGGTCTTCTCGAACGAGACGCTCTGTATCATTTCGCCGCCGCCCTGATAGGGAGGCAGCCTGTCCAGCCACTCCTCTTTGCCGTAAAGCACGCCTACGCCGGTGGGGCCGTAGACCTTATGTCCGGAGAAGACAAAGAAGTCGGCATCCAGCTCTTGCACATCCACGGGCATGTGGGGGACGGACTGTGCGCCGTCTATCAGCACAGGCACGCCCTGCCGGTGGGCAAAGGCAATCATCTCTTTGACGGGATTGACCGTGCCCAACACATTCGATACATGTGCCAGGCTGACTATCTTGGTGCGTTCGGAGAACAAACGCCTGTACTCGTCCTGCAGCAGTTCGCCTTTGTCGTTCATGGGAACAACCTTGAGGACGATTCCCCGCCTGGCAGCCAGCAGTTGCCAGGGGACGATGTTGCTGTGGTGCTCCATCACGGAGACAATCACCTCATCGCCCTCGCGCATGAACGCCTCGCCGAAACAAGAGGCAAGCAGGTTGACGCTCTCCGTGGTGCCGCGCGTAAAGACAATCTCGTTGGCGCTGCGGGCATTGATGAATGCACGCACCGTCCGGCGCGACGCCTCGTGCAGCTCCGTGGCCTGCTGCGAAAGGAAGTGAACGCCTCGGTGCACGTTGGCGTTGACGGAGTAATACTCGTCGGCAATGGCATCCACCACCATACGGGGCTTCTGCGTGGTGGCTCCGTTGTCAAGGTAGACCAGCGGATGGTCGTAGACTTCACGAGAGAGTATCGGGAAGTCGGCCCTTATCTTCTGAACATCATACATAGACTTTCTGATTGAATCAAGGCACGGAGGAACGGGCTGCACACGGTTGTGATGAATAAACTCCGTGAAATCCGCCTCATCCGCGCCTTCCGAATTTCTTAGTTACAAATCGCGCATCCCCGGCACTTGTTCAGTTCGCCACGGAAACGCTTCTCCACCAGCAGATGCAGGCGGTCTTTCAAAGCATCCAGACGGATGGTATCGATGACCTCGTTGACGAAAGCGAACATCAGCAGCAGGCGGGCCTCGCGCAGGGGAATGCCTCGCTGGCGCATGTAGAACAAGGCGGCGTCATCGAGCTGTCCCACCGTGGCGCCATGGCTGCACGTCACGTCGTCCGCATAGATTTCCAGCTGCGGTTGGGTGTACATGTGCGCCTCACGAGTGGCGCAAAGGTTCCGGTTGGTCTGCTTCGAGTTGGTGTGCTGCGCATCCGGACGCACCAGCACCAAGCCTGCAAACACTCCCACAGCCTGTTCGTCGAGCACATACTTATAGAGTTCGTTGCTCGTACAGCGAGGTACGGCATGGTCTATGCGGGTACGGTTGTCCACATGTTGGTTCTTGTCGGCGATGACCATCCCGCAAAGGTTCAGGTCGGCACCTTCGCCTGCCAGCGTCACCTGCGTGGTGTTGCGGGTAGTTCCGTTGTGCAGGGTCATTCCGTTGAGTAAGACGTTGCTGTGGGCTTTCTGTTCCACATACATATTGCTGATGCGGACTGTGCCGGTATGTGTTTCTTCCAGCTCGTAAAAGTCGAAAGAGGCATTCTCGCCGACAAAGGTTTCCACCACTTGCGTGGCCAGGAAGTTCACATTGTCCATGGCATGGTCGCACACCAGTAGCCGGGCTTGCGCACCCTCTTCCAAGATAATCAGCATGCGCCGGTTCAGCAGGCTGCTGACCTCTCCACGGAGAATGTTGACCAGCTGGATGGGCTTCTCCACCACCACGCCTTTAGGCACATAGAGCAGTACCCCGTCTTGCGCAAAAGCCGTGTTGAAGGCCGTCACACCGTCGGCAGACGTATCGGCCAGCTTACCGTAATGCGCCCTGACCAGTTCGGGATGCTTTTCAGCCATTTCTTTCAGGCTGCCGAAGAGAACGCCTTCGGGCAGTAGGGACTTGGGCAAGCTCTTGCCGTAGAAAGAATCGTTCACCACGAAGTACAGGGCCGTGCTCATGTTGGGCACGTCGCATTTGAACACTTCGTAAGGGTTCACGGGGATGTCCAGCCGGTTCAGGTTCAGTCCGTAGTCCGGTTCAAAGAACTTGCTGACATCCGTATATTTGTATTCCTCCTGTTCACGGGTGGGAAAGCCCAGCCGCTCGAAATGGGCAAAAGCCGCCGCACGGGGCGCATTCATCACCTCGGCACTGTGGTGGCATATCATTGCCTCCGTTTGGGAGAAAAGGTCTATATATTGCTGTTCTGGTTTCATAACTTATCTTTATTTAGGCGCGGATTACGCGGATTTCGCAGATTTATTTATTTGTTTGTGAAAACTTTGCGTTTGAACTCTGCACTATGCCCGAAATTCAACAATAAACCAACTTCAAGTGTGGTGGCTTTCAGATAGTTTATCAGTTGCCATTCATGTTCCGGTCGCAACGTCTGAACAGCTTTCAACTCAAGTATTACAGTGTTATTCACAACCATATCGGCTATATATCTTCCTACACATTCACCTTTATAATATACTTTGATTTCTTTTTGGCATTCCACACACATCCCCCTACGAGAGAGTTCTTTATAAAGCGCATTCTGATAGACCTGTTCTAAAAAGCCAAATCCCAAGACCTTATGCACCTCGTAAAATGCCTGCAATATATCATGTGTCAAATCTTCATATAACATAATCCGCGTCATTCCGCGTCATCCGCGCCTAATTCTCTAAAAATCTCCCGCTTCCTTTTTTATCCAGTCGAAGCCCCGCTGTTCAATCTCCTTGGCCAAGTCGGGGCCACCGCTCTTGACGATGCGGCCGCCAAGCAAAACGTGTACCTTATCGGGTTTGATATAGTCCAATAAGCGTTGATAGTGAGTAATGACAATCGCACCGGTCTCCGCCGTCTTCAGCTTGTTAAAGCCGTCCGCCACGATGCGCAGGGCATCCACGTCCAGACCGGAGTCCGTCTCGTCCAGAATGGCGAAAGTGGGTTCCAGCATGGCCATCTGGAAGATCTCGTTACGCTTCTTCTCGCCTCCGCTAAAGCCTTCGTTCACGCTGCGGTTGGCAAGCTTATTATCCAACTCCACGATGGCACGCTTCTCGCGCATCAACTTCAGAAACTCACCGGCCGACAACGCCGGCAGATGACGATACTTGCGCTGCTCGTTCACGGCAGCACGCATGAAGTTCACCATCGAAACGCCCGGTATCTCTACCGGTGACTGGAAGGAAAGGAAAATGCCCTCATGCGCACGGTCTTCGGCATTCATGGCTAGCAGGTCCTTCCCGTTGAAGGTAATCGAGCCACGCGTCACCTCATAGGCCGGATGTCCTACCAGCACGTTGCTCAATGTACTTTTACCGGCGCCGTTCTGCCCCATGAGCGCATGTACTTCACCTTTGCGTATGGTCAGGTCGATGCCTTTCAATATCTCTTTGCCATGGATGCCGGCATACAGGTCTTTTATCTCTAACATTTCTATATTCACTGTTTATTGACTGTTTATTCGTTTACTGTCTTTCGTCTGACATTCCATAAATCATCCCACGCTTCCCTCCAACGAAATGGTCAGCAGCTTCTGCGCCTCTACGGCGAACTCCATCGGAAGTTTGTTCAGCACCTCCTTGGCATAGCCGTTTACAATCAGCCCCACGGCATCTTCGGTAGAAATGCCTCGCTGATTGCAGTAGAATATCTGGTCTTCGCTGATTTTGCTGGTCGTGGCTTCATGCTCCACAATGGCCGTTTCGTTGTGGATGTCCATGTAGGGGAAAGTATGCGCTCCGCATTTGTCGCCCAGCAGCAAAGAGTCGCACTGGCTATAGTTGCGGGCATTGTCCGCCTTGGCGGCCACACGCACCAGTCCGCGGTAAGAGTTCTCGCTCTTCCCGGCAGAGATGCCTTTGCTGACGATGGTGCTGCGGGTGTTCTTGCCCAGATGAATCATCTTGGTTCCCGTGTCGGCCTGCTGATAGTTGTTGGTCACCGCCACGCTGTAGAACTCCGCGGTGGAGTTATCGCCCGAGAGGATGCACGAGGGGTATTTCCAAGTAATGGCAGAGCCCGTTTCCACCTGTGTCCACGACAGTTTGCTGTCCACTCCCTTGCAATGGCCGCGCTTGGTCACGAAGTTGTAAACGCCGCCTTTGCCCTCGGCGTCACCCGGATACCAGTTTTGCACCGTGCTGTACTTCACCTCCGCACGGTGGTGCACCACAATCTCCACAATGGCGGCATGCAGCTGGTTTTCGTCGCGCATCGGGGCCGTGCAGCCTTCGAGGTACGACACATACGAGTCGTCGTCGGCCACAATCAGCGTCCTTTCAAACTGGCCCGTATTGCGGGCGTTGATGCGGAAGTAGGTAGACAGTTCCATCGGGCAGCGCACTCCCTTGGGGATGTAGACGAAAGAGCCGTCGGAGAACACGGCAGAGTTGAGTGCGGCAAAGAAGTTGTCGCGATAGGGCACTACAGAGCCCAGATACTTCTGCACCAAGTCGGGATGCTCGCGCACGGCCTCGCTGAAAGAGCAGAAGATGATGCCTTTCTCCATCAAAGTCTCCTTGAAGGTGGTCTTTACGGACACCGAGTCCATCACGGCGTCCACCGCCATGCCGCTCAACGCCATCTGCTCTTCCAGAGGAATGCCCAGTTTATTGAAGGTTTTCACCAACTCCGGGTCCACCTCGTCCATGCTTTTCGGCCCTTCCTTCTTCTTCGTGGGGTCGGCATAGTAAGAGATGGACTGGTAGTCTATCTGGGGAATGCGCAGATGGGCCCACGCGGGCATTTCCAACGTCAGCCAGTGCCGATAGGCTTCCAGGCGGAACTTCAGCAGCCACTCCGGTTCACGCTTCTTTCGGGAGATGAGCCGCACCACCTCTTCGTTCAGTCCGCACTCGATAATGTCCGTGTGCACGTCGGTGGTGAAGCCGTACTTGTATTTTTCTTCCGCAATCTTCCGGACGTACTCGTTGGAGGAAGGCTTCGTCTCGCCGTCCATCCCGGCGTCGTGCGCGGGCGGCAGGTTGTTATGCTTAGGGTAGGATTTCTTCTGTTGCATGATTGTTCAATATATATTGTTCGGCCGTACGCTTCGCCGCGGGAAAGAAGATGCCGGCGAATGACTTCATCGGATAATATAACACCGATTCCCGCTTTTTTGTTTTACTTATCAACCGGTCTTCTTCATCGACAAACTCTATCATTCCTATCAGCAGGCTGACGAGCAGCAGGTATTTGAGTGCTCCCAATCCGCCTCCCAGCAAGCGGTTCAGCCAACCCAGCGACATGGCTTCCAGCGCCTTGGTCAGTACGGAAGCCGCCAATGTAAAAGCCAGCGGCACCGCTATCCAGATGAGGACGAAAGCCAGTATCTGCGCCCATGTCATGGAGTCTGTCACCGCGGGGCAGAGTTTCTCGGCCAGCGTGGCGTACAAAGCCTTTGCGGCCAACAAGCCCACAATCAACCCCAAGATAGAGGCCAACTGCTTGATAAATCCTTTCATGAAGCCGATGACGGCACCGGCTCCGAAGGCCGCGATTATCAGAATGTCTATCATTGCCATCTTTATATACTGTTTATTCAATCCTATACCGTTTATTCAACCCTATACTATATTATAATAAAGGTATGAACGAGCGATGTATGCCGGCACCGCAGAGGGGCCTGTGGCGCCTCTATGGAGGGGCCGGAAATGTCTCTATAGAGAGACTGATGACGTCTCTATAGAGAGATGCTTAACGTCTCTATAGAGAGATGGGTAACGTCTCTATAGAGAGATGGGTAACGTCTCTATAGAGAGATTGACGACGTCTCTATAGAGAGGCGGGCGGTGCCTCTGTAGAGGCTTGTACACGGTCTTTACAGAGAGACTTGGCGACATACAAAAAAATGTGCCAACCGGCCGCGCAAACATTCCGCAGAGCAGTTGGCACATCGTTCTCTTCAGTAATTATAGCGTCTGTTTCACTTCCACTTCTTCGTAAGACTCGATGACGTCGTCCACCTTGATGTCGTTGCAACCGGTCAGGCTGATGCCGCATTCAAAGTTTGTGCCCACTTCCTTCACGTCGTCCTTGAAACGCTTCAACGCGTTGATGGAACCGGTGAAGATGACGATGCCGTCGCGAATCAGCCGGGCCTTGTCCGTGCGTTTCACCTTTCCGCTCTTCACCATGGCGCCGGCCACGAGGCCCACCTTTGTGATGTTGAACACTTCGCGGACTTCGATGGTGGCCGTGACCTGCTCTTTCAAGGTAGGCGCCAGCATGCCCTCCATGGCGGACTTCACTTCCTCGATGGCGTCGTAGATGACGGAGTACTTGCGGATGTCCACCCCTTCCTGTTCGGCCAGTTTGGCGGCTGCACCCGAGGGACGCACCTGGAAGCCTACGATGATGGCATCCGAAGCGGCGGCCAACGATACGTCCGACTCGGAAATCTGTCCCACTCCCTTATGGATGACGTTGACCTGTACCTGCTCGGTGGAGAGTTTTATCAACGAGTCGCTCAACGCTTCTACCGAACCGTCCACATCGCCTTTGACAATGACGTTCAGTTCGTGGAAGTCGCCCAATGCCAGGCGGCGCCCCACTTCGTCGAGCGTCAGCATCTTCTGCGTGCGCAAGCCTTGTTCGCGTTGCAGCTGTTCGCGTTTGTTGGCAATCTCGCGGGCTTCTTGTTCGGTTTCTATCACGTGGAACGTATCGCCGGCGGCGGGCGCCCCGTTCAGTCCCAATATCAAGGCCGGTTCTGAGGGGCCTGCCTGCTTGATGCGCTGGTTGCGCTCGTTGAACATGGCCTTCACCTTGCCGTAGCTGGTGCCGGCCAACACAATATCGCCCATCTTCAGCGTGCCGTTAGAGACCAATACCGTGGCCACATAACCGCGCCCCTTGTCCAACGAAGATTCGATGATGGAGCCGGTGGCGCGGCGATCGGGGTTGGCCTTGAGTTCGAGCAGTTCGGCCTCCAGCAATACTTTTTCCATCAGCTCGGCCACGCCCAGCCCTTTCTTGGCGGAGATGTCCTGCGACTGGTATTTACCGCCCCACTCTTCCACCAGGAAGTTCATGCCCGCCAGCTCCTCCTTAATCTTGTCGGGATTGGCCGTGGGCTTATCAATCTTGTTGATGGCAAACACGATGGGGACACCGGCGGCCGTGGCGTGGTTGATGGCTTCCTTCGTCTGAGGCATCACGTTGTCATCCGCGGCCACAATGATGATGGCGATATCCGTCACCTTGGCCCCGCGGGCACGCATGGCGGTAAACGCTTCGTGTCCCGGTGTGTCGAGGAAGGTAATCTTACGCCCGTCTTCCAGTGAAACGTGATAAGCGCCGATGTGCTGGGTAATGCCGCCCGCCTCACCGGCAATGACATTGGCCTTACGTATGTAGTCGAGCAGCGAAGTCTTGCCGTGGTCTACGTGTCCCATCACGGTGACAATCGGAGCGCGAGGCTTCAAGTCCTGTTCCTCGTCCTCTTCTTCCACAATGGCCTGGGCAACTTCGGCACTGACATATTCGGTCTTAAAGCCGAATTCATCGGCCACCAGATTGATGGTCTCGGCATCCAGACGCTGGTTGATGGACACCATCATGCCGATGCTCATGCAAGTGGCAATGACTTGGGTGACGGAAATGTCCATCATGTTGGCCAGCTCGTTGGCCGTCACGAATTCGGTAAGTTTCAGCACCTTGCTTTCCGCCATCTCCATATCCTCGAGCTCTTGCATGCGGTTGGACAGCATGTCGCGCTTTTCCTTGCGATACTTGGCGCCCTTGTTCTTGCCTTTGGAGGTAAGGCGAGCCAAGGTTTCCTTTACTTGCTTGGCTACGTCTTCCTCGCTCACTTCTTGTTTTGCAAGGGGCTTCTTGAAGCGGTCTTTATTCCGCCCGCGGCCACCTCCGGCCTGTTGGCCTCCACCGGAAGCGCCACCGGCATTCTTGGAGCGGTCGTTACCGCCACGCTGAAAATTGGAGGCATTGCTGATGTCCACCTTCTCTTTATTGATGCGGACACGCTTTTTCTTCCCGTTCGAGTCGGTGCCCGAATCATTGAGTTTGCTGTCCTCGCGGCGAATTTCCTTGATGATGGCTTCTTTCATCAGTTTCTTCTGGTCCTGGCGAATCTTTTCCTTTTCCTCCCGTTCTTTGCGCTTCTCTTCTTTCGACTTCTTCTTGGGGCGTGTAGACTGGTTCAGAGCGGCCAAGTCTATTTGTCCGATTACATTTATCTTCGAAACAAATTCGGGCTGGTGTATCTTAAAGATTTCCTCTTCTTCCGGTTCTTCTTTTTCTTCCGGCTGTTCAGTGCCCACCACCGAAAGAGTTTCTACTCTTTCTTCCTCTTCAGATTCGGTTTCCACCCGTGTAGCAATCAGCGGCTCTTTCTCTACAACCGTTGCCGTTTGTACTTCGGGTTCAGTATTTGCTTCGGGCTGAGATACAAGTTCCGGCTCAGGCTTCGTTTCCTTATGTTCTTCCGAAACAGTCTGGGGAGCTTCCACAACTACCGATACAGGCTCTTCCGCCTTCTTCTCCTCTATCACCTTTTCGGCTTCCTCCTTTTCCGAAGCAGTAGCAAGCCACTGGCCCGGTTTGTCCAGATCTATCTTGCCGACAGGCTTAAACTTCGGGCGCGCATCTTCGGGAACAACGGTTTTTATCTCCTCCGGTTTGGCTTTCTCCTGCGTATTTTCCTCATAGCCATCAATAGATACGGATCCCTTGTTGCGATCCTTGCTTTGACGCTCCTGACTGAAACGTTCCGATTTTATTTTAAGGTCCTTATCCGTACTGAACTCCTTCTTGAGCAGTTCAAACTGCTCATCGGTAATTTTCGTATTGGGATTTGCCTCAACGGTAAATCCCTTCTTCTGCAGAAACTCGACGGCTGTCGTAATTCCTACATTCAAATCTCTTGTTACTTTGTTTAACCTTATCGTCATACTTAATTTTTCATGAATAATGGAGAAAGAAGAAGTTTTCGCTCATCACTAATCGTTATACTCAACCTTCCTCGAACTCCTGTTTCAAAATGCGCAATACCTCGTCCACCGTTTCCTCTTCAAGATCAGTCTTTTCAATCAACATCTCGCGGGGGGCGTTCAAGACAGCCTTTGCCGTGTCAATGCCGATAGCCTTGATGGCGTCAATCACCCAGCCGTCTATCTCATCACGGAACTCATCCAGATAAATGTCCTCATCCTCTATCGTTTCGTCCAACTCGCGGAACACATCGATGGTGTACTCGGTCAACATGCTGGCCAGTTTGATATTCAAACCGCCCTTACCGATAGCCAGCGACACCTCTTCCGGCTTCAGAAACACTTCCGCTTTATGTTCTTCTTCGTTCAAGCGAATGGAAGATATCTTGGCTGGACTCAGGGCACGCTGTATGAACAACTGGATATTCGACGTATAGTTGATTACGTCTATATTCTCGTTGCGAAGTTCGCGGACAATGCCATGAATGCGGCTGCCCTTCACACCCACGCAAGCGCCTACCGGGTCGATGCGGTCGTCGTAGCTTTCAACGGCAATCTTGGCACGTTCGCCGGGAATGCGGGCAATCTTCTTGATGGTAATCAGTCCGTCATTGATTTCGGGTACTTCCATCTCGAACAGACGTTCCAGAAATACGGGTGACGTACGACTTAGAATAATCTTCGGATTGTTGTTCTTATTGTCCACGCGTGCCACCACGGCACGGGCTGTCTCGCCTTTGCGGTAGAAGTCGCTGGGAATCTGTTCGGTTTTAGGCAGCAACAACTCATTGCCTTCGTCATCCAGCAGCAGCATTTCTTTCTTCCAAATCTGGTAGACCTCCGCATTGACAATGGTGCCCACCTTATCAATATACTTATTATAGAGGCTGTCTTTCTCCAATTCCAAAATCTTGGATGCCAACGTCTGACGCAAGTTCAAGATGGCCCGACGACCAAAATTGGCAAAAATCACCTCATCCGTCACTTCTTCGCCCACCTCATAGGAAGCATCTATTTTCTGTGCCTCGCTCAAAGATATTTGCAAGTTCGGATCTTCTACATCACCGTCTGCAACAACTTCACGATTACGCCATATCTCGAAATCCCCCTTATCCGGATTCACGATCACGTCATAATTTTCATCGGTGCCAAACATCTTCGCAATCACACTGCGGAACGACTCTTCAAGCACACTCACCATCGTGGTGCGGTCAATGTTCTTCAATTCCTTAAATTCCGAAAATGTATCTATCAAACTGACAGTTTCTCCTTTTTTGGCCATAGTCTTATTTAAAACTGATTAAGTATTTAGTATATTTTATTTCCTCGTACGTAAAGTTCAGATCCTCGTCCACCATCTTAGGGCGTTTGGCTCCTTCTTCTTTCACCTTCTTGCGGATGGTGACGACAAAGTGCCGTTGGTCCGCCTCTTTCAGCACTCCGCTGAGTTTCCGTCCGTCTTTTGTCAGCACCTCCACCTCGCTGCCCACGTGGTTGATGTATTGCTGCAGCACCTTGAAGGGCTGCCCGATGCCTGCCGACCCTACTTCCAGCTCATAGTCTTCTTCCTCACGGTTCAATCGGGATTCAATGTAGCGACTCAACTCCACACAGTCCTCAATCCACACGCCCTCCTTGTGGTCTATTTCCACCAAAATTTTGCCATCCGGGCCGATGGTTGCTTCCACCAGAAAATACTCTTTTCCTTCCAACCACTCGTTTACAATCTGACAAATCGTTTTCTTTTCTATCATAAATTAACCTATAAGAACGAAAAAGAGGAGCTTGATTGCCCCTCCCCACCTTTCATCCGTTTCCGTTTGCAAAGATACAAATAATCTCTTCGACTACAAAATATTAGAGAGAAAAAGAATGATTTAACAAAAAAGATCCGCATATCCTCCGTATCACCTCCGTATATCCTCCGTATATCCTCCGTATCAACTCCGTATCATCTCCGTATCATCTCCGTATAACCTCCGCATACATAGATACGGAGGATACACGAAGATGACAAGAGGCAGATAAGGAGCAAATACACACCCGATGCGATGTAAGCTGTAGGGAAAGCGCTTTCCGGAAAAATAAAAGCAAAAAACAACGCAGACCTATTGGAGATCTCAAAAAAAAGCGTACCTTTGCAACCGCAAAAACGGGTAAGTCCTATACGGCCAGCTCCCTTCGAATCCTCCAGGGCTTGATCGCAGCAAAGGTAGTTGGTTGTAGCGGCGCGATATAGTAAGCTTACCCACCCCGCCTCTTTAGCTCAGTTGGCCAGAGCACGTGATTTGTAATCTCGGGGTCGTTGGTTCGAATCCGACAAGAGGCTCCAATAAAAAAAGGAGACTTAATGTCTCCTTTTTTTATTGGTTCATATTTCAACAATCTACACTACGTTATAGAATCACTTATTTTTCACACGGTTTCGCTATTAGAAGCGCATTCCCCATTCTTCTTTTTGAGGGAATTTACCTAAGACTTTTCATAGATTTTCAACAGTCTTCATCAGTTGTTCCCCTAATCCTATGGTATATCCTTGCGAAACAAAGACCACACGATTGAACGTATCGGCAATGATGAATATCGGCAACGTCTCCTTGTGTTTCAGCTTCATGTTATTCGCAATCTGTGCGGCGATGCCATCGGTGTCGATACCATAGCGGATGGTGGCGGGCAGACCGGGGAAAGAAGCGGGAGCAAACTTGCCTGCCTTGACCTCATCGGGGAAGAGAAGCACCATCGGACGCCCCCATTTCTCCAACTCATTCTTGAACGCGGCAATGTCGCGTAACGCATGGTTGGTGGGTTCTTGATTGACGCCCAAGACACCTACGACGAAATAGCCTCTTCCGCAAACCTGCAACAGGCTTTTTTTATCTGTTCCGCCATCGCCGGAGCGAGGAGTAAAGAGCGATTCGGAATTGAAGTTCCCGATGACCTGCACCTCATCCTTACGCTCGCGCATCACTAATTCAATCTTTGTTGTCTGTCCCGGAACGATACTGAAGAAAACAGTCCGGGAAAGTACAGCCCCGCTGGCAAGGCGCGTGCCAGTCACCAACACATAGTTTCCGGCATCCAATGCCGTACCGTCTTTCAAAAGGCCGGCCCATGTAGTGCCGCCTCCCATATCCGCATCACCCTCTTCATAAGAGAGTAATTGCAGACGCCCTTGCGAAGTCAGCTTGGAGAGTGTGAAATGGGAGTAATATTTCGGATTGTCCAATGAGGCGATAGAACGATAGCCGGCCACAAGGCGGCCTTTTTGCTGCATATGGCTTTCAGGTTGCACTTGGTCGAAGTTCACATCCACAGCCCCGTTTGCCGTCATCAGCTGCACTTTTCCGGTCACTTCATCGATGCGGGCCGGTATCGCCATGCTGCGTGCCATCGAAACGAAGAATATATCGCGGCTGTGAGCATCGGCCACTCGTGCCTTCCACACACCTTCAGGAGTGATGGGCGCTCCTCCCAGATTACACTCTTTCTCTATCCGTATATGCTCGGCCACCCATGCCACCAGTTTCATCGGATCAGCCTCATAAGCCTCGGCATCGGCTTTCGACACGGCATTCTTGAAGAAAATTTTATATGGCGTAAGTATCTCATTGCTCACGCGCGGATTGCGTACGTACTTGCTGAAAAGGCTGTTATCCTTGCACATGGGGGACAACATGTGGTCTATGAGCACCTCCTTACGAACATCTCGCAAGTCTTTGGCCGAAATTTGCTGCAGGAGGTCGAAACCGCCATGCTTTGACTTTTCGGAACGCAGCCGGGCCATGAAATCGAATATGACCCGATGATTGCCCCGGGAAGCAACCAACAAGCGGGAAGCAAGTTCTGCATCCAACTTATAGCGTTTGGCAAACTCACGTGCCGCTTCATCGGTCATAAACGTAGAGACATACGCATTTCGGATGGAGTCTTCACGAGCCATGCGGCGGTCGTTCTCAGCCCGTTGTTCGGGAGTCACCTTAGGCAAGTCGGCACTTTCGGGAGGCGGAACGATATCAAAATCCACCGTATGGGCTTCGCCGGCAGCCTTGTCCAGCTTCACCCGCAGTTCATCATCCTTGCCGAAAGAGAGTTTGGCATAACCGAACTTCCCATCTTTGGACACCCACACCAGCATATCGCCTTTACCTGCCGTCAGAAAGGCCTTTCCTTTCTCATCAGTCTGCTTGCGGGCCACGGTGTAAAACTCTGCATAATTATAAAGTTTGAACTCCACACATGCGTCGGCCACCGGATTGCCCTGTTCGTCCTCCACCATAACGGTAGCCTTAGCCGTCGATGCATAATTCTCCACTACATTGATTTCGGTATAGTTTGGTGTGACGGACATCACCTCTTCTGCTCCCTCGTAGCGTCCGAACACCTTGGTGTGCATCAACATGCCACGACTGGCGGGAGCGTTGAACCAACCAAGATTCAGCACCGGTTCCGGTTCGCAAGCGCCGAGGAAGTACCATCGTCCGTCGGCCCACGCTTCTACCCAAGCATGGTTGTCGTCCGTATGCGCCCAACGGGGAGTATAGACCTGACGGGCGGGAATGCCCACCGAGCGCAGGGCGGCCACCAGCAAAGTAGATTCTTCGCCGCAACGCCCGTAGGCAGTTCGCACCGTGGCCAAAGGCGAACTGGTGCGGGCATCCGAAGGGGTATAGACAGCTTTTTCGTGGCACCAGTGATTCACTTCCAGAATGGCGTCATAAAGAGAAAGAGATTTCACTCGATTTTTCAATTCTTCATAAAACACCACCCGTGCACTGTCCAATTGCTCATTGTTCACCCGCACCGGAAGCACAAAATGGCGGAAAATTTCTTCAGGGATGGTCTTTCCCCAAGGCATTTCCTCTGCTGCCTTCCGAGAGGCACGTATATTCATCAGATGGAACTCACCGGGATAGTCGGCTATATCAGCCAAAGGCATATAAGCATAAAGAAACTCCAAGGCTTCACGCTCATAGAGCGTTAAATCCATGTTGAACACAGTAAACAAATCACCATGCGGCAACATTGCCTTTTTCCGGCTGAAATCTTGTTCCACACGCCGACGATAAGCAGCATCGGTGATGAAAGAACGTTCGCCGCAAGCGGCCAGCAAGCACATCAATACTAAAAGGAAAGAAAATCGTGTAATTCGCTTCATCATAATCTATTATTAAGGTTGGGTCACAAAAATAGTATAAATCAGGAATAAAATAAAAATTAAAGCCCGCTTATTTTCTTCAATGCGAATTAAAAAGCCCTTAAATAGAAGAATGAACAGCAGAGGAGGAAGTCACAAAAGCAGATTTTCCCAAGAAATCCGAGCTTCATCCCACATTGAAAAATCACACCAAAAAGAGAGCATAAACAGACCTTGAAAAGCCAATAAAAAAAGAAAAGCCAAACAGGGTCTTATATGAAGACAACCTAAGTAATATACTTAGAGTACCTCAATCCTATACTTATGGTATCTAAGTCGTATACTTAGGTCTACCCCCGTCAGAAGCTATTCTGACAAGGGGTAGGCGGCCCTTCATTTTCATAGCCGGAAAGGATATTTGAAAAAGTAAACGAATATTACATTACCAATATCTCTACGACTGAATCATGGAAACATGCTTCTATTTCAAATGTATCATCAAAGTCGTATCTGCCGAAAAGGTGAAACGGCATTTGTCGTATGACGGAGGTCCCATAACACCCTCGGCATCATTGCTGAAACCATATTTCTCCGTAGGAATGCCATAAGCTCCGGTATCTAACCTTCCGTTTCCGTTTTCATCCTGAAAGAGAGAAACGGCATACGTCCCGACCGGTAACCCTTGACAGGGGATGGAAACGATTTTATCTTTCACGTCTATCCTGAACGTCGCTATCGGCTTTTTCATAAACGCCTCCTCCGAATTGTAGATGGCTACATAGAGATGCCCCTCCGCCTTTTCAATGCCACGAACCTCAATAGTCAGGTTCTGAGCAAACAACAGTGTCGTCGTGCCTTGAAACAGACACACTAAAAAAACAATCATTGCTTTCATTTTCTTCATTCTTTTAACGTTAATACTTGATATCTATTTGGAATCGTCTTATACTATATCTGCAAGTCACTCCATTGCATGCAACGGGATATTTCCATTCTCTTAAAAATTAGACACATCATACGCCGCTTTCTTCCCCAAAGTGACATATACGCCCACATAGAAGAAATGGTCTGCCGATGCCAAAATCGCTTTACCATCCACCTTGCCGAATTCATTCTTCCTGCACAGAATATTGGTGACGGAAGCGTGTATAATGACTTTTTTATTTGCCAGAAAAGTCACACCCACATCCAGACTATTGTAGGGTCTCACTTCATCATTCATCAACCCCGGCAATGCAGGATTATGATAAGGCCGCCCACTGCTGAAACGCTCGGTAAGTCCTATGATGGAATGCAAGCGGGGTACAGCATACTTCACGACCAATGAGGCATTATGCCGGGTGGTATACTGAGGAGTGGTCAGTTCCCGATAAGCCTGATACTTACGCTTGACTATATTATAAGTATAAGATAAGCGGTATTCCAAATTCTTGAATGAAGCCCCGTCGCGAAAGAACAAGTCGAGACCTTTGCTGTATCCGTAACCATCGGAGACAGGATGCCCACCCCTTGCACCGGCACCGGTTTCGTCCAACGCCAGCCGATCGTAATCCTTATAATAAAGTTCAGCTTTGCAGAAACGTCCTCCATCCTCATACTGCGCACCCAGATTATACTGCATACACACTTCGGACAACAAATCCTTTCGGCGTATCAGATAACTATTCTCGGGTAATTGCGTATAACGCCCGATGGTCCCGGACAATACCACATTACCTACGAAGTAGTTTACAGCCAAACGGGGCGAAAAGTTTATCTTCCGGTTCAACGACAGATATTCCATGCGGAAAGAGAGTTCCGCTTTCCACCGGTCCCCCAGATAACCATTCGTAGAAAAGAATCCGGCAAAAATAGCCGGGTACAACCTGTTAGCCTCCGCTACCTCTCCCAACAGATACCTATCCGCATAACCCCGCATATAACTTTCCACGCCCATATCCAACCGTAACACAGCCGATAGCCTCTTGGACGCCTTAGCTTTCAGATGCAGTTCCTGCTGCCGTTCCGACCAATGATCCCCCGAAGCGACCGCACCGCCGATTTCCCGGTAATAATGAGCGTAAGCCACCCCTGCAAACCCGCTCCACCCACCGGAAGCATGCTTGCGATACGTAGCATTGACATAAACATTGTCCTCACACAGCGCAAACAAACGGCGGGCATCTCCCTCATGAACAGATAAATCCGTCCGGTCATATTGTGCGTACACTTTCAGCAGCTCCGCCTCACGAGGAGCATAACGGAGTTGGGTGGCGGCGGAAAACATGCGGTATGGTTTCTCGAAGTCTTTCCTACCGGAATAGAATTCATCATACAGACCCAAGTTCTGATAGTTCAAATCGACTGACAGAGACCCGCCTCCGAAAGTCTTTGTACCCCCTCCGCCTATGCCGATCACGGAAGCGTTCACGCCCAGCTTATCGATCTTGCTGTAATCTTTCGTCTCAAGTGGCAGCACAGCCGAAAGCGCTTCTCCATATTCTTGCGATGCGCCTCCCGAAGCAAGGTTCACCCCACTGAACATGAACGTGGAGTAACGGCTGCGGGCAGGACTATTGATGCCATTCGATGTATAAGGATTCAGCACATGCATTCCATCGATAAAGGTCTGTGTTTCCCGACTACTGCCCCCACGCACCAACAATTCCCCGGTTTCGCCCTGCACTTGAGTGCCCGGCAGCGTTTGCAAGGCTTTGTATAAATCTCCGTTCGCGCCACCCACAGTGACCAGCTCCACAGGCTGGATATCGCTCCAACGGCTGTTGGCAACCGGAGTTTTCCTGCCTTTCACCACCACCTCTTCCAAAGCGATACTGTCTATATGAAAATTCAGACGCACCGTATCAGTCACATACTTCTGCGCAAATAAAGGATGCATCAGGAGCAATTCGCTCAAAACTAAAAAGAATGTTTCACTTCTCATGATTTTACCCCATTTATCCGGTTTTCTGCCGCAAACATAAAGGAAGGATACAAGACAAAAAAATATCCGGGACAGACAGCCCGGATATGTGACGACCAACAACTTCTTTGTGATGAACAGTATATTTCCGTGACGAATGACTACCTTTTTATCCGGTTTTCAATCAATGTTCTCACCTTTTTGGCATAAGCGCGCGAAACGGGTATTTCCTCTTCGCACCCTTCGAGGCTCAATTTATATCCCTGTGAGTTTCCGACTACTTTCACCACCCTCCTTACATTTACAAGAAATGCCCTATGGCTGCGGATAATGAAAGGGCAAACCGCGACAGCTTCCTCCGCCTGCTTCACGGTGGAACGCAACAGCTTTTTGACAACCGGTTTTTCTCTGTCCGGACGATAAGCCACTTTGATATAATTCCCCTCTGCCTCCGCATAAAGAAAATCTTCCGCTACAACATCAAAGACCTCCTTGCTCCCTCCGGTGAAAGTCAATATTCTCCCTGAAGAAAACTTTTCTACCAGTCTGTTCTCCATGTCTTCCAAAGACATTTCTTTTGAAAGATGAAGATTTATTTCCGTAGCTTCCCTCAAGTTACGGGTCAGTTGCAGGTTTCGATTCCACATCAGAAAAAACACTACAGGGAACGGAGATAGCAGCAACACCCACATTGAACAAAGCAAAAACAAGCTGATATTCAAAGCAACTCCAAACAGAAAAGAAGTGTATAACCAAATGCCAATGATAACCATAAAACAGGTGGTTAAAATATTCAGCAAGTTTTTTCCTAACGTCCATCTCTCTTCTCTATAATAGGCAGGAAACAGTAAAGGAAACAGATAAACCACCGAAGACGATGCAAGCAAAGTGACCACCCCATAGCCCAGCAGTACGGGAAATTTACTATACTGCATTTCCGAGATTCCAAACGGTTGCAACAAATACAATATCAGAAAAATAACAGCCGAAGGCAGCACCACCGCCTTCCAGCGTTGATAGAATATCGGATAGGGGCTTCTCAGGAGTTCTGCCAATTTGCTCATAAACATGATAGGTACACAATTATACAGACGCAAAGATATGCAATATTTTTGTTATATACAGATTGCAATCTACGCCATTCTAAAGACAATAAAGGGGAAAAATCTATTTTTTATGTTATAAAACATGTTTTATCGAAATAAAGTCGTATCTTTGCAGTGCGAAAGAAAAAAGTAAAACCCGCTTTCCGAAACGCGGAAAGCACAAAAAGAAGACAATTATGAAAAAGAATGCAAATGAAATCATGATGTTACAGTACCAAATCAAACGCTATCAAGCAATGGGCAACGGTACTATGTGCCAGACACTGAATGGCAAACTTCAAAAGCTGCTTACAAAGCAGTCTCACTTTACCATGTAAAAAACACCTTTAAAATAAAATGAAGGAAGGGCGGAAGACCGAAATGGTCCTCCGCCCTTCTTCTTTATATCACTTCATATTGTTCACCGGTCAGTGAATTCAAAACTCAATTGTTCCCAGACACCGATTCCCGCCTGCCTCTCTTCATGAGGATTGGATACGGATAAACCTATCAGTCGGATGGGGTGATACTCATACTCCACTTCTTTCAACAGTTGTTTTGCCAAAGGAAGAATCACATCCAGAGAAACCAGTTCCTTAGGCCGGGTGATACTACGGGTTATCTGACTGAAATCATGGAATTTAATCTTCAAGGTCAATGTATTTCCTCGAAAATGCTTGTGTTCCAACCGCTCCACCAGCTCTACCGCCACATGATACAATTCGATGATGACCGAAGAACGTGTGTTGATATCTTTCTCCAATGTATGTTCGCATCCTATGGATTTACGGATGCGCACCGCCTCCACCGGGCGCAGGTCTATCCCACGGGCAAAATCGTAATAGGCAGCCCCCGCTTTGCCGAACTCACGGGTCAACATTTCCAAAGAACGGCAACGCAACTGTTCGCCATTATGAATGCCCAGAAGATGCATCTTTTTAGCCGTCACCGGCCCTACCCCCCAGAAACGTTCGATGGGCAATCGCGCCACAAATTCCAACGCCTGAGAAGGATGTATGGTACAAAGTCCGTCCGGCTTCCTATAATCGGAAGCAATCTTGGCAAGAAACTTATTGTAAGACACACCGGCGGAGGCCACAAGACCGGTGCGTTCCTTGATTTTCTTCTTGATTTCCTCGGCAATATCTACAGCCAAGAGAATGCCGGGTTTGTTTTCCGTCACATCCAGAAAAGCCTCATCCAGCGAAATCGGCTCGATGATATCCGTATATTCATGGAAAACCTCATGTATCCGGCGGGAGACGGACTTATAGACTTCCATCCTGCCCGGAACAAAGATAAGCTGAGGGCACAACCTTTTCGCCTTCAGAGAAGACATGGCGGAACGTACTCCGAATCGGCGTGCCTCATAGCTGGCCGCAGCCACTACCCCGCGTTCCTCCACACGCCCCACGGCAATGGGCTTTCCCCGCAATTCAGGATGGTCACGCTGCTCCACAGAAGCATAAAACGCATCCATATCAATGTGAATAATCTTACGTTCGTTCATCATCCCTTAACTCTCGACACAAAGATACTGCATTTTTCCTTATATGAGATTCTCCGGCAGAACAATATCCACATGCACACCCCATCCTGCCCATATCCATTCCGCACCTATGGCATGCGGAGCAGACACGGTCCGGGCACGAAGAAAAAAAACGGATACGGCACAATGCGATGTCACAGAGGTGGCGGAATATGGAATTTTGCAACTTAGTTGCATTCTTTTTCCGTTATCTTTGCATCAGAAAAAGAAAAAAATGGAGGAAACGATATGGGTTGCAATTGTTGTTGTACACACGAGCATGCAGCAGAAAAAGAGAAAAAGAGCAGTTTGCTGAAGGATTATTGGAGAATCATCCTCTCCGCCCTGCTGCTTTTCGGAGGCATAATGTTGAATGCAACAGACGTTGCTTTCTTTCAAGAAAAACACGCGGCATTCTGCTGGTATTTGTCGGCCTATCTGCCGGTAGGATTGCCCGTTCTGAAAGAGGCATGGGAGAATGCCGTACGAAAGGATGTCTTCAGCGAATTTACCCTCATGTCCATTGCCACCATAGGAGCTTTCTACATAGGAGAGTATCCGGAGGGCGTGGCCGTAATGTTGTTCTATTCTTTGGGAGAACTCTTTCAGGAGAAAGCGGTGGATAAAGCAAAGCGTAATATCAGTGCTCTGCTGGACGTGCGTCCGGAAACGGCAACGGTAATAAAAGATGGCAAAGCGGTGGTAGAGGCCCCACAAAGGGTAAAGGCAGGCGAGGTCATCGAAGTGAGAGCGGGCGAACGAGTTCCTTTGGACGGTGTGATGCTGGGTGAAGCGGCGGCCTTCAACACATCTGCACTGACGGGAGAAAGCGCCCCTCGCAACATACGGCGAGGCGAAGAAGTGCTTGCCGGGATGATTTCGACCGACAGAGTAGTAAGGATGCGGGTGACAAAAACTTTCGAGAAGAGTGCATTGTCACGTATTCTGGAATTAGTACAAGACGCTTCCGAACGAAAAGCGCCGGCCGAACTCTTCATCCGCAGATTTGCACGTATCTATACCCCTATCGTCACCGGATTGGCCGTGCTGATTGTTCTGCTTCCTTTCATCTATTCCTTGATAATCCATGAATATCCTTTCAACTTCAACGACTGGCTGTACCGGGCATTGGTATTTCTGGTCATCTCCTGCCCGTGCGCATTGGTGGTAAGCATTCCACTGGGATATTTCGGCGGTATCGGGGCTGCATCCCGCCGGGGAGTGTTGTTCAAGGGAGGGAATTATTTAGATGCCGTCACCCGAATCAACACCGTGGTATTCGACAAGACGGGCACACTGACCAAAGGAGTTTTCGAGGTACAATCCTGCGAAACGCAGCCGGACGTGCCGGAAGAAGAGCTGATACGACTGATTGCCTCGGTAGAGCGCAACAGCACACATCCCGTAGCCAAAGCGATTGCAAATTACGCCGGACAGAGAGGGATAGAGCCGATGGCCGTGTCGGACATTACGGAAATCGCCGGGCATGGTCTGCAGACCTTTATGGACAATAACCGTATTTTAGTGGGCAATACCCGGCTGCTGGACAAATTTCAGGTGAAATATCCCGATGAGCTTTCGTCCATTGCCGATACGGTTGTGGTTTGTGCCGTCGGAACAACCTACGCCGGGCATCTGCTATTGTCGGATACGCTGAAAGAAGATGCCCTCGAAGCCATTGAAGAGCTAAAGGCTTTGCGTATCAATAATATTCAGATACTGTCGGGAGATAAGCAAGGCATTGTCTCTGACTTTGCCCGAAAGTTGGGAGTGACACAAGCATACGGCAACTTGCTGCCCGACGGAAAAGTGAAGCACATCGAGAAGTTGCGCCAGGATGTAAGAAACCGGATTGCTTTTGTGGGCGATGGCATCAATGACACTCCCGCGCTTGCCCTCAGCCATGTGGGCATTGCCATGGGCGGATTGGGCAGTGATGCCGCCATCGAAACCGCCGACGTGGTGATTCAGACAGACCAACCGTCCAAAGTAGCTACCGCCATTCATGCCGGCAGGCAGACACGCCGCATCATACGGCAAAACATATCCCTGACATTCGGCGTGAAACTGCTTGTGCTAATCCTCGGCGCCGGCGGCCTGGCCACCCTTTGGGAAGCCGTCTTTGCCGATGTAGGGGTTGCCCTCATTGCAATAATCAATGCCACACGCATACAGAAACTGATAAAATAGGAGGAGTTGCAAGAATGATGATAGAAGAAGAAAGATGCTTGGACCTTTTAGCAAAAAGAGAGATATCGCCTACCGCCATAAGGCTTTTAGTGCTGCAAGCCATGTTGCAGGCAGACCGCTCCGTATCATTGCTCGACTTGGAAAACATGCTGGATACTGTTGACAAATCCACCATCTTCCGTACTATCATGTTGTTTCTCTCCCACCACCTGATACATAGCATTGACGACGGAACGGGCTCATTCAAATATGCAGTATGCAGCAGTAGCTGTTCCTGCGAAGTGAACGACCTGCACACACATTTCCATTGCGAGAAGTGCAACAAAACGTTCTGCTTCACCAACATTCCCACTCCGATAGTGAAGCTGCCGGAAGGTTTTACATTAAACAGCATCAACTATGTGTTGAAAGGGCTTTGCCCCGAATGTGCCGCAACAGAAGACAAAGGCGCTCATCCTCGACGATAGACAGCATAAGATAGTCCCCCCCTTAAATACCCGTATTTCAGAGGACGTCTTCCTCGTATATGCGACGTGACCTGTCTCGTATATGCGACGTACTCGGTCTCGTATATGCGAGACCGAGTACTACCGGTTATTCCTTTCAGAAACGCCTTAAAGGTCGTTTTGCACAGGTGAAATTCATCAAGTTCAAGTCTCGTCCATCGTCAGAAGAATTTAGAATATTGTTCGACATCAAGCATAAAAGCATGAACCGGAAAAGGGTTCCGGGCTTCTCCATTACAAGTATCGACTACGCGGATTACATTCCGGGCAACCTCTTCGGAGGCAAAGCTGAACATCAGAATGGAATTGACTTTCGCTTCGGCCTCCGTTCCGAACCAATTCAACGCCACACGCTCTTTTTTCCGTTTATATCCGGTAATGTCCATCAGGCTGAAACGAGTCACTCCGGCCTCGTGAAGAAGCTTTGTCACTTGTTCCCGATATTCGGTTATACTTAATACTACAATCAATTTCATATTTATTTCACTTTATTTTTCAACATCTTAAAATATAGCAAAGGCACCACTACCAGCGTGAGCATCGTCGAAGTAATGGTTCCGCCCATGAGAGAGATGGCAAGCCCCTGAAAAATAGGGTCGAACAACATTACGATAGCTCCCAGCACCACACCTCCGGCCGTAAGAATTATCGGAGTGGTACGCACAGCCCCGGCCTCGATGACGGCCTGTTTCAATGGCACCCCGATTTTGAGCCGGATGTCGATGAAGTCTATCAGCAACACAGAGTTGCGCACCATGATGCCGGCCAAGGCAATAAACCCAATCATGGACGGCGCGCTGAAATAAGCTCCCATCATCCAGTGTCCCAATACGATGCCTATCAGTGAAAGGGGGATGGCCGCCAACTGTACCAACGGAGTAATGAAGTTTTGAAACCACCCTACGATGAGTATATAGATAATGACAAGGACAAAAAGAAAAGCCAGACCTAAATCGCGAAATACCTCGTAGGTTATTTTCCATTCGCCATCCCACTTGAGCGAGAAGTTGTCTTCCGACTCGGGTTGTCTGCTATACTCCTCCTGAAGCGTATATCCTGCCGGCAGTTCAATCCCGGCCAACTTCCGCGATACGTCCATCATGGCATATACGGGACTTTCCAACTCTCCCGCCACCTCGGCAAGCACATACACCACCCGCTTCTGGTTTTTGCGGTAGATGCTTTGGGGCTTTTCACCTTCGGTCACGGTCACCAAATGTCCTATCGGCGCGGGCATTCCATGCGGATTGACCACATTGATGCTCATCACCTCGTTGATATTCGTCCGTTGTTTTTCCGGAAGCTGAAGCACAATACCCACCTGATTGACCGCAGAGGGCTGATGAAGTACTCCCACAGGCATGCCCGACAATGCCGCACGCATGTTCTGTACCACTTGTCCGGAGGGAATGCCCAGCTTCATGGCTTTGTCCTTATCTACCTCAAACTGATATTCGGTCCGCTTGCTCTCCACGCACCAATCCACATCCACCACATTGTCGGTATGCGTAAGAAGCGCTTTTACCTTCTCGGCAATCTCAATCTGCTTTGCATAGTCATCTCCGTATATCTCGGCCACAATGGTGGACATGACCGGAGGTCCCGGGGGGACTTCAACCACCTTCACGTTGGCCCCATGCCTTTTACCAATCTCTTGCAGACCGGCACGCATCGACTTGGCTATATCATGGCTTTGTTCGCTACGTTCTGCTTTATCAACCAGATTCACCTGAATGTCAGCCACATTGTCTCCACTACGCATATCGTAGTGGCGAACCAATCCATTGAAGCTGATGGGAGCCGACGTACCGGCATAAATCTGATAGTCGGTCACTAACTTGTGCCGACTGATGTAAGCACCCAGTTCCTGTGCCACAGCGGCAGTGCGCTCCAGCGTTGTCCCCTCGGGCATATCAACCACTACTTGAAACTCGCTTTTGTTATCGAAAGGCAGCATCTTGACGGGAACCGATTTGGTATAAAACAAAACAAGCGAACCCAATAACACTACCGTCAAACCAATCATGAAAGTCCAGCGTTTCTTCCGGCTTTCAAGGAAGGGAGTGGTAATGGCCGAATAAATCTGATAGATACGTGTCTGCCGCACCTCTGCGCCCTCATCTTCAACAGCACTGTTTTCTTCTGCACCCTTTTTGTTTTTCGCCTTATATCTGAGAAAAAGGAAACCGAAATAAGGCGTGAGCGTAAGTGCCAACAGCAGTGAAAAAATCATGGCGATAGACGAGCCTATCGGCATCGGACTCATATAAGGCCCCATCATCCCCGACACGAACGCCATGGGCAGTACTGCGGCAATAACGGTCAGCGTGGCCAGTATCGTAGGATTGCCCACCTCGTTAATGGCATAGAGAGCAGCCTGCATCGGCGGCAGTTTCCTCATTTTAAAGTGACGATACATGTTTTCGGCTATGATAATCGAGTCGTCCGTCACAATACCTGTCACAAAAACGAGAGCGAACAGCGTTATTCTATTCAGCGTATAGCCCAGAAAATAGTATGCAAACAGTGTCAGAGCAAATGTGATGGGCACGGACAGGAATACAACCAAGCCACCCCTCCATCCCATGGCCGCCATCACGAACAGCGTAACGATAACAATGGCAATCGTGAGGTGCCAAAGCAATTCGGAAACCTTGTGCGAGGCAGTAAGGCCGTAGTTGCGGGTTACCTCTACATTCAAATCGTCCGTAATAAGGTCTTTCTTCAGATGCTCCACTTTATTTATAATGACGTCTGCCAGTTTCATTGCATCCGCGCCCTTCTTCTTAGCGATGGAAACGGTTACGGCGGCATACTCGTCGGGGTGTTCACTCTGTTCTTTCGGATCGGCAGCACCGTAGCCGAAGGAGACGTAGGTATCGGGCAGTGCAGGGCCGTCATTCACCGTGGCAATCTGATGGAGATAGACGGGTTGGCCATCCTTCATCCCCACAATGGCATTCTTTACTTCTTCCACATTGGCGAAGAAGTTACCGGTCTGCACAGAATAAACCATATCGCCCGTCACGATATTCCCGCTTTGCATCCGGGCGTTATCGACTTCCAGAGAACGGGAAATCATACTGAAGTCCACTCTGCTTTCCGCCATCTTATCCTTATCAAGCCACACGTTCACGCGGCGGTTCTGACCACCCAGTATGTTCACCTGCGCCACATCCGGTATTTTCTTTATTTCATTGGACACAACCTCGGCAATCTGCCTGATTTGATAACTGCCCATCTTGTCGCTCCACATCGTGAACGACAAAACCGGAACGTCGTCTATCGAACGCGACTTGACCAGAGGCATGGTGACACCTTGCGGCATCCGGTCAAGATTCTTCATCAGTTCATTGTATAGTTTCACCAACGAGCGTTCTACATCCTCACCCACATAGAATTGCACCGTAAGCATGGCCATACCGTCCATCGAAGCAGAATAGACATCTTCCACTCCTTTTATGTTGGAAACGATTTTCTCGACAGGTTGCGCCACGGCAGTTTCCACCTCAGCGGGAGTTGCTCCCGGGTAACCTATCATGATATCGGCCATAGGCACCTCAATCTGAGGCTCTTCTTCGCGCGGAATGGAGTAGATGCTGAATAGCCCGAGCAGCACAAAAGCAATCATCAGCAGGAGACTCAGCTTGGATCTGATAAAAACCTTTGCTATTCTTCCTGATATTCCTTGTTCCATAATTGTTCGTTTTATTTTTGTACACTGATTTTCTTTCCATTATATAACTTGCCTTCGGCACGACGGATAATTCTGTCTTCCGCCTTCAGTCCGGAAAGCGCTTCCACTTGTCCGTCAATCTCTTTGCCGAGCCTCACCCAGCGAAGCAGGGCATAGCTATCCGAGGTTGCCACATAAACGCCGGTCAGCTGGTCGCGCCTGACAATGGAAGCCGCGTCTATCCAAACGCTTTTCATGCCTCTTCCGCCCGTCTCTCCGGGGATATAGATACCGGCATACATGCCTGAACGGAGATTTTCTTTCTCTTCGGGAGCAATAGCTACCTTTATGGCATACTGTCCGCCGCTGAGCGCAGAGGATGGACTGATTTCGCTAATTTTCCCATCCAGCCGTTTGCCAAGCGATTTAATATCCACTTTAACGGAGCTGCCCACTTTTATATAAGCTACATAGTTTTCGGGCACTGAGGCCTTAATCTCCGGTTCGCCCGATTGTTCGATGCTCAGCAGGGGCATACCCGGAGCGGCGGTGCTCCCCTCGTCAATCATTCGTTGTGTGATTATACCTGAAAAAGGCGCACGTATATCGGTATAGGCCAGCATGGCATTTACTTCGTTGCGCGCCTGACGCGCCATTTGCAGTTTGGCATTGACAGAGGTTCGGTTCAGCTCCATGTTTTCAAGCTCCTTCTGCGAAACACTCTTACGGTCATACAGTGCTTTGTAGCGTTCATAATCCCGATTCGCGTTTTTTGCGGCAGCCTCCGCCTCGGCCATCATAGCCTCAGCCTGCGCTTTCTTTGCTTTCAGGTCGTCGCCATTGACCACAAGCAGCAACTGCCCTTGTCTTACCGCATCTCCTTGCTTCACATATACTTTATCAATAAACCCCATTACCCGGGTACTTATCATGGCCGTTTGCTTGGCCGAGACCATTCCGCTCACAAAGAAGCCGTCTTCTTGCGACGCTGTGGGTAAATAGGTTTCTACGGCAACAGCCGTTTCTTCCGTTTTTTTATCGGTTGTCGATGAACAGGCGGATAATGCCGTAATAAGCACAATCTCTGAAAAAACTATTTTTATAAATGTTGTCATGGTTATTTCTATCTTATTGAACGGTTGTCAGTAACTCTTGATAATAATGAGCGATGTTATAGGCCATCACAGCCTGAGCCAACGAAAGCTTCTGCCGCGAAAGTTGCGCCTGAGAAGCAAGCAAGTCAGTTGTGCTTACCAGACCTTCTTTATAACGATTATTCATTATACGCAAAGCCTCGTCTGCCTGTTCCACACTGACCTGATGTTTCCTGATTTCCTGCTTCAAGTCTTGCAAATCGCGCGCAGTCTTATTCACTTCCATACGGCTTTTATCCTTGTATTCCTCCAGTTCCAGTTTCAGCTTATCCCGCCGGAATATATCAGAACGCAACTTGCTCGCATTTCTGTTTCCCGAAAAGACGGTCCAGCTCAGACTGACACCCGCCAAATAGGAATTTCTATCAAATCCTAAGAACTTAGTATCGTTAAACTGATAACTACCGAAAGCATTAATCGTAGGAACAAATTTCATAGCGGATGATTTCACCATGGCATCGGAGGCATCTACAGCCCTCTGCATGGCAAGCACATCCGACCTCATCGGTGAGAACGAAGCAATAATTCCGCTTTCATCCTTCAATACCAGCGAATCCGTCAGAAAAGCATGGGGACTCTCCGTTTGTTGCATGCCGAGCAATAACTTCAATCCGTCAGAGGCATTGGATATACTGCTTTCAGCTTTGGCAAGTGCGCTTTCTACGGTGTTCACCTGTACTTGGGCATTCAGCACATCAGACTTCTGAACCAACCCTTGCTCATGGAAGTTCTGCACAGACCGGGAAATCCGCTCCACGTCCGATAAAGTCGCTTTCAACACCCCATATGCTTGATAAGCAAATTGCAACCGGGTATATGCTTTCTGCACTTCGAATTTCACATAATCTACGGTATATTGCGCTTTATGCTTATATACATCCTTCTGAATTTTCGCTCCCTGACGGGCATATATCATATCCGGATTGAATAAAGGCATTTGCACATCGACGCTTGCACCATAATTTCGCGTAATGCCCGGATGATTCAACTTTGCCGGATCGAAATCCTGTGCCGTCACCCTTTCTTGCTGAAGCAAAAAGCCAAAAGCATTCAACGGGTTATTTGTCACCATCGCTTGGTATCCCACCGACAGTTGAGGCAGGAAAACGGCATCGGTCTGATGAAAATCGGCATTGGCCATTTTATGTTCCAACTCCGCCATCCGGATATTTTTATTGTTCCGTACCGCCATCTCCAAAGCATCGTCAACCGACAGGTAAGCGTCATGCTGGGCTTTTAGCGGCAGAGAAGCGAGCAAAAGACATACGCCCACTGCCGGTAACCTATTTCTGCGATTCATATTTACTGTCTTTTGGTTCCTTTTGAAATGCATTAAACGATAGTCCTCCCAACAATCCTCCCCATATACTGCTATATATAGGAGATGATGTTATCGGACAACTTCCGGTGGAGCAACCTATAAATCTCCAATAGAGATAGCCTGCCAATACTCCGAGCAAAACACCAAGCAGGGTAGGTCGGTACTTTTTCAACATACTTTTTTTCATTTCAGTCCAATTAATCTGATTTATTCCTGTGAAAACTATTTTCCTTAGGAAAACAAACAAGAGGCCAAAATGTTTTCCCATGGAATATATTTTTATAGAAAACGAATCGCAACGGGGAATCAGAAGCCAGTTTAAATTAGCCCAGTATGCTCTCGGGCAGTCTTTTTAAAAATGCTTTTCGGTTTATAGTAGAAGCACAATAAGCCATATGACGAGTAAAAAGAGAGAGAAAGTCCGAAAAGAAGCTGAAACGATAAGGACGCTGAATATGTAACAACTATTTACCAAACAACTTTACTTCCGAAAATAAACTCCGAAAGCAGATTCCCCGTCAGGACACCTTTTGAAGAGGGGGTAGATCAGTATACGACTGAAGCCACATCAGTATACGACTGATGTACCCTCAGTACGGAACAGTTCTCACCTTTTTCTTTCACTTCCTAAACAACAAATTGATAAGTTTTTTCAAAAGAAAAATATTTCCCGAAGCCAAAGCGGAACTTATGCAATCCACGCTCAGAAGTTTTATTCCGAAATAAGTCTCTGCTTAAATAAAATTTTTGTATCTTTGCACCGCAGAAAGCGGAACTGCTGCAAACAACAAGGTTAAGGGGTTGACTGGATTTGACAGCGGGCAGAAATGGTAAGTAAGCATGCAGTGCGTCGTCGATTTGCACTTAAATCTCAGTCTTCAAAATTTTATCTGGCGAAACTAATTACGCTCTTGCTGCTTAATCGAAGTATAGTAGATTAGCTTAATCCCGGCACAAGGTGCCGGGACGAGACATCACTCGGAAGCCGTTGCTCCGAAGCATTCCGGTTCAGTGGTGCAGTCACATCGGGGATAGTTCGTGCCAGCCTCGTGGCACGGATGAAACTTTAGGGGATAAGGTTGCGATTGATGGCTTTGGTTCTGTTGCAGCACGAAAATCCAAGCAAAGATAAGCATGTAGAAAGCTTATGATTTCCTCGTTTGGACGAGGGTTCGATTCCCTCCAGCTCCACTTTACGTACTCTGAACAAGAGAAAAACAAAAAATGATTAAATCAGATAATCGCCGTAACTTCAACGAGTTACGGCGATTATTCGTTTATATACTTCCCTGCTTGGGAGTACATACAGATACCGCCGAAACGCTCAAAATACTCCCAACTGGCTACAATATGGCTACAGAAAAAATCGACTTTGTAAAATTGTAGCCACTGATACCGTACAGAGTACACACAGATACCGCATACTTCATTGTTATTCAAAGAATTATGTCGAACTTTGCAGCTGTAAAAATAACGCGTAACTCACCCTTAAACGGGTCGAAAGCACGATTTACTTCTGCACTAAAAACTTGTAAGTATGAAGAGTATTTTCAGAACAAGCTTCTATCTGCGAAGCAATTATTTGAACAAAGAAGGAAAAGCATCGGTTATGATGCGTATCCATCTTAATGGAGAAAGAATGGCACTCGGCACAACAGGCGTTAGTGTTGATCCCGAAATGTGGGATAGCACACTGGGTAAAGTACGGGGACGAACCAAGGAGGCTTTGGCTACCAACGCACAACTGACGAGCATCAGCACAGACCTTCAGATGATATTCCAACGATTGGAGTTCTCAGAAGAACTCAGCCTTGAACGCATCAAATCGGAATATCTTGGTAAACGTGAGGATATGGAGACCGTTCTTTCATTGTTTACCAAATATAATAATGATATGTATGCACAGATTGGCTGTGGAGTTACCAAAGCCAATTATCGCAAGTTTGACATCTGCAAGCGTCACTTCGCCAAGTTCATTCAAGAGAAGTATTCACGCACAGACCTCAATATTATTGAACTAACCCCGATTGTCATTCACGATTTCGATGTCTATCTCAAGACGGTGGTTGGACAGAGCTTTAACACGGCCATCAAGACCTTAAAGACTTTCAAGACGGTTATCATATTTGGTCGAAAGGCTGGAGTGTTTAATCACGACCCATTCCTCAATATCCACTTCAAGACCAAAAGAGTTGATCGTGGCTTTTTGACAGACGAAGAAGTGGATACCATCATGCACAAGGAATTTGCAACGCAGCGATTGGTAAATGTTCGCGACATCTTCTTATTCTCTTGCTTTACAGGACTTGCTTACGTTGATGTAGCCAACCTTACTCCTGACAATATCATAACGATGGACGGCAAGCAGTGGATCGTAACGGCACGTCAGAAAACTGATACGTTAAGCCATATCCTTCTTCTCGATATTCCTAAGATGATTATCAAGAAGTATGAGGGCAAAGCAAAGAATGGTAGATTGATACCCATTCTCAGCAACCAGCGTATGAACTCTTATTTGAAAGAGATAGCCGATGTTTGCGGTATCAACAAGAACCTGACCTTTCACATGGCCCGGCACACCTTTGCCACGATGATGCTCACCAAGGGTGTTCCAGTAGAATCAGTGTCCAAGATGTTAGGACACACAAGCATAACTACAACTCAGCTTTATGCCCGCATAACGAACAAGAAGATTGAGAATGATATGCTTGCCGTATCCAAGAAATTGGATAAGTTCGACTTCGCAAGTGCTCCGCCTGCAAAGGCGACCAAGCGACGTTATACCAAAAAGAGTGATACACCTATTATAATAACAAATCATTAAGACTTATGGCAACAACAAAGAAAGAGCTTTCTTACTTCCGTCTGAAGCTGGAGGCGTATCTCGGAGAGCATTTTCCAGAGAGAGTGAATGACAATGCGTTTGTAACTGCTCGCGCAGACGAGGCATTGACGGCTTACTGCGATGCCGTGGCGCAAGGTTTCTCCTACCCCGAAGCAGAGGTGATGGCAAGCGAAGTGCTGTACCACGACTTGCACTTCTCAAAGTATGACACCCTTGTCTCCGTGCTGGAGCAGGAGTATGAAAAGGAGCTGCCAAGCCCGCTTCCCGAAAGGTTAGCACTAATTTTGCTGAACAACAAGGCTATTCAAGCGGTATTTACCAAGTACGAACTCACGGACGACTTTGCGGCAGGTACAGAATACGACAAACTGTACACCGAACTGACCGGTACCATCGTGCTGCTCATCGAGGTCAATGGTCTGCCAACGATAGGCGGTGAGAACATGACTTGACACATCACCATCGGGGACTTTTGTAGTGTCAAGAGCCAAGATAAACGCTCCACTCCACACGTCAAGAGTTTTGCAAACACTTGTCTTTGGGTCGTTAGAGCATCTTGTTATCGCTCTTGAACTATTAAAAGCCCCGATTATGAATACAATCATCATGAATCAAGACGTTCTTAAAAGCTCGATTTCTCGCCGAGACAAAAGAAGCGAGCTTCCTTTGTCCTCACGGCTTGACGAAATCGTTCACACACCTGCCTTCATCAAGGCAGACGCATCGAACAAAACCGATAAGAACAGGCAGCTGCCGACTTCTCCCAAGCAAGTCCGCCGCTTCGGTTGGACACGCTTCATCGAACTCGTCGTTCTGCTTTCCATCGTTATCGGTGCAGTTTACCTCATCTCGAAGATAGTTACGCCGCAAGTCGTAACCGCCGTTTCGGTTATTCTCGGTTTCCTGATACTACGCTTCATTGTCAGAGTGATACTGCAAGTAACCTTTACAATCCTGCGTTGGCTGTTCTGGCTTGCCGTCATCGTGGCAATCCTGCTCTGTGTGCTCTGAGCGCACAAGGAAAGATATTCTTCGATTCATTCTTCTTTATGGGTGGTTATCTCGATTTGAGGTAACCACCATTTTTCGTTTTCCATACAAGGCGTTGCACTTTCGCTTCTCACGTCCATCTATTCCACTTTGATGTGCCATAAGTCGGTGCTGATTTCTTTTTATTCGCAAAGGTAGTAAGGGGCTACGGCTTGCACAAGGTCAGTGCCTTTGGTTTGCACGGAAAATCTCCACACCTACATTTCATTTCGGGTAGTATTTTCCTGCAAAACCTTGTGCCGGCTGCGCCCCCTACCTTCTTATTGCTACAAAAAGGAATCAGCATACTCCGATCTTTGGACGCATAAAAAAATGTCATTATGGAACAGCAGAAAGTAAATATCACATCTTCGATGAAGAAAAAAGGATATAGCTCCTCCTCTCATTACCGCATAAGTTCGGTGGTTGATGAAAGTGAGCGTTTGGTGGCGACTAAGTTTGTGCAGTGGGACGTTGAGACATTGGACAAATTGAGTGGCAGTAAGGTGTATCTTCTCCGTTTGAAACTCAATCGTGGGGAGCGAATGAGCCGTGAAGAAAAGAATTGGCTTGCCGAAGCGGTGAACACCAACACCCACTTCCGTACAGCCGTTCCCCTAATGGGTTATCGGTTTGACTTTATGGACGTATTGAAGAAGTATTTGGTCAATCAATACGGACATTGGTCAGAGTATTATGCACCCGACCGCACCAGCCTAAAAAGTTTCCTTTGCGGACAGATAAACCAAATAGTAGAAATTCCCAAACATTAAACGACTATGAAAGGAACAGAACATTTTACGAGAGCAATAGCCGAGTATCTCAATCAGCGTGCAGCGACAGACCCTTTGTTTGCTCCCAACTTGATGAAGCCTAACAAGAGCATCGAGGAGTGTGTAATTTACATCTTGAACCAAGTACAGGCGAGTGGGTGCAATGGCTTTGAGGACGATGAAATCTATTCAATGGCAGTCCACTACTATGACGAGGACGAAATCGAAGTGGGGAAAGCAACCACGTGCAGAGTGGCAGTAAATCATCTTGTAGAACTCACAGAGGAGGAGAAAGCCGAAGCAAGGCAAGAAGCCATCAAGCAGTACCAACGTGAGGAACTCGCCAAGATACAGAGCCGTAACGCAAGACCACAAAAGAAAGAAACGGCAGAGGTTGCACAACCTTCATTGTTTGACTTCTAAAAAACAAAGACTATGGAACGATACGATTTAAGCGAAGCACGCATCTATGTAGGCACATATGCCAAGTATAACGAAGGCTCACTAAGAGGTAAGTGGATAGACCTTTCTGATTGTTACGACCAAGACGAGTTTATGGAAGTATGCCACGAACTCCACCAAGACGAGGAAGAACCCGAATTGATGTTCCAAGATTGGGAGAACATTCCCGAAGCATTTATTGACGAGGGGCATTTGGATAGCAACTTCTTTGAACTGAGGGACGAGTTGGAGAATTTGGACGGTATGAATGTGAGTGCCTTTTGGATATGGGTAGAGAATACCGGCAAGGATTTAACCGAATCCGTCTATTACCTAATGAGGCAATTCAATTCCGCTTTTGTAGGCAGATATGTGAGCAAAGAGGAGTTTGCAAGAGAAAAGGTAAGTATGGAGCACGAACTATCCGAATTTGCAGAGCGATACTTTGATTATGACAAGTATGCGGACGAACTCTTTGACGAGGGGTATTGGTTTGAGAGTGGATATGTATTCCGTGACGAGTAAAGGGTAAGCCAAATGTACTCACACTAACGATAGGAGAAAAAAAGATGAAACCAAGAAATAAATTTCAGAAGCAAGTGGCGGAGTTGGCAACCCAACTCCCCACCATTACCGATAAGCAAGAGCAATGGGCATACACGCATCTTTTTGAGCATATTGCCAAGCGCAACACGAAAGGCGAACACACTTGTTTGGAGTGTGGACACCAATGGACGGACACACGGCATAAAGGCAAGACCACCATTTGCCCCCATTGCGGAACGAAACTCACCATACATACAGAACGGCAGAGGGTATTTAAGGATATTGCATACTATTGCGTACTCACCACCTTCAAAGGCTACCAAGTGATACGTTACTTCTATATGGAGGTGTACCGCAAGCAAGGACAACCGATAAGACGATTTTGTTCGGAGGTGGTTGAGCGTTGGATTGCTCCCGACGGCAAAAGCGCAGTGTTGGCACGACTTCGCCCGATGAGTTGTTGGTATGATACGTGGCAGTTTGGCAGTGATTTGGAAATCCGCCCCGACAAGCCTTTGTACGACATACTTCCACACGGCATTTACCCACGTTATGGAGTGATGAAGGACATCAAGCGCAACGGATTTAAGGGAGCGTTCCACGACCTTACCCCCTTTGAGTTGTTCCATTCCATTCTTACGGATAACAAGGCGGAAACCTTATTGAAGTCTGGACAATTCTCCCTACTTCGCCACTTTATTAGGGACAGATATGCCAAGATTGACAAGTATTGGGCATCTATCCGCATTTGTTTGCGCAACGGCTACCAAGTAGAGGACGGCAATTTGTGGTGTGATATGATTGATACACTTGCGACACTCGACAAGGACACACGTAGTCCAAAGTATGTTTGCCCCAACGACCTAAGAGCAGCGCACGACCATTACCAAGCCAAGCGCAGAGCAATGAAAGAACGTGAGAATATTATCAAGAAGCGCAAGGAAGCGATGGAAGCCGAACAAGCATACAAGCAACTCAAAGCAAAATTCTTTGGCATAGAGTTTACTGACGGCATTATCCGCATCCACGTTTTGGAGAGTGTGCAGGAGCATTTAGAGGAAGGCACGGCAATGCACCATTGCGTATATGACGCACACTATTACAGCAAACCGCAGTCGCTTATCTTCTCTGCCACAAAGGACGGAGAGCGCATCGAGACCATCGAGGTATCATTGGAAACGATGAAAGTGGTGCAAAGTCGTGGCGTGTGCAACAAGAACACCGAGTACCACGAGCAGATACTCGCCTTGATGCAGAAGAATATGAGAATGATAGCGCAGAGAGCAACCGCATAACACAATCCATAAAACAAAGCAATATGAAAGTACAGATAGAAGGCATTATTCGCAGTTGGGCAGACGAAATTCCCAACATCATCGTGAGAGTTATCAATGGCATAAGCATAGCCGAGAACAAGGAGGAGTTGCAGACCGCACTCCTCCAAATCTCCCAAGAAACGGAACTTGACAAGTTTTTTGTCTATGGTTACGGAGCGCACCATTTTTGGCTCACTCACCGCAGGTTATCGAATGGCGAGCCGATGGAACACAGATTACTCATTGCTGAATTTTGAAGATATGGAAAGGAAAGTTTACAGAGTACGCACCCAATACGTTTTTGAAGGAGTGTTTGAGGTTGCAGCCACAGACCGAGAGGAAGCCGAGCGCAAAATCCTTGAAGATTGTGGAATGGTGATGGGCAGAGGAGTACACAGCACCCTGCCCGATGAACAAATCAATTGGGCTTTTGATACCCACCCCGAAGAACGGATAATTGAAACAACCGAAAAGCCCTAACACAATGAGCCACGCAACCTCAAAATTGCGTGGCTTCTTTTCTTTTTCTTTGAACGAGCAGGCGACCAAAGAAAAGAAGCAAAAGAAAGTCGCGATGCATAATACTCTCTGCAACTCAACTCTTGCTTGAAATTCAATTGGTCAGGACTCAATGGCTTGCCTTAACCATTATGAAAAATCTTTTTCATAATACTTCAAAATCACCGCTCTGCAACGACTGAAAAAAGTATAGGTATCATTCCTTTTCTGTCTTTCAGATGATACATCCCCCTATCTTCCTCCATATTTCCAAACAAGTTAAAGGGCGAGTAATCGTACTCTTGAAAATCAACTATTCGCAGATTAGCATGCAATAATCCTTGAAGTACCTTAGACAACCCATGATTCCAAGTTACCTCCACATATTCCTTACCAGCCTCTGAAGCGTTTGTATATGTTTGCGACGTACTTATATAAGGCTCTTCCCTTGAATAAGCAGATTCTACTCTCTCAAACTTTGTATCAAACATCCACAAGACAGGATGAAATTCCACCATTACAAATTTCCCGTCAGGCTTGAGATAACGACTTACGATTCTTCCCCATTCATCAAGATTGGGAAACCAATTGATAACGCCATAACTTGTGAAAACAATATCAAAAGTTTCGTCTAAATAGTCCGGTAAATCAAAGATATTGCAACAGACAAACCTTGTGTCTGTCCCGGAGTCTTTGGCAAGTTGGCGTGCCTTTCTTATCGCTTCATCAGATAAATCAATACCCGTCACTTCACCACCCATGCGCGACAGAGAAATCGAATCCAATCCGAAGTGGCATTGCAAGTGCAAAATCTTCTTCCCCCTGATATTACCAAGCAGCCCCAACTCGATAGGATTTAGTGACGACTTTCCCTCCACAAAGCCCTTGACATCATAAAAATCGGAATCATAGTGTTCTTGGGTCCTTTGATTCCAACTACTTTTATTGCTTTCTATGAAATTATAGTCCGCTTTCATTATGTTTTCTTTTTCTAATGGAGCAACCGCACGCCCTGCGATTGCTCCGCTTTGTCTCAATTTGCTTACACCTAACTTCCTGTACTCAATTACTTCAGCTTCTCGATAGGCAGCCCACCCGGCTCTCCGGGCTGAATCTTAAACTCCACGTCCACGAGTTTGCCGTCCACGATGCACACCCAGAAGGGATTGTCCACGTCGTCGGTCACCATCTTATAGGCGCGTTCCGAGCCGGTGCCCGCAGCAAGGCCTGTGAACTTCATCACGCCCGGCGTGAAGTGGGCATCCTGCTCATAGGCGGCGATAAGCGACTCCACGCGCTTCACCTCCTCGGGCTTCTTTCCGCCCGATGCCGTACCCTTAGAGGTCTGCATCTGCGCACGGCTCTGATTGTAGGCGGTGTTGGTGTCGTCGATGAGCTTGTTGAGCTTCGTGATAAACGTGGCGAGTTCGGCTGCCGGTGCGGCGATGCTGAAAGCAAAGGCCACGGTGGTCATCTCGTCGTACTCGGCGTTCATTTTTTCACGTACAGGCTTGGCGGCACCAAGGTTGGCAGCAAGCTGCGATACGGCGCGGCTTTCTAGCAGCGAGGCGTAGCGCGTGATGGTGGCGGAGAGCTGGTCAACTGCGGGCTGGAGGGCAAGCGTCTGAACGTGCGCCTTGAGGTCGGGCTTGGCAAGGTCGGTGAGCAGACCGCGTGCCTGTTGCACCTCCTGCCGCTGCGCCATTCGCTGGATGCCGGCGTATGTCTTAGTGGCATTATAGAGCGTGGTGGCAGCAGCCTTCTGCGCGGCAACGGGGCTCTGCCTCGCGCTGCGGATGGCCGAGAAGATGTAGGTTATCAGGTCGTCGGTCTGCTTGTCTATCACCGCAATCTCGGCTGTCTCGTCCGAAATGCGGCTCTGCGCCACGATGTCGGTCAGCAATTTCAGATCGGCATCGAAAGCAGTAAGTGTGGCGGCACCCACGTGCAGTTTCTCGACAGTGCCCTCGTGAATGAGGTTACTCACTTGCTGAGCGAAATAGGCATATTCAGCGTTATTCAACTTCTGTAGATTGATAATGCGAACCTTCTCCATCTTGATCTTGGTTTAGGGGTTGATAAAAATTGTTGCTCAAATTTTAGTAAAAGATTGCAAGAATCCAAGCGTTTTCGCTTCATTTTTACTCGCAAAATGGATTTTTGAGGTCGAAATCCCATTCCGCACCACCTGCAAAATGGAATAATGAGGTCGAAATCCCATTCCGCACTACTTGCGAAATACAATATTGAGGTCGAAATCCCACTCCGCACCACCTGCTAAATGCAATATTGAGGTCAAAATCCCACTCCGCACCACTTGCGAAATGGAATTTTGAGGTCAAAATCCCACTCCGCACCACTTGCTAAATGGAATTCAGGGAGGCAAAGTCCCACTCCGCAAAAACAATAGAATACCTATAAATAAGTATTGTATTGGCTTTATGATCTTTATATCTTTGTAGCATAATTGGACGAATAAATTGTCATTTGAAAATAAAGATAAAATGGAAACAAAGCAACTTACAAGTATTCCCGAAACGATGCTGATACCTTTATGGGCTAAAGCAACGGAGTATAACCATCCGAGACCAATCCTATCCGACCCCTTTGCTGCCGAGATGATAGGGCAAGTGGACTATGATTTTACCAAATTTAAGGGTGCAAAGATGTCTCAGGTGGGCGTGTGTGTACGTGCGAAGCTGATAGATGACGAGACAAAAGAATTCTTGGCCCAGCACCCGGATGCCGTAGTGATACAGTTGGGGGCTGGTATTGATGCCCGTTATCAGCGCTTAGGCAAGCCGAATGTCGGTCATTGGTACGATCTTGACCTGCCCGAAGTCATTGCCATCCGCCGTCAACTCCTGCCCGAAACCGAAAAGAACACCTACCTGTCCCTATCGCTTTTTGATGAAGAATGGATTAAAACGGTAAAGAAGCACAATGCTCCTGTGCTCATCATACTTGAAGGTGTGCTGATGTATTTCGATGAAGAGCAGGTAAAAACTTTCTTTAATATGGTGTGTTCGCAACTCAATAACACCACCATCCTTTTGGAAATTCTGGCGTATATGCTCGTAAAACACGCGAAACAACACGATGCCGTAAGTAAGACCGAGCATAAAGCAGAGTTCAGATGGTCGATATTGAATACTGCGGATATGGAACAATGGCACCCGCATTTGCATCTATCAAAGGAGTATTATATGAGCGATTATGATCAAGGACGTTACCCCTTCCTCTTCCGGATGCTCTATAAGGTACCTTCCTTTTACCGTCGCGGTAACCAGCGTGTAGCAAAGTTCTGTATTTAGACAGGAGCAGAGGTCATTTCTCATCTAATAAGTTGGTAGGGAATAAGAAAACTATCGTTTCTTTATATTGAGCACAGGAAAAATCTAAGGCTATACTTGGAATAACCGAAAAGCCCTAATACAAATGAGCCACGCAACCTCAAAAATTGCGTGGCTTCTTTTCTTTTTCTTTGAACAAGCAGGCGACCAAAGAAAAGAAGCAAAAGAAAGTCGCAGGAAATATCTTTTAAAGTCCTTTAATTTTGATAGTCGGCATTATCTATTATTTCAATATCATCTGACAACACTTTTGTAAATGAATTATCTACAATTAAGAAAATTTTCAGATTTATTGTAGCTGTGTCAGATGCCGCCATATAATGCTTATTCCAATCATTGTCCCAAACCTGAGGTAATTCTTCTTCATCCATGCACATTGCATCTGCCTTAAATAAAAAGACATCAAAAGTACATTCTACATTGACAGTATACTCAATTACAACTTCATTTTCTGATATTTGTCGTACTTCATCTAATTTAATTTCAGGCTTTCCTATTTCTACCACAGAGGGATTTTCAAATTCCTGCCTAAACGGACTATTCTCGTAATCAAATTGTCGATATAATAAAAATTTATCTAAACGCTGTTCAGTTTCATGAATAATATTAATATCTGCATAGCTACCATGGGATTGAAAAGCATCTTTGATTTTTTGAAGGATTTTTTGTTTGGGCTTAGCAAACTTCTTAATGAACACATCAATATCCTCTACAACTTCAACATGATCTTCATTTATATTTAATTTAGACAAATCTTCTCGCAAATCAGGATGTAGATCACCTTCTAAGCAAAAGTCCTTATGATTCTTGTTTATAAACACCACTTGTGGCATATCGAACAGATCATTAGGTTTAGTGCATATTGTAAGGAGACTCTCCCATATAAGAGCATCTCGATACCCTTTCCCACTTTCTTGAAAAGGCCTTTTACGAGCAAGGTCGCGACTTACTAAATCTTTGTGAGAAGTAGAAGGATATGGTATAATATTTATATTTAGACGCCTAATTTGAGCATTAAAAAAAATGGCATATTCTTCTTTTTCTTTTGTGATAACATCAATTGATTTTTGAGACAAATTCACTTTTTTGTCAGTCAATCTTTCAAAGTCGGAAAAAACTTTATCTATTTTCGTTTTACAATCTTGTATTTTTTCGCAATATTTATTTATAGACTCATCTATAACTACTGCAGGAATGTAAATTGTAGCCCCTATAGATTTTGCTGATTCGCATAAATCTTTAATTTTAGCTCCATTTAAATGAAAATCGCTAAAAATAATATTTGTATCTAATACTACTTTCATAAACTATATTTTCTACAAAGTTACTACTTTTAGGGGAACTAATAGCATTTTATGTTTAATTCCTAATTATCTAATATACAAAAGATGAAGTTCAACATATCGTCGCCTTACCAATTATCGTAACACCTTGCCTTTATATTGACAGAAAAAGATAAATTCACGGTAGAAACTTCTGTTGCCCGAGTCTATTTTCCGTAGCAATCTACTCTTAGGATGTTTGCTATATTCCAGCATCCTGCCCGCTCCAACGTTGTAGGATAAGGCGGCAAGTAATAGGGTATCTTTGTCATATTTTTGAAATACTCAAAGTATTTCAAAAGGTCAGCACGAAGCAGTGAGTCTGCTTGCCGTTCCGACATATTAGGAGAGAAGCATTCACCAGACAAAAGCTGATGACCATACCCGACGTAAGGGTGATCCTTCTTGCCGTGCTTCCCTCAAAATATTTGATGCAGACCACCGCCCGTTCAATTACAAACCGGTGCCCGTGCCGTGCGCGGTTTGTCGGACGTGGACATCGAGTGGGAAGAATGGAAAGGCAAGCTCGATGCAGAAGATTCTGGTACTTCTGGAGGCGGAACTAACCCCAATCCATAACCGAAAGAATTTTATAACTCTCTAATTTTTTAGGAGCCGGTCGCAGTGATGCGGTCGGCTCCCTTAATTGTTTCGGCTCAAAGGAACAAGTGCAGAACGAACAAGCCTCTCAACACATACTTGATAACGGAAAAGATAAATTTATACCATTTCAGTTTCATACACGTCTGCTGGTAGACTGACATTTTCTTACCCGGCTTCGAGCCCTTTTCTTCTTTATCATAGCAGATAAATATACCCTGCCACGAAATTGACAAACGTAATTTATACATAAGCATAAATTTTTGCTTGTATCTTCATGGCTCAGAGGCTCTCGAAAAACACAAAAGTTAATATTAGAAAAACATCTTAGTACTGGCTCAAAGTGGCTCGACCTAAAATTCGATGCAAAGATACAACATTTTAGAGAGAAGGCAAAATATCTATCGTTTATTTTACTACTTGAAAGCACATTTTTACAAACACCTATCAGAATACCATTTAACCCAAATCGGTCATTAGAAAATTTGAAGTCGTGGTCGTGTTTGTAAATCATTGAAAACAAATTGTTTATGCAATGTGTTTTCTAATGGCAGTCATTAGAAAACGACGAAATGACGTGGAAAAATAGCCTAATGACCGATTGGGGGCTAATCAAAGCAAGGTAAACTCCACTTGCCTTTGCTTTACCAATCTTCGCATTATTTTACCCCTTGTATTTGAAAAGATGCTGCAAGATTCTTGTAAAGAATTTGTTACTTTGCTTCTATCTTGTATAGTAGCAGATTTTTAGGATTCTTTCCATTATTCAATATACACACCATGCCTGACTTTATATGACAGCAAAGCATCTTTCTCATTTTTCTTGAAAACAAAAATCACTATTTTTGGCGATTGCAGGGACAAAGCGAATGTCATACTTTTGCAAAAGTAGTGCCAGTGAGCGCAAAGAAAGCTCGCTTTCAATTTGCCGAGCGCAGCCTATCTTTTGCAAAATAAGAAGATAACATCTATTAAAAAGAAAAACAATGGGACACAAGCAGAGCAATTCCTACAAGAGAATGATGGAGCATTACGACGACGTGCTGACCGGACGAAAGTGGTGGTCGAGGATGTATATGCGACTGGTATGGAAAGAAGATGGTAATCTCTTGGCTCGGAAGGTGCTTGATTTCATACCGGACGATTTCCACGGACGACTGCTTGACGTACCCGTCGGTACTGCCATTTTCACCGCCGGAAAGTATCGCCGAATGAAGGCAGCCGAGATAGTAGGCTTGGACTATTCTGAGGAAATGATAGCCATTGCGACTCTGCGGAAGGAGACTGAGGATATAGACAACCTGTCTTTGGTACAAGGCGATGTCGGAGAGCTGCCTTATACAGACGAGAGCTTCGATTATGTGCTGTCCATGAACGGTTTTCAGGCTTTCCCTGACAAAGACAAAGCCTTTGCCGAAATCTTCCGCGTGTTGAAACCCGGAGGTTGTTTTTGTGGCTGCTTTTATGTCAGGGACGAACGCCGATTAGGAGACTTCCTTGTTAAGAAAGTCTTGGAAAGAAAGGGATTCTTCCATCCTCCATACGACACTTTTGCTGAAGCTGATAGCCGGCTTAGGAGTATGTATGGCGATGACGTACAGACAGAGAAAATGGAATCCGTCTGCTTGTTTCGCTGCGTGAAGCCGCAAAAAGCATCATCGAAAAAGAACAATAACCCCAAAACATAAGATTATGAGCGTAACTACTATCATCGACGAAGAAAACATCACCCTTGTACAAGGTGTTAATGGGATTCTATTGCATAAGGAAGGGTGGATGAAAGAGAAAAAGGAAAGGAAAGAAAAGACTAAACAATCATTGTTCCATTGGTGTTAGTTGTTTCATCCCTCCACCTATTACAGTCGTTTCAATCTTCATTGTGAAGAAGGAAGAAAAACAACAAGAAAACGCCCCTTGCGAGCATTAAAATGTCGCAAGAGGTGTATTTGATAATCAGGGTATATAAAACAGTGCAAACTCCACTTTACGCCGTTTGACAAGTCCACGCAGGACTTTGCCTTTGTGTCGGCAGAAAGAGACAAATTCACGGTAGAAATTCCTGTCGCCCGACTCTATCTTTCGTATTAGCCGGCTTTTGGGATGGTTGCCGTAACCGAGCAAACGACCTACGCCCACATTGTAGGCAAGCAAGGTAAGCAGTAGTGCATCCTTACCATAGCCCTTGAAATGTTCAAAGCATTTCCAAAGGTCAGCACGCAGGAGAGAGTCCGCCTGCCATTCCGTCATTGCTGCCGTGAAGTGCTCACCCGGCAATAGCTGATGACCATACCCGACATAAGGATAATCCTTCCTGCCGTGCAGACCCTCAAAATACTTGATACAGACCACTGCACGCTCAAAAGGTGGCAAGTCGGCCAGCCGCACCCTGCGCTGGGCAAGGGTCGGCTGACAGAACAGGCAGAATACACAAAGTAAAATGAAAGAATTTATCGTTCGCATCAATTATGTCCTTAGTGGCGAGAAGGTGCGGGCTTTTCCTTGCCCTCTTCCCGCTCGTTGTTGAAACTAAAGGTCAGCTGCTGAACTTTACCGAAACTATCCTCCACGTATATATCAATCGTCTGGCGATCGGCTGACAGAGAAGTGTAATATAAGCGGAACACATCTTTCGTCAGCGGATAGCGGTCGTTCGGCTTGAAGATAGTACCATTATCATTTCTTAGCAAGCCCTTGCCATCAGACTGGAAATAACGTATCGTATAGCGAGTGTCAGCAAACTCACCGCCCCGCTTCAGCGTGCAGCGTATCTCAGCCGTCTGCCCCCTTATGATATCCTTCTGAACCGGCATTGTCTCCACCGTAAACGGATAAGACTGCTCCACATCCAAATCCCTATCACAAGCAGATAGGCAAAACACGGCAAGGGTCAGCACACCCATTACCCAAATCGTATTCAATATCTTCTTCATTTTTTCTTCTACTTAAAAGTTAAACCTTAGTCCCGCTGAAACAGCCGGACGGAAACGATGCACGTCCGTTCCAAAGAGGAACCGTCCCTGCGCCTTTACAAGAAAAAGGACTCCATCTGTTAGAAACACTTCCACCGAGCCATGCACGGCACCGCCATAGACAAAGCGGGAGCGGTCGAGCAGTGTTGCCCCATCGGGCAGCAGCTTCTTGTCCTCGTTCAGCTGCTCATAGCCACCCAAGGCGGATATGCCACCATAGAGAAACACGTTCTTACCTCTGTCGGAGAGAACAGGGTACATATAGCCCACCTGTAAGAGCGCATCTTTGAGTTTCACTGCATAATCCCTGTACGGCATATTCTGTTGTTCATACTCTGCCATAACAAAGGTATAGTTCTCACACCCCAGATATCGGGTGAGTGATGCTCCCATGCCAAAATTGCCAGCTGCAAGGAACTTTTCACCCTTGATAAGCGGAACACTCCCTGCGACCTCTACGCCCCTTTGCTTGGGGATAAGTCGCTGTGCCTGCGATGGCAAGCTAAAAGCCATTGCCACCGCTGCACAAACCGATAAAATGATTTTCTTCTTCATAATGTCTACCATTTCAGTTTGAGGTTATCAATCCTCTTTGCCAGTTGTAGGTCTTCTGCCGTTACATGGAAGGTCAGCGTGCGACCGCCATTTCTCTCATAAAGCGTCACTTCAAGCTGCTTGTCTTCAGCAAGAGAAAACTGCTCAAGCGCAAACACAGCGTGTTCACTGCCCATGCCACGCACCTGCATTACCTGATGATAGGCACGAAGCGGCTGCAATACTTGTTCCTGTATGGCGGTACGCTTTGCCATCTTCTTATCAACCACCTTAAATGTGATAAAATCCACAGAGTACGGCATATTCGTGCCGTTTTCCATACAAGTGTGGAAATACAGCAAGCCATTATGGGCATACAAGCCACGAAGCAGGAACTTCATGCCGAACTGCTGAGCACCGATGTGCTTGATGCTGCGCCTGTCGTTCTGATAGATGGTCTGCATCATCAGTTTTACTAATACGGGCGACTCGTTACCGAGTTCCTTAAAGTAAATATCAGAGCGATTGCTTGGCAGTCGTCCGTCCGTTGGTGACAGAAAGTCCTTCATCTCGATGCTTAACTTCTCCGGCTCATCGGCATACTTTACATTAAAAGCGTAAAATGAGCCGTCCTCGCAGATGACACTCATATTGGTCTCCGTCTCAAAGTCCTTCACTGAAGCCTTTACACGTAGTACGTTCTCAGCATCCTCCGCCTTTCCTGCGATGATATTCTGCGAACCTAAGTCTACATAGCGGATGGCAGAAGGGAAGATAAGATGCACGGTCTTGTCAAAGGTTACGTCCAAGCCGTATGGCAGGACGACACGCCCGTTAGGAATGGAACGGCTCATACCTTGAAAGAGCTCTCCCGAAGTAAGCGGACGGCTCGGTGTCAGACCATCATTGTTTTCCTGTGCTGTGGCTGTTGCTCCCACCAAGGTAAGCATAGCCATTGATAAAATAATTTTCTTCATTGTTCCTTTTTATTTGATGTTATTTTTACTTATCATTTTCGATTGTTTTATTTGGACTGAACCAAGAAAAGGCGGTAGCCACCCTTGAGCGTTACCTTGACGGTGCGCAGTTTCTTCTGAAGCAGTTGACTTGCACCCTGCATCACCCCACGGGCAGCCTCGGAGATAATCTGGTCTTTGGCAGAGGAAGCGAAGGTAAAGGATGTTCCCATAGAACCGCCAATGTTTGCCCCGACTTCCTTAAGCGCATTGATGTCCTCCGAACCAGGTATATAAACACCCTCCTGCCCATCTGTGTCGTATGCCGAGAGTTTGACGGCTATGATATGTCCGTCCACCTCAATGCTTTTGACAAGCAGGTGCATACGGTTACCCTCAATCTTAGCGACGGCTATCAGTCGGCTCTGTCGTGGAATGTGCAGTCCCTGTACCTTAGCAGTTTCCAGCAGACGGAGGACCACATTGTCGCCCTCCTTAAGAACAGTGGTCCTGTCCACTACTACTTTCAGTGTGTTGCGCATTGTAGGTACAGCCGTGCTTGCAAGCGAATGAAAGCCCATATTACGAGCCTTCTTGCCGTATTCCTCCATAAAGTACACATCGCTCATAGGCTGATTAAGTGAAGATACTAACTGCCTACGCTCCGGCAGCACCTCCATTACAGGCTTTTCATTCTGCATGGTCTTGCCCTTAGCGGCTTCAGAGCCACCTTCAGTGTCTTCCGTCTTCTCCTTTCCAGCCGTCAGACCACTATTGAAGGTAGGTGGAGTTGATGCCTTGGGAAGATACCTCGCTGCCATCTGATAGCTCTTTTCCATCAAGGCAAGCTGTCTTTTCTCTTCATTGTCCTCCCTGCTGTCTTTGACAGAGAGTTCTTTTTTAAGGTTATCTATCTCCGAGCGCAAGGCTTCACGCTCCTGCTCGTGTGGGTCGGGAGCGTAAAAGGAGTTTAAGAGCCGATTATTCTCCTCATAGCGATGCATGGAGCTTTCTATCTTTGCCGTAGAAGCTGCTGTCTCTGCACGTTCTGCCTCTGATGGAGCAGTGTTCTGTGCGAAATAGTCCGATAGCCTGCCCATCTCCTCGCGGGTCTGTTCCTCCTCGTGTGCCTTGTCGCCTAATTCGTAGGCTTTGAGCTTGTTTTCGGTGAGCTTTTCTGTCGTTGCCTGCGGGATGCTGTCATTGAGTCCCTGCTCCGCAGCAGTCTTATCCTTGCCCGACGGTGCGAAGATAAACCACATTGAGAGGGCAAACAGCAGTCCCAGTCCTCCGAAGACCAAGCCTTTCTTGATTTGTTCTTTCTGTTTATTATCCATTTTCCTTGATTGTTTGATGATGTTGTAGGTAAAAATTGCCGTGTAACTCTTGTAAAGTGCTATCCGTCCGTATCGGACTGTCCGTCAGCTTTCCCGTGGGGATGGGTAGTTTCTCCTTCTTTGGAGGAAGGAAGAACTGCGCTATCATCCAAAGCGAGCAGAGCAGATAGATGAAACTCAGCCCATAGACGATTTCCTTTCTCTGCCTTATCGTGAGTCTTTCACACCGATGGCGAAGCCATAGGTGAAAGCGCAGATAGTGACGGGAGAGTAAAAAGTTTCTTTTCCTTGCCATAGCCTTATCGTTTATAAGTCTGTATATCCCTGTTTTCCTTCACAAGGAAGTTCTCCATAAGAAAACCTTGCGGGTTATTGTCCGAACGGACTGAGTTCTGCAGCGTGCAGGTCGTAACAAGACTGCGCTCTGTAACGTTGCTCTGGCGGACGATAAACTCCCGTGCATAAGTCGTTACCGTATAAGGGTAAGTATTGAAGTTGCAGTGGATAGAGTCCACCTCTATGCGCTGATTGACATTGCCCGATATGGCACGGTTATAATAGCCCTTCTCTGCCAAGTCCTTGTAATAGTTGAAAGCCGACTTGTCACACAGTACGAAGGCACGTTCCATATTCTTCTCAATGGCATCCTTGTCAGGCGCAATGGTGAAGAACAGCTCATGGAAGCGACGTACATGCTCCCTTGCCTCTACGGGACGATTACGACTTGCATCCTGACTGAGGGCAAGCATGAGTGACTTTCCCTGGTCAAGTACATAGATTTTCTCTCGCTGCTCCTTAGCGAAGCTGTACGAAGCATAGACGGCATAACCGCTTACTGCCACGCAGACGATGGCAAAGACAAAGGCATAGAGCCGTATCTGTCTGAATGAAGTCTCGATATTACCAAGTGATTTGAATTCCATTTTTTCTTTTATATCTGTTGATTAATTAAGCATAGTTGCTCGATTTCTATTTTCCTTTGAGCAGTGCACCCTTGATACGTCCACCGACATTTCCGATGACCGACCCGGCACCTGCTGCGGCATATCGTCCGCCCGTGTAGGCACTTTGTGCACCGCGCTGTGCAGCTTGATTGACATTGCGACCATAAGAGCCGATACCGCCTCCTGCTTCGATAATCCAGCCTGCAACGGTGGGAACGCAGAAGTAACCTACAATACCGATAAGGAAGAAGACAATGTAATACCACGTCCCCGAATCAGGCAGGTAGTTAGGGTCACTGAGCGCTTCGATATCCTTCTGTATCATCAGCACCTGTATTTTAGTAAGCAGTGCCGTAAGGATAGAGCTGACAGGCAGCCACAGGTAGACAGAGATATAGCGTGAGAACCATGCTGTGAGCGAACCCGACAACCCGTCCCATACGGCAATGCCGAAGACTATCGGACCGAGAATGGCAAGAACGATGAGTATGAAGGTGCGTAGTGTGTCGATGATAAGTCCTGCAGCATGGAACAGAAGTTCTAAAAGGTCGTGTACCATCTTCATAATCCATTGCTTGGTCTGATAGGCAGCACGCTCGGCATACATACCCGCTATCGTCACAGCATCTTCAGGTCCGATGATGCCCATTTCCTCTATCTTCTCATCGAACTTCTCGTTGGAAACAAGGTAGGCTGTCTCAGGATTTCTAAGGTAGGCTTCCTCTTGCAACTTGTCTCGCTTGGCAGTAAGCTCTGCAAGGTTTCCCTCCTGTTGGTGTACCATCATCTCCGTTCCCTGCACTACGGGCGAGAGAACGGCATTCATTGAACCGAGTACGACTGTCGGAAAGAACATGATACAAAAGCCCAACACGAAGGGGCGGAGAAGCGGAAAAACGTCTATCGCCTCGGCACGGGCAATGGAAGCCCATACCCGAAGAGCAATATAAAAGAGCGCACCCAAGCCCGCAATACCCTTGGCAATGCCCGTCATCTGGGCACAGAGCGGCATCATCTCGTCATAGGTGGAGCGTAGTAGCTCATGTAAACTGGCAAAATCCATAAGCAAAAGTGTTTTATGAAAGTTCTTTCAAGTTCTTTTTTTGTCTGTGGATTTACCAATACCTGCTTGCCGTATTGCCGTAGAGTGCTTTGACGGAGGCAAGGTTGTTCTTTTCTCTTGCACGCACGTAGCTCACGGAAATGTTCTTTCTTGTGTAGTACGACACGAGCGAGCGGTTTTCCCTCAGTGTGGTATAAATACGGTCGATGGCCTGCATGCGCTCGTGGTCGTTCATCGAGAGGACACCCGACTTGACGATGGACTTTAGTTCCTTGAGACTCTCCCCACTCTGCTCCAAGAGCTTGGCATAGCCCGAAGCCATCGCAGCGAGTTCCGAAGGGCGTGGAAAAGCCACTCTACTTTGACCCTTTTGGCCAAACAGGATTGCCCACCTTGGCCATAATATGATTGCCCCTTTAAAGTCCTGGTGATAGGGGTCAATTTTATTTTATCCTTTTGATTCTCTAGTTTTTCTTAGACCTTAACTTGCGCATACTTTCACCGTACAACTCAATGGTATGGGCCGTATGAATGATTCGGTCAAGGATGGCGTCGGCTATTGTCGGATCACCAACCATGTCATACCAGTTGGACGATGGGTACTGCGAGGTTATGATAGTGGATTTCCTTTCATGCCTGTCCTCAATAATTTCGAGCAGGATGGGACGTTCCTTGGCATCAAGAGGTACAAGAAACAGGTCGTCAAGGATGAGTAACTGGCAACGCTCAATCTTCTTGAGCTCAGTTTCAAGTGTACCTTTGACTTTGGCAACCTTCAGTGCACCAAGCAGTTTGGGTGCATTGGCATAGAAAGTACGGAATCCCCTTTTGCATGCCTCGTGGCCAAGGGCACATGCCAGATAGCTTTTCCCTGTACCTGAAGAGCCGGTAATGAAGAGGTTCTGCCCCTTATGTACAAAGTCAAGGGTGGCGAGGCGTTCCATCTGATTGCGCTCAAGGCCCCGGTTTGTGGCATAGTCAATCTGTTCGAGATAAGCCTTGTATCGGAACGCCGCATTCTTAGTAAGCCGCACTATGGCAGCCTGGGCACGGTAATCCCATTCGCGTGCAAGGAGCATGGAAAGGAAGGTGTCCGCGGTCATGGACTGTGGAGTGGTGCCGGCAAGGCTTTCCCTGAAAGCCTCCGCCATACCGTGTAATTTCATGCGGCTCATCAAATCCAGTGATATGGTGTTCTGGTCTTGTTGTCCCGTTACGGGAGCTGTCTTATTATTTATTTCCATAATTTTAGCTTTATTGTTCCTGTTTGTCTTTTCTGTAATAGTCACGTCCACGTATATTCTTGTGGGTCAGTGGTGTCGGGGATGTCATGTCAGGCTGTATCCTCCCGTCCTCATCAGGAAGGAAATCCGCGTCTTCTCCCAGTTCAAGCACCTCGCGTAAGGCCTGATACCCGTATTGTAGCTTCTGTTCTGCGCAGGCGCAGGCAGCGACCAAACGGTCACGGCCGTATTTTTTCTCCAGCGTCAGTATGCCCCGACAGGATCTGAACGCTTTTGGAGGATATTGCATGACACGCTCCACTTCCCGGAGATAATTCAATACGATATTGTCTATTTCCGAGGCACGTCGGAAGAGTTCCTCAAGATCCTTGTCATAAGGACCATAGTGCCCCGGCAGGTTGTGCTCCTTTTTCCATGAATAGGTGTAGGGTATGTCACAGCGGTCGTGGATGGCGACAAGGTTCATGCTACAGTATATTTCCACCGTATCGGCATCATAGAGAATCGTCACACGCCTTCCTGCATATTCCTTCGGGACACTGTAATGGTGCCTGAACAACGAGACGTAGGAGTTCTTGCCCACGGTCATGAGTTTTCTCTCTTTCATCACGTAGCGTTTCTTAGGAAGCGGACGGAGATAGTCTTTCTCTCCACGCAGGAACATCTCCTTACGTGACGCCTCCCGACCGGCCATCACCTTTTCGTTGAAATCAAGCAGGGAAATACGGATGGCGGTATTGAGACCGTCCAGGCTGGAGAATGTCATCCCCTCTATGTCAAGGTAAACGGAACGGTAGAGAAGTTTCACGGTATTCTCAACCAGGGCCTTGTCCTTGGGGTGGCGTACACGGGCAGGATAGACTGCACAACCGTAATGCTCGGCAAAGGCGGCGAAATCATCATTGATGACCGGCTCGTTACGGTCGCTCCGTGTGACAGCTGCTTTCAGATTGTCGGGAACGATGGCCGCCGGGACACCCTCAAAATATTGCATGGCGTTCTCACATCCCCTTATCAGGTCTTCCTTGCGTTGTGACCATACGGCCTCACAGTAGGTATAATGACTGAACGGCAGGACAGCGACAAAGACCTCGGCCTTCTTCGTCTCGCCTGTCATCTCATCGACAACTTCAAGCCTGTCACCGGCAAAATCAACATACATCTGGTCGGCGGCATAGTGCTCGACATGGCCGACGACCTTGATGTGGAACTTGTACTGGCGGACTGCCCGCTTGAAGGAAGACAGCTGAAGACCGTCAGGATATTCAGCATGATACTCCTTAAACAGTTTTCTGACACTCATCCCTTTGCGTGTCAGGCGGGATACATATCCGGGAAGCAAAGCCTCTAATTCAATCCTTTTGGAAGAAGGCTCCCGACGTCGGGATTCCGTACCGCCAAACATCTCATGCAACTGCTCCTCGGAAAGGGAGAGAAGATGATCGATGCTTTTCCCACTTGAAAGGAACAGACGGACATACTTGCGGACAGTGTTACGGGAAGTATGGAACGTGGATGCCGTTTCCTTGATACCCATCCCTGCCGCATAACATCTTAAAATGTTCTTGATTCTTTTATTCATTTGCATAGATTTTATTATTACCCCTTACACCAGGACTCGGGTTCTCAAATCTACACAAAAAAAACTCTAACGACACTTGTACTAAGTGGTTAATGTTATTTTGGCCAAAAGGGGCAATCATATTATGGCCAAGGTGGGCAATCCTGTTTGGCCAAAAGGGTCAAAGTAGAGTGGCTTTTCCAGGGCGGAAGTTCTTGTCCGAGAGCATCTTCTTATACGAGGTGACGTAAATCTCCGAGATATCGCCCACCATCAGGATGCACTCCTTGACTTTGTAGGCATCGCCGATGAGGTTGTTCACCTTCTTAAGCGCATCGTAATACTTCTTGGTGTCGTTGTAGAGTTTTTCCACCTCCTTGAATCCGTCCAAGGTGTTCTTCACCGTCTTGGAGGCGGTGGCAATCTCCTTGACCGAATTGACGATGTTGCCCGCGAAGTTACCGGGATCGGTTACTACCCACTGTGCGTGGGCTTTTCCGCTGAATAAAAGGACGGTGCCCATCAGCAGCATTAAAATTCTTGTTTTCATTGTTCTTTTTGTTTATGATGTGAATACTATGTTTGTCTGAATGTCCACTAAGGGATGTCTATTCAACTTGCTGTTATAGGGATAAGTTGGACAAATTAGTCCAAGTATTTGGACACGACTGTCTAATTGATTGGACACGTTTGTCCAATTGTTTATCCACGTTTGGCTAAACCAATACATTTTTTACATGTCTTGTCCGATTAACGATTTCGTGCAACCCGTTTCTCTTGTGCAAGCTGCCGGATAGCCGTTTCGATATCCCCACCAAGCTGTGCCGCCCTGTTCATTACCTCCACCTTCTCGGTTTCCTCCGTGGTGTAGGTGAGGTATTCCTCCATGCTCACTTCCGTGGCATAGACTGCACTCTGCATACCGCCCAGCCCTATCCACACTTCCTTGTAGAGTCGGTTCGGGTCGTTATTCTGGTTAATGGAGAGTATCTGGCTCTTTTCCTTTTCCGAAAGACCGAGCATCGCCTGTATGCCGTCGAACTTGGTCATATACTTGCGCTGGTCGAGCAGTATCTTGCAGTCGGAGTTATTAATAATACTTTCCTTGACTATGGGCGACTGGATGATGTCGTCCACCTCCTGCGTTACGACAATGGCTTCTCCGAAATACTTTCTCACCGTCTTATACAAATACTTGATGTAGTCTGCCATGTTTGCCGAAGCAATCGCCTTCCACGCTTCCTCAATGAGTATCATCTTGCGGATACCCTTTAATCGGCGCATCTTGTTGATGAAGGCTTCCATAATGATAATCGTTACCACTGGAAAGAGGTCTTTATTGTCCTTCACTTGGTCAATTTCAAAGACGATAAAGCGTTTAGAGAGTAGGTCGATGTTCTTGTCCGAGTTCAGCAGGAAATCATAGCGACCGCCTTTGTAGTATTGCTTGAGTGTCGTCAGGAGGTTGTTGATATTGAAGTCCGAGAGCGTTACCTTGATGTCACGCTTTTCCATATCCTTGCGGTACACGTCCCGCAGATACTCATAGAAGGTATTGAAACAGGGCGTAACGCTGTGGTCAGCACATATAAGCTCGATATAGGAGTTTACGGCTGAACCAAGTTCGCCAGCTTCGGTCTTAGTGATATGCTCATCTGCACTTTTCCAAAGTGTAAGTAATAACGTGCAAATACTCTCCCTTTTCTCTACATCGAAGAAGTAATCATCCGTATAGAAAGGGTTGAAAGATATCGGACTTTCATTGGTATAGGTGAAATATACGCCGTCCTCACCCTTGGTCTTGCGGTGGATAAGTTCACACAAGCCTTGATATGAGTTACCCGTATCGACCAAGAGGACGTGCGTCCCCTGCTCGTAATACTGACGTACCATGTGGTTGGTGAAAAAAGACTTACCACTGCCCGAAGGTCCCAAGATAAACTTGTTGCGGTTGGTAATCACGCCACGCTTCATGGGTAAGTCAGATATATCTAAATGAATGGGCTTACCCGAAAGGCGGTCTGCCATTTTGATACCGAAGGGAGAGAGTGAATTCTTATAGTTCGTCTCTGCCGTAAAGAAGCAGAGGGCAGGCTCGATGAAAGTATAGAACGACTCTTCTGCAGGAAAGTCTGCGGCATTGCCGGGTATGCCCGCCCAGTAGAGCGTTGCCGCATCAATGGTATTGTGGCGAGGGTGGCATTCCATAAGAGCAAGTGCAGAGCCCACGTCATTCTTGATGTTGCGGAGTTCTTCCTTGTCATCGCTCCATGCCAGCACGTTGAAGTGGGCACGGATGGAGGTCAGTCCCTGTGAGTGGGCGATATTGAGATACTCCTGTTTCCACTCCTCGTTGATTTGGTTGCTACGGCTGTAGCGTGCCAGCGAGTGCATATTCCTTGCCTGCTTCTCAAAGCGTTCCAAGTTGGCATCGCTGTCCTCGATGAAGAGATACTGGTTATAGATATGGTTGCAGGGCAACATCAGACCCACGGGAGAGGCAAAGGAAAGACGGCAGTCGCTCCTGTCGGTGGATAGCCGCTCATATCGGCTGTCCGTGCTGACCATTGTAGGCAGGTCATCCGTGTCGGAGAGAGTGTGTAGACAAAGCATATTGTCGCCCACGCGCACAAGGTCTGCGCCCAGACGGATGTCCTCCAAAGAAGCGTGTCCTTCTTCCGAGAGGGAGAAATAACGGTCCAAGAGACCGCCCTTTTCATTTGTGCCAACCAACTCTTCTTCAGTCATGCGGACAATCCTTATCTGCTCGGTATCGTTGATGATACGCTCGAACTGGTCCACGGCTTCCATAAACTTCATCACCTCCTCCTTGTTGGTGATTTCCTTGGGTAACAGGTGTCCACGGCAGAGTGAAGAGAAATTGCTCTGCTGTGCCATGCGCTGCTTGTTGGTCTTGGTAAGGAAGAGATAGACTGAATGGTGGAGATACGGACGTTCGTTGAAATGCCGTTCAGAGGAACGGGCAAGGAAGCTCAGTCCGCCATCGGAGAGCTTTCCTTGATAGTCCTCCTTGATGAACCAGTCCTGCTTGTGTACGATGCTGTAATTGGGTAGCACCTTGATTGCCTTATGCCAGGCAGAGTGCATTGCTTCGTATTCTGTAGAGGTGACGGTAAAGAGTTCGGGCAGCTCCACACGGAAAGCCACCGTGATGTCAGCATCTTTGCTCACCAGACAGCCCTGCTCTATGGAGAGCAGTGGGAACTTAGATTCCAAGGTGGTTATCTTGCTTTTATTTCTCATTTCTTCGCTTTCTTTGGTTGAAGGTTACGGATAAGGTGGCAGACCGTACGGCGGTTCACAAGGTAGCGTGGGTGCATACGCACTGCTCCTTTCTTCATCAGTCCGTACTGCCCGTACTTTCTGTTCATGGTGAACGTTTGCCACACCACTATGGTGGCACCCACTACACCTATGACAAGACAGGCTATCTGACTGATGCCGCAGAGATAGAGAATAACCACGAGAATGAAGACTGCCAGCAGGCCTCCTGCAAAGAGGAAGAGGTACTGCGCCTTCAAGCCCTTGAACTCCACCGTCCGGCCTACACCTTTATTGATTTCCCACTGTGCCATCATTTACAGGAAGAAGGAACGTAAGATGGTGGCAGCCACAATCAGGAAGATACATGCACCGAACCAAGAGGCAGCGGTCTTGCTCGTGTCGGGGTCGCCACTTGAGAATTTATTGTAAACTTTTATTCCTCCTATAAGACCCACCACGGCACCGATGGCATAGATGAGTTTCGTGCCCGGGTCGAAGTAGGACGTTACCATTTTTGTGGCTTCATTGATACCTGCCATACCGTTTCCCTGTGCATACGCTCCTGCGGTGGTCAGTGCCGTCAGGAGCAGCATCATTGTGATTTTCTTTTTGTTGTTCATTGTTCTTTTTATTTTAAGTTGTTAAATGAATTGTTTTCTTTTGGGTAGAGATGGTAAGGGGTGGCTCGGTTTTATCGTATGACTGATATTGGTTGATTGTTTTACTTTTGAGCCACCCCTGCATTCCTCCAAAATATGAAAATCAAGAAACCATTTTTACAGATAATAGGACAGCGGTTTGTCGTCAGCATCGCCCACCGCTGTGTCAGATATGCCAGAAACAGGAGGTGTTGGGTTTTGTGATGAAGGCATTGCTGGTTGAGCACTCTGTTCTTCCTTTTCTTCCGCCTTACGGATTTTCTCCAATAGCAAGGCTTGTTCACCCAGCATCTTGGCGATGTTTTCTTTGTACTTATCCAACAGGTCTGAGTCTTGAAGCTGCAGAACGGTCTCTTTGACTTCTTCCTCATCAGCCTCCTCACTGTTCTTTGCCCACTTTTGCAGGCGGACTAAGTCACGTGCGAGGACGGACTGCTCCGAAATTTCGGCTTCGCCCGATGTGGACTCGATGGATAGGTTTAATTCCTCACGGACAATCCCATCTTCGTCCACTCTCTCCATCTCGAAATCAACGTCCATTTCGTTGTCTTCTTTCATTTCTTTCTCCTTTTCGGAGTTCTGCGGTGCAAAATTATTATTATTCTGCTCCGAATTTTCAGATGATGAAACAGAGGGAATTTGTGGGATAATCGGGGAAGTGGAACGGCTTTTTCCAATCAGTACAAACTCGGCTTGCTCTATTGTTCCTTTTCCTTTCTGTCCGTCTTTTTTCTTCGTTGCTTCTTTCTTCTTGCTACCTTCATCGCTCTTTCCGTTTTTCTTGATAATGAAGTCATACGGAGATACATACCGCATATAGAAATACAGGATACCAAGCATCATCCAAATGATGATGAGTACCAGTATAAAACTGAAAAGTATTGTTTCCATCATAGTGTTATTGTTGTCTTACGTCTTTGCTTTGCTGCTGCATTATTGAGAAGTTCCTGATGTTCCCGCAGATGCTCCCGGAGGATATTATCAATATAGGAAGCAATAGATACCCTTTCTCCTAAGTCTTGTAGCACATTGCGCAGGTTCTGTAATGTCTCCAAATTGATGGAGAAAGCCGTCCGCATTTGCGAACGTACGGGATGAAAGTATAGGGAACGGTATTCCTCTATGGAAAGGGACGACCTGCCAGGTTTTTCTATTCTCGGTTTTCTTTCTCTTTTCGGTTCCGTGTTCCCGATTTCCTCTCCTCCTGTTTCGTCTGTTCGTTCTTCTTTTGCCGTCTTCATTTCTTCCGAACCTTTGTCTTCCTCTCGTGATGTTGCGAGGGAAGGCTCGGTGTCCTCGGATGGATCGAAGGGGTTGGGGACCGTGACAGGTTTCACCACTACATTGTCCTCTGCCATTTTCTTCAGCTTCTTTTCCAGTTGCTGCTTTCTTTCCTCAATCGTTGCCATGTTCTGTTTTTGTTTTTAGTTTGAGACGTTGAATTATCTCGGAGACGAGTTCATCCAGCCCCGTGCCCGTTCGTAATCCCCTTGCAGGAGGCTGATAGGTGGAACGGAACACGCCTCGTAGCCCGTATGTGGAAAGTTCGTGGGAGAAACGGTGTGTGGCATATACATAGCCGGGCAGGAGTGTGAGTTCGTGTTCTTGGATAAGTTTTGTGTATTCGTCGATGATGACGTTCCTTACCCTTCTGTCCACCTTGTTCCAGAACAGGATAATGTCCTTTATCCGTGAGTCGGACATAGAAACACCAATATCCGTGATGGTCTTGGCGTATGCCATACAAGAGACGAGTGACTGTATGTCGGCTTCAAGTGGAGATAGGATATAGTCCATCTGAAGGGACAGTTCCATCAGCTCCGTTGTTCCTGCATGACCGGGAAAGTCGAACACAACCAACTGGTACTTCTCATTGCTGATAGCGTCAATCTTACTTTGTGCTGTCTTGACGGCTTCCTTGGGGCTGGACTTGTAAATTCTGTATGCCTTTTTGCCGAGGTGGTGAAAGAATGCCTGCATAGACTTGGAAAGCTCCTCGCTTCCCTGAATGACACTCTTCTCACGTTCCCTCAGCTTGTAAAAGGAATCCTGAGACAGGTCGCAGTCCACCACGAAGAGGCTGATACCCTGTTCGTAGTACAATATGCTGCTTACGATTTCGGCAAGCGTGCTTTTTCCGACTCCTCCCTTTTGCGAGGAGAACCCCAGAAAGATGGGGCGTTGTTGTTTGTTCTCCATAATGATAATTTCTTAGTTCATATTACTTGTCTATTTGATGTTTGGATGTGCTCTCATTTTTGAGAAGTATCAGCAGACAGTTTGTTCTGGCTATGCATGGTTCGTGCGATAGTCTGAAAGGACGATTTATAGTTCTTGCTATCTGTTGTACTGACAATAGTTTGTCATGACAACAAATTGTTATGAATATGTATTGTTCCTTCTTGTCATCTTTGGTGCAAGCCAACGGTAATATGATATATCTTTTGCTTGTATCATCATGCCATTGTTCGCTCGTTCTGACTGCAAAATAAATGATATTTTGGCTGATTATATGACACCGATGAAGTGCAGGGAAATGCGAGGAAAAAGAGTGAATATCGCTGATAATGAGTTATTTGAAAACTCGTCGTAACTTTGCAGGCAAGAATAATACATGGAGGTAATATCCCGAAGCAGACACCCCACGAGGGTGGATACTTCAATCGTATCATTTCTTGATATTGGCAAGGTGTGTCTTTGTAACACAAACCGCAGTTTGTACCACAAAGACCCTTGCCTCGGTGCGAGGGAGATAATCACTCCAAAGTCGTAATTAGAAGACCAAATGAATATGAATAAAGACACAGAACATCGTTCAGAACGAAAAAGGGTGGAAAAGCCACGCTGGGATAACTGGCATGTACGTCTTCCCAATCTCAAAGACCAGCAAAAAGCGATTGATTTGTTTCAGCGTTCAGGAGCAGAAACGAAGTCGGATTTTGTGCGTGGGCGTATTCTTGGAGAGAGTTTTAAGGTCATCACGGTGGATAAATCCGCTGTAGAATACTACCGGAAACTCTCTGAATTGACGGCACAAATCCATAAGATTGGTGTGCTGTATAATCAGACTGTACGTGCTATCAACAGTTATCATTCGGTCAAGACCGCACAAATCCTGCTTGAAAAATTGGCGAAACTGTCGGCTCAAATCATTGCCTTGCAGGAGCAGGCTATCAGTCTTACCATAGATTACCGCAAGAAATGATAGCGAAGATTTCAAGTACGGAGAACCTTGGAGGGGCACTCGGTTATAACTTCAAAAAGGTAGAAAAAGGGGAAGCGAGCATTCTCCATGCAGCAGAGTTGTATCAGAACAAGGAGGGACGTTATACGATGGAAGACGTGCTTGTCGACATGGAGGCTCTGATACCAAAGAAATGCCGGACAAAGAAAACGGTGTTCCATTGTTCCCTCAATCCGCACCCGGACGAGAAGCTCTCCGATGAAACACTCATGCAGATTGCAAGAGAGTATATGGAGGCACTTGGTTATGGCAACCAGCCCTATATCGTGTTCAAGCATAACGACATTGCCCGTGAGCATATACACATCGTGTCGCTTCGGGTGGACAGTGAGGGGCGAAAGCTCAACGACCGCTTCGAGAAACGAAGGAGTAAACAGATTACAGATGCTTTGGAGAGAAAGTATAATCTCATTCCAAGTTCAAAGGTTACTGACAAGGCGATGAAAGAAACGCTCAAGATAGACACCAACAAAGGGAAGATCAAGGAACAGGTGGCAAATGTTGTCCGCATGGTGCTGAAGCATTATTGTTTCTGTTCCCTGGGCGAACTGAATGCCATCCTGAGTAAATATAACCTTGCCGTGGAAGAAGTGAAGACGGAGTTTCGTGGGAAGAAATATGATGGGCTGGTCTATGTTCCGACCGATGATAAGGGAGGCAAAATAAGTACACCCATCAACGCATCGGACATCGGTCGTGGTGTGGGCTATACTGCTGTGCAGAACAGGATGCAGAAATCGAAGCTAGCCGTCAAGCCGTTGGTGCCGGCTATAAGGGACAAGGTATTACAGACTATGCGTACTTCTCCCCGGACGGAGGAAGAACTGCGACAAAGGTTGGAGGAACAAGGCTTGCGTGTGGTAATCCGAAAGAACGAAAGCGGACGCATCTATGGCATTACTTTCATTGATGATGAAGTGGGCATTGCGCTCAACGGCTCACGATTGGGCAAGGGGTATGCTGCCAACATATTCAATGCGTATTTCTCCAATTCAACGTACAACCCATTCTTGGACGAAACGTTGTATGGCAGTCCGTCTGTCCGCTTGGAACAATCGGCAACCGTTCAAACTTTGCAACAAAATACAGAAGAAAGCGACAACCTTGTCGATGAACTTATCGAGGATATGGTGGGTGAATCATTCAGAACTACGGGCAACGATGATTGGAAGGAAGCGGCATGGCAGCGTAAACTCCGCAGACAAAGTAAGGTAAAACTTAGACGAAGAAAACATTAAATAAACGAGCATTTCTATCTCCCCTCCCTTCGGAGGGGTTGGGGGAGGCTACAAAATAATATTATTATGGCACAAGAAGATGATTTAAGGGCATTAGGTAAGGTCATGGACTTTATGCGAGGTATATCTGTGATATTCCTCCTGATTAACTGTTATTGGTTTTGCTACGAGGCATTTCACGAGTGGCATTTCACACTCGGCATCATCAATAAGATACTGATGAACTTTCAACGCACCACGGGATTATTTTCATCTATCCTATGGACGAAACTCTTCTGTGTTGTGTTTCTCGCCTTATCCTGCTTGGGCACAAAAGGCGTGAAGGAGGAGAAAATCACATGGCCAAAGATTTGGACGGCACTTTTCTCAGGCTTTGTATTTTTCTTTCTCAACTGGTGGCTGTTGGCATTGCCCATTGGTAAAATCGGGGCGGCTACGCTTTACATCTTCACACTGTCCGTGGGTTATATCTGCCTGCTAATGGGTGGTGTGTGGATGAGCCGACTGCTCAAAAACAACCTCATGGACGACGTATTCAACACGGAGAACGAGAGCTTTATGCAGGAAACAAGGCTGATGGAAAATGAATACTCGGTCAATCTTCCTACACGCTTCTATTATAAGAAAAGGTGGAACAAAGGCTGGATTAACGTGGTCAATCCGTTTCGGGCCTCAATGGTACTCGGCACACCGGGTTCGGGTAAGTCATACGCCATTGTGAATAACTACATCAAACAGCAGATTGAGAAAGGCTTTGCCATGTATATCTACGACTATAAATTCCCTGATTTGTCGGAGATTGCCTACAATCACCTGCTTCATCATTTAGATGCTTATAAAGTCAAACCACAATTCTATGTGATAAACTTCGACGACCCACGCAGGAGCCATCGCTGTAATCCCATCAATCCTGCCTTTATGACAGATATATCGGATGCTTACGAGAGCGCCTACACCATCATGCTCAACCTCAACCGCTCGTGGATACAGAAGCAGGGAGATTTTTTCGTCGAATCACCGATTATCTTGCTTGCCGCCATTATCTGGTTTCTGAAGATATATGAGAACGGTAAGTATTGCACCTTTCCTCATGCCATCGAATTCCTGAACCGTCCCTACGCACAGATATTTCCGACACTTACTTCCTACGATGAGCTTGCCAACTACCTTTCTCCCTTTATGGATGCTTGGGAGGGCGGAGCGCAAGACCAGTTGCAGGGACAGATAGCCAGTGCCAAAATACCACTGTCTCGTATGATAAGCCCTGCTCTCTATTGGGTAATGACGGGCGATGATTTCTCGCTCGATATCAACAATCCTAATGAGCCGAAAGTGCTTGTCGTAGGCAATAATCCTGATAGACAGAACATCTATTCGGCGGCATTGGGACTGTATAACAGCCGTATTGTGAAACTCATCAACAAGAAGAAACAACTTAAATCCTCGGTGATTATCGACGAGTTGCCGACCATCTATTTCCGTGGGCTTGACAACCTCATTGCTACAGCCCGTAGTAACAAGGTTGCCGTGTGTCTGGGCTTTCAAGACTTCTCACAGCTTACCCGTGATTATGGGGATAAGGAGAGCAAGGTGATACAGAACACAGTGGGCAATGTGTTTAGTGGTCAAGTTGTAGGTGAAACCGCCAAGACTCTCTCCGAACGCTTCGGCAAGGTGCTTCAACAACGGCAGTCTATGACCATCAATCGCAACGATAAGTCCACATCTATCTCTACGCAGATGGATAGTCTTATCCCTGCATCGAAAATCAGCAATCTCACACAAGGCATGTTTGTAGGAGCAGTATCCGACAACTTTGACGAGCGCATTGACCAAAAGATTTTCCATGCTGAAATAGTGGTGGATAGTGCTAAAGTCTCTGCCGAAATGAAGCAATACCAGTCCATTCCTGAAATCAATGCGTTTCAAAACGAAGATGGCTCCGATAATCTCAAAGAGACTATCGAAGCCAACTATAAATGTGTTAAGCGGGAAATAATTGTTTTGATTGAAAAAGAAATAAAAAGGATAAAAGAAGATCCTTCTCTTTGTCATCTTATAAAAGAATGAGACGCAATGTCTTTATGTCATTCAAAAACTATATTTCATCTTTGCCCATATTTCAGAGTTTCGGTCATACATCTGAAACTTGCCTTTGTCGGCATGGAAGAAATCGTATCCGGCAGTGAGTTCGATTTGGTCGTTCAAGGCGTAGGATGCAGAGAAACGGTTGAAAACGCCGCCATTGGCTACATCTATATAGGCGAATGTTGAAAGTTTCAGCATATTCCGCAGTAGTTCTTTCGATATTCTTGCCGTGGCAAGTCCGGCATTGCGATAAACGGAAAGACCGTCAAGGTTCCCTGCCGTATATTTATGGCAGTATTGCGCGCTGAAGTTCCAATCGTTGCCCGGATACCAGTCCACACCGGCAAGGATATTGTACGTATTTCGGCATACCACATCTTTTCCTACACCTCTGCTTTGCGCCTCATCGAAATAGCAAGCAGCCTCGCTGCGAAGGACAAACTGTCCGACAGGCAGAGAGCAGTCGGCTCCGAGCATCGTCATCCGGCGGTATTCCCCTTTGGCTAAAAGCGACTTTCCATCGTTGGACACAGCAAGGGAAAGAGCGGGCGTCTTGTTCCATGTCCGCAGGGCGCTCAGGGAGAAATCTATCCCGCTGAGATTGGTCGTTATCCGCCCGCCGTACTCCATATTCCTAAGTCTTTTCTCCGGTTTTCCACTTTCCAAATCTATGGTATAGGGAAGAGGGGCTAACGGCAGAGTCAGTGCCCACGGATTGCGTCGGTCGGTGGGAAGGATGAAGAAATCCGCCACGGGATTACATATCGCCTCGAATGTTACCGAATGCCACGTGTATCTTGCACGCAGGGCATTGACGGGCATACGGATGTCATCGTAGTCCTGCGCAAGGAACTCGGTATAGTCGAACGGCGACACGCAGTCCGTAACGCGCAATGCGTCTGCCACTCCCCATACCACAATCTGCCGCCCCACCCGAAGGTCAAGGTTTCCTTTGGTGTATGCAAGATATGCCTCACGCAGTTCCAGTCCCGTGCGGTCTTTCAGTATGCCGTTGTAGGTGGCGTTCATGGAAACAAAAAGGGAAGCTGCTCCTTTTTCAAGTTTCACCTCTCCGCGCGCACGGGTTCTCGAAGCCATCCACTCGTTCCTGCCTCCTGTCCTGACGGCATGGTATGTGTCGAGGAAGCCTCTTACCTGAACACGCAAGGCGTTGTCATCCGTTTCTTCCTCTTGCATATATTCCGCATCGGCAGAGTCATTCTCCACCGTCAGCGTATCAATCTGGGCAAATGCCTGTGCCGAGAACATCGGCACAAGCAACAGCGTCCATAATCGCAGTATTTTCATGATCAGAGTCCTTTTTCCAGTTTGGAGACAGTGAAGAGATTGGGCGCAATCTTGACGTTGAACCTCTGATTGTCCATCTTGATGATGGTCTTATGCCCCGTCTGTACATTCTCCATCTGCATGAGGTGCATCGTCCAGAATCCCTGTACCTTGTCAATATTTGAGATGGTAAGGCTGCGATGCAGTTTATTGAGCTTATCGTAGTAATCCGCCTTGATTGCCATCAGACAGTCCTGCCTGATCCATGTGATGCGCTTTGAGTATATTTCTCCCTTGTCCTTAGGCACGGACTGCACCACCCAGCATTTGTGTCCGCTTACCACTTCCTCACGCAGCAGCGTGTGTGTTTCCTCGTCCACGCTGCGTGTACTCATGTCGTCGTATGTAAAATCGCTGCCCATGAAGTAATCGGTCTTCGATGACTTTCCACTAATGCGCCTTGTCTTTTTCATGGCAGGGAGATAGAGCCATTTGTCGTCTGTCTTGCCGGGATTGTCATAGTCCCAAGTGAGAAATCCCGTGCCCTTCACGTCGCCGGGATAGGTGAAGAACATGATTTTCTTTGTGTCCTTACCTTCGTCCATTGCCCACGATTCAATTTTTCGCACACGCTTATGCCCACTTTTTTGAATAAGTGTCATTTCCACGGTGGCATAGCGTGTATCGCCATCGGCACGGTTCTTTACCTTTTGCATAATGTCTCTTCCGGTGAGACCAGCTGCTTGTGCAACACTCATTGTCATCAAGGCAATAAGGGATAAAATAAAATGTCTTGTTTTCATTTTCTTTATATTTTATGATTGAATATTTTAACCTTACTTGTTTGTTTAACTATTTGTTTTTGAACCTTTTTCCTTTCCGAACACTCGCAAATATTTGAAAAGTATCGGCGTGAGGAACAAGTCTGCCAACAATGCCGACACCATACCTGCTACAGCCAGCAAGCCCCAGTTTTTCGTCTGCGTGGCATCCGACGACATGAAGCCGGCAAATGTAGCCGAGATGATGACCGTTGACATCACGATGGCCAGTCCCTCCGTGCGGAAAGTCTTGCGGATAGCCATGTTATAGTCATTATAACGATTATGCGCCACATGGCAATGGTTGATGAAGTGGATGGTGTCATCGACGGCGATACCCAAAACCATAGGAATGAGCGAGGCCGTCATTATGTCGAGCGGATAGCCCAGCCAGCCCATCATTCCCCCCACGATAATGGCGGGGGCGATGTTGGGTATCATTCCCACCAGTCCCACTTTCCAACTTCTGAACAGGAGTATGAGTATCACGCCAATGACCAGCACCGAGAGCAGCATCGACCACATCTGTCCACGCTCCACATACTGCTGCATCACCGTAAACTGCGGTAGATTGCCCACTACCGATACATGTGCGCCGGGGAAGAGCTTGCGTGCTTCGGTTTGGAGCAGATCCATTTCTTTTTCCGCCTCGTTGGAGTTGTAGCTCTTCAACTCGATTTGCAGGCGCAGCCGCTGATAGTCATAGTCCATCCAGTATTCCGACTCCGTACCTCCGGCATTCTCATAGAGCAGCAGGAGCTGAGCCACCATGTCGGCATTGTCGGGAATGCGATATTCTTTCAGATTGTTGCCGTTGAGCGTGCAGTTCATGTCTTTCACAATGTCCGTGACGGAATTGTGCCGCTTGGTGAGCGGGTAGCTTTCCGTGGTGGTTGCCAGTTGGTCGAGTTTTTTCAAGTTCTCGGGCTTCTTCGCGTCGTCGGCATGCGGCAGTGTAATCATCAGGTCGTAGGAGTACATGCTTCCTAATTCCGTGTCGCAGAGGTCGAGGAATTTCTTTACATATTCCACCTTCCGTCCCATAGTCTTCTCAATGTCGAATGCCGGCTCAATGGAGAACATGCCGATGCCGCAAAAAAGCGTGATGGCTACCGAGACAATGAATATCGGGCGGTGGCGACGCAGGATGAAACTACCAAACTGCTCAAACCGTCCGCCGACGTATCCTTCGAGACTCTTGGAAACGTCTATGCTTGGCTTGCGGTCTTTTCCGAATGAGAGTATTACAGGGGTAACAATCAGACAGGTAATCAATACCGAAAGCAGGCACAGCGAGGTGTTCACGCCGATAGCCTGCATGGGGACTATCTTCATGGATAGGAAAGTCATCATAGCCGCTATGGTTGTCAATCCTGACAACAAAACACCCCATCCGGTTTCGCCTACGGCATCGGTGATGGAAGCCTTGCGCCTGCCTGTTTCCACAAACCGCGTCTTGAAGAAGTTGTACAGATGGATGTTGTAGGCAATGGAACAGGCAAAGGCCAGTATGACCGCTATCATGGCGGTAGTCATATCTATATACAGTCCGGTCCAGCCTATCACACCAAAACTTATCAGAAGACCAAACACCGACGTGAGCAACGGGGCGATGACTCCCCGCAATGAACGGGTTACGACAATCATCACCACAATGGAAACAAGGAAAGCAATGAGGAACAGCCGCCCCATTTCATGTTTCAGATAAACCACTTTTTCGTAGCTCAGATAGGGCATTCCCGCAGCAGCAGGCGACAGTTCTGCGTATTTCGCCTTGCCGATGATGTGCCCGGCTTCCTTGCCCGTGAGCATATCCGGGGCAATATCGCTCGTCTTCTTCCACACGCTGTCCTCCGGGAAGGGACGCAGCTTCACCATGATCCATGTCATCGTGCCGTCCTTCGACACGAGTTTCTTTGAGAGATAGGGCTTGCTGTATGCCTTGCGTCTGATTTCTTTCAGTGAGGCTGCGTCCGAGGGAATATCGTCGGGCACAATCTGCTCGATGGTCATTCCCTCCTCGGTGCCGACGGTGAACTCAAGGTCGGTGAGCGAAGTCACCTTATCGGCATACGACAGGCTGTCCTTCAGCTCCTCGCTCAACTCACGGATAAGTGTCAGGCTGCGCTTGGAGAAGACGTCCTTGTTCTTCACTAATACCGCCACGTAGTAGTCGTTGCCGAAGATGGACTTGAACTCGTTTGTCTTGAGCAGCATCGGGTCATCGCTCACGAAATAGTCGTCGAACGATGTTTTCATGACGATGCGCTTTGTACCCACGAACGAGAAAGCGATAAGCAGGGCAAACAGCCCCATTACCAACAGTCGATGGCGTAATATCCACACCGCCAACTGCCTGAATTTTCTGTTGATGTTTTCGATTTTCATTGCTATTTACTTTTCATTATTGTTTTCCTGTTGCAGTTTTACCATTCGTGCAAATTCTCCACCTTTAGCCATGAGGTCTTCAGGCGCACCTTGCTCGATGACCGTTCCGCCACCGAGCACCACGATGTGGTCGGCATTGCGCACGGTGCGCATGCGGTGGGCGATGATGATGACGGTCTTACCCTGTATCAGTTCGGAGATTCCTGCCTGAATCTTCGTCTCGTTCTCGGCATCAAGGCTGGCGGTAGCTTCGTCCAAGAGAATGACGGGAGCGTCTTTCAGAAGCGCACGGGCAATGGAGATACGCTGCCGCTCACCGCCAGAAAGGGTTTCGCCGTTCTCGCCGATAATGGTGTTGTATCCATTCGGCATACGGCTGATGAAATCATCACATTGTGCCAGCCGTGCCACACGCCGCACTTCCTCATCGGTGGCGTCACGCTTGCCGATGCGGATGTTGTCGGCGACAGAGGCGTTGAAGAGCAGCACGTCCTGAAACACCACGGCATAGTTGCGGAGCAGTGTCTCCGGGTCGATGTGGGCGATGTCGTTTCCGCCTAATAGAATCTTTCCGCCGTCAATGTCCCAGAAGCGTGCGGCGAGTTTGGCGGTGGTGCTCTTTCCGCCTCCCGACGGACCGACGAGTGCCGTCACTTCTCCCTGCTTTGCTGTAAAGGAAACATTGTGCAATACCTGTTTTTCGGTCTCGTAGGCAAAGCTCACATTGCGGAACTCGATGTCGTAATTGTCCATCGCCACATCCTTGTTTCCTTTCTGTTCCGGCATAGCCTCCATTTCTTTCATGCGATTGATGCGCACGTCGAGGAAAGCGAGGATGGCAAGATTGTTGCACACATCCTGAATGGGATTATAAACCATGGCTGAAATAAGGAGAAATGCCAGATAGACGAAAATAGACACGTCCCCATGCTGTAGCATCCATGCGCCTGCGACAATGACGGTGGGCATACCTAATTTCAGAAGCATGGCAGAGAGATTGACAAACGAACCTGCCACCAACTCACCATTGACCAATTCCTTCTCATAGGCTTTCAAACGGTTGTCAAAGCTGCGATTATATTCCGCTTCGCCATTGTACGACTTGATTTCTTGAATACACTCCAGCCCCTCCTGCACCTGTTCGGTTACGCTGCGCTTGACGCGGTAATTCTGCTTGAAAGATCTGTCCATCATACGTCTTGCTAAGAGCAGAGTTGCCAACGCCAGCGGCACCACCCAGAAAAGGGCGGCAGCCAGTCGCCAGTCATAGAAGAACAGGCTTACGGCAATGATAAGCATGCTCAGCACCGACGCGAACAATTGGGGAACAGCATGCGAGAAGATTTGCTCCAACGAGGTGCAGTCTTCCATAATGGTAGAAGTCAGGTCTGACAGGTTCCGCTCTCCGAAAAATGCTAACGGCAGGCGGCGCAGTTTCTCCGCAAGACCGATGCGACGCTGCGCGCTCTCGTTGTAAATGGTGGTATAGGTGCTGTCATACTGCCATCGGCTGATGAAGAACATCACGCACATCAGCACAACTGCCAACAACACGTAAAACCACAAGGTGTGCTGACCGATGCGGGAATCGGCTTCCAAGTATTCCATGAGGAACAGGAACAGATAGGATGGCGGCAACATCAGCGCAAGGTTGAGCAGCGTTGAGAAAGCTATCCCCCTCCGCAAGTCTTTTGCCCCTTTTTCCGAAAGGGCGAAACGGTTTTGAAAATATTTAATCATATGGGTATCTCCTTAGAATGTTTATAGTTTCCATGCCACTGCTTTCTGGTATTCGTTCCACATATTATAATAGTGTCCCCGCTTAGCCATCAGTTCCTTGTGCGTACCCTGTTCGGCAATCTGTCCATTGTCCACCACCACGATGCTGTCGGCATCCTGCACGGTGGTCAGGCGGTGGGCAATCATGAGGACGGTCTTCCCGTTGGTGAGGTGTGCCAGTGCCTTTCGGATGAGATGCTCGTTCTCCGGGTCGGCAAAGGCGGTAGCCTCATCGAGCACCACGATGGGCGCGTCTTTCAGAATGGCACGCGCGAGGACAATGCGCTGCTGTTCGCCACCGGAAAGATACGTGCCCTCCGCTCCGATGACGGTTTCCAAACCTCGGGGCAGACGGTCGATGATTTCACGGCTTTGCGAGAGGTCTATCGCCCGGTCTATCTGTTCTGCCGTTGCTTCGGGATTGCCGTAACGCAGGTTCTCTATTAGTGAAGTTTTGAACAGGCGGGTGTTCTGGAATACGAAAGACACGCTGCGCATCAGCTCCGACTTGTCCATCTGTCGGACATCCACTCCGCCGATGCTCACGCTGCCCTCACGCACGTCCCAGAAACGGGGAATGAGCCGTGCCATCGTTGTCTTTCCACTGCCGGAAGCTCCCACAAGCGCCACTGTCCGGCCTTCGGGAATGGTGAGATTGACGTGGCAGAGGGCATCCTTTTCTGTGCCTTCATATCTGAACGAGACATTTTCAAAGCGTATGTCGCAGGCTTGTAGCTTCCGGATATTGTCGCTTTCGGGTAGCGGGGAGGCATCGGTCAGTTTCTCCAATCTATCGACAGCCTCGTTTGCCAAGAAAAGATTCTGACTGAGATACATCATCTTCATCACATTGGTTGCGATGACCGGTGTAATGACAACAAAGAGAAAGAGGTCGGCAATGACCACCGCCACACTTCCCCCGTGCCCGATCAGGATGATGCCTACCGGCACGAGGAAGAAGGCAAAGGCATTGATGGCGACGGTATATGCCGACATCGGCGAACGCCACAACAGCGTGTACAGAATGACAAGGTCACGATAGCGGATGATGCTGTCGTGGAACCGCTTGAACGAGAAGACGGTCTGCTGGAAAACCTTCACCACCGGGATGCCACGTACATACTCCACAGCCTCACTGCTCATCTTCTCCTGTGCATCGAGATATTGCTTTTGGAAGTTGTTGTTCCTCGGATTCATCATATAGCCCATGATGCCGAAGGCACAGATGATTGGCAGCATGGCTGCCAAGCCCAATTGCCAATCGACCGTCAGCAGCAGCACGATGACGCCAACGGGGGCAACGATGCTCCCCGCCACATCGGGCAGGATGTGCGCCACGAAGGTGTGGGTCTGCGCTGAGTCCTCGTCAATGATTTTACGCATACGTCCTGTGTTCTGCGTATCGAAAAATCCCAGCGGTACGCGCATGAGCCGTTGCATTGCCCTGCGGCGCATGTTGGTCTCTACACGGAACGCGGCGAGATGTGAGAACATGAGCGCGGCAAAGTAGAGCAGCACGTTTGCCACCGACACGATGAAGGCGGCAAGGGCATAGTCCCATACGGGCGCGTCGGCAAGGCTGCCCTCTGCGGTGAGCAGCGCACGCACCACGAGCCACAAAAGAACGAACGGGACGAGCGAGAGCAGTCCGTTGATTGCCGACAGCCCGACGGAACAGGGCAGCAACCACTTGCGCCCTCCCATGTAAGCTCCTAATCGTTTGAGTGTTTTGAACATATCGTTATTGTATTTTGAATGTTATCCTATGGTTTCATCAGCTCTTTCCAGCCTGCCGTTCCAAAGGCGAAGTACTGCATGAGTGCTTGTTTGACTTCCTCCTCACTATATTCCTCGTGTTCCACCAATTCGCAAAAGAGAGTCGTCCAAGCCGAACTGGTGAGATGAATCAGAAATGGAGAGATGTTGGTGTTGATGTGTGGGTATCGTTCCTTCATCAGCCTGAGGTATTCCATACCGACCTTCATCTGGTGGTCAATGATTTTGTTCTTATATCCCTCCAACGAAGTTCCCTCGGCATTGAAGAGTAACAGCCGCAGTTCGGGGCGGAACTGCTTGACAAGAGTGAGCATCGCCATGATGTGATTGATTTGCTGTTGCCGCAAATCGAACACGTCGAGCGAGAGAAATTCCTCATCATTATGCGAGAGGATATAGCGGTCAAGCGCGGTCAGCAATGGTTGCAATACCGCACAAAACAGTGTATCCTTACTGTCAAAATAATGATACAGGTTTCCCACAGTCACGCCAGCCTTACGCGCCACGTTTCTAATGCACGTACGCTGCACACCATTTTTGATAAACTCTCTATGGGCAACTTGCAATATGCGTTGCTTTATGTCTGTCTTCAATGTCTGCATAATCAAATTTTAAGGAAAGAGAATATAATTCATTCATATCGCATGGGTAATCGGTGAGAATACGGTATCTTCAGAACTCCAGTTCCAGACCGATCATCACTTCCTCCGGAGCAAAGTGGATCCCAAAGCCGTCATTGCCGATTTCCCGCTCCTCACCTGTGAAATAGTTTTTCCGATAGCCCGCAAACCCCATGCGCATACAGAGGCACAGTCCTTTTGTCAGGTCCACGCATGCGCCCGGACGCAGTCCTATCTCGAAGCCGTGGTGCTTATCTGTTTTGTTCGGATCGGTTGGAGAGATGTAGTTGTAGCCGATGCCACCGTCTAAGTAGAGGTTGAACGGGCCTTTGTGAAGATAATAGTAGCGTGCGAAAGGCGAAATTTTAAGGGTGTGTGTCTTTTCGCGCTCATTATCGCCACGCTCGGAGTTGAAGGCATAACCCAACATGATGCCCGCGGCCCACGTTTCATTGAAGTGCCAGCCTATCTCGGGGCAGAACTGCAAAGTGGTGGCTTTGGTTTTCGTGTTGTTCCAATAAGTAACGGCACCGCCTATGAACAATCCCTCTTCATGATCGTCTTCTTGAAAAGCCGAAGTGTGTTGCTCTTGCGTCCGGCCGATGAGTGGAACGAGTGATAGGATAAATATAAATAGCTGTTTTTTCATTATCAAAAAGTTTATTGATAGCTATAAGAAAAGTGAACGCCATTCAATCTGACAGGTTAAAAAACGCACTTATCATTTTGATATAATGCGTTTTTTATTTGTAGAATGAACGTTCGGAATGATTTATTCTTTATTATTCCATTTCCACGCTTCATAAGCGAGCGCAATGCTCACTATGACCAGCATAGGATGGATAAAGAGCTGCGGAAGCTCAAAGCTGAATATCAGTTCCGTGCTATGTACCGTACAGAACAGGGCTGTGAAGGCGGCGAGACAGAGATGTACCGTCTTATGCCAGCGCTTGCGGGCATAGAGCGAAAGGAGCAATCCTGTCATTGGTATCGTGAGTGAAACAACGGCCATCAATACGAGCATTGACATCGGTGCTACACCATCGTTATAAACGGCAATGTTGGCATTCCAGAAAAGAGGTATCATGTCAGTCAGAGAATGCGCGGACATGCCTGCGACTATGGCAACCCATAGAATTGAAATTTTAAGATTCTTTTTCATCCTTATATGTTTTTAATTTTGAATGTTTAATTACCGGACGAATCCGGCAGGTTTCCTAATGAAGTGCTGTTCAAAGCGGGACAGCGCTTTTTCTTTTCGAGAAGCATTGTCCCGGTGTGGGACAGCGCTTATTCTTTCATTTAAGAGAATGTGCCAACTTTTTTGATACACGCTCAACTCGTTTAGTCGAGTGAAATCACTTTATAGGCACCACTTGGCGTCTTCACGCTTGGTTGCGTGGAACCCTTCCCTGTTGCCATATCGTAACGATAGAATCCTATGCCGTTGTCGGTATGTTCACCGAAATAAATGGAGCTTTCCACCTTGATGATGGCATTGGCAGCCCAGCCGCATGACGCTGGAAGAGGAAGTATACGACCTGTTTTCTTGTTTACGTCAATCTCGTAAGGGACATAACATTTGTTGACGATATAAGTCTGATCGTTGGGATCCTTTACGAGTGAAGGTTTATAGAGGAACGTGTAGATTTTTCCATTGCCGCCATAGGTCATGTACATACCGTAGGAGCCAACTTCCGCGCCTTCGGTTGTTTGCAGGCTCATATAGAAGTCCTTGTCAAAATCCGTTTCTCCCTTCTTGATGCGCAGCAGTCCGTCTTTGTACCCCTTGCCGGGCATAAACTGACACATCATTGCCGCACGAGGTCCCGTGTGGAAATAGATGTTACCGGCTTCATCCATAACAGGCGATGTATGTCCGACCATACCGAGACTCGTTGCACGATCATCCTTTATAACCTTTTCCACCTTATCGGTAGCCACGTCAATGACAGCTACTTGAGCAGGCGTTGCAAGGATTTCCTTCATAGACTTTGCTTGGTTGAGAGGCAGGAACAGCTTGCCGTCACGCACAATGCCATTGCCTCCGTCCGGATCTTTATCACCCTCTGCATAGGGAGACAGGTCTATTTCCTTCGTTACGCTCATTGTGCTCGGATTGAACACGATAAGTTGTCCGCGGCTTGCGCATGTGACGGCGTAAGCTTTGGTGTCGTTCGCAAATATGATTTCTACCACATTGGGTGAACCCGGGAAGGAAAGTGAACCCACAGGATGAGAAGACAGTTGTCCATTTGCATTCACTTCGTATTTGTGGAGAGTTTGCTCACCACCATAACCATACATAGAACCGGACTGAAGATAAACATACTTTCCTCGTTTTTCCATGAAGAGATGTCCTGAAGGAAGCGTTATAGCTTTGTCGTATGACACGGACGTACCTTCGTTGAAATTCTCGAAACTGGTGATGAAGAAACTGTTGTCTGATTGTGCAGACATTAGGAAATGATGCTTCTTTTCAGACTGTGGATGGTCGTCATTGTTTTCTGAACAAGATGACACTGTTGCTGCAAACAGCAGGGTAAGACAAGGCAATACCCAAAAGATTTTTTTTGCTTTCATGTTTTTTACTTTATGTTTATATTTAGTTAATAATATATTTTATCTTCAAGTGAAATGTGCGCCTTTCCATCGGATAGCGAAATTCTGCCCAGTTTTCACGGTTGAGTAGGTTCCGTATCTCAAAGCTAAGCTGGCAATGTTTGTTGAAAGAATGGTGAACGGCAACGTCCCAACTGTATCTTGCCGGTATAAGCATTGTATTGTTATTGCTTGCTTCCCAGTTGTAGCTGAATTCTTTGGTAAATCCGAACGTAGAAGAAAAGGCTGAAGAAGAAGTCTTGCCCAGCAAACCATCTTTGTGCAGGCGTAATCCGACGTTGCCAAACAGATAAGGCATATTGGGGATTCGATAGCGATAGTGAAAATTCTCTCCGCCGCCTACGGCTTCCTTTCTCATGTCGCGAGCATCTTGCCACGTGATATTCCCCTGAATATCCAGCCAATGGTTCAATTTGCTGTCAAGTTCCATGTCCAGCCCCATCACCCGAACCTTGCCGATATTGTCATAAGCCATGTTCATGGAGCTATACATCAGTTTAATCATGTCTTTTGCACTCATGTAGAATGCATTTACCCCGATTCGCACCTGCGGATAATATCTGGCATTGCTCAGCCATATCGCACCTGCATTGACGTTAAAGCTACGCTCAGGACGAAGCTTCTCAGACGGGAGGAGCAACACTCCGTCACCAAACAGCTCATCGGCTATGGGCATTCTGACGGTTGATTGTACGGAGGCTTTCAGTGTCAAGGCATTATCCGGAAGTAGATGAAATGCCATTGCCTCGCTCCAGCCAATCATCGTACTGTGGTTGGTCGATGTTCTAAGTTTGTCTTGCAACATAATTGCTTCGGCAAACGGAAGGACTTCCGAGTGGTGATTAAAAAGTTTTACTCCTATTTCGTTGGTAAATTTACCACTGTTTAGATTCAATTTATGAGACAATCCGGATACTATGGCGTGTACCGTACTTGGGTATCCGCTTGTAGGCAGACGCGAGTATTGGTCGGCAAGTTCATCTTTTGGCATCTTCCGACCATATCGGTAATTGGTGTTCCATGTGATAAGTTGATTGCCATCAATCTTATAAGTCAGGTTGAGTAATTCACGAATGGTAGTATGCCTGTCATGTGAATCGTTTGGAACAGAGCCAATCTCTCCGCGTCCTGAACCGCTTGGGAATCTGTTACCTATGAAATCGTAACAATAATGTGAAGTATCTACTTGATTGACGAGACTAAGACCAACAATGGAATGTAGTTGTGCGGTGAGTTTACCGTTTAAGAAACTTTTCTCAAGACTCAGTGCCGCATTGGCAGAACGTGTCCGCGTAAAGGCATGCTGAATATTATTTTGCACGTTCATCAATCCCCCTTGTATCTCTTTGCGATAGTAGTCGGCACTCAATGTGATGTCAAATCGGTCGAACCATAATTGTTGGCTGCTCACACCCACGTTGAAACCTCCATGTGTGTACGCATCATGGTCACGGTGGATGATACGTCCCAATTCAAAAGGAGAAGAAAAACTATAATTGTTTTTAGCATAGTTCATCGTGGCACCGGCATGGAAAGCTGTCGAGGTCTTGCCAATATATTGCTTCAGTTGCAGACTGCCGATATATGTATTGTATGATGCTACCTCAAATGCCGTTTCCAAATGATTTTTGTTGAAGTCTTTCAGTCGGATGTTCACGGCACCGCCTAATCCGTCACCTCCCAGCCATGCCGGGATGATGCCTTTGTATATCTCCACTTCATCTACCATATCAAGAGGTATGCTGCTGAGTTGAAATTCATCGGAATTTCCCATAGGCATACCATTGATAAAGATACCGACACGCTTACCGTCCATCCCTTGTACGATGATACGTGAAGCATTACCCAGTCCGCCTTGTTGAGCCACTTTGATACCTGCAGCATTGTCAAGAATTTCGTTTAAGGTTGCAGTCTTGTATTTAAGAGACTGACTGTCTATAATGGTGACTGCAGATGGAACTTCACGATGCTTTTGCGCCTTGCTTTTTCCCAACACTACGACATCAGATAAGATATTGTTTAATGGCTGCAATTCCACATTACAGCAAATGCTGTCATTGATGTATGATTTTTTATTGAGTAGTATGTTACGGCTTTTATATCCTACATATTGAACTATGATCCGCTTGCTGCTTTTTGAAGGAAGTTCCATTCTAAACACACCTGCATGATTTGAAATTGTGCCGATATTAGAGTTTTCTAAAATAATAGAAGCTCCATCTAACGGCAGGTGAGTTTGCTCATCCGTAATTTGCCCATAAACGATTTTTTGAGCTAACATATTCTGCCATGTGAATGAGAAAATTAGCACCAATAGGAAGTTGTGAAAAATATTTTTATTACTCATGATTACTATTTAAAGTCCATTATTCTTTTGCAAAAAGTACTTGTTCTATTCTTTTTCTCAAAAATGAACAATAGTTAGTTTTGTTCACAAAAAAAAGCGCACCATTCTATGATGAATGATGCGCTTCTATGCTGTTTCAATTCAGAAACTCTTTGTATATGATATTTATCCTTTGTCATAAACTTTTTTTAGATGTTGCAAAGTTAGAAATAATGACATTTCTCCACAATACCCAAAAATAGTGATTTCTTATAAAACGCATTATTCAATAATGGGAGATTTCCTTTCTTTTCTCACGAGTTCCCTCCTTTTCTTTAATTCAAAATCTATAATATTATTGCTTTAATTTTGCTGTTCGATAATGATTTATTCATCTTAAAAACAATGATTTATGGAATCAAACAACAATGACAACTATGTGCTGGTATTGGAAGACCGCACGGAAGTGAAGAATGCTAACGAAATGGGAAAACTCTCCGTGGTTTCAGGTATTGACGACAAAGGAAAGCTCCAAACAACCGAAGCCAAGGACGTGCATCAGGCAGCCTTTTTGAAATTCAACAACAAGGACGGCTTGCTGAAGAACTTCATGACTAATTTCCTCAAACAGTTTAACGAACCGTCCCGTTTTGGACTTTACAAAGTAGTGGCTAACAACGTGGAGCAAGGTGTGGCATCGCTCCAAACAATGTTACAGAACCGTGAGAAGCCTGAGAACAAACAGCAGTTGGCAGACAGTCAGGTGCGCTTTGAGGACTTCCTACCCAAGCAGAAGAATGCCACTGCCATTGACGAGTCAAAGATTGACTGGGAGCAGCTCGACAACCTTGGACTTACCCGTGAGCGATTGGAGCAGAGCGGAGAGTTAGCAAAGATGCTCAACTGGCAAAAGAGCAATCTTATCACGATTGCCGTGCCTATCGGTGATACTACCATCTATACTGATGCACGTCTAGCATTCCGTACCGATGGTGAGGGTAACATCGGATTGGCTATCCACCCGCTCCGCAAGGAGCCACAGCTCGACTTTCCCTATATGGGACACAAGTTCTCTCCAGAGGAGAAAGAACAGCTCCTTGCAACAGGCAACCTTGGCAAGACCATCGAGATTACGCCCAAGAATGGCGAGCCGTTCGCAGCCTACGTATCCATCGATCCGCAGACCAACGAACTCATCGCCCTTCGTGCCGACCGTGTGAACATCCCAAAGGAAATCAAGGGCGTTACACTTTCTGATGCACAGTATAAAGACCTTGTAGAGGGCAAAGCCGTGAAAGTGGAAGGAATGACCGCCAAGAGTGGTAAGTCCTTCAATGCTACTTTGCAGGTCAATGCCGAGAAGAAAGGCATCGAGTTTATCTTCGAGAACAAGCAAGGCTTGAAAGAACGACAGCAGCACACCCGACAACAAGGCGCACCACGCAAACTCTGCGGGTTGGAACTCTCCGACAAGCAGCGTGAGGCATTGGACAGCGGTCGCACGCTCTACTTGAAGAACATGGTGGACAAGGAAGGGCAACCCTTCAATGCTTACGTCAAGATGGACAAGGAACAGAACCGCCCGCGTTTCTACAAGTGGAATCCAGACAAGAAGCAGGAGACCAGCAAGGAAAAGGTGGTAGCCGTAGCCGAAGAACACAAGACACAGGTTGCCGTGAACAACCAAGGCAAGACCAACGAAGCTACCAAGAACGTGAACGAGCCGTTAAAGTCTGGGCAGACACAGCCCACTGCCGTCCAAAAGCAGAAGCTGGAGGAGAAGAAACAACAGCGTCGCGGACGCAAGATGTAACCCTTAAAACCAAACCCAACTATGATTACTTGTATTATTGCCGAGAAACCCTCGGTAGCCAGAGATATAGCCCGTATCGTAGGGGCTAATACCAGACAAGACGGATATTTAGAAGGTAACGGTTATGTGGTAACATGGGCGATGGGACACCTCATCACCCTTGCCATGCCCGAAGCCTACGGCTTTGCAGCCTATAAAGCCGAAGACCTGCCCATTCGTCCCAATCCTTTCAGGCTTATCGTGCGTCAAGTGCGCAAGGATAAGGAGTACACGTCAGACCCCGCAGCGCTCAAACAACTCAAAGCTATCCGTGAGTGCTTCGACAGAGCCGACCGCATCATCGTAGCCACCGATGCAGGACGTGAAGGTGAACTCATCTTCCGATACATCTATCACCACTTGAACTGCCATAAGCCTTTTGACAGACTTTGGATTTCCTCCCTCACGGATAAAGCCATCCGTGAAGGGCTTGCCCATCTCAAGGCAGGAACTGCGTATGACAATCTCTATCACTCCGCCAAGGCAAGAAGCGAAGCCGACTGGCTTGTGGGCATCAATGCCAGCCGTGCCCTGTCCATCGCTCGCAACGGCGGTTACTCTTTGGGACGGGTACAGACCCCGACACTCGCTATGGTCTGCCGTCGGTATATAGAAAATCGTGATTTTTCTTCCGTCCCCTATTGGAAACTCTCCGTAGCTGTGGAGAAAGAGGGCATATCTCTGAAAGCCGTGAGCAGTAGTGCATTCGAGAGTGAAGCCGATGCACAGTCCGCTCTCGCCATGCTTCGCGAACAGAGCAGGCTTCAGGTAACATCGGTCACAAGAAAGGTAACGCATACGTCGCCACCTCTCTTGTTCGACCTTACCACCTTACAAAAAGAAGCCAACAAAAAGCACGGCTTTTCAGCAGACAAGACCCTCTCAATAGCACAAAGCCTCTATGAGAAGAAAATCACGACCTATCCCCGCACAGGCAGCCGATACATCAGCGAAGATGTTTTCGAGGAAGTACCCGCCTTGCTCGGCAAGATAGGACAAGGATTATCTTTCCCACTTAACCGCCACTCTGTGGACAACGACAAGGTAACCGACCACCACGCCATCATCCCTACGGGTGAAACTCCATCGGGACTATCGGCAGATGAAACAACCATCTACCAAATGGTAGTCCATCGTTTCATCGAAGCCTTCTCTCCCGACTCAGAGGAGGAGCGTATGCAGGTGGAACTGACCGACGGTACAAACACCTTCATTTGGAAGGCGTTCCGAAACATTTCTTTGGGCTGGAAAGCCGTGCAGCAAGGTACCGGAACGAACGATGAAAAAGGCAAGGAGGATGAAGAACAGACCTTGTCCGTATTGCCCAATCTGACAGAAAATGAGGTGTTACCGTTATCTGACTCAGAGATTACCGAGCACAAGACCAAGCCCAAACCGCTCTATACAGAAGCGACTTTGCTTTCTGCTATGGAAAATCCGTGCCAACGAGAGCAGAAACGAACTTGTTCGGATATGCCGAGTGCAGCCGGATTTCGCGGAACGCAGAACGCAGGGAAAGAGGTTTCAGATGCAGAAAGCAAAAAAGCAATGGCAGAATGTGGTATCGGTACACCTGCCACCCAAGCCAATATCATCGAAACACTTATCCTGCGAGACTATATCCGAAGAGAAAAGAAAACGGTAGTCCCGACAGAGAAAGGCTTGGCTGTCTATGAGATTGTCAAGGACAAACGAATTGCCAATGCAGAGATGACAGGCTCGTGGGAACTGACCCTTGCCGCCATCGAAGCAGGACAGATGCCGCCCGAGAAATTCGCGCAAGGCATCAACTCCTACGTGGAGACAATTTGCGAGGAACTCCTTGCCCTTGCTCCACCGGTGCAGAAATCCTATCCAACCTACCGCTGTCCTAAATGTGGCAACGAAAGTGTGGGCATCTATGCCAAGATTGCCAAATGCAGGCATGAGGGCTGCGACTTCCGCATCTTCCGTGAAATCTGCGGCACGTTCCTTTCCGAAGATAATATCCGTGATTTGATAACCACCGGGCGAACACCCATCCTTAAAGGCTTGACGAGCAAGGCAGGCAAGAAGTTCAACGCACGCCTTGTTCTGGGCGAAGACCACACCACCTCCTTTGAGTTTGAGGGTAAGAAAGGAAAAGCACGAGGGAGATAGTTATCACAGACTCGGAGCTAAAATAAATTAGTTGGGAGGTAGAAAAAATTATCTTCCGACTAATTTTTCCTCTCCATATTAAAACAGAACAACTATGGCATACAATAAGAAAGCAGTCTTGGCGGGCAACACGGAAGCCATTCGTGTCGTGCTGCGCTTGGAGAAAGAACGCCGTGAAGCCACCGAAGCCGAGAAAGTCCTGCTCAGAGGTTATCAAGGTTTCGGTGGTCTGAAATGCGTCTTGAACCGTTGTGATAATCCCGATGACCTCCGCTATTGGAGTGCATCGGAGCAAAATCTGTTCGCGCCTACCCAAAGGCTCAAACAGATGATTTACCGTGATGCCGTCGATACCAACACAGCCAAACGCTATTGGGAGAGCATCAAGGCAAGCGTACTGACTTCCTTCTATACCGACACCCGTATCGTCTCCGCCATTGCCGATGCCCTAAGTGCCACCGACGTGCAAGTAAGACAATGCTTGGACCCTTCCGCAGGTATGGGAGCCTTTACCGAAACCTTTGCCAAAAGTGCTGGTATGGTCGATGCTATGGAAAAAGACATGCTGACGGCACGCATCACACAAGCCCTTCATCCTTACGGCAAGGACAATATCTTTGTTCGGCAAGAACCCTTTGAAGCCATTGGTGAATTGGAAGAGAAGGACAAGTACGACCTTATTACCAGCAACATCCCCTTTGGCGACTTTATGGTCTATGACCGTAGTTATAGCAAGGGAGAGAATATCCTTAAACGGGAATCCACCCGAACCATCCACAATTATTTCTTTGTGAAAGGGCTGGACACTATCAAAGAGGGCGGACTTCTTGCTTTCATTACCTCGCAGGGCGTATTGGACAGCCCTAAAAATGAAGCCATCCGCCGTTACCTCATGCAGAATAGCCGGCTTATCTCCGCCATCCGCCTGCCTTCGGGTATGTTCTCCGAGAATGCGGGTACGGATGTGGGTAGCGACCTCATTGTCCTGCAAAAGCAGTCGGGCAAGACTATCAGCGAGGGCATCGAACAGCAATTTGTTGCGTCCGTATCGGCTCCCATAGCCGAAGGCTCTTCTGTCGTATTCAAGCACAATTCGCTCTTTGACGGTGAATGGAAGGACATAGCCCACCGAACCATCGCCACAGACCGCACGATGGGTACGGACCCTTACGGCAAGCCTGCCTGGGAATATACGTTTGACGGCGGTATCGAGGATATGGCTGACAGCCTGCGTACTCAACTCTCTTTGGAAGTGGAGCAGCGTTTTGATCGTAAACTCTATGAAACAGGCATACCCATGACTGAGGAGGAATGGCAGGTACATGTGGACAAGATGGTGCAGAAAGTGCAAGAAAGCATAAAAAATGAAGAAACACCTCAGAAACAGGAAACTAAGGATAAGGAAGAAGATAATGCCTATAATCTGATGCCTGATAGCATCAAAAAACAGCTTCCCAAACTCTATAGGACAGAAAAAGAACTCATTGGCGATAGAATAGCCTACGCTCGCTACTTTTTCCCAATGGGGGCTTACACGGCTTATCTATTGGAGTACGACCCCAAGGAGCGCATCGGCTTCGGTGCTGTTACGATGGGCTACGGCTGGGAATTGGGTACAATGTCGCTTGATGAAATGGAGGAAGTAAAGGTCAGAGGCTTGGGAATTGAGCGGGACTTATACTTCAAGCCCACAAAATTGCACGAGATTGCGGAGCTGGAAGAGATTGTCAGAGGACAATACACCAAAGAACCCATCATTGAGCAAGGCAAGGAAGAAAGAAGTCAGGAAGTTCTGAGGCTAGTACAAGAAGAAACTCAGCCCCAAGAGAAGGTCGGAGAAGGTAATAAGATAGTGGGAGATGAAGCAAGAGACGAATCAGAGACAAAAGAAGAAGCACAAGCAACACAGGTACTTCCAACAATAGAGCCAGAAACCGAACCTGCTCCCGAAGGTGTCCCCGTAATTACCCTTCAAAGACAATACGAACAGGAAATCCGTGAAATTCGCACGGACGTGGAAGCCCCAAGAGAGATGAACGGTCAGACGGTATTCTTTGATGAAGACCATCATCCGATTATGGATAGCACCATCGAGACAGAAACAACGGATCAACTCTTGTTTGCCCCGGAGGAGTATAGTCTTTGGACACAAGACGTAGCCCGTGTAAATAATGAAATCAAGGAGGCTGCTCAACAAAAGAAGGTCAGCGATAACCAACCACTTTCTGCAAGCCGACAGTCTAAGCCGGCAAGAAGCACGCCAAGCAGTCCTCGCAGAAGCAAGAAAACGACATCAGCTCCCGTCAGAGAACCCTCGCTCTTTGACTTTATGGAGGAAGCCGAACCTCGCAAGCCACAGCCCATAGCAGAGGTTAAGAAAGAGTTTGACGCTTCACCGCGTCCCTTTCTCTCATCGCCCGACTCTCATCTGAGGGACGGCTCTATTGTCATGCAAAAAGGACAGGTCGGCTTTCTCTCTGACTTGAAACGACATCCCACTTTCAATCCGATGGACTTGCCCTTTGCCCAGCTCTCACGGCTGAAAGCATACATTGAGATTAGGGAGAGTTATCACAGACTCTATGATTATGAGGCGAACAACCAAGCGGAGGACAAGGAAGAGCGTGAGAAACTCAATCGGCTTTATGATGGCTATGTAGGTCGTTGGGGGAATTTCAATCAAAAGACAAATACCGATGTCATCAAGATGGACGCCACAGGCGTGGAAATGCTGTTCTTGGAACGCTCCGAAAACGGCAGGTACGTCAAGGCGGACATCTTCGACCATCCGACGGCTTTTTCCACCTCCGAGCTTTCCATTGCCGCAGACCCGATGGAGGCATTGGGCGCATCACTCAACAAATACGGCACGGTGGAACTTGACTATATGAGTTCCCTGCTTCCCGATATGGAAGAGAGCGATATGCTTTCCGCCTTGGAAGGACGCATCTTCTACAATCCCGAAGAGGACAGCTATGAGGTAGCCGACAAGTTCATTTCGGGCAATGTAATAGAAAAGGCGGAGCGTATCGAGTCGTGGCTCTTGGACCATCCCGACCACGAAGAGGCAAAGCAGAGCCTTGCTGCCCTACGCGCAGCCACGCCAACACCCATTCCTTTTGCGGACCTTGACTTCAATCTCGGTGAACGCTGGATACCTGCTAAAGTCTATGGTAGGTTTGCCTCGGAGTTTTTCGGGACGGATATTAGCGTATCCTACCATTCCAACATGGACGAGTACAGCATTGTCTGCGACCGAAAGAATGCCAATATCTGGCATAAGTATGCCGTACCGGGGGAGTTCCGCCGTTATGACGGCATCAACCTGATGAAGCACGCACTTCACAATACCATTCCCGACATCAACAAGAGTAAGGAGGTGACGGATAAGATCACAGGAGAAACCAAGACCATTAAAGTACGGGACGGGCACGCCATACAGATGGCGAACGCCAAGATTGAGGAGATCAGACAAGGCTTTGTAGATTGGCTCGGACAGACACCCGACACGTTCAAAGAGCAGCTCTCTGACCGTTACAATCGTCTTTTCAACTGCTTTGTGCGTCCCAATTTTGACGGTACGCACCAGTCGTTTCCCGACCTTGACCTTAAAAGATTGGGCATACCAGACCTTTATAAGAGTCAGAAAGATGCCGTATGGATGCTGAAGACCAATGGAGGTGGTATCTGCGACCACGAGGTGGGTGCGGGCAAGACGCTTATCATGTGTACGGCTGCCTACGAGATGAAGCGGTTGGGATTAGCCAACAAGCCGATGATTATCGGACTGAAGGCAAATGTATTCGATATTGCTGATACTTTTCGCAAGGCTTATCCCAATGCCAAGATTCTCTATCCGGGCAAGAACGACTTTAACAAGCAGAACCGCCAGCGTATCTTTAATGACATCAAGAACAACGATTGGGACTGTATTATCTTAACGCATGAGCAGTTCGGTATGATTCCGCAAGCCTTGGAGATACAGGAGGCAATCTTACAGAAAGAGAAAGACTCGGTAGAAGAAAACCTTGAAGTGCTCCGTATGCAGGGAGCGGACATATCCCGTGCCATGCTCAAAGGATTGGAGAAACGAAAGCAGACCTTGGAAGCCAAGTTACAAGGCATTCAAGACAGCATAGCCGAGCGCAAGGACGATGCCGTAGATTTCAAGATGATGGGCATTGACCACCTATTTGTAGATGAAAGTCATCAATTCAAGAACCTAATGTTCAACACTCGCCACGATAGGGTATCAGGCTTGGGCAATCCTGACGGCTCACAGCGTGCGCTTAATATGCTCTTTGCCATTCGCACCATACAGGAGCGGTCGGGCAAGGACTTGGGAGCAACATTCCTTTCGGGAACTACTATTTCCAATAGTCTGACTGAACTTTATCTTTTGTTCAAATACTTGCGCCCGCAAGCCTTGGAAAAGCAGGGCATCAACAGTTTTGACGCATGGGCTGCGGTCTTTGCCAAGAAGTCCACCGACTATGAGTTTTCCATTACGAATGAGATTATTCAGAAGGAACGCTTCAGAACATTCATCAAAGTGCCTGAGCTGGCTTCGTTCTATGCGGAGATATGCGATTTCAGAACTGCTAAGGATATTGGTATTGACAGACCTGAGAAGAACGAGATACTGCATAACATTCCGCCGACACCTGAACAGGAAGAGTTTATCGGTAAGTTGATGGAATTTGCCAAGAAAGGGGATGCCACAATCTTAGGACGCGCACCGCTTAGTGAGAGTGAGGAAAAAGCGAAAATGCTCATTGCTACAGACTACGCCCGCAAGATGAGCTTGGATCTACGCATGATAGACGAAAACGGGTACTCGGATCATATTGACAACAAGGCAAGCCATTGTGCAAAGCTACTTAATGACTACTATCAGAAGTATGATGCACAGAAGGGTACGCAGTTTGTGTTCTCTGACTTGGGCACGTATAAATCCGGTGGAGACTTCAATATCTATTCGGAGGTGAAGCGTAAATTGGTAGAAGATTATCATATCCCGTCCTACGAGATACGCTTCATTCAGGAGTGCAAGAACGAGAAAGCCAAAAAAGCGATGGTAGATGCGATGAATCGTGGAGACATCCGCATTATCTTCGGTTCTACATCCATGCTTGGAACGGGAGTTAATGCCCAGCAGCGTGCGGTGGCGGTGCATCAACTTGACACACCCTGGCGACCCTCAGATTTAGAACAGCGCAATGGTCGGGCAATCCGTAAAGGCAATATGGTTGCCAAAGAATTTGCTGACAACAAGGTCGATGTGATTATCTATGCCGTGGAGCGGTCGTTGGACAGTTATAAATTCAATCTGCTACACAACAAGCAATTGTTTATCAATCAATTGAAGACCAATACGCTCGGTAGTCGTACCATTGACGAGGGTTCGATGGATGAGGATAGCGGTATGAACTTTTCAGAGTATGTTGCCGTGCTATCTGGTAATACAGACTTGTTAGAGAAAGCCAAACTCGACAAGAAGATTGCCACGCTGGAATCCGAGCGTAAGAACTTTCTCCGTGAGCGTGATGCAGCGACGGGGAAATTGGCGGAGATTGACAGTTCCGTATCTTTTCATTCGGACAAGATTAAGGAAGCCAAGGCGGACTTGGCATGCTTTGAGAAGCGTGTCGAGCGTGATAAGGACGGCAATCCTATCAATAAACTTGTCATAAAAGGTGTGGAGGGCAGTACGGACACCAAGGTCATTGCCGCACGCCTGCAGGAGATTAACGACAAGGCACGCACCAAAGGTGAGTATAATAAAATCGGTGAGATTTATGGCTTCTCCATCATGGTGAAGACGGAAAGTACCTCAAAGGATTTGTTTGACTGCTCCGTAAATCGTTTCTTTGTTAAAGGGCAGGAGAGTATCTACTATACCTATAATAATGGTAAGTTGGCTACGGACCCGAAACTTGCGTGTGAGAACTTCTTAGGTGCGCTTGGGCGCATCCCGAAAGTAATTGAATCGCATGAAAAGGAGAAAGAGAAAGTTGCAGCCAATCAGGAAATCTATACTGCTATTGCTAATGGGACGTGGAAGAAAGAGGACGAGCTTCGCTCGCTCAAAGGGCAGTCGGCAGAGTTGGACAGAAAAATCACTTTGACGATTACTGCGGACAAAGAAGGAGATGAAGAACTCTCCCCAAAATCAGACTTGCAAAATCCTCCTGATACAGTTTCAGAACACAGTGCAAAAGAGACAATAGTACGTCATAAAGTAAGATTTTGAATCTAAAAGAATAAATTTGCAACAAAATTATCGAATCTCATTCAGCAAATTCAGAAATAATATGTAACTTTGCAGAACATACCGAGGGCTTGTATGGATTTGACGGCAAGATGAGATGGTATGTAAGCATGCGGAGGCTCGACGGCTACCTCCTAAATCTGAGTGGTCAAAAAATTAATTGGCGAAAACAATTACGCTCTCGCTGCCTAATCGAAGCATAGTAGATTACTGGCTTTATTGCGTCACCAGGTGATGCGACGAGACACTGCTCCAAGGATGTTGTTCCGAATCTAAGGGTCAAGCGGTGCAGGTAAATCGGAAATAGTTTGTGTATGCCTCGATGCATAGATGAAATTTAGAGGATAAGGTGTTGGTTGGTGGTTCAGGTCTTGCCAACACTCGAAAACAGAAGGCTGAAATAAGCATGTAGAAAGCATATGGTTTCCTTGTGCGGACCGGAGTTCGACTCTCCGCAAGTCCACTAAAAGAGAGGACTATTAATTGTTTTTAAGCAGCTGATAGTCTTCTTTCTTATTATGCTCTATTCAGAGATCCATAAGATTTTGAAGTTTTAATACACCGAAAAGGGACTGTATCGACAAAGTACACAGCCCCATTTCCCCTTTTTAGAGTGCTAATAAAGCGACAAAAGTCCTTATCGGCACTATTTACGTTGCAAAGGTAGTGTTTATATTCGGATTATACCTACATCATTTTTTCAAAAAAAGTTTTGAGTTTATCAATTCCTTCTTGAAACTTCTTTTGATTTTGCTTTTTTAGTTTCTCGATATTGAGCAGTTTCCACTGTACGGATGGGTATTTGCTCAAATCACCAGCACAACATAGTTCCCATTGCGGGGAGCCTTCTTCAAAAGAAATGATGAAGTCTTTGTCCTCATCGGTAAGGCAGGCATTTACCTTTCTGATAATGTCGTTACGCGAGGACTCATAATCCTTGTAAGTGAAAGGAATATCGGTCATTCCTTTGAACTGATGTTCAAGAGCCTCCTCCTGATTAATGTCATTAGGACAAAGTGATTCTATGATGGGTTTGTCGCTTCCCAGTAAGCACAGAAACAAACCGTCTTTTACTTCATCCAATGTTTCGTCTTTCATGTACTTGCAATCAAACAAATCACGTGGGTGTTGGCGACTGAGAGCAGCCGCTATCTTACCTCCATATAGTTGTGGATAAGGTACGATGCGTGCCTTACAGTTAGCTTGAAACTCATCTTTCGCCTTTGGGCAGAGGTTCATTACTTCCGCTTCTCCAAGTATGCCACGTTTGGTGCCATTCACTTCGATTTTCACCGTAGTGCCATTGTATGTGCATTGCAGTTTCCATACATCAGTTTTATGTACCACATGTATTCCCGGTACGGCTCGTTCGATGCTCGTTTTCAAGTCTTGAAGATTCAGATTGATATGTTCCAAGCTCGTTGAACGTGCCTCCAAGGGAATATAGGTAAGATCTATATCCACAGAATACCGTGGCATGTTCTGATGAAACAAGTTGATAGCCGTACCACCATGTACGGCAAAATCTTTGATTCTATAAACCAAGGGCATGATGCGTACCAATAGTGCCACTTGACTTTTATACTGATGATTATTCATAGTCGTTCAATTCTTTGGGGATTGTCATTTTATACTTACTGAGATATACCCCCGACTTTACCAACTGCAATTTTGTAGTTCCCAAATCTATCCTAGATAAGTCTAATTCTTCAAACCAATAATGGTTTGCTTTTTCTGCCATATATAAGAATAGGCGCTTCATCTTATAGTTCTTGGTTGTTTCCAATAACGATTGGACAACCTCTGAACGCAATGTTGTTAGCTGTTCCATTATATAGTACAAGTCCATGTAGTTGTATTGCCGCGGCGATAGTAACAAGCATTCCATAAAAGCCTGTTCTGGAGTAGACGCGAGTAAATTCCAATCTAAATAAGACAAAGTCGTTATTTGTGCTTGCATAAATGCGTCTGTTTTGAAAAAATGAAAATCACGGTCGAATACGTTAAGCTTCATCCATTGAGGCATTCTCTCATTGGTAGCAGTTATCACTAGCAATGGCTTACCCATTGGCACATAATGATTGAAGCCCCATAACTCTAATGCAGAATGAGCAGCTATACGGAACTTTTTTCCTAACTGTTCATTAAACGACTGCAATGCACCATAGGCAGATAGGTTATCCCCAGTACGGTACATTACACCTCTACATAGAGGTGTTAACCATCCCGATATGCGGTATCTTTTCAATAGCTGACTGGAATATCCTCGTCCTGTTAGCCATTGAGCAAACAACAATCCGTTTTTTTGTCCTAATTGGAGCATTTGGTTGATTTTGTTACCTGTAGATACACTCATAGTTTACTTGCTTGTATTTATTTCAACCGCAAAGATAAGCAAATCATTTCAAATAATAGCTTATTGGTTGAAAATAATTCCCACAAATAAACTAATAGTTGATTTACCGTCCTAAAATTTAACTATCTTCTTCATATTCATGTCTATTTTAAGATGTGCCATAAGTTAGAATTCGGCAATAAACAAATTGCTTGTTGATCACCAACATTCTCGTTTATGAAGCATATCGTCTATCTCGTCACGAAGAAACAGCAGTCTACCATTCGCTTTGAGATATGGGATCTTTCCTGCCCATACCCAATTGTAAATGGTTTTCTGCTCTACTTTGAGAATCTTCGACACGTCGATTATGTCAAGATACTCTGGTTTAAGAGGCGGATGAATAGTTGTGTCAACAGATTGCTCTTTCATCACAAGCAGTTGGTCGAGTTTGCTCTCGATAGTTCTCAAGCTGTCAAACAATCGCTTGCACCAATCGTTCTCTGTTGTCTGTTCTAAGTATGGCATAGCTCACCCTTTTGATAGTTACCACTTGCGTCCTGCGACAATATACACTGCTCTTTCATATAGGCAATGTACTTCTTTGCCGTTCGGTCTTTGATTTCCATTTCACGCATCAATACGTCACATAGTTCTTGATATGAGAGTCTTAGCTTGGTATGGAAAGCTGATTTTACAACAGCCAAAAGTTCATCCGTCTTACGCTTTTCTTTATCCTCTTTCGACTTCTCTCCACGATAGACGTGCATATCCGCATCTTTGTCCCAGCCGAAAAGCATCATCGGCACATCGAGTGGACTGCCGTCACGCACCTTCAGAGCTTTTACAACCGAATATTCAGGGTTATCGTCTTTCTCTATGGAGAGAATACCTGCCGCCTTGCGCTGTAATTCGGAACCAATATGTCCACGCAACTTAATACCGTTAGGGACAAAATGGAGCACACAGATGATGCAAGTATTATAGATTCCTGCCAAACGATAGAGTTCATCCACAATGGCTATACTCTCCGTTTCGTCATTGGCAGATCGTATCAAGTCTGCAATGCCGTCAATTACCACAAGATGTATTCCTCCGTGCTTATGGTGAAACAAGTCCATACTCTCACGAATAATTTTCAATCTATCTTTACGAGAAAGTGAAGCCAAATAAAGAGAATGGTAGAACTCTGGTACAGACGTGACTCCTGCCCGACGAAGTGTCTTCCCCAAATTCTTATGCAACTGTGCTTCTGATTGCTCTGTATCGTAATGGAGTACAGCTAATCTTTTGGGGTTGGCGGTTACCTCCAATCCCAAAGTTTGTTCTGGTTGTAAGCGTTCTGCACCAAGAGTACCGGCAAGAATGGCAGCAATGTAGTTGCTTTTGCCTGTTCCTTCTCCGCCAGTGATGCAGAACAGATTATCCTGTGTACCGAGGGGTACGCCGTTTACTGCTACCACCGACTTCGAGGCATCGGGAGGATTGTCATAGTCTATTTCACAAGATTGCAATATCATCATCGTCTGTGCATACATTTGGGTAAACATATCAGAAAGCAGTGCCTTTAAACCTTCCGAACCATTGCCTAAGGCAAAGTAATCGGAAATATCCTTTTCTGTTTTTGTGCCTTGTAAGGGCAATGTTAAGTGAAGCACCTTAAACTTGGATAGAGCTTCGACTTGTCGTTTAGTTTCTCTTAGTCCTGTTTCATCCGTATCATACAATATGATTAGATGTCGAAAACGGAGCAATAGTCCCTCAATGATATTCTCTGGTATCTGTGCTGTCTCGCTGTTGAAACAGATGGCATTGAATCCATGAGCCGAGAGTGAAAGCACATCCTTCTCTCCCCCCGTAATGAATATCATATCGCCTTTGCAGGGCAACTGCTCAAAACCAAACACATAGTCATCCACCTCCTTGCCTCCATAGAGGAAGCGCAATTTACTATTGGGACGATAAACTTTCACAAACCTGCCAAGGCAATAAGCAAACATAGGCTCTTCTCGCGTAGAAACAAGTGAGAATGGCTTGCCCTGACTTGAAACGGATTCATAGCGTGCTAATGATTTAACATGGAAGCGTAGCAAAGTCCTGGTATCAATGCCGTATCGTCGCCAATAATTTCGTTCCTCTTCTCCAAAGGGCTGTTCGATATATGTAAACCACTTCTCGCTTGTCATGGAAGTATTAAGGTCGGGTGGAGGTAATATAGGCTGCTTTGAAGGTTTTATTAAGACAGGTCGCTTATTACCGTATTCTTTTCTTTCTTCAAGACGAATATTGAGTTGTAAATCTCTGATGATTGTTTCAAGAACATTCATAAAATCTTTTCTCACGTCCAAACCGAGCATAGTTGCAGCAAACCAGAAACAATCACCTGAGTAGGCGTCATTGCCAAAGTCCTTCATGCGGTAGCAGCCAGACTTATTATCGAGGTAGATATTGCATGATGCACGCCTATCGTCATACAATGGATTACGGAAGTTGCGCTTGGGTACAAAGTTGATGGGCATGTAGAAGCAGAACACCTCCAGTCCTTTGTTCGTCCGGCTTAGTATTTCTTCTTTGATGTTCATAGTTCTTCAAATAAGGTTTGAGAATCCCCCATGTAGCCTTTAAGGACACCATCCTTGTAGGCGTTCAGACGCTGCAAAGCCTCCAAGCGGCGAAAGCCCTTGAATGTAGCCCTACCTGTCTTTACAGAAAGGTAGAGTCCTTTGAATGGATAGACCACATGATTACTTGATACATAGCGGTAAGGAATAGAGTTCGCTTCCCGCCATCTGGCAAGGGATGCCTTAGATATACCAAGCAGATGCAAGACATCTGCCGTACTTAACTCTATTTTCTCTTCTAATACAGAGTAGTCACGCTTTAGCTCTCTGATAAAGCAGGCTATCTGCCTGAACTCTTCGCGAAGAGTTTGAAGCTCATTCATTAGGGAGCGTGTTTCATGGTTTTCCATCATCATTAAGTAAGTTTTGGCAAAGTTCTACAATAGCTGACAGAAAGGGTTTCATCAGGTTCTCCTTGTCGTGTCTTGTTAGATGCCCTTTGAACTCTTCCATGAAGTTCACTATCTTCATTCCATCACTTGGCATAACCTTCATTAAAACCTTGATCAGTTCATCCAGTTCAATTGTTTCATAAAGATTCTTCACATGGGCTTTGGGTTTGGTCATCGACTCTATGGTTCCCAAAGGCAGATGTATGATTAGAACTTCTTTTCCTAAACCTGCTGCACATTTCCGATATGTGCTGATTCTGATGTCCTTTTCCATTTTGCAAGCCTTTAGGAAATTTGAATACTCGATGCTACTTGTATGAGCAGCATCTTTTGCATTGACGCATGAAAGAGCTAAAGTTTCAAGCGTAGGACAACCGATGTACAGGTGTCCCTTTTGTTCTGAGTTGCTGTTTTTGTTTGCCATAATACATTGGACTATAATGATTATGGCTGCAAAGTTCCTAATGAAATGAGCTTCTAACGGAATATCAAAATACCATTGTCTGGTAATATAATACCATTTTATATATTGATTATCAGCAGTATATCACAAGTGGCAAGGCTCTTCAGTGCACGGTGCAAGCCTATATATAGATAGGTCTTGCACCGTGCACTGAAAAATTGTAGCCACAAGCTTTCTAAAACATTTTTAGTCAAATATTTGGAAGATGTATCATCTTTTTGTAACTTTGAACCCGAAAACAAGAAGTCTATGCAACTTCTGTGCGTTCTCTCAAAAATATCTGAAATGGCTACAGATTGGCTACAGTAAAAATTGAGGTTCGGCTAAATTTCTGAATATCAAGGACTGATATAGGTAAGTTCATTTACCCTCAGCTCCACACTTTGCAATAAAGTTTCGTTAAAGAACCCTTTAAGTTCTGCTTCCAGGCACGGATTTTACGGATTCACGGAGATAAGATAGCATTCGTGTCCTCCCGAAAAATCCGTGTTTGTATTATACACACGCCACTTTCACCGCCTAATCTTCTTCTTATATTGTGTCGGCGTCTCCCCCGTATATTGTTTGAAAGCGGTACTGAAATAAGAAGAAGTGGTGAAACCCACTTTCTCGGCAATGTCGGCAAAAGTCATGTCAGTAGAGTGAATTAGCTGTATAGCCCTTTCCATTCGGAATTTATTAATATACTCATTGGCACTCATGTCTGTCAAAACTTTCAGTTTATTGTAGAGAGAAGCTCTACTCATTCCCATCTCTTTGCAGATAAAAGAAATATCCAATCCGGAATTGCCCAGGTTTTCTTCGACGAAACTATTCAACCGGAACAAGAATTTCTCGTCGGCCTGACTGAATGTAGTCTCCTCGGGCACAGGCAAAGAGCCTATGTTCATATAGCGTTTGCGAATGGCATCACGGGCTTTCAGACGATTGTGTATCAATTCTATCAGCGTATCTACCTCGAAAGGCTTCATCAAGTAGGCATCAGCCCCATTCTTATAGCCGTCTTTCTGGCTTTGCTCATCGTGACGGGCAGTAAGCAATATGACCGGAATATGACTGATATCCACATTCCTCTTTATTTCCATACAAAGTTGATAGCCATTCATGCGTGGCATCATCACATCGCTCACAATGATGTCAGGCACATATGTCTTTATTAATTGCAAGGCCTCTACACCATCAGCGGCCGTAATGACCTGTTTGAAATACTCTTTCAGTGATTTCTTCAAAAAAGCCGTCATGTCCGGATGGTCATCCACCACCAAAACGCTGTATGCCGAAAGTTCAAATTCTTCCGTTTTGAAAGACAAGACGCTTTCCTCCTCATCCATCAGTTCATTTAAATAAGTACCCGGTTGACATACTATTTCCTCCGCATCCAACCTCATCGGCAAGCGGAAGTAAAAGGTGGCGCCTTCACCGTAGTTACTACGTACTCCTAATGATCCTCCGTGTTGCTCTACCAATATTTTGGAGTAAGAAAGACCGATACCTGTTCCAGATTGTTCGTTACTGCCTTGATAGAAACGAGTGAAAAGCCTCTCCATGTCCACCTGCTGCAAGCCACAACCTTGGTCGGAAACGGAAACTTGTACATCATTACTTTCTGCCAGAAGTTGGGAAGCAACGGTTATGGTGGAGTTCTGTGGACTATGCTTCAAAGCATTTACAAGCAAATTGCTCAAAACAATTTCACATTTGTCCTTATCGAAATACACTGTCTCTACTTTCGGGTCGAGGTTGTATACAAAATGTACCTGCTCCGCTTCACCCTCGTAGGCAAAATCTTGCGACACTTGCTCTATCCATTTATTCAGAAGACAAGGCTGCACATGCAGTTTGCTTTCTCCAACCTCCATCTTACGCAAGTCAAGCACCATATTTATCAAGGCCTTCATGCGTTGTGATTGCCGGTATATGGCACGTAAAGGCAAATATTGTTCATCTTCGGCCGACAGAGACTTCAACATGCGTCTCAACGGAGCATATATCAGTGTCAACGGTGTGCGCAGTTCATGACTGATGTTAATAAGGAAACGCACCTTTTCTTCATACATTTGCTGTTCGTGTTCCTTCATCGACCACTTCAACTTACGTTCTTTATTCTTGAGCACTCTTCTGATTGACGCCATGACGAAGAGCATAACCAAGAGAATCCCTCCTCCCATCGCCCACCATGTCCGATACCACGGCGGCAGCACAGTCACTTCCAAGATCTGTCGGTCGGGCATCCAGTTTCCGTCTTTGGTTGTACACGATGCCATGATTCTATAATTTCCGGGATGAAGCGCACGCATCACCAATTCGGTATTGTATGATTCCATGTAGTTATTATCCAATCCCTCTATACGAAAGCGATATAACTTCTGCCGGAAGATATCTTCCTCCCGGCTCATAATCTGTATGGCAATGTTGCTGTTGAAAGGTACCGTAAGCACCTCTTGCATCTTCTCTAACCGGCTGTTGGTAGATTGCCCGTTAAGAAGGATATCAGTCAGTTGCAGTTCAGGCAGACCGGTCACTTCCGGAGTCCACTCTTTGCTGATGTGGAGCAGCCCCTTTACACCTCCTATATAGATGTCGTTGTTATCCATAATAATTTTAGGACGAGGCACGTACTCATTAGGAATGACGCCATCCGATTCTCCAAAAAGGATGAACCTGTTCTCGGCCTGCAAGTAAGCAAAAAGCCTGTTCTCCGCACCTATCCATACCTCCCCTTTGGGCCCGCACATCACCATAGACACTGCAACGAAAAGACTGGTCTGCGATGTTTCCAATTTTCCGGAATCAGGCATGTAGCAGCTTAACCCCAAGTTGCTGCCAATCCAGAAGTATCCTTGAGAATCACGGTCTACTGAATTGATTTGCATCTCGCTGTTACAAACAAACAGGACTTTCAGCGATTGAGTTTTATGATTCAACGCATATATACGTTTATTGTCGAACAAGAAGGTCTCTCTGCCATTATCCGTAACAGATTGTAAGGTTCCCCAATTGATAAGCTGTTCCTTTTCTTCCTCAGCAATGGCAAAGATTTTCTTTTTAAGGTCGTAGATGTACACATGATCACTCAATATCAGTACAGTCTGAGGGGTGTTGCGATACAGATAAACCGAATAGCCGTGTTTTGACAGAGTCATGGTTGTCTTTTCGTCGATGACACGAAACGGAGTTTTACTGCCTGTACGCATATCGAATACAAACAATCCTTCGGCAAAGATAGAAAGCAACAGCTTGCCGGGTTCAAACTCACAAATGGACGTAATCTTGTCTTTTCCGGTAGTGGGATAGTAGGTAAACGTGCCCGTATGCGGATTAAAACTATTCATACCGCCTCCATCCGTACCTATCCATATGCGGTCGGCGTTTTCCTTATGAAGACTAAGCACAATACTATGGCTTAAGCCTAACCGATTACCTTGCTGTACATCCGTATAGGTTTTCATGGAAACCGGACGGATGCTGATCAATCCGTTATAGACCCCGCCTACCCAAATGTTGTGGTAGTGGTCACAATGCAGAAAGTTGATAGAATTCGTAGGCAGTGAGTAAAGCTTGTCACCGATACTATGCTCCAAATAAGTAAAATGGTTATTATCCGGATTCAATATATTGATGCCACCTCCGTCGGTACCTATCCATATTTGTCCTTTCCGCTCAATGATACAGATTACGATATCACTTTTAATGGATGAATTACGAGTGGTATAGGAAGCAATTTCCTTGCCATCAGCCGAGAAGCAACGCAATCCTTGATTATAGGGGGCTATCCAAATACGCTGTTCAGAGTCGATAAGCATATCCGTAATTTCCTTTTCTTGACCAAAAGGAGAATTTAAAATTGCTCCATTCTGCATGTTTATGGTGCAAATACCATGCCAACGGCTACAGCAAAGTAAAGTGCCGGAAGCAATTGCCGCAATCCGTGAAATATCAAAATCATGCTCCACATTCAGTTCATAGCGTTTCTTCAACCGGTGTGTTTTCTCATCATAAGTATAGACTTTATTCTTACCGCCAAACAGCAATTGGTCTTTCCACAGACATACAGAGTAGGCCACGCAAGGCTTTTCCTCCTCATCCTTCAACGTGGTAAAATGATTGTAGCGATAATTATAAAGAGCCACTCCCTTGTCCGTCAATATCCATAGGTTATGATGCCGGTCTTCGAGTATCTGGTAAATATGGTTACCGGGTAGTGAAGTGGCATCGTTCCTCCGGTTCAGATACCGTTTTTGGTCATGTCCGTCGAAACGCCCTAATCCCGCTGTAGTCCCGGTCCAGATAAAGCCTCGTGTATCGGCAAATATACAGGTAAGAGTGGTAGGCAAACCGGCATCCAACGTTATCTGTTTATAGAAGTAGTGTTCTGTACCAAAGAGTAAAGAACAAAGAAAACAGAAAAACAAAAAGGCCGTCAAACGTGAAGAGGCTCCCAATGTTTTTATCATATATAGATTAAAGTTTCGTTTCAACAATGCAAAGATAGTGTTTCATTCAGAATTACTACATGGTGTCTCTGCCTATTTTTATGCGGACAGAGATTATAGAACCGTATAATCAGTTTTCAAAAACATTTAAACCTCTCTTCAAAACAGCCTTTTAAAGCCTTTAAAAATGTAGTTTTAGCCATTTTTGAAAATAAAATAGACAAAATCGAACCTTATATCCTACCTACTTTCCATAGATTTGTGGCGTTCTTCAAAAAAATCCGCATAACCGGAAGTAATGCAGAACCGACAGATGTTTTTATGTTTCGACAGACAAAATATCAACATCATATCATTTGTTTAACTTTAATTTTCTCATTATGAAAAAAGAAGAAAGAAGAAGATTGCTTCGGACAATTCCGTTTGCCATGGGAGTGCTGATGCTCGGAGGAAACGCGTTTGCCGCTCCGTCCTCTGTCCCGACAGAGTATTCCATCATGCAACAAGCCACACAAGTCACCGGTGTGGTGACAGATACAAGCGGTGAGCCGCTAATCGGTGTGAATGTGGTACAGAAAAGCAGTACCGGCAATGGTACTATCACTGACGTGGACGGCAAATTTACACTCAATGTACCGGCAAATGCCACTTTGGTTTTCTCTTATATCGGTTATAAAACGCTGGAAGTAGCAGTAAACGGGCAACGAATAGTAAACGCCAAACTTCAGGAAGACAGCGAAACATTGGACGAAGTAGTGGTTATCGGTTACGGTGTAGTGCGTAAAGCCGACTTGGCCGGTTCGGTAGCCGTAATGGACAACAAAGCGTTCAAAGATCAGCCCATCACGCAAGTGAGTGACGCTCTTCAAGGACGCGTGGCCGGTGTAAACGTGGTGAGCGACGGTATTCCCGGTGGCTCGGCCAAGATACGCGTACGCGGATCTAATTCCATCAATAAGAGTAACGACCCCCTCTATGTGGTAGACGGCATGGTAAGAGAATCCGGTCTCGAAGGAATAAATCCTGAAGACATTCAGAGCATGCAGATATTAAAAGACGCATCCTCTACCGCCATCTACGGCTCGCGTGGCGCCAACGGTGTAGTTATCATCACTACCAAAAGTGGCGTAAAGGGTGAGAGCGTCATCACTTTCGATGCTTCTGTAGGTATTTCCAATGCGACAAACCTTCCCGACTTGATGGACACCAAAAGCTATGCGCAGGCCTTAGTCAAATATGCCGGTATCAGCGAAAGCGACCTGACCGACTACTTAAGCGGGAAAAATCCCGGTATCAACTGGAAAGACGAAATTTTCCGCACAGGCATCACCCATAACTACAAACTCGTGCTCTCAAAAGGCTCGGAGAGCGTGCAGAGCTACTTCTCTGCCAACTACATGAATCAGGATGGCACTATTGATAAAAGTAACTACGAGCGCTATTCAGCCAAGGCAAATTTCAAGGCTTCCATGGCCAAATGGCTCGACATCACAGTAGACATCAATGCTTCTCATGCCATTGGGAAAGGTATAGGTGAATTAGCCATGGGAGGCTACAATCCTCTGTGGATTGCTTTCAACTCATCTCCTACAATGAATATGTTCAACGAAAACGGAAACTATGCATGGGATCCTTATGGCACCATTCAGGAGAATGCACGTGGTATCATTGCCGGAAACAAAAGCGAACGTCGTCGTGATGTATTCAGCGGCCATGTGGATTTCCGTTTCAACTTGCTCAAGGGGCTGACTTTCACCACCAGTAACGGCGTGGACTACTACAACAGTACCAACTATGGTTTTTCACCGCTCATCACAACCGGCAAAAGCAATAGTATGAGTAACAACAACAGTCAGCGCATGTTGCTCCAATCATCAAACAACCTTACTTGGATACACGATTGGAACGATAAACATTTCCTCACCGTAACAGGTGTATGGGAAGCTACCAAAAGCAATACACGTGCCATGGGTATCAGTGGCAGTAATCTACAAGCAGAAGGTGTAGGCTGGTGGGACGTGCGAAATGCAAAAACCCGTGATGCTTCCAATTCTTATTCGGACTGGGCATTACTCTCGGGTGTGGGCCGTGTCATCTACAACTATGACAACCGCTATATGCTGACCGGTACATTCCGTGCCGATGGTTCCAGCCGTTTCACGAACCACAAATGGGGATATTTCCCTTCATTAGCAGTGGCATGGACAGTATCAAATGAAGCTTTCATGGAGAAATACCGCAACACAGTGAGCAATCTGAAACTACGTGCCAGCTATGGTATCATCGGTAATCAGGACATCAATCCCTATTCCACATTGGCACTGCTGAGTAGCACTTCTACCTACTTCGGTACATCCAATGCGGTGACCGGCTATTGGTCTAACTCTTTAGCTACTCCCGACATCAAATGGGAAAAGACCAAGCAATTCGACTTCGGTATCGATTTAGGTCTGTTTAATAACCGTATCGACTTAAGCTTTGACTTCTTCAGTAAAAAGACATCCGATGCACTGCTATACACCAACTTAGCAGGTTACCTGGGTGGAACAAGCTATCTGATTAACGCCGGAGAGGTTTCCAACAAAGGATTTGATGTTTCAATCACTGCCAATATCGTTCAAAATAAGAACTGGAGTTGGTCTACCACCCTCAACGGTACCTATCTTAAAAACAAGGTTGAAAAACTGACGGCTCAACAGCCCATTATCTATGGAGCCTCTTTCCAGTCCATCGTAACCGAAAGTAGCATCATCAAAGAGGGTGAAGCCATCGGTACACTCTACGGCTACCGTTGGGCAGGTATCGACAAAGAAGGATATGACACATATTACACTGCCGATGGAAGCGTTACTCGCACCCCATCTGCAAACGACCGAACCGTACTTGGTAAAGCCACACCCGACTTCACTTTGGGATGGAACAATTCTGTTCGCTACAAGAATTGGTCACTGAATGCTTTCTTCAACTCCTCATTCGGAGTACAACGTTTGAATGCGCTGCGTTTTGCCATGAACTCCATGATTGGTAATTCACGCATGTTCACCGATGCCGGTTACATCGAACAGATTGGCAAAACCATGCCCGATCCGTCTGTATCCAATAACCAGTATCTGGGTAACTCTACCAAATGGGTTGAAAATGCCGACTACTTCCGCTGCGAAAATGTGACACTATCTTACGACTTGTCCAAAAACATCACAAAGTTTGCCGACTTACGTCTCAGTTTCAGCGTGCAGAACCTCTTCACCTTATCAGGCTATAAGGGTTCAAATCCGGCAGGTTTCTCTTTCTCAAGTGGCGAGGGCGACCGTTCCAACGGCATCGACACCGGTACATACCCCACTCCGAGAACATTTACATTTGGTGTACGTATGAACTTCTAAATTACAACAGAACATTATGAAAAAAAGAATATTATCAGGATGCATTCTTGCAGCATCCATACTGGTGACAACTTCTTGCAGCGACTTCCTGACCGAGAACCCACAAGGGAAGCTCACCCCCGAGAATTTCTTCTCCAACCAAGCCGAACTGGACATGAGCGTCTACGCTTTGTATGCCAAGGTACAAGCGTTTCAATGTAACTCCAATCCGATGATCGTACAGTGTCAGGGCGACGATGTGACGTCTACTACGGGTTCTAACAAAGCAGCCTATCTCTCGGCAGACGCATTCGAAGACCCCTCTGATGTAAAAGGATTAAGAGATTGTTGGAATCGCCTATATACCATTATTCAGGCTGCCAATCTTATTGTGGACAATGCAAGCAGCGCCAAAACGAGCCAAGAGGAAATAAACATCGCATTGGGTCAAGCCCATTATTGGCGTGCTTTCTCTTATTTTAGCTTAGTACGTGTATTCGGAGCACTTCCCATCAACCTGCACAACACACCAGACAACAATACCACCCCCCTCACCACTGTGGAGAATGTGTACGCACTGATATTAGAGGACCTCGCCACAGCCGAAAAATGCAATCTGCCCGCAAAATATACGGTTGCCAACCGTTCCATCAACGGACAGAACATCTATGTTTCAGCCCAGACGGTGAAAGCCACGCAGGCGGCTGTATATATGGCTATGGCCGGCTATCCGCTAAACAAGAACGAACTTTATGCTACCGCAGCAACCAAAGCTAAAGAAGTAATAGATGGCGTGAACAGTGGAAAATATCCGCATGGATTACTCTCAAACTATGCCGATATATACTCTTACGGAAATAATCAGCATTTCGAAACACTGCTCGGTATCGACTATAACAGCATTCCCGGTGGTTGGAGCGAAGGAGACTCACAACTCTCTTCCTGTCATCAGTCAGGCAAGCTATGGAGTGGCTGGGGAGATTTTCTAGCCGAGCGTCGCTATTGGAAAAATTATCCCGACGGCCCTCGTAAAGACGCCACATACTCTAAGCAGATTCTGTTGAATAACAATGTGCCGGTAGACTGGTGGGCTACCACCGACGGTGAAGCATACAATGGAAAGAATGTCGCTGCTCCCGATTTCCGTCCGATGTTCGTAGCTTTCTCGGTGAACAAAGATGCCTCCGGCGCACCTGTCGCAGCTCCGTTTGACTACACCAAGCCGGTCTGGGGTGGCATGTGTCTCAACAAACGTCATCATTTGATTCGTTATTCCGAGGTACTTCTTTGGTATGCCGAGTCTGCCGCACGCTCAGGAGGTGATTTGGCCGCAGCCAAAGCCGCTTTGAAACAAGTACGTCAACGCGCATACAGCAACCAAGCAGCAGTTGCCGCAGTAGATGCAATGGATGCAAAACAACTGGCCGAAGCCGCATACCAAGAGCATGGTTATGAAGTGGCAGGCTATGTGCTGGGAATGGTTACCCGACGTGCCGATGAGTTCCGCATGAACCGACTGCAAGAGAACCACGCTTACCGTTCGGGAGCACAGAGTGACGTCCTTGTACCGGCCGGCACACTAACCAATAGCGTGGATGCAGATGGTAAACCGTTCACTTATAAGCTGAAAGCCGATGTGGTTGTAAAAGAGGAAATGGCTGTAAGCGCCCCTTGGAGAAATGAGGCTTCCATCTATCACAACTATCCACCCACGGAAGTGGAGAAGAACCCCAACCTGAAGCGTTGACATATATTTTGAGAAAGAAGAAAAGAAGAAGAACTACTGAAATTCCTTGATCAATAGTTATTAACTCAACACCTTCCGGCCGGATAAGGAATCCCCTGAATTCCCCTGTCCGGCCTTTCTTTTCTCACAACATTTTACCAACAACTAAAACACTCCTATCATGAATTTAAGAAAGAATATAATATCATTGTGCACCGTAGGTCTATTCATACTCGCTATCTCGTGCGAGAGTAATCCGGGCACTTTAAAAACTTACAACAAAGGCATTAATATCATTCCAATGCCACAATCTCTAACAGAGCAGAAAGGCCTCTTCACTCTGACCGACCGAACTTCTCTGGGTACCCTCACTCCCGAAAGCCAGGCAGTAGCCCACTATTTTGCCAATAAAATGAAGCAATCAACCGGATACGAAATTACCGTGGAGGATAAAGGCAGAATCATGTTGAAAATCAATGCAGATACCACAATGGGAAACGAAGGCTATCGCTTGGACGTTACCCCTGATTCTGTGGTAGTGGCCGCACACACTCCACAAGGTTTGTTCTACGGCATGCAAAGTTTCATGCAACTACTTCCTGCGGAGATAGAAAGCAAGGAAAAAGTAAAGGACATAGCTTGGACGGCTCCCTCCGTAACTATCACCGATGCACCGCGTTTCGGTTATCGAGGCATACACGTAGACCCCTGCCGACACTTTATGACGGTAGCAGAGATGAAAAAGCTGATAGACGTATCTGCCATGTTCAAAATCAACCGCCTCCATTGGCACCTTACAGAAGATCAAGCTTGGCGCATTGAAATCAAAAAATACCCCAAACTGACGGAAATAGGTGGAAAACGTATGGAAGGAGAAGGCACGGAATACGGTCCTTTCTTTTATACACAAGACGAAGTAAGAGACATCGTACAATATGCCGAGGAACGTTTCATCACCATCATCCCCGAGCTGGAGATTCCCGGACATGAGTTGGCCGCCATTGCAGCCTATCCGGAATTATCTTGCAAAGGAGAGCCTATCACCCCACGCGTCATTTGGGGAGTAGAAGACATCGTGATGTGTCCGGGCAAGGAGAGTGTATTCACCTTTTTGGAGGACGTGATTGACGAAATGGTCACACTGTTTCCGAGTGACTACTTCCACATCGGTGGTGATGAATGTCCCAAAAGTAGTTGGAAAACATGTCCGCTGTGCCAAAAACGTATCAAGGAAGAGGGTCTGAAAGCAAACGCCAATCACACTGCCGAAGAGTTGTTGCAGACCTACGTAGTGACACGCATAGAGAAATATCTTGCCCGATATGGAAAAAGAATCATAGGATGGGATGAGATATTGGAGGGAACTCCCGCCCCCAGTGCCACCATCATGTCATGGAGAGGCGAGAAAGGGGGAATAGAAGCTGCTCTGAAAGGACACGATGCCATCATGTCTCCCGGCTCCAACGGATTGTATCTCGACTTTTATCAAGGAGACCCCAAAATTGAACCTATAGCCATAGGCGGATATTCCTCCCTGGAAAAAGTATACAACTACAATCCTGTGCCGGATACGCTGACAACTATTGGTAAAGGCCATCACATCATTGGTACGCAAGCAAACGTATGGAGCGAATACCTGTACACCAACGACCTGCGGGAATATCAGACTTTCCCCAGATGCATAGCTTTGAGTGAAACAGCATGGACACAACAAGCATGCAAGGACTACAAAGACTTTGAACGCAGACTGAACAATGCCCTCGTTCGTTTGGACGCACACGACATCAACTATCACATTCCCCTGCCCGAACAGCCCGGCGGCTCGTGTGACTACGTGGCTTTCACGGACGAAAGTACAACATTAGAATTCACCAACACTCGCTCATATGACATGGTTTATACCACAGATGGTACCGAACCAACAGCCCGATCAGCCCGTTATGAAAGCCCCATCAGCTTCAGTACAAACGGAACACTGAAAATCGCCACTTTATTGCCTTCGGGCAAGTTGAGTAGAGTGCGTACTATCCTCATTGAGAAACAGACACCGATGCCTGCCATTAGAGCCGAAAATCTAAAACAAGGATTGACTGTAGAAATGACTTACGGTTACTATCTCAATGTAAATGAACTGAATGTTGCCGCTAAAACTCCCGATGTTATAAAAGAAATAAAGCAACTCAACGAATTGACTTCCCAGGAGAAGTATGATGAGTCGATGCGCAGCGTCAAGCAATATGCAGCCGTGACCACCGGTTTTCTGGAAATTCCTGTCGATGGGGTCTATTTCCTTTCGTCCGACTTAGAAGAAGTCCGGTTAGACGATAAGCTGTTAATAAACAATAGCGGTGAAGTTAAACGTCATTCTCGTAAAGACACCTCTATTGCTTTAGCCAAGGGGCTTCATAAACTGAAGGCTGTATTTCTGGGACATATTATTGGCGGATGGCCTTCCAACTGGAACGATGGAAGCATAAAGCTTCGCCGAAGCGATGAGACGGAATTCAAACCGATAACAGGAAATATGTTGTGGCACTAAAAGACATCCGAAAGAGCCTTACTGCAAAAGTGTTTTTATAAGTGTGTCACTTTTAAAAACACTTTACTATAACTTAGGCATGGTCGTCACGTATCAATGCGGCATTCATTAAGAGAATTCGTGCAATGAGCGTAGTCCATGCCTAAGTTATAGTAAGGCGTTGGGCCATACGTCGGAAATAAAATTCAATTCCCCGCCTACTCTTACACACCAAGCATTTGCATTTATCATTTTAAATACCTAATATTGTACACCTCTATCGGTTCTCACACAGTCCGATGGAGGAATTTCTCGTCATTATTTAACAGCTACTCAATGAAAACATTTCTTTTCTGTATGCTCGGATTAAGCATCACCGCTTGCACACCAAAGAAGGCAAGCAACAACAATCAGGATGAACTCGCCATGCTGGTGGGAACTTATACCAATGGCACAAGCAAAGGCATCTACACCTTTCGCTTCAATCAAGAAACAGGCAGAGCCACTCTGCTCGATTCAGTAGAATTGGATAATCCCTCCTACCTTACTCCATCTGAAGATGGGAAACTGGTCTATGCCGTAAGCGAAATGAACGACAACACAGCCGCCCTCAACACCTTGTCTTTCGATAAAGAAACGGGAAGTATGCACCTGCTAAGCACAGAACTCACGCTGGGAGGCGATCCCTGCTATGTGGCTACAAATGGAAGCAAGGTGCTGACGGCCAACTATAGTGGTGGAAACATGTCTGTATTCTCCTTACTTAAAGATGGAAGGCCGGCACCTGTAGATACACTCTTTGAAGGTGCGGCTACTGGTTCCGACCCCATACGCCAAGGCACTCCGCACATCCACTGTGCAGTCTTCTCACCAGACGGAAAATATGTCTTTGCCACCGACTTCAGTGCCGATCGCATTCTTCGCTTTGTCCTGCACCCCAATGCCGCCACTCCTCACCCTTCAATGAAAGCAACAGACATTGAATCCGGCTCCGGGCCGCGCCACCTGACTTTCAGTCCCAACGGGAAATATGCCTATCTCATCACCGAGTTGTCAGGTAAGGTCATTGCCTTCAGCTATGACGACGGTCGTCTTAATCAGATACAAACCATCACTGCCGATACAATGGCCGCCCGCGGAAGCGCAGACATACACCTCAGTCCGGACGGCAAGTATCTCTATGCCAGCAACCGCCTGAAGGGAGACGGCATTGCCATATTCTCCGTTAATCCCCAAAATGGAAACTTAGCCAAAGTCGGGTATCAGCAAACAGGCATCCACCCACGTAACTTCAACATCACTCCTAATGGAAAATTTCTGCTCGTTGCCTGCCGTGACAGCAATATCATCCAGGTGTTTCAACGTGACGAACATTCCGGGTTGCTGAGCAATACTCATCAGGATATCATATTGGATAAGCCCGTGTGTATACAATTCATCCATTCGGTTAATAATCCCTAAACCATGCTCAGACAACGATATCTTGATTAACTTTGTTCCTTAACAAAGGGTTATCTAAACGAACGTATGTATTTATGAAGAAAAATGTATTGATATTTTCTGCTCTGCTATCGGCTGCTACCTCCGTGGCTCAAACAGAAGTTACGACCGGTGTAATGCGTGGCAAAGATTACGGGGTGACCTATCTGTTGCCCAAAACGGAAATAGAAATTGTATTACAAACCACCAAACACAGCTATACTCCCGGAGAGTTTTGCAAATATGCAGACCGCTACCTGCGTCTAAACAACGTATCCGCCGAACAGGAAACATATTGGACATTGGACAAGGTAGAAAGCCGTGTAATCGGTCTTCCGGACAAGGATAATGTCTATTTTGTAAAGATGAAAGACAAGACCGTGGCTCCCCTCATGGAACTCACAGAAGAGGGCATTGTCCGCTCCATCAATATACCTTTCAGCGGCCGACAAAACACTAAGACACCTGAAGTAACGACACCTGAAGTCAGAATTGACCCACGTAGTTTCCTGACGGAAGAAATTCTGATGTCAAATTCCAGCGCCAAAATGGCCGAATTGGTTGCCAAAGAAATTTACAGCATACGCGAGAGCAAAAATGCCCTGCTACGTGGTGAAGCAGACAACATGCCCAAGGACGGTGCCCAACTCAAGCTCATGCTTGATAACCTGAACCAGCAGGAACGTGCCATGACAGAGATGTTCTCTGGCAAAGTGAAAGAAGAGTCCAAAACAATTGTCATCCGCCTGACACCCGAGGAAATGCAAAACGTAGTTGCTTTCCGCTTTTCCAAGAAATTAGGAGTAGTAGCCGACACAGATTTAGCCGGCGAGCCGTATTATCTCACCATTACCAACCTCAAGACTCCGGATATCTCCGCAACCGAGGATAGCAAAAAGAAAGTGGATGGCATAGCCTACAATCTTCCGGGCAAAGCACAACTAACCCTCATATACAACAACCAGAAACTGCTGGACGAATCACTCTCTGTCACCCAATTCGGCACAGTAGAATATCTTGCACCGGTATTATTCAATAAAAAATCAACGATTAAAGTACTGTTCGACACAGCAACAGGAAGACTGATAAAAGTAGATAGGGAATAAGTCAATTCAAGACTTAATAAGAAGCCACGCATCCATCCCTCTTTAAGCCGAGTGGGAAGGTGAGCACGTCACACTCACCTTCCCACTCGGTCATTATATGTTCTCAGCGTACTGCATCAACAGACAACTCTTTCCTTGATGCGCTTTTATATTCACTTGCTCTTATTCTTTAATATTAGGTTCTTCCAATCCGAGGCCTTTCTTTCTATCCACCACTTTCAGAACAAAACCCAGAACCAAGGCAGCAACACCCAGACATGCCAACATCACCAATGGAGCCGTATAATCATACGACACAGCTGCTTCTTCAGGCGTAATGATACCATTCCTCAAATCTTCCACCAACTGCGGATTGGTTTTGTCAAGCACCTTGCCTATCAGCAATGGGAAAAGCCACAAGCCTATATTCTGAATCCAGAAAATCAGGGCATACGCACTTCCTATAATCTTAGCGTCAACCAGTTTGGGCACACTGGGCCATAAAGAAGCCGGTACCAACGAGAAACTGGCTCCGAGTACAAGAATCGTGAGATAAGCTATGAATATACCACCCACTGCACTATCTTTGAACAACGGAAGCACAAACGCAAAGGTCAAATGGCATAAAATCAGCAATACAGATCCTATCACGAGCATAGAAGCAGCCTTACCTTTATGATCTACGTAATTACCCAATATCGGCGTGATACCGACGGCCAGCAAAGGAAATACCGCAAACACCGTTTCAGCACTCTGACGCATATAACCCATGTAGCAGAATAGCACCAATGCCACACCTGCCACCACCAACAGGCCATACTTCATGCCGGTTTTCTTTGAGAAGTTGCTTGCAAAAGCCGCCGCTGCCACCACCAGCATGATGCCATACTGAATAATCGTCACAGTATTGGTAGCCCAGAAAGAGTCAGGAGAAACTTCTGTAAACACCAAGTTACATTGCAACATGTTCACTGCATATTTCTGGAAAGGGAAAATGGCAGAATAATAGAGTACACACAAAAGAGCCACTACCCAGAAACCTCCGCTGGAAAGAATCGTACCAAGATCGCTGATCTTAAAGGGGTCGTCTTTTTCTTCCGCCTCGCCGGTCTGCTCGTCAAGTTTTTTATCCATAAAGAAATAGACAATGAACATGATGAGTGCAATAAACAGCAAGACAACGCCAAATGCCACCGAGCGCGATACATCTATCACCCCGCCCAATTTGGCAAACATGGGAGAGAATATCATACAAGTGGCCACTCCCAAACGGGCAAGTGCCATCTCCGAGCCCATGGCAAGTGCCATCTCGCGTCCCTTAAACCATTTTACGATGCCTCGTGAAACCGTGATTCCGGCCATTTCCACGCCGCAACCGAAAATCATGAAACCTACCGCGGCAAACTTAGCCGATGCAGGCATACCTCTATAAAAGGGTGAGATTCCTAACTCGTCAAAAACGGGGATGTAGTTCAAGTGATTATTGAACCAGGCTTCCAACCCGCTTCCCTGAAAAGTATCGGTCACCGCATACCAGTTGATAGTAGCACCGATCAGCATCACTACACCCGAAAGCAACGCGGTGAAACGTACCCCCATTTTATCGAGGATGATACCCGCAAAAATAAGAAAAAAGACAAATACATTGAGAAACGTTTCAGAGCCTTGCATCGTGCCGAATGCCGTAGAGTCCCATCCACGAGTAGATTGCATCAAATCCTTGATAGGTGATAGAATGTCCATAAAGATGTATGAACAAAACATGGCAAAAGCCAAAAACAGTAATACCATCCAGCGCATTCCTGCCGAATCGCGCAATGTCTGATGAATTTTGTCTGTAGTAGTCATTTTTCTTGTATTGCTATAAAGTTAATAATTAAAAGCTGAATCCTGATCGCCTCTCTTTATAAAAGAGGGCGCGAATCACACGGCATTCACGAACTTATTTTTCTATCCGTGCTGTCCTGTGCAATCCGCGCTCCGCAAAAAGAGAGTGTACCGTTCGGACACACCCTCTTATGTAAAGAATGGTAAAATCCCTATTATCAGTTAGCCGCAGAATCAGTTTCAGCAGCAGGAGCTTCGGCTTGAGGAGCTGCCGTACCCACGGGCATATTATAAGGATTTGTCTTTTCTTCCTGCTGTGCCTGTTCCATGATAACATCGCCACCCTTACCGGAAGAAGAAGGTATCGTGTATGCAGATACAATACTGAAAACCACCATTGCGCCTGCCAATGTCCAAGTTGCCTTTTCCAGGAAGTCGGTAGTTTTGCGCACACCCATAATCTGATTGGATGATGAGAAGCCTGACGCCAGACCACCTCCTTTAGAATTTTGAATCAACACAATGAAGCACATCAAAACAGATGCTATCAGCATAAAGATAATTAATAATAAGTACATTTTGTTATTGCGATTTAGCGTTAATAATCAATTTCTCCAAAAATCTGATTTGGTCTGCAAAGTAAGCATTTTTTTTTGGATAATTCAAACTTAATTTTTTAATAATTTCGAGTGCTTTGTCATATCTCTTCTGTTTGATATAGATTTTAGCCAAGGTTTCTGTAAAACAGCTGTCATCCGGTTCATCCGATACAAGAGTTGCCTCACTCTTTTCCTCCTCATCCGCTTTATCAGAAAAATCCCCACTTCCGTCGGAAGGCACTCTCACATCACCCGTTGTCTCTTCACCGCTCCGGGAAAAGGGTTGGGTCTCAGACAAAAGCATACTTTCCGACTCACTTTTACGAATAAACCCGTCTATCAGATCATGCCCGCGCAAGAGAGGCACCTCTGTCTCCTTTTCCGAATGTTTTTCGGAGGGTGCGTCTTCTTTCATCAAGTAAGCAGTATAATCCAGGGTATAATCCAACTCGGTATTCTGAGAGTGTTCTTCGGGAATAGTGGCTAGAAAGGCATCAATCAAAGAAAGAGTACGGTCCACACTCGGTTCTCTCTCCAACTCCTCAGAGAAGGCAGAAGACGCCTTACCGGGTTTCAAAGAGAAACGTTCACCCTCTATGAGATAGAACAACACACGCCGGTCTGCCACATACAATACAGACTTGCGCAGTTCTACCCCAAAGCTTATGTCGTGCAGCAGATAAAGATTTTTCAGATACAGTAAACGGAGCGACTGGAAATAAGGATAGCGGGCCACCAATGTGCGAAGTTCGTACAAAGTATCCCTGTTCAATGTATCCGGATGCTCAATCCACTTCTGTAAATGAGTAAAAGTCACCATTCTACCAGTTAGCTACAGTCGCATTGAAGATTTGTTCCACAATATCCTTCGTCATCACAGCTATCAACTGGTCCTGCACCTCTGTGAGCAATCGCGAAGAATCGTATGTTTGAAAAGCCGAGAACTTCTGTTCAAAGTCTTCTTCATGATTCGTATTATTGACATAACGCACATTGACTGTCAGCGTCACCTTCACCTTCGAAGAGTAACCGCTGGCATCCACCGCTTCGTTATATTGGTTATAGCCTACTATTTCACCGTCTATATCAAGATCTCCGCCGGAATTGACAAGTTTCAGGCGAGTCTGCTGTATGAACATGTCTTTCATCCTTTGGTTGAACTCCGTAGCCAAAGGCGCATACACATATTCCGCCCGATTCTGAAAGTCGGCAATGGAAATCGTTTTTACCTTTGTATAGTCAATCGAGCTGATGGGCGCAAGGCCGAACTTCATTTGACATGAATTTACCAGAAACAACAGGCTTGTCAACCATACGGCAGACGCCATTCTCTTAATCCAATCCATACTCTTTTATCTTTCTGTATAATGTCCGCTCGGAAATATTCAAATCCAAAGCCGCACTTTTACGCTTCCCATGGCGTCTTTCAAGCGCCTTGCGTATCATTTCCTTCTCCACTTCATCCAACGAAAGCGTCTCTTCCACATACTCTTCCGTGTCCAGAATGTCGTCATCTACAGAAGATACGGGTTTCACCGAAGGATGTATTATGGTGGGCACAACAGATGTTGCCGGGGGCATCACAGCCGGAGTCCCCGATGTATAGTAAGCAGGAGCAGCTACGGGAGAATTAGGCATCGTCCCGCGCTCGCTCATGATCTCATGCACCAGCTTCTTCAGTTCGGTCACATCCTGACGCATATCAAACAGCACCTGATAAAGTATTTCCCTCTCACTGCCGAAACTCTTGTTCTCTTTCACCCCGAACAAGGCAGGCAGACGTTGCACATTGTTTTGTTCGGGCAGATAACCTTTCAAGATAGACGCATCGATTTCACGATTGGTTTCAATGATCGAGATCTGCTCGGTGATGTTCTTTAACTGCCGCACATTTCCCGGCCACGGATATGCCAACAACATCTGTTTGCCGTCTTCCGTCAACTGAATGGGCGGCATACGATATTTCTCCGCAAAATCCGAAGCAAACTTGCGGAATAGCAGTACCACATCTTCACCACGCTCGCGCAACGGCGGAACTTGAACGGGAACCGTATTCAAACGATAATATAAATCCTCGCGGAAACGCCCATCGGCAATGGCTTGCGCCAGATTCACATTGGTGGCGGCGACTATCCGCACATCCGTTTTCTCCACTTTAGAAGATCCTACCTTAATGAACTCTCCGCTCTCGAGCACGCGCAACAATCGAGCCTGAGTAGGCAAAGGCAGTTCACCTACTTCGTCAAGGAATATCGTTCCGCCATTGGCTTCTCCGAAATACCCCTTCCTCTCGCCAATGGCACCGGTAAAAGCCCCCTTCTCATGTCCGAACAGCTCGGAGTCAATCGTCCCTTCCGGAATGGCGCCACAGTTCACGGCAATATATTGTCCATGTTTGCGCCGGCTGTATTGATGGATAATCTGCGGAAAGCTTTCCTTTCCCACCCCACTCTCTCCGGTAATCAATACAGACAAGTCGGTAGGCGCCACTTGAATGGCAATGTCAATGGCGCGCATCAGCACTTCGTTGTTGCCAATGATGCCAAAACGCAATTTCACTTGTTGTATCTCTGCTTTCGTCATGCTATAAATCCTCTTCTACACTATCAAGCTTCAGCTTGTCACTGTCGTCGCGTTTCTCATGATATTGCTTACGCAACGGATTGGCACACATCGCATTCTCACGTTCACGGTTTCGGAATACGTCTATTGCCACATAGATGGCTTGTCGGAATGAATCTTCCGAAGCAAGCCCTTTTCCGGCAATATCATATGCCGTGCCATGAGCCGGCGAAGTACGCACCACCGGCAACCCCGCCGTATAGTTCACCCCTTCGTCCATAGCCAACGCTTTGAAGGGAGCCAGCCCCTGATCATGATACATTGCCAGAATGCCATCGAAATGAGTATAATTATCCGAACCCATGAATCCATCTGCCGGATAAGGCCCATAACAAAACACGCCTTTGGCAGCCATCTCGCGAATGGCTGGAACTATCACTTCCTGTTCCTCCGTTCCCAGCAAACCGTTGTCTCCTGCATGCGGATTGAGCGACAGGACGGCAATACGGGGGGCATCGAGGGCAAAATCACGCTTCAAGGACTGATTGAAAATCCTCAGTTTCTCCTCTATCAACTCTTTCGTGATGGTGGTGGCAATCTCTTTCACCGGGACGTGTCCGGTGACCAATGCCATTCTTAAATCATCTTTCAGCAGAATCATAAGTGCCTTCTCACCATTTCCCAGTTTCTGCTCGATATATTCCGTATGTCCGGGGAAAGCAAACTCTTCCGATTGAATGGTATGCTTGTTGATAGGAGCAGTCACAAGTACGTCTATCCATCCCTTCTTATATTCCTCAATGGCTTTTTCCAATGCGCCAAACGCAGCTTTACCGGCTTCGGCGGCAGGCTTGGAAAATTCCACCTTCACCTCATCATCGGTACAGTTCACTATGCTCAATCGGTTATGAACAGCTTCGGGTGCAGAGTTGATGATACTGAAGTTGGTAGGCAAATCCAATGACTTACGATGATAAGCAGCCACTTTGGGTGAACCATATACGATGGGAGTGCACAACTCCAACATAGCGGGTTCCGCAAAAGTCTTCAGAATCACCTCATACCCCACTCCATTGATATCTCCTTGCGTAATGCCGACTCTTATTTTCTTATCTTCCATTTTTTCACTTATTGCTTATTGTATCTTTCGAAACAGTGTTGAGTTGAATCTCCATTCCCTCCTGCTTGCCGCCGGGCAACTTCAGCGTATAGAGCGAGGCTTCCATCTGGCGGACCAGATTCCGCTTCAACTTATCGGGTGAATAGATAAAGACCTCCGAAACGATGATGCGCTGATTGGCCTTATCCAAGCGTACATGAGAGACAAAAGGTCCACCCATGAAATCACCCTTCACACGCCACAACCCACGAGCTTCCAGCGCATATTCACCCTGCACGCTGATGGGGTGCACATCGGTCATCAAAGAGTCCGTCATCATATACATGCCTTCTTTGGCACCCGGAATATTGATTTTCATCACAGAATCACGCTTTTGCACAAAATACTCTTTAGTAAATGTTGCTTTATCCGTATAAGGATAAGAATAGATTACGAAATTCCGGTCACCGGTAGCAGTGTTCGTTCCTGCCCAAAAGAAACCCTCACCCTGCTTGGTAGAGGTCAGTTCGCCGGAAACCCACACATCGCAATCAAACAGGCTTTTCACCTTTGTAGCAATATAATCGCTGTGTTTATCCTTCAAGACCGAAATCTGCCGGTTCATTTCCGCATGGGTAAAGAAGTCGATGACAACTTGACTGTTCTCCTCCACGAACCGGGCGAACGACGGTTCATCAGGCGCCTGAATGGTCAGGATAGATTGCGGGGCAGCATAGACGTTCTTCGCCGATTTGAATTTGGGCTGCGTGTACAAGTCCTTATTCACATCCACAATGATGATGTTGCGAATCATCTTCAATGTTGCGTCATAATTGCTCGGATCAGTATACATGATGCGGAATGAACGTTCCGACTGCGGCAATCCGGGAACATCCGTATCGAGCACATCGAACAAGGCTCTGCCGGCAGGGCGTTCCCACAATCCGGCGTTAACCACCACCAGAATTTCATACGCACGGCCACTGGAAGTAGGTGTAAACACTCCCTTTTTACCTTTGCCGCATCCGGCAGAAAGTATCAGCATAAGAGCTAAACTTACATAGAACAAGCGCTTTTTCATAATCTCTATCCATTTTATTTTCACAAAGCTAAGAAGAATGCACAACATCCTTTCCGTCAAAGTCAATAATTTATATTAATTTGTTCTTATTCTTTTTCTTGCCTGGCGGTAGAAAGCATGCCGCACGCCGCAAAAATATCTTCACCACGCGAAGAGCGTATGGTGGTGAACAGTCCGTGCGATGTCAGATAGTCGCGGAAAGCCGTCATCGTTTCCATATCGGCTCCTTCAAGCTCCACACCCGGTATGGCATGGAAACGAATCAGATTGAGCCTGCAATCCATCCCGCGCAACAACTTCAGCAGCTCCTTGGCGTACGTAATCGAGTCGTTCACTCCTTTAAAAACGATGTACTCGAAGGAAAGCCTGCGTTGCTTGCCGAAGTCATGGTTTCTTAGCAAATCCACAATCTCCGTGATGGAGAAAGCTCTTTCGGCAGGCATCAAATCCCTGCGTTGCAGAGGCAGGGGAGAATGCAGACTGATGGCCAAATGACAATCGGACTCTTCTATAAAGCGCTGCAATCCTTTCCGCAGTCCTACGGAAGAGAGGGTAATGCGTTTGGGACTCCATCCATATCCGTAGGAGGCGGTCATGACCTCCAGCGCTTTCAGCACTTCGTCCAAATTATCAAGCGGTTCGCCCATCCCCATCATCACCACATTGGTCAGCTTCTCTCTTTCGGGCAAGGAACTGATTTGATTGATAATCTGATGAGAGGTTAAATTGGCTGTGAATCCTTGCTTGCCTGTCATGCAGAACTTACAGTTCATCTTGCATCCCACCTGCGAAGAGACGCAAAGTGTGGCACGGTTGTCTTCAGGAATGTAAACCGCTTCGACAAAACGCCCCTCTCCTGCCCGATAGAGATATTTCACCGTACCATCCACCGAGTGCATCGCATCTACCGGAGCTTCGGCACCGACTTCATACATCTCCTTCAGCAACTCACGGTGCTTCAACGAAAGATTGCTCATCTCATCAATGGAAGTCACTTTCTTGTCGTACACCCAAGAGGCTATCTGCTTGGCCGAAAAACCCGGCATCCCCAAGTTCCTCACCACGTTTTGTAATTCAGCGAGGGTCAGCCCCAATAGAGGTCGTTTCTGCATATTATAGTTTTTTTCATTAAAAAGAACGTCCTGTCGAGAGACAACGGACTTTATCTAAGAAAACATCACTTCTTCCGCCCAACACCCGCCCTGTCGCAAAGAAACATATATTCCTCTTAGAATGCAAAGATAACAAAAAAGTTGCATAAAATCAATGAACCAAACGGAAAAAAGCATGGATTTCACGAAACCACACGGTCGTGATATAACCCCATCCGTGCATTCCGTGGAACCCATGCCTAAAGAGGTTCGAGGTGCGCGTTGCAACACCTCTTTCCTTATAAAGGCCCCTACTTGTTATTAGAAGAACAAGTAGCGTTTATCCTTAACTTCCGCCTTCAAATACAAGTCGTTGATGAATTGGCTTGCCATACGTGCATGTATATTCTTCAAGGCCGTTTCTTCGGTTTCCTTGTTGAAGGTGTCATTCTGCTTTTCTTTTGCATAAGCTTGCAGAACGAAAACACCGCCATTACCCTTGATGGGAGCACTCAGCTTGTTCAGTTCGGCTACCGATGCATAAGCGCTCACCAGCGGTTCGCTGCTGCGAAGAGCTGCAACATAAGCAGGAGCGCCGAAAGTGACATGCTTCACAGAGTCGCTGACAGCGTTCGTCAGGTTCTTATATTGGTCGAACGAAGCGGCATTGGCTGCTTTCATGTCGGCCATAATTTTCTCGGCTTTCTTATCGCGGAGGATTTCAGCCCTCAGCTGCTCTTTTACCAGAGCCAACGGACGATAGCCTTCCGGTACGATGCTTGCCACACCTACCACCATCATGCGGTCGCTCTCGCCACACTCATACAGTCCGGAAACCTCACCGGCCTTGGCTTCAAACGCCCACTTCAACGCATCTTTGGTTCCTCTCACGCCGCCAATTCCATGTTCCGAGCTATACAACTCCGTCCTATCCAGCAATTTATATCCCGCATCTTCGGCATTGGCAACCATCTTTTCCAACGTATTGTTCGTTGCTATGAATTGGCTGAACTCATTGTAAGCCTTGCTATAAGTTTCCTTGCTGAAGTCCACCGGACGCTTGATAACGGCTACTTTATATTTATCCTTCACCGCTTTTTTGGCAGTCACCTGCAAAATGACATTGGCTTGTCCCAAAGCCAGATTGGTCAGTTCGTTCTGTGCCAAAGTCGTCACAGCTGTGATATATTTCAAGTTGTCACCCTCTATTTGGGCACCTTCATAGTTAGTCGAAGAAATCCACGCGGGTTCGCCGGTCTGACCATACTTTTTGGCAACCGCCGCAAAGTCGGCACCGCCTTTGATGGCATTGTAAATACTATCAGCCAATGTCTTGGTCTTCGCAGCGTCGTCGGCAACCACCTGAATCTGGCGGAACTCAATAGAGTCCGGCATAGAGGCGAAAGCCAGCTTCTTGAAAGAGTTGATGGTATTGTCTTCTACATTATAATACGGGCCGAATACACCGCCCACTGAAACAGAATCCAGACGGGCAACTACGTCGGCCGGCAAAGAACGTGTAGTATAGAACAAGTCGGCATAGGGAGTCTCCGAACCGGTGGAGCGGATAAAGGAAGCATAATCAGCCGGATTGCCGGCAAGCTGTTCCGTATATTCCTCCATTTCCTTCCGGAGGGCAGCCTTGTCTTCGGCGCTTGCAGTGACCTGCACATCGATAAACTTGATGTTACGCGTTTCAGCATATTGCTTGAATTGTTCTTTCTTTTTGTCATAAGCAGCCTTCAGGTCGGCATCATTCACCACAATGGTCGAGTCAACGATGGAGGAATAAGGCACGGCAGCCAACAACAGATCCGTCTGATTCACTCTGGCGTCAAACGCAACCTCTGCTTCCACCGGATTAGAGAACAAGGACTTCGTAATCAAAGCCTGATATTTCTCCTGCAAACGGCTCTGTGTGAGCGACTTTTCAAGAAAAGACCAGAATTTGTACATAGACTCATAGTACTCTGCATATTGAGAAGGCATCTGTGCCTTGTTCATCTTAGAGTAATCCACCAAAAACTTCTTCAGCATATCTTTATCGAACGCCCCGGTTTGCGGATTGCGGAAAGGAGTACGTTGCAGCATGGGGTGCACGCCGGCATCGATGATAGCCTGAATTTCTGCTTTCGTCACCGTCAGTCCCAGTTTTTTGGCTTCTTTCTCAATCAGTTTATTGTTGATGTATGTTCTCCACACCTCATCCTTGATTTGATTGGTCTGTTCATCGTTCAATGCGTTGTTGCCACTGGAGAACTTAATCACCTCCGTGTATTCTTCTACCAACGCCTGATAATCCTGAGCGGAAACAGTTTCCCCGTTCACCTCACCTACATCTTGCGACCGGTGTGGCTGAAGTACTTTCCAAGCATCGCCTGCAATGAAAGCAAACAGCGCCAAACCAATAACAATCACCAATAAAGGTCCTTTCGACCGAATGTTTTGTAATGTTGCCATTTTAGTTAGTATGATTTATTTGTTTATTATTATTCTCTATCCAATTTCTTTTTAGCGCACGAAGATACAAAAAATGCTAATACACATCTATTTATTGCGTAAAAAAATACGCTGATGCCGAATTATTCCGCGACTTTCAACTTCACCAGTTCTATTTTCGTGGCCGTGACTTTGATTATTTTGAACAGATAGTTATCCACGGTAATCACCTCATGCAGTTTCGGAAAACTCTGATAACGGTTCAGAATCAATCCTCCGACCGTCAGATAATCATCCGATTCGGGCAAGTCCAGTCCGAAAGTTTCATTCACTTTTTCTATTTCCAACCGTGCCGAGAGCACATACTCATGCTCGCCAATCTGCTTGCATATATAGGAGCTGTTGTCATGCTCATCCTCGATGTCGCCGAATATTTCTTCCACCAGATCTTCCAGCGAGACGATACCTGCCGTACCGCCAAACTCATCCACCACCACGGCGATGGTTCTTTTCTGCTGCATGAACAGTTTCATCAGTTTATGAGCCGACATGGTTTCAGGGACGATAGGCATTTCCTTGACATTATCTCTCCAGTCCGCCGGATTCCGAAACATTTCCGACGAATGGATATACCCCACCACATTATCAATATTTCCGTCATAAACGACAATCTTCGAGATGCCCGACTCTACAAAGAGATTCTTCAGCTCCTCCAGTCCTGCCGTGCGGTCCACCGCCACCACTTCCGTACGCGGCACAATGCAATCGCGTATCTTTATATTGGAAAAATCCAGCGCATTCTGAAAAATCTTCACCTCCGTATCCAGTTCCTCTTCATTGCCGGCATTCTCTATGCTCGTCTGTATGAAGTAGTCCAGATCCACTTTGCCGAAAGCCCTGTCGGACGCTTCTTTGTTTACCTTCACTCCAAGCGCCCGCAGAAACAGATACGACAGCCCGGAAGCCAGTTTCGAGATGGGAAACAAAACGACGTAGCAAACCCAAAGAGGCACCGCGCAGAAGCGCAGCATCAGGTTAGGATTAATCTTGAACAAGGTCTTGGGCAGAAATTCTCCCGTCACCAGAATAATGAGCGTGGAGAGGATGGTCTGCACCAGCACCATGACAAAATGGTTGGAGATGACTCCTGCCAGCAAGTTCACCTCTATGATTTGCGCCATCAGGATACCGTAGATGACAAGCGCAATATTATTGCCGACCAACATGGTTGAAATGAAGTTGTTGGGATTGCGCAAAAAATAGGAGATGATGCCGGAAGTGACGCCGGATTTCTTTTCCATCTCAAAGCGAAGCTTGTCCACAGAGACAAAGGCAATCTCCATGCCCGAAAAGAAAGCCGAGAATGCCATTGTGATCAATAAAAAAAGGAAGGTATCCATCTTTATATTTTTTATCTGTTTAAGCTATCTGTTTGCAAGCTGTCTCCTGCCAGTGCCTCTTCGTCAATATAAAAGACACCTTCCGGTTGATGAATCTTATAGACGGTCATCTGCTGGTTCGAATCAAATCCGCGTCCGGTGATAATTCTGTCCGGTTGTTCTATGCGGATGAACCTGTCGGAGTAAATTTTCTGTTCCCGCTGATTCCAATACAGCAATTCAGTGGAAAAGCGTTCGCCTTTCAGGTTCTTGATGTCTACGTGTCCCATCAGCTTCCATAATTCGTCTTTATTATAGTAGTAGGCCGTATCGGCTTTGATGCTGGCTTCCACTTGAAAGACAGAGTCGAATTTCTCCAGATACACCCCTTTTTCAAAAGCCCAGTAAGGGGGCTCTTTACGGTCGAAGACCAGCCACTCTTCCGTATGGATGCGGTAGCGTGTCACGCCCGAGTCGGAAATGAGCGAAGCTACACCGCGAGTATCGAGCACAGGCAGAGAATCGCGCTCCGTAATGGCTTTTCCCAATGCCTTTTCCCTGCCGGAACAAGCCGAAAATAAAAGAAGCATAACCATCGCCCCAAGGACAATGGTTATGCTGAAAAATCTATAATAGATCGCGTGTATGAAACCAGGCAACATGATTTTATCTGATAGTTGTAGACTCGCCTATCCACCCACCGATAGTGATACGGTCACCGGCCTTATAACCCAGCATGAAGAGGTCTTTGGCCTGAGGTGTGTGACGTGAGAAAGAGGCAATCAGTTCATTGGCTCTTTCGGCGACGGAAGGATCCACAGCCTTGGCGCGCTGCAATTTATCTATCGCCAAGAAATAAGTACACTTATTCAAAGCCGGCTCATCATTCCAATTCGGGTTGGAAGCGTAAAGCTGTGCCAAAAGGATATAAGGTTCACCATAGTTTTCCTTGAAGCTGATTGCTTTCTGGCAATACAGTCGCGATTGAGACAATCTCTTGGCCTGCATCAGGGCAGCGGCCGTAGCATAAGCCATTTCGGCCTTTCTTCCATTATCGGTTTCCATGCCCAGCGCCTCGTCGAAGTACTTCACGGCCATGTTGTAATCGCCTTTCTTGTAATACATATAAGCCACGCCGACAGCAGCGTCGGCTGTCGGGTTAATTTGATACAGATAGTCGGAAGCCTTGAAATAAACCTCGCTTTCATTACACTTCATCATCCTCAAGATGGCAATGGTCTTGTTCAGGAAAGCAGAGTCAGTCTTGTTTTCCTCCACTTTCGGGCCATAGATGGATTGCAAAGATTCGCAGTCGGCAACGCCACTCTGCACGAACATGGCCACCAGATTATCCTTGATGGTCTGCAGCACAGCCTTCTTCTGCTCGTTCGTTTCAGCGGCAATCGCATCGTCGGCCGATTTGGAAGCATCGATGTAGTCTTGGAAGAACTGGTCGGTATGGTTGTCATCGGCCTTCACCTTGTTCATGGACGTTTCCAGGAAATAGTGAAGAATGGCGCCATCAGGATCATTGGCTGTTCCCTGAACGGCTTCTTTCAGCCATTTGTAGGCTTGCTCGTTATCGGGTTTCGGGGCGTACTGAATATAATCAATCGCTTTCTTACCCAATTCCTTGGCGGCACTCATCGGAGTCTTCAGACTTCTGTTGAGATCCGGCAAATATTGCAATTCCCGATCATAGACCTGCATCAGTTCGTCGAAATACTTCTTGTAGTCCGCAGAATTACGGTCTTTGATGTCACCAAGAAAAGCTCTCAAGATTTTAATGGCATCCGTATAGGTATAAAATCTCAACGTCGGGCAATTCTTCAGCACCTCCATACAGGGGACATAGGCATCTTTAAAATTCCCCGCCCTTACAGCCTCGTGCGAGATGCTGCTCTGAGCTTTGCAATTGTCAGTTTGTGCAAAAGCGCCGGTCACTCCACCCGAAAGGAGCAAGGCAGCTACAAGCGTCTTCATTTTCATTGTATTCAAATTTTAGTTATTATAATCAAAACCTTTCATCCTCATCAGTTCACCTTCCGTTTAAAGAACCAGCGCTCATTGAACGTGACCCCTACGGAAACACGCAGCACGTTTTCATTCAAGAAATTCGCACGCGAGCCATTCACTCTCGCATATTGCGCCGAAAGGCTCAGCATGGAACGCGTTCGCGGTATAGGCAATCCGAAACCCGCCGTCACGCCATATTCATCGGCGGCACGTACACCGTCTATCTTATAGTATGGCTTGGAGTAGTAAGCCCCCAACCGGTATTTCACATGAGAGAGATAACTTCTTCCCACAGGATTGGGCAGATATTCCGCACCGACCGACAATCTTGCCCGGTCGCAAAGCGCCGAGCGGTCGTTCATAAAAGTCACGTCGCTCCACTTCTGGGTCAGCAAGTCCACTCCCAGCGTCAGCCGTCCGTCATACACATACGTCACACCCGCGCCCAAGCTTGCCGGAATGCCGCAAGTGAGAAGGGTATCTTTCGTTGTAGTGCTTGCTCCGGTGGTGGAGTTACCCAACTGAGTCATCTTGTAGGCTTCGTTGTTCAGATTCTGTTTCGGCGAGAAGACCACGCCCAGGGTAGCGACATGCTTCTTTCCGAACCGATGGGTATATTGCGCCCCCAAGTCAATCTTATAACTCTTTATGGACACATTCACCTGCTGTTTATAGGGGAACACGGACGAAGCGGATACAAAGGACATCTCCGAGGTTCTCGTTATATCTCCCCAAAAATAGGAAATATTTGCACCCACTGAAAAGTTCTTAAGCACTTTAAAGCCTGCTCCCAAGAACAACTGATGCAAACCACCCTCACCCGAATAGACCACGGAGTTGGAATTATCGGGATACTCCTTATTCTCGCGATATTCTCCCACATTGTATCCCACGTTCGAGTAGGGCAATAATCCCAAACTTACGGCAGCCCACTTACCGGCGCGAAACTGCATCGTGATATAGTCGAAGCTGGAATTCTTGGCATTCCGCTTCACGCTTCCGCTACCGAAATTCACGTTCTGCAAAGAGACCCCTCCATCGAAAATGAAAGTCAGCGAATCCACAGCTGTATAAGATGCCGGATTGGCAAAGTTCACCTGTGAATTATCACGCAAGCCATAAGCAATGCCCCCCATAGCCTTGCTGTTGCCCGAACCCGGTTCTGCCAGCTGTCCGTATCCATACCTCGTATAGGGTGAATTCGTATTGTTTTGAGCGATTGTCGCCCCGGGTAATATCATGAGCAAAAGCACCGAAAGTGTCTGTTTATAGCCTGCCATTATTATAGTTTAAAATTCTATTTAATCCTTTCAACACTAAAAATCTGTCTGCAAAGATGATATTTTTTAAGTTTGTATCAAAAGAAAAATCATCCCCGCCCGTTAAAAAAACCAAAAGTTCAGGATATTTATGCTTCATAGCTCTTATGTAGCCGACTATTTCATATTCTATGCCTTTCAGCACTCCTGCACGGATAGCCGTATCGGTATCTTTGCCCATGGAAGGCAAAGGACCCTCGGCAGACACCAAGGGCAGTCGGGCGGTGAACCGGTGAAGCGCCTTGAAGCGCATCTGCATGCCGGGCGAGATGTTCCCTCCGTGATAGCGTGCCGCCGCGTCAATGAACTCGTAGGTGATGCAGGTACCGGCATCCACCACCAATATGTCACGGCCGGGATATTGCTCATTGGCACCCGCCACAGAGGCTATGCGGTCGTAGCCCAAGGTGTGGGGCGTATCGTAGAGGTTCTCTACCGGAAGTAAGGTTTTTTCATCAAGCCACAGCACCGGGCAGGGCAGTTCGTCCAAGCGGTTCCGCACTTGCCTATCCACATCGATGACAGTAGCCACGATGGCCTTTTCAAACGGATATTTCTCGCAAAAGCCGGGCAGATGTTCCAATGTACGATTAGAGTCATACAGCACTTCCACGAGCGCTCTGCCGTCGAAAGCCGCCATTTTGGCCACCGTATTTCCTATGTCGATAATCAGATTCACTGCACCACTCTCTTCTTCAAGACAACCGCTCTTTCTCTATCCTATCTTACTTATTCTCTTAAGTCGCTCTTCGTCAATGATTTTAATCTTGCGCCCGTCGATGGTGATCAATCGTTCGGTAGCAAATTGTGATAAGGTACGGATGGCGTTGGAAGTTGTCATGTTCGACAGATTGGCCAAATCCTCGCGCGAGAGGTAGATGCTTAAAGTAGAATCGTCTTCTTCCAATCCGTAACTTTCTTTGAGGAACAACAACGACTCTGCCAATCGCCCGCGAATATGCTTCTGTGTAAGGTTCACCGTCCGTTCGTCGGCTATGCCCAAATCGATGGACAGTTGCTTGATGAAGAAAGCCGCAAGATCATTGTTCTGGCTGACCAGAGTCGTGATGGCGGTCATCGGAATAAGGCAGATGACGGAAGGCTCAAAAGCGGCGGCAGCCGTCACATAATCTTCTTTGGCAAAGTAGGCACGATAACCGAAATATTCAACGGGCTTAATCATGCGGATGATTTGACTTCTTCCACCTACACCCTCTTTGTAGATTTTCACTTTACCGCTTAATAAGCACATCAAATAAGCGGGAGTCTCACCCTCGCAATGAATGGTTTCGTTCTTCTTATAATTCTGGAGCGTAAAATGGCTCGCGAGAAATTCCCGCTGTTCTTCATTCAAAGGTTGCCACATGTCGGCAATCAACTCCGGAACATTGATTTCGGATAAGTTTACTTTTACCATAACTGCTGCAAAACTGTGTTATACAGCACAAAAGTAAAAATAAAAATTTAAATATTGCGCAAGTATGATAAAAAGATGCAGAGGCTGCCTCAAAAAGCCTCCGCACCTTCCTTCTCCGGGCGCGTCCGCCTTTATTTTGTGAACAGCAATTCTCTATATTTGGGCAACGGCCATATTTCGTCGTCGATTTCCATTTCGAGGTGGTCGATGTGGTCGCGTATGCTCTCCAAATAAGGGCTTACACTCTTCTCGTACGCAAAAGCCTTGTCTTTGCAGCTCTCCATGCGGTTGGCCACCTTCCGGGCTTCGGTCATGTCGCGTACCTGCGTTTTGATGGCTGCCACACGTTGGGATATTTCACGAACAAGCTCTCTCCGGTCGGCGCAAAGCTCATCATACTCTTCGGGAGAGAGGATTTCGCGCAGGCCGATGAGATTTTCCAGCAGCCGGGTTTGATAGGCGACGGCCGTGGGCACAATGTGATTGATGGCAAGATCGCCCAGCACACGGCTTTCTATCTGCACCTTCATGGTGTATTTCTCCAATTCCACCTCCAGACGGCAAGCCAGCTCCGTTTCGTTAAAGATATGTTCGCCGATGAGGACGGAACGTGATTGAGCATCCATATAGTGCATCAGCGCTTCGGTCACATGGCAGATGTTGGTCAGTCCGCGGCGTGCGGCTTCCTTTCTCCACTGTTCGGAGTAGCCGTCACCTTCGAAACGGATAGGTTCGGAGGCTATGATGGTCTCCTTCAGAATGCGGAAGATGGCTTCGTCCTTACCCACACCGTCTTCCATCAGTTTGTCGATGGACACTTTGAATTCGTTCAGCTGCTTGGCCATAGCGGCGTTGATGGCAATCATGGCGGCCGCGCAATTGGCCGATGCGCCTGCAGCGCGGAACTCAAAACGATTGCCGGTGAAGGCAAACGGCGAAGTGCGGTTGCGGTCGGTAGTATCGAGCAAGATTTCGGGGATGCGCCCGATGCCCAGCTTCAAGGTGGTCTTCTCTTCCGACGTCATTTTGCTGTCGCTTATCTGGCGGGCTATTTCATCGAGGATGGAAGAAAGCTGTTTTCCCAAGAAGATGGAAAGGATGGCGGGAGGAGCCTCATTGGCTCCCAGCCGATGGCTGTTTCCGGCAGTCATGATGGAGGCACGCAGCAGGTCCTGATTCTTGTAAACCATCATCAGCACGTTCACCAAAAAAGTAAGGAACAGCATGTTTCCTTTGGGATTTTTGCCCGGCGCAAAGAGATTGACACCCGTATCGGTGCAAAGAGACCAATTGTTGTGTTTGCCCGAGCCGTTGACGCCGCTGTAGGGCTTCTCGTGCAGCAATACGGCGAACTTATGCTTGCGCGCGATGTGTTTCATCAGGTCCATGACAAGCAGGTTGTGGTCGTTGGCAAGATTGGCATTCTCGAAGATGGGAGCCAATTCAAATTGGTTGGGAGCCACTTCATTATGGCGGGTCTTGACCGGAATGCCCAGTTTGTGACATTCTATCTCAAGTTCCTTCATGAAGGCTGTCACCCTCGGAGGGATGGAACCGAAGTAATGGTCTTCCAACTGCTGGTCTTTGGCCGAAGAATGTCCCATCAAGGTGCGTCCGGTGAGGCAAAGGTCGGGGCGGGCATTGTATAATGCGAGGTCTACGAGAAAGTACTCCTGCTCCCATCCCAAATTGGTATATACGCGCCCCACGTTCTTGTCGAATAGTTGGCATACGTCCGTGGCGGCTTTATCTACGGCCGCCAGCGCCTTCAGCAGCGGAGTTTTGTAATCGAGCGCCTCGCCTGTATAGGAGATGAAGATGGTGGGGATGCAAAGCGTGGATTCGACCACGAAAGCGGGTGAAGAGACATCCCATGCCGTGTATCCGCGCGCCTCGAAAGTGTTTCTGATGCCTCCGTTGGGAAAAGACGAGGCATCCGGCTCCTGCTGGACGAGCAATTTGCCGGAAAAGCGTTCGATGACTTCCCCGTCTTCACCGAATTCGATGAATCCGTCGTGCTTTTCGGCTGTTCCGTCGGTCAGCGGCTGAAACCAGTGCGTGTAGTGTGTCACATGGAGTGACTTGGCCCAACTTTTCATGCCGTTGGCAATCAGGTCGGCCATCTCGCGGTTGATGAGCGTGCCTTTTTCTATGGCATCGGTCACAGCCTTATAAGCCTCTTTAGGCAGATATTCCTGCATCTTCTTGTTGTCGAAGACGTGACTGCCGTAGTAGTCGGACAATTTGTTTGAAGGGGTAGATACTTCAAGAGGCTGCCGATTGGCAAGCTCCTGCAAAGCAAAGAATCTCATTTTTGACATACAGATCTCTTCTTTTACGGGTTTTGGCGCAAAAGTATATGTTTTTCCCGAATGTACCCCTAAAAAACAGAGGTATTTTATAGAAAAAACAATGTTTTAAGGGGCCACCCCCCATCAAAAGAATAGGATAGAGAAAAAAAGTGATTTTTCCTCCTAAAAACAGAAAAACAGACAAAAAGACTGAAAACAGCCTCGGAAAACGCCGATAAAACTTCAAAACAGTTTCGAAAGCAGACACTTAATTTTCTGAAGACTTGCGGCTAATATGTAAATTCTTTTTATATTTGCCGCAATCTATGAAGAGACATTACACTTGAAACGTTTATTGCTTATATGGATTGGATGTTGTTGCCTGCTTGCTTCCATGCAAGAAGCCAGCGCTCAGAGTGCGCCCTATCCGATGGATGAGCAAACGCGTTCGGCAGACTCCATCATGAGTAAAGTAATTTTCTTTGCGCCTTTGTATGAACGGATTGTAGAGAGTTATAGAGCCGACCTTTACATAAAAGGTTGGGTGAACATCTGCAAGAAGAACCACTTCCTTCGCTATATTCCTTCTATGTTTCGTCCCAAACGCGGGGTGCGGGAGTATATGATGGAGACATACAACGATTTGCATTTCACCGCTCCCAACATTTATGACCAGAAGGTAAAGTCTGCCATGGGCACGGCATCCGATTTTTGGGAATTGGACGGACGGCTGCCGGAATACTTCCACATCAATGTCTATGCCTCTACGCTCTTGCACGACAAGTTGCTTTCGCCTTTGGCGTCGAACGCCAAGAAATATTATACTTACCGGCTTGATACGGTGATGGGAGAAAAGCACGACTTGCAATATAAAATTCGCTTTATGCCGAAATACAAGAGCTTTCAGTTGGTAGGCGGCTATCTGGTGGTGAGCGACAACGTGTGGAGCGTGCGCGAGATGCGTTTCTCCGGACGTAATGAAATGGTCAGGTTCAATAATCTGGTGAAGATGGGAGATGTAGGGGCTTCGGACGAGTTTCTTCCGCTGCAATATGCCATCGATGCCAGTTTTCACCTCCTCGGCAATGTGATAGAAGGCAAGTATGAGGCTGTTCTTAATTATAGGGATATCATTCAGAAGGCAGTGGGCGATGCACGAAGAACTTCTTCGAAAAGCAGATACGACTTGTCGGACTGCTATACCTTGTCTACCGACACCAATGCCTATCAACGCGATACGACGTACTTCAACGCCCTGCGCCCCATTCCGCTCACTCCCCGCGAAAAGACGCTGTATGACGACTTCTTTTTGCATAGAGACACGCTTGCCCGGAAGAAACGACCCAAGAATAAGAACGTGGTGCTCTGGGGGCAGATAGGCGATGCGTTGATAAGCCGGTACACAGTGAAACTCGATAAGTTGGGAAGCATTCGTTGCTCGCCGCTGATAAACCCGCTTCTGATGAGTTATAGCCGCAAGCAGGGACTGTCGTACCGGCAGGAGTTCAAGTACAACTGCCTGTTCAAGGGAGAGAGGCTGTTGCGCATTGTTCCACGGATAGGTTACAGCTTTAAGGAGAAGATTTTCTATTGGAGCATAAGCTCCGACTTTGACTATTGCCCTCGTAAAAAAGCGGCGTTTCATCTGGAAGCAGGCAACGGCAACCGCATATACAGTAGCGGCGTGCTGGATGAGTTGAAAAGCATTCCCGACAGTATTTTTGACTTCAAGCAGATACATTTGGACTATTTCAACGACTTGTACCTCAACCTCAGGCACAGTTGGGAGATAGTGAACGGCCTGTCGTTGGAGATGGGTGTGTCCGTGCATCGGCGTACGGAAGTGAACCGCTCTAAGTTTATGATTAATCTTGAAAAAATCTCTCCGCGGACTTCAACGACCCACACGGGGCAGACCGATGTGGTGGGTTTGGCGCCCCTGCCGAGTATCAATCGGGATGTCCTGACCAAATTCCGCCATACCTACAACAGCTTTGCTCCTCGCATCCGCTTGTCGTGGACTCCTGGGCAATATTATTATATGGACGGCCGGCGTAAGGTGAATCTCCATTCCAAATACCCCACTTTGTCTGTCGATTGGGAGCGGGGACTTAAAGGCTTGCTGAGCGGCAGCAGCTCGTATGAGCGTATCGAGATAGATTTACAGCATCAGCTTTCTTTAGGGCTGATGCGCAGCATCTATTGGCGGCTGGGTTGGGGTGAGTTTACCAATCAGGAAGAACTCTTTTTTGTGGATTTTGTCAATCTGCGACGTTCCAATCTCCCGATGGGATGGAGTGATGACATAGGAGGAGTGTTCCAGCTGTTGGACGGCCGTTGGTATAACTCTTCGCGCAAATATCTCCGCGGGCATTTTGTTTACGAAGCTCCCTTTCTTCTGCTCAGCCACTTGAAGAAGTATACCCAGCATGTGCTGAACGAACGTCTCTACCTGAATTCACTGGTTGTCCCCCATTTGAAACCTTATATGGAGGCAGGATATGGCATCGGTACCCATATTTTTGACTTTGGCGTATTTGCCTCTTTTGCCAATTGGAAATATCAGGAGATTGGCTGTAAGTTTACCTTCGAACTATTCAACAGATGATGCCCGGAGCCCTTGTTCCTATCGTCCGAACCATGACTAAGCCGCATCAAAGCCGTATCAAAGTCGTATTTCCTCCGCATCTATAGAAACAGAGGATATGCGGAGTTGATACGGAGTTGGTACGGAGTTGATACGGAGAATATACGGAGCTCATGCGGAGGATATACGGAGCTGATGCGGAGAAACTACGAAAAAAGAACTATCTTTGCACCCGCATTACCCAAGAACAGCATTATCGAGATTTTACGAAAACAGGTATGAAACATTTTTCCTCCATTCTCCTCCGCTTCGTCTTCGTCGCTCTTCTCCTGCCCGTTGCCACCCTGCAAGCGGCAACGGCCGAGAGCAATGTCCCCGCAGACTCCACCCGCATCAGCTTGCTGACGTGTGCCGCAGGCGGAGAGATATATTACCTCTTCGGCCATACCGCCATCCGCTATGAAAACTTCACACGGGGCGTGGATGTCGTGTTCAATTACGGGGTGTTCGATTTCAATACTCCCAATTTCACCTTTCGTTTTGCCTTGGGAGATACGTATTATCAATTAGGAGTGACGGAATATCGGTATTTTGCCAACGAATACGATTCCTTGGGGCGCGACGTATGGCAACAGACACTGAACCTGACATCCGGTGAAAAAGAACATCTCTTCAGGCGGCTTCAGGAGAACTACCGACCGGAAAACCGCATGTACCTCTACAATTTCTTCTACGACAACTGCGCCACCCGGCCACGTGACCAAATAGAGCATGTAATAGACGGCACTTTGCAGTATGCCGAGAACATGACCGACAACAACACGGGGGTCAGCTTCCGCGATATGCTGCATACATACAGCGAAGGGCATCCGTGGGCACGCTTCGGCATGGACTTGTGCATGGGCAGCAAGGCCGATGAACCCATCAGCAGAAGAGAAATGATGTTCGTCCCTTTCTGTCTGCAAGAGCATTTCAGCAAAGCACAGGTCACGGATCGGCAAGGACGGAGACGACCATTGGTGGCGTCGGAAAAGAAAATCGTGCTGACAGGAAAAACTCCTGCCGACTTCCGCACCGACGGCATCACCCCCATGCAGTCCGCCCTGCTGCTGCTGACGGTGGTGGCAGGCGTCACCCTTTGGGGAGTAAGGAGACGGAAATCGTTGTGGGGGATGGATATTGCACTGTTCGCCACAGCGGGCGCGGCGGGTTGCATACTGGCTTTTCTGGCACTCTTCTCGAAACATCCGGCAGTAAGCCCCAACTACCTGCTGTTCGTGTTTCATCCGTTGCACTTGCTCTGCCTTCCATGCATGGCACTCAGGGTAAGAAAGAAGAAGATGAGCCGCTATATGGGGGGTAATTTCATGGTTTTAACTCTTTTTATAGCCCTTTGGGTAGTAATTCCTCAAGAAATTCCGCTGACAGTATTACCTTTGGCACTGTGTTTGCTGATACGTTCGGGAAGCAACCTCTTTTTGGCATATAAACAAAAGAAATGAAAAAAGGACTGATAACCTCCATACTTGCGCTGACATTCGGCGGTATGCAAGCCCAACCGCTGCCTGCCTCCCCCAAATTAGTGGTGACACTCACCATCGACCAGCTGCGCACGGACTATATGGAAGCGTTCTCGTCCTTATATGGAGAAAAAGGATTCAAACGCCTGTTGCGCGAAGGCAAAGTGTTCCGTCAGGCGGAATTCGCTTTCAACGGAACCGACCGGGCATCGGCCATTGCCGCCATCTATACCGGAACAACGCCTTCGATGAACGGCATCATTGCCGAAAACTGGCTGGACGCCAACACGCTACGCCCCGTGAACTGCGTGGAAGACCCCGACTTCATGGGCAACTATACCGACGAAAGCACCTCCCCCTCCCGATTACTGACATCTACCATCGCCGACGAGCTGAAAATAGCCACCCGGAACAAAGGGCTGGTCTATGCCATAGCACCCTTCAGCGATGCCGCCATATTGGGAGCAGGCCATGCCGGGAACGGTGCTTTCTGGCTCAACAAGAACACGGGGAAATGGTGCAGTACGACCTACTACAGCGAGTTTCCGTGGTGGATGAGCCTATACAACGAACGAAAATCGCCCGACTTCCGCATCAAGGATATGGTGTGGACACCGGCACTTCCTTTCGCTTACTATACTTTCTTGCCCGAATGGCGAGACGAGCCTTTTAAATACAAGCCGGACAGCGAACGGAGCAATAAGTTCCGACGGTTGCTCACCACTCCTTTCATCAACGAGGAAGTGAACCTGCTGGCCGAAGAACTGCTGAACAAAAGCACCGTGGGGCAGGATGAAGTGCCCGACCTGCTTTCGCTGACCTACTACGCCGGAAACTACAACCGCCAAAGCGTGCAGGAGTGCGCCACGGAGATGCAGGATGCCTACGTCCGGCTGGACAGAAGCATAGCCGCTCTGCTTGAGCTTATCGACCGCAAAGTAGGACTGCATAACGTGCTTTTCTGCATCACCTCAACGGGCTATGCCGATGCCGATACCGCCGACCCGGGCATCTACCGCATACCGGGCGGAGAGTTCCACCTGAACCGATGCGCCACGCTGCTGAACATGTTCCTCATGGCCACCTACGGCGAAGGACAGTATGTGGAGGCATACTACAACCGGCAAATCTACCTCAATCATAAACTGATAGAGAGCAAGCAACTGAGCTTGGCGGAGATTCAAGAAAAGGCTGCCGAGTTTCTGGTGCAGTTCAGCGGAGTAAACGAGGTGTATTCGGCTCACCGCCTGCTGCTGGGACCTTGGTCGCCACAGACAGAGCGCATCCGCAACGGCTTTCACCGCAAGCGCTCGGGCGACTTGACAATCGATGTGCTGCCGGGCTGGACGGTGATGCAGGAAAACAACGCCGACAATCGTGTGGTGCGCAAAGCCCACATCCCCACTCCTCTCATACTACTGGGCAGCGGCATAAAAGCGGAAACCGTCCGCATACCCGTGAGCATCGACCGCATTGCCCCCACTCTGGCCGGTGTGATGCGCATCCGTGCCCCAAATGCAAGCACTGCCTCCCCCCTCGACTTCTAAAAGCCGGCTTCGGAAACGAACTTTTCAGATACGGATGACGAACTCTTCAGATGCGGATGACTTGGATTTCCAAGAAGGAGAACGTTGCCTATCGTCTGCGTCATCGGTACTTGAGGATTCGGAAAATAAAATTTCCGGAACGGACGGAAATTCTTTTAAAATGATTTCGGGAGGATTAAAATAATCGGTGCAAGGCTGGGTAATCTGTATAGAAATCAGTAACTTTGCACGCCTAATTAACTCAGCTATAATAATAAAAAAGATATATAATGGGACTCAATGAATTTTTAAGCTCGATTTTCGGCAATAAGTCCACACGCGACATGAAAGAAATACAGCCGTGGGTGGAGAAAATCAAAGCCGCTTATCCGGAAATAGCGAAGCTCGACAACGATGGCTTGCGCGCCAAGACCGAGGAACTGAAAGCTTACATCCGCGAATCGGCTGCCGAACAGCGCGCCAAAGTGGAAGAATTGAAAGCAAGTGTGGAAGACACCGAACTGGAAAAACGCGAAGACATCTTCAATCAAATAGACAAAATAGAGAAGGAAATACTGGATACCTACGAAAAGGCATTGGACGAAGTACTTCCCACCGCTTTTGCCATCGTAAAGGAAACGGCCCGACGCTTCGCCGAAAACGAAGAGGTGGCGGTGACGGCCACCGAATTTGACCGCCAACTGGCTGCCACAAAGGACTTCATCCGCATAGAGGGCGACAAGGCCATCTTCCAAAACCATTGGATAGCCGGCGGCAACGATACGGTATGGAATATGGTGCACTATGACGTGCAGTTGTTCGGTGGTGTGGTATTGCACAAAGGCAAAATCGCCGAAATGGCTACAGGTGAAGGTAAAACGCTGGTGGCCACTCTGCCGGTATTCCTCAATGCCCTGACAGGTAACGGTGTACACGTAGTGACCGTGAACGACTATCTGGCCAAACGCGACTCCGAGTGGATGGGACCGCTCTATATGTTCCACGGCTTGAGCGTGGACTGCATCGACAAGCATCAGCCCAACTCCGATGCCCGCCGCAAAGCTTATCTGGCAGACATCACCTTCGGAACAAACAATGAATTCGGCTTCGACTACCTGCGCGACAACATGGCCATCAGTCCGAAAGACCTCGTGCAACGCCGGCACAACTATGCCATCGTGGACGAGGTGGACTCGGTATTGATAGACGATGCCCGTACTCCGCTGATTATCTCCGGCCCCGTGCCCAAAGGAGACGACCAGCTCTTCGAACAGCTGCGTCCGCAGGTGGAACGGCTGGTGGAAGCGCAAAAGAGAATCGCTACCCAATATCTGGCTGATGCCAAACGGCTCATCGCCTCGGACGACAAGAAAGACCAGGAAGAGGGATTCCTCGCCTTGTATCGCAGCCACAAATGTCTGCCCAAGAACAAAGCCCTCATCAAGTTCCTCAGCGAACAAGGCATCAAGGCCGGCATGCTGAAGACCGAGGAAATCTACATGGAGCAGAACAACAAGCGCATGCACGAGGTGACAGAGCCGCTGTACTTCGTCATCGATGAGAAACTGAACAGCGTGGACCTGACGGACAAAGGCGTGGACTTGATAAGCGGCAACGCCGAAGACCCCACCTTCTTTGTATTGCCCGACATCACAGCCCAACTCTCGGCCTTGGAAAATGAAACAGACCTGACAGACGAACAACGCCTTGAAAAGAAGGATGCCTTGCTGACCAACTATGCCATCAAGAGTGAACGTGTGCATACCATCAACCAGCTGTTGAAGGCCTACACCATGTTCGAGAAAGACGACGAATACGTGGTCATCGACGGGCAGGTGAAGATTGTGGACGAGCAGACCGGACGTATCATGGAAGGCCGCCGCTATTCCGACGGTCTGCATCAGGCCATCGAAGCCAAGGAAGGCGTGAAAGTGGAAGCCGCTACGCAGACTTTCGCCACGATTACGTTGCAGAATTACTTCCGCATGTATCACAAGCTGTCCGGTATGACGGGTACCGCCGAAACAGAGGCGGGCGAGCTGTGGGACATCTACAAGCTGGATGTGGTGGTAATCCCCACCAACCGCCCCATTGCCCGTAACGACATGAACGACCGCGTCTATAAGACGAAACGCGAAAAGTATAGAGCCGTCATCGAGGAGATAGAGAAAATGGTGGCAGCAGGACGCCCCGTGCTGGTGGGTACCACCTCTGTGGAAATCTCTGAGATGCTGAGCAAGATGCTGGCCATGCGTAAAATAGAGCATAGCGTGCTGAACGCCAAGCTGCACCAAAAGGAGGCGGACATTGTAGCCAAAGCGGGTTTGAAATGTGCAGTGACCATCGCCACGAATATGGCAGGCCGCGGTACCGACATCAAACTGAGTCCCGAGGTAAAAGCCGCCGGAGGTCTTGCCATCATCGGTACGGAACGCCACGAGAGCCGTCGCGTAGACCGCCAGTTGCGAGGTCGTGCAGGGCGTCAGGGCGACCCGGGTTCTTCCGTCTTCTTCGTTTCATTGGAAGATGACCTGATGCGCCTCTTCTCTTCCGACCGCATTGCCAGCGTGATGGATAAGCTCGGCTTCAAGGAGGGTGAGATGATTGAGCACAGCATGATTTCAAAATCCATAGAACGGGCGCAGAAAAAGGTGGAAGAGAACAACTTCGGCATCCGTAAACGCCTGCTGGAATACGATGACGTGATGAACAAACAGCGTACGGTGGTCTATACCAAACGCCGTCATGCTTTGATGGGCGAACGTATAGGCATGGACATTGTGAATATGATATGGGATCGCTGTGCCAATGCCGTAGAAGCTCCCGACTATGAAAACTGCAAGATGGATGTACTCCAGACACTGGCCATGGAGGTGCCTTTCAGCGAAGAGGAATTCCGCAACGAGAAGAAAGAGAGCCTTGCGGAGAGAACTTTCGACGCCGCCATGACGCTCTTCAAGCGAAAGACCGAACGTATGGCACAGATTGCCTATCCGGTTATCAAGCAGGTGTACGAGACGCAAGGACACATGTACGAAAACATCTTGATACCCGTCACCGACGGCAAACGGATGTACAACATTTCGTGCAGCCTGAAGAAGGCTTACGAGACCGAATGCAAAGAGGTAGTGAAGTCGTTCGAGAAATCAATCCTGCTGCACGTCATTGACGAAGCATGGAAAGAGAACCTGCGCGAACTGGACGAACTGAAACACTCTGTACAGAACGCGAGCTACGAGCAGAAAGACCCTTTGCTGATTTACAAGCTGGAATCCGTAAACTTATTTGATGCCATGGTTGACAAGATAAACAACCAGACCATTTCTATCTTGATGCGCGGACAGATTCCGATGCAAGAGGCACCTGACGAAGGCCGGGAAGCTCAACAGCCCGCCCGCCACGTAGAGGTGCGACAAGCCGCTCCGGAGCAACGCCAGGACATGAGCAGATACCGCGAACAGAAGGTTGACCTGAACGACCCGCATCAGCAGGCTGCAGCAGCACGAGACACGCGCGAGCAACCCAGACGGGAACCCATTCGTAGCGAAAAGACGGTGGGACGTAATGATCCTTGTCCTTGTGGCAGCGGTAAGAAATATAAGAACTGTCACGGAAGAAACATCTGATGCCGAACAGCGTGAAGCGCAGCGCAGAGCTTGACCAATCTTGCTCTGCGCTTTTTTATAGTACTCTTTTTGTATGGTACCGGCATTTGCATTTTTTATTTTCACCTAACCTTTTTATAACTTCTAATCTTTGGTATATCGGCTTAAAAACGTAATTTTGTTTTTAAACCAAGACCTCGAAGAAGATGGCAAAATATCACTATTGTCTGTTACTGACAGCTTTACTGCTTTTGGGCGGTTGCCAAAGTGTGGAACAACTGTCCATTGACTATATGCTTCCGGCAGAAATCAGCTTTCCCGCCGCACTGAAGCGGGTGGCTGTTGTCAACAACATGCCTCTTGTTCCCGACAACCAACTGATTATCGCAAAAGAAGAACAGAAGAAAGGGGAAAACGAATTGATGCGGATGACCGATTATTATAACGGCGATGCTGCAACAACCACCGAATCGCTGGCAAAAAGTCTGGCCGCCGAGAACTACTTTGAAGAAGTAGTGATCTGCGACTCTGCCTTGCGCAGCAAAGACATCAGCCCGCGAGAAAGCACATTGACAGCCGAAGAAGTAAATCATCTTATCCAAACCCTGAATGTGGATTTCCTGATTGCTTTGGAGAATGTACAGATGCGTTCCACCCGCAAGATAAGTTACATACCCGATTGGGGAGTTTTTCATGGCACTGTGGACGTGAAAGTATATCCCACGGTAAAAGTGTATCTGCCCAACCGCAAAGGCCCCATGGTGACCGTGAACGGCAACGACAGCATCTTCTGGGAGGAAGTAGGAAGCGGAGAGGCTTACGTGCGCAGCCACCTCATCAAAGAAAAGGAGATGCTGAAGCAGGCATCGGAGTTTGCCGGAACCGTACCTACCAAACATCTGCTCCCTTACTGGAAAACCGATGAACGATATCTCTTCAGCGGCGGGTCAGTGAACATGCGCGACGGAGCAATATATGCCAAAGAAGAGAACTGGACAGAAGCTATCGCACTTTGGAAGCAGACTTACAATACCCAAAAGGGAAGGCAGAAAATACACGCCGCCTGCAACATCGCCTTGGGATATGAGATGCAAGACAGCATAGACGTCGCACTGGAATGGGCATTGAAAGCACAGGCCCTCACCGACGGGAAAGGAAAGACAGCCCCGAACAGTACCGAACTCACTGACAACATGGCTTCGTATTATCTCTTCACCACCTCATACGTAAACAAATTGCAGAAACGAAAGGAAGGAATGGCCCGGCTGAACATGCAAATGATGCGGTTTAAAGAGGAAGAATAGTTATATATCTGTTTTTTTTCACCTTTAATCATACATTATAAATATTTTTACCTACCTTTGAACAACCATTAAGAAAAAACAATTATGAAGCTCAGTCAATCGTCATTATCTCTCTTGGAAGATAGCATCAAAAGAGCAATCGGCAAATATACGTGCGGTTGTGAACAGACCATCATCACGGATATCCATCTGCAACCGAACCAGAACTCGGGCGAGCTGTCTGTCTTTGACGATGAGGACGAAGAGCTTATCAACACCACCATCGAAGAATGGACTACCTACGAAGGGGATGATTTCTACGAGAATGCGGAACGCATCCTCACCACCCTGCTCTGCAACATGAAGAATGCGGGAGCTTTTGACAAACTGACCATTCTGAAACCTTTCTCCTTTGTTCTGGTAGACGATGAGAAAGAAACCCTTGCCGAACTCTTGCTGATAGATGACGAAACCTTATTGGTGAATGATGAACTGCTGAAAGGACTGGATGAAGAACTGGACGCTTTCTTGAAGAATTTATTGGAGAAATAAAAGAAATTAGAGGCCTTCCTTTCCTCTGTCGTACAAATAAAAAAGAGAGGGATGCCTGAATAGAAAGATTTACCCCTGCTACAGCTATCTGTGGCAGGGGTCTTTTTTTCGTAAAAAGAAGGGGCTTGACACCCCTCTTTTCATACCTTTGCCGCTCATGCCTTACGCAAGGCGGCTATGCTCTCTTTCAAGGAGTTGATGATGCTTTCGGCATCTGCCTGCTTCTTGCGCTCCATCTCAAGGACTGCGGCAGGAGCATTGTTCACGAACTTCTCATTGCCCAACTTCTTCAGTACGCCTTGCAGAAAGCCCTCCTTGTGTTTCAGTTCGGCCTCCATACGGGCTATTTCGGCTTCCACGTCAATCATATTAACCAATGGTACAGTATATTCCGTAGTGCCTACCATGAAAGAAGCTGCACCGTCAACCTTGTTCTCCACGACATTTATTGACGATAAATTGCACATTTTCGTGATAACCGCGTTGAATGCAGCAACCGGATTCTCACCGATTACCTGCAACTCAAGCGCTTCCTTCTGGGCAATGTTCTTCTGCAAACGGATGGAACGGATATTACCGATAACCTCTTTCACTGTCTCAAAATCCCGGACGATATTCTCATCTACCGATGCAGACATTGACAGCGGGCTCACCATCAGGCTCTCACCGTCTTTACGATCGCAAAGATGCTGCCACAATTCTTCCGTGATGAACGGCATGAACGGATGGAGCAGATGCAACAAGTTATCAAAGAAAACGATAGTAGCTTCATATACCTCCCGGTTGATGGGCTGACCGTATGCCGGTTTAATCATTTCCAGATACCAGGAAGAAAATTCATCCCAGAACAGCTTGTAAACAGCCATCAGCGCTTCACTCAAACGATACTTGCCGAACAAATCAGCCACTTCGGCAGCTACTGCATTCTGCTTGGCCTCAAACCAACGCATGGCCAATTCCGCAGATTCCGGTACAGGCACTTCGGCACTCACTTCCCAGCCTTTCAGCAGACGGAAAGCGTTCCATATCTTGTTACAGAAGTTACGCCCTTGTTCGCACAGCGCATCGTCAAACAAAATGTCATTGCCGGCAGGAGCCGAAAGCATCATACCCATGCGCACGCCGTCGGCACCATATTTGTCTATCAGTTCCAGCGGATCGGGAGAATTACCCAATGATTTGGACATCTTGCGTCCCAACTTATCACGAACAATGCCCGTAAAGTAAACATTCTTGAACGGCATCTTGCCTTCATATTCGTAGCCGGCCATAATCATACGTGCCACCCAAAAGAAGATAATATCCGGCCCGGTCACCAAGTCGCTTGTAGGATAATAATATTTGATTTCCTCGTTACCGGGGTTGTTGATGCCATCAAACAAAGATATAGGCCACAACCATGAAGAGAACCAAGTGTCCAAGCAGTCTTCGTCCTGACGGAGATCTTCCATTTTCAAGCCGGAATTACCGGTCTTTTCTTTAGCCAACTTCAACGCCTCTTCGGCAGTGGCAGCTACCACATAGCCGCCTTCCGGCAAGAAATAAGCCGGGATGCGATGCCCCCACCACAGCTGGCGGCTGATGCACCAGTCTTTGATATTTTCCAGCCAGTTCTTATATGTATTCTTATATTTGGCAGGATAGAACTTCAATTCATCATTCATTACCGGTGGCAAAGCCATATCGGCAAAATGCTGCATCTTCAGAAACCATTGCATGGAGAGTTTCGGTTCAATGGGTACACCGGTCCGTTCGGAGCAGCCTACCTTGTTGGTATACGCCTCTACCTTCTCCAACAATCCGGCCGCAGCCAGATCTTGCTCTATCTGCTTGCGCACGTCGAAACGATCCATGCCGATATACAAGCCTGCCGCTTCGCTGAGTGTTCCGTTATCGTTGAATATATCGATACTCGGCAAATTGTATTTCTCGCCCAGCATATAGTCGTTCACATCATGCGCAGGAGTCACCTTCAGACAACCTGTACCGAACTCTATATCCACGTAATCATCCTCTATCACCGGGATGGAGCGACCTACCAAAGGAACAATCACCTTCTTGCCCTTCAACCAAGTATTCTTGGGATCATTCGGATTGATGCACATAGCAGTATCTCCCATGATGGTTTCGGGACGAGTGGTAGCCACTACCGCATAGCGTCCTCCGGTGTCGCCTTCTACCATATATTTCAGATAGTACAGCTTGCTGTGTTCCTCCTTATAAATTACTTCCTCATCGCTGAGGGCAGTCAATGCTTTCGGGTCCCAGTTCACCATGCGGACACCCCGGTATATCAAACCTTTATTATACAAATCGACAAAGACTTTCAGCACACTCTCGCTACGCGTTTCATCCATGGTGAAAGCCGTGCGATCCCAGTCGCACGAAGCACCCAGCTTGCGAAGTTGCTTCAAGATGATACCGCCATGCTCGTCAGTCCATTCCCAAGCATGCTTCAGAAACTCTTCGCGAGTAAGGTCGGCCTTCTTGATGCCTTGTTCGGCAAGTTTGTTCACCACTTTGGCCTCGGTGGCGATAGAAGCATGGTCGGTTCCCGGCACCCAGCAGGCATTCTTGCCTTCCATGCGGGCACGGCGTACCAGAATATCCTGTATGGTATTATTAAGCATGTGTCCCATGTGCAACACACCGGTGACGTTAGGAGGCGGAATGACGACAGTGTAAGGCTCACGACTATCGGGTTTCGAACTGAATAATTTGTGGTCCAACCAGTAGCTGTACCACTTTTCCTCCACGTCAGCGGGATTGTACTTACTTGCTAATTCCATGTTTCTTGTCTTATCTACAGTTAATTTATATCGAATAACGGGCGCAAAATTAATGAATTAAAAATTAAATATATATTTTTGCCTCTATAAAACAATAGATAAAATGAGCTGCAAGCTAAAATTCAGACATGTTATACTAATCGTGCTGCTGTCTGCCACATGGGCAACTCAACTTATCCCATCTTGGGGAGAAACGTATGCATGCTTTGTTTATCCTGCAATCGCTTTTTGTTTATCTTCTTTTTCCGGACTTATCCCTTTCGCCATAGGCGACTTATTTATCTTCCTGAGCATCACCGGCCTTTTCCTCTATCCCGTCAGGGCACGCCGCGCGCAGAAAAAGAAATGGAAGCAGATTCTGTTGAACGAAGCGGAATATCTGGCGTGGATCTATGTATGGTTTTACCTGGCATGGGGGCTGAACTATTTTCAAGAAGACATATATGAACGCACGGACATGCATTATCCGGAATACAGCACAGAAACCTTTCAGGCATTCGCAAATGACTATATCGACAAGCTGAACGGCTCTTACGCCCATATCACCTCTATCAACGAGCCGTTGGTGCGCAGAGAATGTGTCAACGCCTACCGACAAATCAGTGATTCTTTGGGAGTGCACTCTCCTTTCCATGATTCTCCGCGTGTCAAAACCATGCTTTTCACTCCTCTCATCTCGATGGTTGGGGTCACCGGAAGCATGGGACCTTTCTTTTGCGAATTCACCTTGAACGGCGATTTGCTGCCCTCGCAATATCCTGCCACATACGCCCACGAGCTGGCCCATCTTTTGGGCATCACGAGCGAAGCTGAAGCCAATTTCTATGCCTACCAGGTCTGTAGCCGCTCCAAGGCACGCGGCATTCGCTTCAGCGGCTACTTGTCAGTGCTCCCGCATGTGCTCGGCAACGCCGCCCTGCTGCTGCCGGAAGAAGAATACACACAACTTTTCAACCGCATACGCCCCGAAATCATCGAACAAGTGCAAAGCAACCGGAAGTATTGGAGGGAGAAATACAGTCCGCTCCTTGGAAAGATACAGGACAAAATCTATGACTGGTATCTGAAAGGCAACAACATCCCGAGCGGCCGCAAGAATTACTCGGAGGTTGTGCGATTGCTGGTCTCCTATCATGAATATGACCGAATGATACAGGCAACGAACCGCTTAAATGCCGAAGAAGAAAAAGAGAGGCCGCTGCCATTTCCAATCATAGATGAAAAGGATGAGAGGATGCCCTTTGCACGATAAACAAGAACATACAGATTATGATGCATTCAAGAAAAGAACAATTAGAGGCTTTCGGACGCTTCCTCGACATACTCGACGAACTCCGCGAGAAATGCCCGTGGGATCGCAAACAGACCAATGAAAGCCTGCGTCCCAACACCATTGAAGAGACTTACGAGCTTTGCGACGCCCTGATACGCGGTGACAAGGACGACATCTGCAAAGAGTTAGGCGATGTATTGCTGCACGTGGCTTTCTATGCAAAGATAGGCAGCGAAACCGGACACTTCGATATCAAAGACGTCTGCGACCGCCTGTGCGAGAAACTTATTTTCCGCCATCCCCACGTCTTCGGCGATGTAAAAGCCGAGACAGCCGGACAGGTCTCGGAAAACTGGGAGCAACTGAAGCTGAAAGAGAAGAACGGCAACAAAACCGTACTGAGTGGAGTTCCGGCTTCGCTACCCTCACTGATTAAGGCCTACCGCATTCAGGATAAAGCCCGCAACGTAGGCTTCGATTGGGAAGAGCGCGAACAGGTCTGGGAGAAAGTGAAAGAGGAAATCAAGGAATTTCAAGCGGAAGTGGGCCGGATGGAAAAAGACAAAGCTGAAGCGGAATTCGGCGACGTCATGTTCAGCCTCATCAATGCCGCCCGCCTATACAAAATCAATCCGGACAATGCGCTGGAACGAACCAATCAGAAATTCATCAACCGCTTCAACTACCTGGAGGCGCATACCATTCAAAAAGGAAAGAACCTGCACGACATGACGTTGGAAGAGATGGATGCGCTGTGGAACGAGGCAAAAGCATTGGAAAAGGGGATATAAAACACCCCCTTTTCTCTTACCGTCTGTTGTGTCTCTGCCCTCTTTCTTGAGCTCTTTCCCCTCTTTTGTGCATACCCTTCAACAATTCCCGATGGAAACGTACTTCGGCACTTTGCACCAGATAGATTTTCTTATAGGATAATATTTTCTTGAACTTATCGAAATAGGTCTTATCCAAACGATCAGAAGCAATACGGGCATCGTATATTCCTTCCAGAATCTCCTGATACTGTCCTTCGGTCGTTTTCTCGTCCTTACCTTTTCTTACCAAAGCCCAGGCTTCGTCGTTCAACTGTTTTTTCCGGTCTTGCAATTCGAAATACAAAGGAAAGAATTTAGCGGTTTCCTCATCCGTCAGCCCTGCCTTCTCAATGATAAAAGCCTTTTGTTTGGCTCGGAACTCCTCGGGCGACAAGTGTTGGTTAATTCCGTTACCTGCTCTCAGCAGAGACACCACGCCGCATATCATTGCAAATAAAACAATCAGTCTTTTCATATATTCAATCAGTTAAGTAGTTATTTCTTCATTCCGCGTCAGAATCAGCCAGGAAGACGTACAAAGAGTAATCGTCCATCATGGAGTTCTCCACAGCCATATCGATATATTCCATTTCGCTTTCCGTCTCGTCGGCAGCCATGTGCTCCACAGGCGATGTGCGGTACGAAGACCCCACCCGGATGATCAATGCGGCGCCTATGAACATGGCAGCCATATACAGCCACGGTCTCACCCTCTCCCACTTTGTAGGCTCTCTTTGAGTCACAGCCTGCTTTTCTTTTTCGGGCAGCCTGTCCATCACCTCCGAAGAAAGACGTTCAAAGTAGCCCTCGGGAACGCGAAAAGGATTCTCCCTCCCTGTCTTTTTCAGCATTTTACCTTCTTCTTTCATAAAGTTTTCTCCTTTCTATTCCATTAGACATTGTATCAGGGCAAAGGTTTAATCCTCCTCGATTAAAAACTTCTCTATCTTCTTCACGGCATGATGATAGGAAGCCTTCAAAGCCCCTACCGATGTGCCGAATATTTCGGACATCTCCTCATATTTCATTTCCTCGTAATACTTCAGGTTGAACACCATGCGTTGCTTTTCCGGCAAGGTAAGCAAAGCTTTCTGAAGCGCCATTTCCGCTTTGTCGCCACAGAAGTAAGGGTCGCCCTCCAGCTTTTGCAGCGCATCGGCCTCCGGGGCATCCAGCGAGACGGTAAACGATGCCCGTTGCTTATTCAGGAACGTAAGGCACTCGTTCAAAGCAATGCGATAAAGCCAAGTGGAGAGTTTGGCCTCCGCCCGGAAATAATCAATATTGACCCATGCCTTGATGAAAGTGTTCTGAAGCAAATCGTTGGCATCCTCATGAGAAAGAACCATGCGGCGAATCTGCCAATACAGCTGTTCGCCGTACCGGGCCACAATCATCTCGAATCCCTGTTTTTGCGTACTTTCGTCTTGCAAAAGGGACAGCACTTCGCGTTCATTGTAAGAAGAAGCCATAGGATTTCATTCGCTTTTATAATTGTTAGACTGCCAAAAACACTAAAAGTTTAATTCACACCGGCACACAGAGCGTCTCTTTAGCGAGCACGGTCTCCGGAAACAGAGCCGACGCCTCTTGCAAGAGCTGCATCTCGTCATCGTACCGGGCAGAAAAATGGCCTATCAGCAACCGTTTCACTCCGGCAGCTTTGGCAATCTCCGCCGCCTGTGCCGCAGTGCTATGAAAGGTCTCTTTGGCACGCGGCGCGTCTGCTTCGGCAAAGGTGGCCTCATGGAAAAGCAGGTCCACACCTTCTATCTGTCCCGTGACAGAAGGCAGATAAATCGTATCCGAGCAATAAGCATACCGGCGGGGAGGTTCGGCAGGGCGGGTCAGCAAGTGGTTGGGAATGATTTTCCCTTCCGGCGTCACATAATCTTCGCCGTTCTTTATACGGTTCAGCTCGTACACAGGCACTTGGTAGAAATCTACCATATCACGGATGATGTGGTTGGAGCGAGGTTTCTCCGCAAACAGGAAACCGCAACAGGGCATACGATGACGCAACGGAATGGTTGTCACCGTCAGCGACCGGTCTTCATAAATCAGCGTAGGTTCCTTTGTCTCGAACACATGAAAGAGCACCTTGTACGACATCTGCCGATTGAAAAAGTCGAGCATCGGCGTCAAGAGTTCTTCCAGGCCTTTGGGAGAATGCATGTGCAGCTCGGCAGTACGTCCCAAAAGATTCAGCGTAGAGATTAGGCCCAACAGGCCGTAACAATGATCTCCATGCAAGTGGGAGATGAAGACATGATTCAGCCGCGAGAACTTCAATCGGGATTTGCGAAACTGCAATTGGGCGCCTTCCCCGCAGTCTATCATAAACAGTTTATCACGCACGTCCACTATCTGCGAAGCAGGAAAATGGCGTGTGGTAGGCAGTGCGGAGCCACAGCCGAGGATGTGTACGTCAAATTTTTCCATAACGGGGCAAAGATAATCAAAGCACCGCACATACGAAAGCAAAAAAGGAACTACGGAAACAATCCGCAATTCCCTTTTTTATATCAAACATATGACCTGCATCAATGCCGAAGAGGACGGAACAAATCCCAACATGTCAGAATCAGCAGGAACAGGAATATATTGACACAACTCACAGCCAATTTCCAATACAGTTCTACGCCTATGTATTTCAGCAGAAAGCAGATTATCAATCCGGCAATGTAGCTGCAAACACAAATCCAAATCCGAAGACGAAACTCTTGTCTCGCTTCAAGCGTATAGCCTCCCATCCGTATCGCCTCCTTTTTATCGGCATAAGCGGACAAGGGGAAGAAAAATACTGGAACAAAGAGAAACAGCAATAGGGCAACCCACGAGAAGCACCCCTTTTGATTTTTCGGGAAACGCTGCGCCCACAGTATAAAAGCCAATGTCCATAAGGGCAAACAAGTACATAAAAACATGAAAGATGTCATTCTTTTTTCCTTCAAACAAAGAAAAGAGCCCTACCACGCTCAATGAGAGTATGATACGGCTCTTTAATTATCTATTACATTTTATTACGTTTCCGAATGGAGGATGCCATTCTTTTTCGTACTTAAATGGAAGTTCAATTACTTCTTGCCGGCTTCCAATTGCTCTTTCAAGGCAGCCAGAGCGTCAATGTCGCCCAGAGTGGTCGAAGCGGCCTGATTCTGGATAACAGGAGCGGCCTCTTCTTTCTTGCCGCTTGCTTTCTTGGCAGCCTTCTTCTCGGCTCTTTCTTCAGCCTTTGCGGCATCTTCGAAGATGCGGCTGTGAGAAAGGATGATGCGCTTGGCATCTTTGTTGAACTCAATAACCTTGAACTCCAGCTTCTCGTCGAGCTGTGCCTGCGAGCCGTCTTCTTTAACAAGGTGTTTCGGAGTGGCGAAACCTTCTACACCATAAGGCAGAGCCACCACAGCACCCTTATCCAGCATTTCGATGATAGTGCCTTCGTGTACCGAACCTACGGTGAATACCGTTTCGAATACATCCCAAGGATTCTCTTCCAGTTGCTTGTGGCCGAGGCTCAAGCGACGGTTCTCCTTGTCTATTTCCAGCACTTGTACGTCGATGTTGGCACCGATCTGAGTGAATTCAGACGGATGCTTTACCTTCTTCGTCCAAGACAAGTCGGAAATGTGAATCAGGCCGTCAACACCCTCTTCGATTTCCACAAACACGCCGAAGTTGGTGAAGTTGCGCACTTTAGCCGTATGCTTGCTGCCCACGGGATATCTCTCTTCGATGGTTTCCCAAGGATCGGCCTTCAGCTGCTTGATGCCGAGAGACATCTTACGCTCTTCGCGGTCCAGAGTCAGCACAACGGCTTCCACTTCGTCGCCCACCTTCATGAAGTCTTGTGCCGAACGCAAGTGTTGCGACCAAGACATCTCGGATACGTGAATCAAGCCTTCCACACCCGGAGCTATTTCGATGAATGCACCGTAATCGGCCATCACCACCACTCTGCCTTTCACGTGGTCGCCCACCTTCAATTCGGTGCTCAAAGCATCCCAAGGATGCGGAGTGAGTTGTTTCAAGCCCAGAGCGATGCGCTTCTTCTCGTCGTCAAAGTCAAGGATAACCACATTGAGCTTCTGGTCAAGTTCCACCACCTCTTTCGGATCGCTCACGCGGCCCCAAGAGAGGTCGGTGATGTGAATCAAACCGTCTACGCCGCCCAAGTCGATGAATACGCCATAGGAAGTGATATTTTTAACGGTACCCTCAAGCACCTGTCCTTTTTCGAGTTTACTGATGATTTCTTTCTTCTGCTGTTCCAGTTCGGCTTCGATAAGCGCCTTGTGAGAAACAACCACATTCTTAAATTCCTGATTGATCTTGACAACCTTGAATTCCATTGTTTTGCCAACGAACACATCGTAGTCGCGGATAGGCTTCACGTCGATTTGCGAACCCGGCAAGAAAGCCTCGATGCCGAATACGTCCACAATCATACCACCCTTGGTGCGGCACTTGATGTAGCCCTTGATGATTTCTTCGCTTTCCAAAGCTGCGTTCACGCGATCCCACGAGCGAGTGGCGCGAGCCTTGCGGTGAGAGAGGACAAGCTGTCCTTTTTTGTCTTCCTGATTTTCGATGTACACTTCCACCGTGTCGCCCACCTTCAGGTCAGGATTATAACGGAACTCACTCATCGGAATGATGCCGTCTGATTTGTAACCGATGTTCACAACTACTTCCCGCTTGTTCATTGCTATTACGGTTCCGTCAACCACCTCGCGGTCGTTAACTCTGTTCAGCGTGTTGTCATACGCCTTTTCCAGTTCTTCGTGACTTGCACCGGCCACTGTTTCGCCATTTTCGTAAGCATCCCAATTGAAATCCTCAACGGGAGATACATTCTTTAAATTTTCCATTAATAAATAAATTGTTTAACTCGTTTAATTAAGTGAGACATTATATCGGCTCATTATAAATCGGTGACAAAGATAGAACTATTTTCTTGAATTACAAAAATTTTAACTCCAAGAAAATCGCTCCGTTCAAGCAAGATCCGGCAACTCCCGACCCAGTTCTTTTTCCACTTGCTTTGCCGCTTCCGCCATTTGCCGTTCGTTCATCAGCATCAGGCCGGGGAACTTCCGGAAAATACATTCCACGAAATCCACCTCATGCCGGTATTTCTCGTTCAGATACAGATACCGTTCGTAGGGGCAGGGGAATTTTGTTTGCAAGGCGGCGTTTTCGTCGGGCAATTCGATTAAGAGTATTTCCGCCAAGCGTCCCAGCGCTTCTTCTGCCCTGTCAGGATGCCTATGATTCCACAGATGCCATTTAATCAAGTGATAAAGCTGAACTTGAGAATATAGCAGAGCTGTCTTTAGGAGATAGCCGGTGACGCCCGGATGTTCAAAGGTGTTCATGGCTCATTCTGTCTGTTTGGAAGATGACAGGTCATTGGTTCAGGAAAGGACGCACGTTGAGTCCTTGCCATTTGGCGGCGGGAACGCCGGTTTTCGCTTCTCCCGCACCGATCCGTGTCGCTATTCCGTTGTCTGCGTCCGGACTGCCTGCCGACCAGTAGAGCCCCAGCAACCCTATGTCATCGGCAGGAGATAATGAGTTAGGAGCACCGACTGCCGGGTATGTGCCGAGGTAGGAGAAATTAGTGATTCCTCCCGCCACCGGGAATATGCGTGTAATCACTTTCCCTTCCAACATGCGGTCATCCCACCATTGAGGGTTGCTGATGGCGCTCATCGGATTGCCGGCCTCGTTTGCTTCGCCCAGCCAGACGGACGACACTACTAAGCGCGCGTGTGAAAATCCGGCGAAGAACGGATGGAGAATCACATAGCGGTAGGCACAGAGCATTTGGTTGTCCGCGGCGAGGGGATGGCCGTCCACCGGGTTCACGCCCGCTTTGAAGCGCAGTGCGTATATCGCTCCGCTGCCGGTCGAGTAGTAGTGCGACCGGTACGAATGCGTTTCGCCGCCTATTTTCACGCATTCGTCCACGGTTGCGTCCACGGCTGTGCCGAACGACAACTCGGCTCCCTGAGCCAAGACGCCTGTCCACTCTTCGCGCGTAGGCAGGTGATAGTTGCGCAACATAGACTCTGCAAAGAGCGACAGGTTGGCCGGATTACACTCGGCATGAGAAGTGCCGGTGGTTGTGTACCAATTGTAGTAAGACGATCGACCATCTGTTCGATGGTTTTCTGCCCACTGCAGCAACGTGTTACTCCATAAGCCGCCGCCTAAGTAGCACAAACATGACGAACCTTTACGCCCGCCTGCCAGATTGAGCTCCGCCACATACTCCAACGGCGTTTTTTTGCGTTGTACCACAGTGAATACCATTTCCGTACGTCCGGCTTTCAGTCTGAAGGTTCCGGTGCGGTAGGCGTTGTCTCGGGCGCGGAGTACAAGGGACGTAATGGCGTCGTTGGTCACACGTTCGGGGCTGGCAATGAGCCAGTCGGGTTTCTCCGTTATTTTCCATCCTTTGGTGTTCTCGGTCTGCACGGTCAGCGTGTCGCCGTTTGTGCCCGGCAGCTCCGCCCATCGTCTCTCCACTTCCAGCTTGTAGTCGGGACTTACCGCGACATTTTCTTCCACCTCGTTGTAAGCGACGAGGTCGCATTCCAGCGTATGCCTCCCTTCGAAGGCCTCTTCGGGGGTGGAGGCAGGGGGTGTCTTCACGCTTTTCACCCTGATGCGGTAGTGGTGGTTGCGCAGCAGGTCGATGAATTCACCGGTGTCGTAGTTGCGGAAGTCGATGCGATACCATCCCGTCTGCCGGCCGAAGCGGGTGGCCAATTCGGCTCCCTCGTGTACCGTGGCAAACGTCACCTGCACCAGCAGGCAGGTGGCATCCAGGCCCGATGCGGCCACGGCCGTACGGTTGTCGGCTTCGAGGGTGTAGAATGACCGTTCGCTTCCCTCGCCCAGCTTCCCTTTGTCACCCGTCCAGTCGCTCCGCAGCAAGGTGTTGTAGGGGCGGATGGAAGGAGGCGTGGGTGCCGCGCCGGCGCCCGCGGGCACGGTGGGCGTCAGCACGCGCATGCCCGAGGGGTCGTAATTGTCGGGCGCCATACGCCCTTTGATGCGGTAGTTGTATAGCCTCAGTTCATCTGCCGACCGAAAGAAGTGAAGGGGTGAAGTGGCGGGAAGCGCCAGCGTGAACTTTACCGTGCTCCGCAGCAACAATACCGGCGATGCGGGTGGCGCATACCCTCTCCGGATGGACTGGTCGGGCAGTTCGCCCCACATGGGGAAGCGGTCGAAGTCCATCTCTCCGGTAGCCGCTTTCACGGGTACGAGCAGCCGCTCCAGCACCTGCTCTTTCGGGTCGCCATATTCCACGGAAGTCATCGCTTCGTCCACCTGCGCACGGGCGTTGGCCAGCAGCACAAGGGTCTGGTTTGCATCCTCGTCGGCCTTCAGTTTCACCACCACCTTGCCTTGGGCGGCGCCCGTGGCGGGGTCGACGGACAACCGCGTATATACCCCCTTGGCACGGTAGTAGAACGTACCCTTCCGCATGTCCGTGGGAGCTGCGGCGTCGGGCTTGAAAGAGAGCACATCCACTTCCGCGATGTCCGTTTCGCTGTTGGCGCGCGTATGCGGGCTGTGTGTGTCCGTCGGAGCCGCGAAAGCCAGGTAGAGTGTGGCGGAGGTGTCTTCAAGTATGGCCGGCACGTCTGTTTCGTTCCGGCAAGCAAGGCAGCATATCAGTGGCGCGACGCCTGCAAGCACCAGCTGCCAACCAAAAGCGGATATCAATTTTCTGTTCATGGATGTTCTTTTTTAGTTATCGGAGAAAAGACGGACGGTATGGCAGCAATCAAAGCTACTACCAACCCTAATCATACCACCCTGGCTGCATGATACGTTCCATAGGGAACGATTGCCATAAGGTGTAGCAGACCAGTTTCTAACGAGTTCCCCCACGTCTGAGATTCCCTTACGCCGGGTGGTGCCGCCTGCGGCAGCAGAACTTAAGTACCCGCAGAGAGGAAACTCGCGTGTAACCACATTGCCGGGAATCAGCGCCTGATAGTCCCACCAGTTTTCGTTGGCTATATTCAACAGGGTGGGCATGGGAGAGAGATAACCTATGTATACGCACTGAACGATTACTTTTCTGCTGCCTTGAAATTGAAGGATGTACCGATAGGCGCATGCCATCCGGTTGTTCATAAGTTGCGGAAACTGGTCGAGCGAAGTGCCATCGACTCCTCCCCAAATACTAGACAGGTCATCTTTCAGGAATCGCACCCCGTAAAAGTGCTTGTAACGAGAACTGCAAGTAAAATTTATTCCGCCGAATGTCACCGCTTCGCGAAGAGACCCCTGCTTTTTAAAAAGATGTAACGGTACGAAAACGCTTCCCCATTCTTCGCGAGACGGCAGATGATAGCCTGCCCCGGCACCCGTGGTGAAGAACTCGTCATCGAAGATGTTGAGTGCCGCACTGTTATATGTGTCGTCCTGTTCTCCCCTCAATACGTACCCATTGTAGTATCCGCTCTGTAGGGGGTCATCGTTGCTCGTGCTCCATCCTACCTCCTCGTTGGTTTGTGCGGCGGTGGTCTGTGAGTCGTAATACGACCTTGAACCATATTTCCGTCCGCCTGCCAGATTGTATTCCGCTGCAAATTCCAACGGCAATTTATCTACTTGCAGCACCTGTATTCTTGCTTCAAGCCGGCCTGCTATGACTTTCAGATATCCTGCGCGGGTTTTCGCTCCATCGTTCAGTATGGATATTTCCGTTTCGCCCGGCACGCCGCCGGACGAGACACTGCTCGCCCCCAACCAGCCGCTCGGCGCTATCTCGGTGCCGTCGACGTTGTATGCCTTGAGGGTCCATCCGCCTGCAAAGTCCGTCTTTATTTTCAGTTTGTTTCCGGTGCTTGTCTCCGTATGAGGGCCTTCTTTGAAAAAGATGAAGCCGGACTGCGACACAGCCAGAAAGTCGTCTTCATTGTAAACCACGCTCAGATAATCCTCCGGCACCACCACCAGTTCCACCGAGGGAGGCTCCTTTCGGTTGGTGAAGACCTTTGCGGAGGCCAGCGCCTCGGCCGCAGTGTCGTAGCCCCGTGCGCCTACCTCTTTGATGATGAACTTATACCGGTGGTTACGGCGGATGGGGATGGGCCTCCCTTGGTTGTCCACAAAGTCCAGCGGATAGTATTGCGTCTCGCCCCGGTAGTTACCTTTCACCACCACACGGGGTCGGTTATCGCCGGTGAAGTCGTTCTCCCAGGCATAGATGGGCGTATCTAGTTGCTGGGTGGCGCCTGTGCCCGATATGGTGCCGTACGCGGCGTCGGCCATGGGCGCAAGCGTGCCGGCGGGAAGGTTCTGCGTCGTGGTGTATGTATCCTTGTCGCCGTATATGCGTCCTTTTTCCACGCCCCGGCAGAAGTAGACCTCCTCCAAGGTGAAAGTCTGCCGGTTAGCATCCAGCTTTTTCGTCACGTCTATGCGTGCCATGGCCCGCAAAAACTTCACCTCTTGCCCCGGCCGGTTGAATACCTGCGATATGCCCGCACGCAATGCGATGCCGTTTTCCGCGGCGGCTTTCAGCTCGCCATACATGGGCAACGCAGGCCGGTTGTATATGCCAGCGGCGTTCATGCAGCCGTTCAAGTCCATCGTTTTCACGTCGTCGTACACCGAGGTGCCGGGCGTCAGCAAGCCTGTGGCGTCGGTGGCGCAGCAGATGCACAGCCGGTTGTAGTCGCCTTCGGGCATGCCGATCAGCGTCATGGCATATTTATCTTCTTCAGGATATACGATCGGCGCACCCGCTTCGGCAGCCGTGGCAAAAACTTTCATGAAAGTCAGTTTTTCCGTTCCGTCCTCCACCTTGAAGCCCAGCACCGTGAGCGGAAAGCCCGGTTTCGAGTCGTCCGTGCTCCGGGTGGCGGTGGGGGTCCGCATGCCGGGAATCGTCACCGACAGCGTCACGCACACATCCGCCGTCTTCGCCGGGGGCGCGGGGAGTATCGTCCGTTCCTCGTCCGCACACGACCACAGCAGCCATGCAAAAGCCGCCATGCCCGCGGCCAACCGCAGGTGGTACAACCGTGATTTGCTGTTTTCTTCTCTCTTTTTCGTTTTCATATCCTGTATATCTTTAGCCTTCATTTCTCCTTTTTTTTACAGCCCGGTTCGTTGCGCGTCACACTTCGGGCACCACGGGAACCGTCTCCCACCCGTTCACGCGAAGCGAAATCAGCGTGCCTTTTCCGGAAATCGTGAGGTCGATGACAAAGTGGTCGGTACGGTCCAGTCCCTCCTGCGTGGCATAACCGGGCACGGAACGCAGGCGTTCCGTCAGGTCGAACGAGAAACCGGGTGCAGCTTTTCCGGTGCCGGCCTCGAGCAACTGCAAAGTCAACTGCCCGTCGGTGTAGAGTCGCGACGTGCGGAAACACCTGATGGCAAGGTTGTCTGCTCCCGTCGACGTTTCGTAGGGTGTGTAGCAGATGGGCCGGGTGTCGGCAGGCCGCTCGTTGCGTGCGCCGATGCGTTCGTTGTCGGCATAGAGCCGGGCATCGGCGTTTGCCGCAATTCCCCGGATGCGCAGCGTGATGCGCTTGGTGTTTTTGGTCAGATAGACGGGCTGCGGGTCATAGTTGTCCGTGCTCGCATGCCCGGCGTCCAAACGGCCGAAGAAGAGGCTGTCCGCATGGTGAGCGGCTTCTGTGCCGCCGGTGCTTTTCCGCATGCGGATGCGAAAATCGTCCAAGGTGCTGACGCCCCTGTGCAGCCCGCTGCTGAAGCCTTCGGGCGCTTTGCTGTCATAGGTTCCGGTTTCGTAGGCTTCGGCCGCGCCGCCCACTGCCAACACATGGAATACGCCTTCGGGAAGTTCCACTTCAAACCGCTGTCCGTTGCTGTAGTGCGGACCGTTGTCGGTCATCGTGCTGAGGTAGGTGCCCGATTCGCCGAACAAGTGCAGCTCCAGTCGGTGCACTTCTTCGCCGAAGCGGTCGTTCGCCCCTTTGTCGTGCAGCAGATAGTGTGGCTCGATGACGAGAATGCCCGGACAACCGCCGCGATCTTCACCTATGCAGCCGGCAAGCGCCAGCAGGAAGATCACCGCTTGCAAGCGTAAAAACGGGTATCGGTGAGAGTTTCGTACCATTGACATTGAGTTCTGTATGTTTTTTCGGTTGAAAATAAAAAATATGTTTCTGAGGTTATGTCCAAAAAAAAGGAAAAACGCACAACCTCAGAAACACCATTGATTTTTATACTTCAGGATTCACGGCTACCACAGTCCATGCGCCCACCGTCACCGAGAGTTCCACGGAAATCGTTTCGGGGTCGGGGTCGGGAGTCACGGGCGGGAAGGGATCATCCATGATGTCTTGTATCTTGGACAGGTCGAACTGGTAGATCTTGCCTGCCTGGAAATCGCTGATATAAGCATTCGTTCCGCCGTCTTCCTTGAATGCCACCACGTTGAGGTATTTTCCCGTAGCTGCCACACCGCCTTTGGGGGTATAATTCACCTTGAAAATCATGTGTATGGAGCCTTTCAGCATCTCCTCCTTGGTCTGTGCCGCGGGAGTGAACTTTTGCGGGAAGAAGTTGTAGCCGTCGGCATTCGCCCCCAAATCGGCTATGGCCGTGTTAGAGCCCGGTGTGCCGTCCAAGCCGTTGTTATACATGCCGTAGAACGTGGCGGGTGAAGCGGCGTATGCCGTGTTCCAGTTGTTCGAAGTCACGCGCGTGGGGGTGGCGTCGCCTCTCTTGACGCGTGTGTTGTTGATGTAGATGGCAGTAATCTTCAGGTCGTCCAGGTGCGTGTACGTACCGTTGAACTTCCCTTTCACTTCAACACGTGCCATTTCCGGATTCAGGGTCACCGAGCAGGTGGCGTTGGGAGTTCCCGGCGTGATGTGTGCCCCGCCCGTCAGGCGCACTTTAGAGGAAGTGGCTATGCCTTGGCGTGTGTTCACGTCGTCCGTTTCGGTCGCATTGTCGGCATTGCCTTCCACTTCGATGTAGTTGGCAGTGGGTGCCACGCTCAGCACCTTGGGTGTTCCGCCCACCAAGGCCGCCACTTCGGAAGCGGGGATGGTGACGGTGGTCAGCACGGCGCCGTTCGCTCCTCTGCGTGCGCGCACCGTCAGGTCGCCCCCTATGGTCACTTTGTTGCCCGTAGCACCCGGAGCGCCCAATGCGCGGGTCATTTCCAATTGAGGAATACTTACGGTCATCTTGACGTACTGGTCGCCCTGGGCGCCTTTTTCCTCATTGCTGCACCCCGTCGCCATAAGCGTCAGGGCAGCCATCATACATACGCTTGTAAAAATCTTCTTCATAATTAAAATGTTTAAAAAGTGAGTAATATATATAAAAAAAAGAGTTGTAATCAGTGTTTCTATTCTCGTTCCGGGCCCGTACGCTTCAAAAGCAAAAAGCGAAAGCCTCAGAAGAGGTAAGCGAGGCTTACGGAAATGCGGGTAGGCACGACGTATAGCTTTCCACCCTCGCCCAGTTTAGGGCCGCACCGTCGCCGGCAGTATTGTTCCCAATCGGCTCGCACAACGCCTGCCCCAAGTTCGTACTCCATACTCCATTTGCGTCCTATGGAGTGGGCATAACCGGCAGAAAAGCCCGCCCCCCAGGCAGTACCCTCATACCTCCGCTTGTGGTAACCGAAAAGGCCGCCTGCATTAAAGGACGAGAACACACCGTGCATGCCGATGAAGTATCCTCGTCCGAAAGGTGCACCCGGCCAGTAGCGGACACCCGGAGTAACGGTAAAATTCTTCAGTTTCGCATCTCCCCCGAGGTTGAACGGATTGTATTGCAGCGGAACGTGAACCGACCAGTGCGCAGAAACCGCCATAGCGCCCTCTACATTGAGATTAGTGGTGGCAAACCCTAAAAGATTGGCGCGCACGGAATATCTTTGAGCGGAAGCGAATGAGGGAAAAAGGAACAATCCCCCCAACAAGAAGCCAAATAAAGAACATTTATTCATATTCGTTCTCTTTTGTTAGATCCTTTTATATTGAGAAAAAACCTTATATCGGGCTTTAATTCCTTACAAGTCTGTTACTTTGTAGGTAACAGACAATATCACAAAAAGCCTGTGAGATTTCTTTGAAGCACATTTTTTCGTGAACCGAATGCAAAAAACATCTATCCGTACTTTAAAATATGAGTGAAACTCTTTGGCAATGGGAAGGTACGGAATGCTATGTTACACCCTCTTTTCAAAGAAAAAAGAGTATATATAGAGAGAGATTTTATTTTTTTTTTTATGAAAATGCAGAAAAAAAGGAAAATATTTGGTTTATATACAAATAATACTTACATTTGCAAAATCAAAAAGGTGTCTGTTACCTACAAAGTAACAGTCATTTTTTTTGTCATTTATCAACTTGTCGGTTTATATCCGATACTCGGGAACTCAAGAAGAAGAAGAAGAAAGCAACCCGGCAAGGATTTCCCTATTCATCCGATGAATCTCTTCATCATGAAACTGCCTGAAATAAGTCTCTGTCACGCGCACAGAAGAATGTCCCAAAGCATTGCTTATCAACTCCTTGTCGTAGTGGCTGAAATTGGCGATTGTGGCCCAGCTGTGGCGGGCGCAATAGGAACTCAAGCTAACGTCCAAGCCCAAATAGCGTGCAAGTTCGCCCAGCCGGCGGTTGAAACAGCGAAGGGCGTTTCGGTATTGCCGGTAGCCCGCTTCGCCCTGTTCGCGCACAAAGGGGAAAAGCCCCGGGACGTTGCCGGCATCCGAAGTATACCTCTCAAGGAGGGCCAAAGCTTCAGGCACCACCTCTACACAAAGGCGACGCCCCGTTTTGCGACGATGATAACAAAGCAGATTGTCTTGCAGATCGCTTTTGCGCATGTAGGCCAAGTCGGCAAAGCTGAGCCCGCGTAGCAGAAACAACATGGAAAAGCAGCAACGGGCCTTTTCCAATCGTTCGGGAAGTTTATGCTCCGGCAGGAGGATGCGACGTATCGCCTCGGCCGGCAAGGCACGGCTGTTTCCCGCTTCCACACCCGTGTGCATCCCGCGAAACAGCAGTGGGTCGGGCTTGATAAGCCCTTGCATGGCTGCCCGGTTGTAGGTGGCGCGCAACATGCGCATATAGGTGGAAACGCTGTTGAAGCGCATGCCCTGCGCATACAGATGCTCTGCAAAGGCTTTCAGCCAAGTGCGGGTGATGCAGCGAAACGGGAAATAAGACCGGCTGCCTGCGAACTGACGGATGCGACGCAGCGTACAATGATACACATGGGCTGTTCCATAGCGGCCCTCGGACTGAAGTTGTCGGACGACATCCTCCATAAAGCTCAGTAAATTTCTCTCTTTCATTTTTATTGATGAATAAATGTTTATAATAGGATTATCAAAAATAGTCATGGGAAACGAGACTTATGGTTAAAAATAATTAACACTAATATTCCGGTTTATAATCCACCGCTATTTTCTTATTTTTGCCAGCCTTTTTTTGTTCCTCGCCCGAGGTGTCGCCGTCAACACTTCCCCACAGTGACAGCCCCGTGAGGAGCAAAAACGATGATGATTCGATAACCTTAAAACATTTCAGTGTCGTAAACCGATGTATACTCCCATCACAGTTGCCATTTTCAGAGGGCCGCTCTCTCCCCTTTGCCTGAAAGAAGCCATAGGCAATCCTGAAAAATGGCAGGCAGCGCTCCGCTTATTGAAGCATTTGCCGGCCGAGGCAGATGCCGTGGAACATTTGTTAAGGAACTTGGCGGCAAGCTGGCAGGCAGACCTGCCCGCGTTCTCGGCAGACGACAATGCGGCCTGCGGATTTCGCGCACCGGACGACACGACCGTACTCAGCTGCCTGCCTCCCACCGAGGTGGAAAATCCCATGCCTCCCGCCTCCGACAACGCCTGCGCCACTCCTCATCTCACGCTCTACACCGCCTTGTTGAATGGCGAGGCCTGCTGGCTGAAGCTACTGCTGCGAAAACGCATAGAAGCGCTCCGATGCGACCTCGACGCCTCCTTGCTGCTTTGCGATGTGCTCGGAGAGGTTTATTCCATCTGCGAGCTGACGGACGACGCCTACCGTGCCGCCCCCTCGGCATGGTGGCTTCAACCACTCTGCCGGGCCATGATTTCGCTCTATATCGAGTTGATAAGCACCTTCGGCTATTTGCTGGGGCCGGACGACTATCCCGACTATCGCCATCTGCCCTTTGCCTCCCGCCTCTCCCATTCGTCGGATGCGCCCGATGTCCCTTGCATCTGCACCGCCCCCACTTACGAGGCCTGCCGTGCCGTGAACCGGGTGAAACGCTTCATCGCCCTGCAGGAAGAGCCTTCGGCCGCCGGCGCAAGGGCTGTCATCCCCGAAGCGTCGCGCCTGTACCGCATGCTGCCGCGGCTTTGGCAAGAGCTGCCCGTCCACTCCCCCTACCGCACCTGCGTGTGCTCCGCCATTGGCGCATTGGAGAATTTTCTTTTTTTCCTCTATAAGGAACTTTCACTCAAAGCGCCCCATCCCTATGCCTCACTCTCTTCCGCCGCCTGGTGCGACGGACAGACGTGCGCCCTCTTCGACGGCGAGTATGCCGACCACTTGCGCTACAGCGAGGCACGCGGGGCTGTGCATTGGATAAAGGTAAAGTTGCGCGAAAAGTGCCTGACGTTTCTTCTGCCCGAAGAGTGGCCCACCGGCAGCATCCCCCGCCGGCTGAAGAGCGGCCTTATCCACATGCTGGCCATCTACGAGCGACACTATCCGGCCGTCTATCGTCCGTTGATGCCCGAGAAAGAGTTCTCCCTTGTGCCCGCCGACGACATGCCCCCCTCCGCCCCCGACCCGATTGAGATACACCGCATGCTCCATTTCCTATGCGAGCAAAAGAACAATCATGGCAGATTCTTGATGGATCCTCTCTGCGTGAAGCAGCTCGAAGAAGATTTCATGGCTTTTCTGCAAGGCAAGCAGCCCCCCGGGCATAAGCAGAAACTGACGATGCCGAAAAACCATAACAGCATCATCTACGGCGTTTTCTTCTACTACCACCAGCAGAAAGGCGGCGACAAGTGGAAATATGCCTTGTTTTTGTTGAGCGTGTTCAAAACGCACATCAGCTCCGCAAGTTTGCTGAAGAACTACAGCCATTACATCCAGGCCTATAAGGAATATGTGCATATCGCGGGGTAACGCCTCCGTACCTTATATAATTTGATCTCCGACAACGTCACGAGTGGGGGCAAAAAAACCTGCGAAAATACCGAAATGTTTTAGCCAAAATTGTACCGGCTCAAAAAAAACGCATTAAAAACAAAGTGCCGGTATCGCCTTTTCATAAAAAGTAAAGAAAACATATGAGGCGTGACAGCGGCGTGTCTCCGCCGTGTCCGCTCCACCTCCGCTCCGTAGCCATGTGAGCGGAGATTATACGGAGGTGATACGGAGATGATACGGAGATGATACGGAGGAGATACGGAGGAGATACGGAGCGGATACGGAGGAGATGCGGAGATGATGCGGAGGAAACTTTTCCTGATTTCAACGGTATCAATCCTTTGCCACAATGATTTGCCTCAGTTGCTCGCTGATGCTTTTCATTCCTTCAACCGAAGGATGCCCCAACTGTTTGTCAATATTCTTCAAAATGCAACACAATCACATTTTTCTTCTTTAAAACCGCACCGATACAGATTCTTTTTATTACTTTTGAATGATATTTGCAGACCGCAAAATAATTAAAGCAGCGTATAGACAAGAATTATAAAAAATGGAAAAAACTTGGAGATGGTTCGGCAAGAAAGATAAAATCACACTTGCCATGTTGCGCCAAATAGGCGTAGAAGGCATTGTCACTGCCTTACATGAGGTTCCTAATGGTGAGGTCTGGACATTGGAAGCAATTGAAGACCTGAAGACATATATCGAGTCTTTCGGTCTGCACTGGTCTGTGGTAGAAAGCCTGCCGGTCAGCGAGCCGATAAAATATGCAGGAGCCGGGCGCGATGCCTTGATAGAAAACTACAAAGCCAGCCTTGCCAATCTGGGAAAAGCAGGAATAAAGACAGTCTGTTACAACTTCATGCCGGTGATTGATTGGATTCGTACAGACTTGCAGTACCCTTGGGAGGATGGCGCTTCGTCTCTCTATTTCGACAAAATCCGTTTTGCCTATTTCGACTTGAAGATATTGGAGCGGAAAGGCGCTGAAGCCGATTACTCTGCGGAAGAGTTGAGGAAAGTGGAAGAGCTGGACAAGGTAATAACAGAAACAGAGAAGGACGAGCTGGTCGATGCCATCATTGTAAAAACGCAGGGCTTCGTAAACGGCAACATCAAAGAGGGAGACAAGAATCCGGTGGCTATCTTCAGACGCCTGCTGGCACTTTACGAGGGAATTGACCGCACGTCCTTGCGCGAGAACATGCGCTATTTCCTTTCGGCCGTGATGCCGGTGTGCGAGGAGTATGGCATAAACATGTGCGTACATCCCGATGATCCTCCTTTTCAGGTGTTGGGCTTGCCGCGCATCGTGACAGACGAACAAGACATCGACTGGTTCCTGAATGCGGTGGATAATCCTCACAACGGACTGACCTTCTGTGCCGGCTCTCTGAGCGCAGGCGAACAGAACGACACCCGCAAACTGGCACAGAAGTTTGCCAAACGCACGCATTTCGTGCACCTGCGCAGCACGAAAGCCATGCCGGGCGGAAACTTCATCGAGAGTTCCCACCTCGAAGGCCGAGGGCATCTCATCGACCTCATCCGCATCTTCGAGAGAGAAAACCCCGGACTTCCCATGCGCGTGGATCACGGACGCATGATGCTGGGCGATGAAGACAAGGGATACAACGCCGGCTATTCGTTTCACGGCCGCATGCTGGCATTGGCGCAGGTAGAAGGAATGATGGCTGTGGTGGATGATGAGTTGAAAAACGGAAAATAAACGAAAAGGAGCTTGTCCTCGTTGCGGAACAAGCTCCTTTTCGTTTGACTGTCACTGCGATTTCAGTATGTAAACGCCTGTTCTTTTACGTACACTCTAAAATCTTTGATGCCACCCGGAACCTCGCTTTCCATTCTGGGAAGATATTGAATACCGGTCAGCGTATGCGTATCGCCCAAGTCTATCACGATGCCATGAGGATATTCCGCACCTTTTATCGTGCTCCAATAAGTGGACTCCTGCAAATCGAAAATCTTATCTGCCGAACAGTTGACGCGAGAAACGTCTTCGCTATCGGCGTATCTCACAATCCACGGCTCGCGCGAAAGACGTTCTCCTCCGGCATCTAAAAGATACATTTCGGCCACACATGCCAGCTCCTTTCCGTCATGGGCACTCAAGGCCTCCAGGCAGATATATCGCCCCTTGACCGGTTGTTGAAATCTAAACTCCTGCCATCCGTTGCCGGGTTTGAAAGCGGCAGTCAGCACAGCTTTTTCTCCCGTTAAATCCAATTCTTCGCCCGCGTTTCGATGGATAAGCGGCTTGTTTACGAGCAACTGATCCAGAAGGGGTTGCTTAAGACCTTCGGACTTCGCCTCACGAGGCCCCACGACATCGAATACCAGTATTTCGTTCTCTCCTTTCTTCAGCCAGCAGCCCGGCACATAGAGTGTCTGCTGCGGACCGATTTCCCAGATTCGGCCCAAAGCGTGACCGTTGACATATACCAGCCCTTTGCCCCAAGTCTCGAAATTCAAGAAAGTATCACTCGGCTTCCTTACGTTGAAAGTAGCTCGATAACAGCCGGGAATGCGCCGGTCAAGTTCGTCTTCCAACGAACGGATGGGCTGAAACTTCATGTTCTTATAGAATTCATAGGTATCTTCAAGATTGAAAATCTCCCAATCTTTCAGGTTGCACGTGAACGGTCGCCCATCTACATCCATGGTAAGCTCCACACTTTCCGTAATGCCTTTGAAATCTTTGATGGCACGCCCGAAGTTGATACGCCCCATGGCCTCGACCAAGATATCGAGCCGGGCGTCTTTACTGCAAGTAGGAAGCGTCAGTTGCTTTTCGCCATTTCTGCGGTCGAGTTTCCCGATGTATCTACCATCCAGAAAGATCCGGGCATAGTCATGGACTTCATTCACCGTCAGCCTGAAAGCAGACTTCATCTCGGGCAGAACCGTGCGATAGAGGATGCTTCCGAAGCCTTGGTCGTATTCTTCCATGGTGCGGATGTCATGGTCTTTCTTGGAAGCGGGAAGATTCTGAAACAACGGTGCCATCTCCGTAAACCGGAAAGCAGGGATGCTGATGGGTTTGATGAGGGCAGGCACGTCGGCTTGCTTCTTGCCCTCCATATATTTCTCCATTACTTTCCTCAACTCCCAATATTTGGGAGTGGTTTGTCCCGATTCGCTGATAGGGGCGTCATAATCGTAAGAAGTTACGTCGGGCGCAAATCCCGGAGAATTAGCTCCCGCCCAATGTCCCCAATTAGTTCCTCCATGTGTCATATAAAGGCTGAATGAGATATTCTTGGAAAGCATCTCGTCAATCCCCTTAATCATGTCGGCAGCCGGACGCGTTTCATGATGCGCTCCCCACTTATCGAACCAGCCGCTCCAGAACTCGGAACACATCAACGGACTGTCCGGGCGGAGCTTTTGCAGCGGTGCGAATTGTTGATCGATATTGGCCCCGGTGCCGAAGTTCATCGTCCAAACCAAATCGGGCAGACCGTTCTTGGTGAAGTTCGACGCCCAGTCGCATTGAAACAAAGTAGTGCCCGGATAATTGGCACGTACGATATCGCGTATCTGTGCCACGTAGCCTTTGTCCTCTCCGTAAGAGCCATATTCATTTTCCACTTGCACCATGATGATAGGACCGCCATTCTGTATGGTCAACCCCGCTACTTGTCCGGCAACAGCTTTTTCAAAGATCTCCACTCGTTCGATGAAGTAGGGGTCGGACTCACGCAGACGGATATCCTTCTTTTTCAGCAACCACCAAGGCAATCCGCCCATTTCCCATTCGGCACAAACATACGGGCCGGGACGGAGAATGACATACATATCATTCTGCCGGCACAGACGACAAAATTCCGCCAAATCGTTTTGACCGGTAAAATCGAATTCACCGGGACGAGATTCGTGGGAATTCCAGAAGACATAAAGGCAGACTGTATTCATGCCCAAAGCTTTGCACAATTTGATACGCTGATCCCAATACGGTTTTGGAATACGAGGGTAGTGCAATTCGGCCGCTTTAACCACAAAAGGTTTTCCGTCCAAGAGAAAAGTCTTTGCTCCGACGGTGAAATCTCTTTGTTTTTTTTCTACGCCACTTCCTGTTTGTGCTTTTGCATAAGACAGGCAACACAAGCAGAGCAGCCATACAGAAGTTAGAATAAATTTTCTTTTCATTTGCGAAATCGGGGTATTAGACAATTAATAATTATTTTTTATGTTTGGAGGCAAAGATACTTGAAAACTCAATAACGGAAGGTAGGTAAATACGTCAAAAAGGATAGAGTATAATTCTATTCTTCCGCTTTTCAGAGTTTTCCTCACCTTCCGATGGGGCACACGGGCCACGAATTTCAGACGCAGCATATCCACTCCCTATATATAAATAAGGAGAAAGTACGTAAGGAATTACGGAATCGCCTCTTGTTTCCGGCTGCGCGTGCAAAAGCCGAGTGTGTTTTATAACATGCTTCGGTTTGTTGTTTTTTCTTTAATTAATGCCTAATTTGCGCCTCACAAAAAAAATTAACGGCATATTCTTATGTCAGGTTATTCACTTAAAATCTTAATATGTCATGAAAGTATATCAGACGAATGAAATTAAGAACATTGCCCTCCTTGGCAATGATGGCTCGGGTAAAACCACTCTCACGGAAGCGCTGCTCTTTGAGAGTGGTATTATAAAACGTCGCGGCAGAATTACTGCCAAGAATACGGTCAGCGATTACTTCCCGGTGGAACAGGAATACGGTTATTCTGTGTTTTCCACCGTTTTCCATGTGGAATGGAACGGTAAGAAACTGAACATCATCGACTGTCCGGGTAGTGATGATTTTGTGGGGGCAGCCATGACAGCTCTCAATGTGACAGATACCGCCATCTTGTTGCTCAACGGGCAATATGGTCCGGAAGTAGGCACTCAAAACCATTTCCGCTATACGGAAAAACTGGGAAAACCGGTCATCTTCCTGGTGAACCAGCTTGATAACGAAAAGTGCGACTATGACATGGTGCTGGAACAGCTAAAGAGCATCTATGGTTCTAAAGTCGTTCCCGTACAATACCCCTTGTCCACCGGTCCTAATTTCAATTCGCTGATAGACGTGCTCTTGATGAAAAAATATTCGTGGGGCCCCGAAGGAGGAGCTCCTACCATTGAAGACATTCCGGCAGAAGAGATGGAAAAAGCCACTGAAATGCATAAAGCTTTGGTAGAGGCTGCCGCCGAGCACGATGAAGGCTTAATGGAGAAGTTCTTTGAGCAAGAATCCTTGACGGAAGACGAAATGCGCGAAGGCATACGCAAAGGTTTGGCCTCACGCGGCATGTTCCCCGTGTTCTGTGTGTGCGCAGGAAAAGACATGGGCGTGCGCCGTTTGATGGAATTCTTGGGGAATGTAGTACCTTTTGTTGACGAAATGCCACCGGTGCACAATACTCGCGGTGAGGTGGTGAAACCTGTTCCGGAAGGACCGACCTCTTTATATTTCTTTAAGACGGCCGTTGAACCCCACATTGGAGATGTTCAGTACTTCAAGGTGATGAGCGGTAAGGTGCACGAAGGTGACGACTTGACGAACGCTGACCGTGGTTCCAAAGAACGCATCGCACAAATCTATGCATGCGCCGGCGCCAACCGCATCAAAGTGGAGGAGATGGTGGCAGGCGACATAGGTTGTACTGTAAAATTAAAAGATGTGCATACCGGGAATACACTGAACGGTAAAGGTTCTGAAAATCGTTTCAATTTCATCAAATATCCAAACTCCAAGTATTCACGTGCCATCAAACCGGTGAACGAAGCGGATACGGAAAAGATGATGGCCATCTTGAACCGTATGCACGAAGAAGACCCCACTTGGGTTATCGACCAGTCAAAAGAATTGCGCCAGACCATCGTTCACGGACAAGGCGAATTCCATCTGCGTACACTGAAGTGGCGACTGGAAAACAACGAAAAGCTGCAAATCAAGTTCGAAGAACCCAGAATACCGTATCGTGAAACCATTACAAAAGCTGCACGGGCCGACTATCGCCATAAGAAACAGTCGGGCGGTGCTGGGCAGTTCGGCGAAGTTCATCTTATTGTAGAACCCTACTATGAAGGAATGCCGATGCCGGATACCTATAAATTCGGCGGACAGGAGTTCAAGATGAACGTGAAAGGAACAGAAGAAGTGCCGTTGGAATGGGGCGGTAAATTGGTATTTGTCAACAGCATTGTGGGCGGATCTATCGATGCTCGTTTCATGCCGGCCATTCTGAAAGGAATCATGTCGCGCATGGAACAAGGCCCGTTGACCGGTTCTTATGCCCGCGACGTACGCGTCATCGTTTATGACGGCAAGATGCACCCGGTTGATTCGAACGAAATCTCCTTCATGCTGGCAGGACGTAACGCTTTCAGCGAAGCGTTTAAAAATGCCGGCCCGAAAATCCTGGAACCCATTTATGACGTGGAAGTGTTTGTCCCGTCGGACAAGATGGGCGACGTGATGGGCGACTTGCAAGGACGCCGTGCCATGATCATGGGTATGAGCAGTGAGGCCGGTTACGAGAAACTGAGCGCCAAAGTGCCCCTGAAAGAAATGTCTTCTTATTCTACCGCTCTCAGTTCATTGACCGGCGGACGGGCTTCGTTCATCATGAAGTTCGCCAGCTATGAACTTGTTCCGAGTGATGTGCAGGATAAGTTGATTAAGGAATTTGAGGCCAAGCAAACAGAAGAATGATTTTCGGTGGTTGGTAGTTTGACTGTTGTAACTACTGGCTGCTAATATAATAATTGTTAAAGCCGTTGTTACTTTATGGTAAGTAATGACGGTTTTTTCATTAATGTAGATTAAGAACAAGAAGAATTGTGAATTGAATGATTAATTTTTTATTAAATTTGCAAACTAAAGGCCTCTGTTTTTGTTATAATGCTCATAATACAACCTAAAAAATGGTCTTCGGTTAATTTACGAGAACGTCCGGTTAAATCAGGTTAATTGGTTAGGAATGTTAATTAGGGAGTGTTAATTTTGTGACTATGAAAAAGTCAACTATATGGATATTAGGTATCGTTATGGGGCTTTCTTTCCTCAGCTTGCTGTATCTGCAGATAAGCTATATCGAGGAAATGGTGAAGATGCGTAACGGACAATTTGAGGAATCAGTGAAGCGTGCATTGATGGCGGCTTCAAAAGGTGTGGAGTCCGCGGAGGTTGACCGTTGGTTAAGGGAAGATATCTCCGAGGCGGAAAAGAAAGCGTGGGAACGGTCACAAAGCAGTGGTGGAGTGATGCGTACCCAAAGGTTTGTAATGACGGCTCCGGATGGAAGTGTCCGTTCTTCGGTAGAATTGAAAACTTTCAGTAATGAGCCGTCTGAATTGCCGAGGGCAATGATTTCACGCAAACATGGGGCAAAAACAATTCCTCAGACTTCACGTTCACAGATAGAGATGCTTAAAAACCGTTATCTTTATCAACGTGCATTGGTGGATGAGGTGGTGTTGCAAATGGTATATAATGCGAGTGACAAACCGATTGAAGAGCGTGTTAATTTTAAAAGTCTGGACCAGTATCTTAAATCAGGTCTGATAGATAATGGGCTGGGTGATTTGGATTACCACTTCAAGGTAATAAATCGGGAAGGCAGGGAGGTTTATCGTTGTGCAGACTATAGTGATGTGGGGAGTGAAAGCTCTTATTCACAGCCATTGTTCCTTAATGACCCGCCTGCTCGTATGAGTATCGTTAAGATACATTTTCCGGGCAAGAAGGATTATATTTTCGATTCAGTCAGGTTTATGATACCGTCGATGATATTTACCTTTGTTCTGTTGGTGACATTTATCTTCACGATTTATATCGTGTTCCGCCAAAAGAAGCTGACGGAAATGAAGAATGATTTTATCAACAATATGACGCATGAGTTCAAAACGCCGATTTCGACGATTTCGTTGGCGGCGCAGATGTTGAAAGATCCGGCTGTGGGCAAGTCTCCGACTATGTTCCAGCATATATCGGGTGTCATCAATGATGAAACCAAGCGTTTGAGATTTCAGGTGGAAAAAGTGCTTCAGATGTCGATGTTCGATCGTCAAAAGGCTACTTTGAAAATGAAGGAACTGGATGCCAATGAACTGATAACGGGTGTTATCAATACATTTACGTTGAAAGTGGAGCGATACAATGGAAAGATTGAATCGGAACTCAATGCTACGGATCCTGTAATCTTTGCCGATGAGATGCATATCACCAATGTGATTTTCAATCTTATGGACAATGCAGTGAAGTATAAACGTCCGGATGCGGATCTCCGGTTAGTGGTGCGGACTTGGAATGAGCCGGGTAAACTGATGATTTCCATTCAAGACAACGGCATCGGCATCAAAAAAGAGAATCTGAAAAAGATATTCGAGAAGTTCTATCGCGTGCATACAGGTAATCTGCACGACGTGAAAGGTTTCGGGTTGGGATTGGCTTATGTGAAGAAGATTATTTTAGACCATAAGGGCACCATCCGGGCAGAAAGCGAACTGAACGTAGGAACCAAATTTATTATAGCATTACCTTCATTAAAAAATTAATTGATATGGACGAAAAACTGCACATTTTGCTGTGCGAAGATGACGAGAATCTTGGCATGCTTTTGAGAGAATATTTACAGGCGAAGGGTTATGCCGCCGAGTTATATCCGGACGGAGAAGCAGGATACAAAGCTTTCCTGAAGAACAAATACGACTTATGTGTATTCGATGTGATGATGCCGAAGAAAGACGGTTTCACGTTGGCACAAGAAGTCCGTGCCTCCAATGCCGAAATCCCCATCATCTTCCTCACGGCAAAGACATTGAAGGAAGATATTCTGGAAGGCTTTAAGATTGGTGCGGATGATTATATCACCAAACCTTTCAGCATGGAAGAACTGACATTCAGAATAGAAGCCATCCTGAGACGCGTTCGCGGAAAGAAGAACAAAGAGAGCAATATCTATAAGATTGGAAAATTCACGTTTGACACTCAGAAACAGATTCTGGCTACTCCTGAAAAACAGACCAAACTGACAACCAAAGAGTCGGAACTGCTCGGACTGCTTTGCGCGCATGCAAATGAAATTTTGCAACGCGACTTTGCACTGAAGACGATTTGGATTGACGACAACTATTTCAATGCACGCAGCATGGACGTATACATCACCAAACTGCGCAAACATTTGAAAGAAGACGAATCCATCGAAATCATCAACATTCACGGCAAAGGATATAAACTGATCACTCCGGAAGTTGAAGGCTGATAAAATCACCTTTCCAGGATAACAAGAATAAAAAAGGCGGTTTGCGCATATGCGCAACCGCCTTTTTTATTCTTGCTTTTTTTTCGATGTCAATCGGCCAGCCTCTTGTTGATGGCAATGTAGGAAACCAAGCCAACGACGACTAAAACAACGGAAATGCCCAAGATGGCGTTGTTGTTTACATTTCCCGTAAAGGAACATGCCATTAAGATCAGTGCCCCTATCAAGACCAATATCAATCCCAAATTTTTTAATAAGCCTTTCATGCGTATGTATTTTAATTGATTATTATATTCTTTCGTATTCTTGTCACAAAGAAAAGCATAATTCTTTAACAAGCGAAATTATTTCTGCAAAAAAACCATATTTTAATAAAGAAAGGAAAATGACGGCTGAAAAAACGACATCCACCACCATCTTCATACCACCGACTTGACACTAACGGTAACCGCCAATCATTTAACTTCAGTCTTTGGTATTGAAGAAAATTTTCCTCAGCACTTCCTGACTCACTCTAAGATCCTCCACTCCAATACCTTGCAAAGCTTCTTTAAGGGTCTGATTGGCAATGACACGAGCACGCTCCTCAAGTTCCTTGCCATCTTTGGTCAAATGAATAAGATTAGTACGCCGGTCTTTTTTATCCGATATACGCACAACAAGATGCTGCCGCTCCATATTGTCAATGAGACGCGTCATACTGGGTTTGTCCTTAAAGGTCGCATTGCACAACTCCTGCTGAGTGACCCCGTCTTTTTCCCACAAAAAGAGAAGTACGGTCCATTGTTCCGGAGTGATTTCCAGACCATCCTGCCGAAAGTTGCGAGACAGCTTACGATTGATGGCTGCCGACACCTTGCCGTTCAGAATGGCAAAAATAAGCCGGATGTCGAAGTTAAATTGCTCTATCATGAAATTATTGTTTAAACAACTTTGCAAAGATAATGTAAGCAGCAGAGAAAACAAAATAAGTCCGCTTATTTTTGCAGTTCAAAATAAAATACCTACCTTTGCACCCGCATAAAACAAATAATTTATTTTTTAATTAAATGAGTATGAATCAATACGAAACCGTTTTCATTTTAACTCCCGTTTTGTCTGATGTTCAGATGAAGGAAGCGGTAGAGAAATTCAAAGGCATCCTTACAGACGAAGGCGCCGAGATTGTAAATGAAGAAAACTGGGGACTGAAAAAGCTGGCATACCCCATCCAGAAGAAGTCAACCGGTTTCTATCAGCTGATTGAATTCAAGGCAGAACCTACTGTCATTGAGAAACTGGAAGTTAACTTCCGCCGTGACGAGCGCGTGATTCGTTTCTTGACTTTCAAGCAAGACAAATACGCCGCTGAATATGCTGCGAAAAGAAGAAGTGTTAAATCAACTAAAAAGGAGGATTAATCATGGCACAACAAGTTCAATCAGAAATAAGATATTTAACTCCGCCCTCAGTAGACGTTAAGAAGAAGAAGTATTGCCGTTTCAAGAAAAGCGGTATCAAGTACATTGATTATAAAGACCCTGAATTCTTGAAGAAATTCTTGAATGAGCAAGGCAAGATTCTTCCACGCCGCATCACCGGTACTTCACTGAAGTTCCAGCGCCGTGTAGCTCAAGCTGTGAAAAGGGCACGCCACTTGGCATTGCTGCCTTATGTAACTGACATGATGAAATAATTAGGAGGAGGAAAGTATGGAAATTATATTGAAAGAAGACATCGTAAACTTGGGTTATAAGAACGATATCGTAACCGTAAAATCCGGTTATGGTCGTAACTACCTCATCCCTACCGGCAAGGCTGTCATTGCTTCCCCGGCAGCAAAGAAAATGTTGGCGGAAGAGTTAAAGCAACGTGCCCACAAGTTGGAGAAAATCAAAAAGGATGCCGAAGAATTGGCCGCTAAGCTGGAAGGCGTTTCTTTGAAGATTGCTACCAAGGTAAGCTCCACAGGAACCATCTTTGGCTCTGTAGGCAATATTCAGATTGCTGAAGAGCTGGCTAAATTAGGTCACAACATTGATCGCAAGATCATCATTATCAAAGAGACCGTGAAAGAAATTGGCAACTATAAGGCTGTTGTCAAACTGCACAAGGAAGTTTCCGTAGAAGTTCCTTTCGAGGTGGTCGCTGAAGAGGCATAAATAATCATGATGTGTGTGTAAAAGTCCGGCTTCTCTTATTGAGAAGCCGGACTTTTACTTTTTTGAGGCGTGAGTGAGAAGTAATCATATTCAACATACTGTTTCTTTGCCCTTATCTGAAAATCAACATGATACGTTTTACTAAAAACTCGCCGGATTTTTAGTAATTTTCCCTTGGATTTTAGTAAAAATACGATGAGTTTTTCATGAAAACAGAATCGACGTTTTGCATGGAGTCATTTTTTGTGTACGAAGTTCTTTGTACGCAAACGTAAACAAGGTCACTTTTGGGGGTACAGCTTCTCTGCGATGCACGTAAAAGGGCACAAAAAAAGTCTGGTGTGCGTATGCACGTCAGACTTTCAATTCTCTCAGGTTGCGCTGATTATTCAGCTACAACTGCTGCGCTATCTACGGCTACAGTATCAGCGGCTGCTGCGGCTGCTTCGGCTGCGGCTGCTTCTACAGCTGCGATTGAGTCAGCGATACGGATTGAATCAGCTGCTGCTTGTTCTGCGTTAGCTGCTTTGTTACCACAAGATGCGAAAGATACTGCTACGATAGCTGCTGCCATCAAAACTAATTTTTTCATTTTCTTTGCTTTTTAAAAACGTAATACAATCATTTGCTTTATTAAAACGGTGCAAAGTTATGTACTTTTTGAATACGTTGTTCTCGAAACCTCAACTTTTTTTATATATTTTTTCGAGACAAGCCTAAAAAATAGATTACCAACATGTTATACAACATGTTATTCTTCTGCAATAGTATTATATAAATACCTTTTGATGCTTCTCTTAGGCGTTTTCTCAAATTCCGTGGGATAGAGCTGAATCTGGCTGACTTTCTCATAAGCAGCTACGCTGTTATTCAGATTCTTAAGGTTCTCGTCCATGATGGTCTTAAGGTGCTCCGGCTGATTCAGCCCCAATGAATCCAAAGCTTCATAGTCGGCATAAACCAATGCCACCAGTTTCTTATTCCGCTCAATGACAAGACTTTCAAGTACAAAAGGCAGATTATTAAGACGAGCCTCTATTTCTTCGGGAAAGATATTCTGCCCGCTGGAAGAGAGAATCATCGTTTTGCTGCGTCCGCGAATATACAAATTGTTGTTGTCGTCCAACGTGCCCAAGTCGCCGGTACGCAACCATCCGTCCTCAGTAAAGACCTCCTTGGTGGCCTCCGGATTCTTATAATAGCCCACCATGACATTTTCACCGCGCACCTGAATTTCACCCAGCTTATCATCCGGGTTCTCTTTATGGATACGAGCCTCCATGATATCAAGCACTCGCCCGGAAGAAGTGGGTACAAACTCATTCCACGGGGCATAACTGATAAGAGGAGCGCATTCGGTCATACCATAACCGATGGTGAATGGGAACTTGATACGGTGAAAGAACTCCTCCACTTCCGGATTCATGGCCGCACCTCCTATAATCACCTCCTTGAACCGCCCGCCCAGCGCGTCAATCAGTTTTTTTCGTATTTGCCCGTATATCTGTCCGTCGAGCAAAGGAATATTGAGCGCCCACTTCATGGACTTTTTGCTGATGATGGGCTGAATGACATTCTTATAGATCTTTTCGATGACAAGAGGAACAGTGATAATCAAGTTAGGTTTTACCTCCTCAAATGCCTTCATCAAGATTTTGGGAGAAGGCACTTTTCCCAACAGGGTGACATGAGTACCGACAGCCGTGGCGGTGAGAAAATCGAAAGCGCAGCCGTAAGCATGCGCCAAAGGCAGGAAAGAAAGCACCTTATCTCCTTTTGCCAGCAATCCGGTACGTATGCCGAAAGTAACATTACCTGCCAGATTATTACCCGTGAGCATTACTCCCTTGCTGAATCCGGTGGTGCCCGAAGTATAGTTCAGCAACATGACCTTGTCGTTTGAAAGCTCCGTATATACCACATCTTCTTTTCGGAAACCCGCCGGGTAAGCAACTGACATTTCATCGTTCAGATGCTTTAGGAAACGCTGGATGGTTTCCCCGTCACGTTGATACAAACAACGAAAATCAGTCAGTGAGAACACACCGCGCAATCCCGTGAGCGAATCTTCTTCCAGATGTTCCCAAATGCTGTCGCTGGTGAAAAGGAACACCGACTCCGAATGGTTCACGATATGGTGTACGTCGTTAGGATTGAAATCCTGCAAGATAGGAACCACGATGCCTCCATAAGTGATGGTAGCCATATAGGCAATGCACCAGCGGGCATTGTTCTTACCGATGACGGCAATTTTGTCGCCACGACGCAAACGGCAATGCTTGAAGAGCAAATGCAACTTGGCTATCTCTTGAGCCACCTCGCCATAAGTATAGCTTTCATCCTCTCCATAATCCGTATAGCAGGGAAGATCCCAATTCTCACGAAAACTATGCTCATATAGTTTGATAAAATTTTCCTGTATCATTGCACATTCTTTTGTTGAATGCGCAAAAATAGGAAAAATAGATTAATTATACATATCTTTGCACTCGAAAAGTGTTATATGTTCATGATAGATACCAATATATTCCAAGATAAGACAGCGGTTTACTATACGCTGGGATGCAAACTGAACTTCTCGGAAACCTCCACCATCGGCAAGATGCTGAGAGAAGCAGGCGTACGCACGGCACGCAAAGGGGAGAAAGCGGATATCTGTGTGGTAAACACTTGTTCGGTGACGGAAGTGGCAGACAAGAAATGCCGCCAGGCCATTCACAAATTAGTGAAACAGCATCCGGGAGCCTTTGTTGTAGTGACCGGCTGCTATGCCCAGCTGAAACCGGAGACGGTGGCTGATATAGAAGGAGTGGACGTTGTGCTTGGTGCCGAACAAAAAAAAGACCTGCTCCATTATTTGGGCAACCTGCAAAAGCACGAAACCGGCGAGGCATACACTTCTGCCCTGAAGGACATCCGTTCCTTTGCCCCATCGTGCTCGCGCGGCGACCGTACCCGTTTTTTTCTGAAAGTGCAGGATGGATGCGACTATTACTGTTCCTATTGCACCATTCCTTTCGCCCGCGGGCGAAGCCGCAACGGTTCCATAGCCTCTATGGTGGAGCAAGCCCGACAAGCGGCAGCCGAAGGTGGAAAGGAAATCGTACTGACGGGTGTCAACATCGGAGATTTCGGTAAGAGCACCGGAGAGAACTTCTTTGATCTTGTGAAAGCCTTGGATGCAGTAGAAGGCATTGAGCGTTACCGCATTTCTTCCATCGAGCCTAACCTTCTGACAGATGAGATCATCGAATACGTGTCACGCTCGCAACGGTTCATGCCCCATTTCCACATCCCCCTGCAATCGGGCTGTGATGAAGTGCTGAAAATGATGCGCCGCCGTTACGACACCGCATTGTTTGCCTCGAAGATAAAGAAGATAAAAGAGAGAATGCCCGACGCTTTCATCGGGGTAGATATAATAGTCGGCACCCGTGGAGAAACCGAAGCGTTTTTCGAGCAAGCCTACCGGTTCATTGAAGAAACGGATATGACCCAACTACATGTGTTCAGCTATTCGGAAAGACCGGGAACGCAGGCCTTACATATCGACCACGTGGTGACGCCCGAAGAAAAGCACGCCCGAAGCCAACGTCTCCTGACCCTGTCGGACGAGAAGACAAGGGCTTTCTACGCGCGCTTCATCGGACAGAGAATGCCCGTATTGCCGGAACGCCCCAAACCGGGATTGCCCATGCATGGTTTCACACCCAACTACATCCGTGTAGAGATGCCATACGATGTCTCGATCGACAATCAGATAGTGCCGGTGCTTTTGGGAGATTTCAATGAAGATGGCACTGCTCTGCAAGGAACCGTTTTAAGCGACCGAGAAATATGAGATCAAAAATGCTCTATTGGCTGACCTACGCCGGCATGTGGCTTGTGGCACTGCTTCCTTTCCGAATGCTTTATATACTGTCCGACGGGATGTACTTTCTGATACGCCACGTGGTGCATTATCGCAAGAAGGTGGTTCGCCGCAACCTCAGCCGCTCTTTTCCGGAGAAGTCACAGCGGGAGTTGCGTGAAATAGAGCGTTGCTTCTACCATTACCTCTGCGACTACATGTTAGAGGAGGTAAAGATGTTCCGCATGTCTTTTGATGACCTTCGGCAAAGAATGATCTACGAAAAGACGGACCTCTTTCTTGAGATGATAGAAAAACACGGCGGCATCGTCGTCATGATTCCCCACTATGCCAATTTTGAATGGCTGACCGGCATGGCTGCTGTCATGAAACCGGGCGATATCACCGGACAGATCTATAAGCCGTTACGCAACAAACATATGGATGAGATGTTCAAACTGATCCGTTCCCGCTTCGGAGGTTACAACATCCCCAAGCATTCCACCGTAAGAGAAATCATCAAACTCCGCCGCGAAAACAAGCGCATGGCACTGGGGCTGATAACCGACCAGTCGCCCAACCGCAATGAAGCCAACTACTGGACAACGTTTCTTCATCAGAATACCGTATTCATGGATGGTGCCGAACGAATAGCCAAAATGATGGGATTCCCGGTCTTTTATGCCGAGTTGCAAAAGACCGGACGAGGACACTGCAAGGTTTCCTTCGACTTGATTACCGAGACTCCGAAAAAAATGGCCGATGGCGAAATCACCGAATGCTTTGTCCGTCGCTTGGAGCAGACCATCCGCCGCGAACCGGCTTATTGGTTTTGGTCGCACAAACGTTGGAAACTGAAACATGAAACGACAGCACACCATGGATAAAACAGCAATTGTCATATTAAACTGGAACGGATGCGAGATGCTACGTTCTTTTCTACCTTCCGTTCTGCGCTTCTCTCAAGCGGACGACACCGCCGTATATGTAGCCGACAACGGTTCTACCGATGCCTCGGTAGAGATGCTTCGCCGTGAATTCCCCTCCGTCCGCCAGATTCTGCTGAAAGAGAATCATGGCTTTGCCGATGGATACAATCTCGCCCTGAAGCAGGTCTCGGCAGAATACGTGGTTCTGCTCAATTCGGATGTAGAAGTCACCGAACAGTGGCTCCTCCCGCTTGTTTCATACATGGACGTTCATCCTGAAGTGGCCGCTTGCCAACCCAAAATACGCAGTTGGCGACAGAAAGATAAATTTGAGTATGCCGGTGCAGCCGGAGGATTTATCGACCGCTACGGCTATCCTTACTGCCGGGGGCGCATCATGGGAGTGATAGAGACCGACAATGCTCAATACGACACGGTTCTGCCCATCTTTTGGGCTACGGGTGCCGCCCTATTCATCCGGCTTGTAGATTATTGGCAAGCAGGAGGTTTGGATGGCCGCTTCTTTGCTCACATGGAAGAGATAGATTTATGTTGGCGCCTTCGCTCACGGGGGAGGCAGCTGGTGTGCGTGCCTCGGAGTGTGGTCTTCCATGTGGGTGGCGCCACTTTGAAGAAAGAGAACCCGCACAAAACATTTCTCAATTTCCGTAACAATCTCATCATGTTATATAAAAATCTGCCCCACGAAGAGTTGCACTCCGTGATGCGCACACGTGCAGTGCTCGATTATGCGGCGGCATTAAGTTTTCTCCTGAAAGGACAGATACCCAACGCATTGGCTGTGATCCGCGCACGTCGCTCCTATGCCTCCCTGCGCCGGTCGTTCACAGCCTCCCGCGAAGAGAACATGGCAAAAACCATCCTTCCGGCCATACCCGAACGAAAAGCAATCAGCATCTTGGCACAGTTTTATGTATACGGAAAGAAGCACTTCTCTCAATTATAAAGTAAAAAATTATAGCCAAATGTATTTCTTTGCACCCAAAGGTTTCCTCTTTGAATCTTGGGCCTTTGATATAGGAGTTTTAAAAGCACCCATCCGCAACGCCCGTTCATAGGCATTGCAGATGGTGAAAAATGCTTAATCGTAAGTTTCAGCAGACAGCAATACTTTTGTATGCTTCTATCATTTCACCCCGAACTTACCTTTGATAGTAATCGAGTCTTGATCCCTGAAGTAGAGCACACCGTCTATTTCGCCTTCAATGATACGAGGCCAGCCCTCTTCATCATATTCCACAGACGTGATATCCACTTTCACGGGTTTGTCGGGACGAGGAGTGAGACAGTACATTTGATCGGAGTTATAAGCTATCACCCAATCATAATCATATGTTTCAAAATTGACTGGTGGGTGATTTGCAATATACCGCGTTCCCACTTTCGGATTCATAAGCATGAAAGCTACCGCCAAGTCGTACTCTTTCCCCGGTTCACCCAGCTTACAGATACCTATACGACTCCCCTTTACACGCGGGTAGCTCCCCACAATATATTCTTTGCAATTCATCTTATTTATACGATCTTCCCAGCCTTCATTTTCAAAGGAAACAACTTTCCCATTGATAGTTCCTTCGAAATATCCCCATGTAGCAAGATCTTTTGGGTTGATTTCTTCGTCCTTGTGACACGAAGAGAAAACGAGAATACCAAAGAATAAGCATGCAAGAATGGTTGAAATATTCTTCATATCCATTATTATTTATTGTAAGTAAGATAATTTATAGCTATTGTTCCAACTGATATGCAAAAATACACATTTATCAATATCTATAAATATCTCTTGGCAATAAAGTTGCTTCTACCGTACCGTTAAATACGCTATATAGATCGTATAATCCATTACGTTCACCCCTGATGACAGGGTCATAATAGAAGAAAGAAAGCGTACCCAACTTATCAGAACCCACTGTGGTGCTGATTTCCGCTTCCGAAGTGTTAGTGGTTGTTGTTGAAATGCCATAGCCTAATTTAGCTGCAAGCTTCACCCCGGAAATCTCTGTTCCTGCATCCAAGGAGAAGTCCATCTTACTGGAAAACTCATTCAAAACGACTCTTTTCTCTTTTAATATTTGGTCATCATCACGTTCTTCTACAAATATATGTATTGCCAATGACTTGCTATATAAATCCCAAGGTAGCGTGAACACATAGCTATCGCCATAAGAACTAGCCCTAGGGTAATACCATTTAGACCTCAAATTCTTCGAATCCACGGAGTAAGTGTTCTTAGAACGCCTGAAAGCTGTGCTGTTCCGATGATGAACATGCACTTTCTCTATGGAAAACAGATCTTTGGCAGAAACAGAGAATGGGAGTATATGCTCCATAGCCTGACCATTTACATCAGAGCTAACATACGTTTTAAAGTAAAGCTCAAATTTTCCGTCATTCCATACCCTCTTTATTATTTCTTGGTTGGTCAGAAATCTTTTTCTCTCCGAAGTAGTCTCTAATTTAGGGTCTTTATTTTCTTGGTCTGCAATTCTGCTGAACGCCTCCGGCTGAACCCTGAACCGAAACAGTTCTTCTCTGATGGCTCTATTCAAATTGCCGGGTTTGTTTTCTTTGGTAATGCCATAATAAATATAATCCCTTTGATAGGCCTGAGTCATACCTTTAAATTCTTCCCATGCTTGTACAATATCCGCTCTAAAGATGCTTGGGCTGACTCCCTTAGACAAATCTTCCGTTTTTTCCAATGGCACATCTCTCTCCCAATGCCGTGTCACCGGCCTTTCCGTCCGCTTGCTGCCATCGAACGCATCGCTTGCAAACTCGTAGGTTGCTTCTCCCGATCGGGTATTTACACTTTTCACCCTCATACGTTCATTATTCTTGACCACCAAGCAAGGAAATCCGGGAATTTCCCCTTTCTCCATTTGGCCTATGTTCTCTCCATTCTCATACATGGTGTCACTCTCGTCATCCCGGCACATCACCACTATTTCGGCATCGTTCACATCCCACTTCTCTGCATTGAAGTCCCAGAAAAGTGTTAAATCCGGAATCAAGATATTCAGCAATAATTGCGATTGTTCGATTTCTGCCAGTTCTTTCGGGTCTGTGGTGTAAGAAAGCAGAATGTCCCTGAAGCTTCTACCATCGGCAACAATCTTGTTCTTCACAAGCGGATAAAACACATCATAATCGTTGTCGAACTGCTTCGTTGCTTCTTTTTGCAAGAACCGGCGCACCTCTATACTACCTGAAGCCGCCTGCGACAATAATTTGGCAAATCTGACTTGCGCTTCGGCTGTAGTCAACTCCGATGTTTGAGACGCCACACTCTCATCGGCAGGACGAAGACCTTCCTCCTGCGTACATGCAAACATAAAGAACATGCTTGCAAAAATAAAAATCATCTTTTTCATTTTTACTTCAATAATAATTAAGATAAACGTTTTTGATTGATTATATACTCTATTCCAACACGATTTCTCCCACTATATCCACTGCTGGTGAAGATATCTCTATCATATAAGGATAGGCTTTGGGAGTATGGATATAAAAAACTTTCCCACCAAAACCGGATGTTTGAGGTTCGTAAACTACAGTATTCCCATCTTTATCCGTAATAGTGATGTCTGCATCAGATAAAGGAAACCTTAACATGATTTGCAAACAAGTTTCATCACCACTTACATCTATGATATAATTGATGGGAGAACGAGTGACAGCACGTACTTCCTCCAAATGTTTATTAACACGTGGTTTTCGTTTTTGCAGGTTTACTACCGCATTCATCGGTGCCACAATCAGTACCGCTAAAAGAAAAATAAATGTCTTTGCCTTCATTGCTGTTTTTATTAATTGGTTTCGGAGGCAAAATTAAAAGAAGGAATTGGGATAACAGCCAAAATCAAATCACACTTAAATATCGCAACACACTGATTTACAAAAGACTCACTTTCTCAACAATCACAATATCGTATTTTCAGTTCTGCATTTTCTCTTTTATGCGATATTTTCTTTGAGCCAGTGCATGTGTATCTATATTCCCAAAGCAGAGGGATATGACTTGAGAGGAAAATCCCATTTTATCCAAGCACAGATACAACAAGTCTTCTTTGGTCAACTTGCCATACAGACTCTTTTGCTCCGCTATGTAATCGGCATAAATATCGAAGATGGTTTCCGTCAGTTTTTCCAGTTCATCGCTCGATAAAACGCTCAGTTCTTTCTTATCCGAGACTTTTTGTTCAGAGAGCTTCATTATCTTCTTATATATGGCACTTTGCTTGAACAGCCAGTTGCATAAGTCTATTTTTTCGCCTTGCAGCTTTATGATGCGCGCTTCGCGCTCTTCTATCTCTTTTTGGTTCTGTTCCTTTTCCTGCATCAAACCACTTTGTTCATGCTGCAACAGCGTAATGATGTGCTGACTCTCTTCAATGGAGTTTTGCAGGATGGAAAGTTCCTTCCGGGTTTGTACCAACCTTTCCTCATAAACACGCTGCATCCTTTTCCTTTTATTGATGCGTGCGCGAAAAAAGAGTACGATAAGCAAGCAAACAAGAACAAAGCCTGTGATCATATTCCTCAATAGATTCCCGCTTCTTTCTTTTTCGGCATGTATCTTGGTTTGTATGTCATATTTATGAATAAGCTTTTGTATTTCAGAGGAACGGTCGGAGGCATATAAAGAGTCTATCAACGAGACATGCTCTTGCAGATAGGCTATGGCAGTCTTATAGTCTCCCTGCCCTTCTTTGATGTTGGATAAGTCTAATAATGCAGCGGCCCTTCTTCTGATGTTTGTACTTTCTTCCAAACTCTTATTGATGTAGTATATGGCAGAATCCGTTCTTTCTTTATTCCAAAAGATTCTTCCTACATGAGCGTAATAATGACTCTGCATTTTACCGCCAAAATACCACTGTAAAGCTATCTGTGCATAATGCAACGCAGTATCCGGTAAATCTCTCCAATAATAATCTATGCTTAGGTTGTGTGCCGACATGGCAATAGTGGCGGAATCTTTCGCCATTCGGGCATATTTCAAGGCTTCATGCTTAAACACGAGTGAAGAATCGTCTTTCTCTATGGCAGAATAGTAAGATGCAAGGCTGTTCAGCGCTATCGCTTTATCTTTGTATGCCGTACAATATTTATATAGCTCCCGATAGGTATTGCCGGCTCTTTCATATAGATTCGCATTATAGTATTCATTGCCCAACGAACTAAGCAGATGTCTATGGGTTTCTGCTTCTTCGGGAAATTTGGCAATGACCTTCAGCCCTTTCAGGAAGAATTCGACGGCTCTTTCACTTTGATCCATCTCTACTTCCAATCTTCCTTTGTAGAGCAAAGCAAGTGCACATTCCTTTTCATCGTTGTCATAATAGCCCAAAGCAATGTCCAGCAGCGAGTCACAAGGAAAAAGCGGTTTCTCGCATTTGTCTGTGGCCTGCGCCAACAACAATGCATAGCACGCACTCTCGCTCCGGGATAGTTCTTGCGATGCAGGCAGTACTTGCAGCAGTCGCAGCGCACTGTCCGGTTGCGTATTCAGTAGTGAATCGGCCTGTGCGAAGATTTTTTTCACTTGTTGCCTATCGGACGAGCAGGCGCAACAAACAAACAAGCACAAAAGCAGCGCCGGATATATTCTGTTTATCATCATCTGTGCATGCGTATAGGATGTAAGGTATAAAAGTTATAGAGGGCGTTGAAGGGTCAGTTCTATACCTGCCGCTTCAATATCCGCCCCCATGGGCGGATTGCGCTTGGCAAGTTTCAAGTGGATTTCTTCTATCAACGGGAAGTCGCGAAACAGGCGGTCGGTAATTCGTCCGCAGACGTGCTCTAACAGTCGGGAAGATATTGCCATTTCCGCTTTCACGGCTTCGTACACGTCGGCGTAGCTGACGGTATCGGCCACATCGTCCGTGTGCATGACACGCGTAAAGTCCACTTTCAGCCGCAAGTTCACGGTGAACTCATTGCCCGAAATGGTTTCCTGTTCGCCCACTCCGTGATGGGCAAAGAAACGAAGATTATCGAGAAAGATATAACCGGACATAACTAAGGATAGTTGCTTTGTCGCAAACTTACGGATATTTCACGGGATGGACAAATATTTATTATTTGAATCTACCCGTCTGCCCAATCAGCCCTCTGACCTTTTCATTCAGGCTCTCGGCTTTCATCAGCTGTTCCAGCGTCAGATGCATGCGCCAACGCCAGTAATGCCTCGGGTTGGCAGGTACGTTGATGCGTTCTTCGTCCACATTGGGGTTGCGCCATTTCCCGTCCATCGACATCCAGTCCTGCAAAGAAAGGATGCACAAAATGGAGTTGCTCTCAAGGTGCTTGCGTATCACCTCTTCGCAAAGCTCAGGCGTGGCCGCGGAAGGAGCACTGCCATAGTGTCCGAGCATGGAGTTATAGTATCGTTGCGTCTGCGGATAATCTTCTTCCCACCAGCCGCGCAGAGTTGACATATCGTGCGTGGAGACGGTGCAGACCGAACGGTAAGGATACCAATCGGGATGCCCGAACTCCTGCGTCGGGTCTTTCGGCATACGCTGTATCTCTAAGGAGAGAATGCGCAGTTCGTTCATCACCCACGCCACACAGCCGGGAATCATGCCCAGGTCTTCGCCACACACCAGCATGCGGGTAGATTGTGTCAACTGCGGCAGCTTCTTCATGGCCTGCTGTCCCCAGAATTCATTGTGCCGATGATAATAATACCCGTCGTACAAACGATTGAAAGCCTCTTTCTCCCAATCGTTCAGGGCCCGATAGACGTAATCGTGCTGCACGGCGATGCGGGGATGGTATTTATACGGGTCTGTACGGTCGGGGACAAACAGCACATTACTGATAAGGGCGTATAGACCATCACGAATCCAAATACTGTCAGCATCCGTTTTCCCGACAAAATAAGCTTCTACTTTACGTTGGGTATCGAACTCCGGACGCATGCGGTAAACTTCCCAAACATCCGTAGGTTCGATAAATGTCTGTTTCACGTAGCCGGTGTGGGGACCGAACATCTGTTCAAGAAAATACTCGTGGATATAGGGCTTCAGGAAGAGGTCTTCACGGAAACTCAACCCATAGCTTTCTATCTCCTCGCGCGTCATGCCCAAGGCAGGGACAAACTGCCCCAACAGACCGTGCACGGCATGCATCGGTATCTCCCAGATGCGGAAGAAGCCAAGAATATGGTCTATGCGATAAGCATCGAAGTATTCCGCCATTTTACTGAAACGTTTCATCCACCACGCATAGCCATCTTTCTCCATGACATCCCAGTTGTAGGTAGGAAATCCCCAGTTCTGTCCGTTCACCGAGAAGTCGTCGGGAGGCGCACCGGCCTGGCCGTTCAGGTTGAAGTAATGAGGTTCCGTCCACGCCTCCACACTGTTGCGGCTGATGCCGATGGGGATATCGCCCTTCAGCACCACACCATTGGCCCGCGCATGTTCGGTGGCGGCAAGCAGTTGCAGGTGCAGATTAAACTGGATATAGTAATAGATAGCGATGTGCGGATAGTCGGCAGCTTCAGGCCGGCACAAGGTCTCTATTTCCGCGGCATCATAGACGCTATAACGAGGCCACTCGCGGAAGTTGGGAGTTTTATAAGCATCGCGCAGATAGCTGAAGACAGCATACGGACGCAGCCATTCCTTATTGGCTTCATAAAAGTTGCGGAAGGCATCCGAAACCAGTACTTTTTCACCCTCCTGCTTGAATATGAGACGGAAATAGTCCCATTTCACTTTATTTACCGCCTCGTAGTCTATAGTGGACAAGGCATTCAGCTCCTTCCGACGCTTGTCGAATTCGGCCATCCGCTCTTTATCCTTCAACCTGCCCAGTTGTTTCAAATCGGCGTACATGGGATGGAAAGCATAGATGGAGATGCTGTTATAAGGATAAGAATCCGTCCAGGTATGCGTCATGGTGGTATCGTTGATGGGCAGAATCTGTACGACTTTCTGCCGAGTGGCTACCGCCCAATCTATCATGCGCCTCAAGTCGCCGAAATCACCTACCCCAAAGCTCTTTTCCGAACGGAGAGAGAAAACGGGCACAGCCACCCCCGAACCTTTCCAGGCGGGAAGATTGAAATATACGTAACGATCGCCGACGACCAATGTCTCATTGCTTGCCAGCTGCAGATTGGCCATATAGCGGTTAGGATTCTCCTCCCAAGCCACTGCACGGCCTTCTTTCTTATTGTATAAAACGAACTTATACTCCAACGGAAAGCTGATTTTATCGGCATCCAACTCTATTTGCCATTCGGGAAAGTCAAGGTCGCTCATAAGAACCGCCTTGCCAGGATTCCAATCGCCCAATGTCTTTTGGTTTCCGCAAAGCGCCAGACAGTGATCGCTATCTATGCAAGGAGCATAAGCCTTTATCAACAAGCCTTTCTTATAAGCGCGAGGAGCGGCACTGCGGTCATGGTGCGCCAATAAAGATTCGGTGAATGCCGAAGTGTAGAAATACTGTTGTTCCGGCAGATTTTTCCAACCATCTTCCATACGGTAAGTTTTCTTCGGATTGTCCGCCACATGCAAGATACGCGGCAGGCTGTTCCATTCGGAACGCACCGGTTTGCCGTCCTTGTAGATATGGTAGCCGTACCTGATTGTTTTATCTTCCGGAACCCGGATGTCGAGTTCCGCCGTCCAACAGATACCGTCCACCGTATGCAGAGAGAATGCCTCATCGAACCGATTGTCACCTAATTCAGGGATAGAGCCCAGGACTCTGACTTCTTCTCCCCAGCTGGTACGATACTCAATATTAAATGATAGTGTCATATTATATTAGATTTAGAAACAGCAGTAGCTGCAATGATTATGCAAGTATAGAGAATATTACTCATAATCATGCAACTACTGCTATCTAAGACTCTCAAAATCCTATGCAAACGTTTGTGTTCAGGCACCGATGACCGGCCGGCAACAAAAACGCCTCAGCGTATTCAGCGTTATCACCCGCAACGGGAAGCGCCGCACGTCTTACAGATGAGACATCCCTCCTGATAGACCAGTGTCTCGTTGCCACAGTTCGGGCACTTCTTGCCCTTGGCCTCCGTTCCGTCCTGAATGTATTTCTTCAAAGCACGCTCCACACCATTCTTCCATGTATTTATGCTTTCGCTGTCCAATTGCAGCGAGCCTACCAACTTGATGACCTGCTCGATGGGCATGCGATAACGCAATACGCCGGAAATCAGCTTGGCATAGTTCCAATATTCTTTGTTGAACTTCTCGGACAACCCTTCGATGGTAACTTTATATCCGCGTTTGTTTTCAAACTGGAAGTCGTAACGTTTGTTTCCATTTTCATCCACATTCTTGATGATATGCCCGGAAACCACATTCTTCGGCAGAATGATGCCTTCATCGTCATCCAGCACACCGGTGAATATCTCGTAAGGATGGTTGTCCAACAATCCTACGAATGCCACCCACTTTTCTTTGTTGTTCTGAAAACGCACGACATCCGCATCCAATATTCTGGGACGCGTCTCAACAACCGTAGGCGGCTTGCATGGAGGCAGCTCTGCTTTCTTATCCTTTTTCGTAGAAATGAGCACACCCGAGCGCGAACCGTCGCGATAGACCGTACAGCCCTTGCAGCCGGACTTCCACGCTTCTACATACAATCTATTTACCAAATCCTCATCCACATCGTGAGGCAGATTGATGGTTACACTGATGGAGTGATCCACCCATTTCTGGATACGTCCCTGCATCTTTACCTTCATCAGCCAGTCCACATCGTTGGAAGTTGCCTTGTAATAAGGCGATTGCTCCACCAAAGCATCCACCTCCTCCTGCGTATAACGCCGGGCAGGATTGTAGCCTTGCGCCTCCATCCAAGTCACGAACTTGGGATGGAAAACGATATATTCTTCAAAAGCGTCACCGGTTTCGTCGATGAAATCCACGCGCACATTCGTGTCGTTAGGATTCACCTTGCGACGACGTTTGTACACGGGCAAGAACACCGGTTCGATGCCCGAAGTGGTCTGTGTCATCAGACTGGTTGTTCCGGTCGGCGCAATGGTAAGGCAGGCTATGTTGCGGCGCCCGTATTTCGTCATCTCCTCGTACATTTCCGGATCGGCCTCGCGCAGACGGTTGATGAACGGGTTGTTTTTCTCACGCTCCGTATCATAAATCTCAAAAGCACCTCTTTCCTTGGCCATCCGAACAGACGAACGGTATGCGCTAAGCGCCACGGTCTTGTGCACCTTCTCCGAGAACTCCGTAGCCTCCTCCGTTCCATAACGCAAGCCCAAGGCCGCAAGCATGTCGCCCTCGGCGGTGATACCTACGCCCGTACGACGTCCTTGCCCGCTCTTCTTGTATATCTTCTGCCAAAGCGTACGCTCGGTTTGCTTCACCTCGTCTCCTTCGGGGTCGCCATCTATTTTTTGCATGATGCGCTCAATCTTTTCCAGCTCAAGGTCGATGATGTCGTCCATAATGCGCTGAGCCAGCTCTACATGTTTCTTGAAGAGTTCAAAGTCAAAATAAGCGTCCGCTTTAAACGGGTTGACTACATACGAGTAAAGATTGACGGCAAGCAATCGGCACGAATCATACGGACATAACGGAATTTCACCGCAAGGATTGGTAGAAACGGTACGATAACCCAAATCGGCATAACAATCGGGAACCGACTCCCTTAGAATAGTATCCCAAAAGAGCACGCCCGGCTCCGCCGATTTCCATGCGTTATGCACAATCTTCTTCCACAAGGCAGACGCATCGACATTCTTCTTCACTTTCGGCTCGGCAGCGTCAATCGGATATTGCTGAACATACGGCTCACCATCAGCGGCCGCTTGCATGAAGTCGTCGGTCAACTTCACCGACACATTGGCGCCGGTCACCTTGCCTTCGGTCATCTTGGCATCGATAAACGCTTCCGAGTCAGGGTGCTTAATGGATACGCTCAACATCAAAGCGCCGCGCCGGCCGTCTTGGGCCACTTCGCGGGTGGAGTTGGAATAACGCTCCATGAAAGGCACCAAACCGGTAGAGGTCAATGCCGAATTCTTCACCGGAGAACCCTTGGGACGAATATGAGACAAGTCGTGCCCCACCCCGCCGCGGCGTTTCATCAGCTGCACTTGCTCTTCGTCTATCTTGAAGATGGCTCCATAGGAATCTGCCTCACCGTCCACACCGATTACAAAGCAATTGGAGAGAGAAGCAACCTGATAATTATTGCCGATTCCTGTCATCGGGCTTCCTTGAGGAACAATATACTTAAAGTGATCGAGCAACTTGAAAAGTTCTTCCGAACTCAACGGATTGGGGTACTTCGCTTCTATGCGAGCCACTTCATCCGCTATTCTCCAATGCATGTCTTCCGGAGATTTCTCGTAAATGTTTCCGTAAGAATCTTTAACCGCATATTTGTTCACCCAAACTCTGGCAGCGAGTTCGTCACCTTGAAAGTATCGTAAAGATTCTTTATAGGCTTCATCATAAGAATAAAGTTTCTTTTCCACGATGTTTTTTCTATAAGATTCAGTTGTAAATAAGTAAATTTGTAGAAGCTATACTTATCGTTAACAAATGTATTTGCAAATTTATAAACGATTTTCCATCCGACAAAACAAAAACAAAACTTTTTGCATCGGAAATAAAAGTTTCCCAAAACAGGATAGTAAACATCTAAAATACTGCAACTTAAGCAAAATGCCAAAAGTTTAAAGTTTGCCAAAAGAAAAAATCATACCGCCTGCATAAGCCTTAAACATATTCCATTTCATCCCAGAAAAAAGATTTTTTCAGGCGCTCCGATATGTTTTATTTCCTATTTACATTATATTTGCAGAAAAAAGAAAGTATGGAAAGCATGAAACAACGGAGAACCATCCGGAAATACCAACCCAAAGACATCCCGGCCGATTTGTTAAATGATTTGCTCGAAACATCCTTCCGGGCTTCCACAGTCGGAAACATGCAGGTTTACAGCGTGATTGTGACGCGCGATGCCGATCGCAAAGCAAAGCTGGCGCCTGCTCATTTTAACCAACCGATGGTACAGACCGCACCGGTGGTACTTACTTTCTGCATCGATTTGAATCGCTTCAGCAAATGGTGCCGGCAACGAAATGCCGAACCGGGATATGACAATTTCGAATGGTTTGTGACAGGGGCCGTCGACGCATTACTGGTGGCACAGACATTTTGCGTAGCCGCCGAAGAAGCAGGATTGGGCATTTGCTATCTGGGCACCACCACTTACAATCCCCAAATGATTATTGAAACATTGCACCTGCCCGAACTCGTCTTCCCCATCACCACAGTAACAGTGGGATGGCCCGAGGAGCTGCCGGAACAAACAGACCGTCTGCCTTTGGAAGCACTCGTACACAACGAAGTTTATCGTGATTATACCCCCGACGACATCAACCGGCTGTATGCTCATAAAGAATCGCTTCCGCAGAATAGGCAGTTCGTACAAGAGAATAACAAGCAGACGCTGGCTCAAGTCTTCACCGACATACGTTATACAAAGAAAGCCAATGAAGCCATGTCGGAGAATCTATGGGAAACAATGAAAAAGCAGGGTTTTTAAAAACCCTGCCTCCTTTTCTATCCTTCTTCGTAAAGACACTTTTTTCAGTTTGGCTTTTTCAAGACCGACCGGATGTCGTCTATTTCCGCCCGGAACGTTTTATCCACCTCTTTCAGCTCCTTGATGGTCTTGCAAGCATGCAACACGGTCGCATGATCCTTATGCCCGATGAGCAACCCGATTTTAGCAGCGGAAAAATCCGTATGACTTTTAGCTAAATACATGGCCACCTGCCTGGCCTGCACCACTTCACGTTTTCTGGATTTCGTGTGAATAATGGCCGTGTCTACGCCGAAATGCCTGCACACGGCATTGATAATATCATCTACCGTCACGGCTTTATTCTCATTGTTCACCACCTTGCGGACGATACGCTGCGCCAGCTCCAGGTCAACCTCCTTGTTATAGATGGTGGAATGCGCCATGATAGATATGACGATACCTTCCAAATCGCGCACGCTGTCACCCACATTCTCTGCAATATAGTCGATAACCTCTTGCGGAAACCGCAGGCCGTCACGGTGTATCTTGTTTTTCAGAATATTCTTCCGAAGCTCTATGGTGGGCTTTTCAAGTTCCGCCACCATGCCCCATTTAAAACGTGTAATCAAACGTTCCTCCATGCCTTGCAACAACACCGGCGCACGGTCGGAAGTAAGGATGAGCTGCTTGCCATTCTGATGAAGGTGATTGAAGATATGAAAGAAAGTGTTCTGCGTTTTAGTCACACCGGCAAATTCCTGTATATCGTCAATGATTAAAACGTCAATGGTCTGATAGAAGTTTATGAAATCGTTGGTCGTATTGTTGCGCACAGAATCAGTATATTGCACCTGAAAGAGGTGAGCGGATACATACAACACGCGTTTTTCCGGATACAGCTCTTTTATCTTGGTACCGATGGCATTAGCCAGGTGGGTCTTTCCCACTCCCGAAGCCCCATACAGGAACAACGGGTTGAAGATTGTTTTGGCCGGATTGAGTGCAACCGCTTCTGCCACACTGCGCGACAACTTGTTGCTATAGCCTTCGATAAATGTTTCAAAGTTATACTCCGGATTTAAGTGCGGGTCCAGTTCGGATACCGGAATTTGCGGAATGGCCTTATCCACCACCGTTTTTTGAGGGATAATGGTACGCTGCGTTGATTCATAATCCACGGTTTTCCGCGAACTCTTGTCAACCATAATATTATACATCAACCGTGTCCCTTGGCCAATAACCTTATAGAGCGTCTTTCGCAATAAGTCTACATACTTATCCTCCAGATACTCGTAAAAGAACTGGCTGGGCACCTGCACCACCAGTGTTTTGTCCTCATATTTCAATGGGGCGATAGGAAGAAACCATGTTTTATATGCCTGCTCCGGCACGTTGTCTCTTATCACCTCAAGACAACGGTTCCACAGCCCGACATGATTTATTTCACTCATAACGGCTACAACTACATTTATTGATTAAGCAAAACTTCTACAATCGCAAAATTGGCAATCTTATTTGAGAAAAACAAATCTTTTTTTTCTTGTTTTTTTTGACAGAACAATAATCCTTTTACTTTCAGCGACTTATCTTTTCGGGAAACCGACCCTCTGAAATGCCCATATTGGAATTATGCAACACCTTGTTACACAGAAAATTGACGGAAAACCAAAAATAAAAAACCTCCTGCCGAGAAGAGGAGTAAAAAGGGCTTTTTCAGCTTCTTACATGAAATTAGCGCATTTTTTCTTGCAGTCAGAGCCCCGGATACTATTTAGACAAAATCTATATAAGGCTGTCATCTACTTATTTTTTCTTCCGAACAAAGAAAAATGGACATAGCGTTTCGGGTGCGCTTTCAAGTCCTCAAGAAGACTTGCCGCATTGGCGGTGGTGAGATTCAGATTATTGTATAAAGAAGAATCGTTCAGCAAGAGTCCGACGGTATTATCTTTTCTTGTCATCTTATCTGTAATGTTTTTTACATCTTTCAAAGTGCCGTCTATTTTTTGCATGGCAGCGGCATAGTCAATCTCTTTCAGGTTGTTTGATATGAGAACAAAGTTATCTCCTATGCTATTGAGCTTACCGGTCAGCTGCGGGATGTCGGTGTGCATAAGTGCCCTTAGTTGCCGGCTTGTAACAGCCATATCGGCCGTTACATTTTGCACATTGTGCAGAGTTTCAGTTATGGAAGGGTCGGCCAATATCCCATTCAAAGAGGCAAGAATAGAATCCAGTTTAGGCAATATTTTCTCCACTTGCGGCATCATAGAAGCAACTTTTTCCATCACACCGCTGTTCAATAGACCGGGAATCGTATCTCCTACATTGTATTTCTCGCGCGGATTATTGGCAAGCAACAAGGTCATCTTCACGCCGCCCAGCATCTCGGCCGCCAATTCCGCCGTACTCCCTTTGGGTATGCGCAGTTCCGGATTGACATCTATTTCAGCGACCACTTTTCCGGGCCGTGTATAATCGTAATACAAATCGCGCACAATGCCTACCCGGAAACCATCTGCAAAAACCGGACTGGATTTCGTCAGCCCATTTACATTCTGAAACTCCACATAGAAATAAGTGGAAGGCTTGAACATGTTAACACCCTTCAGATAATTAATGCCATATACCAATATGCAGAGTGCGGCTATACCGGCTATTCCTATTTTAACTTCCCTTGTAATATACTTCATTATGTATCTGTTTTATTTATTTCTGCTTTTCTTGAACTCGCTGATGGCCGCATTGACGTTCATTTTCTTTCCATCCTTGAAAGCTATGATGAATGCATCCTTGAATTTATCTGCGATGCCGCGCTTATTACGCAGCACCAGATTGTAGTCGGGCGATGCGCCATAGGTATATTTATAGATTCCGTCTTCTTGGTAAGACTCTACCCCTTTCAGGCCCTTGAATCTTTTGTCATTTCCGGCCAAATGCCTCGAAGAGGTAAGTATCTGTATTTTAAATACAATACCACTCTGTTCTGTTTGAGTGGAGATGCTTTTTCCTGTCATTTTCGATGCTTCGCCGGCAGGCCGGGTTACGCCGGCGGAAGTCGCAACCGCTGTTTCCGGTCCGGCTTGAACAGTATCGGCTGTGCTATCTTGCACAGAAGCTTCCGCCGCCTCCGCATCTTCCGGCAGAACCGTATCGCTACTTCCCTTCGACCGTATTTCCTGTTCGCGCTTGTAAGTAATGAACGCACGGAAAATGCCGTTGGCAAGAGATTTAATGCCAGCGTCCGTGTTCAGATAGCGTTCTTCCTCCGGAGTAGATATAAAGCCAAGCTCCACCAGAATGCTGGGCATGGCACTGGCTTTCAATACAAGGAAGCCCGCTTGATGCACTCCGCGATCCACCCGTTTACAAGTACTACGGAACTCTTTTTGCACAAGAGCCGCCAAGTGTACGCTTTGCGACATATACTTGTCTTGCATGAACTCAAAAATGATGTACGATTCGGCCGAATTCGGATTAAAGCCCGCATAGCGTGTCCGGTAATCGTTTTCGTATAAGATAACGGAGTTCTCGCGTTTAGCCACTTCCAGATTGGCATCCGATTTAGCCAAGCCCAACGTCCAAGTGGAAGCTCCTTGGGCAGTCCGATTGCCGGACAAGGCATTGGTGTGTATGGAGATGAACAAATCGGCTTTGGCATTGTTGGCTATCTCCGCACGACGGTCAAGCGGTATAAAAACATCTTTCTCGCGTGTATAAACCACTTTTACATCGTGACAACTGTTTTTAATTTGGCGCCCCAACTTCAATGCCACATTCAGATTGATGTTTTTTTCTTTAGACATTTGCCCCACAGCTCCGGGGTCGTGTCCACCATGACCGGCGTCGATAACCACAACAAAGTCCTTGGCTGCAACGCCATCCATACAGCCGGGAAAGACAAGCAGTCCCAAGCATATACCTATGTATAATATGTAATGTCTATATGATGCCATAGTAAAACGATGCAAATGTAGTGGAATTTTATAGAAAACTCATCATTTCACCTTAAGTTCTGCTTATCAGTATATATTTTAAGCAATTAAGGACTCTCCTCCATACCTGCCCCGTACCAAGCCCGTATCTGCTCCGCATCTATAGGAGCGGAGGTTATACGGAGATCATACGGAGGTGATACGGAGATGATACGGAGGTTATACGGAGCTGGTACGGAGCTGATGCGGAGGATATGCGGAGCGAATTTCACGGAGGAACCTGTTTTTCATATTTCAAACAGCCTCCCTGCCCTATAGTATTATTTGGAAAAAGGTTCGCATATCTGAAAAATGTTTCTTATTTTTGTACCCAAATAGAGTGAATTATAGCGAAATGAACGTATTAGAACTAAGTGAACAGGAAATCATTCGTCGCAACAGCATGAATGAACTTCGCGCGATGGGCATCGAGCCTTATCCCGCTGCAGAGTATGTAACCAATGCTTTCTCCACCGATATCAAAGACGAATTCAAAGACGATGCAGCTCCCCGACAAGTATCCGTGGCCGGCCGTATGATGAGCCGCCGTGTGATGGGAAAAGCTTCTTTCATAGAATTGCAGGACTCGAAAGGACGTATTCAGGTGTACATCACCCGCGATGACATCTGTCCGGACGAAAACAAGGAAATGTACAACACTGTGTTCAAACGTTTACTCGATTTGGGAGACTTCATAGGCATCGAGGGGTTTGTATTCCGCACACAAATGGGCGAAATCAGCATCCACGCCCAAAGGCTGACCGTACTCTCCAAAAGCATCAGGCCGCTGCCCATAGTCAAGTATAAAGACGGTGTGGCATACGACTCTTTCGACGACCCCGAACTGCGCTATCGCCAACGGTACGTAGACCTCATCGTGAACGATGGCGTGAAAGAGACTTTCAGGAAACGTGCCACCATTATCAAGACGATGCGTGCCGCATTGGACGAAGCCGGATATACCGAAGTGGAAACTCCGATTCTGCAATCCATCCCCGGCGGAGCCAGCGCACGGCCTTTCATCACGCACCATAACTCGTTGGACCTCGACCTTTATCTGCGCATCGCCACCGAGCTTTACTTGAAACGTCTCATTGTGGGCGGATTCGAGGGCGTATACGAAATAGGGAAAAACTTTCGCAACGAGGGTATGGACAAAAACCATAACCCTGAGTTCACCTGCATGGAGCTGTACGTACAATACAAGGACTACAACTGGATGATGAGCTTCACCGAGAAACTTTTAGAACGTATCTGCATGGCCGTGAACGGAAGTACGGAGACCCGGATAGACGGCAAGACCATCAGCTTCAAAGCCCCTTACCGCCGTCTGCCCATTCTGGATGCCATCAAGGAAAAGACGGGCTACGACCTCGAAGGAAAGAGCGAAGACGAAATACGTGCGGTATGCAAGGAACTGAAAATGGAAATCGACGACACCATGGGCAAGGGTAAGCTCATCGACGAGATTTTTGGCGAATTCTGCGAAGGGACTTTCATACAGCCTACTTTCATCACCGACTATCCCGTAGAAATGAGTCCACTGACCAAGATGCACCGCAGCAAGCCGGGGCTGACCGAGCGCTTCGAGCTGATGGTAAACGGCAAGGAGCTGGCCAACGCATACAGCGAGCTGAACGACCCCATCGATCAGGAAGAACGCTTCAAAGACCAGTTGCAACTGAGCGAAAAAGGCGACGACGAGGCCATGTTCATCGATCAGGATTTCCTCAAGGCCCTGCAATACGGCATGCCGCCCACGTCGGGCATCGGTATCGGCATAGACCGGCTGACCATGCTGATGACGGGCAAAGCATTCATTCAGGAAGTACTCTTCTTCCCGCAGATGCGTCCCGAAAAGACGGCTCCGAAAGACGCTCCTGCCAAATTCACGGCCTTGGGCATTCCCGAAGAGTGGGTAGCCGTTATCCAAAAAGCCGGATACAATTTGGTAAACGACATGAAAGAAGTAAACCCGCAGAAGCTTCACATGGACATCTGCGGCATGAATAAGAAGTATAAATTGGAACTGGCAAACCCGACCGTAGGCGATGTTGCCGGATGGATAAACTCGATTAAAGATTAAAAAATAATAATGAAAAGTGAGAAAGGAGGAAGGCTTTCAAGCTCCTTTTTCACTTTTCATTTTTCTTTTTTCATTATTAATTATCATGAAACTACCCGGTAAGATAGCCATCATGGGAGGAGGAAGTTGGGCAACGGCCATTGCCAAAATGGTTCTGTCGCAAGCAGAGTCGATAAACTGGTATATGCGGCGCGACGACCGTATTGTCGACTTCAAACGGCTGGGACATAATCCGGCCTACCTGACGGGCGTCAAATTCGACATCAAGCGTATCAATTTCAGCTCAAACATCAACGATGTTGTGAAAGGCTCCGACACGCTCATCTTCGTCACGCCTTCTCCCTATCTGAAAGCCCACCTGAAAAAACTGAAGACCAAAATCAAGGATAAGTTCATCATAACTGCCATCAAAGGCATCGTGCCCGATGACAACATGATTGTATCGGAATACTTCAGCAAAGAATACAGCGTACCGGCCGAGAACATCGCCGTACTGGCAGGTCCTTGCCATGCCGAAGAAGTAGCCTTGGAACGCCTGTCCTATCTCACCATTGCCTGCCCCGACACGGACAAGGCTTGTGCCGTTGCCCGCAAACTGGCCAGCTCGTTCATCAAGACTTCCGTCAGCAACGACGTGGCCGGCATCGAATACAGTTCGGTGCTGAAAAATGTATATGCCATTGCCGCCGGAATATGCAGCGGTCTGAAGTACGGCGACAACTTTCAGGCGGTGCTCATGTCCAACGCCGTGCAGGAGATGAACAGATTCCTGCAAACTGTGCATCCACTGGACCGGAACGTGAACGACTCCGCCTATCTGGGCGACCTGTTAGTGACGGGCTACTCCAACTTCAGCCGCAACCGCACGTTCGGCACGATGATTGGCAAAGGGTATTCGGTGAAAAGCGCGCAGATAGAGATGGAAATGATTGCCGAAGGATACTATGGCACCAAATGTATCAAGGAAATCAACAAGCACTATCACGTCAACATGCCCATTGTGGATGCCGTGTACAACATTTTGTACGAGCGCATCTCGCCGATGATTGAAATAAAGCTGCTCACCGACTCGTTCCGGTAAGGAAACAAATGGTAACCACAATAAACATTACAGAATTTTAAACTTGGAATATTATGATCGATTTAAACATTGAAAAGACACTCGGATTCATTTCCAAAGAAAAAGTCTTCGCCTATGAAGCGCAAGCAAAAGCTGCACAGGAGGCATTAGAGAACGGTACGGGCAAAGGAAACGACTTTCTGGGCTGGCTGCATCTCCCCTCTTCCATCAGCAAAGAGCACTTGGCCGAACTGAAAGCCACTGCGCAAACCTTGCGCGAGAACTGCGAGGTGGTGGTCGTTGCCGGCATCGGCGGAAGCTACCTCGGCGCACGCGCGGTGATAGAGGCTTTGTCGGACAGCTTCACTTGGCTGCGCGACAAGAAAACGGCTCCGGTAATCCTGTATGCCGGACACAACATCGGTGAAGATTATCTGTACGAACTTACCCGATACTTGGCAGACAAGAAGTTCGGTGTCATCAATATCTCCAAATCGGGCACCACCACCGAGACGGCTTTAGCTTTCCGCTTGCTGAAGAAACAATGTGAAGACCAGCGCGGCAAAGACGTGGCAAAGCAGGTAATCGTAGCCATCACCGACGCCAAGAAAGGCGCTGCCCGCGTGACGGCCGACAACGAAGGCTATAAGTCCTTTATCATCCCTGACAACGTAGGCGGCCGCTTCTCAGTATTGACTCCGGTGGGGCTGTTGCCCATCGCGGTGGCAGGCTTCGACATCGACAAACTGGTGGCAGGCGCGGCAGCCATGGAAAAAGCGTGCGGAAAGGATGTTCCGTTTGTACAAAACCCCGCCGCCATCTACGCAGCCACCCGCAACGAACTTTACAAGAACGGCAAGAAGATTGAAATCCTCGTAAACTTCAACCCCAAACTGCACTACGTAAGCGAATGGTGGAAACAGCTTTACGGCGAATCCGAGGGTAAGGAGCACAAAGGTATCTTCCCGGCTGCCGTAGACTTCTCTACCGACCTGCATTCCATGGGACAATGGATTCAGGAGGGCGAACGCACCATCTGCGAAACGGTGATTTCCGTAGAAAAAACAAATCACAAGCTGGAGGTTCCCACCGACGAACAGAACCTTGACGGCTTGAATTTCCTTGCCGGCAAACGTGTGGACGAGGTGAACAAAATGGCGGAACTGGGAACACAGCTTGCCCACGTGGACGGCGGCGTGCCCAACATACGCATCGTCATTCCCGCCTTGAACGAAGAAAGCATCGGCGGCCTGCTCTACTTCTTCGAAAAAGCTTGCGGCATCAGTGGCTACATTCTGGGAGTCAACCCGTTCGACCAGCCGGGCGTGGAAGCATACAAGAAGAACATGTTCGCCTTGCTGAACAAACCGGGGTACGAAGAGGAATCCAAGGCCATCCGGGCAAGACTGTAAACCGAGAATCCGGAATTAGACAAAAAAGTTACATCAAGGGCGAAAACCATGATGTAACTTTTTTTACGTTTTATTTCTTTTTTAATACACGAACGTTTATCTTTGTTTATGAAAAAATCAATACAATGATAAATGCCATATTCTCCACCCTCACTTTCCAAGTGAGCCTTTTCTGGTCGGTAATCTTCCTGAAAGAATATCGGACGGCAGACCCCGCCAAGAGATTACTGACCATCTTCATGCTGATTTGCACCCTACTCCACTTCTCGCATGCAGCTTACTTCAACAAAAGTGTCCAACTGTTTTCCTTCCTCGAAAGCATCTACACTTTCTGCACACTGGCAGGCTATCCGCTATACTATCTATACATCCGCAAACTTACGGACGCCACACCCCTGCGCATCCGGGATTATTGGGTATTGCTCCCCGCCCTGCTTATCAGCCTGACGGCCGCCGTGCTCTACATCATGATGGGCAATGAGCGGGTTCCTTTCGTAGAAAGCTGTTTTTACAAACATGATGCATCAGAGGTCACACATTCCGCCGTCGCCCAAGCGCAATACTCCAGACTACTCGTCATGAAGATTGTTTATGCCATCCAACTGATTCCGGTATGCTACTTCGGTTCCAAAAGAATCGTGGCATTCAATAAGCGAGTCAAGAACTTTTATGCCAACACCGAAGAAAAGACACTGGATCCGATACGCTTACTACTGATTATATTCATAATCTTCACCCTTCTGTCGGGCACAGCCAACTATATCGGACGCGATTTCTTCATTCAGGAGTCATGGATGGTCATCATCCCCTCCGTGATTTTCAGCACCATGATTTTCGCCGTGGCATACGTGGGCTTCAAACAGAAGTTCACCGCCATCGATTTCTGCCACGACGAACAAACGACGGCGGAAAAAGACGAAGCGACAACTGTTGCCGAAAATATCATCAACAATGGCAGGAACGGCTCCATTGCCAAAGCCACCAATCCGGAATATCTTCTTCTCGGGGAGACAATCGGCAGGATTATAGAAAGTCAACAGCTCTTCCGCCAAAAGGGGTTGCTCATCACCGATGTTGCCAAACTGGCAGGCAGCAACCGGACGTACATCTCCACTTATCTCAATCAGGAACTCAACACCTCTTTCTCCGACTTCATCAACAATTACCGGGTGGAGTATGCCAAATCGTTGCTCGCCTCGAAAGACCCGGTATATTCCATACCCGAAATCTTTGAGATGTCAGGATTTACAAACGAAGTGTCTTTCTACCGCATCTTTAAAAAGCACACGGGTCTCACCCCCAAGCAATGGGTCAAGCAACAAGGCAATAAATAGCTGATGCGGGGAAATTTCACTTCCCAAGCTGTGGGCCTACCTTTTTTCAATTACAAACATAGGGGCTTAAGGTCATGGCAGAATGAAGAGCTCTCCACTCATTAACATCGTTTACATCTATTTTTACACATCCATTTTTTTCTCAACATTTTCACCTATCTTTGCATTGTTAAAAGACAATACAATGATAAACGCCATATTCTCCACCCTCCCCTTCGGAGTGTGTCTTTTCTGGTCTGCAATCTTCCTGAAGGAATATCGCAAGGCAGAGCCCGCCAAAAGGTTATTGACCCGTTTCATGCTGGTCTGCACCATGCTCTATTTCTCGCATGCGGTTTATTTCAACAAAAGTGTCCAATTGTTCTCCATCGTCGAGAGCATTTACGCTTTCTGCACATTGGCGGTTTATCCGTTATACTATCTGTACATCCGCAAACTGACCGACACCAAGTCCTTGCGCATCCGCGACTACCGGGTACTGCTCCCTGCCCTCCTTGTCAGCCTGACTACCGCCCTGCTCTACATCGCCATGGGCGACGAACGAATAGCTTTTGTAGAAAGCTATTTCTACGAACACGCTACATCGCCCGCCATTTATTCAGGTGTTGCCAAAGCACAATGCATCAGGTTGATTCTCATGAAGGTGGTCTTTACCGTCCAACTGATTCCGGTATGCTATTACGGTTTCAAGAGGCTCGCTGCATTCAACGAGCAGATCAATAACTTTTATGCCAACACCGAGGGGAAAACACTGGCTCCGATACGCTCACTGCTGACCGTATTCCTAATCTTCACCTTTCTGTCGGCCATAGCCAACTACATCGGACGTGATTTTTTCATTCAGGAATCATGGATGGTCACCATCCCTTCCGTGATTTTCAGCACCATGATTTTCTCCGTGGCATACATCGGCTTCAAGCAGAACTTCAACGCAATAGACTTCTGCCGGGACGAACAGACGGCAGGAGAAAAGGATGAACTTACACTTACCGCAACAGAGGAAGACGATTATGATGATGAACGGACTTGTGCCAAAGACACCCGGAACAGAGAAAATCCGGATTTTCTTCTTCTCGGGGAAACAATCGGCAGAATTATAAAAAGTCAACAGCTCTTCCGCCAAAAGGGGTTGCTCATCACCGATGTTGCCAAACTGGCAGGCAGCAACCGGACGTACATCTCCACTTATCTCAATCAAGAACTCAAGACCTCTTTCTCCGACTTCATCAACAATTACCGGGTGGAGTATGCCAAATCGTTGCTCGCCTCGAAAGACCCGGTATATTCCATACCCGAAATCTTTGAGATGTCAGGATTTACAAACGAAGTGTCTTTCTATCGCATCTTTAAAAAGCACACGGGTCTCACCCCCAAGCAATGGGCCAAGCAGCAAGGCAATAAATAGCTGACGATTTCACCTCCCAAGCTGTGGGCCAACCTTCCCTAAAGTACGGGCTTGGATTTGCTAATGTGCAGCCTCATACTTACTCTAACATGGACATGCTTTAACAATTCGCCCCCCTCCAACAGTCTCAAAATAGATGCTTAAAACGAACATTTATACTTTTTGTTAGTCGATTTGTACGATTTGTTAGTTCCCCCAAAGCCTATTTTACCTTTTTTTGCATAACAGTAATTGAGTAGCGTAACCGAAAAGCTAAAACAGAATAGGACAACTTTAAACTAATAAACTGTTATGAAAACAACAATCAAACTATTCAGCATGCTTGTGGCATTCGCCATGTTCAACGGATGCGACAAGTTGAAAGAATTGGCCGATGTAAATCTCAATTCCGAAGTAAAAATCGACATTCCCGTCAGGCTAAACAACGACACGTCGGGCGAAGAACAATTAGAAGTAAAGCTTAGTGACGCCAAAGAACTGAGCGAGTACATAGACTATTTGGAGAAGATCAGAGTGACAAGCCTCGTTGTGAGCGTGCCCGCTTACAACGGCAGCAATGCCGTGTATGACCTGGAACTGAAAATAGACGGTTCCACCGTGTACAAAGGAAACGGTGTGGACGTGCCCGATATGAAACAGAAGGAAACAACCATCAATGTGGCCGAGCAAGATGTGCTCGACAGGATAGGCAGAAACTTCCTGAACAACAAGAAGATTGTTGTACGCGGCAGAGCCGAAACCAAATCCGGCGCGGTAACTGCTAACTTCACCGTACGATGTATCATTAAAATGGAGATTACAGCCAATCCACTGTAAGGGAAAGGATGTAATGATTTCAAGTTCAAACAACCAAAAGAATATCGTATGAGAAAGTTATTGTATTTTGTCGCAGCCGTCATCGTCTTGACAAGTATGGCGGCTTGCGGCGGAGCAACTGACAAGCTGAAGAAGCAAGTGGACTCTTTGGAGGCCATGAATGCCCAAAACCAGAGCATCATGGAACAGATGACCTCGTTTGTGTCCGCCCTCTCCGAAGGGCTCGACACCATTGCCAAACAAGAAGGCAGGCTCTTCTTCTCGAACAAGGGGCCGGAGGGGACGATGGTAGATAAAGAGCAGTTGAAGAAAAACCTCGAATCCTTTGCCAATACACTTGTGGAACAGAGAGAGAAAATACGGAAGATGGCCGAACTGCTGGAAGCCAAAGGCATGGACATGAAGAAGCTGGAAACGCTTGTGGACTACCTGAACCGGCAGATTGACGAAAAAGACCAAATGATAACACAATTGAAGAATGACTTGAACCAAAAGAACGTAAACATCGCCCAACTGCGCGGAAAGGTCAGCTCGCTGAGCCAAGACAACCAAACGCTCAACCAAAAGCTGCAAGAACAGGAAAAGTTGCTGAGCAGCGCCCAAATAGGCAAAGGCTTTGTCGTGATGGGTTCGAGGAAGATTCTGAAAGAAAACGGCATCCTAAAGGGGACGAAAATAAATTATGACAACCTGCCGCACGAGCTCTTCACGGAAGTGGACACATGCACCTTTGGCGGAATGGAAATCCCGGCAGGTAAGCCGAAAGTTCTCTCCACCATGCCCTCATCTTCCTACGAAATTGTGCGCACGAGCAAGAATGCTTCGGAAATCCACATCTTAAATCCGGAGGCCTTCTGGAGCAACACGAAGTACCTGATTATTCAAACTAATTAGTATCAATAACTTTTAAATCCTTTTATCTATGAAACGATTCAAATTCTTAATGATGGCAGCATTCACAGCAGTTTGCGCATCAGTCTCGGCACAACAAGTGATTACACTTGACCAACTGAAAGCGAAGAAGCAGGATAAGCAGACGCAACAGCAAAGCCAGCAGAAAACACAGCAGCAGAAACAGCAGAAGCCACAGAAGCAGCAGAAGCAGACGCAACAGCAAAGCCAGCAGAAGCCACAGAAGCAGCAGAAGAGTTACAGCTCGTCCGATTACGAGGGGTTCAGCAGTTTCATCGTGCAGTACAACGCAGCCAGTTTGAACATCAGTGCCGAAGGAATGAGTGCCAGCGACGGATTCTCCGGACTCTCCGCCGGCTATCTCAAAGCTATCAACATGGGCAATACGCCCTTCTACATCGAACCGGGAGTCACAGCCCAATATTTCTTTAAAAACAAGTTCAGCATGTTGTCCGTCAAGATACCCTTCAGCGTCATCTATACTTTTCCGGTTGCCGACGGTATCAATCTCGACCCCCATGTGGGAGCCTATTTGCGGGGAAATATCATAGGAAAATCTGACAAAGTAGATGTTTTCTCAAAGGAAGAGATGAAAAAGGCGGGACAGGAGCCGTGGAAGCGTGTGCAGTTCGGCCTCCATTTCGGACTACGCGCCCGTTTCAACGACAAGTTCATAGGTGGTATCAGTTATTCGATGGATTTGAATGAAATCACCGCACATACAAAAGTGAACTCGTTCGACTTGACTTTCGGAATCATCTTCTGACATCTGCCGGATATAGAGCAAGAGAGGGTTCAAGGCAAAGAATCAGGAAACAGCCATGAACCCTCAACCGGCTTTCCGAAGAAAAGATTGTTGCTTAGAAGAAGCTATATTAAGAAACGTAGAATCATTATCATCTGTACACTTATGAAAAGGTATTTATTATTTTTCATCCTGATATGCTCGGCGTGTGTCTTCACCTCTTGCGAGAAAAACGACACGGAAGCCGATTATGAGTTTATGGATACGTCCGTAAACGGCAAGTCGTTCTATTCGGTGTACGAGGAGTTGCGCATGCGCATGATTTTTGGCCTTGCCAATCCGGATGCCTCATACAACGACCCGGATAAGATATACGAACTACTGACGGCACTTGGCAAGAGTCAGACAAAGACGCGCGGAACAATCGCCCAAGTAAAAGCAGGCTACGACTTCTACAAAGCAATGGAATCGTCCACCGCCCTGCCAAGATACGCAGCTTTGGGAGTCATCAAAAAAGCGGGCATCAATATAAAAGACAGCAAGGTGAGGCGCGAACTGTTTGGCGCCATAGACCCTGACCATCTGCCCAAGAATTACAACGTCAAAGATTTTTGGGCGGATTTCTCTACCGGAAAGCTGGACCGCTATGCGCCGGCCATCTTCAAGGACATATACTACACCGGTGGACTTTCCGGACATGGGAGTGAACATAAGCCCTATTGCGAAGCCTTTCAAAACTATTGCGACCAATGCCACATACGCCCCATTGACTTGGCGATTACGGCTGCGCCGAAGCTTATTCAGGCCGGAGTAGGGCTCGTCATCGCCACATCCGACGACCTCATTCAATGGGGAGAAAGTGCCTATAACTTCGTCAATGACAATGGAGAACTGCTGATTTCCTTTGCCGACGGCAATCTTGACGGCGCAAAACTGTCAAAAGCATGTAATACAAACTTCAAGCTGTTGACCACAGTTCTAAAATCGACTCTTGCAGAGACTTACAATTCAGATCTGCTTGATGCCGAGAAAGACTTTCTCGACATCCTCGGCGACTGGACACAAGAACAGGTTGCGGAACTCAACAAATCGGTCAATGAACTCATTCAGGATCGCTTAGGCTCTAAATATGAACTGTTGGATTCAGATCTGGAAGATTTTGCAGAACGCATCAAGGAGATAGCTTCCTCCGGCAATGGGCCGGAACAGTATCTTATACAGATAGGTAAATGGATAAGCTATGACGAGGGCGAGGTTGCCATTCTGGTATTTAAAGCGAACCATACCGGAACGATCACAGAATACATCCTTGATGATTCTTATGAAGGAGGGTTTAAGAAAGAAAGAGAGATTCAGATAAAATGGAAACTATCAGGAGATACGCTAAGTATCACTGGCACCGATGAAGATGGGAAAACTGAGACCGTAGTCCTTAAATTTTCTATTAAAGAAGGAGCATTTCATCTGACCAACAGCGATGGAGAGACTGTAGTGTTATATCCCTATAAAAATGGGCAAGGGTTTTCCTGATAAAAGCCTGTTCCATTTGAAAATATGATTCAAATAGAAAATATAAATCATTAAAGGAGCAGAATCACGAAACCCCTGTTCTTAGTTTCAGCCGTCATTGCATGTCTTGTTCTCTTTGATTGCAAACAAGGTGAGAAAGAGTTGTTGGAATTGTCCGACACCTCTTTCTCCGGCATCAGTTGCGAAGGGGCGACGTTAGAAATAAGCGTCAGCAGTAATGTGGAATGTGCTCTGTGACCTAAGCTCCGCAGTGGTGCGCCGTCGAGGAGTTGGCACAACGATACGACTGCGAAAGGGATAAAGTCTTTACGTCACTAAACATCATGGACTATGAGATTGGTTACATACAAGAATTCACCCCCCAACAAAGAGCAAGAATACGTCATGTACTGAATTACTGTTCCTTGATTCCGGGGCCGAAAATAAGATTGGCAAGCACACACGCCACATACAACGGAGTGGCGGACTTGCCCATCCGTACAATGGAATAGTTTGGTTGTTCTTTTTTCTCGTCAGGGGGTGTTGCGAAACACCTCCATGGCGACTTTCAGAGTACAGAATCATGTGGGAATTTGCTGTCTCGAACCATAAAGACCGCATATATCCGCAGATTCTGTATTTGTCATCATCAATCAAGAGAATTTTATACCTATCTTTGCTTCCGCTAAACAACAGGTATAGAAAATGATTGAAAACGCCACTTTTCGCTTTACGGAAACTTCCGGACTTCCTCATATCCAACTCAAGGCCGTTCTTTTCGACATGGACGGCGTATTATTCAACTCCATGCCCTACCATACAGATGCTTGGCATAAAGTGATGGAACGCCACGGCCTGCACCTGAGCCGCGAAGAAGCTTATATGCACGAAGGACGCACAGGTGCCGGAACAATCAACATCGTCTACCGTCGGCAACATGGCACAGATGCCCCTGCCGAACTGATAGAATGCATCTATGCGGAAAAAAGCGCCGAATTCGGCACTCATCCCGAACCGCTACCTATGCCCGGCGCATGGGAAATACTGCAAAAAGTAAAAGCAGCAGGCCTTATTCCGGTACTTGTCACCGGCTCCGGACAACATTCCCTGCTGAACCGGCTCAATCACAGCTTCCCCGACATATTCCGGCGCAAACATATGGTGACTGCCTATGACGTAAAATATGGTAAACCTCATCCGGAACCTTACTTGATGGGATTGCAAAAAGCCGGCGTGAAAGCCGATGAAGCCATTGTTATAGAGAATGCCCCCATCGGAGTAGAGGCAGGAGTAGCAGCAGGCATCTTCACCATAGCAGTCAATACCGGCCCATTAGACCCGCAAATATTGCTGAATGCCGGAGCCAACTTGTTGTTTCCCTCCATGCAGGCGCTTTGCGATAATTGGGAAGCACTGAACACTGCATTAAAAATGCGGCTGTAACACATAGGCAAACTAAACGCTTCCTTATTATGTAGCGTTTAGAATAAAATCTTCTTTTTAATGTCATTTTTATCTCAGGCACAGTCCTCCGGTCTTCATGTTCCCGAACTTTCCAAGTCCACATAAACAGTAAATCCCCTCCATCCTGTATTCTGATGAAGGGGATTCCTGAAAGTGGCGGCTACCTACTCTCCCACTGTTACGCAGTACCATCGGCGCGGCCGGGCTTAACTTCTCTGTTCGGAATGGGAAGAGGTGGAGCCCCGGCGCTATAGCCACCTGAATAAGAAAGACATGAGGCGAAAAGCAAAGCACGGTCACCGTATCACACGGATGACCGCAAGCTGAACGTATATACCAACCACGAAAGCGGAAGACAAAAAAGCGGACGGGCAATTAGTAACGCTCGGCTGTGACATCGCTGCCTGTACACCTGCGTCCTATCAACGTCATAGTCTGTGACGACCCTGAAAAGAAATCTAATCTTGCGGCCGGCTTCGTACTTAGATGCTTTCAGCACTTATCCGATCCCGACGTAGATACCCGGCGATGCGCCTGGCGGCACAACCGGTAAACCAGAGGTCGGTCCAACACGGTCCTCTCGTACTAGTGTCAGAGCCGCGCAAATTTCATGCGCCCACGATAGATAGAGACCGAACTGTCTCACGACGTTCTGAACCCAGCTCGCGTGCCACTTTAATGGGCGAACAGCCCAACCCTTGGGACCTTCTCCAGCCCCAGGATGTGACGAGCCGACATCGAGGTGCCAAACCCCTCCGTCGATATGAGCTCTTGGGAGGGATCAGCCTGTTATCCCCGGAGTACCTTTTATCCTTTGAGCGATGTCCTTTCCATACAGAAACACCGGATCACTATGCTCTAGTTTCCTACCTGATCGACGTGTATGTCTCCCAGTCAAGCGCCCTTATGCCATTACACTCTGCCGGCGGTTACCAATCGCCGTGAGGGCACCTTTAGAAGCCTCCGTTACGCTTTTGGAGGCGACCACCCCAGTCAAACTACCCACCAAACAATGTCCCCGAAAATCAACGGGTTAGAACTCAAATAACCAAAGGGCCGTATTTCAACGGCGGCTCCACCGGGACTGGCGTCCCGACTTCAATGCCTCCGGCCTATCCTACACATCAATTACCCAAATTCAATGTTAAGCTATAGTAAAGGTTCACGGGGTCTTTTCGTCCCATCGCGGGTAATCGGCATCTTCACCGATACTACAATTTCACTGAGCTCACGGTTGAGACAGCGTCCAGATCATTACACCATTCGTGCAGGTCGGAACTTACCCGACAAGGAATTTCGCTACCTTAGGACCGTTATAGTTACGGCCGCCGTTTACCGGGGCTTCAATTCAACGCTTCTCTTATCGATGACGTCTCCTCTTAACCTTCCGGCACCGGGCAGGTGTCAGGCTGTATACTTCATCTTTCAATTTAGCACAGCCCTGTGTTTTTGTTAAACAGTTGCCTGGACCGATTCTCTGCGCCTCCGTTTTACGGAGGACCCTTTATCCCGAAGTTACAGGGTCAGTTTGCCTAGTTCCTTAACCGTGAATCACTCAAGCGCCTTAGTATATTCAACCCGACTACGTGTGTCCGTTTGCGGTACGGGTACCTACAGGATTATGTTTAGCGGATTTTCTGGGGAGTATGATTACATGCGCTATTGGGTTGTCCAAAGGACGCCCCATACTATCAGGTTCGGCTCGGAGGACGGATTTGCCTGCCCTCCTCGACACCTACACCATTCAACCGGCTATTCCGTCAGCCGGCGGCACTGTCACTGCTCCGTCACCGCGTCACTCCTGAAGGTAGTACCGGAATATTAACCGGTTCTGCCATCGGCATCGCCATTCGGCTGAGCCTTAGGACCCGACTTACCCTGATCCGATTAGCGTTGATCAGGAAACCTTAGTCTTACGGCGAGGGGGGTTCACACCCCCTTTATCGTTACTTATACCTACATTTGCTTTTCCACACGCTCCAGAGAAGCTCGCGCTTCGCCTTCGACGCAGAGTGGAATGCTCCCCTACCGATGATGATATCATCCCAGGGCTTCGGCAGAATACTTATGCCCGATTATTATCCACGCCAAACTCCTCGACTAGTGAGCTGTTACGCACTCTTTAAATGAATGGCTGCTTCCAAGCCAACATCCTAGCTGTCTTAGCAATCTGACTTCGTTAGTTCAACTTAGTATTCATTTGGGGGCCTTAGCCGCTGGTCCGGATTGTTCTCCTTTAGGACACGGACCTTAGCACCCGTGCCCTCACTCCTGACATAGAACCGGCAAGCATTCGGAGTTTGTCAAGACTTGATAGGCGGCGAAGCCCTCGCATCTTATCAGTCGCTCTACCTCATGCCGGTATAAGTCAAGGCTGCACCTAAATGCATTTCGGGGAGTACGAGCTATCTCCAAGTTTGATTAGCCTTTCACCCCCACCCTCAGGTCATCCGGAAGCTTTTCAACGCTTATCGGTTCGGTCCTCCAGATGGTGTTACCCATCCTTCAACCTGCCCAAGGGTAGATCACTTGGTTTCGCGTCTACTCCTTCCGACTAAAACGCCCTATTAAGACTCGCTTTCGCTTCGGCTCCAGGTCTCAAGACCCTTAACCTCGCCGGAAAAAGTAACTCGTAGGTTCATTATGCAAAAGGCACGCCGTCACCGCCAATAGGCGGCTCCGACCGCTTGTAGGCGCACGGTTTCAGGAACTGTTTCACTCTTCTGCTCGAAGTGCTTTTCACCTTTCCCTCACGGTACTGGTTCACTATCGGTCTCTCGGGAGTATTTAGCCTTACCGGATGGTCCCGGCAGATTCACGCAGAATTTCTCGTGCTCCGCGCTACTCAGGATACCACTGGGCTGGATACGGTTTCGTGTACGGGGTTATCACCCTCTATGACCCGCCTTTCCAGGCGGTTCCACTCACCGTAACACATGCCGGAACGTGGTCCTACAACCCCGCCGGCGCCGTAACGCCGGTGGTTTGGGCTCATCCCCGTTCGCTCGCCACTACTGGGGGAATCATTGTTTATTTTCTTTTCCTGCGGGTACTAAGATGTTTCAGTTCCCCGCGTTAGCCTCTGTCTGTGACAGATGTCACTCCTTCAAAGTGACGGGTTGTCCCATTCGGAAATCCGCGGATCAAAGGTTATTTGCACCTACCCGCGGCTTATCGCAGCTTATCGCGTCCTTCATCGCCTCCGAGAGCCAAGGCATCCGCCGTGCGCCCTTACTTGCTTTTTTATCGTACCGGCTCACATTGTGTGGGTCGATATATACTTTCAGCTTTAACTTTACTTTTTTATTGTTCGCATCATGTCAAAGATCGTAATACCCGAAAACACGGGAATATGTGGAGAATAACGGATTCGAACCGTTGACCCCCTGCTTGCAAAGCAGGTGCTCTAGCCAGCTGAGCTAATCCCCCCCAAAAAAGGGTAGTCCCAGGCAGAGTTGAACTGCCGACCTCTACATTATCAGTGTAGCGCTCTAACCAACTGAGCTATAGGACTGTCAGTCAAACCCCGGCCGTGGAAAAGGCCCGGCTTCTACTTTTCTCGTATTCGGATAAACAAACAGGCGGTACAAGACAGGAGAACCGGACTTCCTAAAAATATACGAAGTCACTCCAGAAAGGAGGTGTTCCAGCCGCACCTTCCGGTACGGCTACCTTGTTACGACTTAGCCCCAATCACCGGTTTTACCCTAGGGCGCTCCTTTACGGTTACGCACTTCAGGTACCCCCGGCTTTCATGGCTTGACGGGCGGTGTGTACAAGGCCCGGGAACGTATTCACCGCGCCGTGGCTGATGCGCGATTACTAGCGAATCCAGCTTCGTGGAGTCGGGTTGCAGACTCCAGTCCGAACTGAGAGGGGTTTTTAGGATTGGCCGGGCGTCGCCGCCGGGCGGCTTGCTGTACCCCCCATTGTAACACGTGTGTAGCCCCGGACGTAAGGGCCGTGCTGATTTGACGTCATCCCCCCCTTCCTCGCATCTTACGACGGCAGTCTCGACAGAGTCCCCGGCATGACCCGATGGTAACTGTCGATAAGGGTTGCGCTCGTTATGGCACTTAAGCCGACACCTCACGGCACGAGCTGACGACAACCATGCAGCACCTTCACAACCGCCTTGCGGCTTACCCCTTTCAAGGTAATTCGGTTGCAATTCAAGCCCGGGTAAGGTTCCTCGCGTATCATCGAATTAAACCACATGTTCCTCCGCTTGTGCGGGCCCCCGTCAATTCCTTTGAGTTTCACCGTTGCCGGCGTACTCCCCAGGTGGAATACTTAACGCTTTCGCTTGGCCGCTTACTGTATATCGCAAACAGCGAGTATTCATCGTTTACCGTGTGGACTACCAGGGTATCTAATCCTGTTTGATACCCACACTTTCGAGCATCAGCGTCAGTTACGGTCCGGCAAGCCGCCTTCGCGAACGGAGTTCCTCGTGATATCTAAGCATTTCACCGCTACACCACGAATTCCGCCTGCCTGTGCCGCACTCAAGACGCCCAGTATCAACTGCAATTTTAAGGTTGAGCCCCAAACTTTCACAGCTGACTTAAGCGCCCGCCTACGCTCCCTTTAAACCCAATAAATCCGGATAACGCTCGGATCCTCCGTATTACCGCGGCTGCTGGCACGGAGTTAGCCGATCCTTATTCATAAGGTACATGCAAAAAGGCACGCGTGCCTCAATTTATTCCCTTATAAAAGAAGTTTACAACCCATAGGGCAGTCATCCTTCACGCTACTTGGCTGGTTCAGGCTTACGCCCATTGACCAATATTCCTCACTGCTGCCTCCCGTAGGAGTTTGGACCGTGTCTCAGTTCCAATGTGGGGGACCTTCCTCTCAGAACCCCTATCCATCGTAGGTTTGGTGGGCCGTTACCCCGCCAACCGCCTAATGGAACGCATCCCCATCGGTTACCGGAATCCTTTAATGGAGAAACCATGCGGAATCACCATACTATCCGGGATTAATCTTTCTTTCGAAAGGCTATACCGGAGTAACCGGAAGGTTGGATACGTGTTACTCACCCGTGCGCCGGTCGCCATCGGACTTAGCAAGCTAAGTCCATGCTGCCCCTCGACTTGCATGTGTTAAGCCTGTAGCTAGCGTTCATCCTGAGCCAGGATCAAACTCTTCATTGTAAAAGTATCGTGTGCTCTCACTTAAACCCAAATCCCGAAGAAAATGGGAAAAAGGAGGGCATGTTGCTCTGTTCAGGACATCCGAAATTCTAAAGAAGTCTCAATGTTCAATCCCCCGAGCGAATAAGCAAGGGGGCATTGACGGTTCTTCTGTTTTACCCAAGAACGCCTTCCGAATGAACGGAAAACGAATCTTGATCTTGTACTACTTGTATTGTTTATGTAAATCTGTTCAAAGATCGACGGCGCTGACCTCTAAGGGAAAGCGGATGCAAAGGTAAGCACTTTTAGCAATATACTCCAAATTATCGGAGAAGTTTTTTTCCCTTTTTTATTTACCGCCACACGCTCTCTCTGCGAAAGGGGAGGAGAATAAAGGGAAACGAAAGCCGCTTGCAGCATCTCGCAAACCATCATGTCAAAGCGCACATGCCCCCGTTGCCGAAAGCGGATGCAAAAGTAGAGCTTATGGGAAATACGGCAAAATATACGGGGAACTTTTTTCCGAGAAAAATGAAAAAAAATAATCAAACGACTGAAAAACAGCAAGGTAGGAGGAAGAAGAAAAGGAAGGGAGGAAAGGTGGGGAGCGGAAGGGACACATTATAATAATGGAAAAGGAAGAAAAAAGGGGGAAAGGACACGGGGGTAAGGGAGGGGAAAGGAGAGAAAAACATATGAGGCGTGCCGGCGGCGTGTCTCCGCCGTGTCCGCACCACCTCCGCTCCGTATCCATATAAGCGGAGATTATACGGAGGAGATACGGAGATGATACGGAGGTGATACGGAGGAGATACGGAGGTGATACGGAGGTGATACGGAGGAGATACGGAGGAGATGCGGAGGAGATGCGGAGATGATACGGAGGAGACTACAATTTGGCTTTTCGGAGAAATCTTTTTAACAAGTGAGGAACCAATAGTTAACAACATCAGCAAATATACTAAAACGCGTTATAATTCAAACAAATATTGCCACAAAATTTGGGAATAAGGGAAAACGGTGTACCTTTGTGACATGTTTTTCATAGTATTAGATTAAGGTTAACAAAAAGACTGGCTGTCTGGGATAGATAGCCTTTTTTTATGCCCACCCCCACCCTACTCTTGAATATTTTGTCTACATTTGCAACCGTAAAAAAAGAGAACCAATCATACTGAACGGACGTATTCTCTACAATTGATAATGAAGAGTAAAATACCTACTATATCCACCATCCGCTTCCGTCGCTGGAGCAGAAAGAATTATGCAACGTTTGCCTCTATAGGACGTTGTGTGACCATTGGCTGCCTGCGAAAAGACGTGGCAGACAGTTCATTGGCAAAGCAGAAAGCCACAGGAGCCGCCACCTATACAGAATGTGGTACGGGAAGCGCATGGCAAGGATTCACCCAAAGAAAGGAAGATGATTACAGTGCCTTATCGGAGATTGAGGTTTTTCTTTTCTGCGGAATGCCACAACAAGTAAGAGTCCTAAATGTTTTTTCCGGCGCACAAGGTGTCAGCCTTATAAAAAAACGGGAAGTAGATTTTCCTACTCAAATAAGCAATTCCATCGGCACGGTTTATCAGAATCAGTACGACCTATGCAAGTCATCACATTCTGATAAACCGTGCTTTTATTAAATGTCCGTGCAAAGGCGCAACTTAAAGAATATGACTGTACAAGAATTAAAAGCACAAGTGCTGCAGGGCAACCCGATAAAGAAAGAAGAGGCCGAATGGCTGGCAGTACAACCCGATAAAGAAGCTTTATATGATGCTGCGCATGAAATAACCCGAGCCTTGGCTTCGGACGAGTTCGACATGTGCTCCATCATCAACGCCAAGTCGGGGAAATGTCCGGAAAACTGCAAGTGGTGTGCACAGTCAGCACATTACAAGACTCAAGCAGAGATATACGATTTGGTGGACAAAGAAGAGTGCCTGCGCCACGCCAAGTATAATGAAAGCCAAGGTGTGGCGCGTTTCTCATTAGTGACCAGTGGACGCAAGCCTTCGGGCAAACAAATGGAGAAACTGCGTGAGGCTGTTCAGCACATGCGCCGTAACTCCTCCATACAGCTGTGCGCCTCACTGGGTCTGTTGAACGAAGACGAAATGAAGGTAGTGCACGATGCAGGCGTTACACGCTATCACTGCAATCTGGAAACAGCCCCTTCCTATTTTCCGCAACTTTGCAGTACACACACGCAAGAAGAGAAACTGCGTACTTTGCGCGTAGCCCGCAACGTAGGAATGGACATCTGCAGCGGCGGCATCATCGGCATGGGTGAAAGTATGGAACAACGTATCGAGTTTGCCTACACTTTGAAAGAGCTGGAAGTACAATCCATTCCTATCAACCTGCTGAGTCCTATTTCGGGAACTCCTTTGGAGCATCAGGCTCCGTTGACCGAAGAAGAGGTACTGACCACCATCGCCTTGTTCCGCTTCATCAATCCGACGGCATTCCTGCGTTTTGCAGGAGGCCGTTCCCGGCTGAGTAAGAGAGCTGTGAAGAAAGCACTTTACATCGGAATCAACTCTGCCATTGTAGGCGATTTGCTGACTACTTTGGGATCAAAAATCTCGGAAGACAAAATCTTGATTGAAGATGCGGGATACCGTTTCAGCGATTCACAATTCGACAGGGAGCATCTTTGGCATCCCTATACCTCTACCACCAATCCCCTGCCTGTATATAAAGTGAAACGGGCAGACGGTGCTACCATTACGTTGGAAAGTGGGAAAAAACTGATAGAAGGAATGTCCTCCTGGTGGTGTGCCGTTCATGGTTACAATCACCCGATGCTGAACCGGGCAGCCGAAGAGCAACTCGGCAAGATGTCGCATGTCATGTTCGGAGGTCTGACCCACGACCCGGCCATTGAATTGGGAAAGTTGCTGTTACCGCTTGTTGCCCCATCCATGCAAAAGATTTTTTATGCAGATTCCGGATCGGTGGCTGTAGAGGTTGCCATGAAGATGGCCGTACAATATTGGCACGGAAAGGGGAAAAAGAATAAGAGTAACTTTGTGACCATACGTTCCGGTTATCACGGAGACACATGGAATGCCATGTCGGTATGCGATCCGGTGACCGGAATGCACTCTCTATTCGGCTCAGCATTGCCTATACGCTATTTCTCCCCCAAGCCCCATTCACGCTACGATGGAGAATGGGATGCCAAGGATATCGGGCATTTGCAAGAAATAGTGGAAAAACACCATGAAGAATTGGCTGCACTTATTCTTGAACCTATTGTCCAAGGTGCAGGAGGCATGTGGTTTTACCATCCGCAATACCTGCGCGAAGCAGCACAGATATGCAAAAAACACAATCTACTGCTGATATTCGATGAAATAGCAACGGGGTTCGGACGAACGGGCAAGCTTTTTGCTGGGGAGCATGCCGGCGTGGAGCCGGACATCATGTGCATAGGAAAAGCACTGACAGGAGGATACATGACACTTTCCGCCGTATTGACAACCAACGAAGTGGCCGATACCCTCTCAAACCACTCGCCGGGAGTATTCATGCATGGACCTACGTTCATGGGAAATCCGTTGGCCTGTGCCGTGGCATGCGCATCGGTGAAACTGCTGACTTCTCCGGAATACAACTGGCAAGGAAAAGTAAGTCGCATTGAAAGCCAGCTGAAGCAAGAGTTGGAGCCTGCGCGACATTTGCCGCCGGTGCAGGATGTACGCGTACTGGGAGCTATCGGAGTCATCGAACTGACTGTCGGTGTGGACATGGCATGGATGCAGAAGCGGTTTGTGGAAGAAGGCATCTGGGTACGCCCGTTCGGAAAATTAGTCTATCTGATGCCGCCGTTTATCATCACTCCCGAACAGTTGACGAGACTGACAAGCGGACTGATGAAAATCATCGGAGAGATGAGATAACCTTCCATGAACCGATTTATTATATCTAAGTATGAACGCAACAGAATATATGCGGAAGCAATTGCAGGAACTGAAAGAACAAAGCAACCTGCGCAGCCTGCCGCAAATGGTACATGATGGGCGATATGTCGTGATAGACAACAAGCGGATGCTGAACCTTTCGTCCAACGACTATCTGGGATTGGCAACAGACCGAGGATTAAGAGAGGAGTTTCTTCGGACGCTGACCGCAGAAACGTTTTTGCCTACCTCCTCTTCTTCCCGCCTGCTGACGGGAAACTTCAACGTCTATGAAGAGCTGGAAGCCGAACTTGCCAAGCTATTCGGCTCGGAAGCGACCTTAGTATTCAACAGTGGGTACCATGCCAATACCGGAATCCTTCCGGCCGTGAGTGATACACAAACGCTCATCTTGGCCGACAAGCTGGTGCATGCCAGCATCATCGACGGCATCAGACTTTCGGCAGCACGATGCATACGCTACCGCCACAACGATACCGGGCAACTGGAACGTCTGCTGAAAGAGCATCACACGTCCTATCGACAGATTATTATCGTAACAGAAAGCATCTTCAGCATGGATGGCGATATGGCCGACCTGCAAAAACTGGTAGAGTTGAAGCATGCCTGCAATAATGTATTGCTCTACGTAGACGAGGCACACGCTTTCGGGGTGCGGGGTAAATACGGATTGGGTTGTGCAGAAGAGTCCGGATGTATCCGGGATATAGATTTTCTTGTGGGCACTTTCGGCAAAGCCGCCGCATCGGCAGGCGCCTATCTCGTTTGCAGCAGGGTGACGCGCGAATACCTCGTCAACCGAATGCGTACATTGATTTTCACAACCGCCCTGCCTCCGATAAACATTGCCTGGACATTGTTCATTGTACGCAAACTCCCCTTTATGCAAGAAGAACGACAACACCTGACCCACATCAGCCAACTATTGCGTGAAGCTTTGCAAGCCAACGGATATGAATGCCCAAGCGCAAGCCACATAGCCCCCATGATTATCGGAGCAAGCGCAGATGCCATACGGTGCGCCGAAGAACTGCAACGCCACGGATTTTATGCATTGCCGGTCCGCCCGCCCACAGTTCCCGCAGGAACATCACGCATCCGTTTTTCGCTGACTGCTGAAATTAAAGAAGAAGAAATAAGAGAGTTGGCCCATCTCATCGGAGCAACTCTTCAGTCTATTTAGAAAGCACTAAAAAGGAAATAGAATGCAACAAATCCATATCATACACGAGCACCATCGCCGCCTGCTCTTGTTCTTTGCCGGCTGGGGAGCAGACGAAACCCCTTTCAAAACCTGTCATCCTGCCGGAAGTGACTTTATGATTTGCTACGACTATCGTACACTCGATTTTGACACATCCGCCCTGAACGAGTACAAAGCAATCAACGTCATCGGCTGGTCTATGGGAGTGTGGGCTGCCTCACAAGTACTTCCACATCTTTCATCACCCATAGCAAACAGCATTGCCATCAATGGCACCCCCTATCCTATTGACGAACATCGAGGCATCCCACCCGCTATTTTTCGCGGCACACTGGATGGACTGACCGGAGCTTCCTTACACAAGTTCCTGCGACGAATGTGTGCCGATGGAACGGCATTCAAAAACTTTCTGCAAGTAACTCCCCGCCGCCCGCTGGAAGAACTGCGCGAAGAACTTGCAAAAATAGAAGAGCGGCATCAAGCGCTCCCCCCCTCCACTTTTCGTTGGCAGCAAGCCGTGATAGGAAGCAATGACCGTATCATTGCGCCGGGCAATCAACTACAAGCATGGAAAGAAACGGACGCTGCCATCCGACAGACGGAAGACGCGCATTACGGAGAAGAATTGTTCCGCCATTATCTGCAAGACCTATGGACAAACAACTGATAGCCGAACGTTTTGCGCGGGCAAGAAACACCTATGCTCGCGAGGCTCGCGTGCAACAGCAGGTTGCCCTGAAGATGATGAGGATGCTTGCGGAGTCTCTGCTTGCCGAAGATTGTCAGCCCGAAGAACTCTCTGCACGTTTCCGCCATATCCTTGAGTTTGGATGCGGCACAGGAAGCTATTCGCGCATCCTTCTGCAAACGCTGAAACCTGAGACACTACTGCTGAACGACCTCTGCCGGGAAATGGAAGAATGCATCGAAGAACTTTGCCGTTTTCCCGGAGTCGGCTTTCTGCCCGGAGATGCCGAGGAACAAGACTTTCCGGAGAATATGGACCTGATAACCTCCTGCTCCACCCTGCAGTGGTTCAACGACCCGGCCGCATTCTTTACCCGTTGCCACCGGACACTGACAACAAACGGGATTCTTGCCTTCAGCACCTTCGGCTCAAGCAACATGCATCAGATTCGCCAACTGACCGGGCATGGGTTGAACTATCTGCCCATTGAGAAGTTACAAGCATTGTTGCATCCGGCTTTCGACATCATTCATGCAGAAGAAGAGGTTGTGTCGCTCTCTTTCGACACCCCTCGGCACGTACTGAGACATTTGAAAGAGACCGGAGTGACAGGTACGGAAAAGAAAATATGGACACGCAGCCGCCTGCAAAATTTCTGTGAGGAATATGCCCGACTGTTCCGCGAAGCAGATGACAAGGTAACCCTGACCTATCATCCAATTTACATCATAGCGCAAAAAAGAAACCAATCGAACGAATAAAGACCAAATTGCAAAGAATCATGGAATCAGAGATTTATTTTATCAGCGGCATCGATACGGACGCCGGAAAAAGTTACTGTACCGCCTGGTATGCTTGCCAACTGAATGGAGGCGACCGACGCGTCATTACCCAGAAATTCATCCAAACCGGCAATACCGGACATTCTGAAGATATTGACCTGCACCGCCGCATCATGGGCACCGGCTACCTGCCCGAAGACCATGAAGGACTCACCATGCCCGAAATATTCTCATACCCCTGCTCCCCCCATCTTGCTGCCCGCATAGACAAGCGCGCCATCGACTTCGACAAAATAGAACGCGCCACTAAGGAACTTGCCCGCCGCTACGACGTAGTCCTCGTTGAAGGTGCAGGCGGCCTCATGGTGCCTCTGACAGAAGATTTTCTAACCATAGACTATGTGGCCGAAAAGAAGTACCCACTGATTTTTGTCACTTCAGGCAAGCTCGGAAGTATCAACCACACTTTACTCAGTCTGGAAGCGGTAAAAAACCGAGGCATCACTCTGCACGCCGTATTATATAATCTTTACCCTACCGTAGAAGATAAAACCATTCAGGACGACACGATGCGGTATATCCGCAATTATCTGGCCAAACACTTTCCCGAAACAAGGTTTGAGCCGGTCCCGGAGATTAAAGACGTGCTTTAAACGACATTCAAACTCATGCCGCAAAGAAATAAATAGTTGCTTGGCGTTATGCGATACGTCATTGACCGTAAAGCCACACTTCGATGGCGACGAAGTGCCACTATATGGGCGACGAAGTGCCGCCATATGGGCGATGAAGTGCCACTTCATTGTCGATAAATCAACACGATGCAACCTCAGAATCAAAAAATTGCACTACCTTTGCGATAGAACCGATATTATTTTGAGCGTTCTTCACGAAGGATGTTGTTCTGTTTTTAGCATATACACAGCAAGTTGCGCAACGAACAACAAAAGAATAATAAAAAAAACGACCCTTACATCTGCAAACCACACGAATATGGAAATACAAAAGGTAAGACAATATATCGACCGCCATGAGCTCTTCGCTTCGAGCGACAAGATTCTTGTAGCGCTAAGCGGTGGTGCAGACTCTGTAGCATTATTGCGCCTACTGCAAGCTATGGGATATGCGTGCGATGCAGCCCACTGCAATTTTCATCTTCGAGGCAAGGAGTCTGAACGTGACGAGAATTTTGTCCGGCAGCTGTGTAAAGAGTTTGACATTCAGTTGCATATCACTCATTTCGATACAATAGAAGAAGCAAAGGCAAGACACCTTTCCATCGAAATGACCGCTCGGGAGTTACGGTACAAATGGTTTGAAGAAATACGGAAAACATGCGGCGCCGCAGTTGTTGCCGTAGCCCACCACCAAGACGACAGCGTAGAGACACTGCTTCTTAATCTGATTCGCGGAACCGGCATCAACGGACTACGCGGCATACGCCCTAAAAACGGGAATATAGTACGCCCTCTACTCTGCCTGAACAGAAAAGAAATCCTCGACTACTTATCAGACATCGGACAGGAATATGTGACAGACAGCACCAACCTGCAAGATGAGTACACTCGTAATAAAATACGGCTGAACTTACTTCCGCTCATGCAGGAAATAAATCCTTCGGTCAAAGAGAGCATCCTCAAAACAGCCGAACATCTGAATGACGCCGCCGCCATATATAATATAAGTGTAGAAGCAGCCAAACAGAGAATAATGACACCGGAAGGCATACGTATCAATGCCCTAAAGCAAGAACCCGCATCGGAAACCATCTTATTTGAAGTGCTCTATCCATTAGGATTCAATGCCGCCCAAGTAAAAGACATATACCACACATTGGACGGACAGCCGGGAAAGTCGTTTGCCAATGCTGACCGGCGCATTGTAAAAGATAGAGAACTGCTACTGATAGAACCTCTGCACGGAACAAAGCGGCCTGTTCTGGAAATGAAAAAGTATGCTTATACGCCTGAATTTATTATTCCACGCGATAAGAACACCGGTTGCTTTGATGCCGACAAACTCCAACACCCTTTGTCTCTACGCCTTTGGAAACATGGCGACACATTTGTTCCTTTCGGTATGAAAGGATGGAAAAAAGTAAGCGACTATCTAACCGACCGTAAATTCTCCGTTGTGCGCAAAGAGCAACAATGGCTGCTTTGCTGCGGCGAAGAAATAATCTGGTTGGTAGGAGAACGGACAGACAACCGTTTCCGGATAGATGAAAAAACCAAAAACGTATTGGTCATAACCTCCTCATTCCCGAAATAAACGTGTACATCACATAAAAAATAAAAGATTTATTCATAGAATCAAAAAAAAACATTACCTTTGCCCCGTTGAAATATCCGGGACTTCTTACCGAGACAAAAGCTGTTAATCGGATTTCCAAATCAACAACAACATCCCATACAAATAATATATACAACAAACAGGTAGTCGAAGTTGCACTAAATAGAACAACTGCAATTAAGCAATACGCCCTTTTCAAAAAAGAATAAAACATTAAACCATTCACACATATACTGTATGTATAACATCATTCAACTCAACGACAAGAACTTGTCGGAATTGCAAACTATTGCCCAAGAACTTGGACTAAAAAAAACAGAATCATTAAAAAAAGAAGAACTTGTTTACAAGATACTTGACGAACAAGCCATTGCCGGTGCTACTAAAAAGGTAGCAGCCGACAAGCTGAAAGAAGAGCGCAAAGGAGACAAGCGCTCCCGCGTGACTGTAAAAACCGTAAAGAAGGAAAGCGCAGACAAAGTATTTTCTGCCAATAAAAACGGAGAACTCACCAAAGCAAGAAACGAAGAAACTCCGGTTATCAAAGAACAAGTGAAAGCAGTTGAAGCAGCCCCATCGGCCAAACCAATCAACACAGCTGCCGCTGAAGCGTCCAAACCGGACAGTGCCATTGTCGCCACCTCTCCTAAAAATACGGAATCTCCATCCAAGCGTAAACCCGGACGCCCCCGCAAAACACAGGAAGAAGCTGCCGCCTCCTCCAATGCCAAAGAGAAAGTAAAAGTAAAAGTAACAGAACCGGAACTGAACTTCGAGCCAAAGACTGTAAAAACGGAGCCGAATAAAGTGGTAAAGAAAATAGTAGTAGATGAAAGTCCTATCTTGACTGAAGCAGAAGACGATTTTATCCCGATTGAAAACCTTCCGACAGAGAAGACAGAACTTCCCTCCGAACTTATCGGCAAATTCGAAGCTACCAAAACAGAAATGCCTGTAGCTTCTGCCACCACGCCGACAGAGCAACAGCAACAACGCCCACACCTTCGCCCCAGAGACAATAATAACAACAATAATCGCTCCGGAAGCTACAACCAACAGCGCCCGACGCAACAACGTGCTCCACAGCAACAGTATGTAGCCAATGAGAATCCGGCAGCATCGGACAACAAGCCTGTGGTAGAACGCGAAAAAGCCTACGAATTTGATGATATTCTCACTGGAACCGGTGTATTGGAAATCATGCAGGATGGATACGGTTTTCTGCGTTCTTCCGACTATAACTATCTTTCTTCACCGGACGACATCTACGTATCACAATCGCAAATCAAATTATTCGGTCTGAAGACCGGTGATGTGGTGGAAGGCGCGATTCGTCCTCCCAAAGAAGGCGAAAAATATTTCCCGCTGGTCAAAGTGGCCAAAATCAACGGGCGCGACCCGGCCTTCGTACGCGACCGCGTTCCGTTCGAACATCTCACTCCCCTCTTTCCGGACGAGAAATTCAAACTCTGCAAAGGAGGCTATTCCGATTCCTTATCTGCTCGTGTAGTAGACCTTTTTGCTCCGATTGGTAAAGGCCAACGTGCCCTGATTGTGGCACAACCCAAAACCGGTAAGACCATATTGATGAAAGACATCGCCAATGCCATAGCAGCCAATCATCCTGAAGTTTATATGATTATGCTGCTCATCGACGAACGTCCGGAAGAAGTGACCGACATGGCACGTACAGTCAATGCGGAAGTAATCGCTTCTACTTTCGACGAACCGGCAGAACGCCACGTAAAAATAGCCGGAATCGTTCTTGAAAAAGCTAAACGCATGGTAGAATGCGGACACGATGTCGTGATCTTCCTCGACTCCATCACCCGGTTGGCTCGCGCATACAACACTGTGTCTCCGGCCTCCGGGAAAGTTCTGTCGGGCGGTGTAGACGCCAACGCACTGCACAAGCCCAAACGCTTCTTCGGGGCGGCACGTAATATTGAAGGTGGCGGATCGCTGACGATATTGGCCACCGCTTTGATTGATACCGGTTCCAAAATGGACGAAGTAATCTTCGAAGAGTTCAAGGGTACGGGCAATATGGAGTTACAGCTTGACCGCAACTTGTCCAACAAGCGTATTTTCCCGGCTGTCAACATTGTTGCCTCCAGCACTCGCCGTGACGATTTGCTACAAGACAAACAGACATTGGATCGCATGTGGATTCTTCGCAAATATCTCGCCGACATGAACCCGATGGAAGCGATGGACTTCGTGAAAGAGCGTTTGGAGAAGACGAAAGACAACGACGAATTTCTGATGAGCATGAACAGCTAATGCTGCTGCATCATAGATATATTTGTAATTTTAGTAATTGTTATTAAATACCATGTTCGATAATTTAAGCGAGAGACTTGAGAGATCGTTCAAGATCTTGAAAGGTGAAGGTAAAATCACTGAAATCAATGTTGCGGAAACTCTGAAAGATGTACGCAAAGCCCTTTTAGATGCCGACGTAAACTATAAAGTAGCCAAGAACTTCACAGATACGGTCAAAGAGAAAGCCCTGGGGCAGAATGTGTTGACAGCTGTCAAGCCCAGCCAGTTGATGGTGAAAATTGTACACGACGAGCTGACCCGACTCATGGGGGGCGAAACAGTTGATGTCAATCTTGACTCCAAACCTGCCATTATTCTGATGTCCGGTTTGCAGGGTTCAGGTAAGACAACCTTCTCCGGCAAATTGGCGCGCATGCTGAAAAGCAAAAAGAACAAAAAACCTTTGCTCGTAGCTTGCGACGTATATCGTCCCGCGGCCATTGAACAACTACGTGTATTGGCGGAACAGATTGAAGTCCCGATGTATTCGGAACCGGACAGTAAAAATCCGGTGGCCATTGCTCAGAATGCCATTCAAGAGGCTAAAGCCAAAGGTTATGACCTGGTGATTGTCGATACAGCCGGTCGTTTGGCTGTAGACGAAGAAATGATGAATGAAATTACAGCCATCAAACAAGCCATCAATCCGAATGAGATTTTATTCGTGGTAGACTCGATGACCGGTCAGGATGCTGTAAACACAGCTAAAGAATTCAACGAGCGTCTTGACTTTGACGGTGTGGTGCTGACAAAGTTGGACGGTGATACCCGCGGCGGTGCCGCCCTTTCCATCCGTTCGATAGTCAATAAACCTATCAAATTTGTAGGTACAGGCGAGAAAACGGATGCAATCGACCAATTCCACCCCTCTCGTATGGCCGACCGCATACTCGGTATGGGAGATATCGTATCATTAGTGGAACGCGCACAGGAACAATATGATGAAGAAGAAGCCAAACGTCTGCAAAAGAAGATTGCCAAAAATCAGTTTGATTTCAATGACTTCTTAGGACAGATTGCACAGATCAAGAAAATGGGTAACTTGAAAGAATTGGCCTCCATGATACCTGGCGTAGGCAAAGCAATCAAAGACATCGATATTGATGACAACGCCTTTAAGAGTATAGAAGCCATTATATACTCCATGACTCCGGAAGAGCGAAGTAATCCTGCCATCCTGAACGGTTCGCGCCGTCAACGTATTGCCAAAGGCAGCGGCACGAATATTCAGGAGGTGAACCGCTTGTTGAAACAGTTTGAGCAGACCCGTAAAATGATGAAAATGGTCACCGGCAGTAAAATGGGAAAAATGATGCCGAGACTGAAAAGATAGAATAACTGCCGAAAGGAACAATCCCGCTAATTTCATATCATGAATGAAGTCAGCGGGATTATTGTTTTATTCGGTTATTTACTCTACATTTGCGAATCATGCAGAAAAATAATCATTCAAACAATAAACTGAAAATGACACTGATTGATGGAAAAGCAATTTCGGAACAGGTAAAACAGGAAATTGCAGCAGAAGTAGCCGAAATAGTGGCCCGCGGAGGCAAACGTCCTCATTTAGCCGCCATTCTTGTGGGGCACGACGGAGGTAGCGAGACTTATGTAGCAGCCAAAGTGAAAGCTTGCGAAATTTGTGGATTCAAGTCCACCCTCATCCGCTATGAAGCAAATATAACAGAAGAAGAGCTCCTTGACAAAGTCCGCGAATTAAATGAAGATGCCGATGTGGACGGATTCATCGTACAACTTCCATTGCCCAAACATATCTCCGAGCAGAAAGTGATTGAAACAATCGATTATCGCAAAGATGTGGACGGTTTTCACCCTATCAACGTAGGCCGTATGTCCATCGGACTGCCCTGCTACGTTTCTGCCACTCCTAACGGCATACTTGAGCTGCTGAAGCGCTACCGAATAGAAACTTCGGGCAAGAAATGCGTTGTGCTGGGACGCAGTAATATTGTCGGGAAACCAATGGCGGCCTTAATGATGCAAAAAGCCTATCCCGGCGACGCTACTGTAACAGTCTGCCATAGCCGAAGCAAAGATTTGATAAAAGAATGCCAAGAAGCAGACATCATCATTGCTGCTTTGGGTCAACCCAACTTTGTCAATGCCGAGATGGTAAAAGAGGGAGCTGTTGTGATTGATGTAGGTACGACCCGCGTCCCCGATGCTACGAAGAAATCGGGCTTCAAACTGACAGGTGATGTCTTGTTTGATGAAGTAGCTCCCAAATGCTCATACATCACTCCCGTACCGGGTGGCGTGGGACCGATGACCATTGTTTCTCTGATGAAGAATACGTTGTTAGCCGGCAAAAAAGCCATCTATCAATAAAAATAAAAGAATGAGAATTACCATCATTTGCATAACCTTACTATTATATAGCGTAGCCCTCTCTGCCCAAGAAAGGATTACGCTATTATTTGTTGGTGATTTGATGCAGCATCAAGCACAAATAGATGCGGCACGTACTTCTGAAGGGAAGTACGACTATTCTCCTTGTTTCCATCTCGTCCGGGAACAAATTTCCCAAGCCGACCTCGCCATCGGTAACTTAGAAGTCACATTAGCAGGAAAGCCGTATCGGGGGTTTCCGAATTTCAGTGCTCCCGATGAATTTCTTCAATCTATCAAGGATGCAGGATTCGATGTGTTGCTGACAGCCAATAACCATTGCCTGGATCGAGGGAAGAAAGGCTTGGAGCGTACGCTGCTCATGCTCGACTCGTTGCATATTCTTCATACCGGAACGTATAAGGACATTGCTCAGCGCAAAGAGCATTATCCTCTATTTATTTACAAGAAAGGTTTTCGCATAGCTTTTCTGAACTACACCTATGGAACCAATGGCCTCAAAGCCACCCCACCCAATATTGTAAACTACATTGACAAAGAAAGCATATTGAGAGACATCAGGAGTGCCAAAGCGCGTCAGCCTGACGCCATTATCGCTTGCATGCATTGGGGTGAAGAGTACCATTCCCTTCCCAACCGCGAACAGTGCGAACTGACAGATTGGTTAATTCAGCAAGGAGTCACACACATTATAGGCTCACATCCGCATGTCATCCAGCCCATGGAGCTAATCACCAAAGGAAGCAGGCAACATGTTGTAGTCTATTCTTTAGGAAATTTTATTTCCAACATGAGTGCGAAAAATACCGACGGCGGACTAATTTTCACCTTGCAATTAGAGAAATGGAATCTGCCCCGGCCCATCCGTCCCGTTTTTTTCAGCGATAGGTACACAATCCACCCGGATAGCACTCCCATTCCATTTCCCGATTGCCGTGTTTCTTCCTGCGGGTACAACCTTGTATGGACCGCCCGTCCCAAAGTGTCTCGAGAGAAAAACTATATTCTTTATCCTGCTCATTGTCCAACTAACAGTCTATCCCCTGAAATTCGTAAGCATCTGGAAATCTTCACTAAAAACGCCCGATCCCTCCTCCGGCAGCACAATGTGGGAATCTACGAGGCACAAAAATAGCACATTAAGAGCAAAAAGATGCCTTATTCTTTGCAGTATTAAAGATTATCCCTATCTTTGCACCGCATTTGAGAAATGCAAAAAACATGGTGGCTGTAGTTCAGTTGGTTAGAGCGTCAGATTGTGGTTCTGAATGTCGTGGGTTCGAGTCCCATCTGCCACCCGCAAGAAAAGAGGAAGTTCAATGTGAATATTCCTCTTTTTTTGTTATGTACAAGTCCTCTTTATAAACATTGCTTCAGAACGGATAACCTACTGCAAAATGAAAGGCAAAATCACGGCTGAGTTTCGGGCGGATAATAGGATAATGTTCTTTTTTATGTATGTATGCCGGGTTCACGGCTTTCATACCACCATCAAAGCGCAATACAAAAAAATCCAAATCGAGGCGTAATCCCAGACCGTAGGCCACGGCAATCTGTTTGTAGAATTCATCTATTTTAAACTTGCCTCCCGGCTGATCTTTGTAATTGCGTATTGTCCATATATTGCCGGCATCGACAAAGATCGCTCCTCTGAATTTCCAGAATAAGCGTGTGCGATATTCGATACTTGCATCCAATTTTATATCACCGGTTTTATTCAGAAAATTCTTACCGTCGCCGCTGTATGTACCCGGCCCTAAATCGCGTACCGACCAACCGCGCACACTGTTTGCACCACCGGAGAAGTAGCGCTTCTCAAAAGGAACGATGGAGGCATTCCCGTAAGGAATGGCAATGCCGGCAGCAAAATGAAACGTCAAAGAGTTGCGGTAATCAATCGTCCAGTTCTTGGCAAAATCAAAATCACCTTTAAGATATTGTGCAAAAGGAATATTCAGCAAAGTATATTCTCCTTCGCCGTTCTGATCCATCCCCCCTACTTTAGCCAAGGCATAAAGCAGGTTTCCTGCCGATTCAAGGTTCAAGCGAATGGCATAAGAATCGCCTGTCAAGGAATTATTGTTCAAGCCTCTTCCGGCACTGTGGTAAGTATAACTATATCCGGTGCGTACAATGAAGCGGTCTTCATAGTTATACCTTAGGATGTAGTTTTCATCTTGCTCCAGATATGTCTTTCTGAAGTCAGAATCTATCCAAGGCATGTACAAATAGTTGATATCCAGTAAATCAATGCGATGTTGCGAACGCTGTTGCTGCACTCCCCATTTGTAGCTCCAACCGGCAGATGCTATGATACGTGTGAATTCAGGGCGCATCTGGTAGTTATATTGTAAGCCGAACTCGGTAGTGGCTCTGATTTTGCGTTTGAAATCATTGGAAATGAATGGAAACATGAAGCGTGGAAAGTTGATGGTAGCTTCTGCCCCCAATTCGGTATAGTTTTGATTTTGACCGTTTTGCAAGCTCGATACGGCTTCGTATGCTCCACGCAATTTGACTATCAATGCTTCGGAGCCTTTAAAAACATTACGGTTGTGGAATGAAACGGATGCTGCGGCACCCAAATCGCCGGCCGAATTGGTTCCTTCTACTTCGAACGAAACGGCCTGATGTTTACTTTTTGTCAACATTACGTATGCGTCCAGCGTAGGAAGGTTGTTCTGTAGCGTTTCAAAAAAGCGGATGTTTGTATATTTCAACACTTGCAAACGCCCGAAATTGGAGTAGGTATGTTGCACATCGCGCTCGTTATACAGCTCTCCGGGAGTAATATACAAGTTGTTGACCAATACTTTGGGGCGTAAATACAGCTTGTCTTTATAGTAAATGGGGAACCCCCTATAATGCAATGAATCATTTATTTCGATACTATTCAGCGTGGATGATTGCAACATATTGTAATCCGTAATGAAGCCGACTTTATTGATGATGTATTGTCGATGAGGTTGTGGTTTGTCTCCACCATGTCGCCTATAGGGTATCAAGGATAAAGTCAGGTCTATATAATAGCTGTTTCGCACGGTATCGGCGATGTAAGAGATGTACTCTTTGTTGAATTTATAGTACCCGTTTCGCAACAGATTCTCTGTGATGCGCTGGCGTTCCGCATCCAATACATTGACATCAAAGCGCATGCCTTCGGCTAATAGCGTCGCTGTGGTGTCTTGCCCGACGTACTGTTTTATTTTATCATCCGGAATATCATATCTGATACTACGTACTATGTAGGGTTTTCCGGTAGTGACCCGATAGGTAAGCTTCATCTTTTTCTTCCTGATTTGACGTATAGGAACGACTGTAGCCCCCATATAGCCCATGTTTTGCACGGCTTTAGTGATTTCCTCCCCGGTGCGGTTGGTCTCTTCTTCACTATAGATGACGGGAGCATCTCCCAACCTTCGCAGTGTACGGTTTATGCTTCGTGTAGAGTCACGCCCCGACCAATTGTAGATATATAGTTGGGTTTTTATCAGGCTGAACCATTTAGAGTTCGGCGTTTGCCGAAGGTATATGGAAAGATTGGAAGGCTTCACTTCTTTGTTGTCGGTATTTATGTGTACCTCATCCAATAAAAATGAACCATCCGGTACATATTTGGTAGATGAACAAGAAGCCAAAAGGAGGAAAATTGTGGCGATTATTATGTAGCGGAAGCCTTTATCCATATCGGTTGATTGATTGCACATAAACAAATGCAAATATACTTGTATTTTTTCTCACCTAAGCCAAGTGCCCGCCTAAAATCTCTCATTTCTTTCTCTTTCATTTGCTGCACAGTTTGTAATATTCTCCGAAAAGAGTACTTTTGTCCGGATAATAACATTGATTTCATGGCACTGAGTAAGAATCGTATAAAATATATTCGCTCCCTGGAGTTGAAGAAGAACCGGAAAGCCGATAAAGTTTTTCTGGCCGAAGGGCCTAAGCTTGTGGAGGATTTGTTGGGACGTTTCCCTTGCCTTTTTCTTTTGGCGACAGCCGAATGGTTTTCTCATAACAGTTCTCTTTCGGTGGCAGATGTCACTGAAGTTTCAGAAGAAGAGTTGTCGCGTGCCAGTTTATTGAAAGCTCCTCAACAAGTTTTAGCGGTGTTTCGGCAGCCGGATGACACATGGGATAGTTCCATTATGAGTCATTCCCTTTGTCTGGCTTTGGATGATGTGCAAGATCCCGGTAACTTAGGAACTATCATTCGCCTTGCCGACTGGTTCGGGATTGAGCATATTTTCTGTTCTCCTAATACGGTAGATGCTTATAATCCCAAGACTGTGCAGGCCACGATGGGAGGAATTGCACGGGTGAAATTGCATTACACTCCCCTGCCCGAGCTGATTGAATCACTGAATGATGTACCTGTTTATGGTACCTTTTTGAATGGCGAGAATATCTATACCCTTCCGCTTTCCTCCCATGGATTGATTGTGATGGGCAATGAGGGTAACGGAATAGGAAAAGAAGTGAAGGAACTTATCAATCGGAGATTGTATATTCCGAGTTATCCTGCAGAGCGCAAGACTTCCGAGTCGCTGAATGTAGCAATTGCTACTGCAGTTGTCTGCGCCGAGTTTCGGCGCAGGGGTGCATCGTTGTAAAATCAAAAGGAGAAAAAAGGAATACAGTCAGTGAGAACAGCTTTTTTTTATATCGGCAGGAACTGTTGTAAGCTTATTTCCACATTTGTCGAAATCCGGCATATAGGAATCGTTACCGGAAAGCAACACGATGACACCCGGCAACCATTCGGTATTTTCCACCTCTTCAGTCAATGGAAAGATACGCACCACGTGACTTTCATACATTTCGACAACATGCCGGTTCAAACAGCCATGGTCGGGAAAATACAGAAAATGAGAAGCATACCGTTTCATCTTTCTTTCAATTCAGGAGGAGATATTTCCCATTAACGGGAGGCTTTCTCAATTTCTTTTAGTGTAGGACGGGGACGTATGTTTCTACGTTCCTCCTTTCCATCGGTATCCACTTCTTCATTTTCCGGAGTTCTCGAGTCTGCAGATTGTTGCTCAATACTGTCCTTTAGCGTAGAGTCAGAAGCTTGTTGGAGGCTGTCTGTTGGGGTAATTGTCAAACTGTCCTTGGCATGATAGCGCATCAAAGAGATATGGTCTGCCAATAATGAGCGCCCATTTTTTTGAACCGGATAATAGATAAATCCGCGTACTTCTTTTATTTTGCCCAACTTATCAGCGTACAGACTGATTGTACAGGGTCCTTCTTTCATTATTTTTTGGGTGGCGCCTATCACACTATCATTTTGTTCATACAATATCTGCATTGCCATGAAAGGAGCATGCACACTGTCTCGCCTTTCATCCGGCATACCTTTACAAAAACGAAAACGCACGTTCCAGCGCAATGTGTCTCTATCGTGAAAGTTAGTGTCTGCCGGTAAAATAAAAATCATCTTGTTGTCCAAAGACATCCCTGTCAGTTGATAGATATGCTGCCAGGCCCATACATCGATACTGTCTCCGGGCAGAGACTCTTTGGGCTTGTTGTCGCGCATGGCAATCAGGTGGTTGATGCCGTCTCTTTCGGCTTTCAGCCGCAGATTTACCTTTTCGTATATTTTCACCAGTGTTTCCGGATTGCGGGCAAACCAAACCATGGAAGAATCAAAGTCGGCTTGTGTAATACCATGTTTTTTGAAAACCGATTCAATGTATAGCACCCGTTTATAATTCTCATTATATGGCACTTCCTCACCCATAGCTTTTGCTATGTGATAGTCATAAAGCACCTCCTCCATCCGGCTGTCCTGCAATACGTAGTCAGGCCTTTTTACCTGACAAGCCGCCAGGCTGCACGTCAAAAGGAGTATGCCATACCATTGAACTCGATTTCTTCTTTTCATGATTTCTTTATAGCAGCATGATAAGCATCGTTGAAATCCTTGCCATAAAACAGCAGCAAAGCAATGATGCCACAGCTGATTGCCGCATCCGCAAAATTAAATATCGGGCTAAAGAAAATGAAGTGTTCTCCACCGACAAACGGCATCCATTCCGGCCAATTGGCATCAATGATAGGGAAATAGAACATATCTACTACTTTGCCGTAGAGGCATGGAGCATACCCCCCACCCTCGGGCATGAAAGAGGCAATCTGCGAATGGGTGCTCTCATTGAATAGCATCCCATAAAACACACTATCGATTATATTACCTAATGCTCCGGTAAAGACTAAAGAGACACAGATGATGAAGCCTGTTTTCAGTCCCAGTTTCACAAACCTATGCAGAAACCAACCTATCACTGCCACAGCAGCGATGCGAAATAGCGTTAAAAACAGCTTTGCAAATATTTCCATGCCGAATGCCATCCCACTATTTTCCGTAAAGTAAATATAAAACCAATCGGTGATGCGGATACTCTCATGCCAATACATGTGGGTTTTAATCCAAACCTTGATTATTTGGTCTATAATCAGTACCGAAAAAATAATAAGTAGAGCTATCCGGCCTTTTGTGAGAAATTTGCTCATTTTTATTTCTTACCGTTGTTTTTAGCTTCGATGCTTAATGTGGCATGAGGCACGGCACGTAAACGCTCTGCCGGAATCAATCTACCGGTCTCGCGACAAATGCCATACGTTTTGTTTTCAATGCGCACCAAAGCAGCTTGTAATCCTTGGATAAACTTCAATTGGCGTTGTGCCAGGCGCGTGGTTTCCTCCTTGGACAAGGTATTGGCTCCCTCTTCCAGCACTTTGTACGTTGGAGACGTATCATCCGTATCATTGCCATCTTGGCCGTTCAAGCTGGCCCGCAACAAATCATAATCACGCTGCGCCAATTCCAACTTCTCCATAATAATGGTACGAAATTCTTCTAATTCAGCATCTGAGTATCTCGATTTTTCTGTCATAATATGTGTTTTTTAGTAGTTAGCTGTCGGCAGGGGGAAGAAAACTACCGTACTGCCGACTTGTTCAACAATTATTCTTTCATGATACTTGCATACAATGAAAAATCGTCAAAACTAAGTTCCGTTCCGTTTTCTACTTCGTCGGCAAGCGTCAATGATGTTCCTAAAACTTGATTGCAAATATAGTCTTTATATTCATTTACCGCATTATCTGTTTGAGGATTTTTTGATAACGTAATATTTATTTTGTCCGTTATTTCAAAGCCGCTCGATTTGCGGAAGTTTTGAATGCGATTCACCAATTCGCGTGCAATACCTTCGCGGCGCAAATCCTCGGTCACGCTCACTTCCAAAGCTACGGTCAATTTGCCTTCATTGGCCACCAGCCAGCCGGGAATGTCTTCGCTGAATATTTCCACATCGGTGGTCTCAATCACAGCCTCTCCCCCATCCAAAATCAGTGTATAAGAACCCCTGTTCTCCAATTCCGCAATGGCTTCTTGCGACAATTCCGCCACACCAGCAGCCACTGCCTTCATCTGCTTCCCGAATTTAGGCCCCAGTTTCTTGAAGTCGCACTTCACTTTTTTCACCAATATGCCGGCGGTGCCGCCAACGAACTTTATCTCTTTTACATTGACTTCGTTCATGATAAGCGCTTTTACCGCCTCAACATGTGCGCGTTGCTTGTCGTCTGTCACCGGTATCATGATACACTGCAACGGCTGACGCACTTTGATGTTCACCTTACGACGGAGCGCCAATACCATGGACGTCACATCCTGCGCCATCTGCATGCGGTCTTCCAGCTCCTTGTCTATCTGTTCTTCCTTGCATTCAGGGAACTTCGACAAATGAACTGAAACAACCTTGTCGCGTCCGGTTACTGCAATCAGATCCATATACAGATTGTCTGCATAGAACGGAGCGATGGGAGCCATCAGCTTGGCTACAGTTTCCAAGCACGTATAGAGTGTCTGGAATGCCGACAATTTATCTTGTGTCATGCCACCACCCCAGAAACGTTTGCGATTCAGACGGACATACCAGTTTGACAGGTTGTCGTTCACAAATTCTGAAATCAAACGCCCGGCTTTGGTTGGTTCGTATTCATTGTAGCAAGTATCTACATTTTTCACCAAAGTATTCAGTACAGACAGAATCCATCGGTCTATTTCCGGACGTTCGTCTTGCACATCGGCTTCCTTGTATTCAAAACCATCCACGTTGGCATAAAGGGCGAAGAAGGAATAAGTATTATACAGCGTTCCGAAAAATTTACGACGAACCTCTTCTATTCCGTCTACGTCGAACTTTAAGTTGTCCCATGGAGAAGAATTAGTAATCATGTACCATCTCAACGGGTCAGAACCATACTTCTCGATGGTAAAGAATGGATCGATGGCATTTCCCAAACGTTTGGACATCTTATTTCCGTTCTTGTCCAACACCAGTCCGTTAGAGATAACGGCTTTGTAAGAAACACTGTCGAACACCATGGTGGCAATGGCGTGTAGCGTGAAGAACCATCCGCGAGTCTGGTCTACACCTTCAGCGATGAAGTCGGCGGGATATACTTGGCGGCTGTCCAACAACTCCTTGTTTTCGAACGGATAATGTACCTGTGCGTACGGCATGGCACCTGAATCGAACCATACGTCAATCAAGTCACTTTCACGCTTCATCGGCAGTCCGTCTTTAGATACAAGTACGATGTCGTCTACGTAGGGACGGTGTAAGTCTATCTTATCATAATTCTCCTCCGTATAGAGTCCGGGTTGGAAATTCATCTCCTTATAAGGATTGGATGTCATCAAGCCGGCGGCCACAGATTTTTCTATTTCGTTATAGAGTTCTTCCACTGATTCGATGCATTTCTCATCGCTACCGTCTTCTGTACGCCAGATGGGCAGTGGGGTGCCCCAATAGCGAGAGCGGCTCAAGTTCCAGTCATTCAAGTTTTCCAGCCATTTGCCGAAACGTCCCGTACCGGTGCTTTCCGGTTTCCAGTTGATGGTTTTATTCAGATCCATCATACGCTCCTTGCAGGCCGTGCTTCGGATGAACCAGCTGTCCAACGGATAATACAATACCGGTTTGTCCGTGCGCCAGCAATGTGGGTAATTGTGCACGTGCTTCTCTATCTTGAACGCTTGGTTGGCAGCCTTCATCATCATGCAGATATAGATGTCGAGCGACTCGGCAGCTCCGGCAGCTTTTTCATCATATTTACCATCAATGGTGAATTGCGGGTCGTATGCGTTTTTCACCCAACGGCCTTCGTATTCTTTATATAAATCGATATTGACACATTCGGCAATAAATCTTTCATCCAACTCGTCAAGCAAGTAGAATTTACCTGTAAGATCCACCATCGGACGGGTTTCCCCTCTTTTATTGATCATAAACAACGAAGGAATGCCTGCGGCACGTGCCACGAAAGCATCATCGGCACCGAAAGTAGGCGCAATATGCACAATGCCGGTACCATCTTCAGTGGTAACATAATCACCGGGGATGACACGGAAACCGTTTGTACTGACTTTCCAGTTGCCGTCATTGTCCACATCTACCGGTTTTACCCACGGAATGAGCTGTTCGTATTCCATGCCTACCAAATCCGTACCCTTATACTCGCCTACCACTTTGAAAGGAATAAGTTTATCTCCGGGCTTATAGTCCTCTAATGCAACATCTTCTGCTTTTTTATTGAAATGAGTGTAGAGTAAAGGTTTAGCCAATACCACGGTTATTTTCTCACCGGTATATCCATTATATGTTTGTACGGACACATATTCTATTTTCGAACCTACACAGAGAGCCGTGTTAGAGGGCAATGTCCACGGAGTAGTGGTCCATGCCAAAAAGTAGGGAGTTCCCCACTCTGCCATTTCCGGTTTGGGCTGCTTTATCTTGAACTGTCCTACCACAGTGGTGTCTTTTACATCACGATAGCATCCGGGTTGGTTCAACTCGTGCGAACTAAGTCCCGTACCGGCAGCGGGCGAGTAAGGCTGTATGGTATATCCTTTGTAGAGCAACCCTTTCTTATAGAGTTGCTTCAGCAGCCACCAAAGAGTTTCTATGTAGCGGTTGTCATAAGTGATATAAGGGTCTTTCATATCCACCCAATACCCCATTTTGTGCGTCAGATCTTCCCATTCTTTGGTGAATTTCATGACATCCTTACGGCAAGCCTTGTTGTATTCGGCAACGGAGATGCTTTTACCTATATCTTCTTTTGTGATACCCAATGCTTTTTCCACACCTAATTCCACCGGCAGGCCATGCGTATCCCATCCCGCTTTGCGTTTCACCAAGAATCCTTTCATAGTTTTGTAGCGGCAGAATATATCTTTGATGGAGCGAGCCATTACGTGATGAATTCCCGGCATACCGTTTGCCGAGGGAGGCCCTTCGTAGAAAACGAAAGAAGGACAACCTTCACGTTCTGTCATACTTTTGGCGAAAACTCCGTTTTCGTCCCATTTTTTCAACACTTCCTTGTTCACCTCAGAGAGGTCGAATTGCGAATATTCGGCAAACTTTTTAGCCATTTTTCCTTACTTGATTTTACGATTTTAAGGAGGAATCTTCCGTACATCAAAGAAACCTTTTTATTTTGAAGGTGCAAAGTTACAAAAAACTTAGAGCCTGCTTAAATTTTCCTCAAAAAGTTTTCTTATTCAGTTTCTTTTGCGCTTCTTTTCAGCCCGTTTTGCCTCTTCCCGCTTCTTAAATATAGCCACTGTTTTTTCTTAAAACGGGGTTATCTCCAAAAAGAATCTTCAAAAGGACACGGCGTATCAACTTGGCAGACTCTTGGAGAAGCAAGAAGTTTGAGAGGGAAAAAGAAAGGTGCGGTCAATCTTTGTCAACTGCACCTTTCTATATCATACACCGGATGAATGGTTACTTTTTCCGGTTTTTCCACAATTGGGTCATATCTTCCAGCGTTTTGCCTTTTGTCTCGGGCACTAACTTCCAGACGAAGATGGCTGCCACCACACAGATGATGCCGTAGAGCGCATAGGCGAACATGTGTCCGAACTTGTCGCCCATCTCTCCTAACCGCATGTTATACATAGGTACAAATGTGGATGAGACGATGAAATTGAAAATCCATTGGAATGCCACGGCAATGGCCACTGCCGCACCACGGATGGTGTTCGGGAAGATTTCCGCAATCAGTACCCAGCAAATGGGCCCCCAGCTGAACATGAATGAAGCGCTGTACACCATGATGCTGACAACCGGAAAGATGGACGGAACTCCTGTGGCAAAGTTGCAAAGAGCCACACCGCACGCTCCTATCGCCATACCGATGGAACCGGATATCAGCAACGGCTTACGTCCCCATTTTTCTACCGTGAAGACAGCCAGCAGTGTGAACAAAATATTGATGACGCCCATAATCACAGTCTGTACCATCGGATTGCCCATACCCATTGTATGGAAGATACGCGGAGCGAAGTAAAGCACGGCATTGATGCCGACGGCTTGCTGGAATACGCTGAGCATGATGCCGATGAAAATAACCATCCATCCGTACGTGAAGAGCTTTTCGGTTTTTTCTTCGGCTGTTGCTTTGATTTCGGACAAGATGATTTTGGCCTGAGCAAGCCCGTTGATGCGGCTCAGCACATGCAATGCCTTTACGTCTTTACCGCATAGGGCAAGATAGCGGGGTGTTTCAGGTACAAACAGCACCAATAAGGCAAAAAGTCCTGCGGGAACAGCCTCGCTGACGAACATCAGGCGCCATCCGGTATCAATGGTCCATGCAGCTGCATCCGGATTCATAATTTGGTTCACGCCGTTTACTAAATCTATGACGGGATTGGCATGGTTGCCCAAAATCAAAAAATTCACGAAATAAACTACCAGCTGACCGAAGATAATGGCAAACTGATTCCAGGAAACCAATGTTCCGCGAATATTGCTCGGGGCAATTTCCGCAATATACATGGGACAGATGGCAGAGGCCAGACCGACACCGATACCGCCTAAAATACGATAAAGATTAAATGCAATCAGCAGCGGATAAGAGGGCACTCCCCGCTCGAAGAACAGGAACTCCGGATAATAAGAACCGAGCGCGGACAATAAGAACAGGACACCTGCTATGAACAGGGAACGTTTGCGACCAAGATTGGAAGCAAGAAAACCTGAAATTGCGCTACCCAGAATGCAGCCTATCAGTGCACTGGAGGAAGTGATGCCGTGCATCGTGTCGGTATATTCAAATTCGGCTCCCATGAAGAAGGCCTGAAGTCCTTTTTCTGCCCCCGAAATGACTGCCGTATCGTATCCGAACAGCAATCCGCCGATGACGGCAACAAGCACGATGGAAAAAAGATAAACTTTGCTACCGTTTTCTGTATTGTTCATTATAAAAGAAATTAAGAATTAACTATAAACTGCCAAACTACGAATAGCCGGATGTCGCGAGCACAATGCAAGAGCTCCTACGGATTATGCGGGAAATCACGGATTTAGTGCTAAAATGCGTAAACCCGTGAAGTCCGTACCCGAATATTACATTACAGGGCACATAAGCTTTGTTTTCTTGACATCGCTTCGGCTGTCATGCAATCCGCTATTCGTAATATGGATGAAGTTTAGCAATACATGTTTACGATTGCTTCATACAACTCTTGCTTACCGCTGGTCTGTTTGGGTTCGCCGTTGACTTTGGCGTATGCTACCACTTCTTCTAATGTCAGCTTGCCTTCTTCAAACTCTTTTCCTTTGCCGGAGTCAAATGAAGCATAGCGGTCGGCCAACATCTTCTTGTAAGGAGATTCCTCCAACAACTTGGCTGCACTTTCAAGGGCGCGCGCCATGGCATCCATACCTGCGATGTGTGCGATGAAGATGTCTTCCAAATCGGTAGAGTTACGGCGGGTCTTGGCGTCGAAGTTCGTACCACCGTTACCCAAACCATCGTTACGAATAATTTGCATCATGGCCTGTATCAGCTCAAAGTTGTCAATGGGGAATTGGTCGGTATCCCATCCGTTCTGGTAGTCACCGCGGTTGGCATCAATAGAGCCCAACATACCATTGTCAACGGCTACGGCCAATTCGTGCTCAAAAGTATGACCCGCCAGTGTGGCGTGATTCACCTCAATGTTCACTTTGAAATCCTTATCTAAGTTATGATCCTTCAGGAAACCGATAACAGTTTCGGTATCCACATCATATTGATGTTTGGAGGGTTCCATCGGTTTAGGCTCAATCAGGAAAGTACCGGTGAAGCCTTTGCTGCGGGCGTAGTCGCGTGCCAGAGTCAACATTCGTGCAAGGTGTTCCTTTTCACGTTTCTGGTCGGTATTCAGCAGTGACATATAGCCTTCACGTCCGCCCCAGAATACATAGTTCGTACCGCCCAACTCGATAGTTGCATCGATGGCATTCTTGATTTGAACGGCAGCACGTGCCACCACATCGAAATCCGGATTGGTTGCGGCACCGTTCATGTAGCGCGCATGGCTGAATACGTTGGCAGTACCCCACAGCAGTTTGATGCCTGTTTCGGCTTGTTTCTGTTTGGCGTATGCCACAATAGCTTTCAGATTGGCTTCGTATTCCTCGATACTATCGGCTTCGTCGCAGAGGTCTATGTCGTGGAAGCAATAATATTCGATACCCATTTTCTGCATGAACTCAAAACCGGCATCCATCTTGTTCTTGGCAGCTTGTACCTTGTCGGCCTCGCCGTTCCAAGGAAATTTCTTCGTGCCGCCGCCGAACTGGTCACCACCTTCTGCGCAGAGAGTGTGCCACCATGCCATGGCAAACTTCAGCCAATCTTTCATCTTCTTACCCATGACTACTTTCTCGGCATCGTAATAACGGAATGCCATCGGGTTCATACTCTCTTTACCTTCGAACTTGATTTTTCCTATTCCGGGAAAATACTCTTTTGTTGTCATCTTAATTTGTTTTTAGGGTTTATTATTTTCTGCATTCTGTCAGTCTTATGAAAGAACGTTGAGCAGACATTGCCTCCAGCGTCCGTATGCTTCCGCATACGCTTCACGGTCGGCCGGCTTCGACTCAATGATCTCTAATTTCTCTAATGTGGCAAAGGCCTCATTATTGTCTTTGTAAATGCCGGCACCGATGCCTGCCCCTTTGGCTGCTCCTACGGAACCGTCGGTATCGTACAGCTCGATTACTGCACCTGTTACGCCTGCCAGTGTTTCGCGGAATAGCGGGCTGAGGAACATATTGGCTTTTCCCGCATGGATTTTCTGTACGGGGATGCCCATCTGTTCCATAATATCAATGCCGTATTTAAAAGAGAACACGATGCCCTCTTGCGCCGCACGGACGATGTGTGATTTTCCATGCAGGTTGAAGTTGATTCCTTCTACAGAACAACCGGTCTCTCTGTTTTCGAGCATACGTTCCGCCCCGTTGCCAAAAGGTAGAATGCTCAGACCGGCACTACCTATGGGGGCTTGTGCGGCCAATGCATTCATGTCGTTATACGAAATGCCTTCGGAAGCGACGGTGCGCTTCACCCACGAATTGAGGATGCCTGTTCCGTTGATGCATAACAAGACTCCCAAACGAGTTTGTTCGGCACTATGGTTCACGTGTGCAAACGTGTTGACACGCGATTTGGGGTCGTAGTTTACTTCTCCGTTCACACCATATACCACACCGGATGTACCTGCCGTGGAAGCTATCTCTCCGGGATTGAATACATTCAGTGAAAGGGCGTTGTTGGGTTGGTCTCCGGCACGGTAAGTGACGGGAGTGCCCTCTTTTAAGCCTAATTCGCGGGCTGCCGCGGCATTGACGCACCCTTGTTCGGAAAAAGTGGGCCTGATATCAGCTATCAGTGAAGAGTCGAAACCGTAATGGTTCATCAGGAAATCGGCAATCCGACTATTCTTGAAGTCCCAGAACATTCCTTCGGACAAACCGGAAACGGTGGTGCAGATAGTACCCGTAAGTTTCATTGCAATGTAGTCACCCGGCAGCATGATCTTATGAATCCTTTCGTAAACGGCCGGTTCGTTTTCCTTCATCCACGCCAGCTTAGATGCGGTGAAGTTTCCCGGAGAATTCAGCAAATGAGAAAGACACATTTCCTCTCCCAATGTTTCAAATGCTTTTTGACCGTATGGAACCGATCTTGAGTCGCACCAGATGATGGCGGGACGCAGCACTTGCCCCTTCTTATCCACACATACCAGGCCGTGCATTTGGTAAGAGATACCGATAGCCTTGATGTCTCCGGCATTTATTCCGGACTCTGTCAATACGGCGTGCGTGGCCAACTTCAGGTTTTTCCACCAAGATTCGGGATTTTGTTCTGCCCATCCCGGTTTCACGGCAATGATTTCCGCCTCTGCCTTGGGAAAGAATGCAGACGACACACATTTACCGCTTTCCGCGTTTACCAAACTCGCTTTTACGGACGAGCTGCCAATGTCATAACCTAATAAATACATATACTCTATTTTTACTTTTTTGATTGATCATTCTTTAAATGTCCGCTAAAATCGGTTATCGTCTGGTTTTATTATATATTTTCTTGTCGAACCGGTAGTAGCGTGCCGCCCGGTGAGCTACTCCCTGTTGCTTCTCTTCCAGCGGGACAACGTATTCCATCATCGCTATTTTCTTATGGAAGTTTCGGACATCGAACTGCTTCCCATACACCAACTCATACAAAGTGCGCAGTTGTGACGCCGTAAATTTTCGCGGCAACAAGTCGAATAAAGAAGAAGGGTTGAACTCTACATATTGACGGATATAGACCAAAGCCTCCTTGATGATCAGGTTGTGATCGAAAGCCAATGCCTTTATGTCGTGCATGGCCACCCAATCAGCCTGATAATTGTCCAAATCCCGATTCAGCGCCCGGTCTATCTTCACCAGCGACAGGTATGCTATGGTGACGATACGTTCCACCTTCAATTGCATGGCCCGTTCCAGCCAATGAATGTCTTTGGGGTCTTTCGTACGATTCTTCGAGCCAAATGCCTTGAACTGCATCAGATTAACATTCTTCAATCCCGTAAGTTCTTTCAGTACTCTTTGGGCAGCCTCGTCCAAGTCCTCATCCATATAAATCAAGCTTCCCGGAAGTTTCATGTCGTGAAAGATTTCTCCTTCCTCTTCACCTACACGTTTTATCAGCAACACTTTTAGCTGTTCGCCGTCGAACCCGATTACCACACAGTCTACGGAGATATGATTGTTTGCCAACGGCGTGACATGTACTGCATTCTGCATAACTTTCTATTTTTAGCGTTGCAAATATAGACAAGTTTTTTTCTAAAAACAAATAAAAAATAAATCTTTTATAGAATGTTATAAAACACTATTTTACAGAATAATACATATCATATTTACTACAATAACATCTCATATTGTTATCGTAACATATACAATATGATATAATTGTACAAAAGACAATAAGGTAAAAATGCCTTGATTTTAAGTTTTTCGCACATCGGTTTCTTTGGATATACGGGTATACTACTTATTGTATAAAACAGCAGCCTCTTGCATCCGGACTTTCACATAAGCCCATTCGCCCCTCAGTCTTCTGCCACGAAGAAGTTGTCCGGTGGCAGAATATTCTTTGCTTTTACCAACCGACTAAAAGATATACTAAATGAATGCCGGGCCTTCCTCATCAATTCAACGACCAATCATGCGGACCTGAAGATTCCGCTTGATGCTTCTGAAGAACACATGACCGGAAAGGAAGACACTATGCAATTCATCAATGAAGTGAAAGTCGGCGTAAAGCAATGGAAGCCAATCGTCATTCGCCTTGGCATGGCCAAACAAGAATTGAGAGATGTTTGAGCACATTTATCCGTAATTTTATATAAATTTGCGGTAAATAACCTTGATAATAAAACTTAGTATGAAACAAGTAAATCTTTTGCTTATGTCAGCAGCCATGACATTAGCCTCTTGCGGAGGAACAAAGGATGCCGGAGAAAAAGACACGTCGGCCATTATCCGACGCTCCGACATTAAGATTGAAAACCGACGTATGACACCCGAAGCTTTGTGGGCAATGGGAAGAGTCGGCAGTGTGGCCGTTTCACCCGATGAGAAACAGATAGCCTACACGGTATCTTACTACAGCGTGCCAGAGAACAAAAGCAACAGCGAAGTCTTCGTAATGAATGCCGATGGCAGTGAAAACGTCCAAATCACGAACAGCGCATGGAGAGAAGGAGAACCCGCATGGTTCAAGAACGGTAAAAAAATAGCTTTTCTAAGCAGCGAAAGCGGAAGCAGCCAAGTATGGGAGATGAACCCGGATGGAACAGAACGTAAACAGCTGACTCAATATGATGGTGACATAGAAGGGTTCTCTTTCTCGCCCGATGGAAAGAAACTGCTTTTCATCGCTCAGGTCAAGACAGTGAAGAGCACAGCCGATAAGCATCCCGATCTGCCTAAGGCTACCGGTATCATCGTCAACGACTTGATGTATAAGCACTGGGATGAATGGGTAACCACTGCCCCACACCCTTTTGTTGCAGACTTCGATGGAAATGAAATAGACAATGTGACAGATATTCTTGAAGGTGAGCCCTACGAAAGTCCGATGAAGCCTTGGGGAGGCATCGAACAGCTGGCATGGAGTCCGGCCTCGGACAAAGTGGCCTATACTTGTCGTAAAAAAACAGGACTTGCATATGCCATTTCCACCAACTCCGATATTTATATCTATGATCTTGCCACAAAGAAAACCAATAACATCACCGAGGATAACAAGGGATACGATACCAATCCACAATACTCGCCGGATGGCAAATACATTGCTTGGCAAAGTATGGAACGCGATGGCTATGAAGCCGACCTCAACCGCCTTTTTATCATGAACCTCGAAACAGGCGAGAAGCGTTTTGTGAGCAAGGCATTCGAATCGAATGTGGACGCATTCTTGTGGAACAAGGATTCGCAAAGCATCTTCTTCATCGGTGTATGGCATGGAGAAACGCACATCTATAACATCCTCCTTTCCGATGATGATAAACTGACGCAACTGACCGATGGCATGTATGACTATGCTTCGCTCGCTCTCTGTGGTGATAAGATCATAGCCAAACGCCATTCCATGAGCATGGCCGATGAAATCTACGCCGTGAACGCCAATCGTAACGGAACCGATTTTGCTGATGTCCGGCAGCTGACTTTCGAAAACAAGCACATCTACGACCAATTGGAGATGGGTAAAGTGGAACCTCGCTGGATGACAACAACTGATGGCAAACAAATGTTGACGTGGGTCATCTATCCGCCTAAATTTGACCCTAATAAGAAATATCCTACTCTGCTTTTCTGTGAAGGCGGTCCGCAAAGTCCGGTCAGTCAGTTCTGGAGTTATCGTTGGAATTTTCAAATCATGGCGGCAAACGATTATATTATTGTGGCTCCTAACCGTAGAGGTTTACCGGGTTTCGGTGTGGTATGGAACGAAGCCATCAGCGGCGACTATGGAGGGCAATGTATGAGGGACTATTTCACTGCGATAGATGAAATAGCCAAAGAGCCATTTGTAGATAAAGACCATTTGGGTTGTGTAGGTGCCAGCTTCGGAGGTTTCTCTGTGTATTGGCTTGCCGGACACCATGACAAGCGCTTCAAGACATTCATTGCCCACGATGGTATATTCAATATGGAAATGCAATATTTGGAAACGGAAGAGAAATGGTTTGCCAATTGGGACATGGGCGGCGCTTATTGGGAAAAGAACAATGCTACGGCACAACGAACTTTTGCCAACTCACCGCATCTCTTTGTGGACAAATGGGATACACCGATTCTTTGCATCCATGGAGAAAAAGATTTCCGTATTCTCGCCAATCAAGCAATGGCCGCTTTCGATGCTGCCGTAATGCGCGGTGTACCCGCCGAATTGCTTATCTATCCGGACGAGAATCATTGGGTACTGAAACCTCAGAACGGCGTACTTTGGCAACGCACTTTCTTTGAGTGGTTGGATAAATGGCTGAAGACAGATAACTGCAAGTAAAAAAAGCCATTCGTTGTCTTATACTGATATGGGTAGACACATTTATTAGTTAGTAAATGTGTCTACCCATATCAGTATAAGACAAATCATTCAAGTAAAGATTCATAAGCCTTCCGAACCGAATTCTCAAATTCTCTGTACAGAGTTTGCATTTCATCGATACTCAAACCACCTTGCTTTCGCCAATTGTTCAGCACAGGCATGGTAAGCCTGAAGACTGCCGCTTCGACAGGAGCAAGCTGCGTCATATAACCATCCCCTCTTGTCGGACTATATAGTCTCTCCCAATTCAGATAACGATTTGTTCCCATCCCTTGATTGTAGCAGTAAACGTTGTCCGCAAGCCGAAGAGACCAGTCACTGAGCGGAGCTGCCGCAAGTTTCCCATCCAAACACACCATCGGAGGAAGTTGCTTGTCGGCTCCTTTCACCCAAAGAGGTATGGCAACTCCCGTAGGAGGATAGCCTAAGAGTGTCCACATGGTAGTAAGCTCCGCCTTCTCACCCGACTTGACACCTTGCACCACTACCGAACAAGAAGTACCGCTACGCGGAATGAAGTCATGATCGACAAACCAACCGGATCTTTTAGGACAATTAAAATCACCGCTTTTCAAGTCAATACCAAGCATACCGTTGCGAAACGAACGCGAAAGGTCGTTGAAGATGCCTTGCGGAGTGATTCCTCCCGTAGCCGAAGCCTTCATCAATACTTGGTCGGCCTCCATATAGCGCACATAGCCTGCCCCCTCGTTCACTTTGCCTGTAAAGGAAAAGTTAGTACGCGCAATGTAGCCGTAAGGGGCATCTTTGGGGTCATTGGCGTCATACATCGTATATTTATAATAGTCCACCTCAAACAAGGCCGCACCACCTTTGGCATCTATCACGCCAAAATTCGCCTCTATCATGCTGGGCTTTGCTATGGTGTCAAGAAAATGCCGGAAATCTTCCACTGTGGCACAAACCTCCAAAGCGCGATAAATGACACGCCCGTTGGCCACACCGCGCTCTTCCTCATCCTTTACTTCAACGAGATTGTAAGACTGGGTGTTCATCAGGGCAAAGCCTGCGGTATTTGTACCAATCCAGGCCTCCTTCAGTTCCGGAAAATTGCTGCTGTTCACATCGGCAATGAAATCATACTTCTCACCTTTTACATAAGCCACGTGATTTCGCACGAAATCCGTATCGCGGTGTTTCCACAACAACGGACGGCCATCGGGAGTAACCTTGCCGGAGACAACGGCAGAAGTACAAGCCAAAAGCGGTTCGGCAAGCATAAATGCCGAAAGCAAGCTCAACATGAAGGGAATACATTTCATCATAACTTTTCTTTTCTAAAAAATGAGATTCACAAAAGTACATAAAAAGCATGAGCTTTTTACACCGGCATAATAAAGAAATCATTTTTTTCTTTAGAGGAAAAGTATGATAACCCGAGAAATAACAAAAGAAAACAGATTTCAAATTCGCTTGCATCTTATCAGATAAACTTTTTACGGATTTATTTGTTATCTTATAAGAGAATTTGCATTCATGACAAAAAGAGTTGTAAGACATCCTTTTTCAGGAAAATTATAGCATCTTTAGCACTATACCTGCCGGTAAGCGATAAGAATAAAAGTATAACCCCTCAAAAAAAGTAGAACTATGTTAGGCAATTTCAAGTATTCAAATCCAACAAAGCTTTATTTCGGCGATGAATCGCTGAAGTTCTTGGCTGAAGAATTAAAAGCATACGGTCCTGTAGTGTTGCTTACCTATGGCGGTGGAAGCATCAAACGCAACGGTATCTATGAGCAAGTGACCGACATACTCAACAAGGCCGGTAAGCAAATTGTGGAATTATCGGGAGTCATGCCTAATCCCACCGTGGAAAAACTACGCGAAGGAGCAGAATTGGCACGCAAGACAAATGCCGACCTCATCCTTGCCGTAGGTGGCGGTTCGGTTATCGACTATGCCAAGGGCGTCAGCGTTTCGGCGTGGTGCAATGACGATCCGTGGGAGAAGTATTACAAACGGCAAGAAGACCCGGATTGCCGCATCATTCCGGTGGGTAGCATCCTCACGATGGTAGGCACAGGGTCGGAAATGAATGGCGGTTCAGTCATCACCAACCACTCTGAGAATCTGAAAATCGGCAAAGTATTCGATGAACGTGTAATGCCCCGCTTCTCCATCCTTAACCCCACATACACTTATACACTGCCTCGCTATCAGATGGTGGCCGGCTTCTTCGACACCATGTCGCACCTCATGGAACAATACTTCTCCAATACCGACGACAGCACCAGCGACTATCTGAATGAAGGACTGATGCGCTCTCTGATTCACTCCAGCCGCATTGCGGTTAAAAATCCCGAAGATTACGAGGCACGCTCCAACATCATGTGGACAGCCACATGGGCACTCAACACACTTGTCGGACGCGGCAAGCGGCAAGACTGGATGGTACACATGATAGGTCAAGCCATCGGAGCTCATACGGATGCCACTCACGGCATGACACTCTCCGCCGTTTCGTTGCCTTACTACCGCCATATTCTGCCTTATGCCACTGATAAGCTCCGCCGGTTTGCCACAACCGTTTGGGACATCCGTCCTGAAGGGAAGAATGACCGGCAGGTGGCGGAAGAAGGACTGGCTGCTTTGGAAAGCTGGATGCGTGAAATAGGCGTAGTGCTCAGTATCAAAGAACTTGGCGTAACGGAGGAGATGCTCGAAGGAATAGCAGACAGCACCATCATCTTCGACAGCGGTTATCACAAACTGACCCGCGAAGAAATCATCGAGATTCTCAGGAAGAGTCTGTAAGACATGCCGTCATAAAACGACAACGTCACCAAAACATCACAGTTGATAAGCAGGGACATTCAAAACATCTCCCTACTTAAAGAAACAATCAGCCAACTAACCTGCAAATGTGAGTTAGCTGGCTGATTTTATGACATATTTCCTGAACACATGTTGATATGAACTTATCAGTTCTATAAATGCGGTATAAATCTCTTTTCCATAAAGGGAATTTTTCTTATTTCATTTTGTCCGGAGTCACAGAGAACTTATGCTCTTTCTCTCCTTTTTTAATTGTAATATAAATCTTGCCTTTCCCATCAGGAGCTTTATCAACCTTTATGTTCTCTATCTTATCGGACGGTACAAGTTCGTCCAACTTCTTTTCTTGCAAATCTACCTTTACACCATCAATAAAGACCTCCACTTTGGATAGATCAATATCCTTCTCACCCACAGCGATTCCCTCTAATTTCTTCTCCTGCATATCCATCGCAGAATCTTCCTCCTTCAAGGTCATCACAACTACGCCATGTTTCGCTCTTTCTCCATAGATTGCCGTGGCCGACTTATCCTTCAGGACAGACACGCCTGCAATGCTTTCAGGTTTCAGCGCACGCATCACAGAAGCGGATACTTCTTTGCCATCTACGATATAGAACGGTATTCCTCTACCTCCGCCCATCGACGTACGCACCTCTTGAATTTTACCGACAAGCTGCTCGCTCATTCTTACGTCAACATCCTGCTTAAAGGGCACCGGAACTGCAAATTTCACCGCAACGGGTTCCCCGTTCTGTCTGCCCGGCTCCCACTTCGACATGCTCTTTACCAAGCGCAACGCCTCCTCATCCAGCTCCTGATCTATCGAACGAATGACTTTCGGCTCCTTAACACTTCCGTCCTTATCCACCACAAACTGAACCGTGACACGTCCTTGCAGCCCTCGCTCCTTGGCAGATGCAGGATAGCGCATGTTCTTATTGAAATACTCCATCAGAGCAGACATACCTCCGGGATATGCGGGCATTTGTTCCACGACTGTCAAAACCGGAGTCCCTTTCAACTTTTCATTTACCTCGACAGGCACATACGTCACTCCGGCAGGTTTCGTGGTGTCTCCCACACTTTCTTCCACTTTTATTTCTACAATTGCAGCCAAATCATTAACTTTGACGGCAGAAATCTCTTCAACTTTCTCAGAGACTTCGGGACGGGCAAAAGCTGTAACAGCAACAGCCGCTACGGGAAGTACATAAAGATACTTCAAACGTGCCCACGGACTTGATTTTTCTTTTAACATCATAGTGATACGTTTTTTAAGTTTACTGTGATTAAAGCTGTTGGCCATAGAGTAGAGCCTTGTGCCGACAGCTTTTTTTATTAATAATAGTTGATATTGTTTCGCATCCACGCCCTCTTCAATGACTGTTTCATCCGCTTCATACTCGTGTATATTCTGCAATTCCTGTTTCATCAGCCACGAAGCCGGATTGAACCACTGAAAGAAAATGCAAACATCGGCCACCAGCAAATCCCAAGAGTGCCGGTTACGGATATGGGCCAGTTCGTGGATAAGGATTTCACGTCCGTTCTCTTCCAAATCCTTATGGGAAATAACGATGTACTTCATCCAACTGAAGGGAGCCACCTCTTTATCGTGCACAAGCAAAGCAACATCCTCTCTCCTACCCGGCAAATAGCAATCAACATGTTGTCTGCTTCCCGATTTCAACAACATCAGCAACCGCATCAACGAACAAGCATTACGGAAAGCAAAGAAAAGGATTCCCGACAGATAAACCAGCAAAGCCATCTGCACCCATGTAACCGTTGTTTCTTCAACCGCTCCGACTGTTTCAGCCGAACCATCCGCATCTGCCATCATCAACAACTGCTCCAATGTCGACATAGTCTGATTTACTTCCGTCTCCTGCTTTACGTTCACTTCGATTAACGGTAAAAGACAAGACAACAGCAGGATACCCAGCAAAGCAAACCGATTGAAACGATGAAATGTTTCGCGAGCCATCAACAAACGGTAAAACAAATAGAACACTGCCAAGCAAACCGACGATTTTAGTATATATACAAAGAAGAGTCCCATCCTTTTCTGTTTTTTTATTGTTTTAAATTCCCGAGCAGATCTATTATTTCTCCTCCACTTCCCGTATCAGTTGCTTCAACTCCTCCAGCGAAAGTTCCTCCTCTTTCACCAGCGACGACACTGCACTGAGATAGGAATTATTGAAATATTTACGGATAACATCTTTCAATGTCCGTTTACGGAAATCATCTTCGCTCACTACCGCATAATACTGATAAGTGTTTCCATAAGCATGGTGGCTCAGAAAACCCTTATCCTCAAGACCTCGGACAATAGTAGATAATGTATTGAAATGCGGCTTCGGCGCTTCGTAGAACCTCAGTATCTCCTTTACGAACAAAGGCCCCTTTTCCCAAAAAAAGCCCATAATCTCCTCTTCTTTTACAGTCAATCCCTTCATCGTTTTCTTATGTTTTCTGCAAAGAACTAAAATTTTTAGTTCAAAAACTAATTTGTCCCGTTAAATAAAACTAAAGAATATAGTTTGTTTTTTCGGCAGCTGCCCGCCCATGCCGAAAAAATACCTAACAATGGCGATTGCTCCTTTCAAACAAAAGTTGTTACTTTGCACTCCATTTAAGAGCATAAAAACAATATCACACAATGAATGAACAACATAAGTATCGTGCAACAGACAAAATGAGCGATCTCATCTGCGACAACTACTCCCTATTGATGGTGATGAGCCGTTTCGGCCTTTCATTGGGATTTGGAGATAAAAGCGTCAAAGACGTCTGCAAAGCACAAGGTGTTGATTGCCCGACATTCCTCGCTGTGGCCAACTTCATCAGCGAAGAGCAATACTCCTATAGCGGAAATGGGAATGATTTCTCCATTCCTGCCCTCATGGATTATCTGAAACGCGCCCATACTTACTTTTTGGATTTCAATCTGCCGGCCATCCGCGGCAAACTCATCGAAGCCATTGATTGCTCCGGCACAAACGATGTAGCCTCCCTCATTCTCAAATTCTTCGACGAATATGCCAAGGAAGTACGCCGCCATATGGAATATGAGAACACAGCCGTATTCACTTACGTGGAACAGTTGATGCAGGGTAAGCTGTCTGATGAATATAACATTGCCACTTTTGCCAGTAAACACAATCAGATAGAAACCAAACTGAAAGAACTGAAGAATATTATTATCAAATACTATCCGGAAAAGGAAAACAACAATCTGCTGAACGCCGCTTTGTTCGATATTTTCAACTGCGAACAAGACCTCGCCACCCACTGTCAGGTAGAAGATTACATGTTTGTCCCTGCCGTGGCACAAATAGAAAGGGGGTTGAGAAATGAACAATAACTCCTCTTTGAAGATTGTTGTCGCAGAAACCTCAATCATCATCCGAAGTGGTCTTACGGCTGTACTGAAACGGATTTCCAACCTGAATGTGCACCCTATCGAAATATCTTCACCGGAATCATTGCAAAACTACATTCACATGCATTCGGCCGATATCGTAATCATTAACCCCACGTTCGGCGGCTGGTTTGACTTAGCTTCTTTCAAAGCAGAACACGGAAAAAGCAGAGTCAAATACATCGCCATGGTATGTTCCGTCATAGACAACAACACGCTGAAAGAATATGACGAAAATTTTGCCATCTGCGATGATATTGACATCATCTCCTCCAAAATCAATCGACTGCTGCACACAGAAGAAGAGGAGAAAGACAACGAACAAGAAACCCTCAGCCAACGTGAAAAGGAAATCATAACTTGCGTTGTGAAAGGCATGACCAATAAAGCCATTGCCGACAAGCTGTATCTTTCCATCCACACCGTCATTACCCACCGCCGGAACATAGCGCGCAAGCTACAGATTCACTCTCCGGCCGGACTTACGATTTATGCCATCGTGAACAAGCTGGTAGAACTAAGCGACATAAAAGATACATTATAACCAAGGAGTAAAACAACTGTACGCCTATCATCTGAACGACACTTTTCGGACATACATCCACACAAACCGGACCTCGCACCCACAGAAAGCCGGAGAAGAACGACATATCGCATAGCGAAAAACGAATAATCACCTGATTAATTTGCTTCTACTTTTGGTTTCGTTATCTTTGCACCTCAAAGTGCCATCATCATATGAAAAAAGAAAGCCAAGTGATATTCGACCGCAATGTCGTAGAGTTTGTTACAGTAGCCGCCGAGTTCTGCAAATTTCTGGAACAGGCAGAAGGGGTAAAACCCGCCGCTTTCATCGACACGTCCCTGAAAATTCTTCCATTGCTCTACCTCAAAGCCTCCTTGTTGCCCCACTGCAAACCCATAGGAGATGAAACGCCGGAGACATTCGTCACCGAAGAAACTTACGAAGTACTCCGCATGAACATAGCCAACCTCCTCGCCGGAAAAGACGATTATCTGGAGGTATTCGTTTCTGACATGAAGTACAGCGATCAACCCATCGCCAGATACATATCCGAAGACTTGGCCGATATCTATCAAGACATCAAGGATTTCATTTTCGTTTTCCAACTGGGACTGAACGAGACCATGAATGATTCTCTCGCCATCTGTCAGGAAAATTTCCGTTTGTATTGGGGACAAAAGCTGGTCAATACGCTGCGAGCCCTGCATAGCGTGAGATATACATTAGACGAAAACGAGGAAGAGGCAGACGAAAAGATGGAATAAAAGCAAATTGCACATGGTTATACATAGAACAATCAATAAAGAGTTGCTGAAGGAATTGCCTAAAGTTCTTTTCGCGGGACAGATACATGTAGTGCAAACTCCTTGGGAAGCCGAAAAGGCGGTAAGCTATCTGAAGACCTGCCCGCTATTGGGCATTGATAGCGAGACTCGTCCGTCATTCAACAAAGGGCAGTCCTACAAAGTCGCACTGCTGCAAATAGCTTCGGAAGACCATTGTTTCCTCTTTCGCTTGAACCTCACCGGACTGACGTTGCCCGTCATCACATTGCTGGAGAACCCCTCCATCACCAAAATAGGACTTTCGCTGAAAGATGATTTCATGATGCTGCACAAACGTGCTCCGTTCGAACCGCGTTCCGTCATCGAACTACAGGAGTTTGTCCGCCCCTTCGGCATTCAAGACAAAAGTCTGCAAAAGATCTACGCTATTCTTTTCGGAGAGAAGATTTCCAAGAGCCAACGTCTATCCAATTGGGAAGCCGAAACCTTGACGCAACCCCAACAGCTATATGCCGCCACCGACGCCTGGGCATGCCTCAACATCTACAACAAACTGCAAGAGCTAAGGCAAAGCGGAGATTTTGTGATCGCTACAGAAGAAGTAGAATAATAAAGCATTCCACAATCAAGCACCTGTATAAAAAACAACCACCCTTTTATGTATAAAGTATATCTCAAACCCGGTAAAGAAGAATCATTGAAGCGTTTTCATCCTTGGGTATTTTCCGGTGCCATCGCACATCTCGACGGAGAGCCGGAAGAAGGAGAAACAGTGGAGATTTACACCTCTCGAAAGGAATTCATTGCCAAAGGACATTTCCAAATCGGCAGCATCGCTGTGCGCGTTCTCACATTTCAGCAGAACGAAGCAATCGATATCGACTTCTGGAAACGCAAACTCGGCATAGCCTATGACATGCGACGCAGCATCGGTGTCGCCGAAAGCGCCACAAACAACACCTACCGCCTTGTGCACGGAGAAGGCGACAACCTTCCGGGTCTTGTCATCGATATATATGCCCGTACAGCGGTCATGCAAGCACATTCTGCCGGAATGCACCTCGACCGTATGGTCATTGCCGACGCATTGGCTCAAGTGATGGCCGATAAAATAGACAACGTCTATTATAAATCGGAAACGACCCTCCCTTTCAAAGCCGACCTTTACCCCGAAAACGGTTTCCTGAAGGGCGGAAGTACCGATAACATTGCCATGGAGTATGGATTGAAGTTTCATATAGACTGGCTGAAAGGACAGAAGACCGGTTTCTTCATCGACCAGCGCGAGAATCGTGCTCTGCTGGAACGCTATGCTCCGGGACGCAGTGTATTGAACATGTTCTGCTACACCGGCGGATTCTCCGTCTATGCCATGCGGGGTAATGCCCAGTTAGTGCATTCAGTGGATAGTTCGGCCAAAGCCATTGATTTGACAAACAGGAACATTGAACTAAACTTCCCGGGCGATAACCGCCATGCCGCCTATGCCGAAGATGCATTCAAGTATCTGGACCGCATGGGCGACCAATATGACCTCATCATCCTCGACCCGCCGGCCTTTGCCAAACACCGCGACGCCCTGCGCAACGCCTTGCAAGGCTACCGCAAACTGAACGTCAAGGCCTTCGAGAAAATCAAGCCGGGCGGCATTCTTTTCACGTTTTCTTGTTCGCAAGCCGTCAGCAAGGAAAACTTCCGCACGGCCGTGTTTACTGCCGCCGCCATGTCGGGACGCAGTGTGCGCATCCTCCATCAATTGACACAGCCCGCCGATCACCCGATAAGCATTTATCATCCCGAAGGAGAATACCTGAAAGGGTTGGCGCTTTATGTAGAATAAAGAATTTTATTACAAAACTTTCTTTTAGCACTCAAAATTAGATATAAATTGCGATTTATATCTAATTTTGCTTTCCTTAAACAGAGAAAAATGGAGAAACTTCATCCGATCATGTTTGCCGGAACCGGTAGTGATGTGGGAAAAAGTATCATAGCTGCCGCCTTTTGCCGCATCTTTAAGCAAGACGGCTATCGACCGGCACCGTTCAAGGCACAGAACATGGCTCTGAATTCCTATGCAACGCCCGAGGGATTGGAAATAGGAAGGGCACAAGCCGTACAAGCCGAAGCCGCCGGCATACCTTGTCACACGGACATGAATCCATTGTTGCTGAAACCGCAGTCGGACCATACATCGCAAGTGGTACTCAACGGCCGTCCCATAGGTAATCGCAATGCTTACGACTATTTCCGCAAAGAAGGGCGCGAAGAACTTCGTGCTGAAGTATGTGCCGCCTACGACCGTCTTGCCACCCGCCACAATCCCGTGGTGCTGGAAGGTGCGGGCAGTATCTCCGAAATCAATCTTCGGGACACGGATCTTGTGAACCTTCCCATGGCCCTACATGCCGGGGCCGATGTGATTCTTGTGGGCGATATCGACCGAGGCGGCGTCTTTGCCGCTGTCTATGGCTCACTGATGCTGCTCCGTCCGCACGAACGCCGATGTGTCAAAGGCATTCTGATTAATAAATTCCGCGGAGACATTCGTTTGTTCGAGTCGGGCATAAAGATGTTGGAAGAGCTTTGCGGTATTCCCGTCATAGGCGTGGTTCCCTACTACAAAGATATCTATATTGAAGAAGAAGACAGTGTGGCGTTGGCTTCCAAGTCGGTACGCGCCGAACAAGGGAAAGTGAACGTGGCCGTAATCCTGCTCCGGCACCTCAGCAACTTTACCGACTTCAATGTGCTCGAACGCGACCCACGTGTCCACTTGTTCTATACCAATAATGTGGATGAATTGGCCAAGGCCGATATCATTCTTCTGCCGGGCAGCAAGAGCACGCTCGACGACCTCTATGAGTTGCGCCGCAACGGTGTGGCTGCCGCCATCATCCGCGCCCATCGCGAAGGAGCCTCTGTGATGGGAATATGCGGCGGTTATCAGATGATGGGCCAAGAGGTGCTCGACCCTGAGCATGTGGAAGGTGAAATAGAACGCCTGCCGGGTTTGGGACTGCTGCCTGTAAGTACCCGCATGACGGGAGAGAAAGTGACGAGACAAATACGGTTCAAAGTAAATGGAAAGCAAAGGCGGGATAGTGGCAACCGGCATACGGAGGACGTTTTCCCTCTGTCGGGATATGAGATTCACATGGGAGAAACCCTCCCTGTCGAAGGGGCCTGGGCCTCTCCTCTGAACCTGCTGGAAGACGGCACTTCCGATGGATATTTTGACGATGACACCTGCATGGGTACATACGTCCACGGCATCCTCGACAACCCGGAATTTATCGACTTTCTGCTCCACCGCTTTGCCGGTAAACTCTCCGCCACCGCCCGGACATTCGATTACCCGAAGTTCAAAGAAGAACAATACGACAAGCTGGCCGACCACGTGCGCCGCCACGTCAATATGCCACTTGTCTATAAAATACTGACAGAAAACCATGATTGAAGGACACGGAGACGATTCATACAAATACAGCCGCCCGATAACGGTCAATTTCAGTTCGAACATATATGGCAAAGCAGACTTGTCGGCTTTGAAAGCCCATTTGTGCGATTGCATCCGTGGCATCGATGCGCGGCTACCTGCCGATTGCCTTTCTTCCTATCCCGAACCGGAACCTTATACCCTCGAAGCACGTCTTGCCGCCCGTCACAACCTTCCTGCCGATAGCGTATGCGTCACAAACGGCGCCACTGAAGCCATCTATCTCATTGCCCAAACCTTCAGAGGGACACATACCGCCGTCTTGCAGCCCACTTTCAGTGAATATGCCGATGCCTGCCGCATGCACGTCCACCGGGTGGTATCGCTCTATCAACTCCCGGCCGGAAAAGAAAGATATCGCTTGCCTGAAAAAGTACGTATGTTATGGCTCTGCAATCCCAATAATCCCACAGGAAGTGTGGTTGAAAAAGAGCGTTTGGTGAAACTCGTCGAGCAGAATCCCCAAGTATGTTTCATCATCGATCAGTCCTACGAGCACTTCACCCTGAAGTCTCTCTTCTCCCCGGCAGAGGCGATGGTCTGGCCCAATGTGTTGCTACTGCATTCCATGACCAAACGCTACGCCGTGCCCGGCTTGCGTCTGGGCTATGTCACCGGAGCCTCCAATCTGCTGCACCGTCTGCGCACCCACCGCATGCCTTGGTCGGTAAACAGGATTGCCATCGAAGCGGGACTGTATTTGTCGGAACACGATATAGATAACTTTCCGGATATCACATCCTACTTGCAGGAAACCGCCCGCCTGCACGCCGCTCTCGAAGACGTCGGCGGGCTGGAAGTGTGGCCCACGGAAACCCATTTCATGCTGATACGTCTCCGTTCCGGTAAAGCTTGCGCTTTAAAAGATTATCTTGCCGGAGAGCACGGCATTTTGATTCGCGACGCTTCCAACTTTGAGGGATTGGACGAATGCTTCTTCCGCATAGCCACGCAAACACGTGAGGAGAACGACCTGCTGGTAAAGGCCATAAGACTTTGGTTTGAGAAGACGTGACGGCCGAAGCCACCTCACCCCTGTCCAAATATATTCTGATTAAAAAAAACAAACAGCAACAGATTCGCAAACTATAGAAACATTATCCCGCACTATGATGGAAGAATCACTTATATTTTTAGCCATTGCCTTCAACCAGAATTTGCCATTACTCACGGCGTGGTTGCTCGACCGCTTGTTTGGCGACCCACTCCGGCTTCCACATCCCGTAGTGGGCTTCGGCAAAGCCATATCCTTCTTCGAACATCGCCTGAACCAAGGTTCACATCGCCGCTTGAAAGGGGCCCTCGTCAGCGTCTTTCTCGTGGCCGGTGTCTATCTGACCACATTCTTCCTGCTGCGACAAGCGGCCTTTTTTTCTTCGGGTTTGCTCCTGAGTTTGCAGATTCTCCTGATATTCTATTCTTTGGCCGGCACTACCCTGATTCGTGAGGTTCGCATGGTGTTCAAAGCAATAGACAGCTCTTCGGAGGAAGGAAGGAAACAAGTGGCACGCATTGTGGGGCGCGACACTTCCCGGCTCTCGGCGCAAGAAGTGCGCACAGCCGCCCTCGAAACACTTGCCGAAAACCTCAGCGACGGGGTAATGGCTCCTCTGTTCTGGTATCTGTTGCTGGGCGTTCCCGGCATGCTCGCTTATAAAATGGTGAATACATTGGACTCCATGATAGGCTATCAGAATGAACGTTACCACCGCTTCGGCTGTTTTGCCGCCCGTATGGACGATGTAGCCAACTACATTCCCGCCCGTCTGACCGCCTTTCTGATGGTGCTTGTCGCCGGACGACCTTCTTTGCTCCTCTTCGTCGCCCGATATGGCAAGCAGCATGCCAGTCCCAACTCCGGCTATCCGGAAGCCGCCCTCGCCGGTATTCTGGACTGCCGCTTCGGAGGTCCTCACGACTATTTCGGCGAAGAGGTGTGGAAACCTTACATCGGAACCAATCCCCGGACGCTGACAACAGAAGATATGCAATTGGCCGTACGCATCAATCGTCGTGCCGAGTCTTTGATGATTCTGCTTGTCATCCTGTCCGCCACACTGCTATACTTGTGAAGTCAAGAGCCGGATAAAATTTATATCCTCACCCCAACACCAGTATCAGCATCTGAGCCGTGAGCACCCGCAGAAACATGGTCAACGGATAAACCGTGGCATAGCCTACGGCAGGAGCGTCGCAAGAGGTCAGTTCCGAAGAATAGGCCAATGCCGGCGGATTGGTGTTCGCACCGGAAAGCACACCGATGAGCGTGAAATAATTCAGCTTCCATAAATAACGTCCCACCACGCCGGCAATGAGCAAAGGCAACACCGTGATGATGGCGCCATAAGCAATCCACACATAACCGCCTTCATGAATGATGGTATCTACAAAACCTTTTCCTGCCCCGAGTCCCACACAAGCCAGAAAGAGAGAAATCCCGATTTCGCGTATCATCAGATTGGCGCTCATCGTGGTATAAGTTATCAGCTTGTAGCGCGGCCCGAAACGGCTGATAAGAATGGAGACGATGAGCGGTCCTCCCGCCAGTCCCAGCTTCACGGGTTGCGGAATGCCGGGAAACATGAAAGAAATGCTTCCCAATATACAGCCCAAGGCAATGCCCAGAAAGATGGGAATGAGATTGGGATGGTTCAGCCGCTTCAACGAGTTGCCCAGCACCTTCTCGGCATGCCCCATCGCAAGTTCGCTGCCCACAACCGTCACCCGGTCACCCATCTGCAATTGCAGGTGCGGGGCCGCCACCAAATCGACGCCCGAACGGTTCACGCGCGTGATGCTCGCTCCGAAATTCTTGCGTATCTTCAGTTGCGCCAGCGACTTACCGTTCAGCTCGGGTTTGGTGATAAGAAAACGGCGGGATATCAGCTTCTTGTCCACCTTCTCCCACTCCACCGTGATTCTTCTGCCCAGAAAGGCGATGATAGCCTCCACGTCCTTGGGGTCGGCAATGAAGAGAATCTCGTCTCCTACATGCAGCACCGTGTCGGCACTTGCCAGCTCCGCTTCTCCGTCGCCTCCGCAATGGCGTATGCGCGAGATGACAAACGCGCGGTTCAGCAACGGCTTCGCCTCTTTTATCTTCTTGCCTTCTATGGCTTCATTGCGTATCTCCACAGAGACGGGGCTGACCGTCAGCTCCTGCTGCTGCCCCAATCCGCATTCGGCTTCCTTCTCTTCCCTGCCCGCATCTACACGGAACAGAAACTTCAGTGCCAGCAGTGACAGAATGCAGCCGATGACGCCCAACGGATAGGCCACGGCATAGCCCAAAGCTATTTCAGGCGCGTCTGCTCCGCTCAAGTCACTGTTGGCTTGCTGGGCGGCACCCAGCCCCGGAGTGTTCGTCACTGCCCCGGACAAGATACCTACCATTGTGGTAATGGGTATATCTGTAAGTATATGAAGCAGGACGGCAATCAGTACGCTGACGAAAACAGCCAGCATGGCCAGCATATTCAGCGTAAGCCCGCCTTTTTTGAAAGCAGAGAAAAAACCGGGGCCTACTTGCAGGCCGATGGAATATACAAAGAGAATCAGTCCGAACTCCTTCAGGAAGTGCAGCAGATGTTCGTCCAGATTCAAGTTGAAGTGCCCGAAAACGATACCCACAAACAATATCCAAGTGACACCCAACGAAATGCCCGCCACCTTCACCTTTCCCAACATAATGCCGAAAGCGATGACGAGTGCCAGAATAAGAACGGAGTGAGCCACTCCACCTCCCCAAAGATCGGGATAACCCTCAAAAAGGTTTCTTAATAAATCCATAGTTTCTAAATTATTATATTAAAACAATCGATAATCGGGCTTTGAGAAAGAATGTAAAGTATCCCCACAGAAATCACTTCTCCGGGGATACACACTTTACACATTGAAACAGCTATTAATATAGGCCTATTGCCGTGTTTTCCCTGCCATCAGCCATAGACTGATTCAATATCGGGTTCGATTTCATTTGAGTATATCGCACTCTACGGTGCACTAAAATGCAGACATGCCCCGGTTGCAGGCATACCTTTCAAAATCCGAATGTTGACAATTGTTCCTTGCACTGTCTTCCTAATCCCACGAGTAAAGGCAGCATTTAATGAATGGCAGGTCTTCTGACTGACTCCTAATCTTGAAGCCTTCCCGATACATGCGGTGCAAGTATCAGTGGCAAAGGTTCTTTTCAAGACATCAACAGAGCTTCACAGCAGCGGGACTGTCCGGGATTCACACCCGATTCCCTTTTAATCCGAATGACGGAAACGTTCATCCGGAACCGATTCAAACGCAAAGATAATGGAAATAGTAAGCAATACAAAAAAAAGACGTTTATTTTTTTCTTATCTTTGCCGCCGGTTTTGGTTCGCATCCTCCATTCCATGGAGAGAAACGCGATGAAAAGGGAATCAGGTGCAAATCCTGAACAGACCCGCTGCTGTAAGTCCTTTCAACATCTTTGAGTATTCTGCAAGCCACTGTCCGCCGATAAGGACGGGAAGGCATTCAAAGAGGGATAAGTCAGAAGACCTGCCAAGACGATACGGTTTTAGCGCTTTCGGGAAGAATAAAGCAACAAAACATCGAGTCGAGGTTTTCCTGTTTCATTTTATAATGAGAGAATCTTTCTCTTTGTTCTTTTTCGCCTCCTTTGAAAGTAAGTTTATAATGCCTAAAGGAATCGGAATGAGAATAACCGCCTATCTGTCATTGATATTCATCATGCTGCTGCCTGCCTGTATTACGGCGCAGAATAAAGTCACTCTATCCGGGAAAGTCACCGACCGGAACGGAAGTCCCATCGCTCAGGCTGCCATTGCCGTAGAGGGCACAACGTATGGGACGTATTCCGATGACTCCGGCAGATATTCGCTGCAAGTGGCTGCGGGCAGACACACCTTCGTGGCCTCCTTTTTGGGCTATCACGCCGTGAAGCAGTCTCTTGACATCCGGCAGGACAAAAAGCTTAATTTCACATTGCAGGAAAATGCCGTGGCGCTGAATGCCGTAGAAGTCTATGGCAAAACCCGGACGCAGAAAATCAAGGAAGGCGCTTTCACCGTCAGTGCCCTCGACGTAAAGCCGATGGTAAATTCGTTGAATAACCTTAATAATCTGGTGAACCGCACAACCGGCATCAAGGTCAGAGAGGAAGGCGGGGTCGGCTCTGACTTCGATCTCTCCATCAACGGGATGTCCGGCAACTCCATCCGCTATTTTCTGGACGGAATGCCGCTGGATGCCAAAGGAAGCGGCGTTTCATTGGCAAATCTGCCGGTCAATATCATAGACAGGATTGAAATATACAAAGGCGTGGTTCCGGCATTTCTGGGAGCCGATGCACTGGGAGGCGCCATTCATATCATTACGAGGCAGGAAAAGAAACATTTTCTGGATGCTTCTTACAGCGTCGGCTCTTTCCACACCCACCGCGCCGACCTCAACGCGCAAATCGCAGAACCCAAGACAGGGCTTATCATCAGGCCTACCGCAGGTGTGAACTATTCGAAGAACGACTATCGGATGAAAGACGTAGAGATGCGCGACGAAAGCGGAGATAACTTCATCATCGGCAATCCCAAACGCTTCCACGATGCCTACTTCTCGCTGTGGGGGCAGATAGAGGCCGGAGTAACCGGAAAAAAATGGGCGGACGAGCTCTTCGTCTCAGCTTCTTATTCCCGGACAGACAAGGAATTGCAGACAGGCTCCGTACAGAGTAAGGTGTATGGAATGGCCGAAAGGAAGTCGGACGCATGGAACGTGGCGGCACGCTATCGCAAACGGCATTTCATTCTGAAAGACATGCAGTTGAGCGCCTCCTTCTCTCATACCCGGGATCATTCCCTGACCATCGACACTGCCTACCGCAAGTATTACTGGGATGGCGGCTACATTGTGAGCCAGCGCAACGAGATTATGGGCAGACAACCTTCCATGCGCCACTACAAAAGGCCGCTGACCATCATGCGCACCAACCTCGACTATCGGCTGAACGACCGCCATAACCTCAACCTGAACTATCACTTGAGCCGCATCGGAAACGACCGGTACGATGAGATCGACGAAGAGTTCACGCCTTCGAACGACGCCGTGACCAAACACATCATAGCCCTTTCCTACAACCAATTGCTGCTTGATGGGAAGATGAACAACGTGTTCTTTCTAAAAGATTACATCAACCACCCGAACATCCGACAGACCGACCGGCCCGGTGTCACAGGTTCCCGAAATGTGCAAGGCTCCACCACCCGCAACTATGCAGGTTACGGCGCCGGAGCAAGATATACCGTGGCCGAACCTTTGTCCGTCAAAGCATCCTACGAGCACAGCGTAAGGTTGCCGGTGGCCCGCGAACTGCTCGGCAACGGTACCACCATCTATGCCAACGTGGCCCTGAAACCGGAAAGCAGCGACAACCTCAACGTCTCACTGTTCGGCACATGGCACCCCTATGCCGGACATACGGTTTATTACGAAGCCGCCGCCTTTCTGCGAAACGTGGACAATTATATCCAAACCACCGTAGCCGAAAAAGAGGGAACCATGCAATACACCAACGTGCCAGCAGTACATATCAAAGGCCTGGAAGGAGAAGTGCGTTATGACTGGCAGTCCAAGCTCAGGCTTGCCGCCAATATCAGCTATCAGGACGCACGCGACCAACAGAAGCTTAAAAGCGACGGAAAGCCCTCGGCCACCTACAACAACCGTGTGCCCAACCGCCCGTGGCTGTTCGGCGGTGCCGAAGCCTCTTATACTTTCGGCAATCCGGTGTTGCCCGGCGGCAAATTGCGCCTGAACTGCTCCTATCAGTGGGTGCACTGGTATTTCCTTACATGGGAAGCCTACGGAAGCTATGAAAACAAAGCCCGTATCCCCACCCAGCACATCTGTAACGCCGACATCACCTGCTCCTGGAATCACGGGCGCTACAACATCGCCCTGGAGTGCAGCAATTTCCTGAACCGGACAGTCTATGACAACTATAAACTGCAAAAGCCCGGACGGGCCTTTATGGCCAAGTTCAGGCTCTTCATCGAATGATGGGGATGCCTCATATCCCGAATCAACCAATCGTTTCAATCCATAAAACCATAAAAAGTAAAACAGTATGAAAAAGATTAAATTTACGCTTCTTGCCTTCATGGCAGCCATGACGGCATTTTCGTTCACAGCTTGCTCTGACGATAACTCTGAGCCCACTCCCGACGTACCGGCAGTCGATGAGGGGAAATATCACTTCGACCTCTTTGTCACGGTGGACGAACATGGCGGCATGAGCAGCGGGAAAAGGACTATTGTCAACAGTACCGCCTCTCTGACGGCCGACAAGGGCGTCATCACCATCAAAAGAGAGGGATCCGAACTGAACAACTTCTCCATGGAGTCCATCTCCAAAGGTAAATACTATTATCAAGTCAGCGACAAAGGGTTCGTGAAGTATCAAATCAAGAACAACTCCGTCAGAACCATCCAAGAGCGCCCGTTCAAGACCAATACCTACAAAATACGCTCGTACACGCACGCATGGTTGAACGACCGCACACTCGTCATCATGTCCGCCAACGGAAAAGCCGACAAAATCATCTGGACCAAACTGAACGCCGATGACATGAGCATATCAGGCGAAGGCACGCTGCAACTCCCTCTGCCCGCATCCACTCTGGAGGGTCAAGAAACCAAGAAGTTCACCACATCGGGCATTCTCACCTACAACGAAAAGGCCGGCAAGCTCTACTACTTCTACTTCGGTAAGAGCGGAGGCACAGGCCCCAACAGTAAAGCCACCACAAAATTCCATACCGCCGTTCTCAATCCCGAAACGATGGCTGTAGAAAGCGACAAGGCAAACGCCAAAGCGGACGAAATGGCGGGAAGCGCCTACGGAGAGCTGATGCAGAACAGCGTGATGTATGATGAAAACGGCAACCTCTATCTGGCGGCGTTCAACCGTAGCAAAGTAGAAGAAGGCTGTTTGCTGCGCATCAAGAAAGGCGAAAGCGATATCGACCCCGCATACAGCGGCTATAAAAACACGGAAGGCAAACTGCTCACCGTCCAATACCTGGGAGGAAACAAGGCACTGATATATGCCCGCAACGATGCCAAAGGCACCAAAATAGACTCTTACAGCCACTACTACGCCATTGTGAACCTCTCCACCGGACAGAGCGAACGCCTGAAGTACAACGGCAAAGAGATAGCCTACAGCGGCGGCCGCTTCTCGCAGCGTTCCGTCATCTTCAACAACAAAGCCTATATAGGCGTGCACACCGAAGATGCCCCCAACTCCATCATCTATATCTACGACATCAAGACCGGTGCGATAGAAAAGGGTGCGGAAGTGGACGGACGCTTCTTCTTCGACATGATACGTGTCATCGAGAACGACTGATACCCCCCGACCATCCGGATAACAACAGACAGCTCAATCCTATGAAAAATAGTGCAGTCACTCTATTTCTCTTTCTCTGTGTACTCTCCCTCCTCTGCCAGGCGCAAGAGGGAGGGCATTACGAACACAGCGACTTGTCGGCAAGCCTGAAACCCGGCGAAAAGGCCGCCCTGCTCATGGTTCATTTCGGTACCACGCACCACGACACACGCGCACTGACCATCGATGCCATCAACGCCCAAGCGCAAGCGGCTTTTCCCGGGCAGGCGTTCCGCGAGGCATATACATCGCGCATCATCATCCGCCGCCTGAAAGAACGCGGCATCGAGAAGCAAACACCTCTGGACGCACTCCTGACGCTGCGTGGCGAAGGCTATACGCACATCATCATACAAAGCACCAACGTCATCGATGGCATGGAGATGGAATCTCTGCGCCGCGATGTGGAGGCTGTGCGCCCTTTCTTCAAGGAGATACGGGTGGGCACTCCCCTGCTCTATTCCGTAGAAGATGCCGGAAAGGTGGCGGATATATTGGCCCGCCGTCTCAAGGCGACGGTTTCCGGCAAGGAAACCGCCAAACGGCACTTCGTGCTCGTGGGCCACGGCACCCATACGCCCGCTACCGCCATCTACAGCCAGATAGACTATATGCTGAAGGCCGGCGGACTGACCAACTTCCATGTGGCCACCATCGAAGGATACCCCACTTTCAGCACCATGCTGGCGCAACTCAAGGCGGCAAAGGCCACTCGCGTGACGCTTGTCCCCTTCATGCTCGTTGCCGGCGACCATGCCAAAAACGACATTGCCGGCCGGTGGAAAGAGATGCTCGAAAAAGAAGGCTTCACCGTCAGTGTACATCCCGAAAGCTTAGGACAGATACCCGAGATACAAGAGATGTTCATCGGACACATCCGTTTCGGGCTGAAGCACCGCATACCCGACATCATGGAAAAGAAAGCGGCCTACGCCGCCGGAAAGGAGCCGGAATAATCTCCTCCGTCATCAGGCACTCCATATCACGGACAATCATCTTATGTTTTTACACCAAAATACGACGACAATGAATACCATTACCCGACTGATGTACACCATTCACAGGCTGCTGGGCACTCTGCTCTGCATCCTGTTTCTCATGTGGTTCGTCTCCGCCTTTGTGATGATGTACCACCGTTTTCCCCGTGTCGGTGCCAAAGAAAAACTGCTCAGACTGGAGCAGCTTTCGGCGGCCGCCGATTCGCTGCCGGACATTGCCTCCGTCATGGCGCGCCTCCCTCGCGGAGAAAAAGTAAAGAAGCTCACGCTCGAACGCACTTCGGGCCAAACCGTTTTCCACATCCGCACCGATAAAGGAGTACACCGCCTGCTGCCGGACCCCTCCGACTCATTGCCGGCAGCAGACCGCAGGCACATCCTCCGCACGGCCTCCTTGTGGTGCGGTGCCCCCATTGCCCGCATCGACACCCTGCGGTCATTGGATCAATGGATACCCTTCGGCGAACTGAAAAAGGAGATGCCCATCTATAAGATACACTTCGCCGACGACGACCGCACGCAGCTATACCTGAGTTCCCGGAGCGGTGAAGTGCTGCAACTGTCCGGCAAAAGCCAACGTTTCTGGGCATGGCTGGGCGCCATCCCCCATTGGGTATATTTCACCTGGCTCAGGCAGGATGCCGAGCTATGGAGCAAGACGATTATCTGGTTGTCGGGGTTGGGATGCCTGATGCTCGTTGCCGGCATCTGGGTCACGGCAGACGTATGGCGCAAGACGCGCCGCAACCGTCGCCGGGGCTTTGCTCCCTACCGCAAAAGATGGTATCACTGGCATTACGTCAGCGGCATCTTTTTCGGCGTCTTCGTCCTCACCTTTACCTTTAGCGGCATGATGTCCGTGGCCGACATTCCCCAATGGATTCATAAGCCCGTCCTGAAAGGCAATCCCGTGCAGGCGCTTCGTGCCCCTGCTCCTAAGCCCGAGGCCTGTCCGCTCGATTACCGCACGCTCATCGCCACCTATCCCGAAACCAAGCAGATAGAGTGGAGCAATTTCCGCCACCATCCTTATTATATCATAAGAGACGAAGCCACCGAACAATACATCGACGCAACCGACACGCTGCCGCATCCGCTGCTGCTGACGGAAAAAGAAATCCGGAATGGCGTGGAGAGCATATACGCCGCCGACAGCGCATTCGGGCATCGCCCTCCGCAAATGAGCGTCACGCAGCTCAATCGGTTCGAGACCTACTATCGCGACATGGGCGGCATGTATCGCGGGCGTCCCCAACTGCCCGTATGGAAAGTGAGCGTAGACGACCCCGACCGCAGTGTCTACTACATCCACCCCGAAACGGGCAATATCCGCTACGTCGACACCTCCTCGCGCTGGCGATACTGGTGTTACACCGCCCTGCACCGCATGCGTCTGCCGGGACTGAACTCCAATGCCGCCTTGCGCAAAACCGTACTCTGGATATTGCTGCTCGGAGGCACCGCCGTTTCCGTCACAGGCATAGCACTGAGCGTGAATTATGTACGAAGAAAATGCCGTGCGCTCAGGCGTTGAAGTTTCTTATGCTTCACAGCAACGGCGTCATGTAAAGAGGGAGGTATACAATACCTTCCTCTTTCTTTACATCTTTGTCATGTAGCACGTAAGGGGTGGACAGGTGCTTTCCGAACTTTGCGATACACTTTTTCAGCGAGGTGATGGTGTATCTGCCACCCGATTTCACTTCAATCGGCGATATGTTGTGGCGGCTCGTGGTTGTGGGCTTTGCAATCAGGAAATCTATTTCCATCCTGTCTTCAGCAGCGGCAGTAGCGGAACTTTTGCTATAGAAATACAGTTTATGCCCCGATGCTTTCAGCATCTGAGCCACCATATTTTCTACGAGCATACCTTCGTTTACTTCCAATTTTCCGAACATGAGTTTTTTGTAGAGTTCATCGCTCACAATATCCCGTTCATCAAAAGCATGACTGATGAGTAATCCCGTATCAGCCATATAGCATTTCAAGGTTGTTCTTTCTTCGTTCAGTTTCAGTCCGATGCTGGGTTCGGTAGCATTGTAGCAACAATTGATGATTTTGGAGTCACTCAACCAGAAAAAAGCCTCGGAATAGTCCCTCATGCGAGCCTCATTCTGTAAGGCTGCCAGTTTGAATTTCTTTTCGTGTTTTTGCAATTGTCCGGGTATCTCCTCGTAGATGGCCGCAACTTTCGTTTCCTGATTATCGGCATATTTATGGATGTCTTTACGATAAAGCGCCAGAATGTCGCGTTTTACCTCGTCCACATCCGCAAAGTTTCTGCCTTCTACATAGTTGGCAACGGCTTGGGGCATGCCGCCTACAATCAGATACTGGCGGAAATAGTCCAGTGCTTTCCGATGAAACACACCCATAGGTTCCAGTTTCTCGAACCGATTCCTGATATAGGGCATCATCGTTTCATCACCCATAGCCCACAAGAATTCCTCAAAATCCATCGGATACATTTCTACAGCATGTTCTTCGGATGGAAGCATGATATCCTTCACATTCTTTTTTATGGAAACAAGTGACCCGGTCTCTATATAATCGAAGCGCCGGTCTATGACCAAGTGCTTGATGGCAGCCCGTGCTTTGGGGCAGAATTGTATCTCGTCGAATATGATAAGCGAGTGGGCCTCTTCTCCGAAAGACTGGCGCGGAGTGAGTTTCTTGTTGAAATAGACTTGTAAATTCATGAACAAAGTATCCAAGTCGTCCATGTACAAATGGAAGAAGTCCATTATCTGGGGATTCACTTTGCTGAAGTCGATGAGAATGTATGAGTCATACTCGTTTCGCGCAAATTCTTCCACAATATAGCTTTTCCCTATACGTCTGGCTCCTTCTATCAACAAGGCTGCATTCCCTTTTCTGTTTCGCTTCCAGTCAAGCAGTTTCTGATATATTTTTCTCTTCATACAAGTAGGTATTTACACATAATCGAGGTTAACGACACCCTGCTTTTACACATAATCGAGGTTAACGATACCCCGCTTTTTACACATAATCGAGGTTAACTTCCGTGCAAATATACACATAATCGAGGTTTCCTGCAATAGTATCGAGCTGTCTTGTTGTCTCTATTCCCCATTCATCAGCCTCGCCGCGGCATCCGCCAACCGATACCTGCGGCACGCTTCGAGGACAATATCCTGCGGGATGGTCGTCGCCACGGGGTGCGTTCTCCCGTCTTCGCAGGTCACGTGCCGGAACGGCAGTTGCGGATAGAGAGCGTGCAGCACCGGTAATTTTTTCTCCTATGACTTAAAAAGTTAATAAAAAGATATTACACTAAGCGGGGGTGTCAAAACTAAATTAAACCAAAGAAGAACTTTTAATCTGAAACTTGAGCATCCTAAAAAGCAAGAAAAAGAGCCGTATCATTACTCGAAACAGAGTTCGATACGGCTCTTTTAAGTTTGGTAGTTACAATCTGTAACTTTTCGGAATGATCATTTTTGTTTTGACACACCCTCCTTTATCGGTCATAACACATTTTCTCGTCCGGACAAGGATGCCGGAAGCCGGTTTCATTGCCCCTGCGGGAGGGGTGGCTGTCTCTCTATAGAGAAGGTGGTCACCTCTCTATAGAGAGGGTGGTTGTGTCTCTATAGAGAGGGTGGTCACGCCTCTATAGAGAGAACAGCAGCGTCTCTATAGAGACGGGGGCAACAGCTCTATAGAGACGTCACCCGCATCTCTATTGGGGCGTTACAGGGGCGCGCCGATGCCGCATTCATGAAGTTATTGCTTACATATTCCATTATATATTATTTAATCATTGTATAGAGTGAAACTCTCAACCTTTTTCGACCGGCTTCGCCGGTATATCCGCTCCTGCGGCTGCAAGCCGCAGGAAAATAAAGCAAATGAAACAAATGAAGCCGACGCGGTCGCTTCGCTCCCTTTATTATTCTTGGGCCGCCCTCACCCCGAAGCCGACGCTCCGATTGCTGTTGTCCAGCGGGTACACGTTGCCCGGGTTGAAGTACAGGCACCTCCCGTAGCCCGTGTAGTTCGGCCCCGCCGCCCAATAGAAGGCGAGGCTCCCCACGTAGTAGGGCACTGCGGAATTGCTGTTCCGATAGCCCGAAGCGGGGAAAAAGACAGTACTACCGGTGTGGTTCAGTCCGCAATGGAAATTCCAACCTTTGTTCCAAGGCCCCTGCACATTGAATTGTGACGGGTCGCTTGTGTATTGTCCCGTTGTAGTAAAACCGGTAAAGACATTACTCGGAGGCATTGTGTATCCTGCGGGGCAAGGGTCGTAGATGGTCTTTACAACAGGGTTGTCGTTGCCGGTGTAAACGGTGTTGTTCGCGCTCCAAAGGTTATAATATCTATTGTCCATGTAATAATTCGTACAGAACGTGTTAGGCCGGGTGATACCGGAGGTGATGCAGGCATCTTCGTATGAGAAGTTGCCTGTCGGAGGACGCTCGTCGGTGTGGGATGTCCCCAATGCATCGTACCAGGTCTTATTGATGCTGTTCAAACTTCCGTCTGGATTCTCCAATGCCCCTACGAACGGGTCTTTACGTCCCCATTGGTAATAGGTATTGTTGCCAAGTTCCGCAATGGTATGCGCTTTCTGCTTCACGGTAATGGTCTGTTGGGCTGTTGTTCCAATCTGCCTGAAGCGCACCTGCACGGTGCGTTCGGCGTAGGTCTCCTCCTTTCCGTCGCACCAACCGAGGTTGAAGGCCATAATCTTATATTGTACGCCCTGGTGGTTGGTGATTTCCTTGTCGGGCGTGGTTGTTCCCGTTATTCCCGGCTTGTAGTCCGTCACCCAGATGTGCCAGCTCCAAAGTATGGTGTTCGAGGCGTCGCGCACCGCCACCACGGCGTTGCCCTGCTTGATGGTGGCCTGCCCCACGGTAAATTCAAGGAAATGCCTGTCGGAAGAGAGGGCCACGTCCGTAACAAGGTTCGGCTCGTCCTGCCAGACAAGCGTGCAACTTGCCGGTGTACAATTAGTATTGTTGTAAATATACGGGTCGGTAATACCTGCTCCCAGGTGGTTGATAAAGGGACTCAATATATTGCTGCCACTTGCCCCGGCGATATATGCCGATGTATTCTTCCCCGTTGCGGGCACCTTGACATAATCCACGGCATTGCCGTACACCAGCGGCAATTTATACCTCCCGGCGGCGTTCACTATGTAGCAGTTGGCTGTACGCATCGGCACGAGGTTGCCCTGATAGTCGTGCGTGGAGAGGTCGTATATGTTGGCGTTCGTCCCGTCGTTCACCGGTGCGGCATTCTTCAACGCCTCGTTGTGCGGGTCGGCCGGGGCGCTGTTCACCTGTGCCGCCACGGTGGCGGTGTATGTAGAGGGCGAGGTTCCGCCCGCGCCGCTTTCGGTGAATGCCGTGAGCCATGCGGGCTTGGTGCTGTTCCAGCTCACCCCGTCTTCGGAGTATTCCACTTCCCAGGCTATGGGCACGTTCGCCGTGCTCCCTCCGCCGGAGACGGAGGCGTAGCTCTTCACGGTGTAGCTGCCGTTTCCTCCTTGGTAGGTGTAGTCAGCCGGCGGTGTCACCTCCAATGTGGATGTAATCACGATGCTGCTCGTGCTGATGCGGTAGGTCACCGTCTTCCCCATGGGCCAGGTCTTTCCGGCAATGTTCGCCGTGAGCGTGCGCTGCGTGTCCGTCAGCTTGTCCTTATACTTCACCTCTATCTGCGCCCCGGCGGGCAGGGTCTGGGACAGCATCATGAAGGTGGCGGCAGTGGGCGTCAGAGGCGTGCCGGGCGCCGGCGGGTCGGGCGCCGTGGCGGCGGGCGAGAGCGTCAGCTCGAAGTTCCTCGCCCCGCCCTGGTCGTGCCATGCCGGCGAAGCAGTCATCGGCAGGCTGCCCGTGCCGTACACATTCTTCAGCGTAATCTTCGACACCGTTCCCGGCAGCATGTTGTCGCCCGTGACGAAGCGCACCCCCGTCAGCGCATGCTTCATCGTCAGAGCCTCGGCCGTGTTCGTGTTCCCCGGCCTGTCGGTAGAGGCAGCCACCAAGAGGTCTTTCTGGTCGGCCACATCGGCCGGCACAGTGTACGACAGGTAAGGCGGGTTACCCGAAGTCCCGTCGTTGAACGCCGTCAGCCCCGCACTGCCGTAGGGCGCCGAGGCAAAGAAGCTGATTCTGCGTGCGGCTCCCGGCCAATAATAGGAAGTGCTCCACGACTCGCTCTTCTTCACCCGGACGGTGCGCATGTACGACTCGGTGCTCCCTCCCGTATAGGCCGACGGCCAGCTGTCCGATGCGGGGTAGACGAACGCCGTCACCGCCATCTCGTCGTACATCGTGGCAGTGATTACGGGCGCAGCTTTGGTGGTGGCGTAGGCGTCGATATCCTGCCCGGCCGTGTCATCTCCTATTCCGTCCGTAGTCACGGCATGCAGGTACAGCGGTTTACCGTCTCCGGAAGCCTCACCCTCCAGGGGGATTACCTGCACGGCGGGCAGGGTGTCGGCAGGCAGGCTGCCCGCCTCCGCCCCCGCACCCTTTGTCAGTGCGGCCTGCGCGGCACCACCTTCCTTCCAGAGGTCGACCGCGAAACCGATTCTCTCTCCCGGAGGGAAACCTTCATCCCGCCCGTCCGTGCAGGCACCCGAGAAGGATAGCAACAATACCGCCACACCCGCGGCGGCCGTACCGATAAAATGTTTCTTTCCCATTGTTATTCAGTTTTAGACATTATTAGATGTTAGACGTTAGACGTTAGAGATTAGACGTTAGATGATAGATGATAATGATAAATGTTAGACTTTAGGCGTCAGATGTCACGCCTGCCCTCTAATCTCTAATATCCCTGATAAAGTGGACGGAAAGGGATGGAGGGCTGTCGGCCCTCCCCGGCACTTGCAAAAGGCGTTGGGTTATAGAAGTTCGTTCCGGTCCCGCCCTTTCCGCCCGGTTTCGTCTCTATAGAGAAGCGACCACAACCGCTATAGAGAGGTTGCGCCGGCCATACGCGAGGCTGCTTAAAAGCAACCGGGCGCGATTACGCTACACGCAGTCGCTTCGCTCCCTTTATTCTTGCGACGCCCTCACCTCGAAGCCGAAGCCCCGAAAGTAGTAGTGGTCCAGCGGGTCCACGTAGCCCGAGTGGAAGTACAGGTAACACCCGCTGTGCGTGTCGATCGGCCCCGCCGTCCAATAGTAGGCGCGGTTCCCCACGTTGCAGGGCACTGCGGAACTGCCGTCCCGATAGCCCGACGCAAGGAAAAACACGGTCTCGGTCTTGTTTGAGTTGCAATAGAAGTTCCAACCTTTGTTCCAAGGGCCTTGCACATTGAACTGAGAAGAGTTCCTCGCGTATCGGCCCGTTGTAGTGAAGCCGGTGTAGACATTGCTCGGCGGCATTTTGTAACCTGCGGGGCAAGGGTCGTAGATGGTCTTCACAACAGGGTTGTCGTTGGCGGTGTAAACAGTGTTGTTCGCACTCCAAAGGTTGGCGTATTTATTGTCCATGTGACTATTAGTACAGAACGTATTAGGCTGGGTGATGCCTGAGGTGATGCAGGCATTGCCGTTAGAGAAGCTGCTTTTTGCAGGAATCCGGTTGGTCATGACGTTCCCCTCGGCATCGTACCAAGTCTTATTGATATCCCCCACAAGCACTCCTACGAACGGGTCTTTACGACCCCACTGGTAATAAGTGTTGTTCCCAAGTTCCGTAATGGTATGCGCTTTCTGCTTCACGGTGATGGTCTTCGTGGCGGCAGAAGTGTATCCTGCCGTGGGCCGCTGTTTGAAGCGTACCTGCACGGTGCGTTCGGCGTAGGTCTCCTCCTTTTCGTCGCACCAGCCGAGGTTGACGGTCATAAGCTTATATCGTACGCCCTGGTGGTTGGTGACTTCCTTGTCGGGCGTGGTTGTTCCCGTTGTTCCGGGCTTGTAGTCCGTCACCCAGATGTGCCAGCTCCAAAGCACGGTGTTCGAGGCATCGCGCACCGCCACCACGGCATTGCCCTGCCGGATGGTGGCCTGATTCACCGTAAATTCAAGGTAATGATTGTCGGAAGAGAGGGCCACGTTCGTAACAAGGTTCGGCTCGTCTTGCCAAACCAGCGTGCAGTTGTTGGGCGTGCAGCTTGCATTGTTGTAAATGTATGGGTCGGTAATTCCGTTTCCCAGGTGGTTGATAAACGGTGTCAGCACATTGCTTCCGCTTGCCGTAGAGGTGTAAGCCGAGGTGTTCCATCCCGGATTCGGGCCTCCGGGCACCTTGACATAATCCACGGCGTTGCCGTAAACCAAGGGCAGGCGGTACGTTCCCGGCGCGTTCACGATGTAGCAGTTGGCGGTGCGCATCGGCACGGTGTTGCCCTGATAGTCGTGCGTGGAGAGGTCGTAGTTACTTACCTGCGAGGCATTCCGCAACGCCTCGGTGTGCGTGTCAGGGGTGCTCACCTGCGCCGCCACGGTGGCGGTGTAAACTTCACCTAATTCTAATGCGCTGCTATTCCCTGTCCCGCTTGCGGTGAAGGCAGTGAGCCATGCGGGCGGGTTCGCGTTCCATGTGTTTCCCCCGTCTTCGGAGAACTCCGCTTCCCAGGCTATGGGCACCTTCTTCGTGCTCCCTCCTCCCGACACGGAGGCATAGCTCACCACCCCATACATTTTGTTTCCTCCGGCGTAGGTAAACTCCGCCAGAGCAGTCACCCTCAGCGTGGGCGTCACCACAATGCTGTTCGTGCTGATGCGGTAGGTCACCGTCTTTCCCATCGCCCACGCTCCGGCAATGTTCGCCGTGAGGGGGCGTGTGGTGTTCGTCAGGTTGTCCCTGTACTCTATTTCTATCTGCGCATTTGTTGGCAGGGTCTGGGGCAGCATCATGAAGGTGACGGCTTCGGGCGTCAGAGACGTGCCGGGATCCTGCGGGTCGGGCGCCGTGGCGGCGGGCGAGAGGGTCAGCTCGAAGTTCCTCACCCCGCCCGGGCTGTACCATGCCGGCGAAGCAGTCATCCGCAGGTTGCCCGTGCCGTACACATTCTTCAGCGTAATCTTCGACACCGTGCCCGGCAGCATGTTGTCGCCCGTGACGAAGCGCACGGCCGTCAGCGCATGCTTCATCGCCAGAGCCTCGGCCGTGTTCGTGTTCCCCGGCCTGTCGGTAGAGGCGGCCACCAAGAGGTCTTTCTGGTCGGCCACATCGGACGGCACAATGTAGAACAGGTAAGGCGGGTTGCCCAAAAACCCGTCGTTTAACGCCCTCAGCCCCGGGCTGCCGTAGGGCGCCGAGGCAAAGAAACTGATTTTGCGTGCGGCTCCCGGCCAATAGTAAGAGGTATTCCACCCCTCGCTCTTCTTCACCTTCACGGTGCGCATGTAGCTTGTGGCCCTCCTTCCCGTATAGGCCGACGGCCAGCTGTCCGATGCGGGGTAGACGAACGCCGTCACCGCCATCTCGTCGTACATCGTGGCAGTGGCTACGGGCACAGCCTTCGTGCGTGCCCCGGCGTTTTGTGCGGTTGCGTCGCCTCCGACGCCCTCTCCGGCCGTGCCCAAGCCGTCTCCTATTCCGTCCGTAGTCACGGCATGCAGGTACAGCGGTTTACCGTCTCCGGAAGCCTCACCCTCCAGGGGGATTACCTGCACGGCGGGCAGGGTGTCGGCAGGCAGGCTGCCCGCCTCCGCCCCCGCACTCTTTGTCAGTGCGGCCTGCGCGGCACCACCTTCTTTCCAGAGGTCGACCGCGAAACCTATCCTCTCCCCCGTGGAGGGAGTCTCATCCCGCTCGTCCGTGCAGGCACCCGAGAAGGATAGCAACAATGCCGCCACACCCGCGGCGGCCGTACCGATAAAATGTTTCTTTCCCATTGTTATTCAGTTTTAGACATTATTAGATGTTAGACGTTAGACGTTAGATTTCAGACAAAAGAACTGCCTCTATAGAGACGTCATCGTTGCCTCTATAGAGACGATATGCACGCCTCTATAGAGAGGCGACCGCAGTCATTATAGAGGCGTTGCGCCGGCCATACGCGAGGCTGCTTAAAAGCAACCGGGCGCGATTACGCTACACGCGGTCGCTTCGCTCCCTTTATTCTTCTTGAACCGCCCTCACCCCGTAGCCGTAGCTCCGATCGCTGCCGCTCAGCGGGTACACGTTGCCCGATTCGAAGTACAGGTGCCACCCGCGGCACGTGTAGTCCGGCCCCGCCGTCCAATAGAAGGCGAGGCTCCCCACGAAGTGGGGCACTACGACGTAGTGCCGAAAGCCCGACGCAGGGAAAAACACGGTCTCGGTCCTGCTTGAGTTGCAATAGAAGTTCCAACCTTTATTCCAAGGTTGTTGCACATTGAATTGGCTGGCAGTGCTTATATTGTTTCCTGTTGTAGTGAAGCCGGTGTAGACATTGCCCGGAGGCATTTTGTAGCCTGCGGGGCAAGGGTCGTAGATGGTCTTTACTACAGAGTTATCGTTGGGAAAACGATAACTGTTATTCGCGTCCCACAGGTTATAATATTTATAATCCATCTCATATCCGGTATTGAATGTTTGGGGAGATTGAATACCGGAAGTGATGCAGGCATTATAGTATGAGAAGATGCTTGTTGCAGGAGTCTGGTTGGTCATGACGCTCCCATCGGCATCGTACCAAGTCTTATTGATGCTGTGATAGACGTCGTTTGGATTCTCCAATGCCCCCACGAACGGGTCTTTACGACCCCACTGGTAATAAGTGTTGTTCCCAAGTTCCGTAATGGTATGCGCTTTCTGCTTCACTGTAAACGTCTGTGTCGCCGCCGGCGTGTATCCTGCCGTAGGCTTCTGCTTGAAGCGTACCTGCACGGTGCGTTCGGCGTAGGTTTCTGTCTTTCCGTCGCACCAGCCCAGGTTGAAGGCCATAAGCTTATACTTTTTGTCCTGGTGGTTGGTGATTTCCTTGTCGGGTGTGGTTATTCCGGGCTTGTAGTCCGTCACCCAGATGTGCCAGCTCCAAAGCACGGTGTTCGAGGCGTCGCGCACCGCCACTACGGCGTTGCCCTGCCGGATGGTGGCCTGCCTCACGGCAAACCAGAGTTTGTGCTTGTCCCAAGATAGCCCCACGTCCGTAACAAGGTTCGGCTCGTCCTGCCAGACAAGCGTGCAGTTATCGGGAGTGCAGCCTGCATTGTTGTAAATATACGGGGAGGTAATACCTGCTCCTCGGTGGTTGATAAAAGGTGTCAGCACATTGCTTCCGCTTTCCGTAGATGTGTAAGCGGACGAATTGGTTGTTCCATTCTTTATGGCATTGCCATACACCAACGGCAGGAGGTATACGCCCGGAGCGTTCACAATGTAGCAGTTGGCAGTCCGCCTCGGCACGATCTTGCCCTGATAGTCGTGCCTGGAGAGGTCGTAGTAATTTACCGGTTTGGCATTCTTCAGTGCTTCGGTGTGCGGGTCGGCCGAGGTGCTTGTCTGCGCCGCCACGGTGGCGGTGTAAACATCACCTGATGTGCTGCTATTCCCTGTCCCGCTTGCGGTGAAGGCAGTGAGCCATGCGGGCGGGTTCGCGTTCCATATGCTTCCCCCGTCTTCGGAGAACTCCGCTTCCCAGGCTATGGGCACGTTCGCCGTGCTCCCTCCTCCCGACACGGAGGCATAGCTCTTCACGGTGTAGCTGCCGTTTCCACCTTGGTAGGTATAGTCAGCCGGCGGTGTCACCTCCAATGTAGGCGTAATCCCAATGCTGCTCGTGCTGATGCGGTAGGTAATCGTCTTTCCCATGGGCCAGGTCTTTCCGGCAATGTCCGCCGTGAGGGTGCGGGGCGTGTTGGTCAGGCCGTCGGTGTACTTCACCTCTATCTGCGCCCCGGCGGGCAGGGTCTGCGGCAGCATCATGAAAGTGGCGGCCGCGGGTGTCAGGGGCGTGCCGGGCGCCGGCGGGTCGGGCGCCGTGGCGGCGGGCGAGAGCGTCAGCTCGAAGTTCCTCGCCCCGCCCTGGTTGCGCCATGCCGGCGAAGCAGCCATCGGCAGGCTGCCCGCACTGTACACGCCTTTCAGCGTAATCTTCGACACCGTGCCCGGCAGCATGTTGTCGCCCGTGACGAAGCGCACCCCCGTCAGCGCATGCTTCATCGTCAGTTTCTCGTCCGTGTTCGTGTTCCCCGGCCTGTCGGTAGAGGTAGCCACCAAGAGGTCTTTCTGGTCGGCCACATCGGCCGGCACAGTGTACGACAGGTAGGGAGGGTTACCCGAAGTCCCGTTGTTGAACGCCGTCAGCCCCGGGCTGCCGTAGGGCGCCGAGGCAAAGAAGCTGATTCTGCGTGCGGCTCCCGGCCAATAATAGGAAGTGCTCCACGACTCGCTCTTCTTCACCCGGACGGTGCGCATGTACGACTCGGCGCTCCCTCCCGTATAGGCCGACGGCCAGCTGTCGGAGGCGGGATAGATGAACGCCGTCACCGCCATCTCGTCGTACATCCTGGCGTTGTCCACCGGGGCGGCCTTGGTGGCGGCGCCGGCGTATGGTGCCGCCATGCCGTTGACATCTTGTGCCGCCATACCGTCAACGCCTTGTGCGGTTACGGCCCCGGCACCTTGTCCGTCCGTTTCCTGCCCGATGCCGTCGGTTATCAGCGCATGCAGGTACAGCTGCTCTCCGGCGTCGTCCCCCTTCAGGGCGATGACCTGCACGGCCGGCACGGTGTCGGCCGGCAGCGTGCCGGCGGGCGCTCCGCCCGTCGCAAGCTCCGCTCCCCTTGTCCGTGCGGCCTGTCCCGTCTCTCCCTCTTCCCATAGATCTACGGCGAACCCGATTCTCTCTTCCGAGGAGTATCTTTCCTCCCGCTCGTCCGTGCAGGCAGCCGCAACGGACAGCAACAACGCCGCCGCGCCCGCGGCAGCCGTACCGATGATAAATTGTCTCTGTTTCATAATTAGTAAAAGCCTCTCCCCCGGCCCCTCCCCCATAGGGAGGGGGGAAGGGGGAATGAGATCTGGTGATTTGCGTTATTCCTTCCTTCTCAAGCCTCTCCCCACTCTCCCCTCCCTATGGGGAAGGGGTCGGGGGAGAGGTTTCGGGGAAGAGGCTTTGTGGACGGAAAGGAATAGAGGGCTCCGCGCATCCCTCCGCGCGTCACCCACCCCGGTATTTAAAGGTGTTGGGTAAGAAATCTGCTTCCGGTTCCGTCCTTTCCGCCCGGTGTCTTGATAGGATTCCCTGAAAGGAGATTACATGATTAGGTTCTCATTCTGACCATTCCAGCTTTCCACATCCACGGTAAACTTGATGGGGTCATTCAGAACCTTGTCTCCCGGCTTATTCGGGAAAGGATCCGTCGGGGCTGTCGGAGTAGTGGTACCACCGCCCGGGTTCGGGTTGTCCTGGTTGGGAGGAACCACACCGCTGCCACCGTTACCGCCTGTGCCGTTGCCGAACTCAAGCGTATAGATGTACTTCTTGCCCGGCAGCCACCCGGTGTCAATACCCACGGCAGTGAAAGCGTACTGCCCCTCTACAGCACTCGGGTAGAGGGCGGTATAGTTGCCCGAACTGTCGTTCATGTCGATGCGGCAAAGCACGCCGATGTAAGCCCCGGAAGGAGCGGAAACCGGCACGTACTTGGTGAGTTGCTGCGGAATCATCAGGAAGTTGTTCGTTCCGAACATGATGCTCTGTGCGGTGGCGGTCAGTTCCACTCCCGTCGAGGTGGCGTCCTCTGCCAGGAAGTCTTTCGGCGCGGAGAGGTTCGTCCAGTTCGCAAGGGGCACAGTGTATCCGGCGTTTGTCTCCGCCTGCGGGAAAGCGAAGTCACCCTTGGAGTTGATGGCACCCAATTTCACGCCCATCACCTTGACACGCATATTAGCGTTGGAGCATTTGGCCTTCACCTCAATCTGCGAGAGGATGTGCTTGAAGTTCATGGCCACGCCCGAAGCGCCGTAGGCTGCCTTATCTCCCGCGTTGAAAGCGACCACCACGTCCTTCTGGTTGGCCACCGTCTGTTCGGGCTCGAAGCCGGCTATCTTCTGGTTACCGGCACCGTGGGCGATACTTACCAGCGTGTTGATGCTCACGGGGGCATAAGCCGTGAAATCCAGCGAGCCGGCCGGCCAGTAGTAAATGGAAGCCGTGTTCCAAGTGCCGCTGGCGTCATTCACCGCCAGGTTGGTGAAGTAGTTCGCTCCTCCCGATGTGGGGAACGCCGTCACGTTGAACGAGCCCATATTGGCCAGCGTGGTCTCCGCGCGGGTAGTCTTGCCCAGCGATGTGCGGAAGCCGATGGCGTCACTCAGGTCCACGCTTGTGGTCTCGTCCTGCGAGCAGGCGGCCAGCGCCATGAGCGCCAGCCCTGCATAGAATACATGTTTCTTTGTTCTCATACTTTTTAATGTTTAATTGGTTAATTGATTAATTGATTAATTGGTTTTTGATTGAACGGTCACAATCTTTATCACGATATTGCATGTTTGCTTCATGTTCTTCTGTATATGGATGTCCCGTATGCGGCCCGTGTGCCCGCGCTTAGAGCGTGAGCGTTTGCTCCTCCGTCTCCCAGTCGTCCACCTTGGGGTGGAAGCCTCCGCCGTTCACGATGGGCTTGGGCAGCGAAAGCTTGTCTATGGCGATGCGTATGTGCCGCTTGTCCGGAGCGTCGTTCACCTGGCCGCTCACGTCGTAGCGGTAATAGCGCTTGCTGCCGTCGGCCAGGATGATGTAGATGGTGAGCGTGTGCCCGGTGTCGGCGCTCGCCGACAGGCCGAAGATCTGCATGCTGCCCGTTATCTTCGAGGCTCCGTCGGAGTCGGCGGCGAAAGGCACCGTGCTGCGCACGCCCGAGAGGGTGCCGGCGCCGAGCAAGAGCGAGCCCGAGAGCCCCGAGAGCGAGGCCCCTACCGCCGAGACGTATTTCAGGTTCTCTACGTTCACCACCTCCAAGCTCACGACGTAGGTTTGGGGCTGCACGGGCAGCACCACCGTGCGGACCGCCTTCTCGTCGTCGCCGCGCTCTATGCGTATGCTCCCCAGGCTGCCGCCCCACACCGCATCGGGAGCCGCCACCACCGGCTCGTCGCCGGGGTTCGCCCCGCGAATGTCGCCACGGGAGTTAACCGCCTCGAGCAGCGAGCTCTGGCGTGTGTAGAGCTCCAGCGTCGCGAGGCTCTCCTCGCCGCGCACCTGCACCACCTCGGTGTCGTTGTTCATGTAAACCGCCCGGTAGTTCCCCCAGGGTATCCTGGCCGTGCCGCCCGACGGGTCGGTGAAGTCGCAACGAACGGGCTTCCCGCCCTCCTCGGGGAAGAACCAGGCACACATCCCCTCAGCGTGGGCGTCGGGGGCCGCACTCCAGTCGAAGTGCACCCGGACCTCGGCCGAGGGCAAGGAGGGGTAATAGAGTTCCTTGTGCTCGCACGAGGAAAGCGTGCCGGCGATGAGAGCCGCCGCCAGCGCGGTGCAGACCGTCAGGGCCGCCGCCGCGAGGGACGTCCCGATGGCCCGCAGGCCGCCGGCCCGAACGACGGAGGTATATTTCGTGGCCCTCAGGCCGTTACCTTTCGTCCTTTCCGTTCCCGATGGTGAAGCGCTTCCCGTCTCCATGAATCCGGATGCTCTTCCGCTTCTTGCCGTCATTCCGCTTCTTGTTGTCATTCCGGCTCCTGTTGTCATTCCCATAATCATCCTCCTTTCCTTATTTAGCATTTACCGTTTTCTGTTTCCCGCCCTCGGCGTTGAGGTTGCCGTGCCCCAGCAGCCACACCAGCGACACCTCCGCCTTGGTGGGGCCGAACCAACGGCGCTTCTTGGTGGCCCTCCATACGTAATGGCCGTCCTTGGGGATGTACTCGTGATACTCACCGCCTAAGTAGCCGATGCCCACCGTGAAGTCCAGGTTCAGCCTGCGTCCTATCGGCGCGGAGTAGCCGTAGGCGATACCGCCCCCGTAGCTCCAGCGGTCGCCCAGATAGCCCTTGCCGCCCCACTCTAAGTCGTAGGTCAGCAGCAAGGCGTAAACGCCCACGTGGTGGCCCGTCAGGGGCTTGCGCCCGTAGCCCAGCCAGCGCCGTGCCTCCAGGTCGCCGCCGTAGATGCGGTGGAAGCGGTAGCGGCTGTCGTTTTTCAGCCAGGTATATGCCCAGTTGCCGGCTACCGACCAGCCCCGCCCCAGATAGACCTCCAGCCCGATGTTGGGCACGACCAGGGCGTCATAGAGCAGGTTGGTCTTCAGCGCCATGTAGAAGGGCTTGCGTTCGCGGGGGGCGGAGGGCATGGCGGGCGCCGTGTCGTAGAACGTGTTGTTGACGGTAGTGTTATCCCCGGACGGCACGGACACATATACCGTGTCAAGCAGTCTCTCCGGCTCCGCAGCCGGCAGCGAGATGTAGAGCGGGGCGAGGCGCGATTCGCCCTGACGGAAATAGACGCGCACGGAGTCCGTGCCCCGGCGCGTGTCGGATTCCTGTCCCCGGGAATGCCCGAGGGAAAGCAGGAAAAGCAGGAGGATAAAGGTTCGTTTCATTATTTAGGGTTCACTAATTTATTTTGACCAAAATCTCTGAATTTTCCATTGTATTTACTCTGTGTTTTAAAGTCCGGTTTATGCCCCGCCCCAAAAAGTATTGGAAAATTTGTTTTGAAGTCCAAAATTAGGCAAATGCTGCGATTAAACCGAAGAAAAAAGGAGGTGTCATAGTGACAAATTCCCGAAAAGGAGGTGACAAATCCCCAAAAAGGCGTAAAAGAAGGGGGAGAGGTGGAATATTGAGAAAGAGCGGCTGTCTGTACTCACCCCACCTGTCTCCTTGGCCGGCCAAAGACATTCTTCAGACGCGGATGACGCGGATGACGCGGATTTCTTTATTTTTTAATCTGCGTCATCCGCGTCTGAAAAATCCCGGACGCAGCGTTCCGAACCGTACCAAGTCCGTACCACCTCCGTATCAACTCCGCATAAAGGTACCCTTATGCGGAGTTGATACGGAGGTGGTACGGAGATGATACGTACTTGGTGCGGAGCGGATACGGAGTTGATGCGGAGCAGAACGGCCGATACATTGTTTTTTCTCTTTTTCATAGTGAAGTTATTCATAATCTTCAAATAAAAACTATCTTTGTGTTCGATAATCCGGATATTTTGTAGATATGGAACGACTGAAGACCATCAAAGAACTTATCAACAAGGGCGATGCGGAACAAGCTATCGGACTGCTGGACGAAATGTTACAAACGGACTTCCCCCAGAAAGACGAGGCCTACTACCTGAGGGGAAACGCCTACCGGAAACTGGGCAACTGGCAACAGGCACTGAACGACTACCGCCGGGCCATCGACCTGAATCCCCAAAGTCCCGCCCGGCACGCCCGGCAAATGGCCATGGACATCCTGAACTTCTATAATAAGGATATGTACAATCAGTAATCAATCTTAAAAACGTAAATTATGGCAAAGATGAAAGGAGCAATCGTGGTGGACACGGAACGTTGCAAAGGCTGCAACCTGTGTGTGGCAGCTTGTCCGCTGAATGTGTTGGCCCTCACCAAAGAGGTGAATGTGAAAGGGTATAACTATGCCCATCAGATATTGGAGGATACGTGCAACGGCTGCACTTCGTGCGCCACGGTGTGTCCGGACGGATGTATCTCCGTGTATAAAGTGAAATTAGCATAAACCCGTAAACGAGCAAAATATGGCAGAAGAAATTGTATTAATGAAAGGAAACGAAGCCATCGCGCATGCGGCCATCCGTTGCGGCGCGGACGGTTATTTCGGATATCCCATTACCCCGCAGTCGGAGGTATTGGAAACGCTGGCCGAACTGAAGCCTTGGGAAACGACCGGCATGGTGGTTCTGCAGGCAGAGAGCGAGGTGGCGGCCATCAACATGGTGTACGGCGGCGCCGGGTGCGGAAAGAAGGTGATGACCTCCTCGTCGAGCCCCGGCGTGAGCCTGAAGCAGGAAGGAATCTCCTATCTGGCAGGCGCCGAACTGCCGTGCCTGATAGTAAACGTGATGCGCGGCGGCCCCGGCTTGGGCACCATCCAGCCGAGCCAGGCCGACTACTTCCAGACGGTGAAAGGCGGCGGTCACGGCGACTACCGGCTGATAGCGCTTGCCCCGGCCTCGGTACAGGAAATGGCGGACTTCGTGGAATTGGGTTTTGAACTTGCCTTCAAATACCGCAATCCGGCCATCATCCTTGCCGACGGCGTCATCGGCCAGATGATGGAGAAGGTGGTTCTGCCCGCACAAAAGCCGCGACGCACGGATGCCGAAGTGATAGAACAATGCCCTTGGGCCACCACCGGCAAGACCAAAGACCGCAAGCCCAACGTCATCACTTCGCTGGAACTGAAACCGGAAGAGATGGAGAAGAACAACATCCGCTTCCAAGCCAAATACAAGCTCATCGAGGAAAACGAAGTACGCTTCGAGGAGATACACTGCGAAGATGCCGAGTACCTGATTGTGGCCTTCGGCTCCATGGCACGCATCGGACAAAAGGCGATGGAACTGGCACGTGCGGAGGGCATCAAGGTAGGCATGCTCCGCCCCATCACCCTGTGGCCGTTCCCCACTAAAGCCATCGCCGCATACGCCGACAAGGTGAAGGGCATGCTGGTGACGGAACTGAATGCCGGACAGATGGTGGAAGATGTCCGCCTTGCCGTAAACGGTAAGATAAGCGTGGAACACTTCGGACGACTGGGCGGCATCGTCCCCGACCCGGATGAGATAGTAAACGCACTGAAAGAAAAACTGATTAAGAAATGAACCCGGATAAAATAAGAAACGTACTGAATATTCTGTTCATGATACTTGCGCTGGCGGCCATCATCGTCTATTTTGCGGCAAGGGATGACTTCAAACTGTTCATCTACGTCTGCGGCGCAGCCATATTCGTCAAGCTGATGGAGTTTTTCATACGGTTCACCAACAGATAAGGAGAAGTGATTATGACAAAAGAAGAGATTATAAAGCCCGAAAATCTGGTCGCCAAGAAGCCGACCCTGATGAACGACAACCCCATGCACTACTGCCCGGGATGCAGCCACGGCGTGGTTCATAAACTGATTGCCGAGGTGATAGAAGAAATGGGACTTGAGGATAAAGCGGTAGGCATCTCGCCCGTGGGATGCGCCGTATTCATCTACAACTATATAGACATCGACTGGCAGGAAGCCGCGCACGGACGCGCGCCGGCGCTTGCCACGGCCATCAAACGCCTCTGGCCCGACCGCCTTGTGTTCACCTATCAGGGAGACGGAGACCTGGCCTGCATCGGCACCGCCGAAACGATACATGCCTTGAACCGTGGAGAAAATATCACCATCATCTTCATCAACAACGCCATCTACGGCATGACGGGAGGACAGATGGCACCCACCACCCTCGTGGGCATGAAGACCTCCACCAGTCCCTACGGACGCGACGTGCATCTGCACGGCTACCCGCTGAAGATGGCCGACATTGCCGCACAGCTGGAAGGCACGGCCTACGTGACACGCCAAAGCGTGCAGTCCGTCCCCGCCATCCGCAAGGCGAAGAAAGCCATCCGCAAAGCATTCGAGAACTCGATGGCGGGCAAAGGCTCCAACCTCGTGGAGATAGTATCCACATGCAACTCCGGCTGGAAGATGTCGCCCGAAAAGTCCAACGAATGGATGGCCGAACATATGTTCCCGTTCTATCCGCTGGGAGACTTGAAAGATAAATAATCACGCTAAAGACAGAAGAACAATGAAAGAAGAAATCATTATAGCAGGCTTCGGCGGACAAGGCGTATTGTCCATGGGAAAGATTCTGGCATACTCCGGACTGATGGAAGGAAAAGAGGTGACCTGGATGCCGGCTTACGGACCGGAGCAACGGGGCGGTACGGCCAACGTGACCGTCATCGTGAGCGACGAGAAGATATCCTCGCCCATTTTGAGCAAATATGATGCAGCCATCATCTTGAACCAACCGTCGTTGGAGAAGTTCGAGAGCAAGCTGAAGCCGGGCGGCGTACTTATCTACGACGGTTACGGCATCATCCACCCGCCCACGCGCAAAGACATCCGCGTATATCGCATCGATGCCATGGACGCCGCCAACGAAATGAACAACGCCAAGGCATTCAACATGATTGTGCTGGGCGGATTGCTGAAAATAAAGCCGATGGTGACCCTCGACAGCGTAATCAGAGGGCTGAAGAAGACCCTGCCCGAACGCCACCACCACCTGATTCCGATGAACGAAGAAGCCATCAAGCGCGGAATGGAACTGATCGAGGAGATGAAATAAAACCTCCCGCACCGAAATAACCGCACCGCTCTCTTTCTCAGGCACGGATTTCACGGAGTTGCACGGACTTAATTCGCATAAACCGTGTAGATTGTCCGCAAATTCCGTGCCTGAGTCATAGTGTCGGCCGTCTCTGTCCAAGGCTCCCTTTAAAAGAAGCAAAAAAGGTTGAATTCCATAAGCTAATAATATTTTATTGTATCTTTGCGCCTAATTATGAGACGAATTGCACTGACATACATCTTTCTATCCATCGTCGGGATATGGGGAGCCCTGGCGCAAAACACCCTGAACCCGATGAATAACCGGGACCGCTTCGGCAACCAGGTTGATCCGAGCACCCGGCCGAACAATCTGGAAGACAGCACCGACACGGAAATCAAAAGCCTTCCCCCAAAACTCTATATGTGGCAAATAAGCGAGACATTGGGCGAGCGCATCCTCATGCCTGCCGATACGGTCAGCCTTAACTTCCAGAACAGCAATCTGGTAGAAGGTTTTTCAGGACACTATAACTATTTGGGGAATTTGGGGTCGCCGCGCCTCTCGCGTATCTTCTTTGAACGGAACGCTCAAGAACCGACCATCTTCATGGAACCTTTCTCCGGCTTCTTTGTCCACCCGGGACAAGTGAAATTTACGAACAGCAACATCCCTTATACCAATCTGACCTATTACAAGGCGGGGAATAAGGTGAACGGCGAAGAGCGCTTCAAATCTTACTTCTCCGTCAACGCCAACAAGAGGCTGGCTTTCGGCTTCCACATAGACTACTTGTACGGACGGGGCTACTATCAGAACCAGTCAACCGCACACTTCAACGCAGGCATATTCGGCAGCTACATGGGCGAAAAATATCAGATACAGGGTATCTATAACAACTTCATGCTGAAGATGAACGAAAACGGCGGCATCACAGACGACCAATACATCACGCGGCCGGAGAACATGTCAGGAGGAAAGAAACAATACGAATCGACCACCATTCCCGTAAAATTAGAGCAGACCTCGAACCGCAACAAGGATTTTTACGTTTACCTTGCCCAACGGTATCGCCTTGGATTCACCAAAAAGACGCAGACGATACAAGAGAAGCAACCGCAAGGAGCGAAAGCGGCCGCCAACCACATGCACCATGACGCCGGCAACGACAGCCTGCCCGCAGCAAAAAACGCCCCGCAAGATACACTTGTGACGGAAGAGTTTGTACCCGTCACCAGCTTCATCCATACGGTGAAGGTGGAACGGTCGCGACATCGATTCCGTTCGGGCAGCGAACCTGCCGGATTCTTCCCTAAAGAATATAAATTGTATAACAATCACAGCAACGACTCCACCACGGCCTTCAGTGTAAAGAACACATTCGGCATAGCTTTGCTGGAGGGCTTCAACAAATATGCCAAAGCCGGACTTACAGCGTATATCTCCCATAAATTCAGCCGATATGATTTGATGAATACGGATACACTCACGGATATGAGCCGCATCCGCCATACGGAGCAAGAAGTCTTCTTGGGAGGCGAGCTGGCCAAACGCGAAGGCAGCTTGCTGCACTACAATGTAAACGGTGAAGTGGGTATGCTGGAAAAAGCCATCGGACAATTCCGCATCAATGCCAATCTGGACATGAACTTCCGCCTGTGGAAAGATTCCGTGAATTTATATGCCCGAGGCTATATAAGCAATACCCTGCCCTCTTTCTACATGCGCCATTATCATTCCAATCATTACAATTGGGATAATGACGACATGAATAAAGAATTGCGCACGCGCATAGAGGGAGAACTGAACATTGCCCATTGGGGAACCAACCTCCGGGCCGGTGTGGAGAACATCAAGAACTATACTTACTTCAATCAGAACGCCATCCCCGAACAGCATGGAGATGACATACAAGTGCTGTGCGCCACTCTGAAACAGAATTTCCGGCTGGGGATATTTCATTTGGACAATGAAGTGACCTGGCAGAAGACAAGCAATGAAACGGTACTTCCTTTACCCCGGCTTTCATTATACCACAATCTATATCTGCTGGCCCGTCTGGCAAAGAAGGTACTGACCCTTCAATTAGGCGCCGACGTCAGATACTTCAGCAAGTATCATGCGCCTGCCTACGCTCCCGGCATACAGCAGTTTCACCTGCAATCGACGGATGACCGGGTAGAGATTGGCGGTTATCCCATTGTGAATGTCTATGCCAATCTACAACTGAAACGGACACGTCTATTCGCCATGATGTATCATGTCAATGCCGGTACCGGAAGCTCAAACTACTTCTTAGTGCCCCACTACCCCATCAATCCGCGCCTGTTCAAGATTGGTATCTCATGGAATTTCTATGACTGACAAACCATCGGCATGACTAAAAGCAAACTACTGAAATATGCATTCTTAGGAGTCACGGCGGTGCTGATGGCCCATTATCTGGCCCGACCGAAAGAAAAGCCCCGGAAACATCCGCGCGACTATGCCGAGATTGCCGCCCAAGGCGTCATACATGTAGCTATCGAATACAGCTCCATAGGATTCCATGTAAATGGCGATACGCTGTCCGGCTTTCATTATGAACTGATAACAGCTTTTGCCCGCGACCACGGACTACGGGTGGTCGTCTCTCCGGAAATGAGCTTCGACAAACGGTTGGAAGGACTGGCAAACGGAGAGTATGATGTAATAGCCTATAGCATCCCCGTGACCGGCGAACTAAAAGACTCCTTGCTGCTCACCACGCCCATCCTGCTGAGCAGGCAGGTGCTGGTACAACGAAAACCGCTTAATTCTGCCGACTCATCAAGATTCATCAAGAGCCAGCTGGACTTGGCGGAAAAGACATTGCACGTTGTGAAAGGCTCTCCTTCGATACTCCGCATCCGGAATCTGGGAAATGAAATAGGTGATACGATTTACATCAAAGAGATAGAGAAGTATGGTCCCGAGCAACTCATGGCATTGGTGGCGCATGGCGACATCGACTACGCCGTATGCGATGAGAATATCGCCCGCGCCCTTGCCGACAGCCTGCCGCAGATAGATATCAATACGGCCATCGGCTTCACTCAGTTCTACTCATGGGGGGTAAGCAAGCAGTCGCCTGTGCTGCTGGATAGTTTGAATGCGTGGTTGCCTCTCCCCATATCTCCCCCTCCGCATCGCTCGGCATCCTCCAATCGCTGCGCGGACTAAGAGAAACACTTCCCACTTTCGGCCCATCGGGCAAACAGGAACGCTTGAATTGCTGATTGAAAAAACGGCGGTAGAAAGTCTGCAACCATTTCCGAATGGTCTCCTCATCATATACTCCCTTGAAAGTACGCGCAGCCAAGAAGAAAATCTTGGCAGGCGGGAAACCGCAACGCATGAAATAGTATAGGAAGAAATCATGAAGTTCGTAGGGGCCTACCAAATCTTCGGTCACCTGACTGATGTTGCCGTTTTCATCTGCCGGAATAAGCTCCGGACTGATGGGAGTATCTACGATATCGAGCAGCGTGACACGTGAGGCATCGTCCATGTCATGTTCCGCCACCCACTTCACCAAATGTTTCACCAATGTTTTGGGAATGCCGGCATTCACACCGTACATGGACATGTGGTCGCCGTTATAGGTGGCCCACCCCAAAGCCAGTTCCGAAAGGTCGCCGGTACCTATCACCATGCCCCAAGTCTGATTGGCGATGTCCATCAAAATCTGGGTACGTTCGCGAGCCTGGGCATTTTCATATACCACATCGTGCACATCAATGTCATGGCCGATGTCTTTGAAGTGCCGGATGCAGGCTTCCTTGATGCTGACCTCACGTATTGTCACGCCGAGGGACTTCATCAGGTTGAGAGCATTGATATACGTACGATTAGTTGTCCCAAATCCCGGCATGGTCACACCGATAATGCCTTGGCGAGGCCATCCCAATTTATCAAATGTCTTTACGCAAACCAGCAAAGCCAATGTAGAGTCCAATCCTCCGGAGATTCCTACAACAGCACTCTTGGCATTGGTATGCACCAGACGCCGTGCCAGCCCGGACACCTGAATGGAGAAAACCTCTTCGCAACGCTCATCTAAGGCAATGCCCTGCGGAACAAACGGATGCGGATTGTAGGTACGCGTCAGGTCCAGCGCCTTGCCATTCACTTTTTCGGCAGAGATGCGGACGGCAGGTTCCGAAACACAACGGGCACGACAGGCAGCAAAAGTGGTATTGACTCTGCGCTCGGCACGCAGATAATCCACGTCTATCTCACTCACCACCATCTGCTCCTCGAAAGAGAAGCGTTTGCCCGATGCTAATAAGTTACCATTCTCATAAATCAACCCATTGCCTGCAAACACCACATCCGTGGTAGACTCGCCAAAACCGCACGAGCTGAATACATAGCCGGAGATGCAGCGCGCAGACTGCTGACTGATAAGCGAACGCAGATAGGCATGCTTACCGATGGCTTCAGTGTCGGCCGAAAGATTGAATATCAGTTCCGCCCCTTGCAAAGCCAATGTGGAGCCGGGCGGAATGGGTGCCCACAGGTCCTCGCAAATCTCAATTCCAAACGTGACGTCCGCCGTTTCAAATAACAGATTCTGCCCCATCGGAAGCATCTGCCCGCAGAGGCGTACACTCTTGTCAGAGATTTCGGCGGCCGAAGTGAACCAACGCTTCTCATAGAACTCCTTGTAGTTGGGAAGATACGTTTTGGGGACAACTCCCAGCACCTTTCCTTTCTGAATGACAACCGCTACATTGAGCAACACGCCATTGCACGCTACGGGCATCCCCAATATCGCGATGATATCCAGCCGGCATGTGTCATTGAGAATCTGCATCAGCCCTGTTTCGGCCTCTTCGAGCAGAAGTTGCTGCGCGAAAAGGTCGCCGCATGTATATCCGGTGATGCACAGCTCCGGAAAGACCATGATTTGCACCCCTTTCCGGTGGGCCGTGATGATTTCTTTCTTTATCTGTTCGACATTGAACCGGCAGCCCGCCACCTTAACGCGGGGCACAGCCGCTGCAACTTTTACATATCCGTAATTCATAAAGATGCTTGCTATGTAGATTACCGACGCAAAAGTACGCTATTTTCTTCAATTAAGCCAAAACAATCGGGAGTTTCACGTTCCGAATCTCCGTTGATAAAAAATCATTATCTACAAACAGTCTATCATGTGGCAGAGCCTTTTGCAAACAAACCTCTGAAGTCCCCCGCCGGATTCAAGGCGGTCGCTAAAAAAATATCGAAATATTTTGGTTACTGCAAAGAAGTTCCTACCTTTGCAAGAGAAGTAAAAATGTAACTATTACAAGTTTAGAGAACGAAACAAGATGGATGCCATCAAACGACTGCGAGAACACAGCATAAAACCTTCCCTGCAACGGATAGCCGTCATGAACTATCTGATGGAGCATCACACACACCCCACGGTAGATGAAATATACACAGCATTGGCCCCGGGCATCCCTACCCTGTCGAAAACAACCGTGTACAACACATTGAAGCTGTTGAGCGAACAGGGCGCCGCCCAAACACTGACGATTGATGACAAGAACACCTGTTACGACGCCGACACTTCACCGCATGCCCACTTCTTATGCAAACGCTGCGGAAGAATATACGACCTGCAAAGCAAAGCATTGTGCAGGCAACCGGAAATAACGGATACGGAAGGACACGACATACAAGAAATGCACTACTATTATAAGGGAATCTGTAAACACTGTATCGAACAGGCGTGTTCGGATACAACAAACAATAACTAATTCAACTAATTAAAATCTGAGAAAAATGAAGAAATTTAGATGTACTGTCTGCGGTTACGTTCATGAGGGAGACGCAGCTCCCGAGAAATGTCCTTTGTGTAAAGCTCCTGCCAGCAAGTTCGTGGAAGTTGAAGAAGCAAAAGCCGACGGCCCGTTGGTGTTTGCCGACGAGCACGTAATAGGTGTGGCCAAAGGTTGCGACGACGAAATGATTAAAGACCTGAACAACCACTTCATGGGCGAATGCACGGAAGTAGGCATGTATCTGGCCATGAGCCGCCAGGCCGACCGTGAAGGTTACCCTGAAATAGCAGAAGCCTTCAAACGTTTCGCTTGGGAAGAAGCAGAGCATGCTTCCAAGTTTGCCGAATTGCTGGGCGACTGTGTATGGGACACCAAAACCAACCTTGAAAAGAGAATGAATGCCGAATGCGGCGCATGCGAAGACAAGAAGCGCATTGCCACCCGTGCCAAAGCATTGAATCTGGATGCCATCCACGACACGGTTCACGAAATGGCTAAAGACGAAGCCCGTCACGGCAAAGGTTTTGAAGGATTGTACAACCGTTATTTCAAAAAATAATCCGCCACAATTCTCATAATACGATAAAAAGGAGCCTGTTGGGAAACAGAGGCTCCTTTTTTTTCTTTTTTTGATGTCACGTTTGTATTTCTCATTCGTCATATCAGTGTAAATGGAACTTAAACAATTTCAAATAACCGTTCTTCCACTCCGTGCCAAGCTATTGAACTATGCAAGGAAGCTGACCAATGGACCGGAAGATGCAGAAGATGCCGTTCAGGAAACCTTACTCAAGCTTTGGAACAAAAGGCTTGAATTGGAGAAATACCAAAGCATCGAAGCATTTGCCATGACATTGACGCACAACATCTGCATAGACATGTGGCGAAGCAGACATGATGATAAGTTATCTCTCGACACGGTTCAGGCAACAGCCCCAACAGGCACGCCGGAACGATTATTGGAAATTAAAGATGAAATGCAACTGATGCATAAAATCATCGACTCGCTACCCAACCTGCAACGCACCATCATGCGAATGAAAGATATAGAGGAGTACGAAACGGATGAGATAGCGGCAATTACGGGATGCGGAGCGGAAGCTATCCGGAGCAATCTGTCAAGAGCAAGAAAAAAAGTCAGAGACATCTACCTACAAACCATACAAGAAAGAAAAAGGAGAAACGAGCCATGAACATAGACGAACTGTTGAACAAATACTTTGAAGGAACAACTTCCTGCGAAGAGGAACGTGAACTCCGCCGTTTTTTTAAGAAGGATGACATTCCGGAACATCTCCAAATATATCATCCCCTATTTGCCTATCTGGCCCAAGAAGCAGAAAGCCGGAAAGACCAAAAGGAAGTAAGCGAAAAGGAAAACAGAAGCCTTGAAGCAACGCATGCCCCCCAATCGCGTCTCCTGCATCGCACGCTCTACACACTGACCGGCATCGCCGCCGGATTACTTCTGTTCATAGGAATAGCTAAAACAATATCGCTTCCATCGGTTGCCAAGAATTATGTCATCATCGACGGTCGATGCTATACTGACAAGAAACTGATAGAAGTGAAAGCTTTGGAGGCCTTGCAGAATGCAGGTTTCACCGATGATGATTTAAGCAGCCTGCTGTTTCAGCATTAATATATACCGTGTCATGAAAACAAATATACCGATTTATTTACGAAGCATTTCCCTTTTTGCACTGCTGACTTTCCTGCCGGTCATTGTCCGAGCGCAAGAAGGGCTGCAAATAGCCGGCTTGTTCGACAAGTACGGCGAGCGAACAGACGTCACCAGAGTGGAACTGAATGGCGGTATCCTGAAGTCATACCGAATGACAACCTACAAAAGTCTTGTGTTCAAAAACATAACTCCCTATCAGCAGGTAATACAACAAGCCATCGCCCGCGACAAGCAGAACAATGTAAAAAAAGCGCAGGAGGTAATGGAAAACGGAATTCTGCGTAGCGCTTATTACCAACTGGAAGAGGTGAAACGAAACGGAAAAATACTGAACCGTTACATCATTTTTAAAATAGGCAAAGCATCCATGGGAACGCTTATCTACATTGAAGGCAGCCTTGGCGAAAAAGAGATGCTGGAGATGCTCTATAAACCACAATGACAATTCTCAAAACACATTAAATATATGAAAACCAAGATTATGATTCTGACCTGCCTGCTTGCTGCACCGACAGCCCGCATGGCGGCACAACAGCCCAACAACCCCGAACAGAAAGCTGTTGTAGAAACCAAAGGCGACTCCATCATCATCCGGAAAGGGCAAGGAGACATGCGCATCAAAGTATATGAGGAACAATTAGAGGAGGGTGAAAAAAAAGAGGTGCAGATTTTTGAAGGTGTGTATCTTGAAAAAACGGATGCAGACAGGCGTACGTTTCTGGATGCCCTGCCTTTCATCCCCAGAAAAAAGAGATATAACTCCTATGACCCGCATTGCTCCGGTATATTTATAGGCTATAGTTGGTTGTCAGGCGACTTCTTTTCTTTCGATACAAGCGATAAGATTATGCTCGACTTGTCGAAGTCGTGGGAGTTCGGTTTCAATATATTGGCCACCAGTCATAAGTTCAAGAAGAACCCGCATTGGGGCATCAATGCCGGAGTAAATTGGGGTTACCGTTCTTTCAGCGTGGACGGCAACCACGCCTTGCTGAAAGGAGACGGTAGCAGCATACTCACTGCCGGCAATGAAAATACCCATTACAGCCAAAGCCGCCTCCGCCACTTCTTCTTCCGCATACCCATATTGCTGGAATGGCAACAAAGAATAGGGCAATGCAAACTCTTCTTCAATGCCGGACCTGAAATAGAGATTCGCCATCATGTAAAATCGTTCTCACGAATCAACGAAGGCAAAAAACAGACAATGGGTAAAGGAATGTATGTACGCCCCGTAGGCATAGGCTTGTTGGCGCAAGCCGGTTATGCCAATATAGGCTTCTATTTGCGCTATTCCGCTCAAGGATTATTCCAAAAAGGTAAAGGCCCGGAAGTGTCTCCTTACTCGTTGGGAGTGGCATGGTATTGGTAGTTTAATTTCTGAGTATAAACATAAAACGGCGGTGCCCAAAATCAGAATGACAGCATATACATCATCTGATTCTGGGCACCACCGTTTATGTTTGTTGCTTAAAACTACCGGTTTGTCAATCGAAACAGCTTTTAGAATCGCATTCCCAAAGTAAACAACACCTGACTGCGTGTATTGGTTACTTTAGTCACAGCCGGTCTGTCGTCTGAGAAAGCAAAAGGATATAAGTCCGCTTTCTGAGTAGAATACTTATACGTCAAATCAGCATAAAACGACGTCCCTCTATAACCAATACCCAATGTATAATTACTCAAAGACTTGGCATTGGAAAAGTCAGTATCCGTATTAATCGAGTTTGGAGACAGTACCTTGACCGCATCGGCCCGATAAGCAGCAGAAGAATTGGTATAGCCCATGCGCAGTGCAAACTGAGGAATAACCTTATATTCCGCCCCCACACGAAAAGTGTGTACGCCTTTATCGGTCAACTTTACCTGTTCTGTTTCAAACTCCATCTCATCGCCTTCAGGATAATAGAACTTCATTGAAGAGAGATCTTCATACTCATACTCGGCACCTAAAGCTAAACTACTTCCTACCGTATATCCTAAACTGACATTATATCTCCACGGAGTGCTCAGGTCGAACTCCCGTTTCATATCTTTATCATTCAACTCATAGTAGGTGCTAAACGATTTCTTTTTCTGAAACTGTTCGCCTGTTTTATCATTCTTATACCAAAGGTTCGATTCTATAGCAGCCCTTGTCCTATAAGTCAAGCTATAGTAGGTGGGAGTATGTATTGCCACCCCCAAACGCAACGGCGATTCGGCAAAAGGACGAACTATGACGCCCAATGTGGCATCCCATCCGATGCCTTCAATACCATTTTCACTACTAAGGGTATAAGTATCGCCTATTTTCTTATTTTCCTCCGAATAATAATAGGATTTACGGTAGTCCACATCGTTTGCCCCAACGGTAAAACCAAGATAGACACGATCCTGAACATTCAAAGCGAGATTAAAATCATACCGTTGCACCCCTCCCGTTTCGCGAGAGCGATATTTCGCATAAGGCTCATACCCGAAGTTATAAAAAGGAGCCTTGGGGTTGTCGTCTGTTGCAATCAAATCGGCATCAAAAGCCAAAGCACCCAACCAGCCTACTCTATTATCATCATATGGATTTTTTTGCTTCTCCTTCAACTCCAACAAATCAACCGAGTTATACTGATACATTCTATTTGCCTGATTTGTCATCAAATCTATTTGCGAAAATTTCAATTGTCCGGCCATATCGGTTGTGCGAAAGAATGACTTCTGCTTCTTATAATTAAAAGCAAAATTCACATAACGCAATGCCGTTTGATTTCCCACCTTTGTAGAAAGCACGAAACCCATATTATCAAAGCTCCAGTGATTCTTATCCACATTAAACGTCTGTCCACCGATTTTACTCTCCGTACCGACACTTGAGAAGCTCAAAGAGAACATGGCATCGTTGCTCCGATACAGGCCGATACCTGCCGGATTCGTACCGATAGTCGAAATATCTCCTCCCAATGCCCCCATAGCGCCGCCCATGCCTACAAAGCGGGCGGTACCATTCAGGTCGCTACTTGCAATATTCGTGGCATCGTATGCCGATTGCGCCCTTACACTTACAGCAGCAAGCATGGTTAGGGCCATCATTCCTATTTTCTTTTCCATGATTCGTTCTTGTTTAATACTCAATTATCTTCTTCTGGTGGAACCGCCACCACTGCTGGAACGACGAGTTTCACCTCCACCACCGGAAGAACCGCCGCCGGAAAAGGAGCGAGAGCTGCTGCCGGAAGAAAAGTCGGAAGATGAACGACTGTTACTGTACGAGCGCGTATCATTGTAAGAGCGTCTTGTGGTATTGTTGTCATTAGAATAACTGCGCGTTTCGGAAGACCCTCTGCTATAGCTTGAGCTTCTGCGAGGCGAAGACTCGGTAGAGTATGAACGACTAAACTCGCTTGAACGGTTTACGTCCATCGTACGACGGGTGCTTTCCACATTGTCCCCGTATGAGTTTCTACGGGTACTGCTCGGACGAGTATAAACCGAACGACGAGTGGAAGAAGCATCCATGCGACCGGCCGCTTCCCTACGCACCTCTGAAGAAGATGAGGACGAAGAACGCGTACCGATAACACGACGGGTTCCGTCGCTCGCACTTCTTCTTATGTATCCGGCATTCTCCCGGTCGTTTTGCAAGCTTCTGCGTGCTGTCTCTCCACTGTTGATATATTGTGAAGAGCGGCGAGTTGAGCCTACGTTATTCCGATATACATGAGACGGACCGGACGAACGGCGATTGGTATAAACACTTCTCCTGTCCCGGCCATAGCCTCCTCCCCAATAGTCGCCTCCATGATACCAGCCGCCATAATAAGGAGGATAGTAATGATGATATCCCCACCAGCTACCTCCGTACCAGCCTCCCCAGCTGAATCCAAAGTGCCAGTCCGGGCCATACCAGCCGTTCCATCCCCAGCCATAGTAGGGATAACCGCCCCACCAGCCATAAGAATTGTATCGCCAATCCCACCATAAACGGTTCGTAAATGTTGGGAAAGCATAAGCATACAGACCATCGGTATATACATTCCACTCCCACGAATTCAGCCCATACACCACATCCCAATACAGCGGGCTACTGATGCTGATGGCATAACGGGGATTGCGGAAGCGGATTATACGGGTAGCATACTCGTAATCATCTTCCGAACCTTCGAAACGGCCGCCAACCCACTCTCCATCCGGTTCCGGCTGTTCTTTTTCTTCAATGTACAGCGTGTCATTCTTCATCACAAAGTCATTCTTGCGGGAATCATAACGACGATTGTATTCGTCCACATCACGGACGTTACCCTTACGTCCTTTTACGACAACAGTAGTATTACCCCGTGATGAATATACAGTGGCCGGTGCATCCGACTTTATTACGATCTCCTCCGTCGGCTCGGTTGCTTTCTTCTCTTGCCTCACCTCCTTTTTTTTCTTGGAAGGAACGTAGTAAAGGTCGTCATCTACACTTTGTGCCACCAATGTCCAAGGGAGGCACAAGGCAAAAAGCGATAAAAAAACAATCTTTTTCATACTTATCTATTTTTTGATTTAACACCTATCTATCTCTCCACATCACAAAGATAATGCCGGATTTTTCCTCATACAGCAGATTTTCCCCAAAGTTACATAGGGAATTCCCTAAACACTTGTTCGCCGCACCGAATGTGGAAACAATCTGTCAAACATCAATGCGACTTGCTTACAGAACCGAATTTTTATGCTATCTTTCCTCTAAAGAAAAAAATGATTTCTTTATTATGCCGGTGTAAAAAGCTCATGCTTTTTATGTACTTTTGCATACAAGAAACAAATATAGACAAAAATAAGTTTGTTTCTTACCATCATGCCCCACATTTAACAAACAGCTATATTCCTATGAAATATTTAGAATTTACTTTCCAAACCACCCCATGCACAGAAGTCGTAAACGATGTCCTGTCCGCAGTCTTGGCCGAAGCCGGCTTCGAAAGTTTTGTCGAACAGACCGATGGCATCAATGCCTATATCCAAAAAGACCTTTACAATGAATCGGCTTTGGAGGAAGCGCTCGCAGAGTTTCCCCTACCCGATGTGAATATAGAATACAACTATACGGAAGCAGAAGACAGAAACTGGAATGAGGAGTGGGAAAAAAACTTCTTCCAACCTATCGTTATCGACAATCGGTGTGTTATTCATAGTACTTTTCACAAAGATATACCTCAAGCGGAATATGACATCGTCATTAATCCTCAGATGGCCTTCGGCACAGGACATCACGAAACGACCAGCCTTATCATCGGCGAGTTATTGGACAGTGACCTGAAAGAAAAGTCGTTGCTCGACATGGGATGCGGCACTTCTATCCTTGCCATACTGGCGCGTATGCGCGGTGCAACTCCTTGTACCGCCATCGACATAGACGAGTGGTGCGTGCGCAATTCTCTCGAGAATATAGAGTTGAATGGCGCGGACAACATCGACATATTTCAAGGAGACGCATCTTCGTTGAAAGACAAGGGACCGTTCGACATCATCATTGCCAATATCAACCGTAACATTCTGTTGAATGACATGAAGCATTATGTCAGCCGCCTGAACCAAGGAGGCAGCCTCTTGATGAGTGGTTTCTACGTGAATGATATCCCTGCCATACAAGCCGAAGCCGAAAGCAACGGGTTGCACCTCATGCACCATCGTGAGAAAAATCAATGGGCGGCAATAATGTTCAAGTTGCCATAAAGCCCCTACTCCTGCAATGTAAGTGCCTGCAACTGCTCCAACGTTCCGTTAAATACATTCAAGTCCACTTCTTCCTTGATGCCGGGAACGGTGCCCACGTCAGTATGCTGCCAGAAGTGCCATTTGCCTTCATAGCGCACAGAATCCACATAATAATGGGCTATCCAATATGGATATGTATTGAAGATGGAGTCACTGAGATAGCGTTCCTTGAATTTATAGGAAGTATAAAGGATAGGCTTCACGCCATAATGAGCCTCTACCCTGTCTAACCAGATTTTTACAGCTCCTTTAAGTTCTTCGGGAGATTTCTTATCGATAGTTTCCACATCGAGCACCGGGGGCAGATCGCCCTTTGTCAACTGTACGGTACGGATAAAAAAATCGGCTTGCTTGCGAGCATCAGTCTTAGGAATAAAATAATGATAAGCTCCACGGATAAAGCCATGTTTGCGTGCTTGCCCGAAGTTTTGCGTAAATGTATCATCACCATGATCGCCCCCTTCGGTAGCCTTTAAAAAGATAAAATGAATAGGATATTCGGCCTCTTTGTTGCGAACCAACTCTTCCCAGTCTATCTTCCCCTGATAGTGAGAAATATCCAGGCCATGCACCTCATAATCGCAAGGCATACATACGCCATATCCTTTCCGGCCATGACATGGCTTCCAACGATAGGCATAAGGACGAATAAAAAAGAAATAGAATCCGGAAGAAAAAGCCAGAATGATACAGACAACCAAAAGATTACGCAACCATGCGGACATTGTGTGAGACTGCATTCTCTTTTTTCCCCTCGAAGAAAGACGACGACGGGCTCCGGCAGTCTTATGCCGGGATTTGGCAGATGTAGTCTTGGTTACCATGCATGAGTATATAAAAATCAGGTACGGATTCCACGAATCAGCATGTTCTTGATGAACTAAATCCGCGTAATCCGCACCTATAAATAATCACAAAGACGTTCTTGACACGCCCCTATGCTCTATTGTAACTTCATTGAACCGACCAATCATTTTGATTGCTCCAATTGCAACGTCTTGGTCGGTTGGTCACAAACTTCTGTCGGTCCGAAGTACTGGATAGGACCCGGATATACATAGTCCGTTTCGGCAGCCCAACGGTCACGTTTGGCGGCAAATGCCTTGAAAGGAGCGTCATCCAGTTTTACCAAAGCTTTCTGGATAACCGGTTTCATCTCGCCGTGACGACGTTCCATATTCATCATCATTGTAATGGGCACCCCACCTGCAATCCATTCATCGGCAGGAGCAGTTGTATTGCGTACGGAAGACATGTAGCCGGTCTTTCCGTTGGCAATCAGTGCAGAAGCCGCATATCCCAACGAGTAACAGTAATCGGCATCAAAGTTAGACGGAGCTGCGCAACGTCCCTCATAGCCAAAGAAGTGATGCTGGGCAGCAAACTTGCCTACAAACTTACCTTCCTCTTTCCACTGAGCCAACTTTGTACCCACCATTTCAGACAGCAGCTTCTCGGTTTCAATCAGCGACACCTGTACGTTTCCGTGCGGGTCGCGGTCTAAAGACAACTGACGTGCCACACCCTCGGGAAGGCTTGCGTAAATAGCGGCATTCTCGGGAGACAGCTTGCGGATTATATAATCGCGCTGGTGAGATTTCTTAATTTGAGCAAACTCTTCAGCATTGGCGGCAAGGAAATCGTTTAGCTCCGCGATGAGGTTCTTCATGGCCGGGATAAACTCAACCAAGCCTTCGGGGATGAGAACCGTACCGAAATTGTTTCCTTGAGCAGCGCGGTTGGCAACTACCTGAGCAATGCCGGTCACGATGTCATCCAAAGACATATTCTTAGCCTCCACCTCTTCAGAGATAATACAGATATTGGGCTGCACTTGCAAAGCACATTCCAAAGCGATGTGAGAAGCGGAACGCCCCATCAACTTGATGAAGTGCCAGTACTTACGAGCAGAATTGCAGTCACGCTGGATGTTGCCGATAACTTCGGAATAAGTTTTGCAGGCAGTGTCAAAGCCAAAAGAAGTTTCAATCATGTCATTTTTCAAGTCACCGTCAATGGTCTTCGGACAGCCAATCACTTGTACTCCATACTTCTTGGCGGCATAATATTCAGCCAAAACACAAGCGTTTGTATTGGAGTCATCACCACCAATGATAACCAAGGCTTTGATATCAAGTTTTTTCAGAATTTCATAACCTTTTTCAAATTGATCTTCTTTTTCCAGTTTGGTACGGCCTGAACCGATAATATCAAAACCGCCCGTATTGCGATATTCATCAACAATATCGGCAGTAAGTTCCATGTAGTTGTGATCTACCAAACCTCCGGGGCCAAGGATGAATCCATACAATTTGCTGTCTTTATTCAATTTCTTGATACCATCGAATATACCGGAAATTACATTATGACCACCCGGAGCCTGCCCACCGGAAAGTATAACACCCACATTCATTGCGGGAAAGTTAGCGGCTTCATCAGCAGCCTCGAACTTAATCAAAGGCATTCCATACGTATTGGGAAACAGTTTCTTGATTTCTTCCTGATTGGCTACCGACTGAGTAGCCGCCCCTGCGACAGCCTTAACAGTGCCTTTCAGCGCTTTCGGAAGTTTAGGCTGGTAAGCAGCCCTTGCAATTTGCAATGCACTTTTAGTCATTTTTGTTTATTGTATTTAAAGGTGTAAATAGAATCCCATTAAAAAAACGTTGCAAATTTCGTTCTTTTTCAGTAGATATGCAAACAGAAAGCCAAAATTAATGCTTAAAATGACAATTATAGCTCCTTATCCGGAAATAGAGAAACAACATGGTTTCCGTGCCAAGACGCATTCACATCCGCTCCGCATATCCTCCGTATAACCTCCGTTTCTATAGATGCGGAGTTGACACGGCACAGATACGGCGTTGATACATTCCGGAAGTGAATCCCCCCGCAAAAATCATTATTTTTTATTGACGCTATTCAAGGATTTTTAATTTATAAACACTATATTTGCAAAACAGAAGCGGGATGCGCAACAGAAAAGAGTAAAACACTCCCGCTAAAGTATGGCTGTCTGTAACGATTATTATTCATTTAAAACTTAAAGTAGTATGGCAAGTAGAAGAAATTTAAAGAAAAGCATCAATAATATCGCAGGCGAACTTTTTGCCGAATGTTTAGTATACGCACTGCACACACGCAACGCAGACAAAAAAAAGACAGATGATTTAATGGCTGAAATTTTAAATATGCAAGACGAATTCATTAGCCGAATCAGTCATACCGAACCGGGAAACACTAAAGCTTTCTACCAAAAGCTACATACCGACTTCAACGCAAAAGTAAACGAAATTATTGATGCAATGGGCAAACTTGAGTAAGGATGAAGAAAGCCCTCTATCGTTTTATATATTACCGTCTTCTGGGTTGGAAAACCAATGTAACGGTGGCAGACTATGACAAGTGCGTAATCTGCGCGGCACCTCATACTTCCAATTGGGATTTGTTTATTGGTAAATTATTTTACGGAGCCATCGGTCGTAAGACCAGTTTCATGATGAAGAAAGAATGGTTTTTCTTTCCTCTGGGACTGATATTCAAAGCGGTCGGCGGCATTCCCGTAAACCGTGGGCACAAATCGTCTTTAGTGGACCAGATGACCGAGAAGTTCGCAACCAGCAAGCGCTTTCATCTGGCCATCACGCCCGAGGGGACGCGCAAGGCCAACCCTAATTGGAAAAAAGGGTTCTATTACATAGCACTTAAAGCACAAGTGCCTATTTTACTTATCGGGATAGACTATCCCTCAAGAACCATTTCGTGCACCAAGGCCATCATGCCTACCGGAGATATTGAGAAGGATATGCTCGAAATAAAGCTCTATTTCAAGGGATTCAAAGGTAGAAATCCCGAAAATTTTGATATCGGGGCAATCTAAATAACCAAAGTAAATTACCATGCGAATCAGTATTATACAAACAGATATCGTTTGGGAAAATAAACAAGAAAATCTCTGTCGTATTCGCGAAAAGCTGGAAACTCTTCGCGGGGTGACGGAGATTGTTGTTTTACCGGAGACTTTCTCTACCGGATTCAGTATGGATACTGCCCGTTTGGCCGAACCGATGACAGGTGAGACCATCACGACCTTACACCAATGGGCCAAAGAGTTCGGGTTCGCCATCGCAGGTAGCTTCATTGCCGCCGAGGAAGCCTCGCCAGGCAGACCCGCCTCTTATCATAACCGCGCTTTCTTCGTCACTCCCGATGCCGACGACTATTTTTATGACAAACGCCACCTATTCCGCATGGGAGGTGAAGCGGCACACTTCGATGCCGGAGACAAGCGCCCCGTCATCTCCTATCGCGGCTGGAACATCCTGTTGCTGGTGTGCTACGACCTCCGTTTCCCGGTATGGAGCCGCAATGCAGGCAACGAATACGACTTGTTGATTTATGTGGCCAATTGGCCTGCGTCCCGGCGAAAGGCCTGGGATGTGCTGCTGCAAGCCCGGGCGATAGAAAACATGAGCTACGTCTGCGGGGTAAACCGCATAGGAGCGGACAATCACGGATTACCGCACAACGGGGGAAGTGCGCTTTTCTCACCCAAAGGCGAGTTGCTGGCGAGCATCCCCGATAATGAAGAAGGGATTGCTACCGTAGCTCTCGACCTTTCCGACTTGAAAGAGTTCAGAACAAAATTTCCCGCATGGAAAGATGCGGATTCATTTAAAATCATATCACTATGAAAAAAGCTAAAATGAAACAGTACATCACTGACAAACTGATGTATTTCTTGCTCTTTGTCTGCGTGTTGTCTTCTTGCACCACAAGCCGGAAAGACATCGTCCCGTCTGCCGAGTATGCCCCTTATATCAATGCATACACGGGAGGGATCATTTCACAAAATTCCAATATACGCATTGAATTGACCCAAGACCAACCCATGGTGGATTTGAATAATGAGCTGAAGGAAAATCCGTTCAGCTTTTCTCCGTCGCTGAAAGGCAAAACCTATTGGGTAAATAACAATACCATCGAGTTCGTCCCTGAAGAAAGGGCATTAAAACCAGGCGAACTTTATGAAGGTACTTTCCAATTAGGAGAGTTTGTAAATGTGGACGGTCACCTCAAAGAGTTCAAATTCTCATTCCGGGTACAAGAACGCAATTTCGCAATACATACGGAGCCAATCATCATTACAGCCACACAACCCGACGTGGTGACTGTAAAAGGAGAGCTGCGCTTCAGTGACATCATGAAGAAAGAAGAGGTGGAGAAGATTCTATCTATTGATACAGACAAAGCTCAAAACCTTCCTGTCACCATTACCGCAACAGACAATCCCACCCTATACCTGTTCGAAATCAACGGTATCCCGCGAGAAGCAGAAGACTATCAATTAAGCCTGAAAGCTGAAGGAAATCCGGTCGGTATAGACCAACAAACGGAAAAAAAGATTCAGATTCCGGCAAAAGACAGTTTTCGTTTTCTTTCGGCCGAACGTATAGAACAACCGGAAAACGGCATTGAGATTGTTTTTTCAGAACCTGTCTCTAACAATCAAGACTTGAAAGGGTTGATTGAAATTCCCGAAGTCCCCAACTCCATATTCCAAGTAAAAGACAACAGAGTATACCTCTATTTCGAATCCAATCAGTTGGAAAAAGTAACCTTAAAAATAGATGAGGGAGTAAAAGACTACAATGAGAAGCCGCTCGGCACCTCTCAGACCATCTCTTTCAGCGAACTCAATCTGAAGCCGCAGGTGGAGATGTCTGCTTCTGCCGCCATACTGCCGGACTCCAAAAGTCAGGTCATTCCATTCAGAGCTGTCAATCTCTATGCGGTAGATTTGAATGTTGTCCGCATTTTTGAGAAAAACATCCTGATGTTTATGCAGACAAACACCCTTTCATCCGCCAACGAACTGCGCCGTTCCGGACGATTGATATACCGTAAGACGCTCTGGCTGAGCAAAGACAATACGAAAGATATACATCGCTGGGGAGATTATTCCATAGACCTGGCCGGATTGATCAGGCAAGAACCGGGAGCCATCTATCGTGTCATCCTTTCATTCCGTCAGGAATATTCGGCATATCCTTGTGGAGGAGCAGAAAACAGAAAGATGAAGTTTGCTGATAACTCCCCTTCAGAAAAGCTGACCAAAATCAGCGACAACACCATTGCTGAATCCGAAGAAGCAGATTGGGATGTTCCGCAAAGTTACTTCTATTACAATGGAGGAATAGAAATGGATTGGTCACAGTACGACTGGCAAGAGCGTAATAATCCCTGCCACCCGTCCTACTACATGGATTCCGACAGAGCGGCATCCTGCAATGTATTGGCTTCCAATCTGGGAATGATTGTAAAGAAGAACTCGTTAAACAAATTATGGATTACAACGAATAATATGCTGGATACCCATCCGGCAAATAAAGCCAAGCTGACGGCTTACAATTTCCAGTTACAACCCATCGGAACCGGTGAGACAAACAGCGAAGGATTTGCGGAAATCACCCCCAAAGGTGCTCCGTTCATTGTAGTGGCCGAATGGGAGGAACAAAAAGCTTATGTCCGCATAGCCGACGGTGAAGAGCAGTCGGTCAGCCGATTCGATGTAGGCGGAAAAGAAATACAAAAAGGCCTGAAGGGATATGTATACGGCGAGAGAGGTGTATGGAGACCGGGAGATACCCTGCACATCGCTTTTATTCTGGAAGACCGGGAAAAAAGGATTCCCGACAAACACCCCGTTGCGCTCGAGCTATACAATCCAAGAGGACAATTCCATACAAAATCCATCTCTACCGAAGGGAAAAACGGATTCTATGTTTTCCATATCCCTACGCAAGCAGAAGACCCGACCGGACTTTGGAACGCGTATGTAAAAGTGGGTGGTACGGCTTTTCATAAAAGCATCCGAATAGAGACCATAAAGCCGAACCGGCTTAAAATAAACTTGAAGCTTCCACAGAACATCGTACAAGCATCGGCCAAAGAAATACCCGCCACACTGTCTTCCGCGTGGCTGACCGGAGCTACCGCCTCACAGTTGAAAGCCACAGTAGAAATGTCTTTATCGAAAGTAAACACCCAATTCAAGAACTACGGGCAATACATCTTCAATAATCCCGCAACAGAGTTTACAACCATTAAGACCGATGCCTTCAATGGCACGCTAAACAGCGAAGGAAGAACTTCTTTCATGCTGAAGCTTCCGAATGCCACCGACGCACCGGGCATGCTGAACGCAACATTAACCACCCGTGTATTCGAGCCGGGCGGGGATGCCAGCATTTTCACCCAGAACATTCCGTTCTCCCCATTCACATCTTATGTGGGAATCAATCTGAATCAACCGAAAGGGAAATACATCGAGACAGACAAGGAACATACTTTCGACATCGTGACGGTAGATGCCAAAGGGCAGCCGACGAGCCGTTCCAATCTGGAGTATAAGATTTACCGCATCGACTGGAGTTGGTGGTGGGAGAACAAAGACAAATCTTTCGGAACATACATCAATGGCAATTCCATCACGCCGGTGGCCGGTGGAAACCTGCAAACCTACGGTGGAAAAACGAATTTCAAATTCAGGGTTAATTATCCTGACTGGGGACGCTATCTGATATACGTAAAGGACAAAGAAAGCGGCCACGCCACCGGAGGTACCGTCTACATCGACTGGCCGGAATGGCGCGGACGTTCGGGCAGAACCGATCCGAGCGGCCTTAAAATGCTGACCTTCTCATTGGATAAAGATACTTACGAGATAGGAGAAACAGCCACGGCAATCATCCCTGCCGCCGCAGGAGGACGGGCATTGGTATCTTTGGAAAACGGAAGTACGCTGCTAAAACGTGAATGGGTTGAGATAGGCAGCCAAAAAGATGCCAAATATTCATTCAAGATAACTCCGGAGATGGCTCCGAACGTTTATCTGCATATCAGTCTGTTGCAGCCCCACGCGCAGACCGTAAACGATTTGCCCATACGCATGTATGGGGTTGCCCCGGTATCGGTGACGAACAAGGAAACCATCTTGCAACCTGAAATCAACATGCCGGAAGTGCTGCGTCCGGAAACGGATTTCCGGATTACCGTCAAGGAGAAAAACGGCAAGCCCATGACCTATACATTGGCCATCGTGGATGACGGCTTGCTCGACCTGACCAATTTCAAGACCCCCGACCCCTGGAATGAATTCTATGCCCGGGAAGCTTTAGGAATCCGCACTTGGGACATGTATGACGACGTATTGGGAGCATCTGCCGGCCGATATCCCTCTTTGTTCAGCACCGGCGGAGACGAAACGCTTAAACCGGCCGAAGCCAAAGCCAACCGGTTCAAACCGGTAGTGAAGTTCATCGGACCTTTCCATATAGGTAAGGGCAAGCAGCAGACACACGCCTTGAAACTGCCCATGTATGTAGGTTCTGTACGCACCATGGTTATAGCCGGACAAGACGGAGCTTATGGTAAAGCCGAAAAGACCTCCTTTGTACGGACACCGTTGATGTTGCTCTCCACGCTGCCCCGTGTGTTGAGTACCCAAGAGGAAATCGACGTTCCGGTCAATGTCTTTGCCATGGAAAAAGAAGTAAAAGAGGCAACGGTATCCATCCAGGCTTCCGGCGGAGGGGTGCAGATAGTCGGTAGTTCGCAACAATCGGCCACTTTCCATCAGCCGGGTGACCAACTGGTGTTCTTCAAAGTGAAAACCGGCAGCCAAACAGGAAAAACGACTATCAGCCTGACAGCCCGGGGAGGAGGACAACAGGCAAAAGAAACGATAGAAATAGAAGTGCGCAACCCCAATCCGGCCGTAACGCTTCGCAACAGCCAATGGATAGAAGCAGGACAAAGCGCCACCCTGCCCTATGCACTGCAAGGAGCGGCGGCAGACAGCCGTCTGCAATTGGAAGTGTCGCGCATACCTTCGGTAGATATAAGCCGCCGGTTCGATTTTCTTTATAACTATCAGCATAACTGTACGGAACAGCTGACATCGAAAGCACTGCCGCTACTGTTTGTCGACCGGTTCAAAGCCATAGATGAGAAAGAAAACGAGAAAATAAAGGCAAACGTTCAAGAAGCAATCAGACAACTTTACGCCCGTCAGCTTCTCAACGGGGGGATGGTTTACTGGCCCGGCCATGCCGTCGCCGACGAGTGGATTACCTCCTATGCCGGCATGTTCCTTGTGCTGGCTCAGGAGAAAGGATACGCCGTCAACAAAAACGTGTTGAACAAATGGAAGCGTTTCCAGCGTTCGGCAGCGCAGAACTGGCGAATGCCGCAGCAAGACAACGATTGGCTGCAATGGCAAAGCGGATTGCAGCAAGCATTCAGGCTTTATACACTGGCTTTGGCCGGTGCGCCGGAATATGGGGCCATGAACCGGATGAAGGAGCAACCCGGACTGTCCTTGCAGGCAAAATGGAGGCTGGCAGCCGCTTATGCACTGACCGGAAAGCCAAAGCCTGCCGGAGAGTTGGTATTCAATATAAATACAACGGTGTCGCCCTACTCCTCACAAAACTTTATCTACGGTTCATCCGACAGGGATGAAGCGATGATTCTGGAGACTTTACTCTTGATGAATCGCGAACAGGCCGCGTTGCAACAAGCCAGGGTTGTTTCACAGAACTTGGCGCAAGAGAGCAGATTCAACACTCAATCCACGGCATTTGCCTTAATGGCTATGGGCCGTCTGGCCGAAAAGTTGTCCGGCACACTGGATTTCAGTTGGAGTTGGAACGGTCGTCAGCAACCGGCAGTGAAATCAGCCAAAGCCGTATTCGATAAAGAACTGTCCATTACCCCCCGGACGGGTAGCGTCACCCTGAAAAACCAAGGGAAAGGCGGTATAAATGCAGATCTTATCACACGTATACGGTTACAGAACGACACCCTGCCTGCCATCAGCAACAATCTTCACCTTGACGTGAAATACACCGACAGAAACGGTTCGCCCCTCTCTGTCGAGAACATCAGGCAAGGCACGGACTTCATGGCTGTCATTGCAGTAAGTCATATCGGCGTCGCATCCGATTACAGCAATCTGGCACTGACGCACATTCTGCCGTCGGGATGGGAGATTTATAACGACCGGATAAACTCATCCGCCGAGACCGATGCCGCCCGTAATTACACCTATCAGGATATCAGAGACGACCGCGTATTGACTTATTTCGATTTGGCACGCGGTGAGTCGAAGACGTTCACGATAAGATTGCAAGCCACGTACGCGGGCGATTTCATTCTGCCGGCCATCCAATGCGAAGCGATGTACGATGTTTCCGCCCAAGCACGCACAAAAGCAGGCAGAACAACGGTCAGCCGATGATAGCCGGTTTTTCATGAGAGGTAGCATCATAAACCGTCTTAAACAATTATCCCTCACCCGAAAGGCAATGCTTGTCGCTATTGTCTTTCTGGTGACGGGGTATATATTCTGTCTGCCCGGACGACTGTTCCGAGTGCCCTATTCCACCGTTGTGACCGACCGCAACGGGGCCTTGCTGGGGGCACGCATCGCATCGGACGGACAATGGCGTTTCCCTCCGCGCACCACCGTTCCGGATAAAATGAAGCAATGCCTCATTATGTTCGAGGACAGGCACTTCTATCGCCATTGGGGCGTCAACCCGTTATCCATCGGCAGGGCTATCCGACAAAACCTGCAGAACAAGCACATTGTGAGCGGAGGCAGCACACTGACCATGCAAACCATCCGCTTGGCGAGAAACAAGCCTCGAACTTTCCGGGAGAAACTCATCGAGATGGTTTTGGCCACACGCCTTGAGTTCCGCGCCTCGAAAGAGGAGATACTGTCCATGTACATCTCTCATACCCCCTTCGGCGGAAACGTCGTGGGACTGGATGCCGCAACTTGGCGTTACTTCGGCCATCCGGCGGAAGAACTTTCATGGGCCGAGGCGGCCACGCTTGCTGTATTGCCCAATACGCCTTCCATGATTCATCTTTCAAAAGGGCGCGATGCCTTGCTCAGAAAACGGAACAGACTGCTGAAGCAACTTCATGAGAAAGGAATCATCGGTGAGTCTACTTACGAACTGGCTATCAGCGAACCGCTGCCCGACAAGCCCCATCCGCTCCCGCAGACAGCTCCGCACCTGGTCAGCAAGCTTTATCAGGAGAAGAAAGGCGAATACGCCGTGACCACACTCGATAAAGACCTGCAAGTACAAATAGAAAATCTGGCCGAACGCTGGAGCAATGAGTTCAGCCGGAGCGACATTCGAAATCTGGCCATCTTAGTGATTGACCTACAGACCAATCAGGTGGCGGCCTACTGCGGAAATGTGCATTTCGAGCGGAAACAAGGCGGTCATCAAGTGGACGTCATCCAAGCTCCAAGAAGTACCGGCAGCATCTTGAAGCCTTTTCTTTATTATGTCCTGCTTCAGGAAGGCAGTCTGCTGCCACACATGCTGCTGCCGGACATTCCCATCAACATCAACGGATTCACCCCCCAGAACTTCAACCAGCAATTCGAAGGCGGCGTGCCTGCATCCGAGGCTCTGGCGCGCTCGCTGAACATCCCTGCGGTGACCATGTTGCAACGGTATGGAGTAGCCAAATTCCACCATTTTCTGCGACAAATAGGTTTACGAACCATCAACCGCCCGGCATCTCACTACGGCTTGTCCTTGATTTTGGGCGGTGCGGAGGCAACCCTGTGGGACGTGACAAGTGCATACGCCCGAATGGGGCGCTGCCTGCTGAGACTTCCGCAAACCCCATGCGTCACGTTGTTGGCGGATACGGCGTCTGCCCGTGCTTCGACAGGCGATGATATACAAAAAACCAATCCATTTCAGGCAGGTGCGGTATGGCAGACGTTTGACGCCTTGGTTGAAGTTAACCGTCCGGAAGAAATAGACTGGAAGTCCATCCCTTCCATGCATCCCGTTGCCTGGAAAACGGGTACGAGCTATGGCTTCCGTGATGCCTGGGCTGTAGGGGTCACTCCGCGCTATGCCGTAGGGGTGTGGGTGGGAAACGCAAGCGGCGAAGGAAAGCCCGGCCTTGTGGGTGCCCGCACGGCAGGGCCGGTTTTATTCGACCTGTTCAACCTGCTTCCCGCTTCTTCCCGATGGTTCGAGCAGCCTGTCGGCGTATTCACCGAAGCGGAGATATGCCGCCGGTCCGGACACCTGAAAGGCAGGTTTTGCGAAGAAACGGACACCCTGCTCATTCTGCCTGCCGGACTGAAGACCGAAGCCTGCCCCTACCACCACCTCGTCGCCCTGTCGGCCGACGGCACGCACCGCGTTTACGAGGACAACACGCACACGGCAGCCATCCGGCATCAATCGTGGTTCACCCTTCCGCCCGTATGGGAATGGTATTATAAACAGCATCATCCGGAGTACGCCCCTCTACCGCCTTTCGAGCCCGGCTCCGGAGAAGACGCCTTGCAACCCATGCAGTTTATTTATCCTCCCATGAATGCCCGCATCGTCTTGCCCAAACAAATGGATGGAAGCAAAGGATTCCTAACCGTCGAACTGGCTCACAACAACCCCCATACAACCATTTTCTGGCATCTCGACGAAAGCTACCTGGCGCAGACACAAGACTTCCATAAGCTATCTCTGCAACCTCTGCCCGGCAAACATTTCCTCACAGCAGTGGACAGCGAAGGCAATACCATCTCCACCACGTTCTTCATAACAAGCCCTTAAATCGGCGGTCAACAAACGGGATATGTAAATATCCTCTTGCACACATCACTTTTCTACCGAACTCAAAGGACTATCCTCTTTTTTAGAGTATTTAAAGAAAATACCTAAATAAAGGGAGTGCATGTTCAACAAAAAGTCCCTATTTTTGTAGTTCAAAACAAGAGCAAAAAACACAATATGCTCATTTAATGAATCCCCCCGGACGGACGAACATTCTTTTCCGCAGATTTGTTGAATAAAAAATAATGAAACACTTTAATCATTTATTAATAACATTATTATATGAAAACCAATCTAAGTTCTCAAATCACGCTCAACAGAGTTTCCCCCAGGTACTACAGACCTGAGAACGCTTTTGAACGGTCGGTACTGACCCGGCTGGAAAAAATCCCTACAGACATTTACGAGTCTGCCGAAGAAGGCGCCAACCAGATTGCCCTCGACATTGCACAACTCATCCGCGAAAAACAAAAAGCCGGACGTTTCTGTGTATTGGCATTGGCCGGCGGCAACTCTCCGCGCAATGTATATGTAGCCCTCGTCCGCATGCATAAAGAAGAAGGGCTGAGCTTCCGCAACGTAATCGTATTCAATCTTTATGAGTACTACCCCTTAAGCCAGGATGCCATCAACAGCAACCTGAATGCCTTGAAAGAGATGTTGCTGGATCATGTGGATATAGACAAACAAAACATCTTCAGTCCGGACGGAACGATAGCCAAAGATACCATCTTTGAATATTGCCGCCTGTACGAACAACGCATCGAAAGCTTCGGCGGATTGGATGCTGCCCTCATAGGCATCGGCCGTGTGGGCAACATCGGCTTCAATGAACCGGGTTCGCGCCTGAACTCCACCACCCGCCTGATTTTGCTGGACAATGACTCACGCAACGAAGCGTCCAAGACCTTCGGCAGTATCGAGAACACACCGGTAAGCTCCATCACGATGGGCGTCTCCACCATCCTCGCAGCCAAGAAGGTATATCTGATGGCATGGGGTGAGGAAAAAGCCAAAATGGTGAAAGAGTGTGTGGAAGGCCCGGTCACCGACACCATCCCCGCCTCCTATCTGCAAACGCATAACAATGCGCACATCGCCATCGACCTTTCCGCCGCTTCCAACCTCACCCGCATACATCGCCCTTGGTTAGTGACTTCCTGCGAGTGGAACGACAAGCTCATCCGCAGCGCCATTGTCTGGTTGTGCCAACTCACGGGCAAACCCATCTTGAAGCTGACCAACAAAGACTATAACGAGAACGGCCTGAGTGAGTTGCTGGCATTATTCGGCTCCGCCTATAACGTAAACATCAAGATATTCAACGACTTGCAGCACACCATCACCGGATGGCCGGGCGGCAAGCCGAACGCCGATGACACGTATCGTCCCGAGCGTGCCAAACCATACCCGAAGCGTGTCATCATCTTCTCTCCTCACCCCGATGATGATGTCATTTCCATGGGTGGCACTTTCCGTCGCTTAGTGGAGCAAAAACACGATGTACACGTAGCCTATCAGACTTCGGGCAACATTGCCGTGGGCGATGAAGAAGTAATCCGCTTCCTGCACTTCATCAACGGGTTCAACCAGATTTTCAACAACAGCGAAGACAAGGTCATCAGCGACAAATATGCCGAAATCCGCAAGTTCCTGAAAGAGAAAAAAGACGGTGATATCGATACGCAGGACATCCTCACCATCAAAGGTCTGATTCGTCGTGGCGAAGCGCGCACCGCCTGCACCTACAACAACATCCCGTTAGACCACTGCCACTTCCTCGACCTGCCGTTCTACGAAACCGGCAAGATTCAGAAGAACCCCATCAGCGAGGCCGATGTAGAGATTGTGCGCAACCTGCTGCGCGAAATAAAGCCTCATCAAATCTTCGTAGCCGGCGACTTGGCCGACCCGCACGGTACGCACCGTGTTTGTACGGATGCCGTATTCGCCGCCATCGACCTGGAAAAGGAAGAGGGTGCAAAATGGTTGAAAGACTGCCGCATCTGGATGTACCGCGGCGCATGGGCCGAATGGGAAATCGAGAACATCGAGATGGCCGTACCCATCAGCCCCGAAGAACTGCGTGCCAAGCGCAACTCCATCCTCAAGCATCAGTCGCAGATGGAGAGCGCCCCATTCCTCGGCAACGACGAGCGTCTGTTCTGGCAACGCAGCGAAGAGCGCAACCGCGGAACGGCCGCTTTGTACGACAGCCTCGGTCTGGCATCTTACGAAGCCATGGAAGCGTTTGTAGAGTACGTTCCGCTGTAATAATTCGTCGGAAATGATATAACGAATTATTGCTGTCCGGTAAAACTTTTTGCTCTCTATCTGTATTAGATAAAATAGACTAAAACTTATGATTTCCCGTATTTATGGGTTGTTATTTGTCTTTTTCTATCACAAAAAGAACATTTTGTAATGCTTATTGTTTGAAACAGAACCCCAAGCCCATAGATAAATTAGACGGCTGGCTGCAACATCGATAAATAAAGGAATGTAGAGCTTTCAGTTTTTTTACCGGACAACAATAATAACGAATCGGCGGTGTATTGTGGATTGGCACAGTACACCGCTATTTTTTATGCCATTGATTACTACTCTTTACTTGTGATATCCCGAAGTATAACACACTTAACGTCGGTCATTTTCTATCCCTCTTTTTGGCTTCTTCTTGAGGGATTCGCACGGAGGTATAAAGTTCGAGAACGGCAGCGATGGACAGGGAGACAATCCATTCATTGCCATGCGTAAAGAGCATGAACGCCCCGGTAAGCACCAACAGAAGTGCTGCGAAAATTTGCTGTCGCCTCAAACGCTTCACGGTGGAGGTCTTGCATTCGGAAGGCGAGTTGATTTGTGCCAAAGCAACCATCGTGGCGCCGACAGTATATATGTAAGGAGAAAGGAACCAGCCTGTAATATAAATGGCAGCCCCTACCAAAAGCATAACGGCTCCTACTGCAAAAATAGCGGACATTATTTGTTTCATTCTGCTATGTCTTCTTCAAATACGTAAATATCTTCATCAGGCTTTTTCATCAGATATTTCTCACGAGCCACCCGTTCAATGGCACCGGAATCGACCGCAAGTTCATTGAGACGCTCGGTATTCTCTTCGTATTCCTTGCGGTATTTTTCAATTTCATCGCGCAAACGATTTTCTTCCCGCGCATATCCCAGACGACGCACAACACTGTTTTCATCCAAGAAGCCTATAATCAAAGCAAACAACACAAGCGTAATCAGATACTTATGTTTGCGGACAAAAGTCGAAAAAAAAGCAAGTCTATCCATCGCGGCACCTATATATTTATCGGTTTATGTGATTGATTGCAATGCAACTTCACGTCACAAAGATAAGAGGAATAACCAAAAGATTTCTTTTTTTTATGTACATTTGCACAAAAAGCAAAGAATATCCCCCGAATATGGAAAACTATATCGTATCTGCTCGGAAATATCGTCCTTCGACCTTTGAGTCCGTGGTGGGGCAACACTCCCTGACCACCACTCTAAAGAATGCCATCGCCACCGGAAAGTTGGCACATGCCTACCTCTTTTGCGGCCCACGAGGCGTGGGGAAAACCACTTGTGCCCGTATCTTTGCCAAAACCATCAACTGCATGACCCCTACTCTGGACGGAGAGGCATGCAACCAATGCGAATCGTGCACAGCTTTCAACGAGCAACGTTCTTATAACATCCATGAGTTGGACGCTGCTTCCAACAACTCTGTCGATGACATCCGACAATTGGTAGAACAGGTACGCATCCCGCCTCAAATCGGTAAATACAAAGTATATATCATCGACGAGGTTCATATGCTTTCCGCTTCGGCCTTCAACGCTTTCCTGAAGACACTGGAAGAACCTCCGCGCCATGCCATCTTCATCCTTGCCACCACCGAAAAGCACAAGATATTGCCTACCATTCTTTCACGCTGCCAGATCTATGATTTCAACCGCATTGGCGTGGAAGACACCGTAGCTCATTTGGCTTATGTGGCTTCAAAGGAAGGCATTACTGCCGAGCCTGAGGCCTTGAACGTCATCGCTCTTAAGGCAGATGGAGGTATGCGCGATGCCTTATCCATCTTCGACCAAGTGGTCAGTTTCACCGGAGGGCACATCACCTATGAAAGTGTGATTGAAAATCTCAACGTACTGGATTATGAATATTACTTCCGACTGACAGACTTCTTTCTTGAGAATAAAGTAAGCGATGCGCTGCTATTACTGAACGACATTCTCAACAAAGGCTTCGATGGCAGCCATTTCATCACCGGCCTTTCTTCTCACCTGCGCGACTTGCTGGTAAGCAAAGACGCGGCAACACTGCCTTTACTTCAGGTAGGCGCCGGCATCCGCGAACGCTATCGGACACAAGCACAGAAATGTCCGCTTCCTTTCCTCTACCGCGCCATGAAAATGTGCAATGACTGCGATTTAAGTTACCGCACAAGCAAGAACAAGCGCCTGTTAGTCGAACTGACACTGATACAAGTGGCTCAAATTACCGCCGAGGAAGATGATTCTTCCAATGGGCGTAGCCCTAAACGAACTATAAAACCCATATTCACGCAGCCTGCCGCCACACAGCAGACACAGGCCGCCACAACCGTTACTCATCCGCAAACCGCCACGAGCCCGGATCCCCAAACCGTTGCCCAGAGTGGGAATTCCCGTCCGACCACCTCTCCCCGCGATCCGGAAGGGAATAGCATCCCTCCTTCCGTCCCTACTGCCATACTGATGGCTCAAGGCAAAGAAGAGAAGAAGATTCCGGTTATGAAAACCGCCCATTTAGGCATTTCAATAAAGCATACGCCTACAGAGAGAAAGCAGGAAAAAGCGAACAGTGAACCGCTTGTACGCCCCGCCCAACAAACGGAAGAAGACTATATCTTCAACGAAAAAGATGTGAATTTCTACTGGCAAGAATACGCCGGACGTATGCCTCAAGAGCAAGTGGCCATAGCCAAACGCATGCAGAATATGCACGTCGCTCTATCAACTCCTACCTCTTTCGAGGTTGTGGTAGATAATGATATCATTGCCAAAGAGTTTACGGGCATGATACCCGCTCTACAAGAGCACATGCGCCTCCGCCTGAAAAACAAGAAAATCACCATGACCGTACGCGTCAGCGCCTCCACCGAACAGGTTCGCGCTTATAGCAGAGTGGAGAAATTCCAAATGATGGCACAGAAAAACGAAGCATTGATGCAACTGAAAGATGAATTCGGGTTGGAATTCTACTAAAGATGCGTCTATCCTGCAAATCAAGAAAGGGACATATTCACGTGTCATCGTCCGTTATTTAGACAGCATACAAATTAAAAGTTTTTAATAAGCAATAGCAACAACCAACGAAGAAAACCACTATTTTTGTCAAACTAATTAGTACTAATAACAATTTAAATCTAAAAGAAAATGGCTTACGTAATTAATGACGACTGTATTGCTTGCGGCACTTGTATTGACGAGTGTCCGGTAGGCGCAATTTCTGAAGGTGACAAGTATTCCATCGACCCTGAAGCATGTACTGAATGCGGAACTTGCGCAGATGTTTGTCCGTCTGAAGCAATTCATCCGGGAGAATAATACACACCTCCTTAAACGAACAGAAGGCCCGGTTCCATATGAAACCGGGCCTTCTATTATTAGCAATCATTATTTCAATTCCGCCAATGCCGCCTTCATTCTACGAATAGCTTCAACTATGTTCTCGTCACTGGTGGCATAACTCATACGAATGCATTCGGGAGCGCCGAAAGAAGCACCGCCCACACAAGCCACATGGGCCACCTCCAATAAGTACATGGCCAAATCATCCGAATTGCCTATTTTGCGTTCACCGGCTGATTTCCCAAAGAATGAATCACACTTAGGGAATAAATAGAAAGCCCCTTCCGGCACATTTACCTCGAAACCCGGCACTTCTTTAGCCAGTTTCACAATCAGATTACGACGGCGTTCAAAAGCCTGTCGCATTTCTTCCACCGGTTTCTGCGTACCGGTATAAGCAGCCTCGGCAGCCTTCTGAGAAACAGAGCAAGGGCCGGATGTATATTGCCCTTGCAATTTGTTACAAGCTTTCACTATCCATTCCGGTCCGGCGACAAAGCCGATACGCCATCCCGTCATGGCATACGCCTTGGAGACACCATTCACAATGACAGTACGTTCTTTCATTTCGGGGAACTGCGCAATACTTTGATGTTTACCGATGTAGTTGATATGTTCGTAAATCTCATCTGCAATCACTATTACTTGCGGATGCTTGGCCAATACGGCAGCCAGACCAGCCAGTTCCTCCTTACTATAGACAGATCCTGTAGGATTGGAAGGAGAACACAGAATCAATGCTTTTGTCTTCGGAGTGATGGCAGCCTCCAGCTGTGCAGGCGTAATTTTAAAGTCCTGGACGATACCGGCAGTCACAATGACCGGCTTACCTTCGGCCAATTTCACCATCTCGGGATAGCTCACCCAATAAGGAGCAGGAACAATCACTTCATCACCCGGATTCACCAATACCAGAATCGCGTTGCAAACCGACTGTTTGGCACCATTGGCACACGAGATTTGTGCCGCAGTATATTCCAGACCATTTTCTTTTTTCAACTTTTCTACAATTGCATTACGCAAAGCCGGATAGCCCGGAACGGGAGAATAGCGAGAGAAGTTATCGTCTATCGCCTTTTTCGCAGCCTCTTTGATGTGGTCAGGAGTATTGAAATCCGGTTCTCCCACACTCAGGTTGATTACATCTACGCCTTGAGCCTTCAGCTCTGCGCTCTTTTGAGACATAGCCAGTGTCGCGGATGGCGACAAACTGTTTAAACGATCTGATAATTGGTTCATTTTGTTTCTATTTAATGGTTGTTATTTCCTACAAAAAAAGCGCTTTTATTTGACATGATAAAGCAAAAAGATTGTTACTTATTAAAATGAAGCATATGACCCATACGTTCTTTTTTGGTACGTAAGTAGCGTTCATTATACTTATTCGGAATGGATTCAACAGGAACATTCTCCGTAATTTCCAACCCATAGGCTTCCAAACCAACACGCTTCACCGGATTATTGGTCAACAGACGCATCTTGTGCACACCAATCTCACGAAGTATTTGCGCTCCCACTCCATAGTCGCGCTCATCGGCCAAATGCCCCAGACAAAGATTGGCGTCTACAGTATCCATCCCATCTTCTTGCAATTTGTAGGCTTTCATTTTCTCCATCAGCCCGATACCGCGTCCTTCCTGATTCAGATACACAATTACACCCTTACCGGCTTTCTCTATCATCTCCATTGCTTTATACAATTGCTCGCCACAATCGCAGCGCTTAGAGCCAAAGATATCGCCTGTGATACAAGAAGAGTGCACACGCACCAAAACAGGTTCATTCAAGTCCCATGTGCCCTTAAACAAGGCCACATGCTCCAAACCGTTTGATTTCTGGCGAAAAGGGATCAAACGGAAATGCCCATGCTTCGTAGGCATATCAACCTCTACACCTTTCTCTATGATGGATTCCTGTTTCAAACGATAAGCAATCAAATCGCGTATAGAAATCAACTTCAAGCCAAACTCATCTGCCATCTTACGCAATTCGGGCAAACGTGCCATAGTGCCGTCTTCATTCATAACCTCCATGAGCGCACCCGCGGGATAGAGACCCGCCAAACGAGCCAAATCAATTGCAGCTTCCGTGTGGCCGGCACGCCGAAGCACTCCTTTTTCCTGAGCATACAGCGGATTAATATGTCCGGGACGGCCAAACGTAGCCGGAGTAGAAGCCGGATCGGCCAACGCCCGAATCGTTGCAGCCCGATCGGCAGCAGAGACACCGGTGGTGCAACCTTCCAGCTTATCAATTGTCACAGTAAAGGGAGTACCCAGCACCGAAGTATTATCCGACACCTGATGTGGCAAGTCCAACTCTTTGCAACGCGAAACAGTAATGGGGGCGCAGAGTACGCCACGAGCATGCTTCAGCATAAAGTTCACCTTCTCCGGTGTTATCATTTCGGCTGCAATAATCAAATCGCCCTCATTTTCACGGTCCTCATCATCTACCACGACCACAAAATTACCGGCCTTGAAGTCTTCAACAGCTTCTTCTATCGTATCCAATTTTACATTTTCCATAATCTATAATCTCTTTTATTTATTCTCTTTATTTTCTATTATCCCAATGATCTCCTCATTAATCTTGATAATCCGCTCCATATCCTTATTCAAGCGGATACGAAATATCCAGATGCGGAAATAAAAAAACAAGCCCATCGGGAAAAACGCCCCACAGAGCAAATTCAGCCAATAGCTACGAAACGGGCGAACATGTGCATGAACCGGAATAATGGGATAATTGTTCAACGCAGTCAGCAAAGTGACGGATTTTGTATTCGACATTTCATCTATCAGGCTTTCCAGCCGTTCATTGATATTCTCCATTACTTCATCCCTATTACCAGCCATCCACAACTTAAAATAATTGGGCGCATTCTTCAAGGCTTTCTTTTCGGCATATTCGCGGCAATCTGCCGACAACTTGCGCAAGTCTCCGGGAATGCGTGCATAATCGGGGTCATGAATGATGACTTCCTTGCGAAACAGATGACGCATATTACGAATCCCCGCCACCTTCTTGAACCAGTTTATATAAGCATCTGCATTCAACACTACAGAGTCGATATTCGATTTGTAAGTAAGGAATACACCCAGCGGCGCCAATACCGCCGTACTGGTCCACATTCCCATCCATACAATCCACTTACCGTCACGGGCCATCTTATAGCCCGTATTATTGATGATATAATAAACGATGAAAATCAATACGGAAACGACTACCGGCATTCCCAACCCACCCTTACGAATAATTCCCCCAAGAGGAGCGCCGATAAAAAAGAAGATGAGACATGCCAATGAAAGAGTCAGTTTTTCGTGCCAGGAAGTCATGTGCCGACGAAGGTTATTTTCCGTCCCCAATATATCGTTGCTTTTAAAGCTCCAATCACTTCCGGCTCCTTCGGCCCGGCCAATAGCCGCAGAGATAACCTTCTGCTTCTGTAGCAACGTAGCCGCATTGAATATGCTGTCCACATTATATTCACCCAAATGAGCTTTTTCTATTTTCAGCGTATCTTCCTTGCTCATAGCGGCTGCAACCCTATATGTTCCCCGCATCGCCTCTTCGTAATACACACGGGCCAGGCTGTCATTCAGAACCCGCATTGAATCAATGCCCATCTGCAGTTTCTTCATGTTCTTGCTACTGGAGTAATTACTCATGATACCGGCGTCCACCATATTGAAATCCGAGTCAAACTCAATGATTGCATGTTTCTCCCGAAAAGTCTCCCGTCGATAAGGCACATTTCTTTGATCCATACTTTGAGACCTCAAGTTTTCAAACTGTTCGCCACTATATAAATGCAGATACAAATGCTTCTTGTCGGCGGTCATTTCCAGACGCCCCGAATCAGCTTTTATAATCTGGGCATTCTCAAAGCCCTTTTCAAAATTGTATATAAGGACATCATACAACATTCCCGTGTCACGGTTCTTCCGTTTCACATATAGGTTATATCCCTCTATTTCATCATAAAATACACCTTCCGGAATATCAAGCTCCGGTGCTTTCTGTTTCATGGAAATAAGCAAAGTCCCTAAGTCTGTCTGTGCTTTAGGGCCTATCACATTCTGGAAATAAAAAGACTGAAAACAAATAAACCCGATAAAGACAATCAAAGGCCGCATGATTTTCAACAACGAAATGCCGGCCGCCTTCATGGCAAGCAGTTCAAAGCGTTCTCCAAAATTTCCGAAAGTGATAAGAGCAGCCAGCAGAACAGCCAGCGGCAATGACACAGGAACCAAGGTCAGTGCCGAATAAAAGAAAAACTGTGCCATGACAGTCATCTCCAAGCCTTTCCCGATCAATTCATCCACATACCTCCACAGAAATTGCATCATGAAGATAAAAAGGCAGATGAAGAAAGTCCCTATGAAGAGGGTGCAGAAACTCTTCAGGACAAATATATCTAACTTTTTTATGCGCAACATTTTACTTGTTTCATGCAATGAGAACACAAAAGTAGCATAAAAAAGGGAGTAGGGGAAATTTTTAATCGAAAGTTAACTAAAAACCGCAAGTTCTCCGCAAGGTATCTACTTGTGATTCCCATAATTCACGCAAATCAGCCACTTCGTCTGCTGCCGCAAAGTCGGTTATTTCCAAAACAAAATCATTAGTCAACTCATTATTTGTCATTTTCAACTCAAAGAATTCTCGCTCATTTTGGTCGTCCAACCAGCGAAAACGGATAAACGAGTAGACTCGCACAGCCACAACCTCTGCATCACGTTTTTCCGCCTTCCCCCAAAAAAAGGTAACAGTTTTGTCTTCTAATTGAACCCTGTCGGCAAACCAGCCCTCCAAACCGGTAGGAGTACTTATCGCTGTCCAAAGAATACCTTTAGAGGTCGCATTCAAGAGAAACTCCAAATGTATTTTTTTTCTTTCCATTGTATTATTCTTCTTTGTTATTGCGCCGACCAAGATAAATACTTTTTTCTAATTACAAAAAAAATAAATCGTTAATTTTATTCATACCCATCTTATAATAACAGAGACTATTTGCACTTCTTAGTGGAACTTATCGTGTTCCACAACACAGAAAAATTCCACAAAAGTTTTGGTACTTTAAAGAAAAGACATATCTTTGCACCCGCAATCGAGAAACGATGGCGGGATAGCTCAGCTGGTTAGAGCGCATGATTCATAATCATGAGGTCCCCGGTTCAATCCCGGGTCCCGCTACAAAGTAAGAGACAGACTGTTGGGAGGCTTCCACTCTCGGCGGTCTTTTTTTATTTTCAGCTCTCAGCGGCAGTCATGGCGGGCCGGGCATTCGGCCTTTTCCGCTTACAAATTCTCCCGGCTTTATGCCGAACTGTTTCTGAAAACATTTTGCAAAATAAGACGGGCTGTTGAAGCCTACCATGTAGCATATTTCATTAATCCGGTATTGATTTTCCATAAGCAATGCGGCCGCCTTCTTGAGTCTGACAATCTGAATCAGTTCATTGGGGGTGACGTCTGCCAATGTTTTGATTTTTGCAAACAACCCGGAACGACTTATACATAACTGCTCTGCCAAGAAATCGACAGACAACTCCGAATTAGAAAAGTTCTGCTCAATGATTTCGTTGATACGAGTAAGAAATCTGTTATCCGTCGCATTGCTTGCCACACTGCTCAAGGGTATCATAGGCATCTTCGAGAATTTATTACGCAACAAATCGCGCAATTCGAGCAGATTCTTGATGCAAGCCTCCAAATATTGCACGGAAAAAGGTTTCTCTATATAAGCGTCCGCCCCGCAATCCAATCCTTCCACCTTAGACTCCAGATCCGTCTTGGCAGTCAGCAGAATAAACGGGATATGACTCGTGGTTTGGTCAGCCCGTATCTTCCGACAAAGTTCAATCCCATCCATGCGGGGCATCATCCAGTCGCTCACAATCAAAGTCACATCGTTCTGTTTCATCTTCTCCAAGGCATCCAGTCCGTCTTCGGCAGTCAAGACAACATATTGTCCGGCCAAACTATTCGAGAGGAAATGACGCATCTCTTCATTATCGTCCACAATTAGCATCACGGGCCTGTCTTTGGGAGCAATCACCACCGGCAACCTTTCAGAAAGGATATCCTCAGGTATAGCAGGATTAAGGATATCCGCCTCTCCGTTCTCCGCTTCTGTATTGCATTGTTCTATAGGGAGCGTCACGATAAAGGAAGAACCCCTATTCACGTCCGATTCGACTTCTATACAGCCATTATGAGCTTCTACAATACTCTTCACGATGCTAAGGCCGATGCCTGTGCCCGGTTTATTATCCACGGCTTGATAGAAGGGCTTGAAAATCTTCTCTTGTTCTTCCTTGCCGATACCGACGCCGTTATCCGTCACTCTGACGACGAATGTATGCTGTTCGGGCTGTATCGTGCAGGATAAGATCACCCTGTCCTTGGTATATTTACAGGCATTGGTCAACAGATTGCTTATAAGCTTCGTAACTGCTTCGCCATCCACCATAGCCATAAAATCCGCGTCCGGATACTCCACATCCAACCGGGCGCCATGATGAGAGATAAAAGGGGCGAACCGTTCGCATACGGCTTCCAGCAACTGACACATGTTTTGCCAGGCAAATCGAATGGCCATTCCCTCTTGCTCCACTTTGCGGAAGTCCAGCAACTGATTCACCAAGAATAGCAGCCTTTGGCTGTTACGGTCTATAATGCTCAAATCATCACGCACCCCGGAAGGGATTGAAGCAGCGGACTTCATGATTTTCTCCAAAGGCCCTATGATGAGCGAGACCGGCGTACGTATCTCATGGGCTATCATCGTAAAGAACTTGATTTTGGACTCGTGCACCTCTTTCTCCTTGGTCGCGTTCAACCGATTGATTTCCTCTGTATGCTTCTTTTCCGTTCGTTTCAACAAGAAGCGTATGAAGAAAGCCAATACGAGGCATGCACATACGAAATAGAAGATTTTGGCAGCCATGCTCCAATAGAAAGGCGGACAGATGATGATTTTCAGCGTGGCTTCCTTGTCGCTCCAGACTCCGTCATTATTAGTCGCCCTCACTCTGAACACATAATCTCCCGCAGGCAGGTTGGTATAAGTCGCCTTATTCTGTGCCCCCACATAATTCCATTCTTTGTCAAACCCCTCCAATTTATAGGCGTACTGATTCTTCTCCGGTGTACAATAGCTCAACGAGGCATATAACAGACTAAAAACATTTTCTTTATAAGAAAGTTCCAACTCCGTCATTGCATTCAATGCCTTCGGCAGCAATCGGTTCCCTATCCCGATTCTCTTATTAGAAACCTCCAGGCCGGTTATCACTACCGGCAGGAGCACCTTATTGACCTTTATCTGATAGGGATAGAAAGCATTGAAGCCATTCACCGAACCAATGTAGATTTTCCCATCCGAGGCTTTCAATACAGCATTCGGCAAGAACTGTTCACTCCGCAGCCCATCACTGACAGAAAAGACCTGCGCCCCCTCTCCCGGCACATAACGGACCAATCCTTTGGCAGTAGTCAGCCATAGTACCCGCTGTTCTTCCACTATTCCACAAATATTCTTGCCGGGGATATCCAAAGGGACAACCTCAAACGCATCATGCTTCCTATCATATTGACAAAGACCATTCATCGTTCCGACCCACATATTCCCGTCACCGTCAATCAAGGTACAATTCACCTGATCGCCGGGCAAAGCACCCGGAATGCTGTCGTGCACGTAATTTTTCCAAGTTTGTCTGTCCGGATTATATTTGAACAACCCCTTCCCTTGCGTAGAGAACCAAAGGTTCCCGTCCGCATCCTGATCGATATCGATGGTCAATGCGCTCAAGTCTTTCACCCTTGTAAAATCGTCCGTCTTCCGATTATACAAATTTACTCCTGACATAGATGTCACCCAAATATTCTCTTCGCAGTCTCTGAAGATGGCATAAGAACTCGTTCCATCAAGCGTCGACGGGTTATCTCGATAAGAGCCATAGACCCTAAAGACGCCCGTGCGCAAATCGAGCACATTCACTCCTCCTGTGTAAGTGCCAATCCACAGATTATCACCATCCATGCACAGCGCATGAACATTATGGTAAGATAGGCTGTTCTTCTTGCCCCCTGCCTGATAACAAATAAACCTTCGTTCCTCCGGTATATAACAATTCAATCCCCCGTCATCCGACGCAATCCATATACGTCCGTATCTGTCTTCACAAAAACGACTGATGACAGTTCCACTTACCGAATTGGAGAAACGAGAATGGGCAAAACTTTCAAATTGCCCCGTATTGGGCGATATGTAGTTCACCCCTCCATAATAAGTACCTATCCATATTCCTCCCTCGACGTCCTTCACGATAGGATAAACAAAACGATTGGAAATGGCATAAGGCTCTGTCTCGTCTTCTGTAAATAAATGATGTTCTCCAGTAAGCGTATTGAACAGCAGGAGTCCGTCGTCCGAGCCTATCAAAAGCCGGTGAGGAGCATATTCCATCAAGGAATGAATATGCAACACCCCTTGCCCAGCCGACGGATGCAGGTATGTAGTCACTCTTCTTGTATACTTGTCCACCTTTTGCAGGCCGCATTCCCAAGTACCCAGCCAAAGCACGCGTTCCGAATCTTCCATAAGGGCCAATGAATTGGAATTTTGTCCATTCGCCTCATAGATAAGGTGAAAAGGCTCAAACCTGTTTCCCGCTTTGTTCAACTTGGTTAGCCCCTCACTGCCCCAGTTTGTCACAGCCCATATCTGATTATCCGCATCTACCATAACGGCAGCTACGAGATTATTCGCCTCTTGAAACTCATATTGTTCCAGACAGGACTTGTGCGCGTTATACCTGAATACTCCCTGCCCCACGGTAGAAAACCACAAGTTCCCGTCTTTGTCCTCGGCAATGCAACTAACAGTGGTCTTGGGGATTATCCCACGCAAGGTAGCCACATTAAAAGTCCTCAGGCTCTCCGTCTCGTAATCATAGGTCAAAAGTCCTTTGTCCGTTCCCACCCAAATCCTGTCGCCCGCATCATACAATGCCGAAATGTAGTCATTCTGCCCTTGCGGATCAGATTTATAGACTTTTACGTTGATGCCGTCATAGCGGTTCAACCCGTCATCGGTTCCAAACCACATAAAGCTGTGTTTATCTTGTATGATGGCACGTACCGCATTGGACGACAACCCATTCTCCACAGAAAAATGACGGAACCTGAAGTCTGCTGAAGCTACGACCGATACACAAACCACGGTCAAAGTCATTATGACAAGAATAAGTTTTCTCATGTCTTCACATATAAGGTTTTGCCTCCCGAGATGCTGATGCGATAAGACCACCGAACATCTTCCTTATGCCCTTTTCCGGATATCCAGTGTCCGGCAGCCTTTCTCATCACAACCAATCAGAAGTCTTTCGAGAGGTTTTTCTCTCGAATTTGTAAAAATAATGCTTTCTTCATTATTTTCCATCCATTTTGCATAAATAGATTTTCTGCCGGCCTTTTTCAGCTTCATATTTGCAAACATAACGCATAAAAGGAATGCGGTTCATTGTCCCGACGCCGTTTTCAAACGGGCTATGGCAACCTCTATCATATCTTGCGTACCGCTACCGTCGGCTACGTATTTCATAACCATTCGGGCGTAGTCCACAGCTTCCTTCAGGGCCTTATCGGTGAATTCGTCCACTGTGCCCGTGCGTCTCAACAAAGCAGATAACGGGCGCAAATCTTCTATCTCCGGCAGATTGCCCGGACGCATCGCGTTAATGGTCATATTCAGGGTTGCGACCACCGCATTGACTTCTTCCCGCGAGTAATTTTTATCCTTATTTTCATATACACATTGAGCCTCTTCCAACACATGTTTCAGACGAGAGAAACCAAAGTGCGCCCAAGGAGCATGCTCCGGCACTTTTACAGCGAGGGCTTCCCACCGTTCTTGGTCGGCCACCCGCGCCATACCCACATTGAGGAGTTCTTTCAACGAACCCTTGTCTACACTGTCGGCCACCACCAGAGCGGTAACTGCGTCTTGCAAGGCTAGTGTCCGGCGATCGACCATTGTCTGTCTGTTGTCGCCATTCATTACCTCGCGCGCCGCGCCAAGCTCTGTCCGCAAAGCCTCAAACCCTACCGTGGTATAAAGAGATGAGTCCCGACTTTCGGCAGCATAGATAGCCGCCTGCAGACTACTTTTGTCCAATCCGATAGCCACTAATCCCTTGACAGCCTCGTCGATGACCGTCATTCCCGTTGAGATTTCAGTTTCCGTGACCATGGGCTCACCCATCATCTTTTCGCCTTCTTTCACCGCCTTCTTCAAGCGGTTGAAGGTAGTTTTTGTATAATTCTTCTTATCATAAGCCGTAACATCCCTCAACTTGGCGGATAAGGCTATCTTGAGTTCCGAAGATGGAGAGTTGACGTGGTTGATACGGAAATAATGGGTCGAGTGGTCATGACGATAATAGTCCGGCTGAAACACGTGCCCGCCCTGAACGAAAGTATATAAATTGCCGTCAGTGCCAGTCTTCATGCCATCGGGTTCCACAGTCACGATGGTAGCCAAGCGGGAATCGATATTCAGGGTGGCTCCCGCCCAGTCGTTTATATCAGTAGCCGTCATGGCAAGTGGGCCATACATCAATGTCCCCACCCAAGAAGCCTCCAATGGTACCCCTCCCCGGCCGGCTACTTCGGCAGGCAATTTATCAGGCCCATAATCGATGTGTTTAGTGAACGGCATGGTTATTTCCACCACATCTCCCTCCTCCCAATGACGAGAAGGAATTACCGCGTAAGTGCAAGGTTGATAGTAGTCGGCCACCGGCACTCCGTTCACTTTAATATCGAACCCCTCGGTTGCCCAATAAGGCACACGCAATTTCATCGAAAAGTCGGCTTTTCCACTTACTATCTTGATGACGGAACTCTCTGCCGGCCACCGGCATTCCTGTCTCAACGTCACTCCTTTCTCTTTCCATTGAAGAGTGGTTGGCATGTATAAAGTCACCCATAATGCATGATCCGAGACGAAATACGTGGCCTCTTGATATTTCAGGTGATTCTCTGATCCGGTACCACCGCAGCAGGTAGACTGCGGTGTCTTGTTGCCCCAAGGCTTGGAAGCATCCAGCCCTACCGCATACTGGTAGGTGGTCTGATAACATGTGGGATGCAGCGAACCGACAATCTGGTTATAAAGGGTACGTTCGTAATAATCCATATACCGCGCATCGTCAGGATTAAAACAGTTCAGCTCCTTGGTCAGTTTCAACAGATTATAGGCGCAACAAGTCTCGTTGATATTCGGGTTCGGGTGGCTTTCTCCTTCAGAAAAGCCATTCATGGCCATACTTAATATCTGCGAATAGGGTTGTCGAAACATTTCTCCGTTACCCACGCCGCCGGTAGAATAGCGGTAGCGACCCTGTATCAAGCTCCAAAAATTCTCAGACAGATTGTAATAGAAAGGATTGTTGTTGGTCAGATAGCTTCTTAACGCACCGATAATCATCGGAATATGCTGATTGGCATGCCTATTGCGTATGTCATCGATGTTCCTCGACAGAGGTTCATAAAAAGCCGGGCTATCAAAACAATTGGAAGCTTCTATCAAGCGCATACGCTCTTCCGGATTATCAACCATCTCGGAAAGCCGCGCCAAAGATTCGCCGATGCCGCCTACCTCTCCGGCAATGTACATGTTCCACATTTCATAGCGGTTTCCCGGCCGCATTCTGCGTTCATCTTGCGTACCGTCCGTCTTTACATAAGTGCGGTAGTGCATTCTGTTCCATACCCACAACCCCATGTCCTTGGCTATCAAAAGAGCCTTGTCGGCAACGTCCTTGTCATCCATGTAAGTGGCTATATCTATCAGCCCGGCCAACTGTTTATGAATGGAATAATAAGGTGCCCACACCCAATCGGAGTTATTGTAGGCGCGATACATCTCTATGAGTGCCGGATGATGAGCTGGAATGGCATTCAGGTAACCATAGCCATAAGTAGCCCATTGAGTCTTGTATTTATCAAAATCCTCCCATGTTCCTTTCATTTCCTTTAACACCTCCTCGGGAGCAAAGTCGCGTGCTTCAAGATACCTTCCCAATTCTTTGCTCCATACAAAGGTGCGTTCCTGGCACTCACGGAGTTCGTCGACCATTCGGGTGATATTGCGCCGCAAAACAGACTTCTGCGCAGTATCCGTAACAACAGCATAAGCCAATGCCAGTGCCGACATATAATGCCCCGAGCCATGCCCTTTCAACTTGATATCCGGCGAGTCCCATCCATCGGAACGAGTATACCCTTCCGTGCTTAGTCCGTACGTATCCCGATAATTATACAACTGCTGTGTAACATCCCAACCAGCAATCTCTTTGATGGCTAAATCGCGGTTCGACGCCAGCCGGTTATTGCCGTCGATAGTCACATCGGTCAACGGAACGGTGCTTGCAATGGGGGCGGCAGGAGGAATCTTATACCCTTGGTTTATCACTTCTATTCTTGCGGAGATGGGATATCCGTTATCTGTAGTATTGTCACCTGTGATATAACCGTTTATCATATATATGCTCCCCGCAGGATGAGTGCGAACATCGGCCTGTTGCTGTTCGGTGGCCAGTGCGACGTTGTTCCATCTGGTTTGGCGAAATCCGGCCTTTCCATCCGAATAGGTAACCCATACTTGATAAGGCAGTCGGGGCACCGTTCCCACTGGACAATGAATCACTATCGACTCTACCGAGGCGATGGTCCGCATCCCGGCATCATTCGGCCGCATCTTATAGACATCACTCTCATCTAAATTCAAGGCTGATGCATCTGCCGGGATTATTCCTAAACATAATCCCATTATAAAAGGAAAAAATCTGTTCATTCTTATCTGTGTTTTTTGAAAGTCAGTGCAAAGCCCTACTTCAACAAGCAAAATAGGGCTTTCAAATCACCTCCGTTAATCATCATTTTCCGTTTTTTTATCTGCCTGCATAGCCCGGATTCTGTTGCAGATTAAGATTCTTATTCAAATCTTCCAAATGAATAGGGAATAAGATGGAATTCCCATTCAAATCGTTCTCTGCCGGAGTATGATTAAACCAACTCTTCTTTTGGAAGGTTCCAAACCGAATCATATCGATGCGGCGGCGAGCTTCGGCCGCAAACTCCCAACCCCATTCATCATAAAGTCCGCCTAATTCTACAGGATCGGTGTTGCCTGCCGCATCCACATTCCCATTCTCATCAAGTGTGCCATATCGTATATGCGTATCCCCCTTCAGCCAAGCTACATCAACCGTTGCTCTTTCCGGATGAGCCGACCCGCGGAAAGCGCGTTCGCGAATTTGTGACACAAGGTTAGCGGCTTCCGCTTCATCCCTTCCTAAACGGAGCAGGCATTCGGCTTTCATCAACAATACTTCCGCGTAACGGAAATACGGAAAGTCATTGCTCAGCAGGCTCTTGGCTCCTATTTTTATTTCATACTTGCCTATACGGTAGCCGTCATCTGTTCCTGTCTTATAAATGCTCGGCAGTCTATTGGGGAATGTGGTAATCAAGACGCCGTCGGGACTATATTGATCGCCTTGCAACCAAGAATACTTCAACCGCATATCACTATTGTCATAGCTATTGATAAACTGAGGATTTGCCGCCGAACCTCCCCATGGAGTGGATTGCATATCGAATACTTTGCGGCTGTTTGAAGACAGAAACTTCATGTGCGCCCCGAACACCGGCCCGTTGTTGCTACCCGAGTTATAAACCTCATCGTATGGAATGGCAAAAATCGTTTCCACACAGGCCGCATTGTCTGTCTTGAAGATATCCGTATAGTTCGATTCCAACCGGAATAAATTGCTGTTGATAATCTCATCACATTGTTCCAGGCATTCACTCCACATCGGAGTACCTGTATACACACCGGCATTCAAATACATACGGGCCATCAGGCATTTCGCTCCCCATTGAGTCAGTCGTCCATAGGTAGTCTTATCTACGGCCACAGACAACTCCGGCATCACCTCTTTCAGCTCTTTGATAATGAAATCAAAGACCTCTTTACGGGTAGATTGCATAGGAATATCCTCACTGAAGGTCGTCTGAATCGGGACGTTGCCGTGGGTATCACAAAGAATCGAGTACCAAAGCGCACGGATGGCCCTTACTTCAGCCACGACTTTCGGTTTGCTGTTTTCCGCAAAGAAACCTTCATCGGCACGTTTCAATATCTTATTGGCATTGGCAATACCCTCGAAGCAAACAGACCAGGTGCTTTGAGGCTGTCCCTGTTGATTATCCCATGTATGCTTGTGCATCTGTTTGTAAGTGCCGCCATCGTCCCATCCATTGGGGCGAGTAGGGGTGACGATAACGTCACCGGGCTCTTCTTGCAGGTCGAACAAACCATACCAATCCATCACATAGCGAAGTTTGGAATAGGTGGTAGCCAACAATGAGACTTCATCGGCTTCGGTCGGCACATATTCTTCTTCAACAATTTCCGAATAAGGTGTCTCATCCAAGTTAAAACAACTGCTCATACCGAGCATCGCAAATGCGCAGAGTACATAAGCGCTATATTTTAATCGTTTCATGACAGTTCTCTTTTTGTATGATTAGACTTAGAAAGTGAGGTTAACGCCGAAAGTATACGTACGATTGGTAGGATACTTGTCTCTATTATCCGTGCCGGCATCCAGCAACCCATAGCTGCTACTGCTCAATGGAACTTCAGGATCCATACCTTTGTAACCCGTAATGGTAGCCAAATTCAGAACCGATGCATACACACGTAGATTTTTGATGACTTTCTGTTTGAGAAGTTTGACGGTATATCCTAAGGTTACATTGTCTATTTTCCAGTAATCTCCATCTTCGATGTAATAACTAACATATCGTTGCTCATCTTTCAGTTGAGTTTTCCCGTAGACCTTATCGAAAGCCGAATTCAAGCGGTTATATTGAATTTCCGGTTTTGCATTTTCGTAATACATACGTTGAAAATTCAATATCTGGAAACCAAAAGCCCCACGCATGTTCACACTTAAATCAAAATCAAAGAACTTGAAAGTATTGTTCCAATTCAGATAATGTTTGGGAATGCCATTACCCAAAACCTGCCAGTCTGTAGCATCAGCCTCTGTTGCCAATACATGTTCCCCTTTTTTGTTTTCAACCAACCATAATCCATCTTCCGTGATATCAACCGATTTCAAGCCATAGAACGTACCGATGGCCTTACCTACCTGTACGATGTGGGTGCTTGTCTGGATAGGTTCACCCGTATAACCGGAATAGAAATAATCTTGTGTCATGGAAAATTTATCGCTTGACAAAGCAACGATTTTATTCGTATTGGTAGAATAAGAAACGCTGGTATTCCAAGTAAAACGATCAGTCTGTACAGGCATGGCGCGTACCAGAATCTCCAGTCCCTTGTTCTCCATTTCCGAAGCATTGGCCAGCATGGACGAAAACATAAAAGGCGGAACAGGAACGGGATAATCCCAAAGTGCATCTTTGGTCTTACGGATGTAGTAGTCGACAGAGCCTCCCACCCGTCCGTTCAGGATATCCCAATCCAAACCGATGTTGAACTCATGCTTCTTTTCCCAACGCAAATCGGCATTGTTGTTTCGAACCGTCTCCAAGGCTTTTACCCATGTGCCGTTGTACAAAAAAGCTCCTTCGTAATTCAATCCGGAAAGCGAAGTGTACGGAGCTGCCACATTAATACCGGTCACGCCATATCCCACACGAAACTTCAAGTTATCCAGCCAATTCAAGCTCTTCATGAAGTTTTCCTTATCAATTCTCCAGCCTAAAGACATGCCGGGGAAATTACCCCATTTATGATCTTTACCAAACTTGGAAGAACCCTCGTGACGAAGAGAAGCCATCAATAAATAACGATCATTGAAATTATAGCTGACGCGTGCAAATACACCAATCAGCTTGTCGGAACTCTTATAACTGGTCATGGAGGCTTCACCGCGTTTCAATGCCATGCCCGCTTCCATCTTATTATACGAATAGGCATCTGTCGGGAAATCATAGTTGGTCATTGACATGTTGGAATTCGTATTGTCCTCATAATTATAACCTACCAACGCACTGACATTGTGTTTTCCAAAGGCTTTCTGGAAATGGGCAGTCAACTCTACTAAATTATTATCAAAATCAGAATCATAGCGGTAGGCATAACCGTTACGTCCGCTTTTGGTGGTAGATACATGCTTCTTGGTCTGATAATATCCGTCAGTAGTTGTTGTACTGCGACGTGCATACATAGCCTTCAAAATCAAGGACTCAATCGGCCGGAAAGTCAAGCCTCCATTGAAACGGATATTTTTGCGCTTCATTTCACCAATCGTCTCACGAATGTAGGCCACAGGGTTATCGTAGAAATACAAGTCACGTTCAAACCAATTTCCTCCTTCGTCTTTTATCGGCTCCGTCGGATTATGGATTAAAGCCTGTCTGTAGGCGTATGTATTCCAGCTGCGCGGCATTGTATGCTGGCTCACAAACACACTGACGTCGGCGGTCAATTTATTCTCGTACATGGAATGACTGATATCCATTCGGGCATTCATTGCTTCGAAGTCAGTTTTTATAAAAGTTCCTTGGCGTTTGGTATAATTGGCCGATGCCGTATAGTTCGTGTTTCGGCTGCCGCCTCTCAACGACAAGTTATGCGAATGAGATATTGCCGTACGGGTCAGTTCCCCCAACCAATCGGTATCGGCACCGAAATCTTTCAGATTGGCACCGTTGAACGTATATCCTTCACTCCATTTCCGTCGAAGGTCGTCGGCACTCATGAAGTCCGGCCTCTTTAAAATATTTGAGACAGACATATATCCGTTGTAATCGATGGTAGGAGGCATTTCTTTACGGCTTTGTTTCGTTGTGATGATAATTACACCATTTGTGCCGCGAGTACCGTAGATAGCAGTGGCAGAGCCGTCTTTCAACACATCTATGGATTCGATGTCTTCCGGCGCTACCGTATTCAGACTACCGGGAACTCCATCCACCAGTACCAACGGAGAAGTTCCTCCCTTCAAAGATGAAATACCGCGAAGCATTATTTGGGAATTTCCGGTAGGGTCTCCCGAGGGTAAAGAAATGTTCAGTCCGGCCACTTTGCCTTGAATCAACTGTCCGGCATCAGCCACCGCCCCTTTTACGAAGTTCTCGGCTTTCACGCTTGAAATGGCACTCGTCACATCTCCCTTCTTCTGAGTGCCGTAGCCGATGACCACCACTTCATCCAGCAACTCCGTGTCATCTTGAAGCGTGATATCGAGTTGGCGGTTATTCCCGACAGTGATTTCCTGGGTTTTATAGCCGATATAAGAAAAGGATAATACAGAATTGGCTCCTTGTACTTTCAGCGTATAGCGGCCGTCAATATCGGTTATCACACCATTGATCGTCCCTTTTTCAAGCACGTTGGCGCCAATGACGGGGTCGCCGTTCTTGTCTTTCACAATACCTGTAACCGTAACAGATTGCTGCCGCACAGCCTCGATGCCCACTGTTCTTACCACTTCCGCAAAGAGTTGTACGGGACTGATTCCGGCACCCGTCACAAGGAAAAAACCGGTTGCAACTCGTAAGATGACAGCTCTGCTGAACGAAGCTCTTTTCTCATGTGTCTTCATATAACATCATCGTTTAAAGGTTAATAGTTTATTTCAGTATATCAAGAACCTGTAAAAGGCTTTTCCTATACCCTTATCGGTTTCTTTGCGATTTTCTGACGCCTTGCCGTATTTCACGGTTCACAAAAAGCCGGCATCTTTTCTATTGATGTACTGCAAAAGAAGACTATTCCCCTTTAACGGGATGCAATTATTATCTATAAGAATACTAAAATAGTAGAAGAAAGTCCCTCACGAAGATGTTTTGGAAGATTGTGTCATCGGTTTAGACTATTTTTCTTTATATATCCCGATTTTTCATCCGACTGTTTCACCACCATTTGTCAAAACTCTGTTGTCGGTCAAGTTGTATGGCCTCGCCGATTCGGGGTGTAAGCAGTTGCCATGATTTGCCTTCCGCATTGGCATAGATGCTGTCGAGCGGTTCTGTCCAAGAATGATTGGCAAGAGCATACTTGGAATTGTGGTAGGTAAGCACACGCCGAGGAGCAAGGTCACTGATGGCCTGCGGAAGTTCGGAAGGCAAGACATGGATGTGCCGCCAGCCTTTGTCATACTGGCCGTTCTCCATAATGGCGAGGTCGATGTCGGGATAAGCCTTTCCATAACGGGCAAAGCGGTCGTCGTAACCACCGTCTCCGGATACGAAGATACGACGCGGGCCATCGATAAGATAACTTGCCCAGAGGGTCTTGCCGTTTCCGAACAAGCGCCCGGAAAAGTGCCGGGAAGGCAAACAGTGCAAAGTGAGGGAAGGATTGACGGCAAAATCATCGTCCCAGTCAAGTTCGTGGATACGCTCGGCATCGTACCCCCAATATTCAAAATGCTCCCCCACACCTAAGGGACATATCACTGCGCGCACACGGGAACGCAAAGCCACAACGGTGCTGTAGTCGAGATGGTCCCAATGGTCATGCGTAATGACAAGACAATCAATATCGGGAATATCGTCGGGCGTATAAGTATCCGTTCCCTTGAAAGGTCTCATAAAAAGCCACACCGGCAGTTCGTTAGTCAATACGGGGTCGAATAAAAAACGAACCTTGCCCGTTTGTATGAAGATGGTAGAATGACCGAGCCACAGACACAACTCCTCATCACGGGAGATTGTCTTCAAGTCAACCTTTACCAATGGAATGCCGGCGGTGGGTTTAAGGTTGGGGATCTCTTTAAACAAGAACTTCCACAGAGCCTGTACCGGACTGTCATTGCCCGTAAGCTGCGGTGTGTAGTGTTCGTTCTGAAACTTTCCGTCTTTCCAATGAGGCGACTGCTCGCAACGAGCAAGCCTTTCGCCGCTCGGCTGTTTGCCCGAAGCCACCCAAAACATACGACCCACCCAGCCAATCAGGAACAAGGTGAGTAAAACCAAAATAGCAATCATTTTCTTTTTCATTTTTGTTTACGTCTATATTCCGCGGCGGTCATTCCCGTCACAAATCGGACACCAGCAAAAAGAGTGCCATGTCTTCATTTTTCAGTAAGAAAGACATAATGGTGACAGCCCAAAAGCACTCGGTGAGATATTGCAATATAGCATTCGGTTTTCTCACTAACAGGTATTCAAACAACCGTTAGCCATGATTTTTGTCTACAAAAGTACAAATGTAATTTTGCAGACAAATTTAAACTTACCAGAAGTTATGCAAACATTTATTCAAAACTCCGTCGATGCCTGGATTATTTTGGGCAGCACCGTTTTCGTGATTATAGTCGCTTTCGGGCATAATGTATATCATAAGTTAAGCCTATTGAACAAGAAGCATCATTTCATTGTATGGAATGATAATTCCATTGATTCCATTTACGCATGGGATGATGAAGATGAATTATGAGCGAGTTTGAAAACAATGTAAGCACATTTCTTTCCAATTATGCCACGACACTTTTGGAATGTGGGGCCACAACAGCCAGGATAGAGAAAAACGTGCTGCGCATGGCAGAAGCCTATGGTTGTCAATCGAAAGTCAACATCTACCCTCTTCATGTTGAAGTAGTATTGAAAAATGACATTAATGGAGATTCAGTGGTACGAAGCAAAACCATACGTGATATCCGTATCAACTACAATACGATTTCCGAACTGAGCAGATTGAGTTGGATTTGTTTTGACCAACAAATGAGCCTAACAGACGCCGTGAATCGATATGAACATATTACAGCGACAGCGCGAATTCCATTCACGATTGTCACACTCCTCACAGCAGTAGCCAACGCATCTTTCTGTCGTTTGTTTTGCGGGGATGCCATATCGATGTTCATTGTGTTCATTGCCACAGCTTGCGGATTTTACATAAAACGCGAGCTGTGCCGCAAATGGCAAATCGACTTGCGGCTTTCCATAATTGTTGCCGGATGCATATCAGCCATCATGTCATGCTCCGGATATGTGTTCTCGTTAGGCCATACCCCCGACGTAGCATTGGCAACGAGTGTACTATATCTTATCCCCGGTATCCCATACCTTAACTCTGTAAGCGACCTCATCAATGGGCATTATATCTGCGCAATGAGCCGTTTGATATATTCTTGCGTCATCACCGTATGCTTGGCCGTAGGTTTATATATAGGTTTGATGATGATGAGCACACGAATAATGTAATTATAAAAAGACTATGTTAGCCATAATAGAAGATTGTTTCTTTGCAGCGATAGCTGCCATCGGATTCGGGAGCATCAGCAATGTTCCTTATAAGGCGTTTTCAGGATGTGCCATACTCGCCGCTTCCGGACACGGAATGCGAACTATCCTCATGAACCAGTTTAACATATCAATCGTATCGGCAAGTTTTATCGGAGCACTTGTCATAGGCTTTCTCTCAATACCTATTGCTTCCTATTGGAAAGCTCCGGCAGAAAGCATGTCTTTCCCCGCACTGCTCCCCATGATTCCGGGCATGTATGCTTACCGCACAGTTCAGGCTTTTCTTCTGTGTGTACAACATCAATCCGAAGACACGTTCATACACTACCTGTACCAATTGAACTACAACGGATTTGTTTGCTTTTCGGTCATACTGCTTATGTTTATTGGTGTGACGGTACCTATATTCTGTTTAGGAAAATATGCCTACTCTGCAACCCGATAATGCTTTCTTGTTAAATCTTGTTGCCGCTTTTATCATAATCAAGATTTTAGCAGCATCTTTACAAAGATATTACTCATGTTCTTTACAATCCACATGGAAATAAGATATTTAAAATCATTCGTTACTGCTGCAAGGCTTCTGAACTTTTCTGAAGCAGCAAAGGAAACATGCGTGACTCAAAGCACATTTTCACAGACTATCAAGCAATTGGAAGATGAACTTGGTTGCGCACTATTTTTCAGGAACTCACATGAGGTTTCCTTAACCGAAGCCGGAAAAGAATTGTTGCCATATGCAGAAAAAACGCTGCATACAGCTGATGATTGCATACGAAGGATGGAAGATCTGCGGGATCTGAAATGCGGAACCTTGAATATCGGAGTGACGCATTCCTTCAATATGGTGATGCACGAGACGCTAAAAGATTTCATGAGACTCTATCCCAGCATCTATCTCAATATTGTATACAAACCCATGACTGAATTGATAGAGCATCTTATGAGCAGAGAGCTTGACTTCGTTCTTTCATTTCGCCCTCAAAAGAACTTTCCCAATATAGAGTCGCACATACTCTTCGAGGATACTTTATCGGTCATCGTAAGACAAGATCACCCGTGGGCAACCAAAAGCAGCGTAACACTTGCCGAACTAAAAAACTATCCCATTGCTCTTCCTGCCAAAGGATTACAGGCCCGTAATGTTCTGGAAAATATAATGACGGAAGCAGGTTCCGAACTAAATGTACGTATAGAAATGGATGAAGTCACACCCTTACTGCGCCTTGTAAGAGCCACCGGCATATTCACCATTTTGTCTTCTTCCGCGACGGAAGATGTTGAGGATTTGGTTTACATTCCAATCGATCATAAGGGCGGCAGAATGGAAGGCTCCGTACAAATGCTGAAAGGAAGTTATATGAAAGCGGCGACAAAGGAATTTATCCGCATATTGTGTGAAACTGCATTGGTAAAGAAACGCATCACCGACTGGTTAAGAGAGCGTTGTTAACAGACTGCGGCTGATAAACAGTGCCACTAACCCTAATCGCTAACAACGTTCCATAATCTCCATGCACATCCGTCCGCTGTGATACGGGCATTTCCAGAAACCGGCCTTATCATCGTCGGTGTTCACCCTGCCATCGGCACGCACACTCCAGTGCCACTCTCCGTTTTCGTAATCAATCAGGTTCTTCTTGATGAACTCCCAGCAGCGGAATGCTTTTTGCATAGCCACTTCATCATCAAAATGCTGATACAGGTTTACATGCCCCACTACATTCTCTGCCTGTACCCACCAATGGCGGTCTGTGTCATCTTTCTTTTGATTCGGAAAGCTTTCATAAATCATACTGCCGTCAGGCATCAGGCCTTCGTCCGCCGCCGCCGCAATGTACTCCACCAAAGGTTCTGTTTTTGCCAGCACCTCTTTGTCAGCCAACACAAGGGCGGCTTCATGGATCAGCCAAGACGCTTCGATGTCGTGTCCGTAAGAGACGATGCGGTACCTGCTTGTCCAATCGTCATTGAAAAACAATTCGAGATGACCGGTTTTGAGGTTCAGTATTTTATCTGTAAAGACAACAATCAGGTTGCGGAGCTGTTTCTCCAGACGTGCATCTTTCCACACCCTGAAAAGGTTTGTATAAGGTTCCAGAATATGCAGATGGGTATTCATCGTCTTACGCTCATTCTCATCCTTGTTGCTCAGACGCATATCGGCCATCTCTCCCCATTCGCGGGTCAGCGCCTCGCAATAACCGTTCTTCAAGGGGTCGAAGCTGTACTTCTCAATGGTCTCGAAAAGGCGGATGGCATAGTCCAACGATTCTTCATCACCCGTGGCACGGGCATATTCGCTCAATCCATAAATGGCAAAGCCTAAAGCATAAATCTGTTTCTTCGTGTCGAGCGGACGGTTTTTATAATCGAGCGACCAGTAGATTCCACCATATTCCTTGTCATAGAAATGGTCGATGACAGTACGTTTGGCCCGCGTAGCCATCTCTAAATATTCAGGCTTATCCAGCAGTCGGTACGCCGCCGAGAAAGTCCATAGGATACGAGCATTCAAGACAGCTCCTTTTTCAGCTTCGGGCTTCAGCTCGTCGGTTCCGGTGATGCGACCATAAAAGCCGCCATTCGTCGTATCTGTCATCTTACTCATCCAAAAAGGAAGGATGTTTGAAACCAACTCCTTCTCCATCTCTTGTCTTATCTTCTTTATGTCCATGATTCCTACAAGATTTATTTTCTTCTTTCTTTCAATTCGGCATTAATGGCAGCTATCCGCTTCTTATCCAAAGGATAGACAAACACTACCAATATGGAGAGTGCGGCAATTGCGGCCGGAATAAAGCTCATCAGATACCTCAAGCCATCCATCGCCTGCGCTGTCTGAACCGCATTCTCCGCCGTATTATAATTGAAGAAAGCCAATAAAGCCATCACGGCCCAGCCCGCGAATGCGCCTCCGAACTTCTGAGCCATCGAGCCCGACGAGAAAATCAGTCCCGTCGATGCCGTACCGTCCTTTTGCTCGGCATAGTCCGCCACATCGGCATACATACTCCAGATAAGCGGAGAAATGACTCCGGTACAGATGGAAATCAGAATCTGGAAAATCATCATCAGCCACCATCCGATGCTATTGTTGGGGATAAAGAAAAAGAGAAAGCTGAATATCACCAGACAAATCAGCGCGAGGATATACGTAGATTTCTTGCCGAACCTCATCGAAAGAGGTACGGTCAATGCCACACCAATCATGTTGCACACCTCGCCCACCATCAGGAAGAGCCCGGCATAAAGCATCAGATTGAAGAAACCGAAGTCAAGCGAAGCGGTGGCGCTGATATAGTCTTTAAAGAAATAAGCGACAGTGGCACCGCGCACCGTGTTAAAGAGGTTGGAGAGCAGGGCAGCACCGTTCAATATCCACCAAGGCGAGTTGCGGAGAAGAGAGCCAATGTCCTTGCCCACCGACTTGGACGTAACACTCCTGACATGCTCGCGCGTCATGCTGAAACAGAGCAGAAAGCCCAAAAAGCAGAATGTCGCGATACAAATCATGGCATATTGCCAGCTGGCAGCATTACTGTAGCCCATCGTCCTGAACCAATTGCAGAGCGGTTCCCATGCTCCCAGGGCAATGAAACTTCCTCCATAGGCAAAGAACATGCGATATGAAGAGAAAACCGTTTTTGTGTTCGAGTCATCGGTCATCACCCCCAGCATGGCACCGTAGGGTACGTTGATAGCGGTATATACGGTCATCATCAGGATGTACGTGACATAAGCCCATATCAGCTTGCCTGTCGCACCCAGATCGGGAGTTGTAAAGAGCAAGATGCCCGCCACGGCAAATGGTGCCGCAATCCACAACAGATAAGGGCGATACTTGCCCCGGCGCGTTTGAGTACGGTCGGCAATGACCCCCATCATCGGGTCGGACACAGCATCCCAGATACGTGTCACCAACATGAGCAAGCCCGCATCGGCCAGACTCAAACCAAAGATATTCGAATAGAAAAACGGTAAATAATAAGAGAATATCTTCCAAAACATAGAGGAAGACATGTCCCCGAAGCCATAACCGATTTTCTCTTTTAATGTTGCCATAGTTTTTTTAGACGTAAGATATAAGATATTAGATATTAGAATTCAGACGTCAGATGTCAGATGCCAGATGCCAGATGTCAGCTCTGACCTCTGATGCCTTTTGAAAGATTTTTATCTATAAGTTTCTTTAAAGTCTCTACCGATGCCGATGAAGACAAACCGTCGGCGGGAGTGTTCATGCAATAATCCACCAGCCGGTCTATGGTAGATGTGACCACGTGCATCCGGGTGTCGGAAGAGGCATAATAGATGAACACCTTTCCGTCTTCGTCGGCAATCCATCCGTTAGTGAAAAGCACATTGCTCACGTCACCGATACGCTCTTCGCCTTCGGGCACCATAAGAGCGCCGGCAGGAGTCGCAATCAGACGGGTGGGGTCATCCAGCGAAGTCATATACATGTAGAGCACATAACGCAGTCCGGCGGCGCAGCCGCGAACTCCATGCGCCAGATGCAGCCAGCCTTTCGGGGTTTTGATGGGATGCGGCCCCTCGCCATTCTTCACCTCCTTGATGGTATGATAGTAGCGTTGGTCAATTATCTTCTCCTCCTTTACTTCGGCATGAGTGATGTCATCCACCAGCGCCCAACCGATGCCGCCGCCGCTTCCGGCATCGATGAATCCGTCCTGCGGACGGGTATAAAGAGCATATTTGCCTTGTACGAACTCCGGATGCAACACCACGTTGCGCTGTTGGCTCTTGGTTTTCAAGTCGGGCAGACGTTCCCAGTTTTTCAAGTCCTTGGTGCGGGCAATGGCAGCCGTGGCCGTGGCCGAAGACAAATCGCCGGCAGGCGCGTTGCCGTCATGCCGCTCGGCACAAAAAACGCCATAGATCCATCCGTCCTCATGAGCCGTGAGGCGCATGTCGTACACATTCGTTGCCGGAACCACGTCTTCGGGCATGGTGACGGGATAGTCCCAGAAGCGGAAATTGTCGATGCCGTTGGGACTCTCGGCCACGGCGAAGAAAGACTTGCGGTCGGCTCCTTCCACACGCACCACCAGCAGATACTTTCCGTTCCACTTGATGGCTCCGGAGTTCATGGTGGCATTCATGCCGATACGCTCCATCAAGTACGGATTGGAAGCCTCATCCAAATCATAGCGCCAAAACACAGGCGTGTGGGCAGCCGTCACCACCGGATATTCATATCTTGTGAAGACACCGTTTCCGCCTTCCACCGCCACATTCTTCCGCGTAATCAATTCCTCATGTTTCTGAAACAATCTTTCTACCTTTTCTTTATAAGTTTCCATATTCATCCAAATTTTCTTGTTCTTATTTATTGATACAGGTTCACGTCTGACGCAAATAATGTTCCGGAGCTGTTGCAGAACTCCACGAAGTCCGCCGCCGATGCTTGTCCCGGATAGGGAGCATAATAATGCGTCACCTTCTCGCGGGCATTGCGCCATGTCAGCACATAAGCCACCGGATACTTCTCCAATGCCGGGAGCAAAGTGCCCGTCCACCACTTCTCATCGGGAATGCCCTCATAGCCGGTCTCGGTCACAGCCATCACCTTGCCGTGCGTACGTGCAATGCTGTCCGTTACGGCAAGCATTCTGTCCATCCCGTCCAAGTACATCTCACGGTCGCCGGACTGGTACGTGTCAAAACCGATGACATCAATCCGTCCGTCACCCGGATAGCGCTTCAAGTACTGCGCCGTGTCCTTAGGTTCCGCGCCCGGCGAGTAGGCATAAAGCACATTGTCCACCCCTTTGGCCTGCAAGCTGTCCACCGTCATGTGCCACAAGGCTTTGTATTGGTCGGGCGTGCACAGCTTCTCTCCCCACCAGAACCAGCTGCCGGTATGCTCGTGCCAGGGACGGAAAAGCACAGGCACTTTCGTTCCTTCGGCCGTCCGCAGTGAATTCAGGAAGCCGGCCACTCCATCCAGCCAGGCGGCAAACTTAGCGTGATGCTCCCCGCCCGGCAAGACGGACGCCACCACCGCAGTGTCCGACACATCCCAAGAGTCACCTCCCGTTTTCGGATTACGCGCATGCCAGCTGAGCGATACCATCCCGCCCCGCCGGTATTGATTGATTATTTCCTTTTTGATTTTCTCGAAGGGGACTTTATCCAGATTGGCTACGTTTCCAAGTTCCAACTCTCCCAGGTCGAAACCAATGACGGCCGGATAATCGCCGCATACGCTTTTCACGTCCGAGCGCCCTTCATCGCCCTCCCAGCCGATGCCGTAGGCCGTATCGTCCTGATGGCCGAACATGATGCCTTTCGAAGAGATTGTTTTTAAGCCGGCCAACAGTCGTTCCGTCTCCGGCGTACGTGTAAGAGTGTTTTCCTCATTCACAGTCTGTTCTTTTTTAGAAGACCCGCAGGCGGTGAATATACTTGCCGCCAGAAGCATCACTGCCCATTTCTGTTTTTTCATATCCATGCTTTTCAATTTGGTATTATCGTAAGACAACATCTGATTATCGGTGCAAAGATAGCAGATCATGGAATGAGAAAATGATACAATTTTATCCCTTTGCTGTATTTTGATAGCAGTTAACCATTAGTATGCGGTTTATATTTGCGGTATGGATTTTATCCACACTTAAAATAAATTTCAAGCACTACGACTCCGTTGTGCGTCAATTGTGCAAATTCATAATAATAAAAGCCGCAACAATCTATCAAGTAAGATGTTGCGGCTTTATTGTGTGACCCCGGTGCGATTCAAACGCACGACCTTCAGAACCGGAATCTGACGCTCTATTCACTAAGCTACGGAGCCGAATGCGGACGCAAAAGTAGAAAAAATACCGGCATATTCCTAATATTCCCGTTGGTTTTTCTACCAACACCGTCTTTTTCCATCTATATTTCGTGCTATTGCATTATTCTTTTGAGAGCAACACACACATATACCCAAACATTATGCTATTTTATAATCCCAAAAGCAAACAAGTATAGATATTATTCCTATATTTGATGCGCAATTTAACAGAATAAGAAACATATCTATGAGTTATTTGATAAAACCGAAAGGGTACAAACCCTTATTAGACCTGAGACAAACGGAATTAGGAATCAAACAGATTAAAGATTTTTTCCAATTAAACCTTTCTTCCGAGCTATGCCTCCGTCGTGTAACAGCCCCTCTCTTCGTATTGAAAGGTATGGGAATCAACGACGACCTCAACGGTGTGGAACGTGCAGTTTCTTTCCCTATCAAAGATTTAAAAGACGCCAAGGCAGAAGTGGTACATTCTCTTGCCAAATGGAAGCGACTTACGCTTGCCGAATACCATATCGAACCCGGGTATGGCATCTATACAGACATGAACGCCATTCGCGCCGATGAAGAGTTGGGTAACCTCCATTCACTTTATGTGGATCAATGGGACTGGGAACGAGTCATCACCGCCGAAAATCGCAATGTGGAGTTTCTGAAAGAAATAGTAACCCGAATCTATGCCGCCATGGTGCGTACGGAATATATGGTTTATGAAACATACCCACAAATCAACCCCTGTCTCCCTTGTCCCCAGAAACTGCACTTCATCCATGCGGAAGAGCTCCGACAACTTTATCCGCACTTGGAGCCCAAAGATCGAGAACATGCCATTTGCAAAAAATTTGGAGCTGTATTTATTATTGGCATCGGCTGTAAACTCAGTGACGGGAAGAAACACGATGGACGCGCCCCTGACTACGATGACTACACCACTCCCGGCTTGAACGGCCTGCCCGGCCTGAATGGAGACCTATTGCTATGGGACAATATTCTACAACGCAGCATAGAACTTTCGTCCATGGGGATTCGCGTAGACAAAGAAACGTTGCTGCGCCAACTCAAAGAAACGAATGAAGAGCATCGTCTGGAGCTTTACTTTCACAAACGTCTAATGGAAAATACACTCCCGCTTTCCATCGGTGGCGGCATAGGCCAATCACGACTGTGCATGTTCTACCTTCGCAAAGCCCACATCGGAGAAATACAAGCCAGCATCTGGCCGGAAGATATGCGTCAGGAATGCAAAGAACATAACATACATTTGATTTAACCGAAATTCAAGAAAAACACAATCTTAAAAAACTGTCGGAGATCACCATGGAAAGGAAGCATGAAGAAAGACTGTCTCATTTTTTCGGATTAAAACAATCCTTTTACTTTTTATTTCTTACCTTAGCAGTTCGAATCCATTAATTAAAAAAGATCTCTATGAATGTTCAAATAGAAGATAGCTGGAAAGTCCGCTTACAACCTGAATTCGAAAAAGACTACTTCAAACACCTGACAGATTTCGTACGCAACGAATACGGAGTGTGTACCATATATCCGCCGGGAAAATTGATATTCAATGCATTCAACCTATGTCCTTTCGACAAAGTAAAAGTGGTGATCATTGGTCAAGACCCCTACCACGGTCCGGGACAAGCGCACGGTCTTTGCTTCTCCGTAAATGACGGTGTCCGCTTTCCGCCGTCTTTGATCAATATTTTTAAAGAGATAAAGGATGACATCGGCACCGACACTCCCGCCACCGGCAACCTGACACGCTGGGCAGAACAAGGCGTATTGCTTCTGAACGCCACCCTTACCGTCCGTGCCCATCAGGCCGGCTCTCATCAGAATCGCGGCTGGGAAACTTTCACGGATGCCGCTATACGGGTTCTTGCAGAAGAAAAAGAGCATCTTGTGTTCATTCTTTGGGGAGCTTATGCCCAACGTAAAGGAGCATTCATTGACCGAAGCAAGCATTTGGTATTGACCTCCGCACATCCTTCTCCTCTCTCTGCCTATAACGGATTCTTTGGAAGCAAGCACTTCAGCAAGACAAATGAATATCTAAAAGAACACGGAGAAAAAGAAATATTTTGGTAACGAAGTGATAGGACTTTATCCCGGCTGGAGTAATCCATCCTAATACCACGAAACATTTGTCTGCGTCTGACTTCTTTGTTCCCATTTCAAGTCTTGCAGAATCTGCGCGGTAGCACGAATGGTGAAATTATAATATCTGTACATTCCAAAAGGAGCGAGGCTGGCAGTCATCGTAAAGCAGTGCAAGTCACGCGTTATATTAAAGACCGTATTTGTTATCAACTTTGCATTGAAATCATAACCTGAGTTAAAGTTCACCGCCCACTTATTGCTCAACTTAATATTACCATTAATATTAAGCGCATTCAAGTTGATTTTATATGGATAGCGCATATTCCTTCGATTGATAGGGCTTTCTCTATCTTCGGTAATATTAAAGCCCGTGCTCAAAGATATCGACCATGGCATTTTGAAAGCCTGATAACCATCGGCATCGGCAGTTGCCTCTTTCGTCTTCTTCGGTATGCTGCCAATGCCGGAATCTTCAGCGTCAGCCCCTTCATCTCCATTATCCTCGGACTTTCCTTTCTTTTCACTCTCACCCTTTTTGCCGAAAAGCTTCTTAAAAGTCTCATTATTCAGCGTATAGCTAAAAGAGGTGCCATAACCGGACCAACGCCCGAAACGCCCATACGACCACTCCGTACGGTCACCCACCACCACATCGCCTTTTTCATTAAACTCATAGGCATAAGTGGCAAAAGTGGAAGCCATGCTGAAAGTATAGTTGCCCAACTTCATACGAAGGTTCACATTCAAATCGCTCCAAGGTCTTGTCTCCGCAGCCATGTTATAACTGATGCCGGCACCTAATTCATCTATCAGACTCACTTTACTGATAGAATCGTTTTTGTCTTTGAATTTCATCTCCAAATTATTGGAAATACTGAAATTGACACTCCCCTGCTTTCCTCCGCTAGGCACGCCGAATGGTTGTCCTGAATAATAAGAATAGCGCACTTCTTTACGTTCTCCGTTTCTTCCTTCCTGAATATAACTGTCATAATAGCCATAGCGGGATGTCGTGAAGTCAGGCGCCGCACTGATGCTCACCGAAGGAGTAATGACATGACGGATTTGTATCTCTTTTTTAGGAAAGAACAACGGTTTGTACATGCCATAAATCTTGGTATTGATGCCTAAGCTGGTATTATAATTATATACACGGTGGAAACCATATATAGTATCGTTCACCACTTTTTGGCCGGAGACATCCCAATCCTGCTTAACCTTTCTCGTATACCAACGTTCCGTATAATTAAACGTGGGAGTCAAGTTGAAGTATTTGAACAAGGTGAACGTTGCACTGATGGGAATATCATGCTGCATGCCGTTTTCCCAATCCCTCACCAGATTTGATTTAAACAAACGGTCATCCTTTGTCCTAATGCTGTTCTTCATTCTACCGGTATAGCGTATTGAGATCTTCTCATACCACCTTTCAGCACCCACTGCACGCTTCCGCTTGAAAGGGAAAATGGTGCTGAGTGAAATATTGAGATCGGGCAAAGTCACGGCAATAGAAGAATCTCTCATGTTTTGGGCAATATTTCCCGAAGCAGAAATATTTAGTTTCTGTTCCGGAAAGTTTCGCGAATAGCTGACGCTTGAAGTCTTCGTATTCTGAGACATTGCCTGCACATTATAAAGATTACCGATATTGGTCTTCTCGTAACTGCTCGTGGCAAAATTCACACTGGCCGAGAAATTTGAGTTAGGACTGGCTTTGGGGTCTTGACGATGAGACCATACCACCTTAAAGTCTTTGGCTACCGAATAGTCACGTAATCCTTTATCACCGGTCTTGGTAACCTGATAACTTGCCTGAAACAACCCGGAATATCTATAACGTTTCACGTAGTTTGATTCCGCATTCAATGCCCACGAGCCTTTTGTAAAAATATCTGCCCTCATTTTCAGATCCATCTGTTCATTGATGGCAAAATAATAACCTCCATCCGTCAAACCGAAACCACGGTTGGAGTCATCCATGTAAGTAGGCATCAGAAAGCCGGACTGATAACTGCTGGAGAACGGGAAAAAGAAGAATGGCACGGCAATAGGAAGCGGAACATCTTCCACAACCAAATAAGCCGGTCCTGTCACTACGTTTTTCTTAGGCCGCACCTTAGCATAAGTCATCTGCATGTAAAAGTGAGGGTGATCATGATGGTCGCAAGTGGTATAACGTCCGTTTTTCATATAAAGTTCGTCATTATGCCCCTTCTTCGCATTATTACCGGTCACGTATCCTTCTCCTTGCTGGCTGACCACGTTACTGATAATCCCCCTCTTGCTCTTAAAATTATAGCGGATGGTATCTGTTTCGTAAGAAGTGTCTCCATCTTTAAAGACCGGACGTCCTTTTGCCGCGCCTAAAGAATCGACCACTCCACGTGCGAAAACCGTACTATTATCCATGTCCATGGAAATAACATCGGCAGCCAAATCCGCCCCCGGATAAGTCACCTTGCCCTGCCCGTAAAGATGAGCAAAACCTCTTTGAGTAAAAACGATGGAATCGTTGGCTTCATAAGTCACCGGAGCATCCAATTCGGTCTTATTGGGAGGAGGAGCCGCCACTGTATCCCTTTGCAAAGAATCACCGGTATGCAAAGAGTCTGTCCGCTGTTTACCCGGAGACGCCACTCTCTCTCTACGACGTTGGGAAAGAGCCCCATCAGAAAGAAGAAGCAAAATAAACAATAATATAAATGCTATAGATGAATTTGCTTTCAATGGCGTCATTAACTAATAGTTTTACGCTTAGGATGGCAAAAGTACGTATTTTATACGTATAATCTCCCTTTTTAAAGAAATTTAGATTGCTACAAGAACTCTTCGCACCAATGGTCAAAGCGCCTTAACCCCTCTTCGCCGTAACGTTCCAAACTTTTCCGGGCTTTATCTATGCTCTTTTCTTTCTCCAAATGAGTTTTTGAATAAAACTTATCGGCAAAACAGATAACCTGCTCTTCCAAGCTGACGGGAACCATTTCGCGATGCGGTACCGGCAGGTTTTGAGAAATGATTTCCGCCAACGAAAGTCCCGCTCCGGTATGCCTTTCACACACCAGCGCATGCCGGGGATAGCCTTCACTACGCAGCAAATCGGCACCTAAATAACCATGACAAATATATGGCTTATCGCCCGAACAATGAATGCCGGCAGCATCTGTAAGGAAAATACCGATATCATGCAGCATAGCTGCCTCGTATATAAATGCCTTGTCCAAAGAAAATTCCGGATGGCATTCGGCAATCTGCAATGCTTTATGGGCAACGGCACGGCTATGAATCAGCAATATATGCTTCAGGGGACTCTCTTCAGGATAATATTTGTCAATCAACGACTCAGGAGACATAATGCTTTTGCGTTATAGTTTGCATAAATAGTTCTTTATTCATGCTATTTTTGACGGCAAAAATACGAATTATTCTGCAACAATGGCTAACTTTGCCACATATAACATTACAAAAGTATGATTCTATTAAGTTTTGATACAGAAGAATTTGACGTTCCCCGCGAACATGGAGTAAATATCCCCTTGGAAGAAGCCATGAGAATTTCAGTGACCGGAACATGCAAAATTCTTGATATTTTGCAGAATAACGGCGTAAAAGCGACATTCTTTTGCACCACGAACTTCGCAGAGAATGCCCCACGAGTGATGCAACGCATCATCAATGAAGGGCATGAAGTTGCAGCACATGGGTGTGATCATTGGCGTCCACAAGAATCGGACGTACATATTTCCAAAGCAACTCTTGAAAAGCTTTTCTCCATCACCGTCAGCGGATACCGGCAGCCCCGTATGTTTCCCGTATCCGATGAAGAAATCGAGAAAAGCGGTTACATCTATAATTCATCTTTAAACCCGGCATTCATTCCCGGACGCTACATGCACCTTACCGAACCGCGTACCTGCTTCATGAAAAATAACGTATTGCAAATCCCTGCTTCGGTGACACCCTTGCTGCGATTTCCATTATTTTGGCTTTCATGCCACAATCTGCCAATGAATCTCTATTTATGGATGACACATAGGGTACTTCGTCACGACGGTTATTTCGTCACCTATTTCCACCCTTGGGAATTCTTTCCCTTGAACGAACATCCCGAGCTTAAAATGCCCTTTATCATAAAGAACCGTTCGGGTGAAGAAATGGAAAGACGGCTCGATTTCCTTATCCGCAACTTAAAGAGCAAAGGTTATCCGTTCGTGACTTATAACGAATTTGCCGCCATCAAAATAGCAGAACTTAAAACAAACAAGAATGATTAGACTGGCCATTGTCTGCCCTTGTTACAACGAAGAGGCAGTACTTCATCAGTCAGCCCGATTACTGACTGATTTATTGAATGACTTGATTGCAAAACAAAAAATAACCCCGGACAGTTTCGTTCTTTTGGTAAATGACGGTAGCCAAGACCGCACTTGGCCAATTATCCGCGAACTGTACAGAACAAACCCTTATATCAAAGGGGTAAATCTTGCGCGCAATGTAGGGCATCAGAACGCCATCATGGCCGGAATGATGTCTGCTAAAGCATGGAGCGACGCAGTAATTACAATGGACGTCGATTTGCAAGACGACCTTAATGCCATAGAACGTATGATAGACTTACATGCCGAGGGTTTTGACATTGTATACGGCATAAAAGTGCAACGGAATGCCGACCCTATGCTGAAACGGTTTTCGGCTATGGCTTTCTATAAGCTCCAAAAGAAAATGGGTGTGGAAAGTTATTATAATCATGCCGACTTCCGTCTATTAAGCAAGCGCGCCCTCAATCTGCTGGCCGGTTATCAGGAAAGGAACTTATATTTACGGGGCATAATTCCTTTGCTGGGACTTCCATCGACTACTGTAGACGACGTAATCAAAGAACGCACTGCCGGTGTCTCCAAATATACCTTAAGCAAGATGTTGAGCCTGGCGCTAGACGGCATTACCTCATTCTCCGTGAAACCCATTTATTGCATTGTATATTCAGGAGGGATATTCATCTTTATCAGTATCCTTATAGGTATCTATGTACTCTACTCCCTGATGTCCGGAACCGCCGAACACGGATGGGCTTCGCTCATGCTATCCATCTGGTTCGTGGGAGGAGCTGTACTGATCTCCATCGGCAGCATAGGCATATATATCGGCAAAATTTACAAAGAAGTGAAACAACGCCCGCTCTACAACATTGAAGAGGTGCTGCATGAAGATAAAAAGGATGAATAAGCTCAAGGCATTCCGTAACAGTCACCCAGAATGGCAAGAGAAATTCTGGCAAGTTATTCGGTTTGGCATTGTAGGCACAATCTCATCGGCCATCCATTACGGGGTGTATTGTCTGCTTTTGAAAATTGTCAATCCAAACTTCGCCTTTACCGGAGGATATATCGTGGGCTTTATATGCAACTATTTCCTCACCACATTCTTTACATTCCGCTCTCATCCTTCATCGGCCAATGCTGCCGGCTTCAGCTTCAGCCACATCGTCAACTATTTATTAGAAATCGGTCTGTTGAATCTCTTTCTCTGGATAGGGGCAGGAAAACTGCTTGCCCCCATATTGGTAATGATAATCGTAGTACCTATCAATTTCCTTATTCTTCATTTCGTATATACCTATCGGAAGAAGGGAAAGAAGCAGATTCCTTCGTAAACCGGTAGACCTCCGCAATCTGGCCGACTACTTTTTTAGAAGACTGATATAGTTTTTCAAAACGATATCCTTCTTCTTCAAATTGCGGGAAGAATTTCTCCACATCGTCCACCCTTATCAGTAGAAAGCCATCTGCAGGGCGTTCCTTATAGAAGTTGCCGATGCGATTATGAAGATAGAAATTCACTTCAAAAAAATGTAGAGGATCGCCTACCGCAAAAACTCCTTCGGAAATAAATTCATACAGGACTCCCTCTTCCTTGGGTGCCACTTGATTTATTTCGGCCGCAATGCCTTTAACGGATTTCACATTGAGCACGGCAGGCTGATAAGCTCCATCCAAAGAAAGATAGATGCCCATAAGTAATGTCACCAAGAGAACCAACATTTTATTTTCTACAGAGTGTCTGCAATATATCCACCAAGCAACAGCCAACAATGCAGGAATGGCAATCAATAGCCAGGACAGTCCGCCAACGGCTTGCAAAGCATGAAGCATCTGAATGTTCTTGTCCGCATGCCTGCCATGAAATATGGTATCGGGAATCAGTCCCAGCTTAATGACCAAGAAACAAACGAACAACAAAAGGGCGACTACAGCCAATGTTCCCCCGTAAGCCTTGATCACCCACTTTTTCTTCTCTGCCAACAAGAATATATAACGGGCAATAAAATAAGCGATGAACGGATAGATAGGCATCAGATATACACTGCGCTTACTCTGAGGGAAGCAATAGAACAGGAATATGATGATAATAGAAGTGGCGGCAAACAAATCTACCGGTTCCATCTGTCGTATTTTCTCCACCGTCCACTTCCACCACCGAAGAGGTTTCAGCGGCACACGGCATTTACGCCACGACAACGTGAAAAGTGAAAATAAGAGCAACAGTGTCCAGGGCACATAACCCGCCACAAGGGTGATAAAATTATAGTACCAAGGATTAACACACGATTCATAACTCATCGTATTAGTCATGCGCCCGAAGTTTTCTTCCATCACCAATGCCAGAAACTCTTCTCCACCTTGTTGGTAAGCGGCTACATACCAGCCTAAAGGCAATAAGAGAGAGCAGGTTCCACAAGCCAACATCCATAAGAAAGCACGTAAAAAAGAAACATTACGAAGCAACAAGAACACACCCATGACCAAACAGGGAATCAAGCTGCCTACCGGTCCCTTGGTCAGCGTGCCCAAGCTCATCAACAAGACAGCCAGCCAAGGAATTCCATGCATTCCTTTCTCATACCATCGGTAGAACGCATATAAGGCCCCAACAGTCAATGCTGTAAGAACCATATCCACCCGACAGTTCATCCCCGCCCTATGAAGTTCGAAGTTTGTCAAAGAAATAAAAGCAGCCAATAATGCTACTCCCATGCCTGTTCTTTTGGCAAAAAACAAAAAACCGAAGAAGGCCATGGCTATCAGTGCAATGGCAGAGGGCATACGAGAGGTCATTTCGGTAACTTCGCCTCCATTCAGTAGAGAGAGGGCGGCCACCGACCAATGAAAGAAAGGAGGTTTATAAGCCAGTTCACCACCATTGTTTCGGGGTGATATCCAATTTCCGCTTTCCAGCATGGAAAGAGAAACAATCGCCTCGCGAGGTTCACCCTTCGTGTGGTACTCTGACAGTCCTAAAAACGGGATGATGGTTACAATACTAATTAACAAGAGCCCTAACGCTACATTGCGCAATGAAAATGACTTCATTTTTGATGTTTTTTGTTTATTTATTCCGATTCAAAGACAAAAGTACGAAAAATCCCCACAAAACACTCTGGGACAGTCTAAAATTCATCCGAGATATTTATTAAGCGTTTACAAAAAGCCGTCTGTTCCGCATATCCTCCGCATACCCTCCGCATCAACTCCGTATATCCTCCGTACCAACTCCGTATCAACTCCGTATCAACTCCGCTCCCATAGATGCGAAGGAAACACGGTGTTGATACGACCTTGATACGGCCTGGGTATAGCTATGACGGTAGGAATGCATTAGTTTGCGACATGTCGGTTCTCATCTTTCGGCTTCTATCTCTTTCTTCCTCTTCTTCCACAATTGCCAGCTATTAATCATATTTTGCCATATATTATACACATAACATCATACATCCCTTATTATCAAAAGAAAAGCCCACCAATTACTAATAGCGGGTAACAAAATAGTAACAAAAAAAACGAAGAAATCGCTTTGCGGTGGGCTTCATGTGCAAAGGTAACAAAAGCCCTCTAACCATAAAAATAAAACTGGCGAAAAGAAAATATAGTATTCTTCTTTTCGCCAGCATATATATTTTGCTGGCAATAGAAATAAGTTTAGTTCGTTTTGGATATATAGACAAAATTATATAGAAAAATCGAGTTTTTCTATACCGGCGTAATAAAAACCGAGGCCGGGCCACAAACTCAGCTTCATGCTTTGTTTAATTGTTACGAATGTCCTATATTTAAGGAGTGTAACTAAAAAAATCTCAAATATGGACAAAGACAGAATCGTGGCCGGCCTCGATGTGCACAAAGATACAGTTTATCTCTGTGTGTTGGACACTGCAGAGACCGTTATTTTTGCAAATGTTTATGGCACATTAACTCCGGATTTGCAACTTATGTGTTCGGATATGGTTCCTCATGGGGTGACAGAGGCGGCAATGGAAAGCACCTCGACCTATTGGGTTCCGGTGTGGAATGCCTTGTGCGATAGCATGTCGCTCAAATTGGTAAATCCTTATTTTATAAAGCAGCTTCCCGGTCGCAAGAGTGATGTGAAAGATGCCCAATGGATAGCGGAGTGTCTGTTGAAGCATCTGATTCGGGGAAGTTTTGTGCCGGAGAAGACCGTGCAGGATATGCGCAAGTATAACCGTCGCATCTTCGACCTGAATGAAGACCTGACGTATAACACCAATAAATTGGACGCTGCTTTACAGCGATGTGGTTTCCGGTTAAGTAACTATGTATCCCGCGTCAATGGAAAAAGTTATCAGAAGTGCGTCCGTGCGATAATAACCGGGATAACAGCCACTGAGGAGTTGGTGAAACTCATTCATGGAAAAACTCTACGTAAATACGGACTTAACATCATAAAGGATGCCGTAACGGGTGACTTTCACCAGGCAGACATCTGTTTATTAAAGCAATACGCAGAGCTTATAGACGTAATCGGGCGACAAATCGAAGAATGCAGGCAAGCTCTCATTGCCATGTGTCAGGAACATTTCCCGCAACAATTCAAACGTCTACAGAGCATCCCCGGTGTTAAAGAACGCGCAGCTTCAGCTATAATTGCGGAGACCGGGGCTGACATGAAATCGTTTGAAAAAGCAACAAATCTTGTTGGATGGTGTGGATTGAAACCACGCAATGATATAAGCAACAATAAAGTCAAGAGTAACAGGACGACGCATGGGAACCGATTTCTGCGTCAGATATTGGTTGAAATATCCCGGGTCGCATCAAGAACCCGAAACTGCTTTTCCTCAAACTTCAGCTGCGTGCAATGCACCCAACGGCATAAGAACAAGATGAAGATACAAGTAGCCATCGCCCGAAAGTTATTAGTCGCGGTATGGCACATGCTGACAAAAGAAGAGGATTTTATGGATGTTTATCTCAAGCGTCTTGAAAAGGAGGCGGAATGGCAAAATAAAATCCGGGAATTAGAATCGTTATTGGTCGGATAGACCATTCCGATAGACCTCTATTGACAACATAATTATCTTTGTGCCGCCACATGAGCACGTTTACAAAATTATTGCATCCATAGAGGGATTGGACACCGGCGTAGTCCTTCCAGGCTGAAGAGGAAAGTAAAAAACTTTATTAGTACAGACGACAAAATACTTGTCGTCTAAAGAGACTTATGGGAAAAGTTTACAAGCTATAATATAACCAACGGAATACGAATCGGTTAAATATGGATATATAATAGATGGAGATTTTTCTTTTTAGAGGAAAGGTACAAACTAAACTTTTTGCAAAGAGTAGGATTCTACCTTGCATTTTAATTGCCCTAATAATTCAAAAGTAGTCATATATTCTAAAAATGCAGAGTTATAATATGTGATTTGCGCTGTTCTTTATATTTTTGCATGAAAATGTAAAATATTGATAATGGACAATATAATAAGAAAAATAAAATCATACTATCCAATTTCAGAAGGTTCATTGGACGTACTAAAATACCACTTCAAACAACATTCTTTTCCAGCCAAAACTATTATTATACAAGCCAATCATTTAGATAAACAGATTTATTTCATTGAAAAGGGCATAACACGTTCATATATCCTGCACAATGGGAAAGAAATAACAACATGGTTTTCTATGGAAGGTGATGTCACTTGTGGTTCATGGGATTTATATCATAACAAGGCTGGATTTGAGTATGTCGAGACTTTGGAAGAAACATTAGTCTATTCCATTGCCATAGAAGTATTAAATAGTCTGTATAAGTCGTACATTGACATTGCCAACTGGATGAGAGTACTGCAACAAGAGAACTTTCTCAAATTACAGGATACACATATTTCTCGTCTGATTTTATCAGCCCAAGAACGTTACGAAAAATTAGCACAAGAATATCCAGATATTTTCTCACGAGTCAATTTAGGGCACATTTCGACCTTTTTGGGTATAACACAGCAGTCCCTTAGTAGAATTAGGGCTTCATATTAGATTTATTTTTTCACATAGGGTAAAATTTAAGCAGCCACAACCACGTATCTTTGCAATAAATACCCTAATAAAATCATAAGAATGAAGTAGTTAAGAAATATTTTTTTTATAATTCTGAATACTTCCGCTGTTATTACAGTTGGGTTAGCAGAAGTATTCTTTATTCAAATATGCGATATGAAAACAGAATTGGAAAAATGTTTAGCAGGAGAAGTTTTTAATGGTGGTGATAAAACTTTAGCAGCAATGACCTTAAATGCCAAAAGGCTACTGAAAGAATTGAATAACACGGATTATGCGGATATGGAATCAAAGAAAAATATCCTGCAACAACTGTTTGGAAGAGTAGGTAAAAACATCCATTTGGATATAGATTTCCATTGTGAATACGGGAAACATATCTTTGTGGGAAATCAAGTCATAATCAACATGAACTGCACCTTTGTGGATAACAATATTATTGAAATAGGCGATAATGTTTTAATCGCTTCCAATGTTCAGTTATATACAGCTACCCATTCTACTAAGGTATATGAAAGAATCGTAGAAGATTGGGGCAAAGGAATAGGTATTTGCAAAACTTATGCACTCCCTATAAAAATTGGTAACGGTGCGTGGATTGGTGGGGGAGCAATCATACTTCCGGGGGTAACCATTGGAAAAAATAGCGTTATCGGAGCAGGCAGCGTTGTCACCCATTGCATACCAGATAATTGCGTAGCTGTTGGAAATCCATGTAGAGTGATTAAACACATTGATAATAAATAGAATGAGATTAAAACTTTAATCTACTAATATTTTACCATATGGATAAAACAGTACAACCACAATGGCTTGAATGGGCAAAAGAACTGCAATTCATTGCCCAAGGGGGGATTGACATACTCCAAAGATGTATTTGATATAGAACGCTTTGAACGCATTAGAGAAATTGCAGCAGAAATGCTTAGTCTGCAAAGTGAAATACCCATAGAAAAAGTAAAGAATCTGTTTTGCAATGAAACAGGATTTCAAACTCCTAAATTAGATACACGAGCTGCTATATTCAAAGATGATAAAATACTGCTTGTGAAAGAGAAAAATGGAACTTGGTCTTTGCCCGGTGGTTGGGTCGATATAAATCAGAGTATCAAGACTAATACGGAAAAAGAAGTAAAAGAAGAAACAGGATTAAATGTAAAAGCTATCCGGATAATAGCTATGCAAGATAGAAATTTGCATAATATTCCCCCCTATGCCTACAATGTTTGTAAAGTTTTTGTTCTTTGTGAGATTGAAAGCGGATATTTCCGACCCAATATTGAAACGGATGAGAGTGCCTATTTCGGATTGGAAGAATTACCTATTCTTGCAAAAGAGAAAAATAACGAAGAACAAATTAAAATGTGCTTTTCAGCTTACTACGATAGAAACTGGCAAGTATTATTTGACTAATAAATCAACACATGAAATATAAACATATCGTATTCGACATAGACGGTACATTGATAGATACGGAATATGCAGTCATCAACTCTTTAATAAAAACAATTACAGAAATAACAGGAAGCGCACCTCAATATGAAAGTCTGAAATTTGCTTTAGGCATTACCGGAAGAAATGCGTTGGAATTACTCAAAATACCCGACATAGAAGATGCATTGAAACGATGGGATAGGAATATGAAATTGCTCCAGTACACTATTCAACCTTTTCAAGGTATCAAAGAATGCTTGCAATCCCTTTTATCAAGAGGCTATATTTTAGGCATTGTAACCTCCAAAACATATCAAGAATATTATTCTGATTTTGAGCCATTAGGGTTAGCGGACTATTTTTCCACAATTGTATGTGCCGATGATACTGATGAACATAAGCCCCAAGCAGCACCCTTAGTTGCATATTTGGCTAAAGCCCATGTAAGCCCCGAAAACGCTCTCTACATTGGTGATAGTATTTATGATATTCAATGTGCTAACAATGCCGGTGTTGATTCCGGATTGGTTTTATGGAGCAATAATGTATCTAATCCTATACGTGCAGACTATTATTTTAAGACACTCAATGATATAAGTAAAATTCTATAAAAGACGAACCAACATAATTCTCTTTTCTAATAACATCACTTGTATAGTAGTCCAAATAAATAGACTGGTTACCATTAGCAAACTGCTTGAATCTAATCCTTACAGGTTCTTTCAATTTAACTTCTTGTTTTTTCTTCGCCATAATTACGTTCCTATTTTGTTACCGATGCAAATATAACTATTTGTTTTGTTACTCCAACGAACACGAGTAACAAAATAGTAACAAAATAAATGTATTTATTAGACTAAACAAGAAAACAAGGAAAATAAAGGGAATATCGCAAAACAAGCACAAATCATTAAATATCAACATCTTATATTTAATATTTTATCTTATCTTTTCTCTTCTTCCACAATTGATAGCTGTTGATTATATTTTGCCATAAGACATAAGAGCCGGGGCCTACAGACGACAGCGGATTAAGATAGGTATATGCCATCCAAATGGCTAATACCGTATTTTTCTGTCCCAACGCTTGTCCTCCGCTGATGCGTTCTCTATAATGCCCTCCAATGCTTTTCCCTAAATAAAACTGCACACAACATGCCAACAATCCGGCAAAAGCAATCAATATCTCTACCCAAACGGACGCCTCACTGTTCACTAAAGAACGTACTGTCTGGCCTGAAACAATAGCCAGCGCCACTGCCCATAAATAAAAAGCCACATCCCGAGAACCAGACAGCAAACGATGTATCTTCGGCGCATATATACGCAAAGCGCAAGCTAAAAAGAAAGGGAGCAATAACAAGGGAAATACTCTGCTGAGAATTTTCTGAAAGGCGGCAAAAAAACCAACATCCACATGAGGCTCTACCATTGGAAACACCAAAGGGACAATGATAGCAGCCAACAGATTGGATAACAAAGTATAGGTAGTGAGACTTGCCGCACTGCCGCCCAATTTATGTGTGATGACGGCGGCAGCTGTTGCCGTAGGGCAAATCAGGCAAACCATCGTCCCTTCAAACACAACCCGATAAGTTTCTCCCATCGACAAACACAACAACAGTGCTACAAGCAGCAGGCAAGAGAACATCTGAAACAACAACAGCCACCCATGCCATGCTTTAGGCCTCAACTCATGAATTTCTATCTTGCAGAAAGTAAGAAGCAATTGGGCGAAAATCAGTGTCGGAGTAAGTATAGTTACCAGACTGTTGACATAGGGTCTGACCGGCTTGACGAGCGGTATCCTCGCCAAGAAAAGATATCCCAGAGTCCCTGCAAGCATTGCCAGCGGTAACGTCCAGTTTTTTATGAAACGAATCAACATACAGTCTACCTTACACTTTTTCTATCAGCACGGCGACATAAGCCGAAATACCTTCTTCCCTACCCGTGAAGCCGAGTTTTTCGGTAGTGGTGGCTTTGATGGATATATCATCTTCACTTATCCTCATCACGGCAGCAAGTGTTCGTTGCATCTCGGGAATATGAACTTTCAATTTAGGACGTTCAGCACAAATCGTAGCGTCAATATTGCTGATAGAATAGCCCTTATCTGCTAATAGTTCCACCGTCTTCTTCAGTAAAATCTTACTATCTACATCTTTGAATTCACCAGCCGTATCGGGGAAGTGATAACCGATATCGCGCATGTTCGCCGCCCCCAGCAGTGCGTCACAAATGGCATGGACAAGCACATCGGCATCCGAATGCCCCAACAAACCTTTTTCGTGTTCCAAGCGAATGCCACCCAGCCACAATTCACGTCCTGCCACCAATTGGTGAACATCAAAGCCGAAGCCTACACGTATTTTCATATTGTTCCTTCTTTAAATTCCACACGAAAGTACGGAAAATAAACGAGAATACAAGATAAAAGCCGAGAGAAGACCCTTATCGGATATGGAAATCGAGCACTTTCTCTTCGCCCAGGTATCCTTGCAAATGCTGACCTATGCTGACCGGGCCTACCCCTGCCGGTGTTCCCGTGAACAGCAAATCACCGATCTTCAACGTCATGAAACGACTGACGTAAGCAATGATATCGTCTATCCTGAACAGCATGTCTGAAGTATTCCCATGTTGCACCTCTTGACCGTCGATTGTCAAAAGGAAATCCAAACGTTGCACGTCACCGCCCGCTTGTTCCAAAGGAATAAATGTACCGATAGCGGCAGAGTTGTCGAACCCTTTGCAGAGTTCCCATGGATTACCGGCCTCACGAAACTTGCGTTGCAAATCGCGAGCTGTGAAATCAATGCCCACCGTCACCGCATCATAATACCGGTTTGCAAAACGGGGAGCGATATTTTTTCCCAATCGGCAGATACGCACCACAACTTCCGTCTCATAATGCACTTCATTGGAAAAGTCGGGAATAAAGAAAGGCTTGCCGTCTTTCAAGATAGCCGAATCCGGTTTCATGAAAATCACCGGCTCTTTATTCACCAACGTATGTCCCAACTCTTTGTTATGCAGGGCATAGTTCATTCCTACAGCAATAATTTTCATTACTTGATTTCGTTAAAGTTCAGTCTGTTAAACATCAGTGCCAGATGGGCATAAAGGGAAGTATTTTGAACAACGATATCTTCCGGAACGCGGATGCGGAAAGGGGTAAAATTCCAAACAGCCCTGATGCCGCCAGCCACCATATAATCCGTTATTTTTTGAGCAATCTCAATAGGAACCGTCAGCACACCGATATTGATGTCATATTCAAGCATCTTCTGTTTGAATTCATCCGAATGGAAGATGGGAATACCACTCAGGGTAGTACCTACCAATTCAGGGTTCACATCGAATGCAGCAACTATCTCCAGTCCGAAGTGATTCAAGCCCGAGTCGCGCAACAGAGCTGCTCCCAGGCTTCCCACACCGAAAAGAAACGCTTTATGGATATGGGTAAATCCAAGAAAGTCCTCCAATACGGCTATCAGCGTATCTACTTCATAGCCCACACGTGTACGTCCCGATATATTTACATAGGACAGGTCTTTGGCTATCTGCGAAGCGTCTATATTGATTTCTTTTGAAATTTGAGTGGACGATACGAAACGCTCTCCTTTTTGTTTCAGCAACTTTACATTGGAAAGGTACCACGGAAGCCGGCGCAAGGTAGGTTCCGGCACCCTTATGGCCTCTTTTTGCTGTAATGAATTGCCCATATTCTCTTATCTAAGTTCACATTATTGGTGTTGACAAAAATACAGTTTTTTTCTAATCAGTCATAAGCAAGACACAAAAGCTTAACATAATTTCTACAAAAGGATTATTTTAGAGCAGAACGCAACAGAAGGAGGCTGAAGGAATAGTAACAGTCCGGAAAGTCTTTTCATATATATTTTCAGAATGAAATGCAGTTTTTATTTCCCATTAAGCGACAAAAATGGCAAAAAGCTGCAATATTCCACGCAAAATAATTACTTTTGATTTCTTAAAAAAGAAACAAGAGATGAAACAGAACGACTGGAAAGAACGGCTGAATATCGTTTATTCTACCAACCCCGACTATAATTACGAGATGACCAATGACGAAGAGCCAACCACTCTCCCACCCTCGCAGCAGCGCCTGCGCGTACAGTTGGATCGCAAGAACCGTGGCGGTAAAGTCGTTACGCTTGTCACCGGCTTTGTGGGTACCGATAACGACCTCAAGGAATTAGCTAAATTACTGAAAAGTAAATGCGGCGTAGGCGGCAGTGCGAAGGACGGTGAGATTATCGTGCAAGGAGACTTCAAACTGAAAATAATAGAGCTCCTCCGGAAAGAGGGGTATACCCAGGTCAAGCCGGTAGGATAACAGAGCAGCCTGACTGATACGCAAACGATACGCTTGCTCCTCCCCGATTTGTGTCCATAGCTGGAGCTTGGAAGAATAAAACCGATCGGCAACTTCCCTACGACGCCAACCGGAAGACATAAAAAAAGTGACCGTTGAGAAAATCCCCAAACGGTCACTCCAATGTTTATGGAATCACTTTAATTATTCAGCACGCAAAGTAAAGCGTTTGAAATCAATGATCTTCAATTCAGGATCAGCTTCTTTCAGCACTTCTCTTACCGTCTTCTTAGCATCCATGATGTCTTCTTGGTTCAGCAAGCATACCTCTTTCAAGAACTTGCCCAAGCGACCTTTTGCAATGTTCTGAATCATTTGCTCAGGCAGATTGGCAGCTTTCTCTGTAGAAACGGCAGCAATGATCTCTTTTGCCTTTGCCACATCCGCAGCTGTGATCCAGCCTTTGGCCATGTTGCTTTCCATATGGTCTTCGCTGTCTACATGAGCAGGGTTGATGCCCGCTTTCTTCAAAGCAGCCTCTACAGCTTTCTGCACTTGTTCTGCTTTAGTCTTTTCGATAGCTACTTCGATTTCTTGCTGCTTCACAGCTTCAGAAACACCGTCTTCGTCAATTGCAAGCGGATTCATGGCGGCAATCTGCATGGCTACCTGCTTGGCCAACTGCTCGTCAACATTCTTGTTGAAGGCAGCAATGGTACAAAGACCATTTCTGTTCATGTGGTTGTAAACAACAGTACTCGCCCCCTCTACCACCATGTAACCATCAAGTTCCATCTTCTCACCAGTGATGCCGCTACGGTCAACCACTGCATCCTGTACAGTACCATTACCCATCGGTAACGCTTTTACTTCGTCCAAAGTCTTGCACTTGTTAGCTATAGCCAAGTCAAGAATATCCTGAGTCAACTTCACGAAATCGGCATTCTGAGCCACGAAGTCTGTCTCACACTTCAAGGCAAGAATAACAGCGAAGTCGCCGGTTGTCTTAGCCAAAACACAACCCTCGGAAGCTTCGCGGTCTGAACGCTTAGCGGCAACAGCCTGTCCTTTCTTACGGATAATCTCCATTGCCTTGTCAAAATCGCCTTCAGCCTCTGTTAATGCGTTCTTACAATCCATCATACCAGCACCGGTCATTTTGCGGAGCTTGGTTATATCAGCCATTGTTACAGCCATAATATCTTTGTATTTTAATTGTTAGTAATATATCTTATAAAGAAAATGAGAGCCAAGAATAGAGAATCGAGAATTGCCGTAAAGTAACTCTCAACTTTCAATTCTCAACTCTCAACGGTATGATTAAGCCTCTTCGTCTTCCTTCATGAAAGCAGCAGCCTTAGCAGCATTGATTGCTTCCTCGTCAGACTTGTCGAGTCTTGCTTTTGCAGTTTTCTTCTTCCCCTTGTTGGCAGGAGCTTCACCGGCAGCTTCCATATCTACCTTTTCAGCCTTACGTTCCTCCAATCCTTCCTGCATAGCAGCGCAGCAAGCATCAAGAATTACTTCTACCGACTTAGTAGCATCATCATTTGCCGGAATGACGAAATCAACGTTCGTTGGATCGGAGTTCGTATCAACGATTCCGAATACGGGAATACCCAAGCGGTTAGCTTCGCGAACAGCGATGTTCTCCTTCATTACGTCGATAACAAACAATGCAGACGGCAAGCGAGTCAGGTCAGCAATAGAGCCCAACGTCTTGTCCAACTTGGCACGTTGACGAGAGATCTGAAGAATCTCTCTCTTCGAAAGATTGGCATAAGTACCATCGTTAGTCAGTTTATCGATAGTAGCCATCTTCTTGACAGCCTTACGGATAGTCGGGAAGTTAGTCAACATTCCACCCGGCCAACGCTCGATTACATAAGGCATATTTACAGAGGCAGCCTTGTCAGCCACCACCTGTTTTGCTTGTTTTTTAGTAGCAACAAACAGGACTTTCTTTCCTGATTTAGCGATTTGTTTCAAAGCTTCGGCAGCTTCGTCTATCTTAGCAACTGTTTTGTTAAGGTCAATGATATGAATGCCATTGCGCTCCATGAAGATATAAGGAGCCATTGAAGGGTTCCACTTTCTTTTCAAGTGACCGAAGTGGCAACCGGCTTCTAATAATGTATCAAAATTTGTTCTAGACATTTTCTTTTAAATTAATCGTTTACTTTCTTTTTTGTTTCTTCTAAACCAACCGCCGGGTAGTCTGAATCTGAAGAGTCCCGGTAGTTTAGATACTAAACGCTCTATCAGTTGAGAGTTGAGAGATGAAAGTTGAGAATTATGCAACTTGTCCGCCCCAACCGTTCTGCAACTCTTAACGTTTACTGAACTGGAATCTGCGACGTGCTTTCGGACGTCCCGGTTTTTTACGCTCAACAGTGCGCGGGTCACGAGTCATGAAGCCTTCAGCACGGAGAGCAGCCTTATCTTCGGCATTGATCTTCACCAGCGCACGGGCAATTGCCAAACGCAAAGCTTGAGACTGACCAGTGAAACCACCACCGCAAAGATTCACTTTGATATCATACTTTTCAGCAACACCCAGTTTGTTCAACGGCTGTTTAACAACATACTGAAGAATGCTTGATGGAAAGTACTCCGCGAGGTCTCTCTTATTAATAGTAATCTTTCCGGTACCTTCGCTTACGAAAATACGTGCAACTGCACTTTTACGTCTGCCTAATGCATTTACTACTTCCATTATTTCTTATTTAAGTACATTAATATCAATCATTTTCGGGTTCTGAGCTTCGTGCTTGTGCTCACTGCCGGCATACACATACATATTACCCAGCAATTTTGCGCCCAACTTGTTTTTAGGCAACATACCCTTTACTACTTTTCTCAGCAACCTGTCATCGCCGTTCGGTTTAGCCTGCAAACGAGCAGGAGTGATTTCTCTCTGACCGCCGGGATAACCTGTATATGACAGATAGACTTTGTCATTCCACTTGTTACCGGTTAATTTTACTTTGTCGGCATTGATAATGATTACATTATCGCCACAATCTACGTGAGGAGTAAAGTTTGGTTTATACTTTCCTCTCAACAGTTTCGCAACTTTTGCGCCCAGACGACCCAATACTTGGTCTGTAGCATCCACAATAACCCATTCTTTGGTCACCGTAGCCTTGTTTGCAGAAATGGTCTTGTAACTTAAAGTATCCACTCTTAATTGTTTTTAATTGTTACTACTAAAATATTCTTCACCACAAGCCATTCACTCCGGACAATGAGTGATTAACTTGCTATGAATTAATTGCTTATCCTTTTGAGATAATAATCGGCTTGCAAAGGTACAGATTTTCTTAGAACTGACAAACCTTTTCCTCTTTTTTTAGGGAGACACTTAGCTGATATACAATAAAAAAGTTATTCTTCAAGGACGTAAACGCCTTTGAAGAACAACTTTCAGCCAGCATCTTCAGTTTACCGGCCACTATGCGAAAGCCACCTGACAAATGTCAAGACAAAGCAGTTACTCAGTTAACGCACAATAGCTTCAGGAAACTTCGCAGGCATACTCAGCCGCTTCCAAGTTTCATGAAACCACGTATTCAGTTCATTTCCATTCAGGTCTTGAGCTATAAAAAACTTCAGAAACATAATTCCTTCATCCCCCATTTCAAACTCCAGAATATTATCCTTCTGATCGAGCATAGGCAAGTGAATGTTCTTTTCGATACTTTCTCTATAAGAATTATCCGTTAATTGCTGATAGGTTCCATACCCCGTAATAATAGCATCAGAACCCGGAATCATCGTAAAGTTCACAATATGTCCATCCTCGCTCAGCACCTTAAAGGTGTTGCTTGGCTTCAGTACTCCGGGAACATCCGGAATCTCGGAGACATAATGACACAACTGCCAAATCCCCGCTAAATTTGCAGGCTTAAATTCTGCTTTTTCCTGCGCATTGGCTCCTACCGCAAGCAGCACCGCTGCCAGCATGGCAAAAAAATAGTTACGTTTCATATTTGTATATATTGGTTAACGTTATCTTTTCCGTTTGACACAAATATAATGACTTATTTTGAAAACATAAGAACATCTTTGAGTTATTTTCAAACGAACTTCCAAGATTCTGTACACAAAAAAGCCCGCACAAACGCATGTCTGTACAGGCCCTCAAGCTTATTGATATCCTTCAATTAAAACTCCGCATTACGAGGCGTGCGGGGGAAAGGTATCACATCACGAATATTCGTCATACCCGTAACGAACAACAGTAATCGCTCAAATCCCAAACCGAAACCGGAATGAGGACAAGTACCGAATTTACGGGTATCAAGATACCACCACATATCTTTCATCGGAATGTTCAGTTCCTTGATACGATTCATCAGCTTAGCATAATCCGATTCACGTTCGGAACCTCCGATAATCTCGCCAATCTTCGGGAACAGCACATCCATCGCACGCACGGTTTTTCCGTCTTCGTTCTGCTTCATATAGAATGCTTTGATTTCCTTTGGATAGTCAGTTAAAATGACCGGACGCTTAAAGTGCTCTTCCACCAAATAGCGTTCATGCTCGGAAGCCAGATCAACTCCCCAGTAAACGGGAAACTCAAACTTATGCCCCTTAGCTACGGCTTCTTCCAAAATACGAATACCTTCCGTATAAGGCAAACGCACAAAGTTTTCTTTCAGCACTCCTTGAAGACGTTCAATCAAGCCCTTATCAAACATATCATTGAGAAATTTCACATCATCGGTGCAATTGTCTAAAGCCCATTGCACACAATATTTAATGAAATCTTCAGCCAAATCCATATTATCAGCAATATCATTGAATGCAACCTCCGGTTCAATCATCCAGAATTCTGCTAAATGGCGAGGTGTATTGGAATTCTCGGCACGGAACGTAGGGCCAAATGTATAAATTGCCCCCAATGAAGTGGCGGCAAGTTCACCTTCCAACTGACCGGAAACTGTCAGGCTGGCTTGTTTTCCGAAAAAGTCATCATCGTAAATAATAGAGCCGTTTTCATCTTTCTTCAAATCATAAAGATTCTTGGTAGTCACCTGAAACATCTGTCCGGCTCCTTCACAATCAGACGCCGTGATTATCGGAGTATGAAAATAGAAGAAACCTCTTTCATGGAAGAAACGGTGAATGGCAATCGCCATGTTATGACGAATACGGAACACCGCGCCAAACGTATTGGTACGCGGACGCAAGTGGGCTATCTCGCGAAGGAACTCCATGGAGTGCCCCTTCTTCTGCAACGGATAAGTATTATCACAAGCGCCCAACACCTTGATTTCACGAGCTTGCAACTCAGCTTTCTGACCGGAGCCTACCGATTCGGTCAGCACCCCGTTCACGCTCAAGCAAGCACCAGTCGTTATTTCTTTCAGCACCTCCTCATCAAAACCTGCCAGATCCACTACAATCTGCACATTATTTATTGTAGAACCATCATTCAGTGCAATAAAGTTTACTTGTTTACTACCTCTGCGGGTGCGAACCCAACCTTTCACGTTGACCATAGCGCCAAAATCCTCACGTTTCAGCAAGTCAACCACTTTCGTTCTACTAATCTTTTCCATAAAACAGTTTTTATACCTTATTATATATTACTCAAAAGAACCCATACGCAGAAAATTCACTTCCGGCTCTGAAAGGTAACGCCATTCACCGCGGCGCAACCCCTTCTTGGTTAAACCGGCAAAGAACACACGATCAAGTTTCACCACTTTATATCCCAAAGATTCGAAAATACGACGCACAACACGGTTCTTTCCGGAGTGAATCTCTATTCCGACATCATTTTTCTTTTGTTCATCCGTATAACTAATGGCGTCTGCATGAATTTCTCCATCATCCAACTGAATGCCGGCTGCAATCTGATCCATATCCGCTTTAGTCAAGTTCTTATCCAAGTGTACGTGATAAATCTTCTTCTTTAAGAACTTGGGATGCGTCAATTTGGAAGCCAAATCACCATCATTCGTCAGCAGCAATACTCCTGTAGTATTACGGTCAAGACGCCCCACCGGGTAGATACGCTCATCACAGGCACCTTTCACCAAATCCATCACCGTACGACGCGCTTGCGGATCGTCCGAAGTGGTCACGGTATCTTTCGGCTTATTTAGCAAAACATATACCTTACGTTCAAGGCTGACAGGTTGTTCATGGAACTTCACTTCATCTCCACGTTTTATCTTGGTACCCAATTCGGTCACAATTTCCCCATTCACCGAAACCACTCCGGCCGCAATAAACTCATCAGCCTCACGACGCGAGCAAACACCGGCATTTGCCAAAAACTTATTCAGGCGAATGGGTTCGTTAGGATCAACAAACTGTTCTTTATATTCTATCTGCTTCTTCTTGCTATATTTAGCATTTGGATCATAGTCGGCCGAGCGACGGATAGGACGGCTATAACTATCCCTGTTGTCATATCCGCCCGTTCTGCCGGCACCGGAATTAAAACGCGGACGATAAGGACGGTCGCCCGCAGGATTGCCATAAAGACGTTGCATGCGATCTACACCTTCAGCGTTATAGCGCGGACGATAAGGACGATCATTGTTATAGGAACGCTCACCGATATACGAACGATCGTTACCATAAGCGCGGTCGTTGCTATAAGAGCGCTGCGGACGGTCACCACCCTCAACGTTGTAGCGCGGACGATAAGGACGGTCGCCATTCTCGTTGTTATAATGCGGACGGTATGGGCGATCACCTGGGGAGTTTCCATAAGAGCGCTGCATACGCTCTCCGCCTTCAGCGTTATAGCGCGGACGATAAGGACGGTCGTTGTTATAAGAACGTTGAGAACGGTCACCACCTTCAACATTCGGGTTGAAGCGGGGACGGAAAGAACGCTCGCCACCGTAAGAGCGTTGCGGGCGATCGCCGTTCTCACTTGTAAACTTAGGACGATAAGGACGCTCACCACCTTCACGGTTATAAGACGGACGACTATAATTCCCTTCTCTGTTAAATTGATTACCATCACGGCCGGCCCCTGAGTTCTCCTCTGAGGAAGAAGCATCACGCCAGATTTCATTTTCTGTACTCATTGTTTTCTATTCGAATAAAATTAAACCTTGGCCTCACGGCCATTCATTCTCTCTATGATATATATCAAAAATAAATTGTATTTACCAATATACACAGGAGCAAGAATATTCTTCAGTATTACTTGTTTTAAATTCCCGTATACGTATGGGGAGTGATAACGCGCAACTCTTTCTTTACTTCTTCACTAACATTCAGTCCTTCTATAAATTCCTTTATCGAAGCTTCTGTAATAGCTTGATTGGTACGCGTCAAAGCCTTTAAGGCTTCATAAGGATGCGGATAAGCTTCGCGACGCAGAATTGTCTGAATGGCTTCGGCCACCACACTCCAGCAACTTTCCAAATCACGATGAATAGCCGGTTCGTTCAACAACAGCTTACGCAAGCCTTTCAACGAGCTTTGTATAGCAATGAGCACATGTCCGAAAGGCGTACCCACGTTACGAAGCACGGTAGAGTCCGTCAAATCGCGCTGTAAACGAGACACCGGCAACTTCACTGCCAAATGCTCGAAAATAGCATTGGCCATGCCCAGGTTCCCTTCTGCATTTTCAAAATCAATAGGATTCACTTTATGCGGCATTGCACTGGAGCCCACTTCACCTGCTTTGATCTTCTGCTTAAAATACTCCATGGAAATATACTGCCAAAAGTCGCGGTTCATGTCAATCATCACTGTATTAATGCGCTTCATAGCATCAAAAATGGAAGACAGATTATCATAGTTGGATATCTGAGTGGTATATTCCTCACGCTCCAAGCCAAGACTCTCGGAAACAAACTTGTTGCCGAAAGCCTTCCAATCATATTCGGGATAAGCCACATGGTGAGCATTGTAATTGCCTGTAGCTCCGCCAAACTTTGCCGTCATCGGGCAAGCTTTCAACATAGCCAACTGACGTTCCAAACGATAGACAAAAACCATTACTTCCTTTCCCAAGCGAGTGGGAGAAGCCGGTTGACCATGCGTTTTGGCAAGCATCGGGATAGACGCCCACTCTTCTGCATAAGTGCGAAGCTGCGCTATCAATTCTTCAATCAAAGGATAGTAAGCCTGCTCCAAAGCCTCCTTTATCGACAAAGGAATGGATGTATTGTTAATATCTTGTGACGTGAGACCAAAATGAATAAACTCCTTGTAGCCATCCATTCCTCCCAGCTTGTCAAACTCTTCTTTCAAGAAGTACTCCACAGCTTTCACATCGTGATTGGTCACTTCCTCAATAGACTTAATGCGTTTGGCATCTGCTTCGGAAAAATCGCGATAAATATTTCTCAAAGTCTCGAATATGCCTTTATTCACATCTTTCAATTGTGGCAAAGGGAGTTCACACAGTGCAATGAAATATTCCACTTCAACTTGTACACGGTATTTTATCAAAGCAAATTCAGAGAAATAAGTGGCCAAAACATCTGTTTTACCCCTGTATCGACCGTCAATCGGGGAGATTGCGGTAAGTAAATCAAGTTTCATACGTCGCATTTATGATGATAATTATCGGGATGCAAAATTACTGCTTTTTTCTGAGTAATAAGCCATAAAGAAAGAAGAATTTAGAAATCATTCCCGCATAAACAAAAAAAGAACGAGCCGGTACGCAATCGCACCAGCTCGCAACTAATATAAACTGTAGATTTTCAACCTTTTAGGCTTTGTGGGCGTTGACGGATTCGAACCGCCGACCCTCTGCTTGTAAGGCACTTCCCAAAGATTTATATTACATTGTCTTACAGTGAGATATAGCTGCGAGCTGGTCGAGTTATAAGATAGTTATAATTTTCTTGCGCTTTTAGCAGCCTTCATTCGCTCAATCTCATGACACAAAAGAGCATTTTCTTGCTCTAATGCGCTTACCTTCTTCATCTCTTTCTGAAGTTGACGGCGGAGAGATTCGATTAGTTTGTCTTTGTCGGTCATTGCTTCTTATATTCAATCGCATCCTCGCCAAGTGTCATAGTGCTACCCACCACTATACCTTTCGTTCCGTCTGAGAGTGTGACATTCGGTTTGGAATATACATAAGTACCCTTTTTGTTTATTTCCGTTTTACTTTTATATATTAGTGTAAAACGGAATGTTCCATCACCGAAAATGATAGTACGTTCACCATCTCCATCATCTGGAGAGATCCATGTAGTGCCATTAAGCGTTTCATTAGAACTGTCATCATCTTTGCTGCAAGATGTTAACACAAGCGGAAGAATCGCCAAAATAAGGAATAAAATCTTTTTCATGTTTTACTTTTTATTGATTAGTCTATTTAATCGTTCTTTCCATTTATCTATTCCATTGAATTTTGGATTTAGTTTTATCATATCGGTTAAAAGTGTGATTTCTTTATCCTTTTGCTTTGTCTTTCTGTACAATATAGCCAGCCTGTCAACATCATGTGCATAGTTGTAGATGGTTAGGCTGGAATTGCTCTTACCCTCCTGAACACATTCCTCGTATGCTGATATAGCGGCGTATAAGTCTCCAGACTTTTCTAAAGCGGTAGCTTTGTTTCTACCATCTAATGAGGATTGAAATGACTGACCAAAACTTACATCGTTCTTTAGCTCTTTTTCCATCCTATCTATTTCAGATTTTAACACCCGCACTTTTTCCCCATCTTTAGCAAGAAGCATATCTGCAAATAATTCCGGGCTAAGTAGATATTTATATTTTTCCAATTCTTTTGCCGACAACAATACATATTTGTTGTTATCAACTTTATAATCAACACCTGAATCATTATAATAAGGTATACGAGTTGATTTCATCTGTTTAGATAAACCTTTTTGAGGAGGCTCCACCCCCAAAACTGCAAAAATAACACCTATTACAATAGAGGCTACAATCATAACGATAAAAGCGGTTAGCATAATCTCATAATATTACATCTTGAACAATATGTTGCTTCACAATCCATAATCCCCGTACAGAACTGATCTTTATATAAAAGTCATCATAATTATCTCTATCTATTGAACGGGCGATCCAGTATTCTTTTTCTTTCTCCGGTTCAGGATACTTTCGCAATATTTTGATGTGTCCATGATACAACCCGGTAGCCTCGTTCTCAACTACCACGCCGAAAACTTGGCCAAATGGTATATCAAGCGGAAATTGCGGATTAAAACCAACTTTTTTCAATGCCACCTGACATCCCGACGGATAGGCCGGCGCCATAGAGTTGCCCGATATCGTTGCTACTCCGTCGCAGTCTGTGCTATCCGGCAAATACCAAAATCTTTTGGTATTCTCTGTTAAATTGATAAGTTCAGTAGAACCTCCCGCAAACTCAAAACTAACTTCAGGAAGTATTCTCAGCCCCATCTCTATTGCCCTTTTGTATTCTTCCTCGGTCTCGATTATAATAGGACAATCTTGCTTATCGTTAAACACCTTGCCATCGCCAGTCATGATCCAACCGGAGTTTATATTCAAATCCTTCGACTGAAGTATGCTTTTCAGTTCTGTATATGTAGGATATTTCTTATCATCAATAATATCTCGCAATCTTTTCGGATGTATATTAACGGCTCGACTCATCTTTTCAAAATCTACGGAAGACAAAGTGTTATCTTCGCTAAACAACCGCATTGACAAGTGTTCGATTCTCTCCCACACTCCATCATCATGTATCACTACATCTTTTGTAACACCAGGAGCTTCCCTCTCACCCTCTCCTGTTGCAAGCCAGTGTTCGTTTACGCAGAAGTAATTTGCAAGTATCAACAAGTTCTTTTTCCCTATCGAAGCATTGCTCTTTTTCTTCAATCTACTAAAAACAGATTCTGAAATGCCCGTATCTTGTGAAATCACATACATTGTAACCCCTTTAATATCAGCTAATTCCTGTATTCTATTAAAAATATTCATATTTTACCACAAAAAATACTTCAAAATACTTGCATTTAATTCTATTTACTTCTATATTTGCACTGTGAAATAACGAGAGCGAGACTCGCAACCGGAGTTTTACAGCAAATATGATAGAGGGTGGCACCACGACGGCAATCAAGGTATTGCCACCCTCTTGATTGATTAAATAACCATTATTTGATAACTTAATCGCACACAAAGATGACTAAAAAAACAGATTCATCCAAAGGAATTCTACAAAATTCCGAGAATTTACCTTTCACAGAGTATTGTGCCACCCTTATAAGCTGCAGGGGGCATGCCAATCAACGTTCAATATTATTCAAAGAAGTAGCTGCCATAACCGGCAAGTCTTTATCAAGCGTTCGCAGGTGGGCACTCGGTATTACTAACCCCTCTCCTATGGAGAAAGAAGCGGTAGCAAAACTGCTCAAATCCGACGTTTCAGTACTTTTCCCAAAGATGTAGCCATGGACGCTCTTCATAATAAAGAGTTTTATCGCACTCCGAACGGAGAAATAATGATCTCCGATGAATGCGGAAGTCGTATTCTTACGAAAAACGACAGAGCATTCATATCAGAGATGCTTAAAAAAATGTGGGAGTTCTGGCCTGACGCATTGGCGTCTCTTTCCAAAGAATATGCAAAGTGCCGTCCTAATATTCCGGAGTTTGAATATAGAATTGTCTGCCGTTTCCTGAAGTGTAACTTCGGGAGATTCGATAGCACGCTTGATATTGATCAGTTAGGCAACTTCCACTTCGAAGAGGTAGAATGCCCTCTTCGGGGAGAATGCAAACTGGAAGGCATTGTCTGCCGACCCAAATTCAATAGTAAACTGTCGGACAGGGAGATAGAAGTCATGCACTTCTATTATAAAGGTATGCATGTGGAATATATAGCAGACCAGCTATGTATATCTCCCGAGACAGTTCTTACGCACAAACGGAACGCCTTACAGCGGACAGACACCCACTCACTGCAAGAGTTCTTCGTTTACGCACGCGATAACAATCTTTTCAATCAATAATTATTAACGATAGGCGCCAAGGCATAGAGATGCAGATTAGGTTTCAGTGATGGATTAAGCTCGCAACTAATATAAATCAACGAAACTGCCTAAAATAATATGATGGAAAGATACTTAGAGCGCATCGTAAGTGCAGGAATTAAAATTGGGACTATTCAGACATTGAATAGCCTTGGACTACTCCAAGAGGTGGTAACAACCTCGCAAGCGGAGCATATATATGGAAAACGCCTCATCAAAGAGTGGCGCGAAAAAGGCTGGATAAAGTTCTATCCGGCAAGGAATAAGGAAAGAGGAAAATACTATGTGAAACGGTCGGAGCTCGAAACTGCAAGTGCGATGCTTGATATTCACAACAAGATCCCAGACAACATTATTAAACAACTGATGTAATATGAATGGGAAATACTATTACAGAAGGTTCATGGGACATTATAACGTATACCAAGACGATGGTAACGGTAGAGGAATCAAAAAATGCCACTTCATGGACGAAGAAGATGCAAGAAAAGAAGTGTACCGGCTAAACGGCTGGGAATATAAACCTAAAAAGAACAAAAAAGATGAGTAATCAAATTCAAATCAAAGTGGAAGAGCTGAACGCACTTCCGGCAACAAAGATTGTCGAAAATCAAAACGTAGAGCAGAAGTTTATACAAATGTATAATGCTATCTGGGGTTCCCAAATGGGAGAACAAGTTTATTACAAGGAAGTATTTAACTTCCAAAAAGTTTTACGAGAGAATCCTAAACTCGCAGAGTGTAGCAAGATGTCTCTGTACGGCTGCTTTCTTGATATGGCAGTAAATGGGCTGTCTCTTGATAATACCAGCCATCCCCACTGTTATCTTATTCCGCGCAAGGTTAAGACTGGGCAAAAAGATTCCAGAGGATATGACATGTATGAGAATCGCGCCAGCGTATCAGTAACCGGCTACGGAGAATTAACCATGCGCATGCGTGCAGGCCAGATACGTTATGCAGATAATCCAGTCGTTGTTTACGAAGGAGATATATTCTCCGTCTCTCTAAACAATGGAGTTAAACAAATCACATACCAAGCAGCCATACCACGTAAATCCTCGAAAGTTATCGGTGCATTCATTCGCATTGTACGCGTTGACGGGTCAGAAGATTACCAATGGTTACTCCAAGGTGACATAGAACGCCTTATGAAGTTCTCGGCAAAAAATAATTCCTATTACGACAAGAACGGACAATACGTACAAGGAAAACCGAACGCTCTCTATTCTTCCCAAGAAGGAGGGGTAGATCCCGGCTTTCTCGAAAACAAAATGATTAAGCATGCCTTTGACGCATACCCCAAAGTTCGCACAGGCAACTATACTGTTATGGAGACAGAGACAGAAGAGCCACCTGTAATTGACTATGGAGTTGTGGATGAAAGAACAGTCAATGAACCGTCCGTGACATCTGGGAATGAAGACCCTAATGCGCCATTCGGTGAGGATAAGCAACTAGAAGCCCCTACTCCTGTAACTGTGAATGTGTCAAAGGCTGACGAAGAAGAAGGATTCTAATAACCTATAAATAAAAATATTATGTCAACAGATTTAATCAAAATAGATGAAGTAAAAGTACTATTCTCTTCATTTCCTGAAATAGTAGGAAAGAATGGCACTTCAGTGAGTAAGTGTAATGCAGCCGGCCAAGCGATTCTCGACACAATCGAGGGAGAAGGCATGAATGAAGAACTTGATGCAAAGGCATCCGAATACCTGAAAAAAGTTGGCGTAACGGTTAAAAATATGAATGACCGCCGGGCACCGCTTACGCAGATATTCGATAAAATCCGCTCTTTCTTTACATCACAAGAGAAAGCAATCGACCCGAAAGATCCAAACACGATACCCGGTAAGGTAGTAGAAAAGCGTAATCAGTATGCGCAATGGAAGTACGAGGAAGAGCAGAAGAGACGAAAGGAAGCAGAGCGTAGAGCTGCCGTGGAGCGCGAAAAAGCAACCTATCGACAGGAAGTGGAAAATGCACTTCTATCTTACTTCAACAGGTATCTACAATCTAAAGTAGAAGAGCTACAGAGTATATTCTCACGATTGACCTTTGCCAACTTCGACAGAGACGTAATAGGTATCACAGTCTTTCAAACGGATTACCCCAAAGCACATTTTGATAAATTCTCTTTTGATACCTCAACATTCTATATTTCCACTGAAGAAAAAACGGAAATAAGAAAATCGGCATCTCAAGGTAAATACGAAATGTTTGCCGCTAAAATGAAATCCGAATTATCACTTCTTAGACAAGATATGATAGATAGACTCCCATCTAAACGCAAGGAGCTTGCCGAACTGGAAGAACTAAGACAGCGCAATGCGGAAGAAGCGGCAAAGGCGGAAGCTAAACGCAAACAACGTGAAGCCGAAGAAGCGGCTCGGCGAATGGAAGAAATAAGAAAGCAGGAGGAAGCCGCAAAGCAAGCCAACGCAATGAAGACGCAACAAGATGCAATGGGAAGCCTGTTCGACGCGGCTGCCGCATCCGTATCAGCTCCTCCCACTAATGCGAAGGTAAAAGAAAAGATAGTGGTACTTCACCCACAAGGATTCCTTGAAGTCTTTCAGATGTGGTGGCTCAACGAAGGGCAAACACTATCTATTGAAGACCTTGAAAAGGTTTTTAAGAAGATGATAACATACTGCGAAAAGCAGGCGAACAGTAAAGACCAGACCCATATCCACTCACAATATATCCGTTATGAAGCGGATGTAAAAGCAAAGTAATATGAGCAATCCTGATTCATACTATCTGCGTAAAGAGGTTAGCAACTCTGACCTTACAGAGCTAAAAAACTTCCTATATCCCCGTCAACAGTACGGGGATAAGGAAGCGGCTTTCAAGTTTGGTACACTTGTCGATGCGCTTATAACGGAGAATGACCGTGTACGCTATGATAAGATGATGGTGGATGATTATGTGTACACGCGAGCAGAGTTTGAACTTGGCGTAGAGATGAGAAAAGCGCTTCGCAAAGAAGCTGAAAAGGATCAATTCCTCGCAACGGTGTTAAAGGATTCTGATTGCCAGAAATTCATGGTAAACAAACAGCAGGAATTTCATTACGGAAGTTTTTCATTTTATCTCGACACTCGCTGCAAGTGGGACTGGTGGCTACCTCCTTTAGGCTTCGGCGGAGACTTGAAAACTACGTTTGCATCCTCGCAGGCAGAGTTTGATGAAGCGATAGACTTCTTTGACTGGGACAGAAGCCGAGCTTGGTATATGGACATTGCGGGTAGCAATCAAGACTTCATCTATGCTATCAGCAAAAAGAATTGCAAGATTTTCAAACACTTCATCACAGGCCGGAATCATCCCACTTATAAAAACGGACGTGAAAAGTACGAAGACCTTGCTTTTAAGTGGTGGCAATTAATGGTGTAATATATTTTAAATGAAAAAGCAATGAACCTCAACGTCACACCGAAAAATCAGATACTCGCAGAACTGAACGAGATAGACGGTTTTCTGAATATAACCATGAGCGAGAACCCGGAAGAAGCTGTTGTACGTGGGAACGACCTTGCCGCATACGTGGCACGTACAGGAAAGCTGCTCGCGGATGCAAAATATCACCTCAACGAGGCTAAGAATAATGAGGTAATGGAAACACTTCGGGAAACTGCAAAGAACGCAAAAGCGACAGCAAAAGCAGTAAATGCTCTCGTCGACTCGTTATGCCGCGACGAACAATATATGGTTGATTGGTGTGAACGTGCAAACAGGACGGCAACGCATCAGCTATCATGGTGTGTTACCGTAATTTCAAAAGCAAAAGAAGAAATGAAACTGGGACGATTCGTCCCGCAAAACAACAGATAACATGAAGAAAATAAGATTAATCCTAAACGTGGTTGCCGGCTTTGGATTATTGGTAACAGTATCACTTGCCGATAGCTTATATCCTACGACAAAAGAACTCATTTCATCAGCCGTAATATTTGGCATGTCAGTGGCTATGCTGCTGACTTCCCACTTCCTGAAAGAGTATTCACCAAAATAAAAAAGAGTATGGAAAAAGTTAGAAATGACATTAAGAAAGCGATTATTAAGAAAGACCGCTTGAATGTAAACTTCAACGAGAGTTTTACAGAATCAAACTACACGAATGGAGTAAGCAAATCTTGTGACCAGATTATCCATTACGACTTGCGGCAAGCATTTGATAAGCTAAAGGTACACCTTGTAGCGCTATGCGAACAGCCGGAAGCGGAGCGAATCAATGAAGAAAGCATCAAAAGCCCCGGATTTGCGGAGACATTCCCCAACTACCAGATTGTTGGCTATTCACACAACAGCCAAGATGCGATTGATGGAGTGATAATCTTCGGAACAAAACTCCTTCAATCCGGTGGAACGCTTGACCTCAGTATTTGGACACCACTATACGATAGCGAATATCAGTATAAAGAAGATTTAGCGCTTGATATTCAGGCTTGCGATTGGGAGGTATCAGAATATCTATTCTCCGAGAAATGGGGCGTCAAGCAAACAATGCTTGACTTCGACACAGACGAACCGGCGGAGGCTAATTTAGAAGAAAAACCCAAGAAACGGGGCCGGAAGAAAAAAGACCTGATTCCGGTAGATGAATGTGCATAATACAAACCGGGGAGCCTTAGTGCTCCCCAATAACCAAATCTCAAAAAGGAAATGGATATAACTTTTAATGGCTCTTATTACGAGGTATCGTTCAGATATAGACCCTCCATTGTTGACCGCATTAAAACAATAGAAGGGAAACGCTATCATGCAGACCGAAAGGTTTGGTCAATACCCGCATCGCAGCGCGTAGCACTCGAAAGATTAGCTTATCAGGTACAACAGTTTGAAAAGGTAAATTGGGGAGGAGCTAATAGTGCATCCTATCGAGAAGAAGACATAGCCTATGATATCCCAGAGTTACCGACACTCAATATTCCGCACGGATTAAAAGTACAACCATACCCCTACCAACTTCAAGGAATCGCACGTGGGTTGGAATTGAAGCGATTTATTAATGCCGACCAGCCGGGTCTCGGTAAAACACTTCAATCAATCGCTACAATCAACCTTGCAGACGCATTCCCATGCCTTGTTATTTGCCCATCGTCCTTGAAAATCAATTGGGAGCGAGAATGGCATAAATTTACCGATAAAAAGGCTATGGTACTTTCCGATAAGGTTCGCGACACATGGACTTTCTTCTATCAAACAGGCTTGTATCAGGTTTTTATAGTAAACTATGAGTCGCTGAAAAAGTATTTTGTTCTGAGAATAAAAAAAGCGGAGAAGTGGACACTTCGCGATGTAGAGTTCCGTAATTCAATAGAACTTTTTAAGTCGGTGATTATCGATGAAAGCCATAAATGTAAGTCCGCCTCAACGCAGCAGGCTAAATTTTGCAAAGGTATCTGTAAAGATAAGGAATATATTATAGAGCTTACTGGTACTCCGGTGGTCAATAAGCCCAAAGACCTTGTACCGCAGATTTCAATCCTTAATAGGATGGAGGATTTCGGAGGTTACAAACGATTCGTAGAAAGATACTGCGCAGGTCAACGCGAAGCCTCGAATCTGAAAGAACTAAACTTTTTCCTCTGGAAGCATTGTATGTTCCGGAGAGAGAAGCAAAAAGTACTTCAAGATTTACCCGATAAGGTGCGACAGGTATATACTTGCGAAATAACGAATCGCAAAGAGTATGAAGATGCGGAAAGAGACCTGATACGATACCTACAGCAGTACAAAAATGCTGACGACGAGAAAATTGCTAAAGCTCTACGAGGCGAGGTGATGGTACGGATTGGAATATTACGCAATGTGTCGGCTCGTGGGAAAGTTAGGTCGGTTATTGAGTTCGTGGAAGACTTCCGGGAATCCGGGCAAAAGATTATTCTCTTCTGTTCACTTCATGAAGTAGTTGACCAGCTGAAAAGTTATTTCCCTACAGCCGTCACAGTCACGGGTAGAGACACACAAGATGAGAAGCAACGAGCCGTCGATAGCTTCCAGAATGACCCGAATACGGATATTATCATCTGCTCCATCAAAGCGGCCGGCGTTGGCTTGACGCTCACAGCCTCATCGAACGTTGGCTTTGTAGAATTCCCATGGACGTATGCAGATTGCGAGCAATGCGAAGACCGTGCGCATCGTATCGGACAGAAAGACAGCGTAAACTGCGGGTACTTCCTCGGTCGTAACACTATCGACGAGAAAGTGTATCAAATCATTCAAACAAAAAAGAATATAGCAAATGCAGTTACCGGAACGAGCGATGACATTGAAGAGAATGTTGTCGATATGGTAGCTAACATTTTCAATGATAAGATGTGATTATGGAATACGAAGATTTCTTAAGGTCAAAAATACGACTATCGGAGAATAGCGGCTTCCCCATCGATATTGCGGATATTAATCCGAAATTGAAGCCACATAACAAGCTGATGGTGAAATGGTTGGTAGAGGGAGGAAAGCGGGCTTGTTTTGCTTCTTTCGGACTTCACAAGACCGTGACACAATTAGAAGCGGTAAGATGTACACTGTCAAACGTAGGTTCAGGAAGCGGACTAATCGTTTGCCCGCTTTCCGTACAGCAGGAGTTCGTAGAGGACGCAAAGAATATACTCGGATGGGAAACACTACCGAATTTTATCCGCAGACCGTCGGAGATGTCCGGTAATGGTATATACCTAACGAACTATGAAAGCATAAGAGACGGCAAGCTTGACCCTAACCTATTCAAGGTAGCCAGCCTTGACGAAGCATCCGTACTTCGTGGGCTTGGCGGAACAAAGACATTCCGTGAGTTTATGCGGCTGTTCACAGGAGACGCCGGACCGATGCAAGACCGGAAAGGTGTGGAGCGCGTAAAGTATCGATTCGTGGCAACGGCCACTCCATCACCGAACGAATACATAGAGCTTCTCGCCTATGCCGATTTCTTGGGAGTGATGGACGTTTCACAGGCAAAAACGAGATTCTTCAAAAGAGATTCAACACATGCGGACCATCTTACACTTCATCCACACAAGGAAGAGGAGTTTTGGCTATGGATTTCGTCTTGGGCATTGTTCGTTAATAAGCCGTCAGACATTACGGGTAATCCTAAGGACGATGAAGGGTACATACTCCCTGAACTTGACTTGCGCTGGCACGAGATACCATCCGATCACACGAAAACGGAGATAGATAAAAAAGGGCAATACATCATGTTCAGGTCAGAAGCTCTCGGACTTGAACAGTCGGCAAAAGAGAAACGGGAAAGCCTGCCAGCGAGAATCGAAAAGATGCTTGAATTGCGCGCGGAGAATCCGGAAGCACACCGTATCATCTGGCATGACTTAGAAGCTGAGAGGCACGCAATAGAGAAAGCAATACCGACTATAAAGTCAATATACGGATCACAAGATTACGAGAAGCGGGAAAGGAATATACTCGACTTCTCATACGGACGCACTCAGGAGCTTGCGGCAAAGCCGGTTATCGCCGGTTCAGGCTGTAATTTCCAACGATATTGCAGCTGGGCGATATATCTCGGAATAGGATATAAGTTCAACGACTTTATACAGTCCATTCACCGCATACAACGATTCCTGCAAACTAAAACGGTACGCATCGACCTTATCTATACGGAATCGGAACGCAACGTCCGCAAATCGCTTGAAACGAAATGGGAAAATCACAATAAGCTGATAAAAAAAATGACAGAGATAATAAGAAAATACGGATTATCACACGCAGAAATGGCACAACACCTTGCCCGTAAAATGGGCGTTGAGCGTGTAGAGATTAAAGGCAAAGACTTTACCATAGTAAATAACGACAATGTGCCAGAGATGGCAAATAGTACACGCTATCCGGATAATTCGGTAGGGCTTATATGTACATCTATCCCATTTGCCACGCAGTATGAGTATTCGCCGAATTACGCGGATTTCGGGCACTCGGATAGCAACGATGAGTTCTTTAAGCAGATGGATTACCTTACCCCGAATTTATATCGGGTATTACAACCGGGTCGCATTGCAGTTATACATGTGAAAGACCGCATCGTTCCTATGGGATTGTCCGGTATGGGGTGTCAAACAGTTTATCCTTTCCACATGGATGTTCATCATCACTTTGTTAAGCACGGGTTTGCCTACATGGGTATGAAAACAATCGTTACCGATGTAGTCAGAGAGAATAACCAAACTTACCGTCTCGGGTGGACTGAACAATGCAAGGATGGCACAAAGATGGGAGTAGGTATGCCGGAATATCTCATGTTGTTCCGTAAGCCTCAAACAGACCGAATGAACGCTTATGCCGACACTCCTGTAGTGAAAGACAAAAAAGAGTGGCTTCCTGATAGAGAAGAGTGGAATAATAAAGACGGATATTCCCGCGCACGCTGGCAACTTGATGCAGCCGGATTTACACGTAGCTCCGGTAATCGTGGGATAACACCCGAAGAGCTTGCGTCGATGGATGCAAAGCAAATCTTTCAGACATTCAAGAAGTATTCATTAAACGAGGTTTGGGATTTTGAGTATATCGTGAAGATAGCTGAAACGCTGGAACTTAAAGGCAAGCTCCCTTCCGGATTCATGCTTCTGCAACCGCAAAGCTGGAACGATGAAGTATGGACGGATGTAACTCGTATGCGGACGCTAAATGGCTCACAATGGAGCAAAGGGAAAGAGATGCATCTTTGCCCGTTGCAATTCGATATCGTCGACCGTGTTATTGAGCAGATGAGTAATCCCGGAGATACTGTTCTTGACCCATTCGGAGGACTTATGACGGTTCCCTATCGTGCGATACAGAAAGGACGCAAGGGATTGGCTGTGGAACTCAACCCTGCTTATTTCTTGGACGGTGCCACATACTGCAAGGCTGCTGATGAAAAAGTAGACCTACCATCCTTGTTCGACCTAATAGATGAAACCGTATGAAAACATTAAAACTATTCCTCACAACCCTCTACATCGTGTTGTTCTACATCATTATGTGTAGTGTAATCTATGAGGTGGCGAATTGGATGATAAATAAGTAAAAATGAAAATAATAGTAAGTTTTTCTGGTGGAAAAGATTCACAAGCCTGCCTAATCCAAGCCGCCAAGCAATACGGAACCGATAAGATAGAAGCCGTATTCTGTGATACCGGGTGGGAACATCCGGATACCTATACACATATACATGACGTATGCAACCATCTCGGTGTTCCGCTTCGGGTGCTTAGAAGCGGCAGGTATTCCGATTTCGTTGACATGGCGGTGAAGCGTTCCCGTTTTCCCTCGTCAACAAGACGATTCTGCACGTCCGAATTAAAGATTATCCCGATGATAGATTATATACTCTCTCTTGATGACAGTTGCCTGATAATACAAGGAATCAGGGCGAAAGAGAGCGCATCAAGAGCAGAGATGCCGTATGAGTGTAATTACTTTGGGGAGTACTTCGAGTGGATTACGGACAAAAAGGGTAAGCAGAAATGGAAACAGTCTTATCGCCGAAAGGATGTGATAGACTGGTGCAACAAGCACGATGCAAGCGTATTGCGCCCCATATTCCGATGGACGGCACAAGAGGTTATAGATTACATCCTTGCAGCCGGGCAGCGCCCTAATCCTCTTTATGAGCGTGGATTTTCACGGGTAGGGTGCTACCCATGTATCATGTGTCGAAAGCAGGAGGTTAAGCTAATCTCGCAAGATGATTACGGGAGAAACCGACTGATTGCCGCCGAGAAGCGCATGCGGGATGAAACACCGAAAGGCAGTTCCTTCTTCCCGCCAACTTATATCCCGAAACGCTTCTGCGCGAACAGGGTTTACCCGACTGTTCAAGAAGTATTCGCCTATGTTAATCGTAACGATGCCGGAATGGACGATATGTTTGAGCCGGAGGGAGGGTATAGTTGTATGAGCTTGTATCATGGATTGTGTGAATAACTTAAAGAACGAATATATGGAAAAGAAAAAAGCAGAAAGAGCCAGACAGATACTGGCCGAAATAGAATGGTTACACAACATCAAAAATGCAACTGAAAAAGAATCCTCTCATTGGTGGAGCTTTCTTTCGCCTGACACTAAGAGATGGGATAGTGACGGTTTGGTAATGCCGGACATTCTGCGGCAAAAATTCGTTGAAGCCGTAGATGCGGCCATCACGGAAAAAGAAGATGAATTAAAAGAGCTGTAAAGAATGAACAATACCTTATTTAAGAAAATAAAAAGAGCAAACTGTAAATACGCTGAATACTTATCAGCTTGCGATATAGTAGCTAAAGAAGCGCAAAAACATATAAATTGGAACGATAACGTATATTGTTCCTACATGCCGAGTGACGGTCTTTGTATAGAAATTGAAGCCCATGTTTGCCCGGCTGCAAGATTCTTTGAGCTTCCTGAGCTTATCGGTGAAGATATGATTGATGAATACACATATAGAACTAATTGTATTTAATTCAGAACAGAAAAAGTATGAATCAAATGAAAATACTAAAACGGAAGAAGCCGCCCGGAGGCAGCTTCTTGTGTCGGCGACACTGCATTTTGATAACGCATTTTCTCTTTGATAGAGTCATATATCCAGTCGGATATAACATTTATTATAATCGGTAAGATTATATATGATAATATAAATGTAATCATGACTCTTTAAGTTTTTAATGGTTATGCCGGCAAAATCACCTAACACTTGGCAGGGATTTGAACCCACAGAGCGTTTGTTAGGCGCTCCCTTCCATAGTCCAAATGCTGTGACAAAAATACAAAAGTAAAATTATAAAAAGAATATTATGGCAAAGATTTATGTAGCAAGTAGTTGGAGAAATGTATTTCAACAGGACGTTGTAGCTATTCTCCGTGATTTAGGACATGAGGTTTACGATTTTAAGAATCCTCCTCATGGTAATGGTGGATTCCAATGGTCTGATATAGATCCTGATTGGCAGAATTGGACAACGGAGCAATATATAGAAGCACTTAATCACCCAACTGCACAGAAAGGTTTTGATTCAGATTTCAACGGTATGCAGTGGGCTGATGTCTGCGTTATGGTTCTTCCTTGTGGTCGCTCTGCTAACACAGAAGCTGGCTGGATGAAAGGTGCAGGTAAGAGGGTGATGGTTTATTCTCCGAAAAAGGAAGAACCGGAACTTATGTATAAGATATACGATTTTGTGAGTGATAGCATATTTCGCATCAATGATGAGATAATTGGAGTATAACAATACAGAAATGAGTAAAAAGAAACTATACCTAAGCCTGCCCATCACTGGCAGGCCTTTGGAAGATGCGAAAGAGTACGCCTCGAAAATGAAAGAGCGCCTAACATTTCAAGGCAACGAAGTGATAACGCCTTTCGAGATAAACCCAAACAGCGAAGAACCATACTCCCGGCTGATGGGGCGGTGCATCGAAGCTATGCTTGAATAGGGAGATATGCGGGAAGAATATGTTAAAGATTTGGAATAATATGAAAAGGAGGCACTTCCACAAAGGAGAGCCCCCCTTAAACACATCACTAAATCTTCACTAATGATTCTAATGAAAAATAGCCCTCTTTTAATTCCCCTGATACAAACCAAGTACAATAAGCTTTAACTCCAGATGTGTACTCGCCGATGTTTTGAATTGTCATTTTGGGTCCTCCTGATTTTAAGATCACTACATCTCCTGCCTTTAAATCCATAACAATAAAAATTAATATTAATACTAAGAATATCAATATTGAAATTACAAAAACGGTACTAATAAATTGAATATGACATTTTGTCTTGTATGAATGTAGTTTTTAATTAAATATCTAAATAATGAGACATTCCAAAGAGATTTGCATTGTATGCGGCCGTGAAACAGTTTCCGTTATCAATTCTAATTCAGGATTCATGTGTTATAACTGTTATGCCGAAATGCGCAACCCATCAAGGAAGAAGAAAGCTGTGAAGCATGAAGAAGCCGATATGCAAAGCGAGTTCTTCAATAAAGTGTTTACCATATTCCCGAAACTCCCCAGAAAACTACTTTTTGCGGTACCTAATGGTGGCAGCCGGAATAAAATAGAGGCCGCGAATATGAAACGTCAAGGAGTGACGGCAGGAGTTGCAGATATTATTCTGCTTGTGCCGAAGAAAGGGTTTGCTTCGCTATGCATCGAATTCAAGACAAAGACAGGCAAACAATCCGACGAACAGAAAGAGTTCCAATTTCAAGCGGAGAAATGCGGTAGTAAGTATGTTGTAGTGCGAAGTGTTGAGCAAGCGTTGAGAGAAGTAAAGGAGTATATAGAATAGCCTATATACTCCTTTAGTTTAATCCACCATCTTAAACCTTTTGCCACAGTTGGGGCAAACAATCGAGTCGGGAACCTGAAACAAGTCCGGTATTTCTACTTCGAGAGCATCGGCTTATGGGGCGTAGTCTTGTCCTTTCGATTTCCATATAAATTCTATAAATGGATTTTTTGAACCTTTTGGTAAAGTTCCATTCAGTGAAGGGTTAAGTAATAAAATGAAGCCTTGTTCCGCCATTTGCATGTTCTGTATCCGATTATAGGTTCTCATTAATAAATATACTTCAAACGATGTAGTATTATTGAATGTACTTTGAACTAAAGGTGAACTGTGTTTGCCGCTTCGCAAAGACTGTATATGTGAGTATATCCTTTTCTTTAAATTTGATGAAGAGCCAATATAGTAGTCATTCCCAAAACGAAGGAGATACACAATGCCTTCATCTTTACCATATACAGGCTTAAACCAAATATTAAGTTCACCATTTCGGTATTCACCGACCTTCTCTAATTTATCGTAGTTAATCATCTTCTTTTGTGATTTTTAGTTTTGTACCGCAATTAGGGCAAATTATGGTATTCTCTAACTCATCAGCGAAAAAATCACCAACATTGCATCCAATAACATTCGCTATCCTTTGGAGTGTTTCGACTGTTGGGTTTTTATTGATGGATTGCGACAATGCCCCCTTAGTTATGGGTTTCCCGTTCTTACTCTCCCATTCATTGGCTATACGCTCAATAGTATAACCACGTGCTTTTATTACCGTTTTTATATCCATATATAGTATGTTTAGTTATAACTATATGCAAAGTTACAACAATTTTGTAGTTAATTTACATCATATCTAAACATTATTTAGAATTTATATTGTTTTACCTAAATCCTCATAAAATGTTAATGTTTTGTTAAAGCTATACTTTTATTAGTCGATGTTTAGATAAATCTATATATTTGCATCAAACAAAAGAAAAACAATAATAAATACTATAAATTATGATTACAATCATCAATAAGTACACGGGTGAAGAGATTTGCAAGTACAGCGGCGCAAATACTTGCTACGCAACAGTTGACAGCTTCATCGCTAACGTGAAAGGAAGCGGATGCTTCAGAAAAAGGTGGCACATGATAGTCGACTACTTCATTAGCATAGGTGGGCATTCTGTTCAGTGCTTACTCAAAGAGCAGTATGCCGTTAAAGAGTGTATGGGTGAGTGACAAGGTAACGGGCGACTAACCGTCGCCCACAAAAAATATGATTATGGAAACAGAAAACTTTTTGAACGATATGAGACTTGCCGCAAGAAATGGCGAACTTAGAGAGTTGTCAATATCCGATTTCCCAGATATTATCGGGAAGAGAATACAAACGATATACTTTGGCTATGCCGGCCAAGACGTTGTGGATGATTTCACCGTAGGCGAACTGGTTTCCTTGTGGGATTTAGCCGGAAGAACAGGGTTTGATGGATTTAAAACCCAGCAAGAATACTGGGAAAGCTATATGTCTGATAAACAGATATCAGACAAAGAAAACTGCTTGACTATTTTAGCAAATGAAGGCAGGTGTACATACATCAATCTGCATCAAGAATTAGGCAATAAAATGTTTACTTGTTCAGATGTTGACAGGGTGGTTTTGTATAGAATTGTCGAATAGAAAAACATATAACGCTGTACTACCGGCATAACGGGCAAATAACATGAAAAAAATAAAAGCCTACTCCGTAAGATTGGCGGATTTGAAAAGCATTTCGCCGAAAGCTTATAAGGCCACAGCCTTTGACGGTTCGAGCGCCATCATACCCAAATCGATGGTGTTTGGAAGAGACGACGAAGTGCAGAAAACCTCTGCATACTGGATTGCGGCATTTATTCTTGAAAAAGAGGATTGTAAGTTGCAGTACTCTCATAAAAAAGTAAAATGGTTCAATAAAAAATAATATTAAATTATGAATAAAATCAGACTTTCTATTATAGAAGACAAAATTAAGGTTGAAACACCATACAATGAAGAGTTTGTAACACGCTCCCGTAATCTTAGGGGGAAATGGGAGGATGGCGCATGGTGGTTTGATGATACAATCATAGACTACGTGCGTGAATTGATGTTGTCTTGCTTTGGAACTACCGGGGAATCCCCATACGAAGAATGCGATTTGATCGTGAAGGATTTTACCGGATATGGGGCATGTGCTCCCGTCAAACTTTTCGGGCGCACCATTGCTTATGCCCATGGTCGTAATTCTGGCGCTAAATTAGGAGAAGATATTGTTTTTATATCAGGAGAATACGGTTCAGGAGGATCTACAAAGAATTGGCGTACAGAGGTACGTAATGCAACCTTTATTATAAAAGGGGTTCCTTGTCCTTCGATTACAATGAGCGATGTAAAAGCAGCTATTGAGGCTGGGTGGTGTGAAGTTAAATACCCCAATAAAAAAAGGAAACCCGAAGAGATTCAAGCTGATATTGATAAACATAACACGGTATTGGCAGAACTCAAAAAAGAGTTAGAAGATGCACAGCGCTCTTGAATATATTAATTCTCGAATACGTTATTCGAGGTTATATAAAGCAGGGAAAAGTGGAGTAGAAAGGCTCTACTTTCCTTTTTACCCAAACACCAAGGACATCAAGGTCTCAACATGGTTTGAGATTGTAAACGACCGTATAACCCCTTGCGTCCAAGTTATGAATTATCGGAGCAGAGACCTGTACGATGTTCAAAAAGCAGAATTAATTAAAAAGGGAATTTATAAACAATTCCATGAAATAATTAACTATTGCGAACTTAAGCGAAAGAAAGTACCATTGCTTGAACGCCTAAAAGATGATATTGCTCCGTTTTATGACGAACGTAGTGAGAAGCATCAGGTAGATGCCCTCCGGTTCCTGTGTTCTATGAAGGTGTCAGCATTAAACGGCGACATTGGAACTATGAAGTCGAAAATTGTCATCGATCTATGCGCCAGCAGATATTATGCTGGGCAAATTAAAAAGGTGCTCGTGTTTCTCCCTGTTGCAACAAAGGGGAACTTTAAGGAACAAATAGACTTATGGAATACTTGTCCTGGACTTGATTGGAAACTTATTGGGCATGAGACAATGGGAAGTAGCAAGAAGGCTATATTTGAAGCCTTGAAATATGTAGACAACGAAACCCAGATTATCATCGATGAGTCACATTTGATAAAAAATCCGCTTGCAAAACGCTCTAAGCGTATCAAAATAATTTGTGATAGAGCAAGCTATAAAGTGGTTATGACAGGTACTCCGGTAACTGAGAATGTACATAACTTATACATGCAATATGCAATGTTATCCGATTTAATAATTAATGTGTCTAACTGGCTGAAGTTTGAAGAAAAGTATTTGGTAATAGGTGGGTATAGCGGAACAGAGGTTATTGGTTATAAGAATCTTGACCACTTACTGGGACTAATAGAACCTTACACATATCAAATAGATTCCTCCGTATTAAAGCTTAGTGCTAAGATTGAACACACTCAATATTGCGGATTGAGTTTAGAACAGGAAACATTATATGAGTATGAGAAAGAGCGGTTGCTGGAACTTATTGTCAACGATACAGTACGAGCCACTGATATATTCCAAACATTTACGAGAATGCAGCAAATTACTTCGGGATTTTACATAAGCCCATATGGTAAAAAGATTGAGATGCACACCGAAAAGACGGATGTACTGAAAGATCTTAATTTTAAAGAGAAAACCGTGTTCTTTTGTAAATTCATTTTTGAGGTTGACACCCTGATCAACTTCTTCGGCAAAGAAAATTGCGCAGAGTTCTCAGGAAGAAACCCGAAAACCCGAGATGCCGAAAAAGACTCTTTCGTGCGAGGAGATAAGAAGTATTTCATTGCAACGATGCAGTCAGGAGGAACAGGTTTAAATGGGCTACAATATGCTTCTAATAATGTCGTATTTTTTTCAAATTCTTTCTCTTACTTCCAGAGGAAGCAGAGTATCGGAAGGTTGGATCGTAAGGGACAAAAGAATCAAGTACATGTGTGGGATATATTAACAACCGCCAAGATAGACCATCGAATAATGAGATGTCTTGAAAGAAAGGAAAATATTGCCGATCGAATAAAAAAGCTTATCAATGACAAAACAAAATTGAAAAAATATATCGAAAACTTATGATTATGGCTATATTTGTGGCAACCAATGATTGCCGTCATGATAATAATAATTCTCAATGGAGTAGAAGAAAGGCTATATACTATTGTCGCTCCTCTCGTCATGTCCCCCTCCGTTCTCCGCCAAAACCGCGGAGCAGCTTTCAAAACATCACCAAAACACACATGGGTTGTTGCTGTCGAAGAAAAAGGGGAATGCATCGGATTTCTGCCTTGCTTACCTAAAAAGGGCGTTGTGGAGATAAATAATTATCATGTAAACAACCGTGACAAGGAGGTATTTAAAACCATGCTTAGCGCGGCATTAAAGAACTTCAAAGGAAGTCCTATAGAGGTTATTACGCAAAGGGTTGATGAATCAGCATTAAAAGAATGCGGATTTAAGCCTGTATTCGAATGGGTTAACTACGTTAGATACTTCAATACAAACAAATGAATGTGCATGAATTAACAATAGAACGTCTTAACAGAGTATTCTCTGAGTTCGACAACGTGTATGTATCTTTCTCGGGTGGTAAAGATAGCGGAGTACTTCTAAACCTTTGCATTGATTACATACGGAAGTATTACCCTGGCCGTCGTCTTGGAGTGTTTCACATGGACTATGAGGCGCAATACGAATTCACTACGCAATACGTTAACGATACCCTCGCCTCCAACTCTGATATATTAGACGTGTATCGCGTTTGTGTTCCCTTCAAAGTGCCTACATGTACGTCAATGTATCAAGACCATTGGAGGCCGTGGGAGGAATCCAAGCGGGATATATGGGTAAGCGGTATGCCGGATGGATGTTACACAAAGGATGATTTCGATTTCTTCCGGGAAGATATGTGGGACTATGAATTCCAAGAAAAGTTCGGGCAATGGCTTCATCAGCGTACAGGAGCAAAAAGAACCTGCTGCCTTGTAGGTATACGCACACAAGAAAGTTTAAACCGGTGGCGGGCTATCCATAGCGATAGGAACTATCGGAATTATGAAGGTTTGGAGTGGACAAAAGAAATGTCTGATAATGTTTACAACGCATACCCGATATTCGATTGGCTCACAACAGATGTTTGGACGGCAAATGCACGTTTCTGCTGGTCGTATAATAAACTGTATGACCTATATTACAAAGCTGGAGTTCCACTCGAAAAGATGCGCGTTGCAAGTCCCTTCTTATCTGCCGCCCAAGGGAGTTTAAAACTATATCGCGTCATTGAGCCACATACATGGGGAAAACTCGTCAGCAGGGTTAATGGCGTTAACTTCACCGGCATATACGGTGGAACTACTGCGATGGGATGGAACTCGATAACTCTTCCTAAAGGCCATACGTGGGAAAGTTATATGTATTTCCTGCTTGATACACTTCCGCCAGAAACAGCAGAGGGATATAGAACTAAACTTGCAACCTCTATGAAATTCTGGCAAGAGAGAGGTGGTGTATTATCTGATGATACGATCAATAAGCTACGTGATGCTGGCATTGATATAACTGTAGAGGATAGCACTAATTACAAGACAGACAAAAAACCGGTCCGGATGAAGTATATAGATGACATCGATATTGCCGAGTTCAAAGAGATACCTACATACAAGCGGATGTGTATATGCATTATGAAGAACGACCATTTGTGTAAGTATATGGGATTCTCCCAGACTAAGCATGAGATGGAAAGACGAAAAGCAATAATGGAAAAATATAAGAATATATTATGATGAAAGATTTATTTGAAGAGAAATCAGAATATAAAAGCCCGGTATATAATGTAAAAGCCATACCGGTAGAAAAAATACAGGCAAACAGTTATAATCCTAACAGTGTTGCTCCTCCGGAAATGAAGCTGCTTTATCAATCGATCAAGGAGGACGGATATACGATGCCGATAGTGTGCTATTACCTTGCGGATATAGACAAATACGAAATTGTAGATGGCTTTCACCGCTATACGGTCATGCTGAAGCATCGGGATATCTACGAACGCGAAAACGGGATGATGCCGGTAGTCGTTATTGAAAAAGATGTATCAAATCGTATGGCATCTACCATTCGTCATAACCGTGCCCGCGGCTCTCATGATGTAGAGCTGATGAGTAATATTGTTGCGGAATTAACCAAATCCGGCATGTCGGATGCTTGGATAATGAAGAATATCGGAATGGATGCAGATGAATTGCTTCGCTTGAAGCAGATAACGGGGCTTGCTGAATTATTCATGAACAAAGATTTTTCAGAAGGATTTAAAAATGAATAAATCAGACTCTTACGCATAAATAACTTCATTTTGTGCGCATAATATTCTAACATTTTTGCTCAATCAACAATAAAGGCGACTACCCATCACGGGTGGCCGCCTTTACTGTGAACAAAAAGTACCATCTACTTAATATGTCGCCTGTACAAGATGTACAGCAAAAGCACAATCAACGCCCCGAACATCCAACCGCCCATATCAAGCTTAACACTTTCCCATTTGGTTAGTTTCTTTTCGACGGGGTAGGGCACTTGCACACTATCTGTTTGTAGGACGGTGTCCGTCTTATTGATAAAGAGGTATCGATACTCCATCAGCTTGATATACTTATATACGGTGTCTCCTTTATCAAGGACGTATATACTGTCATGCTTGTATATACTGTCATACCGGATGCTGTCGCGGGTACGATACTCTATTTTAGTTGTCTCTACGGGCACGTACCTGACGGATGAGCACCCATGCAACAGTAACATAAGCATCATAAGGATAACAGCTATGCAACCTATATGCAAAAGGCGTTTGGCTTCTTGGTATTCTTTTCCCGTCATAATCCTTCCTCCTTTACGATTCGTCTGACCATATTAAACACCTTACCCATGATGTCCGCATAATCCGGTGCAGTGGCATACTTGCCTCCTACGTTATCCACTAACTTGCAGACAAAAAGTTCGGGATTCTTCCGGTACGGCCAAGCGTCGGCAAACTGCGGACGCTGAAGCAGCATGAAGTGGTCGGCAAGACAATCGGCCACGCTGTCGTAATCACGGAACAGTCGCTTAACGGTGTACTTGTACCGGTACTCCGACAGTTTAACCACCTGAATCACCTTTTCGGGGGCTTTGAACGCTACATCCGGGCGTGAGAAGTACTCGGTAGTCGTTACCAGTTGTACGGCACCGGGCCACGTGCTGCCCTTGGTGATGCCGAAGAGGTTATTGCCTATTGCAGACTTTCCCCAGCCGCTTTCCAGTGCAGCCTGTGCGGTGACAAACACGGGGTCGATTTCTCCCATCTTCTTGGCTTGCGGATATATCCACCTTACAAATTCATTCGGCTTCATTGCGTACCTCCTTACCCTTATTCATATACTCGATTATCGCCTGTGCTATCTCGGCGGGCTCGGTGCGGTTCTTGGCTATCTCGGCAGCGAGTGCAGCAACCTCTTTATATTCATTGCGCACCTTTTCGTTGGCTTTCTCATAGATAGACTTAAGCTCCACGAGTGAGATACCCAACGCCCCGAACAGTGTCACTACAGGGAAGATGGGCACCGACCATCCATAATAACAATGCAGATACCATACTCCGCCCATCTGCATAACGTCAATAACGCTAAGCGCAATCAGTGCGTTATAGTATCTGGCTATCTTGTCGATAGTTTTCTTGTATCCAAAACTTGACCTTACCTCGCCCCGCGCCTTGGCCTTGCGCACACCGCTCCATAGGTCTGCCATTATCATAATAAACACCTCGATGTAGATGCCGAATAGCATCCACGCCACGACAAACAGCTCATTCAATCCTTTCATAATTTAATCGTTTAACATTATTTAAAATTAAAAACTTCAATACTTTGCTGTACGGCGGGCATAAAAAAGCCCCGACAACCTGAAAATGGCTGTCAAGGGCATAATTACAACGCAAAGATAATATTATATTCCTAAACGTCAATGGTTCTATCCATTCTTTTTAAGTGGTCATTCAACGTCTTTGGATTGCATTTCAGCTTGCGACATATTGCCGATTTGGAATACCTATATGCAAGCATTGTCCGGATAAGAGCTTCCTTTTCTGTCAGCTTGTAGTGACTGTTCTTGCTTCCGACTTCCCTGCCAAGCTTTTTACCGGTAGCCTTGCGCATGGCAAGCGCCTCTTTGTTACAAAGTGCCTACCGGCTGGTCTGGATGGAAAGAATTATAGTTAGTAGGCGGTTTCCCGCCTACTACTAATATAAAAATGCTGAAACGGGACGAACTCTGTACTGGCACGCACTCTTAACATCGCCGTCCACGGTACCGTAGTTAGGATTCAAATACCACGCGTAGGTCTCACTATGCTCGGTGCTACTCCAGTGCTGCATTTCGGCTAACTGCGTTGCGCCGTTAATAAGCGATAGCGCATAATTGATTTTACGCATATTTGCGCAAATCATCATCAACTCCCCTAATGATGGCAACCACCAACGCCCGGCGGTCAGACCTTTGCCGTTGGCGTTTACGCGGCTGTACTTCGCACAAAATCCAGGTGCGTAACTTGTGCTGCTACATTCGGCGTGGGTAACTTGCGCAGCGGTGCTTGCCTTACCCGCCCAATCGTCTAACGCCGTTAATCTGTCGGTTGTCGTTTTTCCGCCTGCACTAACGGCTGCACTGCTCCATCGCAGCGTAGTTTCTGTAGGTGCGACCACTAAGATTTTGCCGCCATCAACGACTACCACGCCCTCAGCTATCTCACCGCCGTTTTGATAACTCGTCCATTTGTCCGGGTTAACCATTAACGGGTAATCGTCGCTTTTGCGGTGGAACATAATGAATACCCCATCCGTTGACACCTTTGGTAAGTCCATCCCGGCAGGAATGGCTAACTTCTGCTCCAACATCTCCCGGCTTATCACACTGTCAAGATTCACTGTCTTAATCATACATTGTTACTTTTATCGTCCAAAGTATATGATTAAGACTATATGATGCCAATATGTACCCCGTAATTATGCGATAAATGTGGACACAGGCCTAACTCCGCCCTGGGTCGTAGCCTTAAGATTGCCGAATAAGTAGCCGTAATTGAAGTGCAGATACCACGCGTAGATCTTACTGTGCTCTGTACTGCTCCAGTACCACGTTTCGGCTAATGGGGTTGCCCCATTAATTAAAGATAACGCATAATTGATTTTACGCATATTGGCGTAAATCATCATCAACTCCCCTAATGATGGCAACCACCAATGCCCGGCGGTCAGTCCTTGCCCGTTGGCATTTATGCGGCTGTACTGCGCACAGTAGCCCGGTGCATAACCTACTCCCTGACATTCGGCATGTGTAATCTGTGCTGCTGTATTTGCTTTGCCCGCCCAATCGTCTAACGCCGTTAATCTGTCGGTTGTCGTTTTTCCGCCTGCACTAACGGATGCACCACTCCAGTACAGCGACGCTTCGGTAGGTGCGACCACTAAGATTTTGCCGCCATCAACGACTACCACGCCCTCAGCTATCTCACCGCCGTTTTGATAACTCGTCCATTTGTTAGGTTTAACCATTAGCTGGGAATCGTCGCTTTTGCGATGGAACATGATAAATACACCATCCGTTGACACCTTTGGTAAGTCCATACCGGCAGGTATGGCTAACTTCTGCTCCAGGAGTTCTCGGCTTATCACACTGTCAAGATTCACTGTCTTAATCATACATTGTTACTTTTATCGTCCGTCATTTTTGCTATAAAATCGGGACGGGTTTAACATTTTGTTTTTATTCTCGTTTTGTAAAATATTATCTTATTGACACTAAGATTTATGGCTAATCATCTGGTAACGGAATCCCCCGACCTTAGTCAGCAACAACATGACGGTATCACCCTCGTGCATTTCTATATTCTCGTTGTTGTTATCTTGGTTGCGGATAGCATTCAGCACAAACCACCGCGTCCCCGGATAGGCTACGACCGTGAACATAAAGGCGAAATCCGAAGGTAAAGAACTGTAGCCGAACATGCGGCGTACAGAATTCTCATTCGGAAGATTGATATTATATGTGTTGTCAGGGCATCTGATGAAGTACACATTCCCCTTGGAGAGGTCAATTTCATAAGAATTGCCGCTTATTGTCAACAGTTGCGCGGTAGTGCCATATACGGATGTCGCCCTTACAGGGGCATTCGGGCTGAACAAAGCATAGTTCTTCGTCCCGTTACGCACATCCGCATAAATCCCGTAATTGGCCACGTCGAATCCGTAGCCGGCGTCCGTATTTGCTATCTTGTTGGTAACCCGCATGGCGGCGTTGAACGCCCCGCCGAGACTTGCCGGAAAGACATTGTCGCCACTCATGACGTAGCAATCAGGCCCACCGACTCTGATAAAATCATCATATATGCTCAATCCTCCTGCTTCGCCCGTAGCGGACGCTATCGAGCCTATGCGCCCAGCACCGATGTCGAACCCTCCTATCTTCCCTGCGGTAGCGTCTATTGTGCCCTTTATGTTGGCATTCGCGCATCGCAGTATCCCCCGCATCAGGTCAATCATCAGGCTAGGGGTAAAGGCAGGCGTCCCGAAGTTGCGGTAGTCCTCCGTATGCCCACCGTTAGCGTCAACGCCGTATTGCGAGTACATATACTCATCCTTAAAAACGGCACTGCCTATAAGCCCAAACTGCGCCATCAGGATGCTTGTGGAGAGCAACGGCCAATGCTGATACGCCTTCCACTTGCCCGACGGGCTTGCGCTTGACACGTCTATCTTCGGGTTCACCGCCGTATTGCCCGGTATGCGGCTCATCCACATGTACACCTGCCCGTCGAGCATCAGTATCTCGCCGTTCTTGTAGGTAAGCCCCGGCGCCCACGCCTCCGGGCGGGGAAACGGTATCGGGTTGTCCGCAATGACGTTTACCAGCCTGGCGTCTATCTCCTTTGTACGGGCACCGTCCTCATAGGCATACACGCTGATGCGGTTGGCCGTGGCATACTTGTCGGCAGGGATGGTGTAGCTGAACTCACTCACCTTGGACGGGGATTTGTACGTGTACAGCGTGGTTACGTTTGTACCTGCAACGCTCTCCACCTTAAGGGTGAGGTAGGCCTGTACCGCCACCTTGGTACTGCCTTCGCCCATCCACAGGCGGATGACAAGGGGGGTCGATTGGATGTTGTTGGCATCCACCGACACGGCGCCCGGATTGGCTTCAATCCACACCCTTTCTGCTTCCGCCTTCAAATATATGGTCTCACTAAGTAACATACGCAGTCTATTAATAAACGCCCGTAATAACGCCCGAAAGCCCCATCTTCGCCCGTACCATGTCTTCATAGGTCACTGATGCCTTATCCGCCGTGAAGTTCGCCGCACTCTTTCCTGTCAGGACAAAAGGCGCACCGGCATTGTCTTTTATAGAAAAATTCCAATTGGTAATGAGAGACGGTACTTCTTCTCCCGTGCTGCGCTTCACCGCAACAGGTGTAAGTACAGCCGTTTCTCCACGGCGAACGGTATTGCCGAGAATGCCGCTTATCTTCACCCGCATCAAGTAGGGGTCGGAGAAGTCGGTTATCTCATCGTAGCCGGAAGCCAGCAGCGTACCGCTCCTCTTCACGTCGCAACGGAGCTTCAACACGTTGTTGACATCGCCGGTGGCCACATTCTTGGTTCTCCCAGTACCCCACGCTTCATCGCCCGAACCAAGCATCTTGTACCATTCAAACGTAAACCCGGAGTAGTCCGTCATCTCCACACCGTCCTTGAATACCCTCACATTCTCCGTAAGCGATTCACCGGCAGTCACCAGCCGAGACCCCTTGTTGTTGCTGATAAGCACATCATACTGGTTGCCGGTACTCTCTTGGATGACTACCTCCTTTGACAGCTCCTGAAAGGCGATGGACGCACCGCCTATTTCTATTGTTCCTGATACAGTGATACGGTCATTGTCATATCCGGAGATGGGCACAAGGTTCTTCATCACACGCAAGGCAGGCAGGTTATAGGTCTGGCCGCCGATGTTGGCGCTGTAGGCGTCTATCTTCTTAAAGAAGCCCACAAGACCTGGATTGTCGCTCAACCCGTTAGCTCCGAACGTAAGCTGCATCCCGTTGTACCGGAACTCTATCGATTGGGGAGTGAGAACCGCACCCGATGCCGTATCGACCAATATCAATACTACCGTAGGGCGGACATTCTCCGCCATCGCCTCGAAGTCGGGTATAAAGACATTCGTGCCTTTGTTGTACCTTTGGACGAGCGGAGTGCCCTCCACCCGTAATATGCCGTTGACGGTCGTACCATCAAGCAACCCTATTAATTCAAATCCACCATCTAAGTTCATACCGCACCTCCTTCCTCTGCTTCGTTATCCACTTCCTCCTCCGTGCCGGAACCGGTCTCTTCTTCACCATCCGATGCGGGCTGTCCTTCGGGATTGCCGCCCGCTTGGGTGTCATACACGCCACTCTCTTGCTGCTCCTTTATCAAGGCTTTCAGGTCTTCGTCCGACAGGACTTCCGGGGCAAAGCCGGAAAGCACTTTCAAGGCACTCAATGGCAGGATTATCCTCCCGTCGGGGATTCGCTCCGCATAGCGGTAGTCGTAATCCTTGCCTGTTAACTGTTCTTCTTTGACCAATAAGTAATTCATATCTATTCGTATAAAGGTTGTACAATCAGGTTATCACCACTATATACATAGCTGTCACCGCTCATCACCGCCGCCGTCTCCGCATACAGCTTTACCTCCGCATACACCTGCATGGGATAGTTGGGGTCGAAGCCGAACGAGGAAGGGACGAAATCACAGTTGCGTCCGCTGCCGGCCATGACAGGCGAATTGCCCGGTTTAAGGGAGCGGACAAACCATGTGATGGCAAACAGATGGTCTTGCTCCACGCCTATATATCCCTTGTTGTAGGGTATGTAGCAAGTGAAGCTTACCGGGGTGGCAAGCGTGGCCGACACCTTGAATCCCTTGGTCTGGACGATGTCAACGCCCAGCGTCTTGGGCATCTCCACCTTGATGGAGGTGACGCACTGCAGGGAATCGTCACTCGGGGCGGTGGGGCGTACTCCATTGTAGTAGGCCGCACGGCAACGGAACGATTCATGCCGCATGAAACGGGTGTCTATGGTGAGCTTCTTGCCCCATATCCCGCCGGTCTTGCCGTCCACGCAGAACGCAAGCTCCGCCTCGTTGAACTCGCGCCAGGCGCCCTTGTCGAGTACCTCCCACCAATAGGCGGCGTTGGCGTCCGGCACGGGGGTGGCTCCCGAATAGAGCCGCGCCGTAATCTCCTCTATCCACCTGCCCCCCGCATCGGGGGTTACGGCCAGCGGGTTGACGGTGTAGCTTGCTGGCCTGTCCGTCTTCAAAGAGTAGTTCTTGCCGTCGAAGATGGTAGTCCGAAGGACGATGCTTCTCTCCACATCCACCTGCTTGTTTCGCCTCGTGTCGGTAAACGAGAGGATACAGTGTATCTCGACAGGCGAATTGTAGTCGATGTTCTTCTTGACGGTCAAGGAGTATTGCGGCTTGCCGGCGGCGGATATCTGATAGTCCGTACCGTTTACGATACGGTTGCTGCCGTCCGCCTTTGGCGCTCCCTCGTACCACTCCGCACCGGTTATCTCCCGTATGCCGCCCATGACGCCCTCGGGGTCTGATACAGAAACGTAGGGCATGAGCAAGCAGGGTATCAACGCACGGTCGGGCTCGTAGGTGTTGCTGTCCTTGTTGTAGTTCTGCACCGGGTTGCCGGCGAGAACCTGTATATCGGCCATGAACGAATAGGGGTCGATATATACGGGGATGTCTTTAGGTGTACTGTTTATCATCGCTTTTATATTTTAAAACCTATATAATTTTCTGTCTTTTCAAATTTGCCTCCACCTATCGGGATGAATACCCGGCACACGAAACGCACCTTGCGCACCGATACGCCCCACTCGCTGCCCATGTCAGCCCTTGTAAGGTGGATGGCATATTTCTTTCCGTCCACGTAGGTAGGTTGCCAAGCATTATCGGCGGGCACGTTGCCCGTATCACGCAGCCACTCCACCTGCACGCCGTCGGAAGCCATCAGTACCTCGGTGATGTCACGGTTGCCGTAGCTGACTACCGCCGAAACGACGGTATCGACCGAGCGGTGGAAGAACTGCCATCCGTTGGTGGAGGTGAAATCAAGGTGGTAGTTCTTATCCCCTTCGAGCAATATCCATCCTGGGGCGTTCCACTTCGGCTCATCCGCAGTCTTGTCGATGACACAGCCCCATTTGCAGCCGTAATGGTAGACGGTATGTTGCTCCAATTGGGTGACTACCGACTGATTCTCCAGCGTCACCTCATGCGACACGTTGCGGTAGGGCGATTCGCCTTGCGCAACGGCAAGCGACCATTCGCCACGGTCTACTTTCTTGGGGATGATGTCACCGTTCCAGTCGGCTTGATAGAAATTCTCGGCAACGATGGTTTTTGCCATGATGCCCACGTCCGTAGGGGAGATGGGCAGCTTGCGTATCATCTTCACGGACGGGAAGCGGCCGATGCTTATTGCGTAGTTGTAATCCTCCAGTATCGGCTTGAATACGTTTTGCAAAAACATGATACGCCCCTCCCTTGATGAGATGAGCCAGCTCTGCGCACGCTCGTTCGTCTCTCCGGCTTCGGGCATGGTAGCGTTGCCCTTGCGTGTCACGTTATACCCCGAAACGGGAGGATAGTTCTTGCCACCCGGTACTTCGCTGTCGGGATAAAGCACGACAGTCAGCGAGTTCTCGTTGCGGTTCTTGGACACGCAGCGGAACCAGGAGGAGTAATAGTCGGTGCCGCCTGTCAGCAGGCTGTTGACGATGGACAACAGCACATCGTGCTCATCCAAGTTAGTCCAGTCGGTATCCGTGCGCTTCTCCATCCATAGCTTGTACGTGGTGCCGTCTATCTTGTCCACACGCTCGATGTATCCGCAGTCGGAGAAAGAGTAGTCTCCGGCCATCGCCTGAATCTCGTTGATGATAAGGCGCAAGACAGTCAGCGACGACCGCAACTCCATGCGGTCTGCCTGAATCCTCCCGTTCTCTGCAATTATGCCCTTGCCAGCCAGGAGAGAATCCACGGCTTCGCCGACTTCAAGTCTTGTGAGCGCCTTAATTAAATGTTCCACTTCCAAGTCCTGACCTACCACCAACGAATAAGGGGTACGGTCGGAGTGGGTCTTGGAAAGAGAGCGGTTAAGGAGTTCCTTGATTGTCCTTAATGAAGAGAACACTCTTCGGTCAGTACATTCTCGAGCATCGTTTTCCTCTATAATATCAACATTACCGGAAGATACCCCACCGGATATAGCTGCTTGAGTAGACGCTATTTGCCCTTCTATCTTCTTCTCCCATTTCTCATCAAGATAGTTCGATACAATACAAGAGATTTTTCCAGTAAGCAAATTCTTCTCGGTAGAGGTTATACGAATGGTGGAGTTAATGCCTCGTTTTTCATCTTTGACTGTTACAAGATCACCTACAGATAAAGAGCGCTTGCCTCTCAAAATTCTGTAATCTACTTCGAGGCTATACTTAACACGCTTCCGGCAGTTATATCCAAGCCATTCCACCCCCTTCTGGCGCAATTTATCAACAGCATTCGCCTTGTATGTACCGGACATGCGAAGTCCGATGAGGGTGAATAGTTCACCCCCGCGGAGATATTTATTTGCATCAGGAATAACGGGTTTTGATTTCGTCTTGGGATCAATTACTGCTAACTCATCAATCTGACCTATAAGCGTTATCTTTTTAGCCTCATTGTTCCACTTAAACTCAAAAGCCTTACCCATCAGGTCTCCTGTTAGGAAGTTAACGCGTGCATCAGACCCTACCGCAAGTTCTTTGATATCAAAATCTATTTCTGCGCAAATAAACGACTTGTTATTTGCATCGCTCAAAACGCCCACCTTACCCTGAAAGGTAGGATGTATATCATCAAATACAACAACACGCTCTACTACTTTTGTTGTTTCGGTAAAATCCTCAATATATTTCTCCGGCAAAACCAATCGTCCATCTTCGTCTCCTTCTCCGGGTATTACATTCTCCTTTCCGCCTTTTGGGAATAAGCGCGTAACGACATCTCCCGAATCAACATTTTTTTGTTCAAGGGAATACAAGCCACCACCACGACCTTGAATGAATGTCAACCCTGTTTCATTCTCAATATGAGAAACAAAGTTTATTGTCTTATTTGTAACGTAGTACTCTAAATCAAAAGCTTTCCGGAATTCATCCAATGAAGCCCGACATGATATCCCGTCAAGTACTATATTTCTATATTCCGTGTCAGGACATAAACCTATTTTCCACCCTGTATCAACTCCGAGAGGATTATCTTCCGACTTGTTTACATTCCACATAAGAAGCTCCAAGAAGTCTCGGAGTTTTCCGGTCAATACCACCTTAGTACTGCCTGTAACACGATTGCAAAAAACCTTATCTAAAAGAGTATAAATAGGTGCCTCTAAAATAATTGAGTACTCATGTTGTACTTCCGTTTTTTGCGTAAATTCAGCATCGCGATTCATACGATATACAACTCCGTCCATTGTGCAATAGTCCCCAGCCTTTACAGGAAGAGGACTATCGGTGACAACAGATACAGACAACTCATCTTTAGCCATCAAAGAAGAATTATGAAACGTATTTTCACAAGGGATAGAGGCTACTTTTGCAATAATCCCATCCCTCAAACCGTATATATCTATCTTATCAATCATTGAGTTTACGCATTTTCAAATCAAATGACAGCAGTCCGTCCGCTATCGTCTTACATTTTATTTCATCTTTAAAATATATTTTGTGCTGTTTATTTTCCGCATCAGTAAACATCTTGATGCCGGGAGACACACAAAGGGCATGAAACTGCATCATCTTACTATATGCTTCTTGCATGGTTCCTGCCTTCAGAAAGCAGGAGAAAGAAAGATCCTGAGGTTCTCTATACATAGAGCAGGAATACAAGGAGGTGGTTTGAACCTCTATCCTTTTAGAAGTATCTCTCACTCCACTTTTATATTTCATATATATCCCAAAATCATCAGCAAGATTAAACAAGCCGATAAGCATATATGCGCCGCCGGAAGGAATTACAGTTAGTTCCACAGGGATATATTCTGGCTGCCATAATTTGACCGTAACAATGCAAATATTTGCATGCCTTTCCACGGATATAGCATCACGCTGTATCACGTCAAACACCCCAAAGTTCGTAGTCAGCTTCCTACATGCGATAGCGTGCTGTTTGAAATCTTCTACCATATCATGACCAACCACGCAAACGAGCGTGATAGTTCGGCCGTCTAATTTAATATCTGCTTCCTCAACAAAAGGCTCTATCGATGTCCCCCAATTATATTCTGTCTCCCCAACGCGCTTTGGCAGGTCAAATACCCCACTTATAGCAAGACATTCGCCCGGAACTTTGCCAGGCATCGCCCCTAAAGATGTAATATCTATATCATCAAACTTATACATAACTACCCCCTCCCAGTATATCCTTTAGTATTTTTCTTGACCTCTGTAATCTCATTCTTTATTTCTCGAAGTTCTTCTTTCAAGCCATACGTATTATCAGCTGTACGCTCGGTGTTATTTTTAATTTCGGCCGCAAGAAGCATGATTTGCCCAACATCCATACGAATGTCATCACAACATTTGAAGTGTTCCGGTGGAATCGATTGAAGATGTTCTTTAATGTAACGAATATCAAGAGCAGACATATTCCATAGTCCAACCAGTTGGTTGGCGGTTCCCTCTGTAAGGGCTTCCTGAAGTTTTCCGGTAACCCCTTTATCATCAGAGTCTCCCGTATAGCCTGTTACCTTTGCAATATTATCCCTATCCCTAATAGCGTCATTTACATATTTCTTATACTCTTCTCTTCTCCTCTGCACTTCTTCGTCAGACAACTTTCCATCTTTCAAATCATCGGCGAAACCATCATACCACTTCTTTAATTTTTCACGATACTTAGCTCCTATCTCATTCGCAAGGAAAGCTCGCATAAACGAACTATTTATATCATCGACAAAATCTTCTGTACTACTTTTCATATCCATTAGCTTATCGATGAAGTTTTCATACATGGAGTCAAACGAGGTATTGGTTAACTGGTTTTTCATCTGTTCATTGATTTCGTCCAATTTTTCTTGTCCCTCTATAATATTGTCAAGATACCTTCGTACATCATCGTCTAATTTCGCCCAAAAAACACCGGCCTCCTTTAATTTACTCAACTGTTTGGCGGAAAGGTCAAACAGCCATTCCATTCGACTTTTGTCATTATACTTGTTTTTCCAATCTGAGCCTAATGCCCTTCTTGCTTGTCTCCACGCTTCATCATTCATTTTTTTCCAAATGCGAATACCGATTGAGTGTGAACCGGCAGATGCTCCAGAATTAAGTAACTCACGCCCTAAAATGCGTTGGCTCTCAATAGTTTTTTTCTGTAACAGTTTGGCCTCTTCACTCACTTTGACCGCTTCTATTCCATAGGACGTCTCAATGTACTTACGTTTCTTCTCTATTAATTCATCCCAGATTGCATTTAGTGTTTCGTATTGTGCTTTCATAGCTTCGTATTTGGCATAGTCGGCACCAAATAATCCATCTAGGGCATCAACGACTTGTGAAATTCCAGAAACCGCCGCCATGGCACCTCCGACAATATCTCCGGACATGATTTGTCCGACCCCCATAGCCGTTTGCCCCAGTCCGCCAATAGCATCAGACACTCCGGATATCTTGTTACCTAAATCATCGTTTCCTATAATATTTCCTAAATCTTTGCCAAACTGACTTACCGCAGGAGAGAATTGAGCAATAGAACTTCCTATTTCAGATATCCCTTGTGCAAGACTTCCTTTCCCCCCCTTCTTTATTTTCTTTATAGCATCTCCAATCTGTGTCTCAAACATCTTAAAAGGACTTTTTCCCTTAAGGTCATCTTTCATCTTATTGATGCCATTACGCAATGCTTCGACCTTTTCAGGTGATTTCGATAAGTTTTGAAGAGTGTTATCGCTAATCCCTATATCAAGAATTTCCTTCTTTGATACCTTCTTCCCTCCAATAACAGCATTTCCCTTCTCGTCTTTTACAGACTCAAGGTATCGCATTAATAATTCAGCCTTATCAACAATCTTTTGAATCTCATTTACGCTTTTTTGCGAAGCATCAGCAAATAATTGCCCCATGAGAGTAGAGCTATTGCGCATAGAATTATCGAGTTCATCCATTTCATTTTGCGCACGTTTTAGGATGGATTTACGTTCCCCCTCTGTTCCCGCCTTTTCAGACTCCTCTTGCGCTAAATCAAGAATAGCTTGCCTCTTCTGCTGATAATCTCCAAACTCTTTTAAGTATTCATTCCATGACTTTTTACTGTTTTGATTATAATCCGCAAGGTTTTTCTCCCATACGGCGATAGCTGCTTTATATTTCTCGTCAAACAACCTTATTTCATCGTCTGAAAGTTTAATTCCAGATCCATCAAAAAACCTGTCTTTGTTTTTAGGGTCAGCCTCAAAAGCAGTACGTGCATTATCTATATTCTTACGTAAGGCATCTTCTTTTTGGCGATCAATGGTCTGCATTTCCTTCTCAAAGTTAATTTCCATTTCTTCGATAGTCTTAGCAGAGCCATCAGCCATTGTCTTAATACGGGATTCATCAATCTGCGTTTGTAAATCTTCCAAACGACGCTTGCGCTCAATCATCTGTTCTGTGAGGGTAGCAGTTAACTTTTCTTCCGCTTTCTTTGTTTCTATTCCCGGCTTAACAGACTTTAAAACCTCATACTTGTCTATTTCTTTTTGATACTTCGCAATATCAGAAACAAGCTTATTCCAATCTTTGGAGCCTTTCTTGGATACATCCATTTTGGCTAAATTATCCTCTGTTTTTTTCTTTTCCCCTTCCCAGTATACCTTGTTTTTGATAATATCTTTACTATTGCTACTACCGGTTTCAGTACTCGTCAAAGAAGCTATTTTATCTTTCGTTTCTTTCAGTTTCTTCTCCGCATTGGATACGTCAATTTCTACATTAAAGGGAATGGTATAAAAAGGATTGTTTTTGAGTTTTTCTTGCTCTTCCTGCAATTTCTTTTTTGCTCTCTCAAATTCTTCTTGAATCTGTTGTAAATCAGCCTTTGCCTCAACCAGTTTCACTTCAACAGGTCGAGCCTCTTTTTCAATCTCTTTTATTTTTCTCAGGTCTTTAATATACTTATTTAATTCCCCTTGTTTAGTTTCTACTTTTGACCCTAACATCCATTGAGATACTGCACCACTATTCCTTCCATCATTCTTTTGTTTATTCAACTCTTTCAGTTCATCTTGCAAACGTTTAATATTACTTTGTATATTTTGCCGTGTAAGTTTATCCCTCTCGGCGTTCAGTACTTTGTTGGCTTCAGCAAGTTCAAGTACAGCAAGGGCTTCTTTACTATATGCAGTCGTTAAGGCTGGAGATAGTATTTGCAATTTAGAGTATGCATCTATTTTCTTTTCCTCGGTCTCCGACTCGTCCTGGATGATACGCAGCAACTCCTCCGATTGATGTTTACGTTCATTGATTGATTTACGGAATTTATCTTGCTCTTCCCGATGCCTCCGAGTGGATTTCTCGGCAGCACTCTCCATTGTAGCTAATTTATAAAGTCCATATCCAAGTGTAGTAAGTGCCGCAGCGGCCAGGATATATGGATTTGTAAGCATAGCTGCTGTATTCTTCAAATAGGCGACGGTTTGCGCTTTCAAAGCACGTGTTAACAATATACGGGCACTGGTATTTTTCGCAATAGCCCCAGCTTCCGTGTAATGCAACCCCTTCGACACAATTAAGCGTGTTTGTTCTGCAGATCTTTCAGATGTCAGAACTCTTGTAATTGCGAGGTTAACCTTCTTAGCTGCTGATACGGCAGCGATGGAACCCTTATAACTTATCAATGCCCCTGTAACAATCACTACCAAATCGCCAAGTTTCCGTAAAGAATCTTCTACCTCCCCACCATTGAACGCCTTATTGATGGCAGTTGACACCCGGGAGACTTCTTCAAGAATCTTTTGCCCCATTGGCCGGAACATTGCGGTTATATTATTCCCAAGAAGCTTAAGTTGATTTTCTGCACCATCTGCCATTTCCTTAAACGCTTCTTCGGTGGCACCAACAGATCTTTTCATCTCATCAAGATGACCGGCAGCCTCTTGTGCATTTTTTCCAGTTAAACCAAGCAAACCATTCACTGCCTCCATTTCCGGAATCATTGAACGCAGCTTGGCTTCGCTTCCTCCAGCCTCCTGTCGAACCTTTTCCAATGCCTCTTGAAATGTCATGGCTTCGTATGCGCCATCTCCCAGATATTTAGATACGCCTACGATTGCAGCCCGTATTTGTGTCATCGCCTGTGCTGTTGGCGTACCTTGTTTCGTCAATGTCGCCACCGCAGCAAGCACCTGATCCATTTCTACGCCATAGGCGGCGGCAACAGGAGCAGCTTGCGCAATACTTTTCCCCATCTCGCCAAAAGTTGTCTTACCAAGCTTGGCCGTCGTGAAGAGCATATCTGAAACCTTCTCGGCTTCGGAAGCATCTTTTTTATAAGCATTGAGTAGAGTGGTAATAGCATCGGCAGCAGTAGCTGTTTCGGTGATACCTCCGACAGCGGCCTTAGCCGAAACTTCAAGTACCCGCATACCCTGTTCACCATCATGCCCGGCGGAAACGATACCATACAGTGCTTTTGCCATCTCATTGGCACCAATTGGTATTTGTTCATCAGTAGTCAAACTGATTATTTTCTGCTTGGTGGCATCCATGCTATCTTTTACAAGACCCGAGATTGTAGCCACCTCCTTCATGGATGATTCAAACTGCTTCTCGAAAGCATAAGCATCCTTAGCCGCAGAAGCGAAAGCAATTCCGGCACTAATACCGATACCTCCAAACACATCAAAGCTGGTAATTTCCCCAGCCATAGCCTTAATAATGCCTAAGGCCTCTTGTCTTCCTTTGTATAACCCGGAATTATCTATACCGGTGGCCATGTATAATGCACCTTCCCTATTTACTATTCCCATACCTTTTTCATTAAAATATAATAAGGCAGAGAGATTTATAAACAAACAGGGAGGCTACCTATCACAGGCAACCTCCCCACAAATAACCAAATTCAAACTCATGGCGCTTATCGCACAATTTAAAATATAATCATCCTCTGATTTTATCACCTACATCCCGGTATTTCTTATACCGAATCATCTCGTTCGGATTATCAAAGGACGGTAATTCCACCCATTCATAATCCCCATCCTCGTCCGACCCTTTCTCGCAAGCCTTGTTTCGTTCTTTTGTGATATATGCATATTCCTGCATCATTACCTCAATCAAAACAAAACTCGACTCAAGTGTTTCTTTATATGTTAGCCCCAATGCCTCATGGACCAACACTAAGAATCTTCCTTGCGAGAGAGATGCCAGCTTTCTAAATTCTTTCGGGCGGCTATCATCTCCGCCTCGTCCATTGGGCTCACACTCCGAAGAGTTATGATAGATTTGCAAAAAGGGTAGAACCCTATACGGAATAGAATAGCGTTTAATAATACATGAATATCCTGCCACGTACAATTATCCGTCAATACATCACGGAACCATGCGGGAGGGTCGCTCGGTTTATTGTGTATTCCCAGGCAAACAATATCAAGTATTAGTTCGCCATACTTATCCATCACCTCCGCTACCTCCGGGCCCACTTCTCCCGGTTTATTGATAAGCCGGCTAAGATCTTCCTTGTCAATTTTAAGCAATAGCGGGCGAATACAGAACCATGTGCGCACGGTTATCGGACGAATAACAATACAATCACCGGGACTCTTTCCCTTGGGCAACCGTTCAATATTATCGAAGCTAAAGGGGATTTTCAGAGGCTTTTCTGATATTGTTTCGGCTTCAAGCTGCTGCAATAATCGTATATCCATAGCGTTCTAAAATTAGGGCGGAAGAATATCCCCCGCCCATCAATGACTACAAATTATTCTTAGGGAATAGAAACGACTTCACGAGTAAAGGCTGTTTTTACATCTCCATTCTCTGCGATTGCCGCCTGCTTGTAAACACGTACAAGCAGCAATTCAGGCTGTTCTGCACCGGGCGCCTGATTAAGTTTAGCCATAATCTTTCCATGTACAATAGTATAGACAACCTTAGATCCATTGTGGGGTACAGTTTCCGCCTGAAAAGTTTTAACGATACTCGGGAAGGTTGTTCCTTGTTCCCAAATGTCCTTATTTGCCCCACCTTTGTTAATAGTCCCCCCACAAAGAATTTTTATAGTCTCATTGTCGGGAGTAGGAATCGAGAATTCAATGTAGTCCGTTGCGTCTTTAACGAACGTCACATACAACGGCTCATCTGTTCCTTCCGTTTCGATTTTCACTTCTTTGGGGTCTGCGAAGTTAAACGCTACAGTTCCCTTGAACGGTAAAGGTAAATCCTTGAAATCATTTCCAGGAACACCATCTCCATACGTGGCCAGTCTGATTGCTGCCACACCCATCGCAATAGGTCTTTTTTTTGCTGCCATAATTTAATTTATTTATCAGTTAATACATTAATTCTTATATTCACACAGTCGAACCCCTCTTTCAATTCTGACATCTTTTCTGCCCAGAGAACCTCGACTTGCCTACAATTACCGTCGTTGCTGCTTATAGCGTCGATAGACCGCCTTACAGTTCGACGTAGTTCTTTCATACGCTGACGCTTTATCATGCCGTTTGGATTAAGCGGAACGAAGATGTTTATGTTTACGGGTGTTTTTCCGGTAAAATCAGACTCTACATGTGTTATATTGTTGATTACAACATGCTCAACCCTCATTCCTGATTCGGACTTGTCTTTTACCACAAGTACATTTGGAATAGATGCAGCTACAGCATCGTAAACAAAATCTATTACATCGTATTCGTCCATATTCTAATATCCTCTTTTTGCCAATTTGTCAAATAGGTTTTTGCTCGTCTTTCGCAAATACTCTTCCGCCTTAATAGTCCCAGATGTGGCTACATCACGTCCGAGAGCTTCAACCCGTGCAGCGTACTCCATGCCGGCGGTTAAGACGAGCACCCATCCCGTATCCAATTCAAGAGCAATCTTTTTAGCAAGCCTGCGAGCTTTTGTGACTCCCGTTTGCTTATCCGTACCATTCGAGCTTTTCTCAAAGTTCTCGGCTACACATTCTCCATCCTTGAAGACCATATAACCGACAGAGCTACGCAGGTTCCCCGTATGGTCTTTATAAGAACCGGATTTACGTGCAACTCCGATATACTTTTCACCGGCAGCCGAAAGCATCTGAAATATCTTATCATTTGCTCTATCGACAAAGTAGCTGTAGAATCTGTCTGCATCGCTATCCGTCCACAAGGGGATAAGCCCGTTTTTACTCATACATTGATAACGGAATGTGATTGGTACGAATCCCAACATATTATCGGGACATCTATTTCCAGGCCCGGTACAGTGAGCCTGATAGGATTACCCTCAAACTTTGGTTTCTTGCCGGGAAAGAAATAGCCGCTAACTTGCTTCTCGTCGCCGTTGGCGTTACGGCGAATGATTATCCGGGCTCCCGTAGCAGAGTTGTAATGCCCTTTGATGGACAATGTATCTGTACGCCCTTCCTGCCATTCACCGTTAACAACCCCTCCGGCTATCTCCAGCGTTACGGTCGCTTCGTATGCTTTTCGCTTTACCATCTGTTGCCTGCCTTTCCTTTTACGACTATTCGTTTGCCTACCGTCAACGCCTTTTCAGGTTCACCGTTCTCGATATACAAGCTTTTCGCCGTATTGACATAATAACTACGCGGATATGTTTTAGATAGCTCACCTTCCGAGAAATCCGGAAGGTTTGCCATCTGTTTATACAAGTCAGCCGCCGCGAGGCATACAGAGCCGTCTATCTCTTTCGAGTATGGCTTCGTGCCGTCAAGCCCCCGAAGTGTAAGTACTCGATTTAGAAACGCATCCTCCGTATCCTCAAGGCCGGGAAATGCAAGAATAGTATCGCGAATAGTATCCATTAGTAACCGTTTTCGTCGTCAGTGTCCGTATATTCCGTATTCTCACTCTCTTCCCAAGCCAACGCATCCGCTTTAAGGATATACATGGCATCAGGGTCGTTGATTACGGGAATAGCATTCGCTTCTGCCTTTGTCCATTCCTTGAACGGCTCCAGCTCCGACCACTTGGAGATAAAGATAAAATCTTTCTTCAAGGTGGTAGCTTTTTTGGCGTATTCGACAGAACTCTCTGCGGCGATAGGACCATGTTGTATATCGCCAACATTAAGATCTTCCAAGAAACAAACTCTTCTGCTCTCCCATGGGTTCACAGTAGTACGTTTGTGGGACTCGTCTTCAATACGCACAGAAGGGTCTATTACAACAATAGTAACAGGTTTTTCTTGAGCAGCAAGATACTCGTTGATGACCTTTTTCGTGATGGTAAGTTTATCCTTTTGGTTAATCCATCCTTTCACCTTCTCCATTGTTGATTTTTGCTTTTTCAACAAAGAAAACTCATCAGAACGCATAATAACGTAGCGAAGAGAAACTCCATCGGCTGCTGCAGCAACAATAACATCTTCGATGTCCTGCAACCCGTCAGCAGTAGACGCGTTAGCCCAATCTTTAGCCGCGACCTTACGATTGGCTTTCGGCATACCGCATCCGACAAACTCTTCCGTAACAATACCGTTATTATTGGATTTATTCAGAGCGAATCCACCCTTAGACATTAACTGCATGCACCACCACTCAAAACGAGCACGCACTGCATTATATACAAAGTCCTGATCTTTGAAAGAAAGGTCAAGAAGAGCCTGCAAATCAGCATCGCCGTTGCAATCACGACTCAACTGCCGGTATTCGTTCCAGTCACTCTCATTCATACCACGCTTTACAGCAGTCTTGGGGATATCCCCGGACATCTTGCCGACTACTTCTCGCGTCTTCTGTGGTGCCGAAGCATCGTAGCTGATTACGTCAGCGATAACCGGTGCACCTTTTTCTCCCGTCAAGGTCTCCCATTTAAGGGACATTTTTTGTTTCACATCGAAAAAGTTCGGATAGAACACCGGCTTCACCTTACGGGAATTCAGGCGAGCCGACATATTTTTTCGGTTGACTTGCTTAATTAAACTTCTTTCCATAATAAACAACTATTTACACTTGTTTGTATACAAAACGAATATCCTTTAACTGTGCCTTAATAGCGTCATCAACAGGATAAGGCATTACACTCTCATTAACTGTTCCACGGACAAGCAAGCCTGATTGCTGGTTGGCAACCGTAACGTCTACCTTGTTCATTGTAACAACCTCAGGGATGTACTTGAACTTGGCTGAATTAGCGTCCTGTTTGTCTTTTGCAAGAACAAGCACTTGGCCGGCACTGCCCTCTCCAATGGCGCCAGCAAGAGTAATAACATCCTTTTCAGGATTACTCTTGTCGATAGACGCAATCAAATCGGATGCACCCTTCAAATCACCACCAATCATAACAGCTTCACCGACCACAAAAAGATGCTTCTTGCCAACCTCAATAGTCGTTCCGCTCACTTTCTGGATAAGGGCGGTTTTCACAACATGATACAATCCGTTTTCATCGCGCCCCACAACAACGATAGGCGGCAATTCCTTGATGACGCCCTTCAGCTCTTTTCGGGCAATGGTTCCGCCACCCTGTACATCCTCGATAATCTTCTCTATACCGGGATGGTACTGAAACTCTTTTTCTTTTTTTCTAAACATGACACAATTATTAATTTATTAAACACTAATCCAAGCCGAGGCTTGCAACGCTCGCATCCTTGCTTGTTTCTTTGTCCCCATTCATGAAATCGGCCCACTCTTTCTCTGTTCTTTCTTTCGGTTTATACTGATTAGGGCGGTAGTCGCCGGTCTCCACCTGGTCATCAATAACACTTTGACGGAGTTCAGTCCATTCTTCCTGCAATTCCTTAATTTGATCTTCTACAGACTTTTCAGAGTTGACATCGATACGAGAAAGCCACTTTTCCGGCAGCTTGGCTTCCTTGAAAAGGGCGGCAGCAGATGACTGTTTCTGTGATGTAGTAACAGAGTTTGCAAGCTTGTTCACCACTCCGGTAAGCTCTGAAATCTGCTTGCCTTGGGCTTCAATAAGAACTTTTACCGCCGGCGGCAAATCATCCGTCTTTGTTTCTTCCGGCTTTTCCGGTTTAATGGCTTTGCCATCTTTCAGATTATGCTGTTTCTCGTAATCTTCGATAGCTTTTTTTGCAGCAGCTTCAGCAGCAGTCTTTACACTACCTTCAACCTCTTCAATATCAGGAAGAATATTCTCCTTGAACAGCGCAATGTATGTCTCAAGGTTTTCTTCACTTTCAATATTGAATAACTTTTGAACTTTACCCGCATATTTTTCGGGTATCCCCGCCTTTTTCAGAGCGGCTTTGATTGTTGCTAAAATCTTCATAACTTTTTCCTTTAAAATATAAGTGAATGATTATTTTTTTATTATATTTGTTGAATTATTAGACATCTATGTGAATGAAAGCGGATATTATTTCGAAAAAACAAAGAATAGCGGAATCTTTTGTCAAGAGCATAGGCTTTGATAAAGCGTTATATGAAACGGAATGGAATTCATGTATGGTCTTTTTTGCTACATACGACACATCCTCTGCGAATATGTGCACCGGGTATCCTACATATATTCTAATATCCGAACAAGACTTTGCCAGATTAGCGACGCTACATGAAATACATCAAATACTATCTTCTCTTTGATGGCCGAACTACGCCATTTATAATCTTTTCGTTTATCAGCATATTGTCAACCCTATATCCTCGTATACCTCCTGATAACCTTATTCTCTTTTTTAAATCTGCCCAATTTACTTTATCTCCCGTTTGTGGGTCATATAAAACTACTTGGTTATTATCCAACCTTTCAAGCGTTATTATATGACCCTCTATTGATTTTCCTTTCCAATTAAATGCAATATGGTAACGTCCCGGAACTTTCGTGTTATCTATAAGTTCTTTAATCATAACTTTTTCTGTTTTCACCTTAATCTTTTTGGTTAGTGGGTCTATATACTCGCCTCCCGCCTTAAATTTTTTAGGCATTTGTCCGGTTTTAGGATCTATCCATGCCCACTCTGTTTTATAAGACAACTGACGAGGGATGTTATCATCTTCCAAAGTCTTCATTAAAGCCTCCACATTATACCCTCTTCTCCGTAATTCATAAGCAACTACACACGATTGACAGTTATGTTTATACCCCCATTCTGATTCAAAGTTAGGATTAGGAGACTTACCATCAGCCTCTTCAAATGACATCGGATTGCCTTGAGTTATATTTAATCGATCTTCTGTGTCGTGGACATTATTAATCCACATTTGTTGCTCTAATGTATTTAACCCAGAAGGCACATTACTACCTACAATAATTTTATCGCCTTGTGTATTATTAACAGGTTTATCTGAGAACCATTCCGCATTATCCCTGAAAGCATACGACTTCTGCATATACTCATTATCAAGCATGAACTTACGGGCATCAGCAGGTATATCGGTAATAAGTTGCTCTTTCGGTATTTCATCATCAAGTAAAAAGTCAGCGAAATCTTCCGGTTTCTGGAGTATGGGAGTAGCTATACAGATACAAAACGGATGGAAACCCAAGAACTGAAACCCCTTAGGGTATTTACCCACCATAGCGTCGCATATCTTGCACGGACCATGATTAGACGGGGAACGGCTTATCTCTATACCAAGGACAAAATCAAGACTCTGCCAACGTTCATAGTCTGCTTTCCTATACGCCACGTTCGTAGTTGTGGCGGCAAGACGCAAAGCGTTCATGCGGGAAGAACGATATACGCCTGCACCAGGGTGATACTCTTCCATGGGCTTAGATAATTGCAACTTCCCGTTCTCGTCACGTACACGGCGAAACCTCTTATCCGGTTTATCCAAGATTTGACGAATGTCACTGCTTATCCCTGATGCGCTTCTCCCAGAGGATATACCGCTATCAAGATAGAACTCGAGGTTGGTTTTCGCCTGATCGGTAATTTTCCAGACCTTCTGTGATACATTCAACCCGTTTGCGTCAACCTCCTTTTGCAGTCCTCTGAACGCTTCCATGTTTTGACGGAACATTCCATCCCTGCGTAGCGAAGAAATAGCCATACCGTCTATGAAACGGGAAACCATATCATCATTCTTTATATTAGCCCCCTTCCAAGCATCAGCCTGAAATTCGGTAATATTCTGTTGTAGGGAAGCCTGCAATACCAATAAAGCCTTGTCAATAGCTTTCTCTACAGAGGAATTGCGCACCCACACACTATCTCCTCCACGGTCGGTCCATTTACGAAGATGAGGTGAGACAGTGGCGATAAATTGATTGAAAGCCAAACCGACAGCATTCTGCTGCATTAATATCCGCTGTATATGCTGCCGGTCATGAAAAGCAAGTGAACGAATCTTCTTCATTATTCAGCAAATGTAAATCCCGGCATAGCCCTGTTGGATGCCTCATCTTTGTCATCCTGTTTCTTTCTCGCAAGCTCTTCCTGCACGTTATCCGTATATGGTGAGTTTTTGATGATTGTTTCCATTGAGTTAAACTGTGAGGCTGTTTCAAGATTCTTTAACTCTTCGGCAACGTCCTCGGGAAGAACAGTACCAAACTCTACATCGATATAGTTATCTTCGAGCTGTGAGGCATATTTAGTGTGCGAAATATTAATCATGCCGGCCTGTATGATAGCAACTGCACGTTGCACGACGGGACCGAATACCTCCATATTCTCGCTTGCCTTAATGGTAGCCTCAATAGTCATAAACTTACGGGCCACACCGCTAAGATTGCCGATACCCTGAAGATTATTGAATGATAGGTCTGGAGTGGACGAACCGGAATCTATCTCGCTCTTTAGGCGGTCAAGCTCTTCTTTAACAGAGTCTATAGACTGTTGCCATGCGAGATAATCCGCATCACCATGATACGCCGTACCCGTATCTGGGTCTATCTCCATTGAGAAATTCAATTCTTTACCTACCGTTTCTTTGCTTGGCAGATTGGCAAGCCCATATGTTTTCAGTATCGGTTCCGAGAAATAATCGTTCGTATCGGACACACGAGAGAGACGCATCTCGTATTTATCCATAGGATTAGCGATACAATCCCATTCGGGTTCATCTACTTCAGCATATACAACCGGAATCTTCTTAAACAGGTTAGGTTTTTTAATGATATTCCATACTCCGTTATACTTCACGGCAGTATAGATTGTTTCGGCGGTATAGATAGTGATACATTCGCAATTAGAACCGTCGACATCCGCATTGTACTTATGAATGAATCCGTCCATATCATCGTCTTCATCGAAATGCGGATAGAACTCACACGTTTCATTCAAGCTTTTAGGAGTAGATAGTATCTTGCATTTAAGAACCGAAACCTTTTTGACATTACCTGCAATATCCCTTTCATGCTTTATTACCGGATAGAAAACGATAGCCGCTTTCGTCTCTGACAGTACTTTACGGGCAAACTTGCGAAATACGGATTGCATCTTAAGCTTGCGAACAAAGACTTTCTTGAACTCATCGAACCCCTCGTTAGGATCTTCCGCAGACAGAGTCATCTCCCCGCCGAACATGAACGCTACAGCGGTACGTACAATACGCTTTGGGATATTAGTAACAACCTTTGCAACTTGAATGGTTTTATCCTCTAATCGGACAGGGTTACCCTCCTTATCGGTTAGTGTATCGGAATATACGGCAATAGTCTTCGGCTGCCTGAATCCTACTGAATCCGGGCGGCGTGTTCGGTCACCGTTATACTCTTCCATATACTCACGAGGATAGCGATTCTCTCTCGTATCTTTACATAGGTCGCTGACGATAGCGCTAAAATCGTCTTTTGCTAAAATCTCCTGAATACTCGGCATATACTTTTCTCTTAAAATATACCCAAGCGTGCGTTTTATAACGATGCAGCAAATTACTATCCGCGCCCAACCTTTCGCTTTGCAGTCTTAGTCTTCATTCCGATTGATTCTGCGAACTCTGCAAGAATGGTCATACCGTCAGGTGCATCATCATGTTCATTCCCTCCCTCCTTCTTATACTTGGTAAGAGCTTTCATGAAACGGTCATAGTCAGATCCTTTCTTATATTCCGTTGGAGCAAGGAACAAACAATGCTTCTTTATCCATCCTGCACGCATCAGTATACGCGTCTCTTTATTCTGTGTTGTGTGACGTGCCTGTATCTCGCACTTACTGTTACGCCATTTTACAGTCTTTCGCACATTAATAGCGAAGATACGCCCACCGTTGTTCGCTTCAATGCGCATTTGGTCGCACTTATTGTCAATGACTGCCTGCGCAACGCGTGGTTCTGTAACCTCTACTGCATCTTTTGTAAATACAACATCTGTGATGAACAGGCGATCGCCGTACACATCGGCGAACGGGGCGCATAGGTCATCGTTTCCTTTGTCGGCAACGTCACAAGCACCAATATTCCCGTCCGGCGTCTTGCCCTTAAGTTCATCGAACGTAAAGTACATGAGCTCCGATTTAGGGAACAGTAACCCGATAGCCTCAATAGGCTCCTGCATGTACTCCGCGCACCATATACTATCATCCGTTTCAAGCCTCAACTCGCGGTAATACTCAGTCGTGTGCACATCCTCACAGAACGACTCATCGTTTTCATCAAGGGCGGCTATACGTATAATCTCATCGTATTTCCCGGCCTCTTCCATACGTCCAAGAACATCCGAAGCGGACCAACGAGTACCAATATCGATACGGCAACAATTTTTTTCCAAACGTGAATCGTGCGTACCCTGCTTCCAACTCCATACCTTTTCGTTGTTGGTATCGGAAAGAGCATCCTCCAAAGACTTATACAAGTCATCAGTCATAGCAAGCATAGACGCACCGAATCCGATAACAGTACCACCGACACCTGCTCCGAAATAACTCACCTGCCGAGCCGCAGTAAGGTTCCAACCCTTTACGTTCTGTTTGTCTTGGCTTAGCTTTGCATCCGGGAATATCTCCGAGAATCGACGCGAACGGATGATATTACGGGCATCGTATGATAATTTGTTATACAGAGTATCTGAATGACAGTTACGCATAACACTCTCCTCCGGAAAGTGCCCGAGCATCCATGCGATAAATAGAGAAGAGATATAAGACTTACCGGCACGAGGTGGCATGCTGACTGCAAGGCTCCAAGAAAGGCCATCGGAGTACTTTTCATGTACGCGCTGATAAGCATCGGCCACCTTTTTAAGAAACAACCGTTTTGCGAAAAACTTCGGGTCCATATACAAGCAGAAAGCCCAGAATGTTTTCCGGGCTTCTCGCTTACGCAGTATCGTTGCCGCTTTCGCTTTTCTTATCAATATCTCCCTGTTGTTCGCCACGTATAATATTTTCTAACTGTTCATCCGACATGCTTTCCAATTCATCGCTAAGATTAACGTTAGCGTCTATCTCCTTACGGTCTCTCCATTTCTCCGGCTGCCTGTTTTTCAGCCAAAAGATAGCAGCTGTCGTATCAGGAGGATAATGCTCTACATAATCAACCTTATCTGTTATCTTCCCTTCGTTTGTTGCAAACTTTGTCGCACGGCAACTGTATCCGATAGCACGATTGTACAATCTGGATGCAACATTAGCATCAGCCATAGCCTTGCCTCTTTTTAAGGACTCAAGAAACTCTGGATACTTCTTCTTCCAAGTATTCAATGTCTGTTCGCTAACTCCGAAGAAATCAGCCATTTCCTTATCTGTTGCTCCAAGCAATGACAACTTAAGAGACTGTTCTATATACTCATCCTTAAACGAGCTCTTTCTACCTACTTTCCTTTTCTCATATTCTTTTTTCGGCGCAGTCATATATTTGTAAAGGTATTTTCTTTAAAATATAAAAGGGAAGCCGCTTTTCAGCAACTCCCCCAACAGATAGGCAATAACAAATACACTACTCGTCTTTCTCAAACATCGTCTCCGCCATATCGATTATGTTTTCAAGCTCGTTAATTACGGCTTTCAGTTCAATATACTTTTTCTTCTCAACTGCAACTACCCCCCCCATGTTGATTGATTCTTCAATAGTGGATAACTCTTGTTTTTTTCGCTCCAGTCTTTTTTTCAGCAATTCTTTATACATCTCTGTTATTGTTTTCATGCCGGCAATCATTTAAAGTTCATGCGGCAAAGTTAATAATTAAATCCAAGAAACCCCTATCTCCTTGTACTTCGGAGAAAGACATGCCAAGCATCGCGATTGCTTTTCATATCCTTTCAGGGTTCCATCATCACATGTTTTTCTTTAAATGTTTTCTTCGTAATCTTTTTCAACATTACCAAGGTCGAGTTCTGGATATATACTTGGAATTTTCTTTAAATCACCCTTGTAAAAGACTAATACGTTTTGATGACATTTACCTATTTTACGGGAATGATTAAACTGATTACCTGCACGCATTGCCAATGACCCTATTTGATTAACAATAATCATCTCGTTGTAGTAGTGTAGTCCTGCTTCTTTAAAAGCCTTCACCGTATCACCTACGAAATCATAATATTCCCCGCTTTTAGCTCTCACTTCACCAACAACAAAAACTGCAAAGCGATTTTCCTTCAACAAGGAGCAGCTCTTCCTAATTATTACTTTATAAGCATTCAGGAACGACTCATACTCCATATTGGACAAATCGCGCGGATCATCCGAATAAACCTCTAAGTCTGCATAAGGAGGGCAACTAAATATCATATCGGCCTCTACTCCTGCGCAGTGCATATCTATATCGATACTATCACCGCATATCCAAGTAGGACATTCTCTCTCTGTTATAGGAGGCTGTATTTGCGCTACATTCTCATAATTAGCCTTAATCTGCTCCGATCGTAAATCAATTCCTTTATATCCCATTCCTAATTTTGCTGCTACTATCCCTCGCACTGAACCTCCCGCAAACGGGTCTATAATATCTCCGCCTGATATATTGAACCACCTGTATGACAATTCACAAAGAACAGGATCGAAAATAGATGTCCCTCCCATCATCGGAATATTATTTTTTTGGCAATATTCCGCTATCTCATCCCAAGAAGGATCATAGCCCATCTTTTCGCGTAATCTGTTCCGTAACTCGTATATATGCGGAGATTGTGAGGAGCGGGCATACGTCAGCTCGCCTTCACGCCCAATTTCGCTATTTATACCAATAGACAACCATTCTCTTTTTCCGTTCCTGCCACCTTCCTTGCCTTGTGTCAAGGATTGAAAAAGGAGGTATAATAAACGAGTCAGCAAGACGCCTTGATACAACAGTGCTTGATGGTAATTCATCAGAAACATCTATGTCATCTACCGAAAACGCCCAATCCTCCAAAACGTCAGCAGAAAAGTTCTCTATAACAAGATCCATATCAAACTCAGACGTATCGGAAGCGTGATTATCAGCAAGCGCAAGCAACTTACGTCGATTGTCGCCAAGAGCTAAATCCTTTCGCTTTACCACAACAAGCTCTTTGCCATCCGTCTCAATGATTCGGACCGGAATTCCAAGCTCTTGCGCCTGTTCATATACTCCATTGCCTGCTATCAAGTAATTATCCTTATCCATCAAGACGGAACGTCCGGCGCCGCAATCTTCAAGGCTCTTGCGGATAACCTTCTTGTTCCGGTCGTTATGAATACGGAAGTTTTTAGGGTCAAATTTTATTTCATCTTTCATAATTCCGCAGTATCCACATCATTAAATTTTTCCTCTTTTCTATAAATTGGAATAAATAGTAGATAATACACCGTTATCCGGCTATTCATTCCCACCCAGCATACGTCTTTAATCAATCCCGTATCAGGATCTAACAAGTTCTCATTGCGTACTACCGTCACTTTTTTTGTAATCAATGCTTTCATAATGTTTTTAATTTAAAATAGAATATTTCCGTTTATTTTCTTTGTGATGAGCTCTTGCACGCCGTTATAAGTATCGTACAACTCATTCAAACTTTCATCGCCCGGCCACTCACTGAACACCCCGCCATCAAAAAAACGATATTGGAATACGCTGCGGGCGAACGGGGAAAGGTCAAGATCTTCAAAGATTTCACGAACGAGCCTCATGCGCCGCAAAGTTTCTCCGGCCACATCTTCCGAATCATCTTCCATATCCTCAACATCAAGACGCGAATAGTCCGCATTCTCATCCGTGGGTATCGGCCTATATTTGCTTCGGTATGGAGAAGTGGGAGAAGTAGCATTCAATTTTATCATCCTCAATACGAAGAAGTCAAGTTCCGTATATCCGTTCTTCTTTGAATTGAGAAGCCGGGAGAGGAAACGTGAATCTTTCTCCAGCAGCGAGCAAAGAACTTCGTCTAGGACATCAGACGCTTCACCCATGATGCCGGCATGTGCGCAATGAAACTCCGCATAGTCAAGCCATCGGGCGTAACGTTTCGAGATGTAATTGTTTATATCACTACTTGCCATTTTTGCGTGATTCCTTTCTGCGTAAATATTCTTCATGAGTGATAGATGTCTTAGCCCATTCCTCACGGTTCTTCTCGTCCTGAATACGCTCCTGTTCCCTTTCGTACCGCTCAATATCGATTCTTCTCTCACGTAAATACTCCCTGATGGCACTGGCAATCTTCATCGGACCAATAACGCCGTAAAACTCACCATAGTAACCAAGCTTGAAACGTGCAATGAAATTAGCCACCTCTGCAAGGTTGAGATAGTAATACTCATTCAGGATAAGCGACGTAAATTCCGTCAGCTGGCTTTCGGTTATACCTCTACCCTGCTCGGCGTAATCATTCAGGCTTCCAATCTGTATTTTCAGCCACTCCAAGGGCGTTTCCTCGCCGTATGTGCCGCTTAACAGGCCAAGAGTAGGTATAGCTTCATTCTTTGCAAGAGCAGCGAAAGAAAATCCTGTTTTGATAATCTTAGCCTGTATGGAGGGGTTATAATCCGCAAGCAGCAAGGCGGGGTCAGGATAGCTGCTAAATAATTCCCTCTGCTTCAAGCTCCTTTCTACGTCTCTCCGCTGCTGCACGGATGTTGTCGAGGTTAGCCAATGATTCAGCCTTTCTTTGCTCAGAATCAATCCGCTTTTGTTCGTATCTATCTTGGTATCCATTGTTTCTCACTTTTATAGATTCTCGGTTAGACCACGTTACAAGGCGACGGGAAACATCCCACGTCTTCTCGAGTTCAAACCGCATTTTCGTTTTAGACTTATTCGGCTCGGTCCAGTAGTTATAAAAGGCCCGTATCATTTCCTTACCGTAAACCTCAACAAAGGGAACCAAAGAATCGTAAAAGACTTTTGTACGTTGTTCGAGTGTAGCGGCTTTAGCCGCGGCAGAACTTTTTGGAACTACGTTAGTAGTTCTTTTTCCCTTTTTGTTTAGTTTAGTTTTATATATATTATCTGCTGGCACATCTGCTGGCACATCTGCTGGCACATCTGCTGGCACATCTGCTGGCACATCTGCTGGCACATTTCCAGCAGTTTTACTTACTTTCTTTGATGGTTTTTCAAAAGAATATCTGCTTGCATGCCGCTTGCTTTTACCTGCTTCGTAGTATATTAATCCTGCATTGATTAACGTTAATCTTGCTCTTATGAGTGTCTTTTCATCAATATTCAAAAGGCAGCATAGGTCTTTGTTTGGGCAGCAGAAAAAATCCCTCCAGCCATCGCTATTGCAAACATCTACTAATTCCCTGAATAGAGCTTGTTCGGTAGCGGTTAGCCTGAAATTTCTTCGTGCCTTATGAAGCTTGCTTAATAAAGAATATCCATTCATGTTTACGATTATGTAAATTTATAACTGATACCGTCTTTGCCGATGGTACACTCTATTAACCCTTTACTTACCAACGCAAATACGGCCGGGGAGATTTTCTTCATTGGTAGGCGAATCATAAGGCAGATAGTTCTGAACGAACAATTTGTGACATCATTCTCCCCTTGTCGATGCCATTGTTCTACTAATGCAAAATATAAGGCGGTTTCAGGCACTTTAATCATTTCATCTGAATAAGCCCTCCAATATCTATCAACTAATTGTTCATATTTCACAACATTATACTTTTATAGGTTTTACATTCATTGTGTCAAGGTTTAAGTACAGCCCTTGATACTCTATATATGCGCCGGTAAGTAGTCTCCAAAGCAAATGTGAACCATGCTGCGCAAGCGTTGAGTTGATGAATAAATCCTGCTTTTCCAGAGCCTCAGCAAGTGAGCAGCTCGGGCCCGAATCTTCATCATTCAGTTGCGAGAGGTCAAACATCTCATCAACGCATCTTAATCGGCTAACCGTTTCGTACTTCTCAGACTTCGGCTGTTTCATCTCTTGTACTGTTCCAAGAACAACCTGTCCTCTATCTGTCGAGTTGCCGAAGTCAAGCCAATACAGTTTATCCTTATCGTCATACATTTCCGAATCCGAACGCAATATCTCTCCAATCTCAATACGAGACTTTATATTGTCCACACATGATATTGTTATATTGGCATAGGAATAAAGGTCGGAGAACCGTTCAGGTACAGCCTCCCAATCAGTGGCAAAGAATCTATTCATGCGAGTGATTAAAACATCCGCTTTATTAAGCCCCTCATCCGACACACTGAATAGCTGTCTACCGATATTGGCTCCGCTTACTTCGTCTGGGTCGAATGCCGTAACATGCAAACCCGGATGTCCCAGAGCACGCAAAGAGCAATCTATCCGCCCAAGACATGATAGCACCATCGAGCCGGTGCCGCCGCACCCTATCAGATTGACCGTAATAGGGTGGGTCGGGGATAACAGGTATTTATGGGTGAAGTGTACTCGTTTCATTACTATATCTTTATTAATTCAACTTCATCGATTCTAACAGGAAACCAATAACTACTCTTATCCAAGAATATGCACCTCTCACCATCAGGTTTACAGAATCCCAATATTTCCAAAGGGCCAAACTTTACTCCATATTTATTCGTATAAATAACACGGTCACCAACTTCTAACATTTTATCGGTTGCTGCCACGTCGGATAAGTTATTATACACTTGGACAAAAGTATTCTTTGCCCATTCTTTAAATTTTAATTTATGACTCATTTCAACAAATCTTCAAGTTTAACATTGACCGGCACAAGCTCTTCTTCCGGGAATCTGCATCCGGTCTTAATACAATTCTTCGTTATCACGGAAAGGTTTCCTTTTACCGGATTATCCCCTCCGAGATGAGAGAAAGCCGAGTTCCAAAACAACTCCTCATAATAGGCAATGATAGCCTCATAAGTCATTTCTTTAGGAGCCTCAGCCTTAGCGCTTCCCAGACATACATAGTCAGGATATACGTTGAAAAACGGAGCACGATATAGTTTGCCGGGCTTTCTTACTTTGTAGGCATACATTGACAGCCTACCGTTTTCAAGAATCCACACCAATCCGGGAACCCACATTTCGCCATCCTCTATGCCAAGGTTTTTAGAGAAATACAATCTATGTTTTTCCGGCTTTCTGTACCAAACGTACTTCTCATACCCGGCTCTTGAATCGGCATATAAAAGACATTCAGGTACACGCCCGTGAACAAGCTCCACGCCATCAGACTTGGCCAGTGTATCCATAATATCCGCAATCTTCTTTTCCGTAAGCGGAATGCCGGCACACATGCGACCTTTGCGTATTTCCCTTTCTTCGAGATAATAGTGATTATCATTACTATTGTACACGATTATTGCCATTTTAGGCGTCAATCGCTGTGTAAATGAATCATTTATCTGTCCCATATTCTTCTAATAGATTTAGAAATTTCATAAACCACTTCTCAAACATTTCGGGAAATGGATTCTTTACAAACACGGAAGATGTCGCCGGGGACAAGACCACACTTTCAGTCGCCCCATAACAGCAAACTTCTCTAATAAGGCAATTAATATACTCCCCGATCATTTGCGTAACAGGGTCGTTTAAATCCCAGCATATCGCATAGTTTCGGCTAATATCGAAAGGTTCGTAATCATAGCATCCGTTTAACACGTCACAATCGTTCATATCCGGATTGTAGTTGAATGAAGTAATACAGCCGGATGATAGAATGGAAACTCCGTCCTCCATGCAGGAAATCAACTCAAGGTCCTTCCCATTACATGAACTCTTTAACGCTCGCAATGATTCAAGAATTTCCTTATCACTTTTCATAGAGGATGCTATGCGGGAAAACCATTGGCTATATTCACCATCTCGATAGCTTTTTCGAACTTCCTTTGCGGACTCTGAATATTCAGAGTCTTCGTAATCATCAAAGAATCCTTCATTCTCTTCGCATATATGAACGTAAAAGTCATTATGCTCTATAGGAAGACATATCCCCTGAGTGCGGGCATAGAACCCTACGAAATCAACAAATACATCAGCCAAAGGCGACGGCATTCTCTTAACCGATGAAATAGGAAGAAAGACGAATGATAAATCGAAAACCTTATAAGACCTTACTATATGAACGCTCAATATATCGCCATTCAGTTCAAGGTTAGAATATACTCCTTTTTCTGTTATATTTTCATCAAGTTCAATCAATGCAAGATTGATGTCGTATGCAAACTTTCCGGTAGGTTTAGTCTTCATATCAACTCCAAGCAAGCTTAGGTATTGACGAATGGAAGAGAATACATTGTCTATACTTCCCTCTTTATCAATCTTCCCATCAATGTCAACGTCCAAATCAAACTCTAAAGGGATATCAATAAACCGTTCTTTCAGAAAATCATTGGCTGGGCATTCGGATCCGGGGCACGCCTTTTCACGCGCTCCCTTACTCCGTATCTGATTCTCCCTGTTGACGATTGAATAAGTACTCGCCCTATCGCCTTGTGAAACTCCTGTATATTCTCGAACTTCTCGCATGATTTCTTTTTCATCCTTTAGTACCTACGGTTGTCTTGAATGTATATACTGCCTTATCGTCCTCTATCTCGGGCCCGTGAACATTACTTGTTGTAAGTTCCGGATAAGTGTTTGCATAAAAGTTCATCACTTCATCGGGAGACATGCTTCTGTCGGGGTCCGACAACTCTCTATCACCATACTTAAAAATCCGGTCTAATCCTTTTACTGTAATAGCCATAGTTATTCCTCCTTTTCTTCTGAATATTCGTTATCATCTGATTCATCTTCGCCGTAGTGTGCCTCTTCTTCAGGTGGAAGGGCTTCCCCACCAAACAGAGTACCTGTGTTAAGTCTTGACTGCAAGCGTTGGATACGGCCGGAAATCGCAGAATGATTACCGGAAGCATATTTGTCTGCCTCTTGCAGAGCCTTGATGGCTTCGGCAATATTCCCGGCTTTCTCTGCAGCATTGGCCTTTTCGGTAAATTCTTTATACTTATCCTTACGCTCTTTTTTTTCTTTTTCTTTACGTTCTTTTTCTTTCTTGGCGGCTTTACTATTTGCTTCAGCATCCTCAACCCCTTTTTCAAACTCGCGCATATTTGTCAATATGCCGGTAGCTTGTTGTATGGGAGTTATTACAGCGTCGATAAATCCATCTTCCAACTCTTCGGGAGTACCAGATACCACAAGAGGTGATAAATGGTCTTTCCCGGTATCAGAAAGGTCTGCTTTCTTAGGTAATATACTTGTGATTAGATTATCACCCTTTTTTGTTATGGTGATGCTTAGAGAGTCTCCATCCCCAAGCATTGATGCAAATTTTGTAAACATGATGATTCGTTTTTTTAAATAGACATTGGCATAATAATGTAGGTAAGTTGCTCAGCATCCGTAGGAGCGTCTTCTGTAATAATAGCAGCTCTTGTCGGGTCGGATAATAGAATCTTAATATGGTCACTTGTCTGCATATTAGATATTAGGTCAAGGAGAAAAACTCCGTTGAACCCTATGCTCATATAATTACCCGAATATTCTATAGGCATTTCCTCGCTTGCCGACATGGAGTAGTCCATATCAACGGCATTGCCTTGTAACTTGCCGTCTTGAAATGACAATTTAATTAAATTCGTATTCTTGTTACTGAAAACAAGCACCCTCTTTAGAAGAGATATAAACGAATTCCTATCGACAGATGCTATATTCGAGTTGTTTTTGGGTATGACAGCCCGGAAATTCGGATACTTCCCTTCAACCATTCGATAGGATACAGTAAATAATGGATGACTAAATACAATATTCGTTCCAGATGTGAAATATTCCACCGGCTCATCTTCCGATGGAAGAGCATCTATCAGAACCTTACATAGTTTCTTTGCGAGGATAACTCCACTGCGGATTTCCGACTGTTCGCCACCTCCAAAATATTCCATTACAGCAAGGGTATGCCCGTCACTTGCCGCGAAAGTAAATGATGCGCCGGCCAGTTCTAAATATACGCCGTTCATAACCGGGCGAAGATCATCGGATGCCGCACGGAAATATGTGCGCCTCAATCCGTACAGAAGGTTTATTGATGATATAGAAGTTACGATATCTCCCGGTTTCCGCTCCTCCTTCGTTTCAAATATGCGGTGAATGCCCGCACACATAGAGAATCGGCCTCCTGCATACTCTACCAATAAGTCATAATAGGTATTCTTATCTGTCAATGAAATAATCAATGGCTGTTCCGGTATTTGATTGATACCATCAAGAAAGGTTTTTGCGTTTACTGAAAAAAGAAATTCCTCTGTATCGGAGGTATGTTCAATGATGGTCTTTATCCAGCCCCCTTCGTCAGCGGCGGTAACCTGAAGAATCCCCCCCCTTCGCTCAAAAAGGAAACTATCATATTGTTGGTTTACTTTATTGGGGGCGATAAACCTCCCTACAAGTTTGAGCTTGTTTTGAAGCTCCGATTTGGTTACTGTAATTTTCATACTTGCGTCTTTTTTAAGGCGCAAGGCATTGATTTACAGAAGGGTTTCAGATAACGGACATATACACAAAAAGCCTGACAAGGATAAAATCCCTATCAGGCTCGCAACTAATACGATGCAAATATACAGCTACTTTTTATATCTGCAAATTTTTCATGATATTTTTTTCATTAAATCTAAAACAGCCCTATTCGCACGGTCGCAAATAGAGTAGTCGGTTTCTATGTATATATCTGCCATCTTATACTCGTTACTAACGTGCCCGAGACAGAAGTCTACATCCGCCTTGCTTATTCCCGCTTTATTTCGCGCAATGCTCGCCCAGCTATGGCGTGCCCAATTCGTTGATAGTGGAACGCCAAGATTAAGTTCCGATGATATAACCTTCAGCTCCTTGTTCACGGCTTTCAGAAAATTATCGTAATTCGTATACCGATCACGAATGAAAGAAAGAAAGGATCCGTTGCTATATTTTCTCAATATTTCTCTGCATTCCGGCTCTATCCGTACAGACAACATGACCTTAGCCGTATCTTTAACCGTGTTAACCTTTGAACGCTCGTATTCAATTCGTCCATATACCTCTCTTCTTATATTGAATAAGTCATTCAGGTTGATTCCCATTAGATAGAATTGCACCATAAATATATCTCTTGCTATATTCGTTCGCTCTCTATCAAAGTTAGATCTGCTTATACGGACTATATCTTCCACCTTCAGATTCTTTCTCTTCCTCCGGTATTCAGGAATACGAATCTTTACAAACGGATTACCAGGTATCTTTATTATATCAAAGTCTTCATTGTTATAAAACATCCTTGCCCTATTATACAAGGCCCTGATGCCACGCATATAGTTATTGATTGTGCCAGGCTCCATTAATCTTTCTGAACCATTCACTTTACTGTTTGCTAAATATGTCATCCAGTCCTCCAATTTCTTGGCACGCACATCTTTTACGTCTATTCTGTCAGAACCATAAAACCGGATAAAAGCATTGAGGGACGATTCATACCAAACGGCGGTTTTTCTTTTAACCGTTTTTGATATTATCTCCCTTGAAAATGCCACAAAGTCAATGATTTCCGATTCTGGATTAGCCAATTTTACAATCTCTTCTTTTAACTCTGCACAGCTCATCTTAGAAGTTCTCGACATTCCGAGCTTGATATAAGCACCTCTGTATTTCTGTATAAGTTCTGTCAACTCATAATTCAATGCCTCGCCCTCTTCTGAGGAAGATACTATATTACCGTCATTGCCCATTAATTCAGGCTTTACGTAGTATTCAGTAGGAATATATTGTGATACTCCGTTATGATATATACGTATCTTTATATTGGTTGTTCCGTCTTGCTTTAGGTGTTTTCCTCCGGTGAAGACTACCGCTTTAAATGTTGCCATACATTAATTATTTAATAGTAAAAAATGTATGCGATGCGTTAAGTGGCAAAAGTTATAAGATAGTTATAAGAAAAAAGCCTCTTATTTGATGTAAAATTGGGTCAAATAAGCCGTTATCCTATAAACACGAACGAGCCGGTACGCAATCGCACCAGCTCGCAACTAATATAAACTGTAGATTTTCAACCCTTTAGGTTTTGTGGGCGTTGACGGATTCGAACCGCCGACCCTCTGCTTGTAAGGCAGATGCTCTGAACCAGCTGAGCTAAACGCCCTTCTAAAAACGAAAGTGTGGTCTTTTTGTGGGCGTTGACGGATTCGAACCGCCGACCCTCTGCTTGTAAGGCAGATGCTCTGAACCAGCTGAGCTAAACGCCCGTACACTTTCGTTTCAAAAGCGATGCAAAGGTACAGCTTATTTTGACACTACCAAAACTTTTGCACTCTATTTTAAAACTTTTTTCTCATACTTGCTTATATCTACTGTCTACCAAGCAGTTAGTTGTCTCTCTTTAAAACTTCATTCTTCCGAATAACTTTGGCAGGATTGCCAACAGCAACACTGTCCGACGGTATATCTTTTGTCACCACACTACCGGCACCGATAATACAACGATCGCCAATCGTCACGCCCGGGCACAGAATGACACCACCACCAATCCAGCAGTCTTCGCCTATTGTCACCGGATAAGCATACTCTTTTTCCCCGCGACGCTCTATATAATCCATTGGATGATGAGGGGTATATATTTGCACACAAGGACCTACCAATGTATGAGTCCCTATAGTGATATATCCCCCGTCCAAGAAAGTACAATTGGCATTTACAAAGACATGCTCCCCCAGCCTGATTCCATCTCCATGATCGCAATGGAACGGAGGGCAGATAATGGAAGTAGCAGGGATGCCCGGCACCAGTTCTTCTAATGCGCCGCGATACGCCTCATCATAAATACTCATCATACGCATCTTGGCCAATAATCTTTTGGCATGTTCAAACTTCGCCTGAATCTCCGGAGCAGACATGTCCGCCAACTGGGAACTGCGCATTTTTTCTACTTCATTCATAAAGCCCCTCGTCACCCCATCTTACTCAGGACGGCTGTAATTCGGTGCCTCGCTAGTGATAGACACATCATGCGGATGGCTTTCCAACACACCGGCGTTGGTGATGCGAGTAAATTTCGCATCATGCAGCCGCTCAATATTGGCAGCGCCACAATAACCCATACCGGCACGCAGACCGCCGGTCAGCTGATAAATCACTTCATAAAGAGTTCCCTTATAAGGCACACGAGCGGCAATGCCCTCCGGAACCAATTTCTTCACATCGCTTGTACTACTTTGGAAATAACGGTCTTTAGATCCATGCTCCATCGCTTCCAAAGATCCCATGCCACGGTAGGATTTGAATTTACGACCATTAAAGATAATCGTTTCACCCGGTGATTCCTCCGTCCCGGCAACCAGCGAACCTATCATCACACTGTAACCGCCGGCAGCCAAGGCTTTCACCACATCACCGGAATAGCGCAAACCGCCATCGGCAATCAAAGGAACACCTGTACCTTTCAAAGCCTTTGCCACATCATATACAGCCGACAACTGCGGCACGCCTACACCGGCAACCACGCGAGTCGTACAGATAGAACCCGGGCCAATGCCCACTTTCACTCCGTCGGCACCGGCCTCAGCCAATGCCTTTGCCGCCTCACCGGTAGCGATATTGCCTACCACGACATCAATATTCGGGAAATGCTTTTTGGCCTCTTTCAATTTTTCAATCACAAACTTGGAATGCCCGTGGGCCGTATCGATAACAATGGCATCCGCCCCTGCATCCACAAGAGCCCGCATACGTTCCAACGTATCATCCGTAACACCCACTCCGGCTGCAACCCTAAGACGGCCTTTGGCATCCTTGCAAGCCATCGGTTTGTCTTTGGCTTTGGTAATGTCTTTATAGGTGATCAGCCCCACCAGCTTGTTATCCTTATCAACCACCGGAAGTTTTTCAATCTTATGCTCTTGCAAGATTTGAGCGGCAGCCTCCAAGTCCGTAGTCTGATTGGTAGTAACAATATTCTCCTTTGTCATTACCTCATCGATATGCTTGTGAAGCTCCCTCTCAAAGCGGAGGTCGCGGTTAGTTACAATTCCCACCAAATAGCCTTCATCATCCACAACCGGGATACCACCGATTTTGTATTCACTCATCAGAGCCAAAGCATCAGACACGGTAGAACCTCTCTTAATAGTCACCGGGTCGTAAATCATACCATTTTCAGCACGCTTCACAATAGCGACTTGACGTGCCTGTTCCTCAATAGACATATTTTTATGAATAACTCCGATACCACCTTCGCGGGCAATGGCAATGGCCATCTTCGCTTCGGTAACCGTGTCCATGGCAGCAGTCACAAATGGAACTTTCAACTCAATGTTGCGTGAAAACTTAGTCGAGAGCTCGACTGTTTTGGGAAGTACCTCAGAATAAGCAGGAATTAACAATACATCATCGTACGTCAACCCATCCATAACAATCTTATCAGCAATAAATGACATAGGGTTATGCGTTTAAAATTTATTGCGTGCAAATATACGTTTTTTATTCCATTCCGTATATATCTGCACCCAATAAATTTTCACTTACTGACCAACAAAAACAATCAATTTGCCATCTCTGAGATAAATTTGATACGCACCAAACGAACTTCTTCTTCCGTAAAGTCATCTCCCAGTTCATCCAAAGCATCGTCTATCTTGTCGGTCGTAGACTCCTTGAAGTAATCATAGATATCAAGCATGTGGTCTTCATCCATGATGTCTTCCAGAAAATAGTCGATATTCAGCTTGGTTCCCGAATAAACAATCGCCTCTATTTCATCCAACAATTCCTCAAACTCAATACCTTTTGACATGGCAATATCATCCAATGCCACCTTGCGGTCAATGGCCTGAATAATGGCCACTTTCATTTTTGATTTATTGGCTACGGTACGCACGCGCAAGTCTTCCGGACGTTCTATCTCGTTCTCCTCGCAATGGCGTTTTATCAGTTTGCAAAACTCTTCGCCGTAACGTTTGGCCTTACCGGCTCCCACGCCGGGAATGTTTTGCAGTTCATCCAGCGTCACCGGATAAATAGTGGCCATTGCTTCCAAAGAAGGATCTTGAAAGATGACATAAGGCGGCACTTCCAACTTCTTGGACAGTTTTTTGCGCAGATCTTTCAGTATGGAGTACAACGTAGGATCTACGGCACATGTAGCTCCTCCGCGTGCAGGTGCCTCTTCCTCCGTATCCTCAAAATCATTGTCTTCTACTATCTTGAACGACTTAGGATGCTTGAGGAATTTTTTACCATCCTCTGTCACTTTCAGCAAACCGTAGTTTTCTACTTCTTTACTCAAATAACCGGCAATGAGAGCTTGGCGAATGACAGCATTCCACGTTTTATCCTCTTCGTCCATACCGGAGCCGAACACATCAAGCTCCTCGTGCCGATGAGCTTGCACCTCCGATGTTTCTCTGCCTTGTATTACATCTATAATATAGTCCGCTTTAAAATTTTCTTTTACCGAGAGAATCGTTTCAATCACAGTACATAATAATTCTTGAGCTTCCACTTGCTTTTTCGGGTTTAAACAGTTGTCACAATTACCACAATTTTCCTCCGTATATTCTTCACCGAAATAATGAAGCAATGACTTCCGGCGACATACAGAAGATTCAGCATACGCAGCTGTTTCCAGCAGAAGCTGCTTGCCTATTTCCTGCTCTGCGACAGGCTTCCCTTGCATAAACTTCTCAAGTTTCTGCAAATCTTTATTGGTATAGAAAGTAATACACTGCCCTTCCCCTCCATCTCTTCCGGCACGTCCCGTCTCCTGATAATATCCTTCCAGACTTTTGGGGATATCGTAATGGATGACATAACGCACATCAGGCTTATCGATTCCCATACCAAAGGCAATGGTAGTCACGATCACATCAATCTTCTCCATCAAGAAGTCATCTTGATTCTGTGTCCGTGTGGCAGAATCCATTCCGGCATGATAGGCACGGGCATTGATTCCGTTCGCCTGTAAAATTTCAGCAAGCTCTTCCACCTTCTTCCGGCTCAGACAATAGATAATACCGGATTTCTCGGGATTGTTTTTAATGAACTTGATGATATCTTTATCTACGTTTACTGTCTTAGAACGCACCTCATAATAGAGGTTCGGACGATTGAACGACGATTTGAATACCTGCGCTTCTACCATACCCAGGTTTTTCTGAATATCGTGCTGCACTTTAGGAGTGGCCGTCGCAGTTAATGCAATCAGCGGGGCTTTTCCTATCTCATTGATGATAGGGCGGATGCGACGATATTCAGGACGAAAATCATGTCCCCACTCGGAAATGCAATGAGCCTCGTCTACGGCATAAAACGATATCTTTACCGTCTTTAAGAACTCCACATTCTCTTCTTTAGTCAAAGACTCAGGAGCCACATACAACAGTTTTGTCTTACCGCTGAGGATGTCAGCCTTGACTTGATCTATCGCACTTTTATTAAGGGAAGAATTGATAAAATGGGCAATTCCGTCTTCTTCACTGAAATTACGCATCGCATCAACCTGATTTTTCATCAGAGCTATTAAAGGAGATATCACGATAGCCGTCCCCTCCATTAACAAAGAGGGCAACTGGTAACACAAGGATTTTCCTCCACCGGTAGGCATCAGCACAAAAGTATCGTTGCCTGCCAATAGATTCTCCATTATCGCTTCCTGATTTCCTTTAAACGCATCGAATCCGAAGTATTTCTTCAGCTGGTCTGTCAAATTAGTCTTCTTCCCTGCCATGATTCATTAGGTTGTTGTTATTGAGTTACTTCTAAGAAAACTTCGTGTACTTCTACACAAAGAATCCTAACAAAGTTAAAAACAACTTCTTAAATTTCAAGCATAATCCACCGAATATTTTTCCATCAAAAGATAAAAACCTGTCGTACTTTGCATTACCTTCTTGATTTTAAATACTTTGAAGTTTCGCAATATTCGTTTTTTCTAACTGATGCTTGGCATAATCCAGCGTCACAACAAAGTTTTCTTGGTGTTCTGATGGAATCTCGAACATAGCATCCATCATGATAGTCTCCACGATAGAGCGCAAGCCACGGGCACCTAATTTGTATTCTACAGCTTTATCTACAACATATTCAAAAACAGCATCTTCAAAAGTAAGCTTCACGCTGTCCATCTCAAACAGTTTGATATACTGCTTGACGATTGAATTTTTGGGCTCCGTAAGGATAGCGCGCAATGCAGTACGATCCAAGGGATTAAGATAAGTCAATACCGGAAGACGACCGATAATCTCGGGTATCAATCCAAATGCCTTCAAGTCCTGCGGAGCAATGTACTGCATCATATTGCTTTTGTCTATGATAGCAGTATTGCGTATAGCGCTATATCCCACCACATGGGTATTCAATCTTTGTGCTATTTTTTTCTCAATACCGTCAAAGGCTCCGCCACAAATAAACAGGATATTCTTGGTGTTGACCGCAATCATCTTTTGTTCAGGATGTTTACGACCACCTTGGGGAGGGACGTTTACAACAGAGCCTTCCAACAGTTTCAACAGTCCTTGTTGTACTCCTTCACCACTCACATCACGGGTTATGGAAGGATTATCACCTTTGCGAGCTATCTTGTCTATCTCATCGATAAAAACAATCCCCCGTTCGGCTTCTGCCACGTTATAATCCGCCACTTGCAGCAAACGTGTCAGTATGCTTTCGATATCCTCACCCACATAACCGGCTTCAGTCAACACCGTTGCATCTACGATGGTGAAGGGCACATGCAGCAGCTTGGCAATCGTACGTGCCAACAACGTCTTTCCGGTACCGGTGCTCCCCACCATGATAATGTTGGACTTTTCAATTTCCACATCATCTCCATCGATTTTCTGCAACAAGCGTTTATAATGATTGTATACAGATACTGACAAGAAGCGTTTCGCGTCATCCTGCCCTATCACATACTGATCGAGGAATTTCTTAATTTCCAAAGGCTTAGGAAGTTCCTTCAGGTTCAACTTCGAGGTTCCTTTTTTTTGAGCTCCCTCCAAGGCTTCCTGCGTTATCTCATAAGCTTGAGTGGCACAACTGTCACAAATATAACCGTTCAATCCCGTAATAAGGATACCGACTTCATCCTCCGAACGTCCACAAAAACTACATCTATTCTTATTTCTTTTTGAATCTGCCATATTTATTTCTTTATCAATACCTCATCCACCATACCATATTCCTTGGCTTCCTGAGCGGTCATCCAATAGTCACGATCAGAATCTGCCCAAACCTTATCAAAAGGGGTATGAGAATGGTCGGCGATAATAGTATAAAGTTCCTTCTTCAGTTTCTGAATTTCACGCGCCGTGATTTCAATATCCGAAGCTTGTCCTTGCGCACCGCCCATAGGCTGGTGTATCATCACACGCGAATGCGTCAGAGCAGAGCGCTTTTTCTCTGCGCCCGCTACCAGCAATACAGCTGCCATGCTTGCCGCCATTCCTGTGCAAATGGTAGCAACATCGCTACTGATAAACTGCATGGTGTCATAAATACCCAAACCGGCATACACCGAACCACCCGGTGAATTTATATAAATGGAGATGTCTTTACCCGGTTCCACGGAATCCAAGTAAAGCAACTGAGCCTGCAAAGTATTGGCAGTATAGTCGTCTATTTGCGTACCGAGAAAAATAATACGGTCCATCATCAAACGGGAGAATACATCCAACTGGGTTACATTGAGTTGACGTTCTTCAAGAATATAAGGATTCAAATATCCCGCTTGCGACTTTATCACATCGTCCAGCACCAAGCTGTTCATTCCCAAATGCCTGGTTGCGTATTTCTTAAAATCATCCATTTCTTTCTATTTTTTTAATTTGATATGAAGTGCAAAGAAACAAAAAAGAACACAGCGACAAAAAAAACACAGAGTTATAGTTTGTCAAACTCTGTGTTTCTTTATAAAATACAGCCGTGAAGGCTATCGAATATTATTCGAACATTTTGTTGAATTCTTCCGCAGAGATGGCTTTATTATTCAATTTAACCTGCGTTTTCAAGGCGGCGGCCAGTTTGGTATCAACAACACGGTTCACCAGACCTTCCACTCTCTCTTGCTTCTTCAGCATTTCTTTGGAATAGCTTTCTATCAAATCTTCGGGCACATTCATCATGCCGTATTGAGCAAACTGTGCGCGAGTAGCTTCTTTTGCCATGTTGGCAATATCGTCTTGCTCAACCTTGATATCATTGGCTTTTACCAACTGTTCTTTAATCAAGTGCCAAACCAGCTCCTCGATGCTCTTGTCATAGTTGCCTTCTACGAACTTCTCATCCTTATCCGGGTTGTTCTGACGCATAATGCGTTTCAGCAGTGCATCGGGGAATTCCAATTTGCCCACTTTCTCCATCAGCATCTTGCGTGCATCGATCAGGAATTTATAATCGCTGTCGGCCGCAAACTGATTGGCAACCATTTCTTTTACTTTAGCACGAAACTCCTCTTCGCTCTTCACGGTATCTTTACCAAACACTTGGTCGAAGATTTCCTGTGTCAGATCGCCCGGGACGAAACGAGTGATCTCTTCAATCTGGAAACTGAAGTTCGATTTCATTTCGGATGCATCCTTTTTCTCAACCTCCAGCAAAGAAGCAAGTTCAGCAGCATTGCCATCCCAAGCCCTATGGGGATTGAACACAAGTACATCATTTACCTTTGCACCGGCAAAGATGGCTTTCTGCTCGTCATTCTTCATGTATGAAGGTATCATCACAGAACCTTCTATCTGAATGCCTCCCTCCTTGGTGTTGCCGTCCTCATCCAACTCTGCGAGCAAGCCCTTCAGCATGTCATTGTCTTCATAGGCACTCACTTGTTCATACTTGCCATTACGTTGCGTGTAAGCTTTCACTTGGTTGTCCACCATTTCGTCAGTCACTTCAACCTCGTAATAGTCCACTACGTCTTTAGTGCTGACTTCGGCCTTGAACTCAGGTACCAGAGCAATATCGAACAAGAATTCAAATTCTTCCATTGTATCGAAATCAATCTCTTTTTGTTTGTCTTCGTTAGGCAGAGGTTCGCCCAATATGTCAACTTTATTGTCTTGTATATACTTATATACTGTTTCCGACAGCATTTTATTCACTTCTTCGGCCAATACAGACTTGCCGTACATCTTCTTAACCAGACTCATGGGCACCATTCCTTTGCGGAAGCCGGGAATTTGTGCTTTCTGACGGAAGTTCTTCAATGATTTGTCTACTTTTTCCTGATAATCCGCTTTCTCAAGCTTTACAGTAAGCAGTGCGCTTACTTTGTCAATGTTTTGCAATGAAACGTTCATTCTGACAATTATTTATTTGATTTATACTTTGTTCCATATCTCAAATGAAGATGCAAAATTAGTGTTATTCTTTCAAATACCCAAAAACATTGCCGAATTATTTCGCATCCATCCTGAAAAAAGAAAAAGCAAAATAAATGTCAAAAAGAGTTGTAAATCGGAATATTATGCGTTTCTTTGTCGCGGAATGAAGGCATTTTAGTTTTCTCGATTTCTATTGCATAGTTTTTACTCCGTTTTTTTAAACGCTTTTGTAAACTCTCTGTTGTTGTCATCTTTTTGATTATTTAGCCTTCTGCCCAAGAGAGTTTTATTCAATTAATTTATTTTTATCATTTTCATTATGAACATTTATGTTGGAAACCTTAACTACCGCATTAAGGAGAGTGACCTGCAGAAAGCTATGGAAGACTACGGAACAGTAACTTCTGTAAAATTTATCAATGACCGTACAACCGGACGCTTCAGAGGCATTGCTTTTGTAGAAATGGAAGACAGCGCCGCGGCTGCCAAAGCTATTGCCGAACTTGACGGAGCCGAATTCTTCGGACGTCAGATGGTAGTTAAAGAAGCAAGACCTCCCAAATATTAATTATAACGCATTTAGGAGAAACAAAAAAGACCGCTTAGGCGGTCTTTTTTATTAGCAGCCGGCAATGCCCGGAGATCATTTCATAAAGTCTTTGCGACGGAGCACGAAGCTGTTACTCAAATATTTCTCACGCACAATCTTATTCTCCGCCAACTCTTCGGGAGTACCTTGAAACAGAATCTTCCCTTCGAATAGCAGATAGGCGCGGTCTGTGATGCTCAACGTTTCCTGCACGTTATGGTCTGTAATCAGTATTCCTATATTTTTATCTTTCAGCCTCCAAACAATCTGTTGAATGTCTTCTACCGCAATAGGATCCACACCGGCAAAAGGCTCGTCAAGCATAATAAACTTTGGGTCGATGGCCAGACAACGGGCAATCTCCGTACGCCGCCGTTCACCACCCGACAACTGGTTTCCTTTATTTTTTCTGACTTTCTGAAGGCGAAATTCTGCAATCAGGCTCTCCAATTTATCTTTTTGATATTCCAGAGGCCTGTCCGTCATCTCCAGCACAGACGTAATATTATCCTCCACACTCATCTGACGGAAAACCGAGGCTTCCTGCGCCAGATAACCGATACCCGTCTGCGCGCGCTTGTACACCGGATAGTTCGTAATTTCCAAATCATTCAAGAAGATACGCCCTTCGTTCGGAGTAATCAGCCCCACAGTCATATAGAAAGAAGTAGTTTTTCCGGCACCATTCGGCCCCAACAATCCCACAATCTCACCTTGCTTCACGTCAATAGACACATGGCTCACTACCGTACGCTTCCCGTATTTTTTCACCAGGTTTTCCGTGCGTAGCACCATCCTCTCTTCCTCTCTTTCTTCTACATTGTCCCTTATGCCTTTTTCTTCTTCCATACTCTAAAGGTTTTCGCCGCAAATGTAGCAAAAATAAGCTGAAATAGTGTACATTTGCATTCAAATACTTATATGTTATGTTCAAAGCACTCAAGACTGTAGGAAGATATATCATGCTGATGGGGCGCGTGTTTGCCCGTCCCGAACGCATGCGCATGTTTTTCCGCCAATACGTCAACGAACTGGAACAGCTCGGTGTCAACTCCATCGGCATCGTATTGCTGATATCCTTCTTTATCGGTGCGGTTATCACCATACAAATAAAACTGAATATAGAAAGTCCTTTCATGCCCCGGTGGACAGTGGGGTATGTCACCCGCGAAATCATGCTGCTGGAGTTTTCTTCCTCCATCATGTGTTTGATTCTGGCCGGTAAAGTAGGCTCGAACATCGCCTCGGAATTGGGCACCATGCGAGTGACACAACAGATAGATGCCCTTGAAATCATGGGAGTGAACTCCGCCAACTACCTTATTCTGCCCAAGATCATCGCCATGGTGACAACCATCCCGCTGATGGTGACGTTCAGCATCTTCTCCGGCATCATCGGTGCTTTCTGCACCTGCTGGTTTGGCGGCATCATGTCGGCCGTAGACTTGGAATATGGTCTGCAATACATGTTCGTCGAATGGTTCATCTGGTGCAGCATCATCAAGTCTCTGTTTTTTGCTTTCATCATAGCCAGTGTATCGGCTTTCTTCGGCTACACAGTCGAAGGAGGATCCATCGAAGTAGGAAAGGCTTCTACCGACTCCGTCGTATGCAGTAGTGTACTCATCCTGTTTGCCGACTTAATATTAACTCAACTTTTAATGGGATGATTGAACTTAAAGGATTATGCAAGTCATTTGAAGAAAAAGAGGTGTTGAAAGATATCAATGCCACTTTTGAGAATGGGAAGACCAACCTGATCATCGGGCAAAGCGGCTCGGGAAAGACGGTATTGATGAAGTGCATCGTAGGTCTGCTGACCCCGGAAAAAGGAGAGCTGCTATACGACAACCGCAACTTTTTGGCCATGGGCAAAAAAGAAAAGAAAGTGCTTCGCCGGGAAATGGGAATGATTTTTCAGAGCGCTGCTCTGTTCGACTCCATAACAGTATTGGACAACGTGATGTTCCCACTCAACATGTTCAGCAACGACACACTGCGTGACCGTACCCGCCGTGCAATGTTCTGCCTGGAACGCGTCAATCTGCTCGAAGCTAAAGATAAATTTCCCGGAGAGATTAGTGGAGGTATGCAAAAGCGTGTAGCCATTGCGCGCGCCATCGCCCTCAATCCTCAATACCTCTTTTGCGACGAGCCTAACTCCGGTCTGGATCCCAAAACTTCCATCGTGATTGATGAATTGATACAAGATATCACCAAGGAATATAACATGACCACACTCATCAATACCCACGACATGAATTCCGTAATGGGAATCGGAGAGAAAATCATTTATATCTACGAAGGACATAAAGAGTGGGAGGGCAACAAAGATGTCATCTTCACCTCCAGCAATAAACGACTGAACAATTTCATCTTTGCTTCCGACTTATTCCGCAAAGTAAGAGAAGTTGAAAGACAAAATATCGAAAGATAGAAAAGAACAAAAGGCTAAGTGTTCTTTATAAACAGAAAGTCGGGGCGGAGGAAAGTGTAAACAAAAAAATGTGACACACAGCCTTTTCATGTCTTTTTGGGGCTGTGTGTCACATTTTACACACCGCACTTGCTTGACGGTGCTTTATTTCTGCCTGATATAAATATTAATCGGCGTCCCGGTCAGGCTCCACTTTTCACGCATCTTGTTTTCCAAGAATCGCCTGTACGGCTCCTTCACATATTGCGGAAGATTGGCGAAATAGACAAACGAAGGAACTTGTGTATTGGGCAACTGCGTGACGTATTTTATCTTGATGTATTTCCCCTTGATGGAAGGAGGCGGATAAGCCTCGATAAGTGGCAACATCTCCTCATTCAGGTGGGCGGTCGGAATACGCGTCATACGGTTTTCGTACACATTGCGTGCCTCTTCCAGCACTTTCAAAATGCGTTGTTTCGTCAGTGCCGAAGCAAATATGATGGGGAAGTCAACGAATGGGGCAAGGCGCTCGCGGATGGCATTCTCAAAAGTCTTCATCACTTTCACGGTCTTGTCTTGCACCAGATCCCACTTATTCACCACAACCACCAGCCCTTTGGCATTTCTCTGAATCAAAGAAAAGATATTCAGGTCCTGACTCTCGATACCACGTGTAGCATCTATCATCAATATACAAACGTCGGCATTTTCAATGGAACGGATGGAACGTATCACAGAGTAGTACTCCAAATCCTCATTTACCTTGCTTTTCTTGCGGATTCCTGCCGTATCTACCAGATAAAAGTCGAAACCGAACTTATTGTAACGCGTATAAATGGAGTCGCGGGTAGTTCCCGCTATTTCCGTCACGATATTGCGTTCTTCTCCGATAAAAGCGTTGACAATAGACGATTTGCCGGCATTGGGACGTCCCACCACGGCAAAACGGGGAATATCTTCGTCCAATATTTCATCAGATTCTTTCTTGAACTCGCCGACAATGAGGTCCATCAAATCGCCTGTCCCGCTACCCGTTATAGCCGAAATGCAATAAGGATCACCCAAGCCCAAGCTGTAAAATTCGGGAGCATTGTATTGCAACTCGTTGTTGTCTGTTTTATTGGCTACCAGCAACACAGGCTTCTTGGCACGGCGCAGTATGGCGGCCACCTGTTGGTCAAGGTCGGTCACTCCGTTCACCACATCTACCACAAACAGAATAACGTCTGCTTCATCCACAGCCATCAACACTTGCTTGCGAATCTCCTCTTCAAAAATATCGTCGGAATTCACTACCCAGCCACCCGTATCTACTATCGAGAACTCACGTCCCACCCACTCGGTCTTTCCATATTGGCGGTCACGAGTCGTCCCCGCTTCCTCGTTCACAATTGCCTGACGTGTTTTGGTCAGACGATTAAATAATGTAGATTTTCCCACATTGGGACGTCCTACAATTGCAACTAAATTTCCCATAGTTCAACACTCTTGTTTTACGACAGTCGCAGTCGCATAAATTTTTAATCCGGTTGATAACCAAAATTGCGCAGTTCCTTATCCGAACTTCTCCAATCTTTATCAACCTTTACAAAAGTCTCCAGAAAAATCGTTTTTCCAAAGAATCTCTCCAAGTCACGGCGCGCCTCGGTAGCCACCTTCTTCAGAGCCCTCCCCTGCTTGCCGATAATAATACCTTTTTGCGAATCACGCTCCACATAGATTACGGCATTGATGTGTATCTTCCTTGCCTCCTCCTTAAACTGTTCCACCACCACTTCTACCGAATAAGGAATTTCCTTATCATAGTATAACAAAATCTTTTCGCGAATGATTTCAGTCACGAAAAATCTTGCCGGCTTATCCGTCCATTGATCCTTATCAAAATAAGGGGGCGAATCGGGCAACAGTTCCTTTACCCGCTTCATCACATAATCCACATTGAATTTCGTAACTGCCGAGAGAGGAATAATCTCCGCCTTTGGCAGCAACTCCTTCCATGCTTCCACCAGTTGCACAAGCTTTTCCTGATTGCTCAAATCTATTTTATTGATTAATAGCAACACCGGCACTTCCATACAAGCCACTTTCTCTACAAAGTCGTTGTGCTTATCAAGTGTCTCAACTACATCCGTCACATATAGCAACACGTCCGCATCCGTCAATGCCGACGTAGAGAAGTTCAGCATAGACTCCTGCAATTTATAGTTTGGTTTCAATACGCCCGGCGTATCCGAAAACACAATCTGCATGTCATCCGTATTATAGATACCCATAATCCGATGACGCGTAGTTTGCGCTTTGAAAGTAGCGATAGAGATGCGCTCACCAACCAAAGCATTCATCAATGTAGATTTACCTACATTGGGATTTCCCACGATATTAACAAAACCTGCCTTATGCATGACTGTCTGTTTTTAGATTGAGACAAAAAAACGCATCGAATCGAGATAGGATGCGTTTTTTTATTATATTATTCTGATTGAGTACCCGCCGGGACTTCATCCCTTACTGTCATACCCCCACTTCACGTACACGGCTCCCCATGTAAATCCGGCGCCGAATGCTGTAAAGATCAGGTTATCTCCCTTTTTCAGTTTCTCTTCGAAGTCCCAAATACAAAGCGGCAACGTCGCGGCGCTGGTATTACCATACCGTTCTATATTGATCAGCACTTTCTCATGAGGAACTTCCAAGCGATGTGCCACAGCATCGATGATACGAAGATTAGCTTGATGCGGAATCACCCAATTTATGGTTTCCTTAGTCAAACCATTCCTTTCTGCAACAGCTGCACTGACGTCCGACATGTTGGAGACAGCATACTTGAATACTGTACGTCCTTCCTGATAGACATAATGCATGTGGTTATCCACTGTAAAATAAGAGGGAGGACAAACAGAGCCACCCGCTTTCATATGCAGAAATGGAAGTCCCTTACCATCTGTCCTCAGAATCGCATCCATAATACCCACTTCTTCTGTTGTAGGCTCCAACATAAAGGCCGCCGCTCCATCACCAAAAATAGGGCAAGTGGCACGGTCGGTATAATCAACTACCGACGACATTTTATCAGCTCCCACAATAATAACCTTCTTATATCTGCCCGAACGGATAAAATTGGCTCCCGTCTCCATCAGATAGAGAAACCCACAACAAGCTGCCTGCAAATCATAAGCAAAAGCATTTTTGAGTCTGAGTTTATCACATAAAATGGAAGCGGTAGAGGGGAAATGATAATCCGGAGTGGAAGTGGCAACGACAACTAAATCAATATCATCAGGATTGGCACCGGTATGTTGCATCAATTGTTTTACAGCCTTACGCGCCATATACGAGCTACCTAATCCTTCTTCGTTCAGAATACGTCTTTCCTTTACTCCGATACGAGTCATAATCCATTCATCGTTGGTATCTACCATCCTTGAGATTTCGTCATTCGTCAAAACGTAATCCGGTACGTAGCCACCGACTCCTGTAATTACTGCATTTATTTTTTCCATTAAATTCTTGTTTACTTATAAGAGCCAGGCAACATCAACCTGTTTCTTTATTGGCTTTCTCTCTTTTATTCAAAAGCCCACAGGCTGAACTCACATAGACTCTAAAACTGTAGAAATAACGGTAGTCCAAAAGGATTTGTTCATTTCATGTACAAATCCTTTCAGGCATTCGGTATTCAAGTATAATTTTTAGTCAAACAAACCGCAATTATACGGCAGCTTCTTTTTCAATAGCAAGCTTACCTCTATAATAACCGCATGCACCACATACAGTGTGATACACATGCCATTCGCCACAGTTCGGGCAAATAGCCAATGTAGGAGCTACTGCTTTATCATGAGTTCTTCTCTTTGCAGTTCTTGTTTTTGACTGTCTTCTCTTAGGATGTGCCATTTTCGTTAATATTTAATTGTTATCTAATATTTTCTTTAATTCTTCCCAACGCGGATCAACCTGCGCTTCCTCCTCATCACTCATCCGGTCTGTTTCCTCCTCTGGGATAAGAGCTTCCTCACTCTCGTCATCCGGAGTAGTACGCAAATGTTTACTCAACTTATTAGTCATTGTTTTATTGCATTTGCCGGGAGCATGTACATGCTTCATCGGGATGGCCAAAGCAACAAACTCGTACATGAACCATGCCACATTAATTTCACCCTCCTCCTCAGGTATTACAATAAGGTTATCACCTTCTTCGGCATATTCATGGCCAAACTTAACGAGTAACTTATCTGTAGAGTTAACGAGTTGCTCCATATCTTCCAAACAGCGGTCACATGGTACCCAAACCACCCCTTCCGTCTGAAAGTTCAATTCAAAGGCGCGAGAGGTTCTCTTTACAAGCAACGCCACATTCACCTTACCTTTCTGAACCTCTGGTCCATCGATATTGGCAAAGAAAAGGTTATCCAACACGAACTCATACTTGCAAGTATCCGCCCGCATACCTTTCAGGTCTATTTTGTATTTATCAAACTTTCCCAAAGCTCCTTCTATTTATTCGGGCGACAAAGATACAAATAATAATCCTGATTATGTAGCGTTTAGAATAAAATCTTCTTTTTAATGTCATTTTTATCTCAGGCACAGTCCTCCGGTCTTCATGTTCCCGAACTTTCCAAGTCCACATAAACAGTAAATCCCCTCCATCCTGTATTCTGATGAAGGGGATTCCTGAAAGTGGCGGCTACCTACTCTCCCACTGTTACGCAGTACCATCGGCGCGGCCGGGCTTAACTTCTCTGTTCGGAATGGGAAGAGGTGGAGCCCCGGCGCTATAGCCACCTGAATAAGAAAGACATGAGGCGAAAAGCAAAGCACGGTCACCGTATCACACGGATGACCGCAAGCTGAACGTATATACCAACCACGAAAGCGGAAGACAAAAAAGCGGACGGGCAATTAGTAACGCTCGGCTGTGACATCGCTGCCTGTACACCTGCGTCCTATCAACGTCATAGTCTGTGACGACCCTGAAAAGAAATCTAATCTTGCGGCCGGCTTCGTACTTAGATGCTTTCAGCACTTATCCGATCCCGACGTAGATACCCGGCGATGCGCCTGGCGGCACAACCGGTAAACCAGAGGTCGGTCCAACACGGTCCTCTCGTACTAGTGTCAGAGCCGCGCAAATTTCATGCGCCCACGATAGATAGAGACCGAACTGTCTCACGACGTTCTGAACCCAGCTCGCGTGCCACTTTAATGGGCGAACAGCCCAACCCTTGGGACCTTCTCCAGCCCCAGGATGTGACGAGCCGACATCGAGGTGCCAAACCCCTCCGTCGATATGAGCTCTTGGGAGGGATCAGCCTGTTATCCCCGGAGTACCTTTTATCCTTTGAGCGATGTCCTTTCCATACAGAAACACCGGATCACTATGCTCTAGTTTCCTACCTGATCGACGTGTATGTCTCCCAGTCAAGCGCCCTTATGCCATTACACTCTGCCGGCGGTTACCAATCGCCGTGAGGGCACCTTTAGAAGCCTCCGTTACGCTTTTGGAGGCGACCACCCCAGTCAAACTACCCACCAAACAATGTCCCCGAAAATCAACGGGTTAGAACTCAAATAACCAAAGGGCCGTATTTCAACGGCGGCTCCACCGGGACTGGCGTCCCGACTTCAATGCCTCCGGCCTATCCTACACATCAATTACCCAAATTCAATGTTAAGCTATAGTAAAGGTTCACGGGGTCTTTTCGTCCCATCGCGGGTAATCGGCATCTTCACCGATACTACAATTTCACTGAGCTCACGGTTGAGACAGCGTCCAGATCATTACACCATTCGTGCAGGTCGGAACTTACCCGACAAGGAATTTCGCTACCTTAGGACCGTTATAGTTACGGCCGCCGTTTACCGGGGCTTCAATTCAACGCTTCTCTTATCGATGACGTCTCCTCTTAACCTTCCGGCACCGGGCAGGTGTCAGGCTGTATACTTCATCTTTCAATTTAGCACAGCCCTGTGTTTTTGTTAAACAGTTGCCTGGACCGATTCTCTGCGCCTCCGTTTTACGGAGGACCCTTTATCCCGAAGTTACAGGGTCAGTTTGCCTAGTTCCTTAACCGTGAATCACTCAAGCGCCTTAGTATATTCAACCCGACTACGTGTGTCCGTTTGCGGTACGGGTACCTACAGGATTATGTTTAGCGGATTTTCTGGGGAGTATGATTACATGCGCTATTGGGTTGTCCAAAGGACGCCCCATACTATCAGGTTCGGCTCGGAGGACGGATTTGCCTGCCCTCCTCGACACCTACACCATTCAACCGGCTATTCCGTCAGCCGGCGGCACTGTCACTGCTCCGTCACCGCGTCACTCCTGAAGGTAGTACCGGAATATTAACCGGTTCTGCCATCGGCATCGCCATTCGGCTGAGCCTTAGGACCCGACTTACCCTGATCCGATTAGCGTTGATCAGGAAACCTTAGTCTTACGGCGAGGGGGGTTCACACCCCCTTTATCGTTACTTATACCTACATTTGCTTTTCCACACGCTCCAGAGAAGCTCGCGCTTCGCCTTCGACGCAGAGTGGAATGCTCCCCTACCGATGATGATATCATCCCAGGGCTTCGGCAGAATACTTATGCCCGATTATTATCCACGCCAAACTCCTCGACTAGTGAGCTGTTACGCACTCTTTAAATGAATGGCTGCTTCCAAGCCAACATCCTAGCTGTCTTAGCAATCTGACTTCGTTAGTTCAACTTAGTATTCATTTGGGGGCCTTAGCCGCTGGTCCGGATTGTTCTCCTTTAGGACACGGACCTTAGCACCCGTGCCCTCACTCCTGACATAGAACCGGCAAGCATTCGGAGTTTGTCAAGACTTGATAGGCGGCGAAGCCCTCGCATCTTATCAGTCGCTCTACCTCATGCCGGTATAAGTCAAGGCTGCACCTAAATGCATTTCGGGGAGTACGAGCTATCTCCAAGTTTGATTAGCCTTTCACCCCCACCCTCAGGTCATCCGGAAGCTTTTCAACGCTTATCGGTTCGGTCCTCCAGATGGTGTTACCCATCCTTCAACCTGCCCAAGGGTAGATCACTTGGTTTCGCGTCTACTCCTTCCGACTAAAACGCCCTATTAAGACTCGCTTTCGCTTCGGCTCCAGGTCTCAAGACCCTTAACCTCGCCGGAAAAAGTAACTCGTAGGTTCATTATGCAAAAGGCACGCCGTCACCGCCAATAGGCGGCTCCGACCGCTTGTAGGCGCACGGTTTCAGGAACTGTTTCACTCTTCTGCTCGAAGTGCTTTTCACCTTTCCCTCACGGTACTGGTTCACTATCGGTCTCTCGGGAGTATTTAGCCTTACCGGATGGTCCCGGCAGATTCACGCAGAATTTCTCGTGCTCCGCGCTACTCAGGATACCACTGGGCTGGATACGGTTTCGTGTACGGGGTTATCACCCTCTATGACCCGCCTTTCCAGGCGGTTCCACTCACCGTAACACATGCCGGAACGTGGTCCTACAACCCCGCCGGCGCCGTAACGCCGGTGGTTTGGGCTCATCCCCGTTCGCTCGCCACTACTGGGGGAATCATTGTTTATTTTCTTTTCCTGCGGGTACTAAGATGTTTCAGTTCCCCGCGTTAGCCTCTGTCTGTGACAGATGTCACTCCTTCAAAGTGACGGGTTGTCCCATTCGGAAATCCGCGGATCAAAGGTTATTTGCACCTACCCGCGGCTTATCGCAGCTTATCGCGTCCTTCATCGCCTCCGAGAGCCAAGGCATCCGCCGTGCGCCCTTACTTGCTTTTTTATCGTACCGGCTCACATTGTGTGGGTCGATATATACTTTCAGCTTTAACTTTACTTTTTTATTGTTCGCATCATGTCAAAGATCGTAATACCCGAAAACACGGGAATATGTGGAGAATAACGGATTCGAACCGTTGACCCCCTGCTTGCAAAGCAGGTGCTCTAGCCAGCTGAGCTAATCCCCCCCAAAAAAGGGTAGTCCCAGGCAGAGTTGAACTGCCGACCTCTACATTATCAGTGTAGCGCTCTAACCAACTGAGCTATAGGACTGTCAGTCAAACCCCGGCCGTGGAAAAGGCCCGGCTTCTACTTTTCTCGTATTCGGATAAACAAACAGGCGGTACAAGACAGGAGAACCGGACTTCCTAAAAATATACGAAGTCACTCCAGAAAGGAGGTGTTCCAGCCGCACCTTCCGGTACGGCTACCTTGTTACGACTTAGCCCCAATCACCGGTTTTACCCTAGGGCGCTCCTTTACGGTTACGCACTTCAGGTACCCCCGGCTTTCATGGCTTGACGGGCGGTGTGTACAAGGCCCGGGAACGTATTCACCGCGCCGTGGCTGATGCGCGATTACTAGCGAATCCAGCTTCGTGGAGTCGGGTTGCAGACTCCAGTCCGAACTGAGAGGGGTTTTTAGGATTGGCCGGGCGTCGCCGCCGGGCGGCTTGCTGTACCCCCCATTGTAACACGTGTGTAGCCCCGGACGTAAGGGCCGTGCTGATTTGACGTCATCCCCCCCTTCCTCGCATCTTACGACGGCAGTCTCGACAGAGTCCCCGGCATGACCCGATGGTAACTGTCGATAAGGGTTGCGCTCGTTATGGCACTTAAGCCGACACCTCACGGCACGAGCTGACGACAACCATGCAGCACCTTCACAACCGCCTTGCGGCTTACCCCTTTCAAGGTAATTCGGTTGCAATTCAAGCCCGGGTAAGGTTCCTCGCGTATCATCGAATTAAACCACATGTTCCTCCGCTTGTGCGGGCCCCCGTCAATTCCTTTGAGTTTCACCGTTGCCGGCGTACTCCCCAGGTGGAATACTTAACGCTTTCGCTTGGCCGCTTACTGTATATCGCAAACAGCGAGTATTCATCGTTTACCGTGTGGACTACCAGGGTATCTAATCCTGTTTGATACCCACACTTTCGAGCATCAGCGTCAGTTACGGTCCGGCAAGCCGCCTTCGCGAACGGAGTTCCTCGTGATATCTAAGCATTTCACCGCTACACCACGAATTCCGCCTGCCTGTGCCGCACTCAAGACGCCCAGTATCAACTGCAATTTTAAGGTTGAGCCCCAAACTTTCACAGCTGACTTAAGCGCCCGCCTACGCTCCCTTTAAACCCAATAAATCCGGATAACGCTCGGATCCTCCGTATTACCGCGGCTGCTGGCACGGAGTTAGCCGATCCTTATTCATAAGGTACATGCAAAAAGGCACGCGTGCCTCAATTTATTCCCTTATAAAAGAAGTTTACAACCCATAGGGCAGTCATCCTTCACGCTACTTGGCTGGTTCAGGCTTACGCCCATTGACCAATATTCCTCACTGCTGCCTCCCGTAGGAGTTTGGACCGTGTCTCAGTTCCAATGTGGGGGACCTTCCTCTCAGAACCCCTATCCATCGTAGGTTTGGTGGGCCGTTACCCCGCCAACCGCCTAATGGAACGCATCCCCATCGGTTACCGGAATCCTTTAATGGAGAAACCATGCGGAATCACCATACTATCCGGGATTAATCTTTCTTTCGAAAGGCTATACCGGAGTAACCGGAAGGTTGGATACGTGTTACTCACCCGTGCGCCGGTCGCCATCGGACTTAGCAAGCTAAGTCCATGCTGCCCCTCGACTTGCATGTGTTAAGCCTGTAGCTAGCGTTCATCCTGAGCCAGGATCAAACTCTTCATTGTAAAAGTATCGTGTGCTCTCACTTAAACCCAAATCCCGAAGAAAATGGGAAAAAGGAGGGCATGTTGCTCTGTTCAGGACATCCGAAATTCTAAAGAAGTCTCAATGTTCAATCCCCCGAGCGAATAAGCAAGGGGGCATTGACGGTTCTTCTGTTTTACCCAAGAACGCCTTCCGAATGAACGGAAAACGAATCTTGATCTTGTACTACTTGTATTGTTTATGTAAATCTGTTCAAAGATCGACGGCGCTGACCTCTAAGGGAAAGCGGATGCAAAGGTAAGCACTTTTAGCAATATACTCCAAATTATCGGAGAAGTTTTTTTCCCTTTTTTATTTACCGCCACACGCTCTCTCTGCGAAAGGGGAGGAGAATAAAGGGAAACGAAAGCCGCTTGCAGCATCTCGCAAACCATCATGTCAAAGCGCACATGCCCCCGTTGCCGAAAGCGGATGCAAAAGTAGAGCTTATGGGAAATACGGCAAAATATACGGGGAACTTTTTTCCGAGAAAAATGAAAAAAAATAATCAAACGGCTGAAAAACAGCAAGGTAGGAGGGAGAAGAAAAGGAAGGGAGGAAAGGTGGGGAGCGGAAGGGACACATTATAATAATGGAAAAGGAAGAAAAAAGGGGGAAAGGACACGGGGGTAAGGGAGGGGAAAGGAGAGAAAAACATATGAGGCGTGCCGGCGGCGTGTCTCCGCCGTGTCCGCACCACCTCCGCTCCGTATCCATATAAGCGGAGATTATACGGAGGAGATACGGAGATGATACGGAGGTGATACGGAGGAGATACGGAGGTGATACGGAGGTGATACGGAGGAGATACGGAGGAGATGCGGAGCGGATACGGAGGAGATACGGAGCGGATACGGAGGAAACTTTTTCTGATTTCAACGGTATCAATCCTTTGCCACAATGATTTGTCTCAGTTGCTCGCTGATGCTTTTCATTCCTTCAACCGAAGGATGCCCCAACTGTTTGTCAATATTCTTTAGATGGATATTCATAACGCCATAATGACGGCAGATATCCTCTATAGAAGAGGTAATAACATCAGACAAATCTGAATTGGTAATATTATAAATGCAAGCATCGGGATATAGCTCCTTCAAAGAAGAAAGCAGATAGCAGAAAGCCGGGCGGAAGCTATAAAGTTCACTTTTAGTCCAGCCGGAATATTTATATTCACCAATAGGCACACCGGCCCAACTATCGTTGGTACCACCAAAGACGAAGATTATATCAGGATGTCCGATGTTCAAAAGGCGAGTGATAAAAGCACGGTCAGAATAATCTTCTTTTCTATAACCTGTGAGACAGATGGTAGAACCGGAATAAGAGTTATTGCATTCCAACTGATAGCCATGTTCACGAATGAAATGATACCACCACATTTGTTCAACCTTTTTCACATCATTCTGCTTTTCCTTGCCGCCGTCTGCTCCGTTGTACCAGCAGAGATTGGTGGCAGGAGTGACGTAACCTCCGTATGTAGAATAAGAATCGCCCAGAATGGAGACTTTTTTTTGCGCCCAAAGCCCCGACGCGAAAGATAGAAAGAGTGCAACAAACAGCACTGAAGATTTATGATTCATACAAAATTTCTTTTACGGTTCACAAAACAAAAGTACATAAAAAGCATGAGCTTTTTACACCGGCATAATAAAGAAATCATTTTTTTCTTTAGAGGAAAGATAAATAAAAATTATCACTATAAATTTCCTTTAACCAATTTGCAGATAAGTTAAAATTGGAAATAAATGAACGGCTGAATCTCCGCGCTTTTCATCTGAATGACAAGGTAAACAACCAGTACCATCAGCACCGCCTTCCCCAACAAGGGGAGACGGATGACGGACTTCGTACAAACGCGCTCCCAACTATCGGGTACGAAATGCAAGAAATATCCCAGCCCCATCAACACAAATACCTCCCAATAGCCTTCTATCAACTGCGGGAAGAGCTGAGGGCGGAAAGTCGTGAATACCTGTTTCAGCATGTCTATCGACGTGGAGAACTCCGCATTGCGGAAGAAGACCCAGCACAGGCAGACGAAATGAAACGTGATGAGCATGCCAAAGAAACGGCGAATAGCACTACTCCGTTCCCCTTTCCGGCATCCGGTGAGTGCCATCCAAGCTTTATGAAGCGCCAAGGCAACACCGTGCATCATGCCCCAAAGAACAAAGTTCCAAGAAGCGCCATGCCACAGTCCGCCCAGAAACATCGTGATGATAAGGTTGAGGTACTGGCGTATCTTCCCTTTCCGGTTGCCGCCCAAAGAGATGTAGAGATAATCGCGCAACCAGCCGGACAACGAAATGTGCCACCTGCGCCAAAACTCCGTTACGGAAGCAGACTTATAAGGTGAGTTGAAGTTTATATTGAAATGGAAGCCCAGCAACAAGGCAATGCCGATGGCCATATCGCTATAGCCGGAAAAATCGCAATAAATCTGTAAGGCATAGCCGTAAATGCCCATCAGGTTCTCCACGCCCGAATAGAGAATGGGGTTATCGAAGATACGTTCCACGAAATTTACACTGATGTAGTCTGATATGACCGCCTTCTTGAACAGACCGCCGGCTATAAGAAAGACCCCACGCCCGAACATCTCGCTTGAAACGAACAACGGGCGACGGATTTGCGGAATGAAGTCGCGCGCACGCACGATAGGACCTGCTACCAATTGCGGGAAGAAAGACACATAAAAAGCATAATCCAACAGATTAGCGAGCGGTGCGATTTCCCTACGATACACATCAATGGTATAACTCAACGATTGGAAGGTGAAGAACGAAATGCCCACGGGCAGGAATATGTCCATTGCAGTGAAAGTGCCTCCGGTGAGGGAGGCAAAGAACTCACCGAGGAAATTAGTATATTTGAAATAGCACAGCAATCCCAGATTGATGGTAAGGCTCAATGTGACCCACGCCTTCCGCAGCCAAGGCTTCGCCTCACGGGCCATGAGACGGGCTATGAAGAAATCGCTCACCGTGACAAGCCCCAGCAGGAAGAAATAAGTTCCGCTACTCTTATAATAGAAGTAATAAGAGAATGCGGTAACAAAGAGCAACCGGGCCGTGGTGCGGCACTGCAACAGCAGATACACCAAAACGAAAGCGGTGAACAGCCAAAGGAAGATACCGCTGCTGAATATCATCGGTGCTTTCGAATCGTAAGTCAGGAGATCACACAGCTTGGTTAAGTCTATATCAAGTCCGGAAAAGAATTCGTCAATATTCCACATAATCGTTATAGGCTTTTAAAAGAGCTTGGTAAAACAATCTTCCTTGCAGCTGATAGCCTTCGGGCATATAGTGCACGTGGTCGGGACGCATCAGTCCGGCTTCCTGCCAGTTGAGGCAAGCACGGCGGACACCGCCCAGAATGCCGTACATATCCCACACGGCCAGCCCGTTTTCATCGGCATAGCGTCGGATGGTACGCACGGCAACGGCCGTGCGCGGATTAACTTTATACGTACGCCGCCTACGCCGGCCAAAACTCTCGTAAGAACCCGGAGGGGTGGTCATCAGCATAGGTACTTCGGGCAAGCTGTCGCGAAGCATACGTACAAGGTCGTCCATCTGCCGGTAATGAGACAATGAGACATATCCCCGGCTATGGCTCTCGTTGGTACCGAAAGAAAGAATTAGCAAATCGGGATTCAGGGATGCAATCTCTGCAATACGGTCTGCTCGGGCAAACGTGACACAAGTGGCGCCGTTGATGCCCATATCTACATAAGAGATCTGCCTGAACGTTTGCCGCATCAGTTGGCCGGCGGTTTGAGGAAAGACATGTCCGCGCACATGGCTGTCGCCCACATGCAGGATGCGCAACGTATCCGTGGAAATGCCAAGCCGTGTCAGACGAAGTTTCTCCCAAAAAGGATGAAGGATGCCAAGGCTATCGTTCAAATCATTCTCCTTCAGTTGCCGGAACGCTTCCGGAATCACCTCTTCCGGGATAGATACCGTATCAGCCGGCCGCTTGTTGTCGACAAAAACCGCACCGGCTGTTACTCTATCAGGAAGCGGACGGGAGGGAAGCCCATCTTGTGCATGAAGCCGACAAGAAAGAGTCAGGCAAAGAAGCGCCAGGCTGCAAACGGCCAACCGGTTGATATTCCGAAGTTTATCCTCACGGCTCCAATTCATAGGCACGCCTCCTGTCATATTGTTCTTTTCCGTAAATAAGTGCCTCATATAACAGTCCGGCCAAACGCTTGCCACCACGAAAGTTGATGTGTGTATAATCATAATTGGCCATAGATGGCTTGGCATGCACTAACCCTGCCATACTGCCATCACCTCCCATCGCCTCGAACATATTCCAGAAAGCAACAGCCTCATCCGCCGCCAGACTCTGCTGATAACGAACCAAATTCTTGATGCCGGGCATGGTGCGCAACTCACCGTCCGGTGTCTTATAGTCACGGTCGCCCACACTGACGATGAGAATGCCGGCCTGCGGAAAAGCCTCTTTCAGATGCTGCACCGTGGTCTGCATGCCTGTAATGTATTTATCATAATTCCGCCCGCGCTCAGTGGCCACATTCAAGCCGAATTGCAGGACAATCAGGTCGTAAGGACGCTGTTCATTGAACTCGCGCATCATACGTATGGGCACCGAGCGCAATGAAAGGCCGGAACTGCCACGCAAAGAGAAGTTATCTACCGCAACGCCCGCCTGCCCGTCCATTGCCAGGCCATAAAACAGTGTGGAGTCTGCTCGGTGCACCGTCCAGCGCACAGCCCCGATGCGGCCTTCCACTGTCATGACTTGCAAGTCTTCCGCCGGATTGAACGTGCGTGTCAGCGTTTCGCCCCGGTTGATGCTGGCCGAAATGGTAAGCGTATCTTTGGAGTAAAAGAAGATGGAGGCACGCCGGCAGGTATCGAGCAACGAGGCATAGCGGTTCTGCCCTTTCAGCTCCACATAAGCCCCGGCGCGAGGCACGAAGTAATGTCCCGAAACGCCCTGCCGGCTACGATCGAAGAAAGCGGAATCCATAATGGAGTGGCTCTGCCATCCTCCGAAAGAATGGTGCACCGTGGGACGAAAGCCACTGGTCATGGACGTGATAGTGACAAATCCCACCCCGCAACCTCCATAGTTTTTCTGGAGCATCTCCCGCAAATCGGCCGTCAGGATATCGGCTTCGATAAAAGAATCGCCAAAGTAGGCGATGCGTACCGGGCGGGGCGTTTCCCGAAGTTCATTGAGTGCACGATAGAAACCCGTCATGCCACGCAACGTGGAGTCGCTATAATCTTCGATGCAGGTCATCCCGATGCGGCAGGTATCAACGAAGGCCGGCTTCACTACGGGTGGTGGCGGCAGACTGTCCGACACCTCCGCCCGAGGAGAGGAAGGACGCAAATCGCCAAGTATATCTACATGCCGCAACGTATGACCGTCCACCGTAATAACGGGCAGGAAACGCAACAACAACAGTATTCCTACTACAAGGAATACCAGCAGCCCCGTATGTCTCAAAGAGTTTTTTTCCATCGTGGGCACAAAGATAAAGAATAGTAAGGAAAAATGATAAATTCACAAAAAGTAAAAGACCTGCCGTAAGCAAGTTTCACTTTTGGCAGGTCTCTTTTACAGCTATATGGACTTTTCTATATTCCAGACAAAGGCCCGGAGTCCCAACTGCTCGGTTTGCTTGTCCATATCGTGCAGCACTTCCAGCAACGGCTCCACCCTCTCATCCTCTACCATCGTCAGGATGGCCGAGCACATGGAGGGCCATGCGTGGCTGCCGTAATGCGGGTCACCCGTCTTACTTCCACGGCCACGCACCTGCTCCCAATAGGTGAAGCCACGGCAGTTCAGACGATCTAAAGTGGCGATGATGCGTTCGTAATACGCTTGGTCGAAGGTTATCAATACAGATTTCATACCTTATACATAATATGTTTAGAATCAGTTATTTTTTCTGTGCTTCAAAGTAAGCAGCCATTTCTCTCTGTTTGCGCAACTTGCTGCGTTGGCGCTTGATGCCCACACCGCCAAAGATGCAATACATCGTAGGAACGTAAATCAATGTCAGAATGGTGGAAACCGTCAGGCCACCGATCACGGCAATAGCCATCGGACTCCACATCTCCGAGCCCTGACCTGTTCCGACAGCCATCGGAATCATACCCAGGACTGTGGTCAGTGTAGTCATCAATACCGGACGAAGACGGCTCTTGCCGGCTGTGACCACTGCTCTCAATACCGACTGACCGCGTTCACGGCAAAGGATGGTGTAGTCGATAAGCACAATACCGTTTTTCACCACGATACCGATCAGCATGATGCTTCCCAGCAAACTCATTACGCTCAGTGTGGTATCGGTTATGAACAAAGCCATCAGCACCCCACTCATGGCAAACGGTACGGAGAGAATCAGAATAAACGGATAGGTCAGCGACTCAAACTGAGCTGCCATCACAATAAATACCAACAGGATGATGAGGACTCCCAACGTACCCAAGTCAGAGAAAGACTCTTGTTGGTCTTCGAACGAACCGGATACCTGGATGGTGACTTCCGAAGGAATATCCATCTTGCCGATGATGGCATTACCGGCAGCAACCACATCACTCAATGGTACCCCTGAGATAACGGCAGATACCGTCACGATGCGTTCGCGATCTTTACGCTCGATGGTAGGCGGAGCAAAACGCTCTACCACCGTTCCCAAATCCTTGATACGAATGCCTTCGCCCTTGGCATTATACACCAGAATATTCTCTATCGCATCGAGACTGGTGCGGAATTCGGGCGCATAGCGCACTTTGATGTCGTACTCTTCGCCATCCTCACGATACCTCGAAGCGATGGAACCATTGATGCGATTGCGCAGATAAGTGGCGGCAGTGGCCAAATTCAAACCATGCAAGGCCAGTTTCTCGCGGTCGAAGTCTACTTGATATTCCGGCTGATAATCACTCCGGCTGATGTTGACTTCGGACACTCCTTCCACTTCAAGCAGCGCACGCTTGAGATGGGCAGCCACGCTGTCCGTTTCGGTCATGCTGTAACCATACACCTCGAAATCGGCAGATGATTGCGCAGCCATACCTGTATTGTTACCTCCGAAAATAACCTGCGCCTTGCTGAACTCGGGATAACTCTTCAGATCTTGGCGCATCTCATCGCAGACCGTAGCCAGTGAGATATTACGGTCGGCAGGATCTACCAAGCTGATATTGAAAGAAATAATATGCGAACCGTTGGTCTGCATGGATGCCCATGTATTGTCAGAGTCGGCTTGACCTACGGTATAGTTGCACACCTTCATCACGCCTTTATATTTCGTCATCCATTGTTCGGCCAGCCGCTGCGCAATCTCCTGCGCCACTTCCTTGCGTGCACCGACAGGTAACTCGAGCTTCACTGCAATACGGGCATTGTCTTGCGCCGGGAAGAACTCGGTGCCCACTGCTTTGGCACACAACAAACTAAGAACAAAGAATGCCACACAGCCCACCAGCACCAAGGCACGATGACGCACAGCCCAGTTCAGCATCCGGGCATAGGCATTATCCAATCCATCGAGTGTGCGTTCTATCGGTGCAAAGAACATCTGGAATGTCTTAGACTGCTTCCGTTGCAAACGGAGCAACTGCGAACAAAGCATCGGAGTGAGAGATAAGGCCGAAACGGTAGAGATGAACATGATGGCACACATCATCCAGCCCAACTGCTTGAACAATACGCCGGACATGCCGGAAATCATGGTGAGCGGGAAGAACACCGCAATCATGGTCAACGTAGAGGCCACCACAGAAATGGCCACCTCATTGGTGCCATGCACCGCCGCCTGCTTGGGATCTGAACCACGCTCGATGTGCGTAGTGACGTTTTCGAGTACCACAATGGCATCGTCTACCACCATACCGATGGCTATGGACAGAGATGACAACGAAATAATATTGATGGTATTGCCGGAAATGGCAAGATAAATGAATGATGCTATCAGCGAAAGCGGAATCGTGATACAGATAATCAGTGTAGCCCGCCAGCGCCCCAAAAAGAAGAATACCACCAAGACCACGAACAGCAAGGCATACATCACCGTTTCCGTCAGACTGTCAATCGTGTTCAGAATGTTCTCGGATGTATTGACAATAACACCTAACTTTACATCACTCGGCATATTCTTCTGCAAGCGGGGAAGCACCTCCTGCACTTTCTTGGCAATATCTACCGAATTGGCCCCCGACTGCTTCTGCACCACAATCATGGCTCCTTTCACTCCATTATTGTAGGTTTCTTGCGCACGCTCCTCAACGGTATCCACCACCTTAGCCACATCTTTCAGATAGACGGTTGCTCCGTTGTAAGTTCCCACCACAACATCTCCCAACTGCCGGGTATCAGAGAACTCTCCTTCCACACGCAGAGAATAGGTCTCGTTTCCTATATCGAAATTACCGCCGGGCACGTTTCTGTTTTCCGCTCCGATAATGGAGCTGATGGTTTCAATGCTTAGATTGTAAGCTTCAAGCTTATAAGGGTCGCAATATACCTGTACTTCGCGTTTCGGAGCACCACTGATAGAGACCGTACCCACTCCGGGTATACGTGCCAAAGGATTTACCACGCGGTCGTCCAGAATCTTGTAAAGTGCAGACTGGCTCTCATTAGCCTGCACAGACAGCAACACGATGGGAATCATGTCCGTACTGAATTTGAAAATGATAGGGGTCTCCGCAGCATCGGGTAGTACAGAGCTCACCATGTCCAGCTTGTCGCGCACATCATTCGTCAGCACGTCGATATCTTCTTTGCCAAACTCAAACTCCAACGTAATCAGAGACATATTCTCCGAGGAACGGGAAGTTATATGCTTAAGGTTGCTGACAGAATTCAGCACATTCTCCAACGGACGGGTCACATTGTTCTCTATATCCGATGCACTGGCACCGGGATAGGCAGTCATCACCATAATCGTGTTCGTATCAATATCCGGATACAAATCGATAGGTAGCCTGGATAAAGAGAACAGACCAAATATCACTACCGCCAAAAAGCAGAGTGAGGTCATAATCGGCTTTTTAACCGCACCTTCGTATAAACTCATGTTCTTAAATGATGATTTTTAAAATGATGATTTATTTATCCACTTGCACTTCCACGCCATTGGCCAGCTTTGCCTGTCCGGCCACCACCACCTGCGAATGGTTGGGTATGCCCGAAATAAGTTCGTACTCCTGCCCCATGCGGCGTCCAAGTTCCACCTTGTTATAAAAGACTTTTCCGTCTTTATACACATAAATATAACGGTCGCCGGTACCGGCCTGCTTCACCACGGCCAAATCGGGTACCACCACATTGTCTTTTGTCCCGAAATTAAGAGTGACACGTGCAAACATTCCGGGACGTACCCTCTGCTCACGATTCGCCAGTTTTATCTCTACCGGGAACGTGCGAGTCTTGGAGTCGATGGTGGGATAAATCAGACTGATTGTACCTTCGAAAGCCTCATCGCCGTAAACATCCAGTCGTACATTCACTTTCTCTCCTTTCTTGACCTGTGTAAAGTAGTTCTCGGATACGTTGACAAACAATTTCACCGGAGTAATCTGTTCCACTACAAGTACGGGGGTACCGCCACCATACATGTCGCCACTGTCATAATTGCGAGCCGTTACCACTCCATTTATCGGGCTTACCAGCGAAGTATTCTCCAACAGATTGTTGTAGGAAGTTTTACGAATATCCAAATTCATCTTGGCGGCATCCCACTCGGAACGGGAAGCTCCGCCTATCTTATAGAGTTCATCGATACGCTTGAACTCAACTTCCTGATTGTCCAATTGAAACTTAAGTTGCTTCAGATTGGCGGCATCCATGCTCACTAATTTCTGACCTTTGGTCACACGGTCTCCCACTTCCACCCAAATTTTGTCAATGCGCACAGGAGATGCCGGGGCAATGTTATTCTTCACCTCCGCCTCTACCGTAGCCGTATATTCTTGTATCTGCTCCACAGGGCGAGCTTCCACTGCTGCCAGTTTCACTTTCGGCTTTTCTACCGCCTGATCCGCAGCAACCTTATTCTTTCCACTGCTGCAAGCCCCCAGCAATGCAACAGCAAGCAGGGCCATCCATTGAAAACCTTTCTTCATATCGTTGTTTTTTTACTTTTGTACATTAATAATATAGTCTTTTCCTAAAACTTGATCGAGGTCGGCCTTAGCCACCAGATAGTCATAAATAGATTGGTTATAGGTCAGTTCGGCCTGCGTAAGCTGCACTTGCGACGTGTTCAGTTCAAGCACGGTGCCCTTACCCACTTCGTAACGCTTGCCGGCTATTTCGACCGTTTTTTTGGCCTGAAGCACATTCTCCTTATTGCTGGACACTTGTTCGGAACTGGCAACCATATTGTTGCGATAGCTCGTCACTTGCATGCTTAGCTTTCGTTCAGTGTCAATACGACTCTGTTCCAATTGTTTCTTCTGTATACGGTTAGTCTTCAGCTTTGTGAAGTTGCCGGCCTTATAGAGAGGCATGCTCAAATTGAACATGATTGAAGAGCTATGCGGCCAACGCCCGTAACCGAAGAGGTTCCAATGATTTTTGTTCAATGCCTGATATTGATATGAATAGCTCATACTCAGTTTAGGCAGGAAATTGGTATACAAAGCTTTAGTGTTCAAATCCAGCATCTTCCGGTTCAGTTCCAATTGTTTCATGGCAGAATTGGCTTCCAACCCGCCATCCAACGGCTCCAACTGAGTTACGAATAAATCTGTTTCATACCGGGTCAGGCTATCGGCAATCCGGAGTGTTACATCGGCCGTGACACCCATCAGCACTTTCAGTTGTAATCCGGCAAGCGTAACAGCATTAGCAGCTGAAATCAGATTGGGCTTCACACTGCGCATTTGCACCTCGGCACTGATCTTATCGAACTCACTAACCCTGCCTTGCCGGAACTTTGCATTAACCACCTCGTAGTTCTCTTCAGCTACCTTATAACTTTGCTGCAACACGTTGTAAGAGTCTTGCGCCAGCATCAGCTGATAGTAGGCTTTTGTAACCTGATTCACCAAATCGAGTTTGGAAGCCCGCGATTTCTCCACCGCCAATGCAATGTCGGCCTTTGTCAACGACATGGCCCGATAGACACCGGGAACAAACAGAGGAAGACTAATACTCAATGCTCCCGTCGCCGTGTTCGAGTTATCTTGTCCCATTTTAAAAGATTGACCGCCAAAGTTGATTTCGGCTGCCGTGATGGTATGGTTCAACGTACCCGTAATCCCCGCCTCCGGCAAAAGACTCTGCCAGGCCTCTTTATAAGCCACTTTCTTCAAAGCTATATCTTCTTCAGCCACTTTGATGGTGGGATTATCACTCAACGCAATTTCCAGTGCCTTGTCGAGATTCAGAGTCAGGACTTCCGTTGCCTCTTGTGCCCTTACATAACCACCTACGCACATGAGTATTGCGATCAGCAGCAACGCTTTCATTTTCTGCATCTTCATAAATCGCTATTTAAATTATTTATTAAGTTCTTTCTATATTCACAGATAAAATCTTCCAGTACTTTGCTGCCCTTCTCCGTAGAGATGCCACGCAAAAAAGTAAACATAATGGATTCGTAAACAGCTATAAAGGAATATTCGTAGCAGATATCCGAGTTCATCAGCAGATCGAGCTGATTGCGCACCAACAGCTCGGCAATGGAAAAATTAATATCACTTCGAAAAAAACCTTGGCGGACGCCCTCTTTAAAAAACTTGATTGTCTCTTCCGAATCGTCATGTCGACAACTTTCTATCAGTTGACAAGCTTTGGGGTATTTCTTAATGTCCTCAAAGAAGTTTTTGTTCATAGCATGATACTTCTCTATATTCCAAAGGAATAGACGCAATATCACTTCCATCACATTGTCGGTAGTGGAGAGAATACTGTTCACAAACTCGTCGTCCTCCTTCAGCCTTTTACGGATACACTCTTCCAACAGTGTCTCCTTATCAGGAAACACTTCATAGAGAGTACGCTTGGAAATACCTAAGGACGCAGCAATGTTGTCCATTGTAACACTTTTAATGCCATGCGCCATGAAAGAATTCATGGTCACACCGGTGATACGATCTTTCAGCTCTGCCCGCAATACACCATTTTTAGCTTGCTTGCTCATTTTCGCTTCGTTTATCCTTTAAAAACTAATTTCTATTCTATATCAAAATAAATACGGGACAAAGATAGAAAGAAAACAGAAAGGAAACTAAAACCACACGATTTAGTTTCCTTTCATGTCATAAAGAATTAATAAAAATTATGGTTGTTGCAGGATTATTGGTAAGAAATCAATAATCGAACTTTGTTCTGTTCAAGAAAGCCACCGTTTTATGAATTTCCTTATACATCACGATATCGTCTTTGACAAAGGGCACCTCCTTGCGATATTCGTGCAAGAAGCGTTCCAGCAGCGGTGAAGTCTTGGCCGGCCTGCGGAAGTCGATGCCTTGAGCGGCATTCATCAACTCGATGGCAAGGACGTGTTCCAGATTGTCCATGATGCGGTAAAGCTTTGTTGCGGCGTTGGCCCCCATACTGACATGGTCTTCCTGACCGTTGCTGGAGACAATGGAGTCGCTGCTGGCAGCATAGCAGTACATCTTGTTCTGGCTCACCATGGAAGCAGCGGCATATTGAGGTATCATGAAGCCGGAGTTCAAACCTGGATTGGCTACCAAGAACTCGGGCAGTCCGCGCAGCCCCATGATGAGCTGGGCAATGCGACGTTCGGAGATGTTTCCCAGTTCGGCGAGGGCTATTCCGAGGAAGTCATACGAGATGGCAAGCGGCTGACCGTGGAAGTTTCCACCCGAGATGATACGGTCTTCATCGGGGAAGATGGTTGGATTGTCCGTCACGGAATTAATCTCTGTCAGCAACACAGACGACACGTAACGGATGGCATCTTTCGTGGCTCCGTGCACCTGAGGGATGCAACGGAAAGAGTACGGGTCCTGCACATGCTGCTTGTGGCGGGCTATCAGTTCGCTCCCGTCCAACAGCTTACGGAAGTTCTCGCCCGTTTCTATCTGCCCCTTGTGAGGTCGAATCTGCTGGATGCAATCCATGAACGGGTCGATGCGCCCGTCAAAAGCTTCGAGCGAGAGTGCCGCAATCAAATCGGCTTTCCTTGAAAGACGGAAAGCCCGCAGGATGGCAAAGACACCGTTGGCACTCATGAACTGAGTCCCGTTGAGCAAGGCCAGTCCTTCTTTACTCATCAGCTTCACCGGCTCCCAACCGAATTCATCGAGCACGCTGATGGCCTCACGCTTCTTGCCTTTGTAATAGACATCGCCCACGCCGATGAGGGGAAGAAAAAGGTTGGCAAGCGGAGCAAGATCGCCGGAAGCGCCCAGCGAGCCCCGGTCATAGACAATGGGCATCACGTCGTTGTTGAAGAAATCGAGAATGCGCTGCACGGTGATGACTTGCACACCGCTATGTCCCAAAGAGAGTGCGTGCGCTTTGAGCAACATCATCAGCTTGATGATGACCGGACGTATCTCCTCGCCCACACTGCAAGCGTGGCTCTTGATCAGGTTTTCCTGCAAAGCGCCTAATTCATCCGGTGAGATATTCTTGCTGCACAAAGAGCCGAAACCCGTGGTGATGCCATACAAAGGTTCTTCGGACTCCGCAATCTTCTTATCCAAATAATCGCGGCACTTCTGTATCCTCAGCTTAGCTTCGGGAGCCAATTCCAACTTCAGGTTCTCATTGATGATGCGCTCGATGAGGCCGAAAGTCAGCTCACCGGAACCTACATAATAGACGTTGTTCATACTTTCAGCTCTTGATTGATTTCATCCAGCAATTCTCTCTCCTTGGCACAGGCAAGACGTTCCAGCTCATCGGCCTCGTCGCGGAGTTTGTCTACAAACTCCTTGTCCTTCAGTGAGCCGAGGTTGATGCGTACATTCATCAGCGCACCGAGTACGGCAGAACGGGCGGACATCATGGCTACACAGGCATCGGTGACGGCGTTACGGTTGCCCAGACGGGCCACATCCGTGATGAGTGACATCAGCTCGAAAGCGTCGCGTGCCACCTGCATCGGAACAAGGGCCGCAAACTTGGTGGCTTCCTGAATGGCGGCACTGCGTGCGGCTTTCTCTTCGTCCGTGGCTTTCGGCATCTTGAAGCAGGCAAACACCCTGTCGTAAGCCGCCGAGTCGCGGTCGATGTCTTCGACAAACGCATCCTTGCGTTGCAAGGCTACTTGGGAAATATGCCTCATCAGTTCTTCGTGAGGTTCATATCCTTTCTTACCGATGGTAAGATTGGCAACCATGGCGGACAAAGCAGAAGCTACGGCTCCGTTCAGTGCGGCAATGCTGCCTCCGCCAGGAACGGGTTCACTGCCCGCCACCTTATTCAAAAAATCTTTCAGTGTTAATTCTACTAACATGGTATTCAGCATTTAATCGGTTTGTAACAGCAATCAGGGAGCCGGATAGAGAACTCCCTCTTTAATCGTGGTATCCACGCAATTCATCCCTATATAATAAGGTAGGAAATGATAGTTGTCCGTGTTCAGTACAACCAAATCTCCCTTCTTGCCCACCTCGATGCTGCCGATGCTGTCTGCACGGTTCAAGGCGGCCGCCCCGTTCAAAGTCAGGGCAGTGATGGCCTCTTCGATGCTCATCTTCATATAGATGCAGGCCAAAGCGAAAGTGAGCGGGATGGAACCGGAAAAACAACTGCCCGGATTCAGGTCGGTGGCAAGCGCCACGGCGCAACCGGCATCGATCATCTCCCGTCCGCGGGCATAAGGCTCTTTCAAGGCGAAAGCGGTCAACGGAAGCAAGGTAGCTACCACGCCTTTATCGGCCATGGCCCGGATATCGCCATCGGAAGCATGCAGCAGATGGTCGGCAGAGACGGCGGAAAGTTCGGCAGCCAGTCCGGCACCGCCCAAAGGAACGATTTCGTCGGCATGGAGCTTCAAGGCAAGCCCCATCTCTTTGGCGGCAAGCAGCAAGCGGCGGGACTGCTCGATGGAGAAGACGCCTCGCTCGCAGAAGACATCGCAAAACTCGGCCAGATTGTTCCGTACGACACAAGGCATCACTTCTTGGATGAGGTAATCCACATATTCGTCGGTGTGCCCGCTGTACTCAGGCGGAACGGCATGTGCGCCAAGGAAGGTGGAAACGACGTCCACCCGCTTTTGTTCATCCTGATGGAGGCTGCGCATCACGCGGAGTTGCAGCAGTTCGGTTTCCTTGTCCAGTCCGTAACCGCTTTTCCCTTCTACAGTGGTCACGCCCATGGCGCTCATCTGCTTCAGAAATCCCTCGGCCTTACTGCGCAAGCGGACAAAGTTGGAGGCGCGGGTGGCTTTCACCGTACTCACAATACCGCCGCCACGCTCCATGATGGCCATGTAGCTCTCTCCCTTCAAGCGCCAGGAAAATTCCTCGGCACGCTCTCCGCCGAACACGAAATGGGTATGTGAATCCACAAAGCCGGGAAGCAGACATCTGCCCCGGGCATTGTAATGCCAGTAGTGACGGTAATGGCCGTCACGGTCCTCGCCCCGGTTCTCGCCAACGTAGGTTATGATGCCGTCGGTCACCTCCACCGTGGCGTTGTCGATGATGCGCAGTTCTCCCATCTCTCCGCCGCAGCGGGCGGAGAAACCGACGGGAGTTACCACGCGGGCGTTAAAGATGATCAGGTCTTTCATTACAGCACCTGCTTCATCGTGAAGTTCTCCAGTCCCAGGTAATAGGCGGCCGTGTCCACCAAGGCTTCGACAGGCACCAGGCCGATGATTTCACTGCCTACGATGCTGACACCATAGCGGCGGGCTTCGATGCGAACCAGTTCGAAGGCGCGGTAAAGGGCTGTGCGGGTATAATCCGTCATGTTGATGGAGACTTGGGTGATGCCGCGGTCTTTCAGCTCCACCCCCATCGCTTTGCAATAGCGCAGGCCGCCGCCGATGAAGCGTATCTTCTTGGCGATGTCGTGGGCTATCTCCAGACTGGGAGTGCTGAGGTTGATGTTATAGGCAATCAAGGGCATACGCGCTCCCACGGCCACTGCTCCCGCGGTGGGATGCCGGTGCGCCGGGCCGAAGTCGGGCTGCCATTCGGGTTGTTTTATCTTTTCTTCCATGCCCTCGAACTCTCCCTTACGGACGGCGGCGAGGTTCTCGCGATGCGGGGCAGAAGCGGATTTCTCGTACAGGAAGACGGGCAGGTCGTAACGCTTGGCTACTTCTTCACCCACCTCTTTGGAGAGTGCGATGGCGTCTTCCATCGTCACGTTCTTGAGCGGAATGAAAGGCACCACGTCGACCGCTCCCATGCGGGGATGCTGACCTTGATGCTTGTTGAGGTCGATGAGGCGGACAGCCACTCCGATGGCTTCCAACACGGCGTCGCGCAACGGTTCGGGTTCGCCCACTACGGTGACCACCATCCGGTTGTGGTCTTCATCGTTGCTGTAGTCCAGCAGTTTCACACCTTGACGGGCACGGAAAGGGGCCACAATCTTGTCTATCTTCTCCAAATCGCGTCCTTCGCTGAAATTGGGGACGCACTCCATTACTTTGTCCATACTGTCATTGAATAAGGGGCCTCTCTCCTGCCCCTCTTCCCCACAGAGAAAGGAGAAAGAGGGGTGGAGACAAGGCGGGGTTAATTAATCGGTTATCAGTTATCAGTTTATCGGTTCGTCGGTTTCTTTTTCTTATAGCGACAAGCGGCTGTTGTGGGCCTGATGAAGGAAGCGGCTACGCTTTCGGCGCTTCCGTCCATCTACTTTCTTTCGCGCCTCTCTTCCGGAGGAAGGGCGGCGACAAGACTTTGTATCCACTCCTCGTCGGCCACGTAGGGCATGGTGATGTGATATCCGTCGGCATGCGTGCGGTTAAACGCTTGGCTCGTCTCCATGGCATGCGGATTGCGTGCCCACGAGCGACGTGCCACACCGCCCATTACGTCCCACAGCATGGCCGAACGCAAGATCTCGTCCACTCGTTCCGAACCGTCGCACACCATTCCGAATCCTCCGTTGATGGCCTTCCCGATGCCTACGCCGCCACCGTTGTGCAACGCCACGAGACTCATGCCGCGGGCACAGTTGCCGGCAAAGCACTGCACGGCCATATCAGCCATGACGTTGCTGCCGTCCTTTATGTTGGACGTTTCGCGGAACGGGGAATCCGTGCCGCTGACGTCGTGATGGTCGCGTCCCAGCATGATGGGGCCCACTTCGCCGCGACGCACCATCTCGTTGAAACGCAAGGCAATCTTCATGCGGCCTTCGGCATCCTGATAGAGGATGCGGGCCTGCGTGCCGACCACGAGGTTGTTCTTCTCGGCGTCGCGAATCCAGTTGTAGTTGTCCAAATCCTGCCCACGCCGGTTGGGGTCGATGCACTCCATGGCGGCACGGTCGGTCTTCACCAAGTCCTCGTGCTTTCCGCTGAGGCACACCCACCGGAAGGGGCCGTAGCCGTAATCGAAGAGTTCGGGGCCCATGATGTCTTCCACGTAGCTGGGGAAGATGAAGCCGTTTTTGTCGTCGCCGTCGCGTGCAATCCGTCGCACACCGGCGTCATAGACGGCTTTCAGGAAGGAGTTGCCGTAATCGAAGAAGTACGTGCCCCGCTTCACCAGCGCCTCTATCGCGTTGAAATGGCGTTGCAGAGAAGCATCGACCAACGTGCGGAATCGCTCCGCGTGCTCGTGCAGCAGGCGGGTGCGCTGTTCAAACGTCAGCCCGGCAGGACAATAGCCGCCCTCGTAAGCCGCATGACAGGACGTCTGGTCGGAAAGCAAATCTACCGGAAATCCCTCGCGGACGGCATGTTCCAGCAAGTCGACCACATTTCCATGATAGGCCACGGAAACGGGACGGTGGCTCTCCATGGCCCGCCGTGCCAGCGTGAAAGCCTCGGACAGCGAATCGGTGACGTGTCCCACCCACCCTTGCGTGTGGCGGGTTTCGATGCGCGACGCATCTACCTCGGCGATGATGGCCGCCGCCCCGGCCATCTCGGCGGCTTTGGGCTGTGCGCCGCTCATGCCTCCCAAGCCGGAAGAGACAAAGAGCCGTCCCCGCAGGTCGCCGTTCTGGGGAATGCCGAGTTTCAGTCGCCCGGCGTTCAGCAGGGTGTTGAACGTGCCGTGCACGATGCCTTGCGGCCCGATGTACATCCAGCCTCCGGCCGTCATCTGGCCGTAGTTGGCAACGCCCATCTGCATGGCCGTATGCCAGTCTTTGGGGGTATCATACAGTCCCACCATCAAGGCGTTGGTGATGATGACGCGTGGCGCTTCGGGCTTCGACTTGAACAGGCCCAGCGGGTGGCCGCTCTCGATGACCAGCGTCTGCTCGCGCGTCAGCGCTTCGAGGTATTGCTTGATGAGGCGGTATTGCATCCAGTTCTGGCACACCTGCCCCGTCTCGCCGTAAGTCACCAGTTCGTAGGGATAGAGCGCAATGTCGAAGCAGAGGTTGTTGTCAATCATCACCTGAAAGGCCTTGCCTTCCAAGCAGTTGCCTTTGTATTCGTCGACGGGCTTGGCCTTCAGGTCGCCCTGCGGACGGTAGCGGTAGCCGTAGATGCGGCCGCGGGTGCGAAGTTCTTCCATGAACTCCGGGGCAAGCGTTTCGTGCAGTTCCTTGGGGATGTAACGCAAAGCGTTCTTCAATGCCGTGGCCGTCTGCGCGGGCGTAAGGGTATAACCACGGTCGGGCGCCCGCCTGATGCCCTCCACAAACGAGGGATACGGAGGCAATGTTTTACTTAAGGTTATCTCCATAGTATTTCAGATATATCAAATGGTTTGTTACATTTTGTCAACAGATACTTCCTTATATCCGCCGCAAGATAAAAATAATTCCCGGCATCCACAACAGAATACCGGGAATTATTTATCATTTAGTCAGCGACTCTACTCCTTTTGCCCTCATTGGAGCAACAGGAGGAAGATCTTACGGCTTATTCACCTTGCCGATGAAGAGAAAAGCGCCGGTGCTTTGCTCCGTTACCATGAACAAGAAAGGACGGGTCACGAAGAATTCAACGACAGGGCCGGGTAAAGAGAGCATATCCATACCGTTCCATGATGTCACGGCGGCCGCCACAGCGCCTTCCTCGTCCACCCCGAACGAGCAGGCCTGCCATGTGGTCAGTTCCTCATCAAGTGATCTCTTGGAAGCTAACTTTCCCAATTCGGCATTAGCTTCGAATACACGCTTCACACCCATAGTTTTAAGTGCTTCTTTCTGCTCCATGCGTGTGTACACCTTATATTTGGGTATTTTCAATACCAATTCGGCATAACTCCGTTCAAGTAGGTATTCTTCCCAGAACTTTTCATCCAGCGCATTGATGCACTGTTCAAGCTCTTTGCCTTCGTTGGGAAGCAGGAACTGCATTCTGAATGCTCCGTTCCCGAAAGGCAAAGAGGCCAATGCGAAAAGGTCGTTCTTGTAGTACCAATTTTCCCATCTGTTATTCATATACTTTACATTAGGAGTAATTTCACCATCGCTATTGGTGAAGTTTTCTGTGGTGGTGTCTTCTTCGCGGAACTTTTCAGCCCATTCACTTTTGAAGTAAAGAGCATTAAGCAACACGAAACGTGACTTCTTGTCCAGTTCCGTCAGTATTTCTTTGACATGTCCGTTGGTCTTTTCTGCACACCATTGGTTGATTGCCGGCAGTGCAGTGGCAAAATCCACTTGTTTCATCTCTGCATCGTAGTTGGCCTCCAGAGTGTTTTTGAATTGCGGCAAAGCCTCGAACCACGAGTTCATCCAAAACGAATTGGCCGTCAGCAATGTGGCTTTCTTGTCCAATGTGGCGAGCTGTTCCATCAATTTCTTGTTATAAGTGTTCACCTCCTCCAGTGTGAAGTTTGATATGCGCAGAGCTTTTTTCATCTCTTCCAGCGTCTCGTTCTCTGCTCCATTGGCCATCATAGTCATGGCGAACGATGCACTTAGGGGTGAAACCACAATTTTGTCTTCGCTGCCTTTTAGAGCATTCACCGCCTTGAAATATTCGAATGCAAACCCCACATGTTGGGAGGATATCTCCTTTTCGGTCCTTGTCAGCGGAATTGTCTTCCGCCCATTTCCCTCTTCATCCTGCTGCTCGTCTTTTTGGCAGCCGAACAAGCACAGACACAGACATAAATTAAGAAATAGATACTTTTTCATGTTTCTTCGTTTTTAAATGTTATAACTACCGTTTAATGGGATACTGTCATGTAGAATAGCTGGTATTGAAAATTTACTCCCTCACTATTGGTAAACCAAAAGCTGGTATTGTCGTACTGGTAAGCTTGGTCGGTATTGAACACTCCGGCAGAGAAGAATCCGTTGCACCGTCCATCAAATCCCCAATTAATGTGCATGTATTCGTGTTCCGTATTAGATTCCCAGATTAACTCCCAAGCACTTTCTCCAATGGGCCTTGCCCATTCTGTGTAATATACTTTATATTCGTAACAGCCATCTACCACCCATGCATGTCCTATGGTTACTAGATTGCCGCCAATATGACAATCACAATTCCCTCTCATATATATTAATCGATTATTGGCAAGAGCAGAACTGAAATTACCATTTGTATATCTCGTTAAAGCGGAAGTCGAATACCCCATATGTTGGAAAGTGTTTCTGGCATTCAGAGGACTAGTATTTGTTCTTCCTTTTGGGTGATAGGTACTTTGATTCAGTTCGCCCAATTGTCGCATCAGTCTTCCTATAGCCTGATGGGCTTCTGTGCTTGCAGAGCAATTTTGATGAAAATGGTCTATTTTGTGCAACTTTATTGCCTGCCAATCCAGCATTTGTACCGGTATGCCAGCATCGGCATAAGTAAGGTTGATTGAGATAGGATGCTCAAAGTAGGACATTATTTGCCCCATTGCCGTGTTTGTACATCCTGACTTTCCGTTAGGCGCATACATACCTTCATATTCGTCTTGTCCCCACTGCACAACCACCTTAGGGTCAATGCGGAGCACATCAGTCGTATCTATCTCCCTCTTCATTTCCATAAGTTGCAGCAGGTCATCGCCAGACCTTAACGAGTTTTTTTTAGAGGCTACATAGTTTTTGGCCAATTCCATGAATAGGGAAAAGCCACCGTTCTCTTCCTGTATGTCTTGCTCGGCACGGTATGTGCCTTTCTCGGTTATCGCCAACAAACCTTCCGTATCTTTATTTCCAGACACTACCGCAAAACCTTTTCCATCGGTATAATTCACTACATACAGCAAAGTGTCCGCTCTACTCTGCTCTGCACCTCTTGTAACCGGCGATGCTATGACATATTCTATATTCGCCAAATCAATCTCCCGCTCCACCGACCGGGTTTTATTACCGGCAAATATAGCACTCGCATTACGGGCTATACTTAGCACCTCTTCCAAACTTCTGTTCCGGCTACCGGAATTAACAACAGAGGCCTCTCTTTCCCATTCCCAGCCCTCGTTATTGGAGCAAGAACAAGCTAAAAGAAGGAACAACACAAAATATCTTCCTCTCTTCATAAGGTTAATCAGTTTTTAGATTAATGTCGCAAAATAAGAAAAAAAATATATATTTCCAAAATTTTCTATAGGTTTTCCTACGGATCTACTTAAAATTCATCCGGAATATTTATTAAACGCGGTAATGGAGGCATTTGTCTGACACCTTGCAGCCATGCCGCAAAATCACTGCAACAGCGTTGCAGTAATTCAGCCACCCGCAGACAAGAAAAACGCCATCGGCTTGCAGCAAAACAGCAAACCGATGGCGACAGACCTGCCCCGTGCAGGCAATGTGAAAACAACAGGCTATTACCAGGCCACGCCATATTCATAGCCGTCGAACCGTGTCGTTATATCCAGTCCGGCGGCTTTGAATACATGGGCTTATCCGCTGTTGCTTCGGGCGTAATCAGCCGTTCGCCCTTGCGGCTATGATAATAGTAACGCTCGCACGAGAAACATCCCATCACACGAAGGCGTATCTCGGAAGCCCGCTTCAAGGGCACTTCGTCAAAAAGGCGGGTCATGCCCCGGGCATAATGCAACAGTTCGTTGGAACGATAGCAGGCGCAGGCAGAAAAGTCAGACAAACGACCGACATAAAGCGGGTTGACCGCATGAACCGTCTGCGGCTGGGGTTCTTCACTCTCGGAAAGCAGTCGCGCCGCTATGGCGCGCAGACAAGTAGACGCCTTGGAGCACTTGCCAGCACCCGCAAAGCAATACTCGTACCCTTGAGGCACGTTTTGCAATAATATCATGTTCAGTGTTTAGTGATTAGTGATTAGTATTGATGGTCAGGAGAGGGAGATTGCTCACGAAGAAAGTGCAGGTATTTGCCGATGACCCCTGCCGCATCGCTTACCTCGTTCTCAAGCAAGGCTTGTTGTTCGGGATATCCGTCCAACAGGCGCATCATCTGCTCTCTTCCCACAAAGTCCGACTTTCCCGTTTCAGGATTCAACTCATAATATACACGCGCATTTACCAAATTGCTGGCATTAATAGCATCTCCCACTTCACCTCCCAGTTTCGTGGCATCATCGGGAGTCATGGTACTGGCAGCCGCTTGCCCCAAAGGTTGGGCAGTGAAATAGATTTTTCCACACACCCATATGGCAGGTGCATACCAATTGCCGAAACGATAGTTCTTGTAGCGCATCTTCCTGCAATTGACATACAACGAAGTATCTATCCGCACAGCGTAACAGCGCGATTTCAGGTATTTGCAAAGTCCGGGATTATCGTCTGCCATGATACGATAATCGGCACCTCCCGTCAAATAAATCTGATTCTTTGTCCGCTTTTCTATTCTCAAAGTGGTCACCGTATCGCCACTGTTTTCAACCAATTCCTTTAAATTAGAATACATTACCTGCTGTGCCGCACTTGGCAACACCCACAGCAATGTCAAAATGCCTAACATCCACCGCTTTTTCATATCCTATCTCCTCCTTGTTGATTCTTTGTTTTCTTGACCGAAAGATACACTTTTTATAGAAAGCAGACAAACATTTGGGCGAAAAAGACAAAAATTTATCAACATCCGGGAATTTCTACTATTTCTCCATCCTCTCCTCAGGACACCTCCGATAAGCATCGCATCTTCAATAAACACGTCCCCTCCACCAATGGCAGCGACCGATAAGGCAGTTCCCGATGACTTCTATTGTGAGAACCGTCCTCATTTATTACCTTTGCGCCATCATATCACCACGTAAATATCAAGGAAATGAACAACATAGAAGAGATAAGCGCCACCTACCGCCGCATTGCGGAAAATTCGAAATCGGAACTGAACAAAGTACAGCAGCAGATTTATCGCATCGGCACTTTGCGGCTGTTGTTATTCGTCGGCGGAATAGCGGGAGTGATTTATTTTCGGGCCGAAAGCTGGGAGATACCGGCCGGCATCGTCCTCATCATCCTCTTGCCCTTCCTGTTGCTCATCAAATACCACAACCGCCTGTTCTACCGGAAAGATTATCTGGAAAAGAAAGTGGAAATCAACGAACAGGAACTGGCAGCCCTCGACTACGACACTTCCGCTTTCGATGACGGAGAAGAGTTTATCAACCCCGCCCATCTCTACTCTTTCGATTTGGATGTATTCGGTCCGCACTCTTTGTTCCAATACATCAACCGCACATGCACCCGCTTGGGGAAAACCCGGCTGGCCGACTGGATGGGGCGGCATTTGGAAGATAAGCAGGAAATCGAAAAGCGGCAGGAAGCCGTCAAGGAGCTTGCTCCCGAACTGAAATTCCGACAACGCTTCCGCATCCTCGGTCTGCTGCACAAAGGGAAAAGCGCCGATGAAACGGAGCTGAAGGCTTGGGCGGAAAGTCCCGCCGTGTTTCGGACTAAAAAGTTATTGCGTGCCTTGCCCATAGCGGTGACGGGCATCAACGTCCTATGCATCGGTCTTGTGGTGGCAGGCATCCTGCCCGCAACCTTCTATGGCATCGTCTGGATTGGTTTCGTTGCCGCAGGTTTCAGCTTCACCGGCAGAATCACCAAGATACAAGCCATCTACGGGAAGAAGCTGCAAATTCTTTCCACGTATGCCGGCCTGCTCCGCCTCATGGAGAAACACCCTGTGCAATCTGCCCTGCTCAAAGAGATAAAAGAGGAAATCGGCGGAGAAAAGCGGAAAGCATCCCACGCCATCCATCGGCTAAGCAAACTGATGGACGAACTCGACCAGCGCAACAACGTATTCATGTACATCATCCTCAATGGGCTGTTCTTTTGGGAATTGCGCCAGATTATGCGCATAGAAGCATGGAAAGAGCAGCATGCCTCCGACCTGCCCCGTTGGCTCACCGCCCTCGGCCACATGGATGCCCTCAATTCTTTGGCCACGTTTGCCTACAACCATCCGGATTACACCTACCCCGCCATCATCGAGAGAACGGACACAAGCACCGGCTCTTTCCGCTTCCGTGCCACCTCCATGGGGCATCCGTTGATGAACCGTAACACCTGCGTACACAACGACGTCGACATGGAAAAGCGCCCGTTCTTCATCATCATTACCGGCGCCAACATGGCAGGAAAAAGCACTTATCTGCGCACCGTGGGCGTCAACTACCTGCTGGCCTGCATCGGCACTCCGGTATGCGCCCGCCAAATGGAAGTACGCCCGGCACGGCTCATCACCGGCCTGCGCACATCGGACTCGCTGAACAACAACGAGTCTTACTTCTTCGCCGAACTCAAACGGTTGAAACTTATCATCGACAAGCTACACGCCGGCGAAGAACTGTTCATCATCCTCGACGAAATTCTGAAAGGAACTAACTCCATGGACAAACAAAAAGGCTCTTTCGCCCTCATCAAGCAATTCATGTCTTTGCAAGCCAATGGCATCATTGCCACCCACGACCTGTTGCTGGGTACTCTCATCGAGCTTTTCCCCGACAACATCCGCAACTGTTGCTTTGAAGCCGATATCACAGACGACGGTTTGACCTTCTCATACCGTATGCGTCCCGGCATAGCCCAAAACATGAACGCTTGCTTCCTCATGAAGAAAATGGGCATTGCCGTTGCCGACTGAATCTGCCGGGAACAGAATCGGACTATTGAAGAATATCATCTGATTGTTACCATCGTCGCCCCGAAACCATACTCTTGGAACGAGGCATCCTGCGCCTTGCAGGTGGCATATTTACGCTTCAGTTCATCGAGCACAGCCTTGCGAAGCACGCCGTCGCCCTTACCATGAATGAAGACGATGCGTTGTTCGCGCTTGTTCTTGTAGCGTTCCATCACTTCACGGAATTTGTCCAACTGGTAGTTCAGCATCTCGCTGTTGCTCATGCCACGGGTATCATCCAGCAATTCGCCGATGTGCAGGTCTATCTCGATGATTTCGTTTTTGCCTCCGTGCTTAACGATGGTCTGCGGTTTGGCAGGAGCGTCCGAAGCTTTCTTCTGTATCAAAGCATCCTGAAGCTCTTCGGCAGAGACATATACCTGCTTAACAGGACGATCGTCCTTCACAACATCATAAATCAATGCGGGAGTTTCAAAGAAATCGGAATCGCGGAATGTATGCAGTTTATAGAACTTCACCGTATCGATACGAATCTCCACACCTACCGCAGGTTTCATCACAAACGAACGGTTGTCCTTGAAAGCCACCAACTGTACGGCCACACGCTCACGGTCGTTCAATGCCGATTTCTCGAACTCTTCGAGCAGCAATTTGGTATTCGGCTCTATCAGACCGTGCGAACAGGCAGTCCAAGCCTTTCCTTCGGCAAAGAGATAGGTATAGTACATATAATAATTACTGTCGTTCACCAAGTAGGCCTCAAAAGAGGTGGTGCTCACAGCCTTGATGTCTTCGGGCACAAAGGCAAGATAGACATTCAGCGTGTCGCCCCCCTTTATCTCCGGTTGGCGATAGACTGAAATCTGCGGTTTCTCCATACGGTGCAAAAGTTCGTCGGGCACGACACTCCCTCCAAAAGATGCATTTTTGACAGCAGACGAAGCCGGACGAGCAGGCAGCTCTTCCGCTTTCTTCTTTTGGGCGGCCGCCTTGGCTGCCGGCGTGGGAATGTTATAATCGTCCGTCTCTATCACTACACACTCATTTACCGGCATCGGTATGTCGAAACCGTCGGCATCTTCCACCAACACAATGTTCTTTCCTTGAAAGCCTGTCACTACACCGCCCCCTACCTCGCTCAGGAAACGTACTTTATCTCCTATTTTCATCTTCTTGTTTATTGTTCTTCAAATTATGATTTACGGCAGAAGCTGCCAAAGCCGCCACCGACAGTGCAAAGATAAGGCAACAGAATAGAAAAAGATAGAAAAAAACGATAAATATCCGTACCTTTGCCCTCCGAAAAAGCATATACTCATGGAACAGAATCCTAAACACATCCATATCAGTGAATTTAACTACGTGTTACCGGACGACCGCATCGCCAAGTTTCCGCTACCGGTACGCGACCGGTCGAAATTATTGATTTACCATCATGGCAAGATTTCGGAAGACACATTCACCTCGCTTCCCGACTATCTTCCGACAGGCAGCCTGATGATATTCAACAATACCAAAGTGATTCAGGCCCGCCTGCACTTCCGCAAAGAGACAGGCGCCCTGATTGAAGTATTTTGTCTGGAACCGGTACAGCCTAACGATTATGCGCTCAACTTCCAGCAGACCGAACACACTGCCTGGCTTTGCATGGTGGGCAATCTGAAGAAATGGAAAGAAGGAACACTGAAACGGGAAATGACGGTGAAAAGCCGGGCAATCGTCCTGACCGCCGAACGCGGCGAATGCCGAGGCACGAGTCATTGGGTGGACTTCCGCTGGAACAATTCGGAAGTGACATTCGCCGACATCCTGGAGGTATTCGGTGAACTGCCCATTCCACCCTATCTGAACCGGGAGACGCAGGAGAGCGACAAAGAAACTTATCAGACGGTGTATTCCAAAATAAAAGGTTCCGTGGCCGCCCCTACCGCGGGACTTCATTTCACCCCGCATGTGCTGGAGGCCCTTCGCACCAAAGGCATAGACACGGAAGAGCTGACACTGCATGTAGGAGCAGGTACTTTCAAACCCGTGAAGAGCGAGGAGATAGCAGGCCACGAAATGCACACGGAGTATATCTCCGTTTCACGCAGCACATTGGAAAAACTGATCATGCACGGGGGAAAAGCCATTGCCGTAGGCACTACCTCGGTACGCACACTGGAGAGCCTCTACCACATCGGGATTACGCTGCTGAACAACCCCGAAGCGACGGAAGAAGAGCTGCACGTCAGGCAATGGCAACCCTACGAAATGCAGGATGCAGCCTCCGCCGTCCCCGCCATAGAGGCACTGCAAGCCGTGCTCTCCTACCTCGAACGGCACAGCATGGATGCCTTGCACACCAGCACGCAAATCATTCTTGCTCCGGGGTATGAATATCAGATAGTAAAAGCCATGATCACCAACTTCCACCAGCCGCAAAGCACCCTGCTGCTACTCGTCTCGGCTTTCGTGCAAGGCGACTGGCGAAGGATTTATGACTATGCGCTCAGCCATGATTTCAGGTTCCTGAGCTATGGAGACTCGTCGTTATTGATACCCTGATACGGCTTAATCGTCTTATTTCGCCAAGTCCTCAATCACCTTCATGATCTGTCGTCCGATTTCCTCGGCGGCTTCCGGTGTGGAGGCTTCGCTATACACACGGATAATCGGTTCCGTGTTGCTCTTGCGCAGGTGCACCCATTTGTCGGGGAAGTCAATCTTCACACCGTCTATATCATTGATCTCTTCGTTTTTATAGAGTGCTTTTACTTTGGCAAGAATGGCGTCTACATCCGTATCGGGAGTCAGGTCTACCCGGTTCTTTGCCATGAAGTAGGCGGGATAGGAGGCACGCAACTCGCTGACCTTCTTGCCCTCGTGCGCCAGATGACTCAGGAACAAAGCGATACCCACCAACGCATCACGGCCGTAATGACTGGCCGGATAGATGACTCCGCCATTGCCTTCACCGCCGATGACGGCGCCTACTTCTTTCATCTTGGTGGTCACATTCACTTCGCCCACGGCAGAGGCGTAATATTGCTGTCCGTACTTGCGGGTGACGTCGCGCAAAGCACGGGTCGAACTCAAGTTGGAGACCGTGTTGCCGGGAGTATGCTTCAAGACATAGTCGGCCACGGTGACCAGCGTGTATTCTTCGCCGTACATCCTGCCGTCTTCGCAAATCATGGCCAGACGATCTACGTCGGGGTCTACAACGAAAGCGACGTCTGCCTTGCCGCCTTTCATCAGGTTCATGATGTCGCCCAAGTTCTTTTCCAGAGGTTCGGGGTTGTGTTGGAAGTCTCCGGTAGGCTCGCAGTAGAGCTTCTCTACATGCCGAACGCCAAGCTGCTCCAGCAACTGTGGCAGGATGATGCCGCCCACAGAGTTCACGCAGTCGATGGCTACGCGGAAGTCGGCCTTCCGGATGGCCTCCACGTCCACCAAGTCGAGCGCCAGCACGCTGTCTATATGCTTTTGGTTATACGTCAAGTCCTTGCGATAGGAACCGAGGCGGTCCACCTCGGCATAGCAGAATGCCTCTTCGGCAGCGATGCGGAGTACTTCCTGTCCTTCAGCGGCATTCAGGAACTCTCCTTTCTCGTTCAGCAGTTTCAGGGCATTCCACTGTTTGGGATTGTGCGAGGCGGTCAGGATGATGCCTCCGCTGGCGCCTTCCATCGTAACGGCCAGTTCGGTCGTGGGGGTGGAAGCCAAATCAATGTCTACCACATCCCAGCCCATGCCCATCAGCGTGCCTACCACCACGTTCTTGACCATTTCGCCCGAAATACGGGCATCGCGTCCCACTACGATTTTGTTGTTCTTTACAGTACACGTTTTACGAATCAGTGTTGCATAGGCCGAAGTGAACTTTACGATGTCAAGCGGATTCAACCCCTCGCCGGCACCTCCGCCAATGGTTCCACGAATCCCTGAGATAGATTTGATTAGAGTCATAGGTCAATAATTAAAATATTAGTTCCAAACTTGGAATTTATGTATGTCATAAAAATAAGGATAAACCTGCTGCATAGCCTTTCTTTGCCCCATTTTGGAAGGAACAATCAATTTTACGTGAGCTCCATCGCGGACATAGCTTAAAGCCACCAACCAGCCGGCAGGTACAGACGTGCCATAAGACGCCCGCATATATCCTTGAATAAAAAGCCCGGCAATGGATGAAGAGGTGACCGTATATCTGAATTCGTCCACAATCGTCGGTTCACTCAAATTAGAGAGATAAGATTTCGATCCATTAACAGCCATCAAACCATGCTCTTCAAAGCGCACCAAAATCAAGTCATTGGGTTTTATCGAATCGGCAGGATTGGCCGAACCTTTGTCCACAATCTGCATATATACCCCACTGGCCAATTGCACATATTCATTCTTGCTCACATCCGTCGTCGAATCCTGCGCATAAAACTCGCTTTGGGAAATAACGACAATATTACTGTCTTTGATAAACGCTTTGATGGCATTCTTCTCATCCTCCAGCATTTCAGCGTACGTTTTGGTATTATCACATGCCTGAAAAGCAAGTCCCAAAGCAAACAAGGCAAAAAAGAATAAAGTAAGTTTCTTCATTTCTGTGATTTAGTAAATTTCTACAAAAATATCTGATTTCCTTGAAAACAGAAAACGACAAGTGGAAAGTTCGTAACTTTTAACCTTTACAACCGGACTTTTTTTATCCTTTGGCACAAAGCAGTGGCTTGTACTTCTCCAAAGCCTGTTCAAGAACTTCTCTCGCCTCTTCCATTGTCCCATAAAATTCACCGCCGGAGGCATTCAGATGTCCGCCTCCATTGAAGAACTCGGCTGCCAGCTTATTGCATGGGAATGTGCCCACCGAACGTAAAGAAATCTTTATCATCGGCTTTTCCGTATCTTCACGCAGGAAGCAGGAAAAAACAACTCCTCTGATGCTTAGCGGTATATTCACAAAGCCTTCACTATCTCCCCGGATATAATCGAACCGCCCTTGTTCCTCTTTGGTCAAAGAAATAAGGGCCGCATGATGGGCGGGATACACTTTCATCTGCGACAAGACATATCCCATCAAACGCAGACGGCTTTCGGAATAAGTATTATAGACTTTACGATAGATATCATCCTTGTCTATGCCTTTTGATAGCAACTCACTGATAATGAAATAAATTTCACGATTGTTGGAGTTATAGGTGAATCCGCCGGTATCGGTCATCATCCCCGTATAGATGCATTCCGCCCCTTCTTTTGAGATATCACTGAAATAGCCCATGCGGCAAATCAGACGAAAGACGAGTTCCGAGGTCGAAGATATCTCCGGATGAGAAATGATAATCTTGCAGAAGTCCTCAGGATGAGGATGATGGTCTATCAATATTTTCCTTGCTTGAGCGGCAAGAATGGCGCTCCCCATTGCGTCAATCCGATGAATGGCATTGAAATCAAGGCAACAGATGACATCCGCTTCGGCTATCAACTTGTCGGCAAACTCTTTATAACGGTCGTAAAACAAAACCTCTTTACTTCCGGGCATCCATTTCAGGAAATCAGGGAAAGCATTCGGCACTATGATATTTGCTGTTTTTCCCAGTGAATCAAGAAAATGCCACAGCCCCAAGGAAGAGCCAATAGCATCTCCATCAGGTCCCACATGGGAAACGATTACTATCTTATCTGCACGATCGAGCCATTTGATGAAATGGTCTATCTTAGCTTGTTCTATTACTTTGGTCAGCATATATTTATTTACGATATTACGATTTTCTATTCATTGTCCATAAATTGGGAAGGCAAAAGTACGAAAAGTTTGTGGTTTATAATAAAATACGATAAGAACCTTTTTCGGAAAGAGAAAGATAAGAGATTCCAAAACGAATGCAGTCGTGTATTATTCTGTCTCTATAATAGTTCGAAAGGGAGGAATCAATCACCACCGTCCCAATAGAGAACAAAGAGGTTAATTCTTCTATTCTTCCTTTATAGCCTCGTGAAAGATATAGGTAATCTACAAAAATGGGATGCGCCGATATCTTATTCTGCCAGCCGGTATCTTGGAGAAAACAAATCCGTTTACCGGCATAAAGCACCACCCCATTCCGTACCTGCAATTCAGAAGCCGCATAATCTCCGGTAATAAGAGAAGGAGGCTCCAAGTGCAGCCTGTTCCAATGGGAAGAAAGACTGCGACAGAGACGCGAGACATCAGATAAGCTATCAGCGGTCACCAGCCAGGAGTGACGGCTGTCTGTCATGCAATGAACAGCCGGACATCCTCGTACATTATAGAAAGCAATGCTCTGCCGGGGAACATTGAACATTGCGGAAAGAGCGTGATAGGAAACAGCAAACAGCAAAACAAAGAAAGAAAAACGAATGTTACGGGCTGTACGATGCGCACTACTGTAATATACCGCCGCTAAAAAGAAAAAGCAAAGCAGCACATCCCGGTTATCCATCCAAATGCCGTCTATCGAGGCGAAAGGAAGATGCTCTATCCACCGAAGTGCGGCATTCTGCATACGCACCAATGCCTCTATCACCTCTGCAAACAGATGCTGCACAAAAGGAAATGGGGTAAGCACCCAAAGAAGTACCGCCGAATAGAGGATGAGCGACACCCAAGGAATGATCCAAAGATTCGTGAACAGAAAATGAGTAGAGAAACGAGAAAAATAAAGCAGAGTCAATGGAGCTGTTCCTAATTGAGCGGCAACAGAAACGGTCAACAACCTCCATGCATTACGCAGAAAACGATGTTCAACCTTCCACAGAGCATAAAGTTTAGGTTGAACGAGAAGGATGGATACCATGGCCGAGAAGGATAACTGGAAACCTACATCAAAAAGCCATGCGGGCTTACACAGCAACATCAAGAAAGCAGCCGTCGACAGAGAATTCATTGTCAAAGGCTTTTGCTGCCGCAAATCCGCCAAGGCCCCGAACGAAAACATAATGGCCGCCCTGACTACCGAAGAAGACAATCCGGTGAAAAAAGCGAAACTTGCCAAAAGCAAGACCATGAGAAGATGCAGAAAAAGCTTCAAGCATTTCCAACGCTTCCACAAGACTCCTAAAAGCAGCCGGAACAGCACATAGAGAAAGCCGATATGTAATCCGGAAAGTGCCAAAACATGGGCAGCACCTGCCACCGAATAGGTTTCTACAATATCGTCACTCAACTCCTCTCTATCTCCCACTGTCAAAGCCGACAGTACAGCCAGTTCGTCGCCTTCAATTCCCAACCGCCGATATAAAGAGACTATTTTTGCTCTGTAATCCGATGCCGTTTGGCGCCAAGAGCGAGACGCATCGTGCCCCGTTTTCGCCCAATGTCCGATAGGCACATAAGCCGTACCGCTATATCCTTTCCGCTTCAGGTAACGGGCATAGTCAAACTCATCCGGATTACCATTATTGAGTGGAGGGGAAAGACGGGTATATATCAACAATTCATCTCCCCGCCGCAGAGCTGTCGCGGCGGAATCTTTCATAAAATAAACCAGGAAGAGGTTGTCCCGCTTGCAATCCGTCACCGTATCCCCGGCCATATTTTCCAGCAGAACAGTACGGCACAGCACACTACGTTCCTTTATTTCCGGCATCTCCTGAATGCGGATTTTATATGCCTCCTTCTTCTCCGGAAAAAAGAATTCCGTTTTCTCCAATTGCCGACCCATCAAACAACAGCCCGTACCCACAAGAAAAAGAAAGAGTGCAACCCCATACAAACAATCGGAACGCTTGTATCGACACACCATGAAGACAAATAGCAGAGAAAGCAACAAATAGCCCCATGCAGGCCATGCATGGGGAAACATATCTCCGCACAAAATTCCAATTGCCAATGGAATCAAAAGGCGCAGGAAAGGGTGTTGCAGCAAGCTGTCGGTCATCAATCAAAAAAGTAGATCATAAATTTCTCAATGCGCGAATGGCCTCCATAGGGTCGGAAGCCGAAAAGACGGCATTACCCGCCACTAAGACATCGACTCCTGCTGCAATCAATCGCTTTCCGGTGTCCGGATTAACACCTCCATCCACTTCTATCAAGGCTTTCGAACCGGTGAGCGTTATCAATTCGCGAAGTTCACGCACTTTTTCCAACGAATGCTCTATAAATTTTTGTCCGCCGAAGCCGGGGTTGACGCTCATTATAAGAACCATGTACACATCATTTATTATATCTTTCAACAAAGATACGGGAGTAGCGGGGTTAATGGTCACAGCCGGCTGCATACCTGCTTCGCGAATTTGTTGTATCACCCGATGCAGATGCGCGCAAGCCTCATAGTGCACATTCATTACGTGTGCGCCCAGTGCCTTTACTTCCGGAATAAATTTTTCAGGTTGCACAATCATCAGGTGTACATCCAACGGTTTTTGCGACAGCTTCGCGACATACTTCAACACCGGAAATCCAAAAGAGATATTGGGCACGAACACACCATCCATTATATCGATGTGCACCCAATCTGCCTCACTCCGGTTTATCATTTCAATGTCTCTTGCCAGATTGCCAAAGTCGGCCGACAAGATAGAAGGGGATATGATTGGTTTCATAATGCTACAATCTAAAGTTACCATTTTATTGACGTACAAATGTAGAGAAAAGATTTCAATCAGCCAACAACGAAGTCTCCGTAACTTTTAGAATTCGGGAATATGGCAACGCACCTTAAACACAAAGGCTCGTAAAGCCTCCCATCTGTTCTCTGAATTTTGCCGTATGCAAAACAATACGTATCTTTGTCCGCTTATTATAAAGAAGATTTTAAGAGAAAGGAAACCCATGTGGCTACTGATTATTAGCTTGTTTGCCCTCATCCTTCTCGCTGCAATGGCCGGAGTGATACGCAACCGGAGGCTGCAAAAGAAAATAGACAGAGGCGAACTGAGCGCAATGCCCGAAGTGCGCGAAGCAGATGTGGAATGCTGCGGGCAGCATGAAATCTGCGAGCGCGACAGCCTGTTGGCTGCCGTCAGCACAAAGATAGAGTATTACGACGATGAGGAGCTGGACAAATATATTGGCATCAGCCCCGATAAATACACCCCGGGGCAAGAGGACGACTTCCGCGAAGTGTTCTACACCATGCAAGACACCGATGTGGCAGGCTGGGTGCGTAGTCTTCAACTGCGCGGCATTGCGCTACCCGACAATTTAAAGGACGAAGTATTTCTCATCATCGGAGAACGTCGCATCAACCCTCATGCTTGAGGCTCTTCCTTTCTCATAACCTTGAAGAATGCAACAATGGAACTTCTGCAATACACCTTTTTCCAACATGCCCTCATCGGCAGCCTGCTGGCAAGCATTGCCTGCGGACTGGTCGGTACTTATATCGTCACCCGCAGATTAGTGTTCATCAGTGGCGGGTTGACCCATGCGTCTTTCGGAGGCATAGGGCTGGGACTTTACATAGGCATCCCTCCCATTCTGTCGGCTGCATTATTTGCCGTATTATCGGCTTTCGGAGTAGAGTGGCTCAGTAAACGAAAGGACATGCGGGAAGACTCTGCCATTGCCGTATTCTGGACACTGGGCATGGCCTTGGGCATCATATTCACTTTTCTTTCCCCCGGATTTGCCCCCGATCTATCGGCCTATCTCTTTGGCAATATTCTCACCATTACATTAGAAGACATTGCTCTGCTCGGCGGATTGGCCGCCGTTCTGACTGTTTTTTTCACACTCTATATCCATCCTATCATATACGTGGCTTTCGACCGTGAGTTCGCCCGCTCGCAAGGCATTCCGGTGCAACGCTTTGAATACCTGCTGATGATGTTCATTGCGCTCACCATTGTGGCATGCCTGCGCATGGTAGGCATCGTGCTCGTCATCTCACTGCTCACCATCCCGCAGATGACAGCCAATCTTTTTTCGCACCGGTTCCACCGCATCCTTTGGCTTTCCATCGGTATAGGTTATATCAGCTGCCTGGGCGGACTGATGATTTCATTCTACCTGAATGTACCTTCGGGGGCATCCATCATATTCTTCTCCATCATTATTTACGCCATTTGCAAAACCGGAAAAAGTTTTTGTCTATCTTTACAGCGTAAAGATAAGAAGCCGTTCCGACTTACATCAATAAACAATAAATCGTCAAAATAGGAAACCATGTTGGAAATCAAAATCCAGTCATTAGACCAAATTCATGAGGCTGCCCGCCGGTTCATTACCGCAATGGGCGACAACACCGTTTTTGCTCTCTACGGGAAAATGGGAGCCGGTAAAACGACCTTCATCAAAGCTGTATGTGAAGAGTTGGGCGTTTCCGACGTCATCACCTCCCCCACTTTTGCCATCGTCAATGAATATCGTTCCGACACTGCGGGCGAACTGATTTATCACTTCGATTTCTATCGCATCAAAAAATTGGAAGAGGTGTACGATATGGGATATGAGGACTATTTCTACAGTGGCGCCCTTTGCTTCATCGAATGGCCGGAATTGGTAGAGGAACTCCTTCCAGGAAATACCGTGAAAGTAACCATTGAAGAAGCGGAAAACGGTGAGCGTAAGCTCACAATGGAAGAAATGGAATGATAAGCCAATACATTGTCCAGGGAATCTTCGCAGCAGCAGGCATCATTTCCCTACTGGCTGCCATACTGAATTGGGACTGGTTCTTTACAACCCGGAACGCCCAATTCATCGTACAAAATGTAGGCCGCCGGCAAGCCCGCTGGTTCTACGGAGCATTGGGCATCATGCTTATCGGCATATCTGCCTTCTTTTTCTTGAATACGCCATCTGCAAAATAGACGTGCCAATGCCAAAGAAGCGCACTCTAAATTGATGAATCCCCGGATATCATACTTCTAACAACACAAAGGAGAGACTTTGACGCCTCTCCTTTTTTCTGTCCGCAATACCTTTCATTCTGCCCCCAAAGATTCGGTATATTCCATTTCACCCTGCACGATGAAAAGAATCTCTTCCGGATCATAATCGCCTACTTCGTCTTTATGAGCCTCCTTGACAATATAGTCCACGACTTTTCCTAAATCAATCTCGACGTATCCATCCGCATCAGGCTGCGCATCAAGAATGCCGCTTTCGGAATAATACTCGTCAATTAAATCGAGAAAATAATAAAATTCGTCGTCGGAAAACTTTTCCTTCAACTCTTGCGGCAAATAGTTCTTGATGTATTCGATGGTCTTTTCATCATCAAGATCATTCTGTAAAAAATCGTCTTCCATTCCCATACTGATATACTTTAAAGGGTTATTGCTTTTATTTTTTACGATTATAACAACGCATTTATCTTATCCATGTAAACCGACTTCTGAGCAGAGCCCACCTGCTTGTCCACCAACTTCCCGTCCTTGAAGAATAAAACCGTAGGGATATTGCGTATGCTGTATTTGGCAGCTACATCTCCGCTTTCATCTACGTCGCATTTACCGATGAGCACTTTACCGTCATATTCAGCCGCCAATTCGTCAATGATGGGACCTACCATTTTACAAGGGCCACACCAAGGTGCCCAAAAATCAATCACTACCGGCTTACCTTCTGCCAGGATTTCCTGATAATTGTTGTCTGTAATTGCTAATGCCATTTCTTTAAATATTAAAATCAACCATTAATTATTAATTATAAAAATCACTATCAATTGTTGGCACATCCTCTCCTCCATTGATGAAGCAAAGATAATATAAACCGAGAGCAGAACGAAATGAACGCATTCTTTTTTTGCCCATGCACCAATTACCCTCACCTTTTACACAAACCGCTTCTAATTAATCCGGAAGTCAAGGCCGGGTGCTTCTTTCAAATAAGAGATCAGTTCATGCCCCACAGAAAGCTTTATAGGACGAGAAATAAAGTCCACCCCCATCTTGCTTTCTGCGTCAACTACCTTGAAATAAAGTTCCGTGTTGCCCGGACGCTCCTTGGTAAGTTCGCCCAGCTCCGCAATCAAAGCTTTATTCAACATACCAAGCGGAATGAGTATGGTTATCTTTTCAATCAATTTTTCCTTTACATCCGGCAGAAGTTCCATCGAAGTGATTTTCAAATCCAACTCATCCTGCCGCCATTGTTTGGGTTGGCAGCGAGCCTTGATGAAAAGGAATGTGCGCTCACCAAGATACCCTTGATAGGTCACCCAGTCATTACCGAAGAATGGAAGTTCGGCCGAACCGGAATAATCCTCAATTCGTGCAATGCCATAAGGATTGCCGTTCTTGCTGATGCCGCGGCGAACCGAAGTGACAATTCCTCCCATCGTTATTTCACGTCCGGCAAGCGCCGTCTTGTCTTCCAGTTCCGCCATTCGGGTGTTGCAAACATGTTCCAGCACGACCGAATATTCATCCAACGGATGCGCGGAAAGATAGATTCCTACCAAGTCACGTTCCTTGTTCAATCGTTCCAGATCGCTCCAACGCTCGGCCGAGGGGATTTCCGGAGTAGCGATATCTACCACATTCTCGCCACCGAACAACGAATTGGCCGCGGCAGCCTTATCCATCTGATAGCGGTTGCCATAGCGCATCAATGTTTCAATGAACACCTCATTCTTGGAGTTTGCAGCAAAATACTGTTCGCGTTTCAGCTCGGGGAAGCTGTCAAAGCCTCCGGCCAGTGCCAAGCATTCGATGTTTTTCTTATTGCAGGCATTCAGGTTGACACGTTGTACAAAATCAAAGATTCCTTTATAAGGCCCGTTTTTCTCACGCTCTTCCATGATACTCTGCACCGCAGCCTCGCCTACCCCCTTCACGGCACCAAGCCCGAAACGGATATTCCCTTCGTTGTTCACCGTAAACTTCAGGTTACTCTCGTTGACATCCGGCCCCAGCGTATTAATGCCCATGGCTTTACATTCATCCATCAGCTTCGTGATATCGGTTATGTTCGACAAGCTTCGACTCATGACGGCAGCCATATACTCGGCCGGATAGTTCGCTTTCAGATAAGCAGTCTGATAAGCCACCCATGAATAACACGTGGCATGCGACTTGTTGAAAGCATAGGAAGCAAATTTCTCCCAGTCCCCCCAGATTTTCTCAAGCACTTTCGGGTCGTGCCCGTTCTTCTGTCCGCCTGAAATGAATTTAGGCTTCATATGATCCAACTTGTCGCGCAACTTCTTACCCATCGCCTTACGCAAAGCATCGGATTCGCCACGGGTAAAATCGGCCAACAAACGAGACAATAGCATGACCTGCTCCTGATAAACCGTAATGCCATACGTATCCTTCAAGTACTTTTCCATAATCGGAATATCGTACTCGATGGGCTTGCGGCCCCATTTACGGTCAATGAAATCCGGAATATAATCCATAGGCCCCGGACGATAAAGGGCATTCATGGCAATCAAGTCTTCAAACGTACCGGGCTGTAGCTCGCGCAAATACTTCTGCATACCGGCCGACTCAAACTGGAACGTGCCGACGGTCCGCCCGTCGCAATAGAGTTTATAAGTGGCAGGATCGTCGATGGAAATCTTATCTATATCTATCTCCTGTCCGCGGTGCAACCGCACATTGGCGACAGCCTCTTTAATGATGGACAGAGTTTTCAATCCCAAAAAGTCCATCTTGATCAACCCCGTATCTTCGATTACCGAACCCTCGTATTGAGTAACAAGCATCTTCTCGCCCGTCTCCTTATCGTCTGCCGTGCTCACAGGTACCCAATCCGTGATATCATCCCGGCAAATAATGGTACCGCAAGCGTGTACACCCGTGCCACGCACGTTGCCTTCCAGCATCTTGGCATACTTCATCGTATCGCGCACCAACGGGTCGGGCGATGCCTCGGCAGCCTGCAATTCGGGCACATACGCAATGGCATTCGGCAGATTAAGCTTCTTATCGGGAATTTTATCCGGCACAAGCTTGCACAATCTATCCGATTCGCTCAAAGGCAGTTTCTGTACGCGAGCCACATCTTTGATAGCCATTTTGGTAGCCATCGTGCCATACGTAATGATATGAGCCACTTTCTCTTGCCCATATTTCTCCGTCACCCACCGAAGCACCTCGCCGCGTCCGTCATCATCGAAGTCCACATCGATATCCGGTAGAGAAATACGGTCGGGATTGAGGAAACGCTCGAACAGCAAGTCATACTGAATGGGGTCTATTTTCGTAATACCCAGACAATAAGCCACAGCCGAACCGGCCGCCGAACCGCGCCCCGGCCCCACAGAAACGCCCAATTGCGTACGGGCGGCATTGATAAAATCCTGGACAATCAAGAAGTATCCCGGAAAACCCATCGTCTTCATGATATGCAACTCAAAAACCAAACGCTCTTTCACCTCATCCGACAAAGGGTCACCATACAAATTCTTCGCACCGTCGAATGCCAACTTCGCCAGATAGTCGGCTTCCAACTTGATGCGATACAATTTATCGTAACCGCCCAACTGCTTAATCTTGGCATTGGCTTTTTCCTCATTCAATACCGTCTTCCCGTTTTCATCCCGGGTAAACTCATCGAATAAATCTTTCTCCGTATATTTCCGCCGATACTCTTCCTCTGTCCCGAACTCCGTCGGAATGGCAAAAGTGGGCATGATAGGCGCATGGTCGATGGAGTAATACTCCACCTTATCCAAAATCTCCAACGTGTTGGACAAGGCCTCAGGCACATCGGCAAACAGAGCATTCATCTCGGCCTTTGTCTTCATCCACTCTTGCTTGGTATAAAGCATGCGAGTGGGGTCGTCCAGATCCTTGCCCGTACTCAGGCAAATCAAGCGGTCGTGCGCCTCCGCATTCTCTTCGTCAACAAAGTGTACGTCGTTGGTGCAGATCACTTTCACATCATATTTCCTGGCAAGCTCCAGAATTTTGGCATTGACCTTCTGTTGCAACGGATAAGCTTCATAATTGGCGCGCGGAGCAGTGGCCTTATGGCGCTGGAGTTCCAGATAGTAGTCTTCGCCGAATATCTTTTTATACCACCGTATAGCCTCTTCGGCTTCCTCTATCTGGTCATTGGTTATCCTTTTAGGCACCTCTCCGCCAAGGCAGGCAGAGCTGATAATCAGTCCTTCGTGATATTTTTCCAACTCGCTGCGGTCGGTACGCGGACGCATGTAATACCCCCTCGTCCAAGCATGCGACACGAGTTTGATGAGGTTATGATAACCTTTTTCGTTCTTAGCCAATACCACCAAGTGATAACCGCTTTGGTCTTGCTTCCCTTCCTTTTGGTCCATGGTGCGGCGAGCCACATACATCTCGCAGCCTACAATCGGCTTGAAAAGCTTGCTCTCGGCCTCGGCAAGCGCGGCCCGACAACGAGCTATTTCCGCTTCCTTGTCTTCACACGCGACGTCTCCGCTCTCAATGCCGGCAATCTGCTTCTTGAGGTCTTTTATTTCGCCTTTGGGACCACTATTCTTCTTGTTGACATAGTTGGTAAATTCCTTAATGCCGAACATGTTACCATGGTCGGTCACGGCAATTCCCTTCATACCATCTTTCATGGCTTTGTCTACCAAGCGACTGACGCTGGCCTGACCATCCAGCAGCGAATATTGGGTGTGCACATGTAAATGAACAAAATCTTGCATATCTATCCTTTCTATTGAGAGCCTAAAATTACAACCTCTGCCACACCTGACAAAAATATTTCCCAAAAAGTTATCAACATCTGCATTTCTCCGTTTAAATCCTTGTAAGATTTTCAAAATAACCCTATTTTTGCAAGCAAATTAAATAAAAACAGCAAAAACGATATACATGAGCCGACTAAAAAGACTTAAAAAAATACGCATACACCGTGAAGGGACACAGACATTGGCAGGTGGCCTGGCCGTCATATTGGCTGTCAATGCCATTCTTTATTACGGATTGGAATGCAAGATTCCTTTTTACGCAGCAGCGGTTATCAGCCTCATCGTATATGGAATATTGGTAAACTTCTTCCGTTGCCCCATCCGCTTGTTCGGAAAAGAAACGGAGAAAGTGGTGGTGGCACCTGCCGATGGTAAAATCGTAGTAGTGGAAGAGGTGGAAGAAAACGAGTATTTTCATGATCGCCGCATCATGGTATCCATATTTATGAGCCTTGTCAATGTACATGCCAACTGGTATCCGGTAGACGGGACCGTTAAAAAAGTGTGGCACCAAAACGGCAAGTTCATGAAAGCATGGCTGCCCAAAGCCAGCACCGACAACGAGCGCTCCACTGTGGTGATAGAGACTCCCGAAGGCGAGGAAATCATGGCGCGCCAAATAGCAGGAGCCATGGCGCGCCGCATCGTGACTTATGCCGAACCGGGCGAAGAGTGCTACATCGACGAACACATGGGCTTCATTAAATTCGGCTCGCGGGTGGATGTGTTTCTGCCATTGGGAACCGAAGTATTCGTAAAACTGGGACAACTGACTACCGGCAATCAAACCGTGATAGCCAAACTCAAATAACAAGACTGTAATGGCAAACCGCATCACCCGCCATATACCCAACACCCTGACCTGTCTGAACTTATTCTCCGGGTGCATTGCATGCGTCATGGCATTCGAAGCCCGTTACGAAGCCGCACTCGGTTTTATAGTCCTTAGTGCAGTCTTCGACTTCTTCGACGGCATGATGGCACGCCTGCTGAATGCGCCCTCCGCCATCGGAAAAGACTTGGACTCTCTGGCAGACGACATAAGTTTCGGAGTTGCCCCTTCCCTGATTGTGTTTTCTTTATTCAAAGAAATGAACTATCCCGAAGCAATGGCAAGCATAGCAAGCTACTTTCCTTACCTTGCATTCCTGCTGGCCGTATTCTCGGCATTGCGACTGGCCAAATTCAATAATGACACCCGTCAGACAAGCTCCTTTGTCGGGCTTCCCGTACCCGCCAATGCTTTATTCTGGGCATCGCTGGCAGCAGGCGGCCATAGTTGGCTGACAAGCGACAGCTTGTATCCCATCTGTTTATTGTTGCTGGTCGGCATATTCTCTTGGCTACTGGTTTCGGAAATCCCGATGTTCTCTTTGAAGTTCAAGAATTTGTCATGGAAAGACAACAAAATCAGCTTCATCTTCCTCATTGTCTGCATCCCACTTCTCCTCTTTCTGGCAGTTTGCGGCTTTGCAGCCATCATCGTTTGGTATATATTGCTGTCACTCGTTACAAAGAAAGGCAAATAAACCTCTTTCGTACGGCAAAAAGAATGAATCCATGCTCCACTTTTTAGTTTTTCTCTTCATCATCGTTATAGCCATCGTACTTGTCGGGCTTAGTATTATCGGAAGCGTGATACGAAGCATATTGGGCTTGGGCAGACGCCCTCCTTTTTCCGCTTCCGGTACTTATCAAGACAGAGATTTCCACACCGGCAGTCATTCCGGTTACGACAACAAACAAGCCGGCGATGCTCACCGCACAAGCCCCCGGGCCGAAGAAGACAACCTACGCCCGGGACGCAAAAAACTCTTTTCTAAAGAGGAAGGTGAATATGTTGATTTCGAGGAAATCGAAGAATAGCGAGGGGAAACTCATTCCACTATAGCAGCACCACTGGCTTATCCATAGATGCATCACCCACCTCATTATATTTATAGAGACCCGTTGGCGGAATTAAATCAGTGCGTACTTAATCCTACCTATGGGTTTGTTGTTAATGTAATTGATGTATTGTAATGCAGTCAGGGCACTGACTTTGCCCACTATTCGGGCAAAAAGGCCGCATGTTTCTTTTGCGTAGTTCCTGATGACGAGGAACTGGTCTGTAAGTTGTGAGAACAGAGTTTCAATCCTCTTTCTTGCCTTTGCAAAAGGAATGAAGGCCGGCTTCCAGTTCTTTTGGTTGAGCCTGTAGGGACACTCAAGCCTGATGTTGGCCGTCTCGAAGAGGTCAAGCTGGATTTCCGCTCCGATATATCCCTTGTCACCGAATATGCTACAATCGTGGTAAAGCGGCTTGATGTCATTCAGATAGTTGATGTCGTGAACACTCGCCTTGGACAGGTCGTATGAATGTATGACACCGCTTAAGCCACAGAGTGCGTGAAGTTTATATCCGAAGAAGTAACTGCCTTGGGATGCACAATAACCGAAGTCAGGGGCTTTGTGGAAATCACCAATACGTCCCATCTTACATCTCTTACCACGAGCCACACGGCACACTTCTATTGGCTTTGAGTCTATGCAGAAGTAATCCTCGCCACCATCTATATGATTGGCCATGCGGCTGCGTATCTGCTCACAAAGACCACTAACCAACTTGCGGCGGTCGTTGAACTGACGGCGGGAGATAAGGTTGGGGATGGAAGAACGGCACTCCTTCAACTTCGCTTCAAACAGCCAGTTCTCGCTGTCTATCTCCTCAGCCTCGGCAGCCATGCTCAATGCGATGACTTCCAAATCGGAGAAACGAGGCACAGGGCCTGGACGACGAACATTTCCAGCCTCAGTAACTAAATCTTCGGAGAATTCCTTGCATATCTCCAGAATTTTGACGAACTTTGTATACAAGTTGCACATAACGAGATTATATAACTTAAATATTGAATACTCTAAGTTACTAAAAATCTGCGATATATGCAACTTTTTCTTATACATTTTGCCAACTATTTAATTCCGCCAACGGGTTTATAGAGATATGTTTCAATTAAGGATAAGCATCCTTAAAATAAAATCAACAGCATAGTATCTTCGATGGTACATCCACCAACAAGTTCAGGATTTTATTGTCAAAGAAACAGTATGCAGCTAAGCCGATACAAGATTCATGATAAAGTCGTTGACAAGCTATGTCTTGAGTGTACAATCTTTACAGCGTTCTTCAATATTTCGTTGTTCGTCTCTATGTTAAGTTTTTTTAAGCATCATCTTATCATAAAAGGGAATAAGCTTATTTTTCATATCGGCCCCAAGTTGTGTTATAAGTAGTATTCCATCCTTAAAGAATCTGTCGAAGAACTTCTGTGATACAATATCCTCCGTCAGCAAAGAGCTTACCATAGATTACACTTTTATCTATATCCTTATTATCGCTCCTTTATAAGAATTTTCCTACAAGGCTAATTCAAATGATGTCAAAGAACAATTTAATTCCCCTATTATTATAGAATTGTTGGATTTAATTAATAAACCGTCCTGATTCTAACGGGACACTAATGAGAATAGAAACCGATTGATTAAAATTCTAGTCGGTTAACAGCGATTTCATTACAAACCAATACAGGTTTCTTATAGTATGCAATTTGCGCTTTTTGAGTATAAGTTTGCGAAATTTTACACATTAATACGTTTCTGATTTCTTTTCTTTGTAACATAGTTTCTGATAAATAAAAATTTATAATTTAATTAATCAAAAACGCTTATGAAAGAAAAAGCTAATCTGTTTTTAAAGTCTTTGAGCATTGGTGTATTATTTCTTTGTAATATCGCTTTGTTGAATGCGCAAAACAATATCATTACCCTGCTGGGTAATGTGAAATCGACAGAAGGCGAACCGTTGATTGGTGCTTCCGTCGTAGAGTCCGGTACAAGCAATGGAACAATTACCGACGTTAATGGTAATTTTACCCTAAAGGTAAGTAAAGATGCTATTCTTAACATATCATATGTTGGAATGAAAAGTATAACGGTAAGCGTCAATGGTAATAGTCGCATTGATATTGTGATGGAAGATATGGAGAAAAATTTGGGCGAGGTCGTTGTTACAGCCTTGGGCATGAAGAGAGAAAGAAAAGCATTGGGTTATGCAATATCTGAGATTGGAGCGAATAATTTGACAGCCGGAAGAGAAGGCAATCCCATAGCAGCACTTTCAGGAAAGGTTGCCGGAGTTGATATATCACAAACCACAGCAGGGGCATCAGGTTCTACTCGTGTACTGATAAGAGGAAACTCCGAATTATCGGGAGATAATTCTCCATTATACGTTGTTGACGGTGTACAAATAGATAACACGCAGTTAGGTAGTGCAGGAAAATGGGGTGGATATGATTTGGGAGATGGACTTAGCTCTATTTCTCCTTCAGATATTGAATCTGTTACTGTTTTGAAAGGGCCTTCTGCTTCCGCATTATACGGTTCTCGCGCTACACACGGAGTGGTATTGATAACGACAAAACTGGCATCAAAAAGAAAATCTTCTCTTGGTATTGACTTCTCTACAGAGTATAACTCGGTAAGCCTTTTGACTAAATTGGATGATTACCAAAGAGTTTATGGCCAAGGGAAAAATGGCTCCATTCCAGCCAATATACTAGATGCTCAGGGAACTTCACAAGTCGCTTGGGGAGCAAAGATGGATGAAAATCAACAGTCTTTAATTTATAATAACACATTAAAAGATTATGGCAATAAAGAGAACAATATAATGTCTTTTTTTAGATCGGGAGGTAGCTTTTCAAATTCTTTAGCTCTTTCAGGCGGTTCAGGCGGTAATAATTTTAGGATTTCTGTTTCGGATGTAAGACATAAAGATGTTGTTCCAAATTCAGATATGAGCCGAACCACATTTATGATTCGAGGCGCTTCTAAACTTGGCAACAAGATATCTATTGAAGGGAGAGTAAACTATTCTATAGAAAAAGTAAATAATAGACCCGGACTTTCAGATGCTCCAAGCAACATAGGTAACGCTCTAAATGGTCTCGCCCCAAACTTTGACCAAAAGTGGTTAAATGAATCCTACAAAGATGAATACGGACGATATACTGATTGGAATAGAAGTATATATAGAATTAATCCGTATTGGGTCATTAATGAAATGAAAAATAATTCAGAAAAAAACAGGGTAATGGGGTATTTGCTTTTTAATTATAAGCCTACCAAAAATATAACATTACAAATTAAACCCAGTACAGACTTTTTCAATTTTAAAGCATTAGAATTTGAGCCAATTTACACTCCTACTTCTCCAACGGGAAAAATAGGAGTTACCAACAGAAATGTATCAGAAACAAATGTAGAAGGTATGATTCGATACGACCAGCGTTTTGGTAATATATCCCTAAATACTTTTGTCGCTGGTAACTTAAGATATTATAAAGATTCCTATCTGTATAATTCAGGTGAAGGCCAAGTAGTTGATAAAATAGTGTCCATTTCCAATTATCGTATCAAAAGGGTACTTCCAATTGAAAAAAGGAAACAAGTCAACTCTATTTATGGCGCCGTGAATTTGGGTTATAAAGATTTTCTTTATTTGGATTTGACACTGAGGAACGACATATCCTCTACACTCTCTCCCAATAATAGATCCTACTTATATCCATCTATTTCTTCCAGCTTAATATTTACTTCTTTAATCAATATCAACAAGAAAATTCTTTCATTTGGTAAGATTAGAGGTTCTTTTGCTATAGTCGGCGGAGATACAGACCCTGGACAACTCGACTTGCTTTATGGCATTTCTCAATACACGATAAATGGTTTGCCCATGCTCTCTATACAATCAGCAGCAACGCCTAATAAAAATCTAAGACCAACAAAGACCCGTTCATTTGAAGTGGGTACTGAACTACGCTTTATTGATGGCAGGATAAATTTGGATATGACCTATTATTATCAATCTACAATCGACCAAATATTAAGAATGTCCACACCCGTGAGCTCCGGATATAACTATGCATTAATCAATGCGGGTGAAATCAGGAACAAAGGATTTGAGTTCTCATTGACAGGTGACATAGTTAACACAAAAGACTTTACATGGAATACTAATTTCAATTTTTCCATCAATAGAAATGAAGTCGTTAAATTACATCCGCAAATAAAAAACTATGAATTAGCTCAAGCTCGGTGGGCAGGAGGTTATATCTATGCCAGTGAAGGGCAGCCTTATGGAGTGATTGTGGGGAAAGGTTTTCAACGTGACCCCAATGGAAATGTAATTTACAAAAATGGATTACCTCTTTATGATGCTAATGTAAAAGTGTTAGGAAATGGTGTTTACGATTTCAAAATAGGATTTGGGCAAACATTTACTTACAAAGGAATTTCGTTAAGTGCCCTATTTGACATGAAATGGGGTGCGAAATTATTTTCCATGAGTTCAATGATGTCACATCAAAATGGTACATCAATGGCAACACTTGAAGGTAGAGAAGAGTGGTATGCGTCAGAACAAGCGAGAATCGCTGCTGGAGCTACCGCAGAAAATTGGACCCCTACGGGAGGGTATTTAGGAGAAGGAGTCAAAAACATAGGAACAGAAGCTAATCCTGAATATGTAAAGAATGATGTGTATGTTGACCCTCAAATCTATTGGAGCAATGTATCAACAAATACTCCGGAGCCATTTATCATGGATGCATCTTTTATCAAATTACGAGAAATGAATCTTTCTTATTCTCTTCCACAGTCAATATTAAAGAACACGCCTTTTGTTTCTGTAAGTATCTCACTGTATGGACGTAACTTGTGGATATTATATAATAAATTGAAAAATATTGACCCAGAGTCCAACTATAACAATGGTAATGGACAGGGTTTAGAATATGGTTCACTTCCTTCTCGAAAAACTTTTGGAGTAGGGATAAATGTTAAATTATAGCTAATAATAAAACAGCTTTGGCAATCAATATATACTTTATAAGTATGAAGATGAATAGATTGTTATATATGCGATTTAGTAAAAATTAAAAAGTTCTCATGTAATGAATACAAATAAATTATTCTTGGCAATTGCAGGATTAGTTACTTTATGCTACACTTCCTGCACAAATTTGGATGACATAAATAATGACCCCAATTTGGTAACTACGCTTGATGCAGATTTAATGCTTACTTCAGTAGAGTTTTTGCCTGGTACAAATTCCAACACGCAATATAGAAATTTTATTTATCCAGGAGGATGGTTGAATCAATGGACCGGCAGTTGGGCGGTAACTGAGTATGGCGGAGTTGGGCAGTATAATCAATCATATAGTGAGAGACTGTGGTTTTCTAGCTATCCTGAAGTAATCAAAAATGTGATAGATTTAATAGAAAACACAAAAGATAATCCAGAAAAGGTCAATGTAAACTCTATTGCAAAAGTTCTTAAAGTATATAACTTCCAACGGCTAACCGATGTTTACGGAGACATTCCCTATTCAGAAGCAGGAAAAGGATATACAGATAATATCCTTACTCCAAAGTACGATACACAAGAGTTTATTTACGAAGATTTCTTTAAAGAGTTAAAAGAAGCTGTTAATAATTTGGATGAAACCCAAAAAGTTCCATCAAGTGATTTGTTTTATAATGGAAATATTGAAAAATGGAAGAAATTCGCAAACTCACTCCGCTTGCGTGTAGCCATGAGATTAATAAAAGTAAATCCTGAAAAGGCCAAAGCTGAATTTGAAAGTGCGGTAAGGGATGGTGTATTTACTTCTAATGATGACATAGCATTTATTAAGTACGACAACGTTCAAAATGCAGGAAATGGAACAGGACAAGGAAATGGTGTTTCAAATTATTTGTATGGCATTAACTCAGCAAATGGAAGCCAATCATGGCTGACGACAGATATAGCAGAAGTTATGGAGGAGATGCAAGACCCAAGGTTATTAAAAAGGTATTATGCATACGTTGCCTACACCGACCCTAATAGAACGGACATTACAAATACTGTATTTGCTATAAGAAAATCATATGCAGCGATGACCGTAGAAGCTCAGAAGTTCTCGCATGACGAGAATGTAAAATATAATGTATCAGGCTCCCTCAAATTGCCTATAAACGGTAAAGAGCAAACCGTTAGTCTTGCATATACTCGCCTAAGGCCCTCTAAATATCTAATGGCATTTGATGCACCTTATATTTATATGGGTTATGCAGAAGTTGAATTTCTTTTAGCTGAAGCAGCATTTCGGAATTGGGATGTGCCTGGTACTGCTTCAGAACACTATGCAAAAGGACTGGCAGCTGCTATCAACCAAATGAATTTGTTTGGGGCACCCGTTACAACACAAGAAGTAACAGATTTTGTTGCTTCAAATCCTCTTACTTCTGGACAAGAATTAAACGGCATAAACACACAACTTTGGATACTACATATCATCGACCCATTGGAAGCATGGGCAAACTATAGGCGTAGTGGCTATCCCGATATAAAATTCTATAATAGATATCCAACTAAAAATGCTTCAAACGGCGTAGCACCACGCAGATTGCCATACCCCATAGATGAACAAAGTAAGAATGAGGAGAATTATCGTGCAGCAGCTGCCAGAATAAAAGGAGGAGACACCTGGACCAGTAGAGTGTGGTGGGATAAAGAATAGTTCATACAACTACACATTATCTCAAGCCCTTCAATACGATTAAGGGAGAGGGGAATCCTCGGAAAAGCTTTGATTTCCCGGGGAAGAGGTTAAATCTTCTAAAAAAAGAGCAAAATTGAATTGCAGTGGGAGTACCTCTCCCACTCCCCTCAAAAAGGAGTTTACATTTTACGAGTAGGTGCTGGAACTACAAAAATAATTATCCTATAGAATCTTTATAAGAAGGATATGTTTATAATTTCATGAATAGTATAAAGAGGAACCGTATATATCCCCATGGTATAGATTAAACATTTTTCCTATATTACAAAAGGTTGGTGAATTATACTGGTCAGCAAAATAGAAAACCTATGTGAACTATGTTTGAGTAAGTCGGTAAATCAAAATAAGGAATAATAAATATATGAAACGAATAGTCATTAATCTCTTTTTCCTTTCGCCAGCAATAAGTTCTTTTGCTCAATTCCCTACTAATGTATTAATTGGATACTGGCAAAACTGGGATAGCAAAATAGCACCTTATGTATCTCTTGATAGTATAAACCCTGCCTACAACGTAATCATGGTTTCTTTCGCTATCCCAGCCTCTGTTACTGATATGACTATGGCATTCAAGCCTCTTGTGGAAAATGAGGAAACTATAAAACTACAAATCAAAAGACTTCAAAACGCAAATAAGAAAATATTTTTAAGCATTGGGGGGGGCAATGCTTTTATTAGTCTGATGTCTCCCGAAGATAAAGATAAGTTTTCGGCATCAATATCTACTATAATAGAAGAGTATAATTTTGATGGAATTGATATTGACATTGAAAAGGGGGAATCTTTAAAAGTCACTGAAAACACCAGCATTAGAAAACCAAAAGACAAGCCTCTTTTATATTTAATAGCAGGTATTAGAGATATATTGAATAACTACAAAAGTAAGCGAGGTAGGAAATTACTGCTCTCAATGGCTCCCATGGTCGAAAATACTCTATGCGGATATACTCACTATGGAGGGTATAAAGGGAGCTACCTCCCTATTATCGAAGCCCTTAGGGATGATATAGATTTACTTCATGTTCAACTCTATAATTCACTTCCACGAAAAGCGTTAGATGGTAATATATATACAGCCGGTACACCGGACTTCTTAGTGTCAATGACAGAAATGCTAATTAAAGGATTTATAGGACCGGGAGGAAAATTTAAGGGAATTCCTTCAAATAAGATTTCTATTCTACTCAAAGCTTGTGACTACTCCTCTAAGGAAGGTAATGGTTTTCTCCAAAATGATCAAGTAAAACGTGCAATAAAATATCTCATAAGTGGACAAGCACCGCCGGCTTTTTATCAATTACAAAATAGAAATGGTTATCCGGAGATAACTAAGATATCTACTTGGAGTATAAATTGGGATGAGGCAACTACATGCGGTAATAGGGGTGATTTTGTATCGCTTTATAAATCTATTTTTAATAACAAATAAACACTAACATTAAGCAACATTCAAACAAATGTTTTTTTTAACTCCAAAGGAACTTTCTCCTCGTTGGTATATACATACTATACGTACCAAGAAATTGCTGTTTGTGCCAATTATAGATAGTGTATTACTTATTGGTTACACAAAAAAGGATATTCCTGATGCACAGATATCCGCACCCACACCATCAGTTACGCCACTCTCAGGCAAGTATTACGGTGATGGAAGAGGTGAAGTGAAATTGCCTAATAGTGAGATTAGAAGTATATTTAACGGTACAGATGCTTACTTTGAAATTTCGGATAATAAGGAACTTGAGGTTATCAGCACTGATATACTCACCATCGAAACTTGGATAAGAACCGCCGCACATGATTTTCCTGTATTTGAGAACGGATATGTACATTGGATGGATAAAGGAATAAAAAAAAGTTATAAAAATAGAACTTTAAGGAGGCAAGGCGCCTTAAGCGGATACAATATCATTCCAGCTAACACATCTGCTCCAAAGAGAGTGCTACGTTCACAAAAAACTCATATATTAAAGGGACTATAGGTAAAGTGCCTATTTACAATTATAAATTAAGTGAGACAAAAATCAAACCTACTACAACAAAATGGTAAAGTAATAATGTAATTCAGGAGTGATAAGTGATAACGGTAAAAAAACAACAGATATGATGAGTAAAAAATTAATTAAAAACGGGGTCGTTATTACCGCTGACAAAAAATCTTTTTTAGGATATGTTTTGTTGGAAAAGGAACAAATAATAGAGGTAGGAAAAGGAGATATAGAAGTCTCTGAAGCAGAAGTGATCAATGCTGAGGGTAACTACATTTCTCCCGGATTTATAGACATACACCTTCACGGTGGTGGAGATGCGGACTTTATGGACGGCAACCAGCAAGCCTACATCAAAGCCGCAGAAATGCATGCTAAGCACGGCACAACTTTAATGTATCCTACCACGCTTACCAGCACCAATGAATCGCTGTACGATACTTTCGAGGTATTCAAAGATGCTCAAAAAGCAATCACTAACGGAGCAACCTTGGGTGGATTGCACATTGAAGGTCCTTACTTTGCTTACGAACAGCGCGGAGCACAAGACCCTCGCTACCTACGCAACCCAGAGCCTAAAGAATATCTAGAAATCCTCAGTAAATCGCAAGATATTGCACGTTGGAGTTTGGCTCCTGAACTCCCTGGTGCTTACGTATTTGCCAAAGAGTTGGATAATAGAGGCATACAGGTGTCAATGGCGCACACTAATGCGACATTTGAAGAAGCTGTAAGAGCATGTAATAGCGGTTTTTCCAGTATCACACATTTTTATTCTTGTATGAGTACCATTACAAGAAGAAAAGCTTATCGCTATGCAGGTGTGGTAGAGTGCGGATATTATCTTGACGATTTATACCTCGAAATTATAGCCGATGGTATCCATGTACCTCAAAGTTTATTAAAACTAATTTTTAAAATTAAAGGAACAGATAAGATCATATTGGTTACAGATGCCATGCGTGCTGCAGGTATGGGAGAAGGCAAAAGTATTCTCGGTAGTTTATCCGATGGACAAGAAATAATTGTGGAAGACGGTGTGGCAAAACTTCTTGATAAATCATCTTTTGCAGGAAGCGTGGCTACTGCCGATAGGTTGATAAGAACCGTACATCAATTAGCAGAACTACCAATTGAAGAATGTGTGTACATGATGACCGTAACACCGGCAAAGTTAATGAATATCCAGCACTACAAAGGAAAACTTGAAAAAGGATATGATGCCGATATTTTAATTTTTGACAAAGACGTGGATGTGAAAATGACAATAATAAAAGGTAGAATAGTTACAACAAAATAATTATAAAATGATTTTTCAAAAGAAATACAACAATTTATTAGTAAACGTGTATGACACACGTGACCAAATGGGAAAAGCTGCTGCGAAAGAAGCGACAGCATATATTGTAAAAGAATTGAATCACAAACAATTTTTAAACATTGTATTTGCTGCCGCACCCTCTCAAAACGATTTCTTAAAATACTTAGCAGAAGAGAAACAAATTGATTGGTCACGCATTAATGCATTTCACATGGATGAATACATTGGACTGCACAAAGATGCGCCACAGGAATTCGGCAACTTTCTAAAAGAAGCTATTTTCGGTAAAGTACCATTTAATAAAGTCTATTATTTGAGAGAGTGTATGGAACATGGTGCAGATAAAGCCTGTGCATACTATACAGCATTATTAGAAAAACATCCTATTGATGTTGCTTTTTTGGGAATAGGGGAAAATGGGCATATTGCATTTAATGACCCGCATGTTGCATTCTTTAACGATAAATATTTGGTCAAAATTGTAGACCTCGACCAAGTATGTAGGATACAGCAAGTCAACGATGGATGCTTTAAGTCTTTAGATGATGTGCCTACACATGCCATTACACTTACTATTCCGGCTTTAATGTCAGCAAAAAGGTTGTTCTGCATTGTACCTACTAGTCTCAAGGCTAATGCTCTTAAAAATGCGGTGTTAGGCGATATTACAGAAGATTGTCCGGCTTCTATTATTAGAACACACGAATCAGCAACGCTTTATTGCGATAAAGAAAGCGCCCAATTAATTCATTAATTGAGCACTATTAAAACATCTTTCGATTATTTTTCATAAAAAGTTTCTCCGAAATAACAATGTATTGGGTATTGTTTTACTCAATTTTTAAAATAACAAACATACAAATGAAAACAAGATTAGGCATTTTATCTTTCATTTTTTTGCTATTGGCTCAGTTTTCCAATGGAGCGCTGAAAGAAGATTTTAAGATAAAAGGATTTCATATTGATTTGAGATGCGAAGTAATGACAATGCCTGCCCTCAAGACTTTTGCCAAAGACCTTTCCGGAATGGGCATCAATGCGTTGCTCATGGAATGGGAAGGTACGTATCCTTATACTAAACACGCTACATTAAGCAATAAATATGCCTACTCCAAAGATGAGATAAAATCATTTGTAAGCTATTGCGAAAGTATAGGTATCAAAGTAATTCCTCTACAAAACTGTTTTGGGCATTCTGAATACATACTCCGGCACGAGCGTTACAAAGAAATAAGAGAAGATGCAAAAGAAGTGTCGCAAGTATGTCCTTCCGAAATAGAAAAAAGTAAAGTTATTTTCAAAGAGATATTTGCTGAAATAGCAGAATTACATCCCTCTGAATATTTTCACATCGGTTGCGATGAGACCTATCTTCTGGGTAGTTGTAAAAAATGTGCAGCTAAAGTAAAACAAGACGGCAATAAATCAAAGTTGTTTGTTGACTACGTAAATGAAATGTGTCAATTGGTAAAAGAAATGGGTAAAAAACCTATAATATGGGCAGATATTTTGTTGCACCATCCCGAGGCGGCTACCAAGCTTAATAAAGATGTAATCATTGTTAACTGGAACTATGGTTGGGATATCAACCGATTTGGTAATGTAGATACAATCCTCAATAAAGGCTTTACTTTCTGGGGGTCACCGGCTTTGCGTTCTTACCCCGATAATATCTATTTGACCGAGTGGCAAAAACATTTCGAAAACTTAAAAACCTTTATCCCGTATATGCGTAAAGCAAACTATAAAGGCATAATCAATACCTCTTGGTCTACATCCGGCACTTATGGATTTCTTTACGATACGAATTGGGAAGTTGTAGATATGTATCCCATTCGTTATGTATATCCGCTATCCGGATTTAGGATTCTTGTAGCCGCTTTTGCTGCTTCACTGCAAACCCAAGAGCCACTGGATTACGGAGCTTTCATTATAAAATATGCACAAGAAAGATTTGGGTTTACTGCCGCACAAAGTAAAGTAATAATGGATATATTATATATGTCTCAACCTCCCGTGAGAGAAATACAATCTGAACAACTATCAACTGAGAAAGCGAAATTTATTGAAGCGAGTAAAACCATCAATGCATTAAAGCCGATACGAAACATAAAAGAATTTCAGCACCTACAGCTCATGACGGATATGAGAGTGCAATACCTCAGGTTCAAAGAAGTTGAAGCCAAATTTCAATCAACATCGTTTAACAGAAGTCAAGCAGCTGATATCAAAAAGGAATTGTATTACTTGATAGTATATGCTGAAAAATTAAACCAACGCTTTTTGAAATTGAATGCAGGTTACCTTTATGATGAAGAGTTGAAAGAAATGAATGTGTTGAGAAATAAAAAAATGATGAATCTCTATGATGTAGTCAACCGTATGACTGCGCAAAAGTAAGTGACACACACTAAAACTAAAATCGGTATGAACACTCCCGCATCTCGACGTATCTTAGCCTTAGACGTCTTCAGAGGTGTTACTATTGCAGGAATGATTTTGGTCAACGATCCCGGATCATGGTCCTATATCTATGTTCCGTTAAGGCATGCCGAATGGATTGGACTTACACCTACAGATTTGGTTTTTCCTTTTTTCATGTTTATCATGGGGATTTCTATCTTCATTTCATTAAAGAAATATGATTTCAAATGGAGTGGTGAGGTTGCTAAAAAAGTTATCAAACGTACACTACTTCTATATTTAGTCGGTTTTGGGCTTAACTGGATTACGCTGTCATTTAAAACATGGCATAGCTTATACGATCAAAATCTATCTTTTTTAACCCATTTTTTTCAATCAATTACTAACTTTGAACACATACGTATTTCAGGAGTAATACCATACCTGGCTGTCAACTACGGAATAACAGCTCTATTTGTGTTAACCGTAAAACACAAGCACATCCCTTATTTAATAATATCCCTTTTGCTTACTTACGCATTGATTTTATTTTTTGGAAATGGGTTTACGCATAACGAAACAAATATCACATCCATCATAGACCGAAAAATCATGGGCATTAATCACATGTACAACGACAATGGGATAGAACCCGAAAGTATCATTAGCATTTTGTCATCCGTTGCGCATGTGTTAATAGGCTTTGTTGCTGGTAGAAAGATGTTTGAGGCTAAAGAGCTCTGTGATAAAGTACAAAGACTATTCATCATGGGTGTTATACTTACATTCGCAGGTTTTTTAATTAGTTACGCATCTCCAATATGTAAGAAAGTATGGTCATCGTCCTTTACCATTGTATCTTGCGGATTTGGAACCAGTCTGACAGCTTTACTAATATGGATTATTGATATTAAAGGGTATAGAAAATGGACAGTCTTCTTTGAAACATTCGGCGTAAATCCGTTGTTGATGTACCTGATGAGCATGACGTTGGCTACTATTTTGGGCGGTATTCGATTCTATGTTGGAGATAAAAGCATCAATGTAGTAAGATACATTTATGCCAATCTCTTACAACCAGTATTTGGGAATTATGGCGGTTCATTGATGTATGCCATCTTATTTACTTTGCTTATTTGGAGCTTAGGTTACAGATTATATAAGCGTAAGATTTATATTAAATTGTAAATTGGGGAGAATGTGAAATGATGGATTATCTTTCTGAAGAAGTCAATTTATAAGTGACACAGTGATGAGCTGTTCTATTTACGGAAACGAACATAATAGATCCTTTCTCACTATAACTAAAAAGGATATTGATATAAGGATATCCCAATGAAAAACGAGCTATTAAAAGAGGTTTTCTTAACATTTTCCGGATGCTTATGCCCAAATGGGACAAAATTAGCATCAAAAAAGGCAGGGAAAGAAAAAACAAAGAGTGAGCTTCAACCTTCTGCGACATCACTCCTTGGTTTGATAAAAATTAAGGCTTTTACCGAATACTCCTAAAAATAACTAAGATAATTTAGTGGCGATAATCCCATAATTACTGCGAATAACAACATATTCTCTGCCAAACTTCTTTTCCAACTTCTTTTTTTAAACCCGTAAGCTGCATACCATAGAATGTAAGTAAATGCAGGAATAAGAATCCAATAGGCTTTTTTCATTGCTAAAAAATGAGATGTATAGTTCGCATTCATTTCTACAAGCCATTGATAAATCATAGGCATAAATGCACTGCCGCATAGTGCCATCACTAAAAACGCTGAACCTAAGTTGGTATACTTGCCTAATCCACTAATGGCAAGTGGCCAAATTCCGGCATACAGTAAGGCGTTCGGAAGCCCCATCATTACCAAAAACCAAAGTGATATATCAGTCTGCATACCAAATAAATGCACAGTCCCTGATGTGGTAATAATTAGTATCGAAAGTACCAAATTCATAGAACTACAAATCAATAAGGCTTGTCGTTGCTTCAAATATTTGGGTATGAGCAGTATACCTATAAAGTATCCAAGAAAGGTTAGCAGCATAGTATAAGATGGAATATTTTTAGCTAAACCAGTAAGTCTTTCCCCCATCGTTCCTGCATATTGAATACAGGTAGCAAGAGCAATCATTTGTGTGCCGATATGTAAAAACATCGCTATAATGCCCAACATAAGAGCCGGATATAATAGAATAGATTTTTTATCACTCTCTTCTTCTATGGAATGTTTATTAACTACAGAAGGGTCAATTTCAGGGAGCACAGAATAACGAATAATTATACCAAATACAAAAAGTGCTACAGCCAATATTAGGTAAGGTATTATCACACCTCTTATCAAATCATCTAAAGTAGCATCAAGTGCTGCTCCTGTGTACACACCCGATTCTATCTCTTGCATCAATACCTTGTCCGATTCACGAATGACTACACTGGCAAAGATAAAATTAGCAATTACTCCGGCTAATTTATTGCCTGTACCCACAATACTCATACGCTTGGCAGCACTTTCGATAGGACCCACAATCGTTACGTATGGATTAGTAGCCGACTGTAAAATAGCTAATCCCACCCCCAATGAAAAAAGTCCTAAAAGAAACAACTGATACGTACGCCAATAAGCTGCCGGAACAAAAAGAAGTGCACCAATAGACATACACCATAGCCCATACATCATCCCCTTTTTATATCCTATTTTATTCAATACATACGAAGAGGGTATAGCCACCACCAAGTAAGCTATGTAAAAAGCAAATGTGACAAACGAGGATTGCAGATTTGAAAGTTGAAGTGTAAACTGAAAATAAGGTACTAAAATAGTATTGACCCAAGAAACCAAGCCAAAAATAAAAAACAGTAACGCTAATATTATCATGGACTTTATAGTGGTTCGTTTGTCAGTGGGTGATATGCTTATTTGGCTCATTCTTTCTATTTTTAAAGAGAAACACAGATGATTAAGACCTACCTCCTTTTAGGTTTACATATACAAAAATACTTTTTATAACGACGATTTATTGCGTCAATAACGCAATTTTGTCTTCAAAAAGCGCAAATATATAAAGCTTTTACTTCACCTGTTTTTTCAAATATCGCTTTTTGTATTCTGTTGGTGAGAGACCTTTCATTTTCTTAAACACACGTGAAATATTTTTGCTGTCGGTAAACCCGCACTCCAATGCAATGTCAAACAGTGAGCGTTCTGTATTGATTAAGAGCTTTTCAAAATGCTCGATTCTAAATTTTAAAATAAACTGATAAATGGAACAACCAAGTTCATTTTTGAATTTCACTTCGAGATTTCTTCTAGAAAGTGGAACTATTTTTATTAAACTATCTATAGACAGGTCTGCATTATAATTTTCCTCAATATAACGTAACACGGCTAAAATATACTTATTCTCAATATTGTATTTATCCGTGGATTTTCTTTCTATAATCTTCACGGGATTAATGATGATATTAAAAGGAGTATTCTTTTTTTCTCTAATTTGTCGGTGAATTAAGTTCCCTGCATCATACCCTCCTTTTTCCACTTGCAGCATAATGGAGGAAATAGGAGGATCGGATAGGTTGCAAATTAGTTCATCATTATCCACGCCCAATAGGGAAATTTCATCAGGGATATTAATATTGTTTATTTTGCAAATCTCTGAAACTTCAAGGGCAAATCTATCATCACAAGCAAAAAGGGCAACCGGCTTAGGTAGTGAGGTTAACCACTCATCAAGCTTAATATGATTGTTGTTCCACTCATTTTCATTCAACCTCTCAGATTCAAAATAAAAATAGTTACCTCCTGCCTTTATCACTTCTTGCGTAAATCCCTCAGCTCTTTCTCTTGACCAAACTACGCCCTTATTACCATAAAATGCAAAATTTCTAAATTTTCTTTCAATAAAGAACTTTGCTGCCATTCTACCTGTACCGATATAATCTCCGGTAAGATTTGAAAAATAGTCACTGCGACTTTTAAAATTTTGAAGAATGATAGGAATATCCAAATCTTTTAGCAAATTACTTCCTTCGTGGTCCCATTGCGCTATTATAGCGTCCGGTTTTTTCTCCTTTACCCATTCTATTACACCTTGTTTACCATGAAGGACTTTATAGTAGGATGGAAGACGATAAAAAATCCACGGACCATGGTCTTGTGAATACTGCACTAGTCCTCTTAGCAATTTTCTACTAAACTCACTGGAATAATCTATCAATAAAAGTATTTTTATCACAGCTATTGGATATTTTTTGAAGGCTTACGTTATTTGAGACAAAAATAATGTAAATATATCAGATGTTGCGTCTGTTTTGGAGAAAATTGGAAAAGAAATATTGCGTAATTTTTCATTTTTCTTCTCTCTCGCACCCAAGAGAAATCAAGAATGCAGAGCCATTAATATACTGTATGTCATGCACATTTTAAGGTGGTTTCTAAACTGTTTGCCGACTTCGAACTGGTTCGGAGCTGGCAAACAGTTGACTTGCCCGGTCTCTTCTACAATACCGAACAACATGCAAACAAACTCTCAAAAGTTGCAGTTTGCTCAGGGGCGGGTGGCAATCCGTTTGCCGCTCAGATGAAGGTCGGTGGCTCCCTGTATCTCGGTGGAAGTCTCGCCCAGCCATCCGCACTCTTGCCGCATGGCGCAATAAACGCGCACGAAGTCGATGCCCGGCAGATGCACCTTCTTGCCGTCCTTGTCCACCGCCCAGTCGATGTCCACAGCATTGTCGGCCATGCCGTTGGGCAGGTTGTCCACATATCCATAGTCGAAGCAATACTGCACCCAATACTTTCCCTCGCCGCTCTCTTCCACGGCGTTATCGGGCAGGCGCGTGCCGCGGAAGGTCAGCTTGTCCTCTTTCACCCAGCCGGGATAGTAGGACTGGTTGTGCCACGTGTTCTTTTCCAAATAGCCGCTATGGCCCTGATTGTCTTCCCAGCGGATGTACTTCTTGATGGTGATAAACGTCTTTTCAGGGTCGTAGTCAGCGTCTTTTTCTTCCGTTTCGGGACGGTAATAAGTGATTTCGTAGTTGCGGATGGCCTTGGGGTTATTGTATTCGCTGCCCGCAATCTCGTACCACTCGTCATCGGGTTTGCCGTTCTTGTTCTTGTCATAGGCCACCTCGATGATGCCGGGTTCGCAACTGCCACCTTTCTTCGGTGCGTTTGGGTTAGGGTTGGCGGCGGCGAAGAAGGCGTTGCCATCCACACGGAAATCGCGCAACCCGGCCACATTCAAGATGGTATGGTCGAATCCGAAGATGATGTAGCCGCCGAATCCGCCCAAGCTGATAAGCTCGCCCTTCGCCTTTCCCACCAAGCTGCGCTCCGTCCATTTCATGTAGTCGGTCCATCTCGCCCATTCCTCGCCATCGGGCCGATACAACGGCAGTTGGTTGGTGAACTGCCCCGGAGCGGGGAGAATGTCGAAAATCTTTGCGATGTAAGGCGACGGTTCTTTTTCAGGAGCCTCCACACTTACGGTGTACAGTTCCTTATACTCCCGTCCGTCTTTCATCGCATTCAAAGACAGCTTATAGTCTCCTGCGGTGATGGGGATGAAGCACACCGTGCTTTCCGTCGTATCCTGCAAGATATAGTTGGCCGCCTCGGGCGCGCTCTCCACTCTCCACACGCGTTTGCCGTCCACCGCTTCTTTTGTCGTGAATTCACTCTTTGCATAGAATTTCGCCGACTCCGACTTCTCTATGACAATCGGGCTCATATCCTCGTCCGGGCTGCACGAAGAAAAGACGGACAAGCCTAATGCCGCAACAAGCGGCATTAGGAACTTAGTCTGTTTATAACCTCTATTCAGCATATTTTTTATGCCTAACATTCTATTGCATCACAATATTGTTCAGACAGAAATACGCTGCGGTATTCATGCCGTACTGCCCCGAATCGGACGAACGCATCTGGAAGAGCAGGTATCTGACATTACTGAAACCTAATTCTTCTGTTGTCCATTCATTTATACCTTTAAATACATTAGTAAACCAAGCAAGCTCAATAACCACAGGACTTCCGATGTTGCCCGACGCATAAACGGGGAAAACCAACAAACGGAGATAGTCGGAAGGACTGTTGAACGGCGTGGCGAATCCGTCGCCCTCCTTGCAGCCGTAGTAAGCCCAGGGGCTATTAGTGTAGCTGATAGACGTCACAGTATAGTTGGTATTACCGTCTCCTAACTTGATCCAATTCGAGAAGCCGGTTTCAGTGAAAGCGGTAGGATAAGGAATGTTTTCTGGGTCGATAGGGAAACTCTGAATATCCTTACCGTAATATCCCCAATAGCCCAACATAAAGTTGGTATTGCTGTTATCCCTGTCCATGCACCCCCACTGATGGGCAATCCAATTGACGGAACCCGAATGGATGGTATCCGTCGTATAGGTGCCGAAATTAGAACTGTCGTACACATTGGAAACGGTGAACCCGTCCCAATATCCATAACCGGAATTAGTACCCGTGTGCGAGAAAGTAAAATGAGGAGTCTCGTGGAACTTCGTATTGGTATAAGTCTGATTCCAATAGTAGCCCGTCTGCCCGGGAGGCTGAATGCCGTTGTCGGAATTCAGCACGAACTGATTCAGTTCCGAACTAAGGCTGATAGAGTTGGTCACTGTATAAGTAACCCTGCTCTGCACGCCACGCTTAGAGGTTTCCAACACCACATCGTACATTCCGGACTTCTCTTCTTGGAAAGTGTATTCGGAATCCGTAGAAACCAACTTTCCGTTCCGGAACCACGCATACGAATCGGCACCCTTGACAGGGGCTTCCATTACCACAGGCCTGTTTATCAAGGCCTTTACTTCTTTTGTACTTTGGTTAACGATTGCTGAATCGTTTTCCCACTCTGTGTTTTGGCAACCTGCAAAGGCTAATACCATTACACTCAATGCAAACAATTTTGTTCTCATAATTAAAAAAAGTTTAAAGTGAAACATTGGTTATACAAAAAGTCATTTGGTTAAATGACAATCATAAATATCCCTTAAAGTTAGACCGATAATAGAAGCTTTGATATGATAACCTCCGGCAACAACTTTGACAAAGTCGATACCCGGCAAAATCACGCTCTTCCCATTTTTGTCTATTGCGTTTTCTATATTAAAGAAATTAATAGCATCACATATATACCCCAAATGGTCATCATTGACATCTACTGCCTTGTAATAAAGGGTGAATGGTGGTTTTCTCCACCCTGAACCTTCCATATACTTACCCTGATCATCATATCCGGGGAAACCTCGTAAAATGCGAGTAGTACCGCTTATTCCAAAACTGTCTTCAATATCGAGTTTCATATATCCATACTCACTAAAATCATAAGGGGCAGAATATTTGGTGTATGAATTCGGATACTCATATTTTTCTTGACCATAACTATCCCCTTTCAGTTCATACCACTCATCTTCATCGGGCATCCCGTTTTTGTTTTTGTCGTAAGCTACATACACCACGCCTGTTATATCGGTATCCGGTGATGCTCCTATTTTGAAATCGTTTTTACCCGGTACATTGACAACCGTATGGTCGAACCCCAATACGGCAGAACCGCCCATATAGCCTATCGGAAGACCTCTGCGGTAGCCGTTGTGGATATTGATTTCTTCCAACTTCTTACCGGCTTTCAGCATATCGTTCAGTTCCTTCATCACCGTGGCCTTATCTCTGTTCTTAATCACATAAGTATTGATATGCCTATATGGTGCCGGGTCGTATTCTATAACGGATGTCTGTATATTCTTATATCCACCGTCCGTCACATTAATGGCGAAATTGGCGGTGTAAACCTTCTCTTCGGCATCGGTCACGGTGAGCACGAAGTCTTTCTTTCCCACTTCCGCTGTGATAAAGGTAAAGACTTCATCCGTGCTGTAGATAGAGTCTCCACAGCTCCATTTGTACTTGGCGGCCGTGCCGTTGGCAATCGTCGGCTTAATATCCAGCACCTTGCAGTTGGGCGTTTCATACTGTGCCTGCAAACCGATAGTCAGAGGCTCCGGATCATCCTTGCTGCAACCTGCAAAGGCCAAAGCCATTACACTCAATACAAACAATTTTATTCTCATGATAAAAAAAGTTTAAAGTAAAACATTGGTTAAACAAAAAGTCATTTGGTTAAATGACAGTCATATATATCCCTAACAGCTATACCGGGAAGAGTACCTTCATTAAAAACAAAGCCTCCGGCAACAATCTTGATAAAGTCGATACCCGGCAGATTCACGCTATTTCCCTTTTGATCCACCGCGTTTTCTATATTGAATGCGTTCTTAAAATTGCACACATACCCTTTTCTATCCTCATTGGCAAAAACTCTTTTATAATTAATCGTGAATGGAAGTTCTCTCCATCCGGAATCTTTCATGAAATTACCCTGATCGTCGTAACCGGGAAAACAAGCCTCCCCTACCATTAAGGGCTGTTTTTCCAAATCATCCTTATAATGGATCTCAAACTCGTTCCAGTCCTGATCATAAACCACGGATGAATAGGTGACGAAGGCATTCGGGTTTTCCACCTTTTCTTTACCATAGTTGTCGCCTTTCAGCTCATACCACTCATCCTCATCGGGCAGGCTATTTTTATTCTTATCGTAAGCCACATATACCACACCTGACAGACCGGTATCCGGCAATGCTTCCATCTTGAAATCGTCCTCGCCAGGCACATTGACAATCGTGTGGTCGAAGCCCAGTACGGCAGAACCGCCCATGCTCCCTATCGGAAGCCCTCTGCGGGATGCCCTTTCCATATCGATCTCCTTAAACATCTTACCGGCTTTCAGCATATCGTTCAACTCCTTTATTACTGCAGCTTTGTTCCTGTTCTTAATCACGTAAGTATTGATAAACTCATACGGTGCCGGGTCATATTCTATAACGGAGGTCTGTATATTCTTATATCCTCCGTCCGTCACATTAATGGCGAAATTGGCGGTGTAAACCTTCTCTTCGGCATCGGTCACGGTGAGCACGAAGTCTTTCTTTCCCACTTCCGCTGTGATAAAGGTAAAGACGTCATCCGTGCTGTAGATAGAGTCTCCACAGCTCCATTTGTACTTGGCGGCCGTGCCGTTGGCAATGGTCGGCTTAATATCCAGCACCTTGCAGTTGAGCGTTTCATACTGTGCCGCCAAACCGATGCTTAAAGGCTCCGGATCATCCTTGCTACACGCTGTGAATGCGAAAGCAATAATGCACATTGCACAGCCTAAATTCATTAACTTCTTCATACGTGCTAAAATGTTTAAATGAGTAATATAATTGTGATTAATAATGAAGTTTCTTCTTTGTAAAGGCGAAGTGTGCAGGTATGTCGCCCGTGCGGACACTCCATTTCTTACACCCGTCGGGAGTAAAGCAATAAAGGTCTCCCGGAGATACGTAATTGCCGGCATCGGTGATATAGAACTCGTGCGTATCGGGGTTGACAGCTATGCCGTAGGGCATCTTGATTCTTCGTTCCGTATTGTCCGTGATAAAGCGACGGGTGACGATATCCCGGCTTCGGGTATCGATAATGGCATAGCTGAAAGTCCACGAATTGGTGACGTAGCTCCATTCCGTTCCGTAGATATAGAGGGAGTCGCCCGACAGGGTCATTTCGGTGTTCGCCACGTCGAGAGCATCGCAAACGGTATCGGTACGCGGGTCGATGACGTAGGTCTTGGAATGTACACCATAGTAGTCGCCTCGCGATGAAACCCAGATGTAGCCCTGCCGGTCTACCTCTAACCGATGAAGGTTGATGGCCACATCGATGGTGTTGACGACGCGGAAAGTCTGCAAGTCGATGACAGACACGGTGCGGTCGTAGTTGGGGAAGCGGTAACCGCCCGAGTTGGCCACGTAGAGCCGGCCGTCGTAAACCACCAGTTCATCGGGTTGATACCCCACGTTGCAAGTATCTACAACAGCCAGGCGGTCGATGTCTATCTTGGCCACGTATCCCAAGCGGGCATTGGGGTCTAACTGCACGGGGCCGGCGTAAGAACTGACATAAGCATAACGGCCGGAAAAGGTGATGTAGCGGCAGTTGGGAATGGAGATTTGAGTGATGTGCCGCGCATCGGTCTGGTTCATCACCTCCACGAAGTGAGAGCAGTTGATGACCGCCCATATCTTGCCGTCGTAAATCTGTATGTCGTTGCCCACGTCGCCCAACTCTTGCACCACACCCGGATTGGCTTGCGCATAAATATTGCGGATGTACTTGCCCGTCAAGGCGTCGTAGTAGTCGAGGGTGCACTTGTTCGATCCCATGTTCCCCTCGTTGAGCAGGAAGAACCCTTTAATGTCGGTGCTTAGATCCTCCGGCGAGGGCTCCACCTGCTCCTCCTGATGAGGGATGATGTTCTCGTCGTCGCTGCGGCAGGCAGATACTGACAGGCTGAGTGCAAAGCAAAACAGAAAATACCTTAAGAGTTTCTCCATATTTCCTCCTTTTTTATATGATGACGTTCAGTTTTATCTTGAAGTTAGTACCCGGCATGGGATAGCACTGCACCACTTCGTATTGCTGATTGAAGATATTATTGACTTCGGCCGTAACTCGTAACACCCACCTGCGGAAAGGGAAACTGCACGACAGCGACAGGTCGCTGGTATACCACGGCTTGGTGTAATTCTCCGGAATGTTGGCGCTCGCCTCGTAGCGCTCGCCGGTGTAGATGAAGCTGTAATTGGCCGTCCATTGGCGATAGGCGGCGGTGATGATGGCCGAAAAGGCATGCCACGGGACGTAGGGCAATTGTCCGCCGTAGAAGCGGCTTTTCTTGTCCGTATGGTCCATCGCCTTGTTGTAAGTGTATGTGACGTGAGAAGACACATCGGCCTTTCCCAAGCGCCAGTCTGCCTTTACCGAGGCATCAAGTCCCCAAATATGGCACAAGCCGAAGTTCATCATTGTCCAGCGGAACTGGTTGCTGGTGGGCATAGCCACGATTTTATCCTCCACTTCGTTGTAGTAGCCGTCGGCTTGCAACTCTATCCTTTTGAGGATGCGGCCGGGCCGGGACTTGCCGTATGTAAGCCCGACGTCGTACTGCGTGGTGTATTCGGGCTTCAATTCCTTGTTGCCGATGAAGGTATAATAGAGGTCGTTGAACGTGGGCATGCGGAATATGCGTTTGTAGAAAGCGCGAAGTGCAAGTTGGTCGGTCGAGGTGACGAATGGCTTGTAGCTGAATGCCACGGTGGGAGTCAGCTTGCTTTTATCGCCGGCCGCCCCGCCGCTCTTGCGGGTATGGTCGGCGGCATAAGTATGGAGCAGCGAGAATTGTGCGGAGAGCCTGTCCCAATGCAGACTTGCAGACAGGGCGGATAGAAACGTCCACCGTGTAGGATAGACAAAGTTCACGAGGTCTGCATTAAGATGGTTGTACTGTATGTCGTTGGAGAGGGAGACCGACCACCATTCGCATACATCATAGAGGTGCGAGGCCGAGAAGTAGGCTTCGGTCTGGCGATAATGGTTGTCGGTGTACATCGTGGTCACATCCAGCCGCGGGTCGCTGAGATAGTGCAGGTAATCGTAAGCCGCTTTGACATTTGCAAGCAGTGTATAACGGTCGGTGAATTGGCGGCGCAGCGAACCTTGTCCGAACACCGAGGTGTCCCATTGACGGTCTTGATGGCGGAACTTGCCGGGTTCTTCGCGCACGGCGGCACCGGGGAAGCCGCGTTCGCTGTTGTAGAAATAAACCTTGGCACGCCACTCGCCGCGGGGAATCCGGCCGAACAAAGCTGTCTCCATACGAAAAGCACGCACATCGCCGTTATGGCGTACCTCGGTGGTATCGTATCCGTTCTTTTTGGCATAGCGGAAACGGTAGCGTCCCGAAGTAGTCATATACTCGGTGCTGAGCTGGGAGCTGAGGTTGTCGGAAAGCTTATGTTCCCACAGGACAGAAGGGTTATAGGTGTCAAACGACCCGGCTTTGAGTGCAATATTGAGGTTATCTTTCTTGTCTTTCCCGGCAAATTCGGGCTTGCGTGTCTGCAGATAGACGGCCGATGCCGATGCGAAATCTCTGGCGGGTTGCAGAATGGTGGACTTTTGCCCGTTGTAGAGTTGCAGAGCCTCCATATTATCGAGTGAAAAGCGGCCTAAATCTATCTGACCGTTCTGCGCATTGCCCAGTTGTACGCCATCATAGAAAACTCCCGTATGGTTGGTGCCTAAAGAACGCACGTTGACGGTTTTCAGTCCGCCGATACCGCCATAGTCCTTGATTTGTACACCTGCGAAGTAACGCATGGCGTCGGCCACGCTGTGAACGCTCAGTCGTTGAAGCTCCTTGCCCGAGAGTTGTTGTACGGGGATAACGGCATGCCCGGTCTGCCGGGCGGTGATGACTACTTCCGATAGATGTTGGATACTGTCGAGGCGGCTCGGTCTGTCCGTCCCCCCGACACGCTGTGCCATGGCACACTCTGCGAGTGTACACAATGCAAGCGCCGATAGCAGGCGCTTGCTACGTATGAATATTCTTCTTGACATTTTTCAATCTTAGCCCATCCCGAGGGTGCTTTGAATGACAACGCAAAGGCAGGTCTTCTGACTTGTCGCCCGGTGGCAAACGTCTTCCCAAGAATCTCAGTGACATTGTGCTTGCCCGGAAACGCGACTTACAGCTGCAGGACAGTTCGGGATTTACGCCCGATTCCCTTTTAATCATCCGGTTGTGTGAAATTGAAAGTCCCAAGCAGGACAAAATCCAACAAACGCGATGAACCAAATGCGGTATAAAGGTATGATTTTTTCTTAAAAACAGCAAAGTTTTTTTAAGAAAAAATCATAAGTCAGCGACGCTTCGCAATAAAGAACTCTTTCATCAATCCGGCACACTCTTCTGCAAGTATTCCTTTCAGCACTGCCGTTTTGGGATGCAATGCTTGCGGCGCATAATGCAGATATCCCCGCTTCGCGTCTTCGGCGCCAAACACCAAGCGTCCCACTTGCGCCCAAGCGATGGCGCCGGCACACATCACACAAGGTTCCACCGTGACATAAAGCGTACATTCGTTCAGGTATTTCCCTCCAAGAGTCGCGGCAGCGGCAGTGATGGCCTGCATCTCGGCATGAGCCGTGACGTCGGTCAATGTTTCCGTCAAGTTATGTGCACGGGCCACGATGCGATCCTTGCATACCACTACAGCCCCCACGGGAACCTCTCCCCGCTCACCGGCCTTTTGCGCTTCAAGAAGCGCCTGCTTCATATAAAATGTATCGTCCACGAAAATATCTGATTTATTCTATCGGTTTGTCCTCATTCATTCTTGCTCCGCATATCCTCCGTATCAGCTCCGTATAACCTCCGTATATCCTCCGTATCAACTCCGTATCAACTCCGTATAACCTCCGCATAACCTCCGCTCCTATAGATACGGAGCAGGTACGGCTCCGACAGGGTTTTGATACGGCAAAGGTTCCTTCACCTCCTCATATCATGTTCGCCGAACAAGGTCGGATAATCCTCTTCCATGTTTTTATGGATGAACATGAGGATAGTCTCGCGCAGCCAACGCGACTTGTTCGTTATCTTATACTTTTCCAGATAACGGTCCACAATCCGCTGTTCTTCTTCGCTCATCAGGCAGACCATGCGCTGCTCGCGTTTCGGTTCTTCGGGCGTTGCTTTCACACACGCTTTGTCTCTCTTTCTCATTTCTTTTGCAAAATTACTTTTACTTCCGCAAAAACAAAACGAACCGGCATGTTTTTTACGCCCCGGACAACCTACAGGAATGTTTATCGAACAAATAAGGCGTCGGGACAAGAGAAAGGCTATAGTGTTTCTGCCGGCCGGTATTTTGACAGCAAATTGAAATCAACCGCTCGCCAAATCATAAGTTTTTCTTAGAATCATTTCTACTTAACGATTAAATATGTATTTTTGGGAGCCATTAAAAAACTTAGAAAAATGAAACTGAAACATTATTTTATTTTCATCCTGTTCACATTGACAACAATAGGTCTTGGTTCGTGCCACGATGATGACGACGCCATTCAGCCCGGCATAACCGGCCAAAGCTGGCAAGAAGGAAAGGCGGTAGAAATTACTCCGGGCGAAATATTGTCCGTCACATTCAATGCTGCGGCCAAATGGACGGCTACCACGAACTCTGATTGGTGCACCATACTTACTCCGTCGGGCGAAAAAGGGCCAAGCACGTTGAAGCTTTCAACAACCACCGGCACCTCCGAGGTGCGTACTTCGACCATCAGCATCAAAGTGGACGGATATTCCACCATAAACTTTGATGTAAAGCAAAACATCGGTGAAGCCCCCGCCACAGAAGACATGAAGGTCAATATCAAGGTGGCCGAGTATCTAAAAGCAAACTATCTGTGGAACGATGAATACAAGACATTGACCCTTGACTATACGAAGAATTATGAAGACTTCTTCTATGAGTCTCTGAAGTCCATGAAAACCAACACCTTGGATAAGAAGCCATACAAAGGAGATGATGGGAACACCTACTACAGGCTCTTCTCTTATATTCGAAAGAAAAACCCCGTCACCAAGACCCGTGCCAAGCTGGTGGAAAAAGAACTCAGCTATAGCTTCGGCATCACGGGCATCACTCCTTTCGGTATAGGCAAAGACTCTGTTTGCTTCGTCATACAAGGTGTATATCCCGACTCACCCGCTACGGCCGCAGACCTGAAGCGAGGCTCCATAATCGGCAAGGTAAACAATGAAAGGCTAAACGAAAGCAATTGGATAGGTAAATATTACGCATTGCAGATGCCGGATGCCATTTCATCTCTCACCTTAACGGAAATGGAGATTATAAAAGGAAAGTTGAAAGAAATCAAAAACATCAGTCTGACTTCGGACGCCATATACCTGAACCCCGTAATCACAAGCAAAGTGGCAGAGATAGACGGGCACAAGATAGGCTATTTAGTCTATTCGGAGTTCGAAGCGTCTTTCGACCAAGAACTGTTCGACGCTTTCAAGAAGTTCAAGGCTCAAAACGTCACCGATCTGATTCTGGACTTACGCTACAACGGAGGTGGAGACATCATGTCCGCCAACCTGATAGCAAGCTGTATCGCCGCCGAAGCCGCTGAAAGAAAAGTTTTTTCGAGCTTTCGCTACAATGAAGAAAGAATGAAAAAACGCGGCAACAAACGCGAGGAATGGAAGTTCGCATACCCCGACCTCTATTCCAATCTGGATGAAAAGCTGACAGAGGGCGGCCTCAGGCTGAACAAAGTATACTGCCTCGTGGGAGGAGGTACAGCTTCATCGAGTGAATTGGTAATCAACAGCCTGCGAGGAATCGATTTGGAAGTGATATTGATAGGCAAAACCACCACAGGCAAAAATGTAGGTATGGAAGTGGAAAACTTTGCTGTTGAAGGACACGTCTATGAAGTAGTGCCCATCACATTCCAAAGCTACAACGCCAAAGGATTCGGAGACTACGGGAATGGCTTCAAGCCTGACTGGAACATGGACGAGGTGGTTCCAATCAAAGTATATCCGGATTACGGCACAGACGATGAGCCTCTGTATGCCAAGGCCATCGAATTGATTACCGGAAAGATTGTGATGACGGGTAGCACCACACGCGGCACAGGCAAGACTCTGAAAGTTCAGAAAATCAAAGCTCCCGCCATATACCGCCCGGGCTATAACGGCATGCTGAAAAGATACGAGGAAGACTGATGGCCGGGCACAATCAGCTTGGCACAGCCGGAGAGGATGCCGTAGCCGAATATCTAAAGGAACACGGCTACGGCATCCTTCATCGCAACTGGCGGAAGAATCATCTGGAACTGGACATTGTTGCCGCCAAAGACGATGAGCTGATCATCGTAGAGGTGAAGACCCGCAGAAATACGGACTATATCGAGCCGCAGGATGCCGTGAACTGGCAGAAGAAGCGTCGCATTGTCATAGCCGCCGACGCCTATATCAAACACTTCGGCATAGATGCCGCCGTTCGCTTCGACATCATTACGGCCGTTGGCCAACCCGGAGCATTCAGGATAGAGCACATCAAGGATGCTTTCTATCCGCCGATGTTCGGATAGAAAGAGAATGAGACACGAAGAATCATTAATGTATATAGCATGGATATAGAAAGTGCGCGCGAATATTGCCTGAGAAAAAAAGCGGCAACGGAGGATTTACCGTTCGGCGATGACTTCCTCGTCATCAGGGTGATGGGGAAGATGTTTCTTTGCATCAACCTCAACACTCCGGACAGAATTACGATGAAGTGCGACCCCGAATATGCGCTCGAACTGCGCGAGCGTTATTCCGCCATTGAAGGGGCTTGGCACTTCAACAAGAAATATTGGAATCAGGTGTTTCTGGACGGAGATGCCGACGATAAGCTGGTGAAGCACCTGATAGACCACTCCTACGAAGAAGTTCTGAAGAATTTCACCAAGAAAATGCGTACCGAATATGAGGCCCTGCCCTGACACCTTCCCGTTCCCATTGGTCGCTTTGGATGAAACGAACTCTACCAACCAATATCTCAATACGCTCTGCAATGAGCGACAGGAGGCGATTGCGGAATTCACGACCGTTGTCGCCGAGTATCAAACAGCCGGGAAAGGCCAGCGCGGCAACACCTGGGAAGCCGAAGACGGCAAGAATCTGCTTTTCAGCTTCGTACTGTATCCCACTTTTTTGGAAGCCCGCCGGCAATTCATCCTCTCGCAAATCGTTTCTCTCGCCATCAAGGAAGAGCTCAGCCGATGGACGGACGAGATTACCATCAAATGGCCGAACGACATCTATTGGAAAGACCGGAAAATCTGCGGCATATTGATAGAGAACAACCTTGCAGGGCACGGCATCGCACGCACCATTGCCGGCATCGGAATCAATATCAATCAGGAGCTCTTCCGCAGCGATGCCCCCAACCCCGTATCATTGAAACAAATCACCGGCAAAGAGCACGACCGGCATGCCATCCTGGCTCATATCCTCCAACGAACAGAAATCTACTACAACAGCCTGCGAATGGAAAATCCCGACACCCATCCGGCCGAGATTGCCACCCGCTATGCCCGTTCCCTCTACCGCCGTCGCGGACTTCATCCCTACGAAGACGCCAATGGCAAATTCCTTGCCCGCCTGCTCCGCGTGGAGCAAGACGGGCGCCTCGTCCTGGAAGACGAAAGCGGTCGGGAACGGAAATACCTGTTTAAAGAAGTGCAATATGTGATATAGACATTGCCGGGCAGGCATGGACAAGCCATCTATAAAATGAAGGAAAAGATAACGTCAAAAAGCTCATAAATATTTTTAATAAAAGATTATTTATTATCTTTGCAAACAGAAAGGACATTTAGAAATGACACATTTCGACAAACAGAGACTAACTGAAATTGTATTATATATCTTGAACAAGACGAAAGGGTTGGATTATTACCACATCTTCAAGGTCATATATTTTGCCAATATAGTTCATTTGGCGAAGTATGGATGTCCTATGGTGTCTGATGTTTTCTGCGCTTTACCAGATGGGCCAGTTCCTTCTATTCTGTACAATTGTGTAAAAGGAGACCAATACTGCGACAAAGAATTACAGTCCATGCTGGATGATAGTATTTTAAAAGGGAGAGACGATGCCTATTATATGCTTGAAGCAAAACGTAAGTTCGATGAGACATATCTATCAAAAGCTGATATTGAAGTATTAGATAGATCCATCTCTGAAAATGCGAACCTGCCTTATGGTGATTTACGTTCAAAATCACATGGCAAAGAATGGGAACGTGCTTATGCACAGCAAGGTCGCAAAGTAATGGACGTTGTAGGCATGGCAAAAGACGGTATGGCTTCTGATGATATGATAGAGTATATCAAGGAAACTATAACCATAGAAGCAGCGTTATCATGATAAAACTTGGTAACCTACTTGGAGATATAGGCGACAGGCTTACCCAAGATAGTGTTAAAATCGGTAATGTATACTTGCTTAACCTTGATGAAGTTAATGGCATAACTCCTAAAGACAGAGACTCTACACGCAATAAATTCTTTATCGTCCTTGGTTTTGACAATGATGGAAATGTCATTGGCGGATTGGTAATAAATTCGAATATTAACTACAATCTGCCTTCAACTGTTACAGACTATCAATTACCTATAACAGTTGATCAATGTCCGTTTTTAAAACATAATTCATTTGTTAACTGTTCAAAGATAATTGTAGCCAACAAAACAAAATTCACTAAGGAATCTTATCGTGGTGAAATCTCAGACTCTGAATTGATGGGAGTTATCGTCAATACGGTAAAAGAGAGTCCAACTATAAGCAGAAAACAATTGGAAACTTTTGGAATCAAATAAACATTTGGCGGAGCAGATACCGTTTTTCAGCAATATAGTGTTCAAGCATCATTTTTTCTATCTCTATCTTCTTCGTCATGCTACTCAATACTGCATAGATACGCTTTTGATTATCCAACGAAGGTAGTATGATATTATCTTTTTCAAAGTCAGCCTTGCAAAGGTTGTTTTGCTGATACCTCCATATCTTTCACTCACAGTCTATTAGAGATTTAAATGGTTAGGTACAATCTTTTCAATCATACGGACATCCATAATGTATACGTCGGCAGTCTGACAGAACAATATAGCAATTACACTTTACGACCGCAAAATTTCTTAGCGAAAAATAAGATTCTCATTTTGAGTCGGAACTTCATCTCGCCTCCGCCTCTATCTTTCTTATCTTCTTCAATGTATTGCCGGCCTCCGTGGAAGGAAAGAGTTGGAGTACACGTTGCAGATAGGCCTTTGCCTTGGCATAATTATTAATGACCAAATCGGACAGACCGTTACGGTAACGAGCATATTGCATCCGTGTAGGAGAAGACAGCTTTCTGTAATCGTCGTCCAGTTTCTTTCTGTCTTTCTCGGCTTGCAGGTAATAATAATTGCCTAAATAGATATTGGCTTGCAGATTATCACCATCCAACAGCAACACTTTCTCATAGAGACGCAAGGCCTCCTTCTCCTTGCCGCGCATCAATTCCATCTCGGCACAAGATACCAATGCGGACACATCTTCCGGATGACGCTGCAATAATTCCTTATAGAAAAGGTAGGCCTTATCGTAGTTACGTTCTTCTTTGTAATGCGTGGCCAACTCATTGGCCAAACGGGAAACGACCGCACTGTTCTTGTCCACACCTGTCCAATAGAACATTTCTGTCTGACCCGCATCGGCATCTGCCGCTTGGCGGAATAAACTCACGGCATAGTCGTCTCTACCGGCGGAAAGGGCTTCGGAAACTTTCCGCAACAAGCCACTTGCCGACTGCGCGGAGAGAGACAACGGAGAAGAAAGAATAAACAAAGAGAATAGTAAAGTCAAGGTTTTCATTCTTAAGCAGTTTAAAAGTCCGATATATCTTATTGAATTTCAACGACAAAAATACGCATTATCACACGATTTTTCAAGAGGAGAGAATAGAAAAATGGGGAATTTTATTGTTTTATATCTCCTTTTTCTGCGTACATTTGTACACGCCTCACAGGAAAGCATTTTAATGGACTACAGAAACAGACAAATCTTGCAAATAGCATTGCCCTCCATCGTATCGAACATCACCGTTCCTCTGCTCGGGCTAATCGATGTCGGCATCGTCGGACATTTAGGTTCGCCTGCCTACATCGGTGCCATTGCCGTAGGCGGAATGCTTTTCAACATCATCTACTGGATTTTCGGCTTCTTACGCATGGGTACGGGCGGCTTGACCTCGCAAGCGTATGGGAAACGAGACTTACCGGAAACCGTACGTTTATTGCTGCGCTCCGTAGGCATAGGGCTGACAGTGGCTTTCTGTCTCATCGCGCTGCAAGTTCCCATCAGGCAAGGCGCCTTCTTACTGATTCACCCTACGAATGAAATCAAGGAACTGGCAACCCTTTATTTCCATATCTGCATCTGGGGCGCACCGGCCATGCTGGGACTATACGGCCTTACCGGCTGGTTCATCGGTATGCAGAACTCACGCATTCCCATGTACATTGCCATCACACAAAACATAATCAATATCGTCGCCAGTCTTTGTCTGGTCTATCTATGCGGAATGAAGGTAGAAGGGGTGGCTTTGGGAACACTCATCGCCCAATATGCCGGCTTCCTGATGGGGATTATGCTGTGGATGCTGCATTATGGCAGGCTGAAGAAATTCCTGAAAGTGCAGAACGGAAAATTACGAATGACAGAATGCGGCAAAAAAGAAAAGATTTGGGAGAAAGAAGCAATGTATCGTTTCTTCCAAGTGAACCGTGATATCTTTCTACGCACACTCTGTGTGGTTGCGGTCACCCTGTTCTTTACTTCGGCAGGAGCTTCGCAAGGAGAAATCATTCTGGCTGTAAACACGCTGCTGATGCAACTCTTCACACTGTTCTCGTATGTGATGGATGGCTTCGCCTATGCCGGAGAAGCATTGAGCGGCCGATATATAGGCGCCCGCAACCGGGAAGCCCTCACAGACACCATCCGACTGTTGTTCGGTTGGGGGGCCATGATGACCACACTCTTCACTTTGTTCTATATGCTGGGCGGAAACGCTTTTCTCGCCCTGCTGACAGATGACAAGGAAGTGATAGCGGCTGCCGATGCCTATTTCTATTGGGCGCTTGCCATTCCCGTTGCGGGTACCGCCGCCTTCATCTGGGACGGTGTCTTTATCGGTGCCACGGCAACACGCGGCATGCTGTTGTCCATGACAGCAGCCACCATCAGTTTCTTCGCTTTATACTATGGTTTCCATGCCATGTTAGGAAACCATGCGCTATGGCTGGCTTTCCTCGTCTATCTTTTCATGAGAGGGGCGATACAAACGAGGTTAAGCGGGAAGGTCATCAGAGATTCCTTCGCTTCCTCACCGTCCTAAAAAGGTACTGTCAATATGTGCATCGCCCAGCATCTTGGCAAACAGCCCGCCACGTTTCTGCAAATCATCGGGAGTACCTGTTTCGGCAACCTTTCCTTTTTCCAGCACAACAATCTTGTCGGCATTGGCAATGGTACGCATACGATGAGCTATGATAAGTACCGTTTTGTTGCGCACCAACTCGGATATTCCGGACTGAATACGGGTTTCATTCTCTACGTCGAGCGAAGCGGTGGCCTCATCCAATAATACAATCGGAGCATCCTTCAGCAGAGCACGAGCAATGGAGATGCGCTGACGCTCTCCACCGGAAAGTGTTTCGCCATTCTCACCGATAACCGTTTCATATCCCTGCGGCATTCTATCGACAAACTCGTCACAACATGCCAGGCGAGCAACGCGCATCACTTCCTCATCCGTAGCGTCACGCCGCCCTATACGGATATTTTCTTTGACAGAAGCATTGAACAACACCACATCTTGAAAAACAACAGAGTAGTTCTTCAATAAGACTTCCGGGTCTACCAAAGAGATATCTTGCCCGCCCAACATGATATGTCCGGACTGTATATCCCAAAAACGTGCAGCCAATTTGGCGGCTGTACTCTTCCCACTGCCCGAAGAGCCTACCAGAGCTGTAATCTCTCCTTGACGCGCTGTAAAAGAGACATTTTTCAAAACCTCTTTCCCCGTTTCATAGGCAAATGCCACTTGATTGAATTCTATATCATAGTTGCTGGGATGAAAATCCGTTGTCCCTTTCTGCACAGGCAGTGCCTCCATTTCGTTCATACGGTTGATGCGGACATCCAGATAGAACAAAGCCGCCAAGTTATTCATCACCTCATTGACCGGCGCATAAATGCGCGAGCCTATAACCATGAATATGAGATAGGTAAAGAGATCCAACATACCGACACTCAGAAGATGCGCTCCTACGATGATAACACTGGCCGGCCCCAACTTCAGGATGCTTTGCGCACCATTGACAAAAACGCCGATCAACAGTTCGTTACGGATGAGCGTTTTCTCATAAACAGAGATTCTGTCATCCAGTTTTTCCAGATAATCTTCCTCCCGATTGTAGGATTTGATTTCCTGAATGGTGTCCAATCCCTCCTGTATATGTTCGCTGACAAGACGTTTATTCAGATAATTGCTTTCGTTACGTTTACGCATTTCTCTCTTTGCCAACAAAATAACGGCAAGTGCAATCGGTACCACCCAAAACAATGCCAAAGTCAGTTGCCAATTGTAGAATGCCATACCGACGGCAATCAGGATGATACTGATGACAGAAGCAAACAACTGAGGTACGGCATGCGAGAAAGTATGTTCCAAGTCGGTGCAATCGTCCATGATGGTAGCGGTAAGATCGGAAAGATTTTTCTCCCCAAAGAAAGCAAGCGGCAGTATGCGCAACTTCTCGGCGAGAGAAATACGACGATTGGCGCTCTCCTCATAGACCGTAGTATAGGTGCTGCGATATTGCATAACGGCAAAGCCGTACATCAATATCATAAATGCGACGCCAAGCAAACTATAATAAAGGAATCCATGCACCGCCGACGCTTCCGTGCCAAGTATCGGACGCAAATAATCATCCAGGAAGAAGAAAACAAACATTGCCGGCAGCATCAAAGCAATATCCAACAAAACAGTAAAGAATGTTCCTTTACAGAAATCCTTCGCTCCTTTCCTTGAAAGAGCAAAGCGCTTTTGAATCATATCAAGCATGAGCGGCCTCCTTTCCTATTGTCCAGCAAACCGATTGCCGGTATTCATTCCACATGCGGTTGTATATTCCTTGTTTTCTTATCAGTTCGGCATGTGTGCCTTGCTCGGCTATCCGTCCCTTGTCTATCACAATAATATTATCGGCATTGATGATGCTCGTCAGACGATGGGCAATCATCAGCACCGTCTTGCCGCACATCAGCTTCTTGAGAGCCTGCTGTATCAGGTGTTCATTTTCCGGGTCGGCAAAAGCAGTAGCCTCATCCAGCACAACAATGGGAGCATTTTTGAGAATAGCTCGTGCCAAGACGATGCGTTGTTGTTCCCCACCTGAAAGATAGGTTCCTTCCACACCGATTTTAGTGTTCAGTCCGAGCGGTTGCTTGTCGATGATTTCACGACATTGTGCCATATCGACAGCTTGTTGTACCTCGTCAAGCGAAGCTTCCGGATTGGCATACCTGATATTATCCAGAAGTGTAGTCTTGAACAGTTTTGTGTTCTGGAAGACGAAAGAAATATGTTTCATCAGCACTTCCGGCTCAATGTCTCTGACATTCACACCACCTATTGACACCTCTCCCTCATCGGCATCCCAAAAACGGGGAACCAAACGGGCAATAGTGGTCTTACCCCCTCCCGAAGCACCGACCAAAGCAACCGTCTTACCTTGAGGAATAGTGAAACTCACTTTGTCGACAGCCTTTTGTGCGACACCGGGATAAGAGAACGACACTTCCTTGAAACAGATATCATATCCTTTCATCTGTTCGGGCGAAGCCGAAACCGGCAAGTTCTCATAAGAAAGTAACTTATCCAACCGGTCGATGGCCTCGCTTGCTTGTCCCAGTGCCTGATTGAGGTACATGCTTTTCATGATGTTTTGGGAAAAGACGGGGGTAATCAATACAAACAGAAAAAAATCGAGCAGCACTTCCGCATAGCCACCCGAACGTCCCATGAGGAGGACGGCCAACGGGGCAAGAAAGAATACGAATCCGTTGATGACAACTGTATAGAACGACATAGGTTTCTCCCACATCATGGTATAACCAAAGACCATCTTATTGTAATTCTCAATGCTCCGATGGAAATTCTTGAAAGAATAGATGGTCTGCTGAAAAACTTTCACCACCGGGATGCCACGCACATACTCCACCGCCTCGGTATTCATCTCTTCAAGCGAATTCATGTAGGACTGCATGAACCGACGTCCTTTGGTTCCCATCATGTATCCCATCGTCGAGAAGGCGATGATAACCGGAATGATGCAAGCCAGTCCGAGTTGCCAGTTGAAGCGGAAAATCAGTACGGTTGCTACCGGCGGAACCAGAAAGGTGGCTGACAAATCGGGTAATTGATGCGCCAAGAAGCTATGAGTGACACTTGCGTTGTCATCTATTATCTTGCGAATACGTCCGCTCGTATTGCAATCGAAGAATCCCAAAGGCATGGCGGATATACGTTGCATGGCCTCGCGCCGCAGATTGGACTCTACACGGAAGGCGGCAAGGTGCGAAGTCATCAGTGCCGCAAAGTAGAGAACAACACCGGCAACAGCCACTCCGGCTACCCACCAAGCATAGACAATGGTACGCCCGGTGACAAACATACCGCCCGCAGCCAACAAATCCTTGACAATAAGCCAAACAAGAATAAAAGGTAAAAGTCCTGCCAACGCACTGAGTGCAGACAAGAGCATAGACAGGGGTAGAAGGATTTTACGCTTACCCATGTAATGTTGCAGTTTTCTTAGTGTACTCATTTTAATAATATTTTAAATCAACGCCTTCAAAAGCGAACAACGTTTCAAAATGTTCAAAAAAAGAGAGAACCTATATTCTCATAAGCTCTCTCCAACCCGTCAATTCAAATGTGATATATTCCGCCACTATCTTTTCCGTTTCTTCCGAACCAACCTTATGCATAATCAGTTCTTCAAGCATTGTAAACATCCAGACAGTATGCAGATGAATAGAAAAATCTGTTATGTCTATATTCAGTTCTGTGTGTTTCCGTTTCATTTCCCGAAAATAATCTTTCACCAACGATGTGGATTTATCAGTAAACTCTTCCTTGAATCTTGCAAGAGAAGAACCTTGTGAACGGAAAAGCAGCAATACCAACAAAAGGCGGTATCTGCGAATCAAATCCACATATTCTCCTACCACATGGCACAAATAGGCTTCGGATCTCATATCGAATATGTCTATTCCCTGCCGACCGTGATGTTTATGCAACATACTTTCCAAGGCTCGAGTCACAGGACGAACCACCATACAGAATATTTCATCTTTCCCTTTGAAATAATTATAGATATTACTCAGTCCTACCTGTGCTTCCTCGGCAATATCGCGCATGGATGTTTTCAGGAAACCTTTTTCTTGAAACATCTTCTCCGCCGCCAGCAGAATGTCTTTCCTAATATCGTCCTTAGGTATTTGCATGATTACGCCGCAAAACAGAATATTATTATTGCAAAGAAAGAAAAGTTTTCATTACTCAACAATACCCACTTGTTGTGATTTTAACAAGAGAACATTATTCGCAGAAAAGCGTTATCTTTGTTACACCTCAAAAAGGAAACGCACTATGAAGAAAAACAAGATTGTACAAAAGAATTTTCCCGTGCAGGGCATGAGTTGCGCTTCATGCGCCGCACGGATAGACAAGACACTGAATCATCAACCCGGTGTCAGCAAGGCTGCCGTGAACTACGTTTCGGGAATGGCAACCGTGGAATACGACAGCACGCAATGTTCGCCCGAAACCTTGCAGAAGGCCGTGCAGGATGCCGGATATGACCTGCTTATTGCTCAAGACAAGCATACGCTCGAAGAGGCCGAACAAGCCCACGACAAAAGATACGCCACCCTGAAGTTCCGCACCACATGGGCCATTGTGCTGTCTCTCCCCGTTGTGGTGATAGGCATGTTCTTCATGAACATGCCATACGCCAACCTCGTGATGTGGGCACTCTCCACTCCCGTCGTCTTTTGGTTGGGCAGCGGCTTCTTCGTGAATGCATGGAAGCATATGAGGCATGGCGGTACCAATATGGACACGCTGGTTGCATACAGCACCGGCATAGCCTATCTGTTCAGCCTCTTCAACATGCTCTTTCCCGACTTCTGGCTGGTCAGAGGCATTCATCCGCACGTTTACTTCGAAGCGGCAAGCGTCATCATAGCCTTCATCCTGCTGGGGAGGCTGCTGGAAGAGAAAGCCAAAGGGAACACGTCGTCCGCCATCAAAAAGCTGATGGGGCTGCAACCAAAGACGGTAGTCACCGTCTCTCCATCGGGCGAACAGAAGGAGGTGCCCATCGAACAGATACAGCCCGGCGACATCGTCCGGGTGAGGCCGGGTGAGCGCATTGCCGTAGACGGCATCGTGACGGAGGGAACTTCTTACGTGGACGAAAGCATGCTGAGCGGCGAACCTATAGCCGTGGCCAAGCAGAAGGATGCCAAGGTTTTCGCCGGCACAATCAACCGGACAGGCAGTTTCCTGTTTCGGGCCGAGAAGGTGGGGACAGATACTTTGCTCGCCAAAATCATCCACATGGTGCAAGATGCCCAAGGAAGCAAAGCACCGGTGCAGCAATTGGTAGATAAAGTTGCCGGGATATTCGTACCCGCCATCATCGCCATTGCCGTATTCGCATTCGGCGTATGGCTGATATTCGACATCGAGAACGGCTTTACGCACGGGCTGCTGGCACTCGTCACCGTGCTCATCATTGCCTGCCCCTGTGCCCTGGGACTGGCCACGCCTACCGCAATCATGGTAGGAATAGGCAAAGGGGCAGAAAGCGGCATACTGATAAAAGACGCAGAAAGCTTGGAAACAGCCCGACAGATAGACACCGTCGTTCTGGACAAGACCGGAACCGTAACCGAAGGCCGACCGACGGTCAGCTCCTTCACATTAGGCGGGCACGCAACCGAAGCGGCAGGCATCTTACATGGCTTGGAGAGGCTGTCCGAACATCCGCTTGCCGAAGCCGTGGTGCAACACCTCAAAGAGACAACTCCCACCGCCATCGAACACTTTGAGAGCGTCACTGGCAAAGGCGTCAGAGGAGAAGTGCAAGGCCGCACCTACTATGCCGGCAACCTGAAACTGCTGGAAGAGAACCGCATCGCCATCAGTCGAAACTTATCCGACGAAGCTGCCCGCCTGACGGCAGACGGTCAAACCGTCATTTGGCTGGCCGACGAAAAAGAAGCATTGGCCGTGGCCGGCATAACCGACCGGATAAAAGAGACATCCGTCCGGGCCGTCAACGAACTGCGCTCCGCCGGCATCGAAGTGTACATGCTGACGGGAGACAACGAAGCCACCGCCCGCGAAATAGCCCGTAAAGCCGGAATAGCCCACTACAAGGCTGACGTGCTGCCGCAGGATAAAGCCGCCTTCATCGCCCGGCTGCAAAAAGAGGGCCGGAAAGTGGCCATGGCAGGCGACGGCATCAACGACAGCGCCGCCCTTGCCCAAGCCGACTTGAGCATTGCCATGGGAGGTGGAAGCGACATCGCCATGGATGTGGCCGGTATGACCATCATCTCGTCCGACCTGACCAAGATACCCGAAGCATTCAAACTGTCGAAGCTCACCGTGCGCACCATCCGCCAGAACCTGTTTTGGGCATTCATCTATAATATAATAAGCGTACCCATTGCGGCAGGCCTGCTCTATCCCATCAACGGCTTCCTGCTAAACCCGATGATAGCCGGTGCGGCCATGGCCTTCAGCAGCGTCAGCGTGGTGAGCAACAGCTTGCGGCTGAAAAGAAAGAAAATCCGGACGGAGCATAGCCACAAACCAATGCCGAACAAGGAGCAAAACAGCTTTCCACATCCGTCCGAGGGCAACCTTACAGGCCGGAATTAATTGCAGGGGGAGATAAAAAAATGAACCTGTATGTTTTTTATACACTCCCTTTGCACTATCTTTGCCGAAACAGAGAAAACAAACTTAAAGAATTATGGCAACATACAAAAGAATCTTGCTGAAACTCAGCGGCGAAAGTCTGATGGGAGAAAAGCAGTACGGCATCGACGAGAAACGCCTTGCCGAATATGCAGCGCAAATCAAGGAAATACATGAGATGGGCATACAGACAGGTATCGTAATCGGCGGCGGAAACATCTTCCGAGGGCTGAGTGGCGCCAACAAGGGCTTTGACCGTGTGAAAGGAGACCAGATGGGAATGCTGGCAACCGTCATCAACAGTCTTGCGCTAAGTTCCGCACTAGTGGCCGCCGGCGTGAAGGCCCGCGTACTCACCGCCGTGCGCATGGAGCCTATCGGCGAATTCTACAACAAATGGAAAGCCATTGAATGTATGGAAGCCGGAGAAGTGGTCATCATGTCGGCCGGAACAGGCAACCCGTTCTTCACCACCGACACAGGCTCCAGCTTGCGAGGCATCGAGATAGAAGCCGACGTGATGCTGAAAGGAACACGCGTGGACGGCATCTATACCGCTGACCCGGAGAAAGACCCCACCGCCACCAAATTCCACGACATTACCTACGATGAAGTGCTGAAGCGCGGACTCAAAGTGATGGATCTCACCGCCACCTGCATGTGCAAGGAGAACAATCTCCCCATCATCGTATTCGACATGGACACTGTGGGCAACCTGAAGAAAGTGATGCAAGGCGAAGAAATAGGCACACTGGTACATAATTAAACCCGAAATTAATTATATTTGCACAGTTTCAAACCAAAGCAACCTCAAAACAGAAACAATATGAGAGACGTAAAAGAAATCTTAGACGAAGCACAAGAGAAAATGGATATGGCAGTGATGTATCTGGAAGAAGCACTGGTACACATCCGCGCAGGCAAAGCTGATACCCGTTTGCTGGACGGCATCCGTGTAGATTCTTACGGCAGTATGGTGCCCATCAACAATGTGGCGGCCGTGACCACTCCCGATGCACGAAGCATCGCCATCAAACCTTGGGATAAGAGCATGTTCCGCCCCATCGAAAAAGCCATCATCGACTCCAGCCTCGGCATCATGCCCGAAAATAACGGCGAGATTATCCGCATCGGCATTCCGCCACTGACCGAGGAACGCCGTAAACAACTGGCCAAGCAATGCAAAGGCGAAGGCGAAACAGCCAAAGTGAGCGTGCGCAACGCCCGTCGCGATGCCATCGACGCCCTGAAGAAGTCCGTGAAAGAAGGTCTGGCGGAAGATGCCCAAAAAGGTGGCGAAGAAAAGCTGCAAAAGATTCATGATAAGTACATCAAGCAGATGGACGACATGCTGGCAGCCAAAGACAAGGAAATAATGACAGTATAAAAAACAGGTGGAAAGGTAAAAACGGAAAACAATTTCCCTTTTCCCTTTCCACTTTTCAACTCTGAGCTGATTTGAAGGGACTCGTAATCAGAAACACCGGAAGCTGGTACTTGGTACACACCGACGACGGTAAGGATGTGGAGTGTAAAATCAAAGGCAACTTCCGCCTGAAAGGCATACGCAGCACCAATCCCGTGGCTGTGGGCGACCGGGTACGAATCATCCTGAATCAAGAAGGCACAGCCTTCATCAGTGAAATAGAAGACCGTAAGAACTACATCATCCGCCGGGCATCCAACCTCTCCAAGCAATCGCATATCCTCGCTGCCAATCTCGACCAGTGCATGCTGATAGTGACCGTGAACTATCCGGAGACCTCCACCACCTTCATCGACCGTTTTCTGGCCTCGGCCGAAGCCTACCGCGTGCCGGTGCGAATCATCTTCAACAAGACGGATGCCTATAATGAAGAAGAGCTCCGCTATTTAGACGCACTTGCCCACCTCTACACCACCATCGGCTATCGTTGCTTCAAGGTGTCGGCCCGTGAGGGTACAGGCATCGAACTCCTCAAAGAGGAGCTCAAAGGACGGGTGACGCTCTTCTCCGGACACTCCGGTGTGGGCAAGTCCACACTCATCAATGCTCTGCTGCCCGACCAGGACATCAAGACCGGCGAGATTTCCTCCTATCACAACAAGGGGATGCACACCACTACTTTCTCTGAGATGTTCCCAGTGCCGGGCGACGGATACCTCATCGACACTCCGGGCATCAAAGGATTCGGCACTTTCGACATGGAAGAAGAAGAGATAGGGCACTATTTCCCGGAGATATTCAAAGCTTCAGCCGATTGCCGCTATGGCAACTGCACCCATCGCCACGAACCGGGATGCGCCGTGCGCAAGGCCGTGGAAGAGCACTTGATCAGCGAATCGCGCTACGCCTCTTACCTGAACATGCTGGAAGACAAAGAAGAGGGAAAGTACAGAGCAGCCTATTGAGTACCTGCCTACCTACTCCTTATTCAGCCGAGAAAGTCGAGAGTTACCTAATTTTCTCCCTATAAAACCAATTATTCTCCCTCCCGTTGCTTGTTTCTTTTTATTTTTGTATCCGACTAAGATCTTTTTTTAATTTTGCTCTGCACTGTTTTGAAAGTTATTTTTGAGGATATTTTTCTGTTTCCATACAGACGCTAAGAATCTTTTATCAAGAAAGGAAATATCATGAAACGAATCATTATTCTGTATTGCGCTTTTCTCGCCGTCATGGTCGGAGCGAAAGCGCAAGAAACGGCGACAAACTACAAAGAAAAACAGCCTTACAAGAGTTGGGTAAGAATGGCAGCGAAACTGGACGATGACTTCTTCAAGACTGCCGAGGCCATACGCATTGCCGACAATGTATTGCTATATCAGCATATCACCGGCGGATGGCCGAAGAACGTCTACATGCCTGCCGAATTATCACCGCAGGAACTGGAGGACGTACTCCATGCCAAAGACAACGTGGGCGAAAGCACGATAGACAACAGTGCCACCAGCACGGAGATACGCTATCTTTCACGCACTTATCTGGCCACACGAATAGAGAAATACAGAGATGCGGCCATCGAGGGCATACGCTACCTTCTGAAGTCGCAGTATGCCAATGGAGGTTTCCCGCAGTTCTGGCCCCGCCCCACGGGTTATTATACCCACATCACCTATAACGACAATGCAATGATAAACGTGATGAAGCTGCTGCGCCAAGTCTACGAAAAGCAACCGCCTTATACTTTCGCCACGGACAGCCTCTGCCGACAAGCCCGCACAGCCTTCGACAAGGGAGTGGAATGCATCCTGAAGACACAAGTCCGCCGCAACGGGAAACTCACCGTTTGGTGTGCTCAGCACGATGAGCATACGCTGGCTCCGGCCAAAGCCCGTGCCTATGAATTACCTTCACTGAGCGGTGCCGAATCGGACGATATCATCCTGCTGCTGATGTCCATCCCCCAACCCTCCAAGGAAATCATCACCGCCGTAGAAGCTGCCGTAGACTGGCTCAAAGAGAGCAAAATCGTCGGCATGAAGCAAGAGAGCTTCATCAACAGCCAAGGTAAGAAAGATTATCGCATGGTTCCCTGTTCACAGGATGATGCCGATTGCCCCGCGCTTTGGGCACGCTTCTATACGCTGGAAGATAATCGTCCTTTCTTCTGCGACCGCGACGGTGTGAAACGCTTCGACATCTCCGAGATAGGCTACGAACGGCGCAACGGCTACAGCTGGTATAACGACGGTGGTCTGAAAGTGCTGAAGAAGTATGAGAAGTGGAAAAAGACGCTGAACAAGAAATAAAAAAAGAGTATGCCAAAACTCTTTTCACGAAAACGCCCCTGCCACAGATAGCTGTAGCAGGGGCAAATCTTTCAATCCGGGCATTATGACACACCCTTAATGACACAGGACAAAGCCTGCCGGCATAATAGGTTTACTTACTGCAATTCCAAGGCTTCAACTGTTTGAAGAAGTCATTTCCCTTATCATCTACCAGAATAAATGCCGGAAAATTCTCTACTTCAATCTTCCAGATAGCCTCCATGCCCAGTTCGGGATATTCCACACACTCGATGCTCTTGATGTTGTTCTGCGCCAAGATAGCGGCAGGGCCACCGATAGAGCCGAGATAGAAGCCGCCATACTTCTGGCAAGCATCCGTCACCTGCTGGCTGCGATTACCTTTGGCAAGCATAATCATGCTGCCGCCATGACTTTGGAACAACTCTACGTAAGAGTCCATACGTCCGGCCGTGGTCGGTCCCATCGAACCGCAAGCCATGCCTTGAGGAGTCTTGGCAGGGCCGGCATAGTAGATGGGATGGTCTTTGATGTATTGCGGAAGGTCTTCACCCTTATCCAAACGCTCTTTCAGCTTGGCGTGCGCAATGTCACGACCCACGATGATGGTTCCGTTCAACGACAGACGGGTAGATACCGGATACTTGGTCAATTCTTTCAGGATATCGGCCATCGGACGGTTCAGGTCAATCTTCACAACATCACCCTCGCCTGCCTGACGGAGTTCCGCCGGAATCAATTCCCCCGGATTGCTGTCTAACTTCTCAATCCAGATACCTTCTTTATTGATTTTACACTTGATGTTACGGTCGGCAGAACAGGAAACTCCCAAGCCCACAGGGCAAGAAGCACCGTGACGAGGCAGGCGGATGATGCGAACATCGTGAGCCATGTATTTGCCGCCGAACTGTGCGCCAAGCCCTATCTTATGAGCCTCCGCCAAAACTTCTTTTTCTAACTCCACATCGCGGAAAGCACGTCCGTACTCATTGCCCGTAGTAGGCAGGTTGTCGTAGAAGCGGGTAGAAGCCAATTTCACTGTCAGCAGATTCTTCTCGGCAGAAGTTCCGCCGATGACAAATGCGATGTGATAAGGAGGACAGGCCGCCGTACCCAGCGTCTTTATCTTCGAGATGAGGAAGGGTACGAGCGTCGAAGGATTCAAGATAGCCTTTGTCTCTTGATAGAGGTAAGTCTTGTTGGCAGAACCACCGCCTTTGGTCACGCAAAGGAACTCATACTCCATGCCTTCCGTAGCTTCGATATCAATCTGCGCCGGAAGGTTGCACTTCGTGTTCACTTCGTCATACATGGTGAGCGGAGCATTCTGAGAATAACGAAGGTTCTCTTCCGTATAGGTCTTGTAAACGCCCAAAGAAAGAGCTTCCTCATCGCAATATCCCGTCCACACCTGCTGTCCTTTTTCACCATGAATGATGGCAGTACCCGTATCCTGGCAGAAAGGAAGCACACCTTTAGACGCCACTTCCGCATTGCGCAAGAAGGTCAATGCCACATATTTATCATTGTCGCTCGCTTCGGGGTCACTTAATATTTTGGCCACTTGCTCGTTGTGCGAACGGCGCAACATGAACGACACATCACGGAAAGCCGCATTTGCCATAGCCGTCAGACCTTCTTTCTCAATCTTCAGGATGGGCTTTCCTTCAAACTCGCTTACTGAAACATAATCTTTCGTGAGCAGATAATACTCGGTAGTATCTTTCCCTTTCTCGAACATAGGCTGATACTTGAACGGAGGTGTTGCCATAATTACTCGTTTATTTTTAAGTTAGTTAATCGCTGCACAAAAGCAGTGCGAACCAAACAGGAGCAATCTTATGTGTGTCACGTCCCGAATGTCGCCTGCTTTCACAAAGCAAAGGTAAGAACTATTATTGAAATATTTCTTTAATCAGAGTAAAAATGATGCCCTGCATGCAGAGAGAAGATGATTTCATCTACAACACCTTTTTCATCCGCCCTATCAGTTCATCACCCAGCGCCGTTTTCACTTCGATATGCTTCAGCACAGCCGTAACGAAAGGATTGCTTTCAAAGTCGCCGCGCACCTGTTCAAAGTCGAGTTCCTTTTCAAGGCGCGAACCGTCAGCGCCAAATCCGGTCATCGAAGCCAGCGAGAATTCTTTCTTGGCGTCTTCGTAAACCATACGGTCCAGACCGACCACAGCCTCTTTCCACTTTTCCACAATACGAATAACGTCTTCCGCCGTCATATTCGCCGGACTGATGCCGTAAAATTCTTCCAGCTTCTCGTATGCCCACGTCCACTCATACGTATAATAGTTAGTATGCATCTTTTCAAACTCGGCGTTGATATACTTCAGCCTATTCACCGTTCCCGACTCAATGCCGCCTATCAAAGCATCGATCTCGCTTTTCGGAGCAATCAGCCCGGAGATATCCACCCACTCACCACTGCCCACAAGCGTATCGGGCTTCAGGCGGGCACGTATCTCTTCGTTGCTTCTGAAGTCGATTCTTTCCAGACGCTTGATGACTGAATTGCCAAGGAACTTATGAATGGCAATCTCGTAAAACTTAAGTCCCTTATGCAGTGCAGAATTGCGGATTTTCGCACTATGGAAAGAGTAGATATCAGACAGTTCGCCACCGGCATGGCGCAGGTTGAGCAACGTTTCCCGTCCCTTGAACATCTTCTGCACGGTGTAGGGACTGAGGAGATTGTAGTTAATGTAGTCCAGCTTGTTGGTGTCGGTGCGTCCGTCACGCTTCGGCCATTTTTGGGCATCACGGATGGTGCCCACACTGCGCAGGTTGACACCCGGCACCAGATAAGTCGTATTGTTCTGTTCTATCAGATAGGAGAAAGGCAGATTCGATGTATCGGAATGGTTGACGTGGCGTCCCATGACTAAGGAAAATGCCCCTACCCTTGCCGGCCACAGGATGTACGAGTCCGATGTGGTCTTCGCACCACGCTCCAACGTTCCTTGATGAATAGGCCCCAGCTTATACATGTGATTGCTTTGATTAGATCCCGAACCGGCATTCATGAACGAGAACATGCCGGCTATCAGCAGAGTAGATTTGTGATGCGTCACCGTGAACGGCCCGGCAAAGATGGAACATGCCTCACCGTTCTCTCCCTGACAATTGCTGAAGAACAACGAGTCGGAAGCCGAATAGTTATGCCCCAACCGGCAGGCCTGCCCAATGAAACAGCGGCTCAGCATGGCCCCGTCGTCCACGTGCGAACCGGAAGATATGATGAAGTCGTCGCAAATCACCCCGTGCCCGATGTGCACCGGCGCCACTTCATTGCTGTTGATGCTCCCGTTGTATAGGCGGCACGTCCCGCAAATGCGGCAATAGTCGCCCACACGGACATTCTTGATGGAGCCGGTGTTCAATATCATCACATGGCTGCCTATGCTCCCCACGGCAGAAGCGTGCTTATTGGAATAGAAGTCTGTGATTTCTTTCATCCGGGCTATCAGTTCCGGACGATGGCGGTAAAGGGCCATGATGTAAGCCTGATGCGCCGACAGCTTGTCGCTGATAAGCACCTCGCGCCCTCCCGTCTCGTTCAGGACGGAGACTTCCACCCCGTTGCCGAACTTCGATACTCCGTCCACAAGGATAATATCCACATTCTCGATAAAAGTATCGTGGCCTATCTCGTAATTGGCAATGTAGTTCTGGATATTCTCAATGCAACAATTATCTCCCACGGTAACGTTATGCAACGTCACATGCCGCAGGCCGGAATGCTTCTTTATTCCTCCCGGCAAAGTAAATTCCGAACGAAACACTCCTAAACGCACCTCTCCCGAGAAACGAGTATGGTGCACGAACTCCGTTACAAACTCTTCGGCAACGGTCACTTTTTCCCAATCGTCAGCCAGGCACGATTGGCTTTTCAAACGAAGCACTTCGGCCTCGGTCAATTTTCTATAACTCATACGGATTTAATGAAAGAGGAAAGCTTCTTTTCAACTCTCCAGAGATTATTCTTCGTCTCCGTAGAACTGATAAAGAAAATCGTTGTAGGGGTACTTCTGCACATGCAGTTCCTTCACACGTCCGTAAACCACACTTTTCAGTTCCTCCATGTTGATTTTTTCACGGGCGGAGATAAAGAGGCAACTATCCTCCATCTTCGCCATCCACGTCTTCATCAGTTCTTCGAGTGTTAAGTTTTCTTTTGTTTTGGGGGTAAGGTCGTCAGCCGCTTTCTCCACGTAGGTGTAAGCGTCTATTTTATTGAATACAAGCATCATGGGCTTGCCGGCAGCACCGATGTCGGCCAATGTCTTGTTCACAACTTCTATCTGTTCTTCAAAATCGGGATGGGAAATATCAACGATATGCAGCAGCAAATCGGCTTCGCGCACCTCGTCGAGGGTGGACTTGAAGGAATCCACCAAATCAGTGGGCAACTTGCGGATAAAACCCACCGTATCGGAAAGCAGGAACGGCAGGTTTTCGATAATCACCTTGCGCACCGTAGTGTCCAGCGTGGCAAACAGCTTATTCTCAGCAAACACCTCGCTTTTCGAGAGCAACGTCATCAGCGTCGACTTGCCTACGTTGGTGTATCCCACCAACGCCACACGAATCAGCCGTCCGCGGTTTTTGCGCTGCGTAGATTTTTGTTTGTCAATCTCGGCCAAACGTTCTTTCAGCAAAGACATACGGTTAAGGATGATGCGGCGGTCCATTTCCAACTGCGTCTCACCCGGTCCGCGAAGCCCCACAGACCCCTTGCCGCCTCCGGCACCAGAGCCGCCTCCCTGACGTTCCAGGTGTGTCCACAAGCGTTGCAGGCGGGGAAGCATGTATTTGTACTGCGCCAGTTCCACCTGTGTTTTAGCATTGGCTGTCTGTGCGCGCATGGCAAAAATGTCGAGAATAAGGGAAGTTCTATCCAATATCTTAATCTTCAGTTCCGCTTCAATATTTCGTATCTGTTTGGCAGAAAGTTCATCATCGAAGATTACCATTCCAACCTCACGTTCGGCCTCTTCTTCGTTCTTGATATATTCTTTTATCTCGGCCAGCTTGCCCGTGCCCACATAGGTCACCGAATGAGCCTGCTCCAGCTTTTGGGTAAATCTTTTCACCACTTCCGCCCCGGCTGTCTCAGCCAAGAATGCCAGCTCGTCAAGATATTCGTTGGTCTTGCGCTCGTCTTGCGTCTTTGTGATAAGACCCACCAATACCGCTGTTTCGGCCTGCACCTCGGAAATTACAAATTCTTTCATTTACTATACCTTATATTATATATATTCCAATTTTAATGGCCACAAATATAAGGATTTTCACACAATCTTCAAGCAATGTCATTCTTTAATTCGGCCATATGCCCGCCATTTAACCGGAAAACACGCCCGGTGACAACAGATGAAGCTTTGTCCGAAACATTGGATATATTAATGAATAACATTTTTACTTTCCCCAATTAAGAAACTGACATATTATTCCCTTTCTTGTAAATAAAAGTTCACCGGAACTACCGGCATTGGCGCAAAATTTGATAGACAGCAAGTACTCGAAATTTGCAGACCGCCTCACAGCAGAACTCATAGAAAAAGCAAAAAACTGTCATTCTTCAAAAAGCAAGAAATCATACCGGTCCTGTTTTTGAGGCAGATACCTGCGCATGTTGTTCTCGTTGGAAAATTATACGACGAAGTTTGTGGAGAAAGATACGGTGAAGAAACACTACTTTGTTGATAGCGGTTTGCTGAGTATCTTTCTGTTCAGCGGAGATGCGATGCTATCAGAGGACGTTTGCGCCATATACCTGCGCAAACGTTACGGAGAGGAAGAAGGGCTATGCCGTACTTGTCAGAGCCATGATGGCTTCTTTCGGGTCTGCTATCACAAAATTGCACCTTATCTGATATAATCGCACCGGAAAGCAATGATTTATACCCCTTATGGTATAATATTGAATATTTGTATGAACTTCGAACCCGAAAAGGTATAAATCCGGATGATTATGAACAGTCTCTCTACTACAGTCAAAATGTTGCGAAAGCAGTATAACCTGACACAAGAAGAACTCTCGTTGAAGTCGAGTGTAGGATTGCGCTTCGTTCGCGACCTTGAACAAGGAAAGGAAACGCTACGCCTCGATAAGGTGAATCAGCTTCTCGAGTTCTTCAATTATGAAATGGTTACTACGTCAAAAACGAATAATCAATGAGACAAGCCAACATATTCTACAAAGACCACTTGATCGGCATTCTGACAGAGTACGATGCGGGGTACGAGTTTCATTATTTGCCGAAAAAGAGACCTCACCAAATGGCTTTTCAAAAGCGTTTGGTGAGGTCTATCCTTTTTTAGATTAATGATTTACGATAATCTTATGACATACCTTTATAAAGGATTTTGTACACATTGATCATTACCACGTATTTCCGTATACGGAATGGCAAACTCCCAATATTTATCATCTACAGACTTGGCTATTTTCTTGGCATTGGTACCTGAGTTACGAGTGATAGCAGTCTTTTGGGCATTGCCTTTTAAGTGTATTTGAATATTTGCGCTATTCAAGCGATCGGGAATAATGCCCAAGCGTTTCATATCAAAGAAACGTTGCCCTTCCATCCATAAATCAATTCGTTTGTTACGGAAAATCTCATCCATCAGTTCATCGCCCACAGCCTCCGTCTTATATTCCGGATCGCGTGTACTCATGATTTCCAATAGAGTGGCACGGGCATCGGCTTCTCTGCCGGAACCCTGTCTGGCTTGTGCTTCCGCTTTGATGTAGTACATTTCTCCCAGCCGCATAATCAGCAAATCTCCATGCGTATCTTCAGCTCCTTTGGCGCGATATTTGATTTGTTGCCCGGTAACTTCCCAATTGGGCTTACTCATTCCTCCCTCAAAGTAAGAGGCGCTGGCATCTTTAGGAATCTTATCTCCTTGATCCAAACATACCCACCAGCCGCGACGTGCATCGTTTTTGCCCATCTTGTCATACAAGGTACGGTTTACCGCATGTTTGAAACCTTTATTATGCCCGTTAAAGTTGTAAGAATACGCACAGAAATAGCTTGCGTAGAAAAAATCCTGGTCACTGCCTTGATAATAGCCCCACATCCATTCGGAGGCACTCAAATCGCAGAAGCCGTCACAAAGCGCACCACCTTGTTGTAGAGTGGCGCCTGAATGCTTAATTGCCAAATCTGCATATTTCTCGGCATCTGCCCATTCCGACTTTGCCAAGGCGATACGTGCGGCAATGCCACATGCCGTAGAATAACGAATCACGTTTTTGCGTTCCAAGTCAGGAGCCTTTTCTAAATTCTCAAGACCGGTCTTAATGTCTTCATCAATAAGTTTATATACTTCAGCCACGGTAGAGCGCGGGCGAGCATCGTATGACACTTCTTTACGAATAATAACTCCCAAATTGTCATTGGCTTCGCCTTTTACATAGCGTTTGCCGTAAAGTTGAACCAAATTGAAGTAAGCCCATGCGCGCAAGCTATAAGCTTCCCCTTTCAAGGTAGCCACTTCCGTTGCCGCAGCATTCTTCACGTTATCTACCGCTCCGATAATCTCGTTCAGATGCTGGATGATAGTATAGAAATAGTCCCAAGCATAGAGATTGATTTCTCCGTCAGGACTTGTATGGTCTTCCCAGCGATAAACACTCATGTGGTAGGCCGGTTTAGTGTTGATCATGTCATCTCCAAGTAAGTCCAAGCTAGCATTCAGACCCGGTTGGCCGAGGGTGAATACTTGATTACTGAAATTATATGAATAAATCATATTGTGCACCCCTTCCAGAATGTACCTCAGTCCTTCTGTGTTTTCTACAGCTTTATCCCGGCTTATGGAGTTAGATGGCTCGTTGTCCAGGTAGTCTCCCGCACATCCGGTAGCCAGCAGTCCGACAAAGAATGCCGCGCATATTTTTTTAAACTTTCTCATATAAGTCATTTTTTAGAATTAGAATTTAATATTGATGCTTGAAGTCAAAGTTTTGGCATATTCATAGAAAGCGGCGCCTGTCACTCCGCTATAGTTCATCATCGGGTTCAGACCTTGACGGGCCGACCATAGGAAGAGATTCTCGCCTGCCACGCTGATGCGTACGCTTTCAAGTCCTACTTTTTTGGCCCACTTCTTGGGCAAGGTATAACCAACTGCAATAGACTTCAGCAATAAAGCGTCACTGGAAATCAAGAAACGATCGGAAGTCAGGGCGTCATAGTTTCCACCACCTTCGGCATCCAAACGGGGAACATCGGTCACGTCGCCCGGTTTCTTCCAAGCCGTGTACATATCGGCATGCATAGCACGACCACCCTGCAAGTTTCGTCCCATCAAGCCTTGATAAGCTCCATCATAGGTCTTCCCTCCCAGTTGATAAGCAAAAGCGAGGTCTAAATCGAATCCTTTCCATTCAAGTCCGGTTCCGAAACCTCCGTAAAGTTTTGGAATGGCACTGCCTGCAAAATGTTTTTTCGCAAAACGTCCGTCTTTCGTCCAAGTGGCAGCCTCGCCTTCTTTTCCTACTCCCACGAAGCCTTCCTTATTAGGATCGGCATTATTAGGATAGCGTACATTGTCCAAACGATACATTGCCAGACCGTCTTCCGGGTCAACTCCAATCCATTCGTTCAGATAGAAGTCGTAGATGCTACGTCCTTCTTCATACTTTGTATAGTCGTTTTCAATGCCTTTCTCTCTGTTCTCATCCGGCAGACGTACAATTTCATTTCTCAGCCATGTACCATTTAATGTGACATCCCATTTCAAATCGTTTTGTGATATCAGATTCGCTTTTATGTCAAATTCAATACCATAATTGCGCACTTTACCGATGTTCCGTTCCATGGAAGAGATTCCGCTGGACAGAGGTAGCGGATAGGAGAACAACAGGTCTTTGGATTCTTTGTTGAAGAATTCCACCGTCCCGCTAATCTTATCGAAAAGTCTGTACTCGATGGCGAAGTCATAACTGGTTTGTGTCTCCCACTGTAGGTTCCGATTACCTAAACGAGCAAAGCGTACGCCGGCCTTGTCACCATTATTGTTACCTAAGCCATAAAGGGTTTTGTAAGCGTAATAAGACCCGATGGCATCGTTACCGGTTTGCCCGATAGAAGCACGGACTTTCAGCGTGTTCAGCCAATCAGCCTCGATAAAAGATTCGCGGGCAATGTTCCAACCGGCACCCACTGACCAGAAGTTACCCCATCTGTGGTCAGGATCCAATCGCGATGTACCGTCACGGCGATAAGAGATGGAGAAGTTGTAACGGGTATCGTAATCATAGTTCAGACGGGTGAAATACCCTTCTTTTGTATATGTGTCTGTCTGAGATTCCATGCTTACCGGCGTAGATAAATTGTTCATCTCGTCAATTCCTAAGATACTCATGCCTTTTTTCTCCATACCGGTGGTCTGCACTTTTAACCAATAACTTTCATGTCCCAATAAGAGGTCAAAATTGTGGTTTCCAAAGCTCTTCTTATACGTGAGCAATTGGTTGAATGTTATTGTAGAGTAGCGATTGTCTGCCATAATTAAGAGACCGGCCGGCTGATCTCCCATTTTGTTGTTGAAGCGTGTTTTGGATAATGCCCGACTCAAATCGTAGGCTAAATTGCCACGTAATTTTAAATCAGGGATAAAAGTCACTTCCGCAAACAGACGGCTCGTAATGGCATCTCTGTCGAATGTGGAATGATCCAATAAGCCTTCCTCCACCGGGTTGAATCTGGCGGTGTATGGACGCAATGCGTTATGGTCATAAATCCTTTCCCCTTTATCATCTAACGCGTATGAGCCATCAGCATTGTGTACATGAATGGGATAGATGGGAGCTATTCCACGTAAAAAAGCGAAAGAGTTGGAACTATAAGCTCCAGTCGCCCGCTTGGGGGCTTCATTATGCGTACGCGAGAAAGCTACATTGGCACCTGTTCCTATCCATTTATTGACAGTGTAAGACACATTGGCGCGCGCGGAGAAACGCTCGAATGTGGTATGCTTTCTATAACCGTCTTCACTTAAATATCCGATGGACATGAAACTTTGCATTTTATCGGTGTTCAATCCTCCGCTCAACGTATATTCGCTGCGATACCCGGTACGGAACAATGCTTTTTCCCAATCAAGGTCGTCTCCATATAACAATCCGTTGACTTCCGGATTCAAGGTTCCGTCGGGCATGACGATGGCAGGAAAAGTAAATGTTCCGGTTTGAGGAGAATTTGTCACAGTCAAATCTCCGGTTGTAGGATTCTCTTCATAAACGGAAGTAATACCGGCATAAGGGTTATACTTCAAGTCATTCCAAACATAGTAAGCAGCATTCGAACCCGCAGTGGCATCATCAAGATTACGCCCATATTTGAAAGCATTATACCATTGTTGCCATCTGATGGGATAGTAATCCATCGTCCCTACTTTTTTGTAATCATCTTGTCCCCTGCGGGTAAATCCTTGATTTATGGTTAAATCGAACTTGGGTTTTCCGTCTTTGGCTCCGGCTCCGCTTTTCGTGGTAATCAGCACTACTCCGTTACCCGCACTCGAACCGTAGAGAGATGTGGAAGCCGCATCTTTCAAGATGCTGACATTTTGGATATCCTGCGGTGACAGGTCCGAAAGAGAACCATTATAGATAGAACCGTCCACTACATAAAGAGGTGCCGAGGAAGCGTTCATTGAGCCAAATCCACGAATAAGAATCGAGCTTCCCGAGCCCGGTTGTCCGGTAGAAGTTACAGCTTGTACACCCGATGCTAAGCCGCCCAAGGCATTGGACACATTGGTGATAGGACGTTTTTCCAATTGCTTGGCATTGACAGATGCTTGAGCACCTACTACCGATTCTTTCTTTTGAGTACCGTAAGCCACTACAACGACCTCGTCCAACGTTTCCGCATTACTTTTGAGTGCCACTCTCACATTCGGTTTTATAGCCACCTCCTGTGTCTGCATACCAATGAATGAAATCTGCAAAGTCTTCGCGGAACTATGCCATGCGCAATGCATTGATCGTCAAGTCAATAAAAATCTTAAGAAAACTAACTCTATCCTTGCAGTACCTCTTCCCGCCTCCTTGTGGGCATGATGCGTAAAACACTTTATCTACCGATTGGGTACCGGATTTCTGGTATAATGCATTGTAAATCAATAAATAGAAACTATTTCTCGTAAGGCTGTTTGTCATCGGCAAATCTACCCGATTCTCCGTTTGGCTTCACTGAGTTCTTCTTTAAGTCTTGTACGATGGTCATATCCATCACCTCCGCATAAACCTGTGTAGTCTTCAAGCTTTTGTGACCGAGTAGCTTCTGCACCGTGGTGATGTTTACACCTTTATATATTAATAAGGTGGCGTTGGTATGCCGGGCAGTATGAAAAGATATTCTTTTTCCTAAATTAGCCAAGCGTGCAAGCATAATCAACTCCTTGTTCACGTTGGAATTGTTTTTCAGCTGGTAGAAACAATCCGGGGCATCCTTGTATTTATCTAATATTCCGAGCGCTTTCCCGTCGAAAAGAAGAAAAAGGGGAAGCCTGACTTCCGTATCGGTTTTGACAGTTCTATAAACCAGCCATGTTTCCCGATATATTTCTACTATGTTATCCGAAGACAGATTGATGAAATCGGAAAATCGTATCCCCGTATAGCAGCAAAAGAGAAACGCATCCAGCGTTTTCCTGTACTTGGCGGCTTTCCCCATAAGGGGCAGGTACTCCAGCCGCTCCAGCTCTTCCGGAGTGAGGTGGGTGTGTTTGTTGGCCACGGTTTTAATTTTATATTTTCTGAAAGGATACTCCCTCATTTTCATATAATCCTTATTGATTGCTATATTGACTTGCCGCTTCAGGTGTTTCATGTGCTTGGCTATCGTGTTGATGTGGTAGCCTTTGGAGCGCAGGAAGCATTCGAACGAGGTGATAAACTCGAAAGTCAGGTCGGCAAAGCAGAGATCCTTTTTAAACTCCCCCAGTAGTGCAAGCGTAGAGAGGTGGTTACTCTTGCTGCTCTTCTTCAATGTGGAATTTTCTACTTCTTGTTTGAAGAAATGCAGAAAAGACGAGGGACCGCTGTTGCCGCTCAAGCCGTCTTTCAACGACTCCAGAGAAATGCGCTTTCCTTGCCGCCACATATCCAGTTCTTTCTTTTCTATCTCTGTTGCATACTGCTGTATCCAGCGATTCAGTGCATCCGCATTCGGGTGCTTTTTCACTACACATCTGGCGGTGTCCCACTGCTCTGGTTTCAGATAAACTCCGGTAGAGAAGTACTTTTTCTTGTTTTTCAGATAAGCTTCCACTTGCACCAAGGCCGTCCCTTGCCTATTCAGGCACTTCTTCCTGTTGTACACTAAACGGTAAGTAATCTTATTCATCTCTTCAGGTTTTTAGAATTTGTATTGCAATTATCCGGTATTTTGTTCAACAAACGTGCCATCGGGGACTCCTTTCCTATTTTATGTGACGTGCTGAAACTATGAGTTTCATCCTCCTCACATAGGATGGGTGAAACTTTAGGGTATTTATGGGAAAGATATCGGCTATTCGGAATTCCTATCACTTGGACTGTGAAATCGAATTATCAGTGCATGAAGCAGATTTCACAAACCGCCAGCCTCCTTTTTAACCCTGTTTTTATAAAAAGTGTATATAAAATGGAGTCTTGCGCCAAACGGAGAGATGCATTATGATAGGCAGTATTCCTGTTTTTGGATTTTTTAAAGGCAAAAAGTATGCTTAAAAGCATAAAAAGGCATATCGGATTAACAAAAAGACAGGGTTGCAAGGTTTTTTCAATAAAATAGTTGTTTGTTTCAGTTTTATTAATATATTTGCATTTTGTTAGAGTATAGAAACATTTAATGAAAAGTTAAACTTTAAGAGAGAATTTATGAAAAGAAAATTAATGCTGTTATTGGCCTGTCTTTTTGTAGGGATAGGCTTGGTAACTGCCCAAACCCAGAAAGTTACAGGTGTTGTAGTTTCTGAAGAAGACGGGCAGCCGGTTATTGGAGCCTCTGTATTGGTGAAAGGTACGCAAATCGGTACCATTACCGGTGTGGATGGTGATTTTACATTACCAAACGTACCAAGTTCCGCGAAAACTTTGCAGATTTCATTCATTGGCATGCAGACACAGGAGGTGGCGATAAAGCCGAATGTGAGAGTGGTGATGAAGCCGGAATCCGAATTATTGGACGAGGTGATGGTTGTGGCTTATGGCACGGCGAAGAAGTCATCGTTTACAGGAGCGGCCGCAACGATGAGAGGCGAGAAAATCCAGAAGATGCAGGTTTCCGACATCTCGAAATCGCTGGAAGGATCTATTGCCGGTGTGCAGACAGTTTCCTCAAGTGGTACTCCCGGTTCTTCTGCCAGCATCATTATTCGTGGTTTGGGTTCAATCTCCAGCAGCCAGTCTCCATTGATTGTGGTAGACGGCGTACCTTATGAAGGTTCGCTGAACTCCATTTCTTCACAGGATATAGAGTCATTGACTGTATTGAAAGATGCCGCTGCCAATTCCATGTACGGTGCACGCGGCTCTAATGGTGTGATTATTATAACTACAAAAGGAAGTAAGTCCGGCAAGACAAAGATCGACTTCGAGGCCCGATATGGATTCAATACACGTGGTATACCGGATTACAACATCATTACGTCTCCCGGTCAATATTACGAGACAATGTATGAAGCCTACCGCAACAGCTTGGTTGCGGAAAAAGGGTCAGAAGCACCCAAATATGCGGCAGAAAATTTAATCAAAGAGAATTTGAAGTATAACATCTTTAAGAATGTTGCCGATAATGCATTGATTGACCCGGCTACCGGAAAATTGAATGCAGCAGCCAAAGAACTCAAATGGGCGGATAATTGGCGGAAAGATCCTTTTGACAATGGTACTCGTCAGGAATACAATATCAATATTTCAGGTGGAACCGAGAGCACGCAGGCATATGCCTCTTTAGGCTATTTGTCTGACGAGGGTTATATGGTAGGTTCGGGTTTCGACCGTATCAGTACTCGCGTAAAGGTGGATCAGAAAATCGGTAAGTTTGTAAAAGTAGGCGGAAACATTGCTTATGCAAATACTATCATGAAAAGGTTTGCGTCAAGTACTGGAACTCAATATTCCAATATCTTCATGTTTGCGCAGAACATCGCTCCAATTTACCCCATCTATCTGTATGATGCGGATGGAAAATTGCAGTATGACGAGAAAGGGAAAGTGAAGTATGATTTCGGTACGGAATATGGGCGTCCATATGCTTCCGAACAAAATCCTTATGCCGTAGCGAAAGAGAATCTTTTCAAAACAATGTACGATAACTTGAGCTCACGCGGATATTTAGAAGCTACTTTCTTGAAAGACTTCAAGTTTACGACAAACGTGGCATTCGACGTGTTCGACATGAGGCAAACGAACTTTGCAACTCCGATTGGGGGAGACGCCGCTAATGTAGGAGGGCGTGGCTACAAATACAGCACTCGCCGTGCGGCTTTGAATATAAATCAGTTACTCAACTGGCAACATTCGTTCGGAAAGCATAATGTAAGTGCTTTGCTGGGACATGAAACCAAGAATGACAAATATGAGTATATGCGTGGACACATGACCAGATACTCTGATTATAATAATCCAGAGTTTAGCAATGCAGCCCAGTATCAAGACCTTACTTCTTACACGGCAGAATATGCTTTGGAAGGATATTTCCTGAAAGGAGAATACAACTATGCCGACAAATATTATTTTACAGCCAGTTATCGCCGTGACGGCTCGTCCAAGTTTCACAAGGATAATCGCTGGGGCAGTTTTTGGGCAATAGGTGGTTCCTGGAGAATTAAGGAAGAGACGTTTTTAAAGGATGTAGAGGCCATCAATTCATTGAAATTGAAAGCCAGCTTCGGAACACAAGGAAACGACAACGTGTTAGACTCTGATGGCTACACTATCTGGAAAGCCTACTCCGACCTTTATACAGTGAACCGCGTGGGTGGAAAAGCCGCTTTCACTAAAACATTCCGCGGAAACAAGGACTTGACGTGGGAGAAGAGCAGCAACTTCAACATTGGCTTCGAATTGGGATTATTTGAACGTATCAATGTGAACGCCGACTTCTTCATCAAAGAAACCAAAGACATGCTCTATGCCAGTCCATTGGCGGCTTCCGAAGGTAGTCCCACCTTTATCTATCGCAACGAAATGAATATGAAGAATACCGGTGTCGAACTTGAAATCACGGCAGATATCTTGAAAAAGAACAATTTCAAATGGAATGTTGCGTTTAATGCCACTCATTATAAAAATGAGTTGACCAAATTGCCTGACTCCAAACCCACCGATGAATTTCCTGATGGATATCAGGCCGGCTCTTATTGGAGAAAATTGGGAGGAACGCTCTATGATTGGTATACATACGAATACGTAGGAGTGAATCCGGAAAATGGTAAACCTCAATATAATAAATATGTAAAGAACGACGCAGGCGTCGAATCAATAGAAATAGTAAACAAATCTTCGGATGCAACTTTGCGTCAAACCGGAAAATCGGCGATACCCGACCTTACAGGAGGATTATCTACGACATTTGAGGCTTACGGCTTTGATCTTTCCATTCAAACGGCATTCCAATTGGGCGGTTATGTAATGGATAGTTTTTATTCTTCATTGATGAATGCGGGAGATAATGGACAGAACTTCCACAAAGATATGCTTAACCGTTGGACTTCTACCAATACAAATACCAATATTCCTTCATTAATGTTTGGAGACCGTAACTATAAGATAGAAGGAGACTTCTTCCTGACAAAAGCTTCTTATTTCAGCCTGCGTAATGTAACATTGGGATATGCTCTCCCAACGTCCATTTTAAAGAAATACGGTATAGAGAAACTACGTTTCTATTTGACCGGTGACAATATCTGGCTGAAATCCAAGCGTAAGGGATTAGATCCTCGTCAGAGTTTCGCAGGAAGTACCGGTTTTGTTTACTCCGCTTTAAGTACCTACTCAGTAGGATTGAACCTTACTTTTTAATTCACACATATAAAAATAAAAACGTATGAAAATAACAAGATATATTGTAGTTGGGCTGCTTGCCATAGTGGGATTTGGCTCGTGCAGCGAATCATTCCTTGATACGGAATATACTGCCGAGTTGGATGCACAGGCAGCTTCCGAGGCAGCCGGAAATAATCCGGACGTGTTTCTGAATGGAATGTGGTCTTGGATGGTTACTTTTGACATGGCAGGGACAGGAGCTCACGATGACTTCGGAATCATGTCAATACTACATAGCACGGATATGATGGGACAAGATATTGCGCTATCGGCCGGTCACTGGTTCAGATTTGACTATCAACATGACAACAGAATGTATAACTATCGCCGCACTTCAGTGGATTGGCTTTGTCTTTACACACTGGTTGCAAAGGCAAATGAAGTTATCTCCCTCTATCCGAATGGGGGTGAAACTGCTGCCCAAAAATCCCTATTGGGACAAGCCAAGGCTATCAGAGGCATGGCTTACTACTACCTGATTCAACTGTATCAATTTCCTGTAGATGCCAATGGAGCCGTCAACAATACGGCAAAAGGTGTTCCTTTGATATATACGACTGCAGATGGGAAAACGGAAGAGGAAATCACTGCTTCGAAGGGACGTAATACATTGGGGGCTGTCTATGAACAAATAGAAAAAGACTTGACTGCTGCTGTAGAAAACTTGGCCGGTTATGAACGCCCCAATAAAAACTATATAGATGTGAATGTGGCAAATGGTTTGTTGGCGCGTTATTATTTGTTGAGCCAACAATGGCAAAAGGCCGCAGAGGCAGCAAATAAAGCACGTGACGGCTATGCTATTATGGGAAAAACCGGCTTGCATGATGGCTTTATGGATATTTCCAATGAAGAGTGGATGTGGGGATTTGATCATACTACGGAAACCACCACGACTTATGCTTCCTTCTTCTCTCACATATCAGCTTTAGCTCCCGGTTATGGTGGCTTAGGATATTCCACTCGCTTGATTGATAAAAAACTTTATGAGTCGATTGCCAGTGACGATTATCGAAAAAGTTTGTTTAACGGTGCTGAAGGCAATGCCAAGAACCCGACAGTGGGATCTAGGAAACCTTATGCGAACTTGAAGTTCGGAACAGACGGTGCTTGGACAATGGATTACATGTATATGCGTGCGGCAGAGATGGTGTTGATTGAGGCCGAAGCGTATGCGCATCTTAATCAAGGAGCAAAGGCTGCTGAAGTGTTAAAAATACTGATGGCTAATCGTCAACCGAGCTGGGACATGTCTACCGTAACTGTGGAAGATGTTTATTTGCAACGTCGTATCGAACTTTGGGGAGAAGGTTTCTCCTATTTCGACCTGAAACGCTTGAACAAAGGAATTGATCGCAATTATGAGGGGAACAACCATTTGGCCGGTTATAAGTTGACTGTACCTGCACAGGAGAAGAATTGGGTATATCAGATTCCTTTGAGGGAGATGCAGGAGAACAAGCTAATCACAGAGAAAGACCAGAATGAATAAATCGAAACGTATGTAGAATGATTCCGATTATGAATGTTGTTTACGTATATAGTGAACAAACATAGTAAAACAGAGATACCCCTAAAACAAAGTCAGAGGGTGTCATAATGCCTAAATCGGGTAGGAGGTAAATGCTAAGCATAAAAGGCATTTGCCTCCTACTTTCGCATTTACCGACCTCCTACACCACCGTACATGCAAAGAAAGCAGACTTTTGATTCCGGAAAAATATTGAATGTTCGAATGTACTCCCATCTTGTAATACTGATTTCGGCGCAATAAGTTTACATATCATAGGATTGATTTAGCTTAAGGATAGCCACCCCAAGCAGATCAAATAACGGTAAGTTCGCTTATAAGGAGAAAAGTATTCTCCCTATTAGAATCCACCAGTTTCTCTTACCGAAACCACACCTCAATGAATTCTAAAAACCTGGGCTTTCTTTAGAATTCATGTTGTAACAAATTTATTAGTAATAACATTGTTACTAATAAAAATATTGTCTACCTTTACATCAGAATAATATCTGGAGATTTATGGAGAATAAGCCTTTTATATTCGGTATTGCGACATCGGGCGATAATTTTACCGATCGGGAGAAAGAAACGGAACGTCTATTATTGAATTTTCAGCACGGCATAAATACGGTGCTGATTTCTCCTCGCCGCTGGGGTAAGACTTCTTTAGTGCAGAAAGCGTGCCGCTTGGCACAATCCGACAAATTGAAGGTTGTGTATCTTGATATATTCCCGTGTCGCAGCGACAGAGATTTCTATGACGCATTTGCGGCCGCCGTTCTTAAACAAACATCTTCTAAATTGGATGAGTGGCTTGAAAATGTCAGGTTATTCCTTTCGCGTATCAGCCCCAAAATATCAATAGGCACTGATCCGATGACGGATTTCTCCATTTCACTTGAGATGAATCCCAAGAGCGACGATATTGATGAGATTCTGCAACTCCCCGAAAAGATAGCGCAAAAAAAAGGTTGTAAAATTGTCGTATGCATCGATGAATTCCAACAGATTGCCGAATTCAAGGATTCGAAGACTTTTCAGAAGCGGTTACGTTCTGTATGGCAACTACAAAAGTCGGTATCTTATTGTTTGTTCGGCAGTAAGAAACACTTGATGAATGAGCTTTTTGAAAAGAAGAGCCTTCCGTTTTATAAATTCGGTGACGCCATTTATTTGCCCAAAATCGGAACTTCAGATTGGATTGATTACATCTGCGCCCGCTTCGCAGCTACAGGTAAACGGATTTCAAGAGAATTAGCCGAAAAGATATGCCAAAGGGTAGACAACCATTCTTCGTATGTGCAGCAGTTGTCGTGGTTGGTGTGGGTGCATACGGACAAAATCGCCACAGAGCATGACTTCGAGATGGCATATCAGGATATTATTGACCAAAACACACCGTTGTTTGAAAAACAGACAGAAAGCCTTACGACTTATCAGATGAACTTCTTAAAAGCCCTTATTGATGGTGTTCATAGTGAGTTTACCACACAAGAGATTTTGCAGAAATATCAACTTGGCTCGTCAGCAAATGTCAGTATCGTGAAAAGGGCATTGATTAAAAAGGAACTTATAGAAATAGAAAAGCGCCGCGTCATAATCCCGGATCCGGTGATGAAAGTGTGGTTACAGAAGGAATTGAAGGCATGACGCCCTGCTGAAAGAAGACGGAGGTTACAGCATCCCCTCGTCACTGAAACTGTAATAATGACCATCCGTAACAACTACATGGTCGGCCAGATGTATGTTCATGGTCTGCGCGCCTTTTTTCACTTGTTCCGTCAGGCGCTTATCGTCCATGCTGGGGCGTGTATTGCCCGAAGGGTGATTATGGACGAGGATAATCTGCGTGGCACGCCGCAACAAGGCTTCGCGTAGGATGGTTCGTACGTCGGCAGTCGTTTGATCGATGCCTCCGCGACTGATGCGCACCTTGTCTATCACTTTGGAAGCCTGATTCAGAAGCAATACCCAAAACTCCTCGGTGGCAAGGTCGCATAGCAAAGGATGGAACAGCTCATAGACATCTGCCGATGAACGGATGACGGCGCGTTCGGAACACTCCTGCAATTTGCGCCGTTTACCCAGCTCAAGGGCAGCCATTACAGTGATGCTTTTGGCAGGCCCCAAACCTTTGAAGCGGGCAAAGTCATGCACTTCCCATTTACTCAGCCGATTCAGGTCATTGCCGCAACCGGCAAGTACCCGCTGCATCAGAGCCACGGCACTTTCTTCCGTATTGCCCGATCCGATGAGGATGGCCAGCAGTTCGGCGTCACTCAGCGCCTCCGCCCCTTTCTGCATCATTTTTTCCCGTGGGCGATCCTCTTCGGCCCACTGATTGATATTCAGCTTATTCATACCGTATGCTTATCTTCTCCGCCACTTTGTCATGACTATTTATAGAAGTTCTTCTTAAAAGCCTCAAACGCTCCCCTCCCCAATACGCAACGGTTCCACCAGGCCCGCCAGAAGCCTGTCCCGTATCCGACAAGCTGGATAAAAGAAGCGGCAACGGAATAGACGCCGATGCGCAGACTGCAATTTCGAAGGGTAGAATCCATACAGACCAACAGAGCATAGGCAACGACAGGCGTCAGGCTGTATAAGCAGAAAGGCACGCCCGACAGCAGTATCGCCAAGCCCAAAGTGAATGCCGCCGGCAACAAGTGGACTATCTTCAACGATTCAGGATATTTTTTATACAGATTGATGCGGGCAATACCGGAGTTGTGTACTTGTTTGAAGAACTTCTTCAAGTCCGTCCGACGTTTGTGATATACCCATGCGCCGGGAAACAGACGGCATGTATACCCTGCCTTGAAAATGCGGATACTGAAATCGATGTCCTCACCGAAACGCATCTTAGAGAAACCGCCCAAGGCTTGATAGACGTCTCGCCGCACTCCCATATTGAAACTTCTGGGATAGAATTTGTCCATCTTCTTTTTCCCCCCTCGTATGCCGCCGGTGGTGAAGAAAGAAGTCATGGAGTAGTTTATGGCTTTCTGCATGTCGGTAAAGGATTGGTGCGCACGGTCCGGCCCGCCGAAAGCATCGGCGGGTTTTCGCAGCAATTCTTCTTCCACTGCGATGAAATATCCTTCGGGCAGAATGCAGTCGGAGTCCATAATAATCAGATACTCGCCATTACTGCGCTCTGCGGCATAGTTGCGTGTCTGGCCGGGGCCGGAATTGGGTTTATTGTAATAATGTATATCCAGCTTTTCTCGGAACTCTTCCACGATGTCCCGGCAAGGAAGAGAAGAACCGTCTTCCACTACAATCACTTCAAAATCGGTGTAACTTTGGCGGACAAGGCTTTGCAGCAATTCGTCCACTTCGTCCGGACGGTTGAAAACGGGAATAATGACTGAATATCTCATAACGTTTGTTCTTTAGCCACGGACAAAGGTAATGGAAACCCAGCAATAATGGAAAACTCGGCAATAAAAAAAGCAGCCTGCCCCAAAAAGTTACGGACAAGCTGCCGAGCGAGTTACAAACTATACAGAAAAATTATGCTTTTACGCGGCCCACGTAAGAGCCGTCACGAGTGTCTATTTCAATGGTCTCGCCTTCGTTGATGAACAAGGGGACACGAACGGTTGCGCCCGACTCTACGGTTGCAGGCTTCAAGGTGTTGGTTGCCGTGTCACCCTTCAGCCCGGGTTCGGTATAAGTAATCTTCTGCTGAACCTTTACCGGCACATCAGCATAAAGCACGGTTTCGGTTGTGGCATCCGATACCACATCTACCACCATGCCTTCAAGCAAGAAGTCCACACCGTTGATGAGGTTGTGACTGATAGGGATTTGTTCGAAAGTTTCCTGATGCATAAACTGGTAGTAGTCACCATCGTGATAGAGGTATTGATGCGGACGACGCTCCACACGTACGTCTTCCAGCTTTTCACCGATATTGAAACGACGTTCGAGAACATAACCGTTCACTACGTCTTTCAGCTTGGTACGCATAAAAGTGTTACCTTTTCCCGGCTTTACATGCAGAAAGTCGATACAGAAATAAAGCTTGCCGTCCATGCGGATGCAAGTTCCGATTTTAATGTCTTGGGCATTAATCATACTTATAGTCTTTATTATTATATTATTATGGTTTGCTTTGTTGGAATTGCTTCACGCCTGCAAAAGTAATGGAAATCGGCAGAAATCACAAAAACTTTTGAGAGAAAATGAGTTATCTCTTGGTTTATTTGAAAAAAGTCCCTATTTTTGCAGCCCGAATTCGTGAGAATAATAACATAAAACAAGATACAGTAATGAAAAGAACATTTCAACCTTCTAACAGAAAGAGAAAGAACAAACACGGTTTTCGTGAGAGAATGGCAACTGCCAATGGACGCAGAGTATTGGCCGCACGTCGTGCCAAAGGCAGAAAGAAACTGACTGTTTCTGACGAATACAACGGAGTAAAGGCATAAGCTTCCCCTCCGGAAATGATTAGGATAAAATAAGTCGCAAAGAAGTAACAGCCTCTTTTGCGGCTTTTCCTTTTTACCCCCCTTATGAGTGTAGTCATCACCTGTAATAACAAAGCCCCGTAAGTTTAAGACTCACGGGGCTTCCATCGTACTCGAAGCGGGACTTGAACCCGCACAGCCGCAATGGCCAAAGGATTTTAAGTCCTTCGTGTCTACCATTCCACCATTCGAGCATCCTTACAGAAAAAAAAGGAAAAGAGAGCGGAAAACGAGACTCGAACTCGCGACCCCAACCTTGGCAAGGTTGTGCTCTACCAACTGAGCTATTTCCGCATTGGAAGAACGGCTGCAAAGATAAACAGTTTTCCCATTCCCGCCAAATATATTTTATAAAAAGTATTGCATTCAGTAGCCAAGAACCAAACAGTTTTGACAGCCTATCTGCCAAGAAGTTTCCGTTCTGCGTCTTTCATGGTTTCAAAGTCGAAACCATCCACAACTTGTTGCATCAATGCGGAGATTTCTTTGTTACATAGGTTTCCTATACTGCCCTCGTGCGTATGGTACACTTCTTTTGCATGCAGAAAACGTCCGGCCTCGATATCTAATCCCACTTTTTTATAAGCATCACGGAAAGGCATGCCTTCACGTGCCAGACGATTCACTTCTTCCACACTAAAAATAAGCAGATATTTATCATCATCCAGAATGTGCTCATTCACCCTTATCTCATTCATGATATAAGTTGTCATTTGCAAACAATCCTTCAATTCCTGAAAAGCCGGTAAGAAAACCTCCTTGATAATCTGCAAATCACGAAAGTAACCGGAAGGAAGATTATTGGCAATCATCATGATCTGTTGGGGTAAGGATTGCAGTTTGTTGCATTTGGCACGTGTCAGTTCAAAAACGTCAGGGTTTTTCTTATGCGGCATGATACTGGAACCGGTAGTGCAGTCGTCGGGCAACTTCACAAAGCCAAAATTCTGGCTGTTGAACATACAAGCGTCAAAAGCCAGCTTAGAGATAGTGCCGGCGATGCTTGCCAAAGCGAAAGCGACATTACGTTCCATCTTGCCACGTCCCATCTGGGCATATACCACATTATAGTTTAAGGAGTCGAAACCCAAAAGACGAGTAGTCATGGCACGGTTCAACGGAAAAGAAGAGCCATAACCGGCCGCCGAACCTAAAGGGTTGCGATTGCACATTTTAAACGCTGCCTGCAAGAAAAGCATGTCATCTACGAGACTTTCCGCATAGGCGCCAAACCACAATCCGAATGAAGAAGGCATAGCTATTTGCAGGTGCGTATAACCCGGCATCAGTACCTCTTTATAACGCTCGCTCTGCATAATCAGCACATGAAACAGTTGCTCCACAGCCTCCGCAATTTCTCGTAACTCTGCACGGGTAAATAGTTTCAGGTCGAGCAACACCTGGTCGTTGCGCGAACGTCCGCTATGAATCTTCTTTCCTACATCACCCAGCTTCCGTGTCAGCATAAGCTCTACCTGCGAATGCACATCTTCAACCCCCTCCTCTATCACAAACTCTCCGCGCGCTGCCGTTTCATATATGTTTCTCAATTCGGCAAGCAAGCTCTCCAGCTCTTCTTGAGTCAGAAGGCCGATGCTTTGGAGCATCGTGATATGTGCCATAGAGCCCAACACGTCGTATTTTGCCAAGTAAAGATCCATTTCACGGTCGCGCCCTACCGTGAAACGTTCGATATCCTTGTTTACCCGGACTGATTTTTCCCAAAGTTTCTGAGCCACGTGATTTAGTGTTTAACGATTAATGATTAGTAAGGTATGAGGGAGAGCATGTCGGCCAGCTTTTCAAGGCCTTCCTGCAAGGGTTTCTGCACCATGGCTTTCATAAACGGATTGATGTCTATGCCAATGGTGAGTTTCATTTTGCATTCGCCTGCGGTGGCAGGTAGAATTTGTATCCAAAGATTAAACGGAAGAGGTGAGGCAATCGTTCCAAACTTGATGCACTTGCAAGGTTCTTTCTCAACAATCTGCAAAGTGATTCTCCCTACGGGGTCCACCTCCATAGTCATGCTGTCGGCATCAAAAGTTAAATCCTTTATTTTGTCTTCCGGCAGGCGTTCTTTCACTTTCTCCAAATTATTCAGGTCAGACAGCTTCTGATAGACAGCCTCTTGTGAAGCTTGAATATTCTTTATTCCACTCTCAAATTTCGTCATATATTCGCTTCTATTAAAAAGACAAAAGAACTATCCGGACATAGATTGCTCCGAATGGTTCTTTTGTCATGCCATATTTTTATTAAGAACAATGTTTATTTCCCGGCATCCCAATGTGCAGGGTCTTTGCGCCACTCATTCAGTGTCTCCACGTCTTCCTCCTCGATGTAACCGGTGCGCAAGGCAGTCTCCAGCACAGCTTCGTAGTTTGTCAATGTTACCAAGGGCACTTTGGCATCCCTAAAGGCTTTTTCGGCCACGGGGAATCCGTAAGTATAGGCGGCTACCATGCCGATAACTTCGCATCCATCGCGACGAATGGCTTCTACAGCTTTCAAGCTGCTTCCACCGGTCGATATCAGGTCTTCTACCACCACCACTTTCATTCCGGGGCGAAGTTCACCTTCAATCAGGTTCTCCAAGCCATGATCTTTCGGAGTGGAACGTACATATACAAATGGCAGATTCAAGGCGTCGGCCACCAATGCCCCTTGAGGGATGGCTCCCGTTGCCACACCGGCAATGGCATCCACCTGTCCGAAGCGTTCCAGAATCAGACGTGTAATTTCCGTTTTCACAAAATTGCGAAGGGAAGGATAAGAAAGGGTTTTGCGGTTATCGCAATAAAAAGGAGACTTCCATCCGGATGCCCAAGTAAATGGATTGGCGGGCTGTAGTTTAATCGCTTTTATCTTCAGCAATTTTTCTGCAAACAATCTTTCTAAAGTTTTCATAATAACACTAACTGTTATGATAAATATGGTACAAAAGTACAGAAACTGTATGAGATTAGAAAAGAGAATACCAAATATTTTTTATTCAGTATAGTCGTTTTCGTCGGAAACATCGATGCAGCAACGTATATCCTTCATTTCAAATCCACGACTCAGCGCGAAGCGAACCAACTTGCCTTTCAGTTCGTATTCGCTTTTAGCTCGGATGCTCTTCCGCTTTGCCGCCAACAAATTCCGAAGAATGGCGAGATATTCTTCTTCATCAACCTCATCCAAAGAAGTGCGGTAAACGGACGAGGGGATTTCTTTTTGCTGAAGCGCCTTGCCTATTTTATACTTCCCCCATTTGGCAAAACGATATTTATCGTTGACAAAAGCACGGCAAAAACGCTCCTCGTCTATATATCTTTCCGTTATCAGGCGATTGACAATGCGTTCTACGGCATCATGATTCACACCCATCCGCTGAAGTTTTTCCACTATCTCTGCCCGACAATGTTCAGCAGTGGAACAATAAGACTCCATCCGCTTCAGGGCCTCTGTTTCGGTCATTTCCATCCTCTTTCTGCCATTACATACCGGTCGTTGCCGGAAATATCTTTTCGGACACGGACTTTCGTGTAGCCTTGTTCGCGAAGCATCCTCGCAATGGCCTCTCCGAATGCCCGGTTAATTTCAAAATAGAGCTTACCCCCCGGTGTCAGCATGCTTTGCCCCAACTCTCCGATACGGCGATAGAAAAGGAGGGGATCCGCATCCGGCACAAACAAGGCCGAAGAAGGTTCCCAGTCCGTCACATTCCGTTCCATATATTGCTTTTCGGCTTCCGTAATATAAGGCGGATTGCTGACTATCACATCAAAACGGTCATCATCAGTCGGCCGATATGTCAGGACATCGCGCCGAACAAAACAGACAGAAGCCTGCAATTGCCTGTTGTTTCCTTCAGCTATGCAAAGAGCCTCTATCGAAATGTCCCAAGCCGTGATTTGCGCCTCGGGAAGTTCTTTTGACAAACTGACAGCTATACAACCGCTTCCGGTACCAATGTCGAGAATGCGACCGTCCGGTGCAATCTCTTTCAGCATCTCTTCCACCAGTTCTGCGGTTTCGGGGCGGGGAATCAACACACCGGGAGCCACGTGAAAAAGGCGTCCCAAGAATGGTGCAACACCCTGTATATATTGTATCGGCTCAAAATTGCACAAGCGGCACAGAATGCCTTCCAGTTCTCTTTCCTTGTTCGAAGATAAAATTATATCTTTGCCCAGATAATAATCCACGGAGCTTTGCCCCAGCATTTCACAGCAAATGATGCGACAAAGAGCGGCCGCCTCCCGTGCGGAATAACAAGATTGCAAAACAGTACGGATATGTCGGGCAGGGGTACTCATTAAAAACATTCTTTGTATCAAGATGCAAAAATAGAGAAAAAAAACGAGTAGAGAATGACCGTCAATAAAGAATATATGGAAGAAGAATATAAATACATGCGCCGTTGCATTCAGTTAGCACAGAACGGACGATGCAACGCAGCCCCCAATCCGATGGTAGGGGCAGTGATTGTATGCGACAGACAAATCATAGGCGAAGGCTATCATATACGTTGCGGAGAGGCGCATGCCGAAGTCAATGCCATCCGTTCCGTCAAAGACCCTTCGTTACTGAAACGCTCCACCATTTATGTCAGTTTGGAACCATGTTCGCATTACGGGAAAACGCCCCCCTGTGCCGACCTGATCATCGAAAAGCAAATTCCCCGTATCGTCATCGGATGTATCGACCCCTTTTCTGAAGTGGCCGGACGAGGCATACGGAAACTGAAAGATGCCGGACGTGAGGTCATCGTGGGGGTTATGGAAGAGGAATGCAGACAGCTCATTCGACGGTTTATTACCTTCCACACCCTCCACCGTCCCTATATTACGTTAAAATGGGCGGAGTCGGCCGACGGCTATTTGGACATGCAGCGTAAAGACGGTTGTCCGGTTATGCTATCCAGTCCGTTGACATCCATGTTGGTACACAAAAAGCGTACAGAGCATAGCGCCATCATGGTGGGTACCCGTACAGCCCGCTTGGATAATCCCGGACTGACCGTTCGTCATTGGTACGGCCGTTCACCCGTACGTGTCGTCATCGACCGTAGTGCAGCATTGTCCCCCGCCCTGCAACTCTTTGACGGCAACACGCCTACTCTTGTTTTTACCGAGAAGCCGCACGAAGCAGCTCTCAATGTGGAGTATATTCCGATAGATTACTCACAAGACACACTTCCGCAGATGATGCATGCCCTTTATGAACGCAGGCTGCAATCACTTCTCGTAGAAGGCGGCAGCATGTTATTGCAATCGTTCATCGATGCCGGTTTGTGGGACGAGGCCTTTGTAGAAACAGCACCCGTCCTGCTTCATTCCGGTGCCAAGGCTCCGAAGATAAGCGATGATATGCCTTTCGAAGTCTCACTGGTATTCGGCCGGAATTTCCGCCACTATAGACAGGCCAACAGGGCAAATGCCGGATAACATCTGCCCCACATAGGATGAAAAGAGTATTTATTTTCCCTAAGAAAAAGGTTGAAGAATAAAAAGTATGATTTACCTTTGCAAGTCTCAAAAACGATGAATCGAAACGAACAGCAACTTACGGCTCATATGAATGCAAAGGTAAAAGGCTATATATTGGGAAGCATCGCTGCCGCATCCTACGGCATGAACCCTCTTTTTGCCCTCCCGCTCTACAAAGAAGGGATGGATCCGGACTCCGTTCTGTTTTTCAGATACTTGTTCGCCATTTCCATCTTAGGTATCATGCTCAAGGCCAGAGGCAGGAGTTTTAAGCTGAGAAAGCAAGACGTGTTGCCGTTGATTGCATTGGGATGCTTAGTGGCTGTTTCCTCCCTGACCTTGTTTCAAAGTTATAACTATATGGAAGCAGGCATCGCTTCAACGATACTGTTTGTCTACCCCATTCTGGTCGCAGTGATCATGGCATTTGTATTTAAAGAAAAAATCACCCTGCAAACCATCTTGTGCATTTTCCTTGCCTTGAGCGGCATTGCACTTTTGTATAAAGGTGATGACGGCACCACACTCAGTCTGACGGGCATTGCATTGGTAGTAATCTCCTCCCTCTCCTATGCCATCTATATTGTAGGTGTCAACCGCCCGCGGCTGAAAGATGTGGCCACGCTGAAAATAACTTTCTACGTATTGCTATTCGGGCTCTCGCTCTTTCTGGTTCGCGTAGACTTCGGTCAAACCCTGTATATTGTTGATAAATGGTATTTATGGGGCAATCTGTTCGCATTGGCCGTATTTCCCACCGCTATTTCTTTCCTCTGCACCACACAAGCCATCCAGTACATCGGCTCCACCCCGACAGCCATACTCGGCGCCTTGGAACCCGTGACTGCCGTTTTTTTCGGAGTGACCATCTTCGGCGAGCAACTTACGCCCAGACTGTGTCTTGGAATAGTGCTGATTATTTTGGCCGTGACGTTCATCATAGCCGGCAGTAATATCAACGCCTACTTGATACGCTTCAGGAAACTGTTTCCAAGACTGCCGTTAAAGAGGTAAAAGGCAGGACGGAAAACTGCCGGCATCAATCTTTTGCCTGATACACTGTCAACTGTGGAAACGGTATGCCGATGTCCTCTTTCTTAAATTCAGAATAGATGTTCTTATTCAACGGACACAAATATTTTGTGCACCTATCGCCGAATAGTTACTAAAAAAGAACTATAAAAAAGGGTACATATCCACACTGATAAATCATAGAAAGGACGGAGACGAGCTTTTCTGTATTTTCGAAAGAAATTGTACCTTTGCGACCCATATAATATAAACCAAACTCCCTTTTTGCGCACAAAAACGCCCGAACACAAAGTGGAAGGAGGTTGAAATAAAAACAGATAAAAACATTTGAGGTATGAAATTGAAAGGAATAACAAAGGTTGCTTTTGTGGGACTGTGTGTCGCCACATGGACGACGTCGTGTATCAAGGACGAGGCAGCAAATGCAGAAGCAGACATCGTGGCATGCGCCGTGAGTGGAAATCTGCTTATTCGCGAACCGGTGATTACTAATACTGAAGTAAAGCTTTATGTCAACGGATGGGAGGACTTGACAAACCTTGCGCCCACTTTCACGTTGACGGCAGGGGCAACGATAGAACCTGCCGGCGGTACGATGAGGGATTTCACCACGCCGCAAACCTATACTGTTACATCTCAGGACAGACAGTGGAAGAAGACTTATAAAGTTTCGTTCATCTCCGAAAGCCCGGCTACGGAGTATCATTTCGAGAACATCAGATATTATGAGTACAAGGACGAATGGGATCCTACGGCCGAGCCACGGAAGTTTTACCACATCTTTTACGACCGGACCATCGAAGGGGCCGATATGGACTGGAGCAGCGGCAATGCGGGATTCATGATAACCAACAGCACCGCTCCCGCCACGGACTATCCCACCAGTCAGGCAGAGAACGGATACAAAGGTAAGTGCGCCAAACTTGTCACCCGTTCCACCGGCACGCTCGGGGCGATGTTTCAAGCTCCTTTGGCAGCAGGAAACCTTTTCATAGGCGAGTTTGTAATCAATATGGGCAATATGGCCAAATCGACTCATTTCGGTGTACCTTTCCGCATGATGCCGTTGGGGCTGGACGGTTATTTCAAATACAAAGCCGGCGAGAAATATATCAATAAGAACAGTGAAGAACAATCGGAAAAGAAAGATCTTTTCGACATCTATGCCGTGATGTATGAAGTGACCAAAGAAGTGCCCTACCTCGACGGAACCAACATCAAAAAACACGAGAATATCGTGATGATGGCACAGGTGGAGAATCGTAAGGAGGCGGACGAATGGACGCATTTCTCGGCTGAGTTCAAACCCATAGGAGGCAGAACGATTGAGGCGGAGAAATTGCGCAACGGCAAATACAACCTTGCCATCGTGCTCTCCTCGAGCGAGGGAGGAGCTTATTTCAATGGGGCTGTGGGCAGCACGTTGTATGTAGATGAGATGAACTTGTATTATAAATAAAAACAATAGTCATGAAGATATATTTTAAGGGACTCATTGCGACGGCCCTCGGCCTTTGGTCGGTGACGACTATGGCGCAACAAGACAGGAATCAGAGCTTAAGACTGTCCGAGAGAAACGGTTGGGAGTATGAGGTGAAGGCCGGCGTAAACATAGGCGGGGCGTCGCCCATCCCGTTGCCCGAAGAGATTCGCGAAGTAAACAGCTTCAGCCCGAAATTCAATGGGGTGGTGGAAGGAACCGTCACGAAGTGGCTGGGCCGCAAGAAGAACCGGGGCGTATCGGTGGGGCTGCGTATCGAGGAAAAAGGCATGAAGACAGATGCAAGGGTGAAGAATTACGGCACGGAAATACTGAACGACGGCAACAAGGTGGCCGGACGATGGACAGGACGGGTGGAGACGAACTACAACAGCACGTTCCTCACCTTGCCGGTGATGGCCAATTATCGGTTCAACGGCAGTTGGAAAGTGCGTGCCGGCATGTATGTATCCTATCGTATGGACGGCAACTTCTCCGGTTCGGTGAGCGACGGTTACTTGCGCGAAGGTACGCCTACGGGCGAGAAAGTGGAATTTACGGACGGCAAGTCGTCGACCTATGATTTCAGTTCCGACCTCCGTCGTTTCCAGTACGGGGCACAGATAGGCGGCACGTGGCAAGCATTCCGCCATTTCTCGGTCAACGCCGATTTTACTTGGGCTTTCTGCAACGTATTTAAACGAGATTTCAAGACCATCACGTTCGATATGTATCCCATCTACCTGAATCTGGGCTTCGGATATAAGTTTTAGGATATGATTTTTCAGACGCTGATGACGCCGATTTATCTTTTAAGATAGGCGGCATCGGCGTTTTCCCGAAACAGTGCTTTCCGGAATGTGTCCTTTCCGTGTTGTAAGCGTTCATCCATGCATCAAGGTCTGTTTGCAGCTGTTCGATAGATACATATATTTTCTGCAATAGCGTAGAACTCATTCTGCACAGTTCTGTTAAATCTCTCGCAGATACCGTTTGTTTGTGGGCTTTTCGCCTTGATTTTGGAATGGTCTATGTCCTCCACGGCCGGATACAGCTCGTACTCGTGGTTTTCTCTGTTACAAAATTATTCTTTTTTATGCGTAACTGTCAGATTAAGTCTTGACTAATTCAGATTATTTATGTATTATCGTCACGATAAGATAATCAAGAAGCAAGAAGCAAGAAAAGTTCTTGAATGAGTTACAAATAAAAAAATAAAAAAAGCAGAAAACCAAGAATTGCAAGCCAAAGTTGAGTGCAATATTATCCATAACGAAAAAGGCAGCCGGCGAATCCGTTTCTATAATTCAGAGCAGGCCGATGCTCGTAATGTTCGTATAGAGATTGTAAATGAGGGCACTCTTGAAGGAGTTAAGTTATTAGGAACTTGGGGACCATACGATTTGATAACATCTCGTAATGGTTATAGAGAAGAGCGTATGTTTTTATCCGAAGGTCATACAGATGCTTTGCAGTTACGTATCATCTGGGATGATTATTTTGGAAAAGACCGAAGTATATTACAATCCCCACAGTTGTAAATTAGAATAAGGAAGCCATAAAACATTAGACGAAAGCAAGGAGCATCTCGTATGAGACAATAAATAAAGAATAGAATGATGGAAGCAAGCAACAACGACAATATGCTTATCTACCAGTCGGAAGATGGAAAGATAAAAATAGATGTGCGATTTGAAAACGAAACCGTGTGGCTGTCATTAGACCAAATGGCAACACTCTTCGGGCGTGATAAATCTACCATTTCACGGCATGTTAAGAACATATTTGAGGAAGGAGAATTGCAAGCTCCTTCAGTTGTTGCAAATTATGCAACAACTGCAACGGATGGGAAAACTTATCAGGTGGATTATTACAACCTCGATGTTATCATCTCGGTAGGTTATCGGGTGAAGTCTCAGCAAGGCACGCAGTTCCGCATTTGGGCTACACAGCGACTAAGAGAATATATCATCAAAGGCTTTGCGCTGAACGATGAGCGATTCAAGACGGGTTCTTCCTATAACTACTTTAAAGAACTCTTAGACCGCATTCGTGAGATACGCCTTTCTGAGAAGGTGTTTTATCAGCAGATAAAGGATATATACGCAACGAGCATCGACTATAATCCATCTGCTGAGATGACATTGGCCTTCTTCAAGGAAATACAGAACAAGCTACTTTGGGCTGTCAGCGGAAAGACGGCTGCCGAACTTATTTATTATCGTGCTAATGCCTCACTACCGATGATGGGACTTACTTCTACGGAAAAAGAGGGGAAAGTAACCAAGAATGATGTCTTGATAGGTAAGAACTACCTGAATGAGAAAGAGATTGGACAGTTGAAACTTATCGTAGAGCAGTTCCTTGCCTATGCCGAGGCGCAGGCGTTGGCCGAGAAACCAATGTACATGCGTGACTGGGTGCAGAAGCTGCGACTTGTACTCACCATGAACGAGAAGAATATCCTTGAGCATGCCGGCACAATTTCTCACAAGCTGGCAGTAGCCAAAGCTACAAAGGAATACGTTGCTTACAAAGAGCAGCAACGGCAAATAGAGCACTTTGAAAGTATCAAGCAACTCGACCAAGACCTGAAGCGTATCGCACCACGAAAGAACAATAAAAAGAAGAAAGGCGACGGAGAGAATCATCAATGACAGTGCACACACAATATCTTGGCAACAGGGAACTGTTGAATTTGCAAAAGACAGCCTTCCTCGCATCGAGTAATATCGCTTCCGAGACGGTGTTGCGGGTATATGATTGGGCTACGGATATGCGCAGTCGTGGAGACTGTATCATCAGTGGATTTAACAGTAAATTGGAACAGGATGTGCTTCACTTCCTGCTGAAAGGCAGCCAACCGATTATTCTTGTTATTGCCCGGCGAATGTATAAAGCCATCCCTAAGGAATTACAAGAAGTGTTAACTCAAAACAGACTATTGATAGTGTCTGTAAGTAATGCGGCACGTCAGTCAAAGGACACAGCAATGATGAGGAATAGGTGGGTTTGCGAAATGGCCGACAGGATATTATTCATTGGCGTGACCGAGCAAAGCAGTCTCTATGCGCTTAAGGCCGCCTTTAATAATAAACAAAAAATAATAACATTATAATTTCCACTATGACTATATAAGATATAATAACCCGCAAGGAAGGTCAGACGTTTGATCGCAAGAGCATTCAAATAGAGCCAAAGGCTTTGGTGGTATCCATCGTTGCGTTTGCAAATGCCGATGGTGGAATGAAGCACATCTATCATCCTAATATGCGGCCAACCAATACATTCTTACCACCGAAACCATACCCCAACCGTATCAACGCCGTGTCTTCCCCAGACCTTCTCCGTATCTATATAAGCGGAGGATATACGGAGGTGATACGGAGATGATACGGAGGATATACGGAGCGGATGCGGAGAAGATGCGGAGCTCTTATTAAAAGAGTTTCCGCCCGGACACTATTTCCGGCATGGTACGAAGTTTCTGAAACATTCTGTCATTCTTATATCAAACTGACACAGATATACCCGGAAAAGAGTCTTGAGAAGGAGGTAGGATAACAGCCATTCCTTAAAACTTATAGGTTCTTTTAGGATTCTTGGGAAACCATCCCTTCCTTACACGCTCTTCCTGCTCAAATATCTCTTTAATACTCCAGAAGGAAGAGAAAGCGAATACGCCCAGCAAAGAAGCAACCATAATACTCTCCGTGCAGAGAGAAGCTATGACGCCACTGACCCCAAGCAGGAGGAAAAACCACCAGCATTTGGTTCCCCAATAGTATTCGGCCTTTACGACTATGGGGTGGAACAGGCCGATAATAAGAAATGTACAGATACCGATGAGAAGACCGGACAAATGATATTCGTTTAAGAAATCCATTATTGTTTGCTATTGTTCATAAGCCGGTGATGAGCCACCTATGATTCTTTATTTTTATTTCTCAGGACAAATAGGAATCTCTTTCTTGATGCTTTGCTCCAAAGAAATAAGAGTTTCTGTAGCTGTCACACCCGGAATCTCTTGCATTTTGTTATTCAACAAGTCCATCAGATGTTCGTTATCACGGGCATAAACTTTCGTCAACATGGTATATGTGCCTGTGGTGAAGTGACATTCTACGATTTCGGGAATCTTATTCAATTCGGCAACCACCCTTTTATACATGGAACCTTTTTCCAATTTGATTCCCACATACGTACAAGTTCTGTATCCAAGCGATTTGGGATTTACATGATAACCTGAACCAACAATAACGCCAAGATCTATCAAACGTTGCACACGCTGATGAATGGCTGCACGCGATACTCCACATTCAGCGGCTACATCTTTGAAAGGAATACGGGCATTTTGAGAAATGATTTCCAGAATCTGCCGGTCAAGATTGTCTATTTTTTCCATAACAGTATGTAAATAAAGTTTTTTATCTTATCAAATAGTAAGCAAATATAGGGCTTTATTTTAATTTACCTATAAAAATGAAAGGAAAATTGAGTAAAAAGAGATAAGTATGTGAGAATTTTCAATAAGAGACACTTACTTCTATCCCTTCTTTCCGTATCAGTGCCGCAATGCGATTCAGCTCTTCATGTGTGGCCTTTTGTAAGTCTTTACCCGGTGTTTCGCGGTCGATGGTGTAAATCATCACTTGACGGGGAGCTATCTCTTTCACTGCCTCCAGCCAGGGCAGAACGTATTTGTCGGAAGTGTTATTCATATCCCTGCCCCGGTAGCTTCCTTTCAAGAACATGGTTTGTATGATGCAGTTACCTCTGAAGGCTTTCATTCTTTCGATGATTTTGTTTACAGAATAAGGCCCCGTAGGGCAATCAAGATTACGAATGTAGTCTTCGTCTACCGTGTCAAGCTTCAAGATGTTATTATCTACTTTGCTCAGAGCCTCAAACACGGCAGGCTTATGGATAAGGGTGGAGTTGGTGAGTACGCTTACCTTGGCGTCCGGGAAATAGCGGTCACGCAAGACAAGCGTATCTTCTATGATTTCAGGAAAATGCGGATGCGCGGTAGGTTCACCGTTGCCGGCAAAGGTCAGTACATCGGGCGAAGGCCCATTCTGCGACATATCCTGCAGGCGTGCTTCAAGGGCCACACGTACTTCTTCCCGTGTGGGTAGCTGCTCTTTGGGCCGGTGGTCGGCATTGAAACCGCATTCGCAGTAGATACAATCGAAGGTACACACCTTGCCGTCGGCAGGCAATAAGTTGATTCCCAATGATACTCCCAAACGGCGGGAATGAACGGGACCAAATATGGGAGAAGGATAAATGACTGTCATTGCTGTAAATTATTTACCGTTATTCTTGATCTAAAAGAATCTTGAACAAGAACAAAGTTAATCAAACACTTTTATTAAACAATCTTCGGGGTCTAAAGTTTCAACAAAAACAATACCTGAGCTTGTTTTTAATGTTTCAGGTTATGCTTCTACTACTATGAAAAGCTTAATCGGATATTCTGCCTAAAACTTAACTCTAAGCTGCATTTGCAAATCCGCTTTACGGTTGCCGTTTATCAAATCGGAACCCGAACCGATTGTTTTGCGATCGTTATAAACGGTCTGTCCGAACTTGGCAAGAAACATAAAGTTTTTGCTTACGTCGTAACGGAAAAGAACAGAATAGCGACAACCTCTGCCAGAAAAAGAAGGGGTAGAAAAGGTATATAGCAAACCTCTTTCAGAAGCATATATACGCGAATCGTAATCATCCGTATTGAAATAAGTGGCTTGCAAGACAAACGACAAGGGAAAGGAAGGGGAAGAATAGGCACAAGACTGTGTACACAGGTATCCGGCTTTCCCATCGAAGTGACGGTTTGCCTTGTCTTGCTGACGGAAATGATTGTAGTCAATGGTGGTGCGGAATGTAAAGCTACCCGGTGTATAGGACAACCTATATCGAAGCCGTTGATGGTGTATGGGTGATGTAACCGCAACACGGCTACCCGTCACGTCTCTCTCTTTCCGTTTATATCGGTAATTGAGATACATGGATAGATTGCGTTTTGCCGAATAGTTCGCCTGAAACATGACATCAGTTCCTTGCGAAGGTTGGCTGATGCGGTATCTCCACCAAGGAAAAGAAAACATATCGACCGAAGCAAAGAACCTCCAATGAGCAAAAGGAGAGAGTTCTGCCGCCAGATACCAGCCGTTTTCGTTCTGCGGTGCGCTGCTTTCACCGAAAGAGCGAGCAAACATAGCCCAATAATCGAAGGAATAGAGGCGATGAACCAGCAGCAGCCGATAGTCGGGCGAGAAGTCGTATCTCAATTTATTCAGCAAGGCATATCCTCGTTTGCCGATTGCACCCTCGCCTGCCCATGCAAGACGCCCCAACCGATATTTATAATCTATCCCTACATTGTAAAAGTCATTGCCGTGCAGGTTGTATTTCGCATATCCGTCAAGTCTCGGTTCATAAGGATGATCGAAGGAATAACAAATGCCCGTCAGACCTACTTTCAATGTTTTTTTCTCATAGGTCAGGTTACCACCCATGAGTTGAAGAGCAAAAGCATTTGCCTTGTCCGCTTCTTTTTGCGTACGGTGCAGCCCCGTTTTGTAAATGGAAGTAATTTCTCCTTCTTTCACCGTGCCGTCCATTAATCGGTACGAATAGAATGCCGACAACTCCAAAGAAGGGATGATTTCCACCGTTGTCGCCACTCCGCGAAAATAGTTATACTCATCCGTAGAGCCATGTTTTCGTATGCCTCCGGCACGATGTTCGGCGGTGGATAAGGAGAATGTCTTACCCAAACGGAAATCTGTACTGAGCACTAATCCTTGTCCGAAGCTCAAACGATAATTGCCCAAAGCCAAGGTTTTCAGCCTACCTAAGTTTCTGACTATGAAATAATAAGAGTAGTAATCATAACCTTTGCCGTTGTGCAAGGCAAACATAGGTTCTCCGGCATCTTTCTCGCCCGTTATGCCTGCCTGCAAGTAGTCGCCGTAACGAAAGCCATAGCGCAGGGAGTGATAGGGCGAAGGACCGAGATAGCTTTTGACATAGCCTTTTCGTGTATAGAAAGGTACATCCACACGAGTAAGCATTTCGTGTCGGCCATGTTTAAGGATGTTTTTCAAAGCGGGATAACCCTTACTCTCTCCTTCCACCTTCTGTACACAGACAAAAGGCAGTAGCAGTTCAATGGTGCGCTTATCCATCTCTTCCACTAATTGTAGTTCATATAAGGTTTGCATCTGCCCGTGCAAGTAGATATATGCCAACAGATTTTCTATCTGAATATCCGTGAGGAAAGGGAATTGTTCCAATTGGCTTTTGGTTGCCGCATTGAGATTGAGAGGTTCTTGCAACAGCCGGGAGAGTTCTTGCAGTTCGTCTTCCCAATTGTGTTCATCTTCGGCATCCGCAGAAATCTGTTCCAAATGCTCCTCCCAAAGAGACAAGGGCGTGTTTTGTGCCCTAAGCACAGAAGCCGCCAACAGCACACTCACAAAAACTACCAATCTGACGCATTTCATTTGATACAGCCGTTTTGTTGTTTGATGGTTATCCGGTATGCAAAAGTAAGGCTATAAAACAAAAAAGGAAAGAGGAAAGTGTTTATTTTCGAATAAAACAGAGCGTTGTCTCGATAAATAAGTTAAGATACCGAGGAAAAAACATCCGAATGCAACAACATTTCACGGAATGATGTACTTTTGTGATATGACAAGACTTAATATAGTAATATTCATTCTCTTTCTGCTCTGCGGAAGCCCGGAAGCTTTTGCACAGCCGCAGTCTGCGCAGAGCGGTGGAAAAACAAATATTCAGCTTGTCCCCATGTGCATTTACGAGGGAGACACCATCCCATACGTCGACCTGCCCAACGTTTATATATTCAAGCCGTTAAAGTTCAGAAACAAGCGGGAAATAGAAAAGTATTATAAACTTATCCGCGATGTGAAAAAAGTACTTCCCATCTCAAAAGAAGTGAACCGGGCCATCATTGAAACTTACGAGTACATGATGACCCTGCCCAACGAGAAAGCTCGCAAACAGCACATCAAAGCCGTGGAAAAAGGTCTGAAAGAACAATATACCCCCCGATTGAAGAAACTCACCTTTGCTCAAGGCAAACTGCTGATAAAGTTAGTAGATCGCCAAACCAACTCCACCGGCTACGAATTGGTAAAAGCCTTCATGGGGCCGTTTAAAGCCGGATTCTACCAGACCTTCGCTGCCTTATTGGGTGCCAGCCTGAAAAAACAGTATGACCCGGCGGGAGAAGACGCACTGACCGAACGAGTAATACTGATGGTGGAAAGCGGACAATTATAATAGCTACTTCTATTTACTTTATACCTGATATTTTCTAAAGAAATCAATCCCAAAATAATAATTCCTGCATCACAACCGATACTTCTCCCTGTCCAAAACCATAGATTGTCATAAAATGAGCCAACTAACTCGTGAACTCACGACGAATTAGTTGGCTTTAGTTTTGTCTTAATATGACGGATTCGGAAAGGGCGTTTATTTGTACTGCGCCCAGTCCACGTTCTTCATATCTCCGCTTTTGGCCAGTTCGACATGCATCGCCAGCGCGGCACGCAGGGCATGAGGTGTTTGCGCTTTTCCATCGGTCAGTTTCAGATAATCCCAAAGGATATTTTTGTAGTCAGGATGGACACAGTTCTCGATGATGGCTTGCGCACGCTCTTTCGGGCTCTTGCCGCGAAGGTCGGCCACACCTTGTTCGGTGATGATGATGTTGACGTCGTGCTCCGAGTGGTCGGCATGCGAAACCATCGGCACGATGGCGCTGATTTTGCCTTCCTTGGCCACGGACGGGCAAGTGAAGATAGAGATGTAAGCGTTGCGTGTAAAGTCGCCCGAACCTCCGATACCGTTCATCATCTTCGTGCCGCTGATGTGGGTGGAGTTTACGTTTCCGTAAAGGTCAGCCTCGATGGCGGTGTTGATGGAGATAACTCCCAGACGGCGCACCACTTCGGGATTATTCGATATTTCCGACGGGCGGAGCACCAACTTGTCGCGGAAGAAGTCCATATCATTGTATATACTTTCCAGACAGTCGTTGGTCACGGTCAGCGAACAAGCGCTGCCGAACTTCACACGACCTTCTCGAATCAGTCCGATAACGGAGTTCTGAATCACCTCCGTGTACATCTCGAAGGCGGGGATGGTCTTGTCTCGTCCCAGTGCACCCAGCACGGCGTTGGCAATGTTGCCCACACCCGATTGCAAGGGCAGGAAGGTGGAGGGAATGATTCCGCGTTTCATATCGGCAGCCAGGAAGTCAGCCACGTTCTGTCCGATTTTATCCGTCAGCGGGTCGGCGTCGGCAAAGCCGCGTGCTTCATCGGGCCAGTTGGTCTCTACTACACCGACAATCTTTTGGGGGTCAACCTGAATATAAGGTAGTCCGATGCGGTCGCTCGGCTTGTAGATGGGTATTTCGCGGCGATAGGGAGGGTCAAGCGGTTCGTAAACGTCGTGCAGCCCCATGGCGTTTTTGCTGTGGGCGGCATTCAGTTCCACGATAATCCGGTCGGCCAACCGGCATACGGTGGGGGCGATGCCTCCGGCGGCTGTCAGGTAGATTTTGCCGTCGGGTGTCACTTCGCAGGCTTCGATGATGGCAATGTCCACTTTGCCCATGAAGCCGTAGCGTACTTCTTGTGCCATTTGCGAGAGATGTATGTCGTTATAAGCTATCTCTCCGTTGTTCACGGCTTTGCGGAAATCGGCATTGGTGGTGTAGGGAGCACGGTAGCGGATGGCTTTGGCGCGTGCCAGAACGCCGTCGCAAGAGTCTCCCGTGGAAGCACCGGTAAAGATGCCTATTTGGAAGGGATTCCCTTTTGCATGCTCTTCTTCTGCTATTTTTGCTAATTCTGCCGTAACGGCTTTGGCAGTTCCTGCGGGTGTGAATCCGCTCAGACCGATGTTGTAGCCATGTTTGATGAGACTTGCAGCTTCTGCTGCCGAAATGTAATTAAGTGCCATAATTATTAACTGTTATTTTTCGTGTAAAGATTTTCAAGGCTTTTCCGGTATATTTCGTACCGGTCGGTTTTGTCTATTCTTGATTGCCCACCGTTTATTGTTTAGTATTTCCGTTGAATTATTTCTGACCAGATGACGGCCTTTCTTGCTTCTTCCACCGAATGGATGTCGAAGCCGGAAGTTTCGTCGGATTCTGGCGGGCTGTATGTCGGAGGAGAGAAGACGTTGACGGAAGAGTGTTGCGAAGCAGTGGTTTGCGGCTGGGACGGCTGTTTCTGATTGCGAAGTTGTTTGGCAGGCCTGACAGATGATTGGCGGATGACTTCCGCTTCCATTCCGGAACCCGCAGGGACACTGTCTCCATAAGTGTCTTCATCCCGGTGTTCAGACAGTGGGAAGTCAGCGTCGGGCACAGGCATGACGGGCTTCTTGTCAGCGTTCTTTTGAGCTTCTTTCTTGATCTGCTTGACGATTCCGATTGCGATGACAGCTGCAACTAACAGGAATTTGAAGACATCTTCCATACTATCGTTCTTTTATTTTTTCCCAAAGATAATGGAAACCGAAAGTAGAACAAACGAATTTATCTTTTTTTTTGCGGCAGAATGCAATTTGTGTTTGCTTTCGGGCAAATGTAATAATCAAGTCCGGATTGCATTCAAGAAACAGGCAATAAAAAAAGGGCAGCTTCACAGCTCCCCTTATTTTAACCTAAACCTTAACTATGAAAAAATCTAATGTTTCTTTCGTCCTACAAAGTTGTAGATTAATTCTTTTTATACCAAATTGTCAAGTGGAAAGTTCGTGTAATTAACAGTAATTAAACAAATCGTTGAATTTATAATCATTTAATGTCAGTTCGGGGAGAATCGGAATACTGAATTCGGATTCATCTGCAAATATTAGAGTATTGTCTTTTTCTTTAAGTCAAACTCCTCTTGAGTTATTATCCCCTTTTCTTTCAACTCATACAGTTTTTTTATTTCCTCGCTACTTGAGTTTGCAGAACTGTTTGGAGAATTCCCCATATTAATGGCAACCGTATTAACATTCTTGCTATATGTATCGTAGAGAGTACGCATACTCTCGTTATGTTGCCACAAAGATAGTTGCTTTTCCACAAAATATTCTTCAAGTATTTGATGTTGTAGTGACAAATTAAATCCAACTTTCTTATAGTTGGTGCAACCGTGCACCTATAACGATAATTTACTTTCATTAATTCGTCTTAGACAAAAAGCGAAGGCCTGATATACCCCTGTCAGAGCACCTTCTGACGAGGGGTAGATCAGTATACGACTGATGTACCTTCAGTATAAGACTGAGCCTACATCAGTATAGGATTGATATATCCTCTGTATGGAGCTGATCCTTCTTTTCCTTTTTCTCGATTTTTCCAAGAGAGATTTTTGGTTGGATTTTTCAAAGAAAACAATGATTGCGGAGTTCGGCAGGATAATCTTTTTTTTGAGCTCTTATCCCTTCCTCCGGCCTTATGAGTTCATTTTATAAAAAATGAAAAGCATTTCTTTATTTTCGGGGAAGGACGTATCTTTGCACACTCTTTTGTGCTTGAAAATCTGTCTGTTCGGGCTACGAAAGAAGCTGTTTGCAAATCAATAACGATAAAGACAAGTATGGAAAAAGTAACGGGAGCAGACTTTAAATCTGCAACTGCCGATGAAAACAAGAAATTGTTTATCGAAACCTACGGCTGCCAGATGAATGTGGCAGACAGTGAAGTAATCGCGTCCGTCATGCAGATGGCGGGCTACTCCGTGGCCGAGACGCTGGAAGAGGCCGATGCCGTGTTTATGAACACCTGCTCCATCCGCGACAATGCGGAGCAGAAAATACTGAACCGGCTGGAGTTCTTCCATTCGCTCAGAAAGAAGAAGCGGCGGCTGATAGTCGGCGTGCTGGGTTGCATGGCCGAGCGTGTGAAGGACGACCTCATCACCAACCACCACGTCGATCTGGTGGTGGGCCCCGATGCCTACCTCACCCTGCCGGAGCTGATTGCGGCGGTAGAAGCCGGCGAGAAAGCGATGAACGTGGAACTTTCTACCACCGAAACCTATCGGGACGTCATTCCTTCGCGCATCTGCGGAAACCATATCTCCGGTTTCGTATCCATTATGCGTGGCTGTAACAACTTCTGCACCTATTGCATTGTGCCCTACACCCGCGGGCGCGAACGCAGCCGCGACGTGGAGAGCATCCTCAACGAAGTGGCCGACCTCGTGGCGAAAGGATATAAGGAAGTCACCCTGCTGGGGCAGAACGTCAACTCCTACCGTTTTGAGAGACCCGACGGAACGGTGGTAGGCTTCCCTGCGTTGCTTCGTATCGTGGCTGAGGCCGCACCGGGCGTGCGTGTGCGTTTCACCACCTCGCACCCCAAGGATATGAGCGACGAAACCTTGCAGGTCATTGCCGATATGCCCAACGTGTGCAAACACATACACCTGCCGGTGCAAAGCGGCAGCAGCCGCATCCTGAAGCTGATGAACCGCAAATATACCCGTGAGTGGTATCTGGAGCGTGTGGCCGCCATCCGTCGCATCATCCCCGATTGCGGTTTGTCTACCGACATCTTCTCTGGTTTCCATTCCGAAACGGAGGAAGACCACCGGCTTTCCCTCTCGCTTATGGAAGAGTGCGGATACGATGCTGCCTTTATGTTCAAATATTCCGAGCGTCCCGGCACATATGCCAGCAAGCATCTGGCGGACGATGTGCCCGAAGAGGTGAAGGTTCGCCGTCTGAACGAAATCATCGCTCTTCAGAACCGTCTTTCCGCCGAAGCCAATGCCCGTTGTGTGGGTCAGACCTACGAAGTGCTGGCAGAGGGTGTGAGCAAGCGCAGCCGCGACCAACTGTTCGGGCGTACGGAGCAGAACCGTGTAGTGGTCTTCGACCGTGGCAAGCACCGGATAGGAGACTTCGTGATGGTGAAAATCACGGAATCCAGTTCGGCTACGCTGAAGGGGGAAGAGGTTTTGCCGAGAACGGATGAAGAAACCGATTCTTAAGCACTCTGACTTACCCTAGAAAAACTTGACACTTTTGGATGTCCCAAACAAAAGTGTATGAGAACAAAAGTAAAACGAGAAAGAGACCGTGTCATGAATGAATCGACTGGTCAGCATGAGTGGGTATGGGTAGAAACAACTCGGTATATCCATGATGAAGAGGATCGTGTTATGGCAGTACTTGACTTTTTGAAAGGTGAAAACGCGCCAGAGGAATTGGTTGCGAAATATCACATTTCCAACGTTCAAGTGCTATTTTCTTGGGTGGGTCGTTATCTTTCCGAGAATCGTTTAGTATCTTTGCAAGAGAAAAACGATGACACTATGGCACACAAAAGCAAAGACGAGCAGATTAGAGAATTGAAAGCAGAACTCAAGAAAGCAAAGAAAGAGTGTGTCAGCCGGATATTCATAGTCTATGGCAAGACGTCGGAAGTTTTCCTGCCAAGAGAAAGATCGTTCAACAATCCATCTTTTTGGCAACACCCATGATATCCTCAATTATTTCTTCAAGTTTTCATTTGCGAAAGAGATAATAAACTATCATAATCTCTCAAGAAGAATTCTTTCCTACCCTTGCTTGTGAATTAGTGATTTTTTCTATATCTTGCCACAAATTAGAGGTTGGTTGAATAGTATTTCATAATCTATAGAGATTTAATACTCAGAGGTTACGAGAATATTTTAATTAAACAACTGATAACCTTATTCATATTATCAAGATTTTTTTTATTCATTTCAAAACAGTTTCTAAAGAGAGGGATGCGTTATGTTAGAACAGTTGGTCAGACAGATTTTAGTTCCCTTGACTTGGTTGTTGGAACCTTTTTTCCAGTACGGCTCGTTTTACTACGATGGCTGGACTTTGATTCATTTCTGGAGCGGTCTCATGCTATTGGTCATTCTGTCGGTCTGTAAAGTGAAGCGCAGATGGCTGACCCTGTTTGGTTTGCTTGCGCTTTGGGAGGTTCTGGAACAAGGTATCATCAGCAATTTGTTCACCCTCTTCCCCCAGTTGCATCACGTAGACCCAAAGAAGGAATACGAAGCCTGGTTCAGCATGATATTTGCCGAGCAATATATAGATACGTTCAATGACGTTTTCGTCGGTATGCTGGGAGGCTGGATGATAGAGAGGCTGTTTCGGTGGAAACGCTTCCGGCAGAATGTCCACGGCTTTGTCATAGCCGTCACCGCCGTGACGGTTTCGTTCGCCGCCGTCGGGCAATATGGCTGGCTACCCGTCTTCCTGTGCTTCTGCATGGGGGTGATGCTCATCGTGGTGTTCCGTGGGCTTGCGGAGAAAGAGACCTCTTTCAAGGCTTGCGCCATCATCTACATATTCTATCTTCCGCTATGGATTGTAGGCAGCTCGCTTTCAGTCTCGTGGCGATACTCTCTTTTCCCGGCAGCGGCTCCGCTGTTTTTCGCAGGGCTGTATGTGCTGATGAGCGATCTGTATGAGAGGTTTGCAGAGAACTTTCCTTTCGGTCTCCCCCTCGCAGGGAGGGAGAGCACCTGAAAAAACATACTCTGAAGGTTGAGGCTATAGCCATACCATCACGCAAGGTGCTGGACACCCCGAATTGACGCATTGGGCAGAGAGGGTATCTTCGGGTGGTCAGCGACTGCCGAGGGCCATCCAAAGTTCCCAAAACGTAAAGAGGGAACAAGTCAGGTGGTTTGCGTTGTATTTGTTGTATTCCACTTCGGCACCCATGGCGGAAAGTTCCTCGTACAACCAGTCGGAGCAGCTTGTGGGTACTAATTCATCTTTCCGTGCATGCGACAGGTGTATCTTGAAGTCGGGCTTCTGCTCCAGACTTATCTTTTTCTGCCGGCAAATCTCCAGCAGCTTCCTATACTCCTCCGACTCCTCTCTGCCCAGAAACTCATCGGTAAAATATCCGCGGAGATCGGTACCCAGAGACTCGGTTAATTCTGTCAGGTTGTACTGCCCGTAACACCAGTCCTTGTAGTGTTTCAGCAAATCTCCTTTGAAGACTTTACCGAAGTCTATCTGCAAATCGTCGTAATGGTCGAACGAGCATATCACAGACGGTATTTGAGCATAACCGGCATGACCCGAAGCAAATATCTCCTTTACCATGAGCGAGGGGTCGTACACTCCACCCCCTATGAAAAGATCCTTCACCTTGACGCCTCTTTCAGGATGCCCCTGATAATATTGGGCCAGACTCAATGCCCCTCCGCCTCCCAGCGAATAGCCCATCAGGATGCTTTCGGCACTCAGTTTGCAATGATGGCGATTGTACACAAACTCCTCTGCGGCCCGACGCATGTCAGCGGCCACCACGGCCACGTTGTCGTATTGCAAGTAGGCTATTGGAACGTCGGCCGTAGCACCATACCCCACTTGATCGGCCACGATATGCACGTATGCGCTCATGCCGGGAATGATTTCGGGCATGAAAGCGTAATTCTCCGTACCGCACTCCTTTTTGCTCTTGCTCCACGGCACAATCTCTATTACCCCCTTCGGGCGGCCCGACTTGGGATAATAAATCATGCCCGATGCCACGATGGGCTCTCCTTTCGGGCCTGTGGTGTGGTAAGTGATGGCGTGAGCGTAGCACTCGCCGGAAAGCTGAATGTACATGTTCACCTTTTGCATGATCGATTTGATTTCGCTCTCCGACAAGCCTTGTCCGCTTAAGATGGGCTCTAACGCACCCACGTGGAGCTGTCCCTGCGTTTCGTCTACAACCTCTTTCAATCGCAGATTCTTGGTGAACAACTCCCCCGAGAACGTCACATACTCCATTGGTACAAACGGCTCGGAATCTTTACGATCGCAGGCCGAAAACACGCCTGCCAGCAGTAGTGCTCCAAGCAGGCCTGTTGCAAGTGATCTGATATGTGTAAGCATATTCATTGTATCTTTTGATTTATTATTGTCTTATCTTCTAAAAACTCCATTTCAGTTGCACGTACCCCAGTTCTGCCTTGATCTTTATCGGCTGTTGCGAAGCGTAGTTCGCAAAGTGGGCAAAGAGTGAGGTCTCTATGTTGGCCCCCATCCGATAGTTGAGGTTGAAGCCGGCGTGAGATAGCCGCTTGTCTGTAAAATGTGATGCCGACAGGCGTACAGACAGGTGTGGTGTGAGCAGATAGACAGCCTGCGCCAGAATGCTCCACCTTGATACGGACAGGTCTCTGGCCGAGTGCGGGTCTGTATAAAACATCAGGCTGTTCACGTCCGTGTCAATACTGCGGTTTCTGTATAGCACCTCGCACAGTATCGTCAGATTGCTGTTGAAGGCGTAGTCGGCACCGGCTGCAATCTGTACTATCGTTTCGCACTCGTCCTTGGAGTCGAGCGGCACGAACAAAGCGCCCTCGGTGCGCACCATCAGTTCGCCGTGCCCGTAGGTCATCGCAGCTCCGGCCACGGCGTCTTCTTCGCGATATATACCCGTCATCAGGTTGTAGTCGGCACGTCCCATCCGTCCGCCGTGCCTGAAGGCCGTCGTCATTCTTCCATTCCTGTCGGGCGAGATGGCCATCTCGCTGTACGACGTCTCGTTGTGATAATACGTGGTGCGCAGAGCGTCGCATCCCGGTCGTTCGAGGCAGTTGAAGCGAGAGAAAGAATGAGGATTGAAGATGTTTGTGGGGTTCCACACCAGCGTCTGCCCCCAGTCTATGCGCTGCCTGCCCACCTTCACCTCCAGTGCACCGGAGCTCCATTGCAACGACAGCCGGTCTATGTTCAGTCGGTAGAGCATCCTTTCGCGGTCGACAATGTCGAAAGTCATGCCTGCCCATCCTCGCTCCCCGTCCGTATACTCTTTTATGTACGACAGTGCGGTAGCATTTCCCGTATAGACTATGTTCCTCATCCCCGCATCTATACGAATAGCAGAGGAGGCTCTCCAGTCTAAGTCCGTGCGCAGGTACACGATGTTCTGCCACAACGTCTCCTCCAGCAGGTCGGGGTGGGTAGCCGCATAAACCGTGCTGTTGTTCAGGTAGCCCGAAATGCGTGGTGCCTCCATGCGTTGCGCCCGTGCCGTCAGCGTGCATGTGGCGAGCAATGCCATCCATATGAGCACCGCCTTCCTCATATTCTCTCCTCTTTTATCATTCTGCCGTCTTCCAAAGTGATGATGCGTCCGGCCTTTGCCATGACGCGGGGGTCGTGCGTAGAAAAGATGAAGGTCATGCCCTCCTCCTTATTCAGCCTCATCATCATGTCGAGTAGGTTCTCGGCCGACTTGGTGTCAAGATTGGCCGTAGGCTCGTCGGCCAGCACAAAACGGGGCTTTGCCGCCAGTGCGCGAGCCACGGCAACACGCTGCTGCTCGCCACCCGAAAGGTCGGCCGGACGGCTGCGGGCACGGTCGGACAGACCTATCACCCGCAGCAACTCTTGTGTACGGCTTTTCCGTTCCTCCTTAGGTCTGCCTTGCAGCTCCATCAGGAAAGATATGTTCTCCTCCGCCGTGAACACCGGAATCAGGTTGTATGCCTGGAACACGAAGCCCACGTTGTGCAGCCTGAAGTCCACCAGCTCCTTTTCCTTCAGCAGGCCGATGTCCTTTCCGTCTATCATCACCCTGCCTGCCGATGGGCGGTCCAACCCGCCTATCAGATTGAGCAAGGTGGTCTTTCCCGAGCCCGAGGGACCTACTATTGCAGTGAACTCTCCTTGCTCGAAGCCGAGGCTGACGTCGGCCACGGCCTCCACGTCGAAAGCCTTGCCCCGATATATCTTTCCAAGTTCTTCTGTCTCTATCAATGCCATATGCTTGTTGTTATTTAGTTATGCCGCATCGGCTTCTCTTCCGGTTCATTTCATTATTTTCAAAGTGTGGTGCATGGGCAGTATGGCCGACACCGTAGCCGATACTGCGACAAGGATGAAAATCTCCACTATGGCCACCACCGATAGTTCAGGGTGCACCACCTCGCCAAATCCGTATGCGAATTTCAGGTTGAACAGCATGCTTATGTTCAAGCCCACATCGGCCGTGAGTGCCGCGAGCACCGTGGCCGGCACGATGCCGACTATTGCGCCCACCAAGGTGAGGAAGCAGGTCTCCAGCAGCACCATCTTCAGTATCAGCCTCGGTGCCATGCCTATTCGGTACAACATCTTGAACTCCTTGTCGCGCTCCATCACGGCCATCTGCATGATGTTCACCGTACCGAACGAAAGTGCGGTGAGGAATACTCCCAAAAACAGATAGCTAAAGACTTTTAACCAGAAAAGACCCACGTTCAGCACGGGGAATACCTCGCCCCAGGACTCGGCTTTCAGCATAGAGGGCAGGCGTTGCGACAGCCTGCGGGCTTGCTCGTCGCTCTTCTTCGGCTCGGCCGTCATCACGGCTATCTCGTGCACACAGCCTTCAGGCGTCATGAGGTAAGGGGCCAGGTCGGACTTGCGCACGTAGGCCGTCACCGCATCGAAGCGTTTGCTGTGGGTAGCGAAGATGCCTCCCACCCTGAAGAGGGTGCTCTGTATTTCGCCGGAGCAGTCTTGCACATTGAGCACTATTTTCGATCGCAGGCGTACCTTCAGTCTGTCGGCCGTCTCACGGCTGATTACGATGGGGCTCACCTCGGAGTGGGACAGGAAGCTGCCGGCCGAATCGGGAATAGTGGTATACACGCGTGAAATCTTTTTCTCCATTTCCGAATCTACTCCTATCAGGGTCACTCCGGTACTCTCCTCCGGACTTGTGAGCACGGCATCGGCTTTCAGCCGGGTGCTGAAACCCGTTATACCCGGTGTAGTCTCAAGCACCTGCACGACTTCTTCCTCGGCGAAGAAATTGCTTGCATCGTTCTCCGCTCCGTCATCGTGCCTGTGTATCTGAATGCACGATACCTGCATGTCTATGTGCTCCTGTATGATGTCCGTACTCCACCCCTTGAGAAATGCCACCAGAAGCGTTCCGGCAAACATACCGATGGCTATGGCACCCATTATGATGCCACTGCGCAACTTGTTGCGCCAAATGTTTCTCCAGGCGGGACAGTATATCATGGCGTTTTCTTCTTTATTGTTATTGTCTTAGTACTCTTTTCTGAAGAGGTTCATTTCTTCATCGTTTTTTTCTTGTTTATCGCTATTGTTTCAACACAAGGTTCACCTTTAACTTGAAGATGGCCAGTGCGGGATATAGCATGACGATTCCACCTATCAGCGCCACGGCAATCAGTTGCTCGGCGATGAGGCCCACTCCGGTGTGGCAGGTGAACTCGGGGTTGGTGATATAATCTTGTATCAGCTTGGCTGAATTGCCATCTAAGGGAAAAGGATTGCACTCAAAATAGTGGATGATGGGCAGTACGGCAACTATGCCTGCCATGCCTCCCCCCACCATGATGAATAGTAGTTCGCAGAACACGGTCAGAGCAAGCCGGGTGCGTTGCATGCCCAAAGCTATCATCATGCCGAACTCGTATCGACGCTCGTTGACCATCATGATCACGGTGCCCAGCACACCCGATGCCACCAGCATGTACAGAATGAGGTTCACTATCTCTCCTATCGTCTTTGTAGTCTCTGCATAGATCAGAAAATCACTCATCGTGCTTATCCAGTTCTGCACATCATATTCGTCGGGAGGAAGAAGAGCCTCTGCTTCCTTTTGTATGGCGGCAAGGTTTTCTTCCTTGTCTATCCACAGATACACGCGGCTGTACCCCACGGGCAGACCGATGAACTCTTGCGCCGCTTTCAGGCTCATATATACGGCCACTTTGTCTGCTTTGGCTACTGGCAGTGTCACTATGCCCCGTATGGGAAACAGGCCTCCTGCACTCGAACCGTGGCAGCCTTTGCCTATCACGGCTATGCTGTCGCCCACGCCAACGTTGAGGCTACGGCTTAGTTTCAGTCCCAACAACACACCGTCGTCATCTTCTTCAAGGTAACTCCCCTCAGTCAGCATGGAGGTGATACTCATTCGGCGCTTCTCTTGCGAAGGGCGAACACCGAACACCGCCACTCCGCGGCTCAGGTCTCCGGCAGAAGCCATGGCAAATGTCTCTATCCGCGGTAATACATCGGTCACCCCGGACAAGTCGGACAAGTGTTGCAGCATCTCGTCCGACATAGGCATGTATTCATCGTCGCTCTCCTCTTCGGCTTTGTGGCATATCTCTATATGTCCTTTTTCTATGCGCAGAAAGTTCTGTATGAATGCCTCCCAAATACCGATATAGGCCGAGTTCAGCAGTATGCAGAAGAATACCGCGAAGCATACCGACGCCGCTGTGGTGCATGTACGCCGCGGGTTTCTCCATAGATTGAGCCAGGCCGTTCTGAGCATCAGTGCAGTTTTTTAAGGTTTTGCAGGGAAAAGAATCTGTCGTCTATCGGTGGATTGATTTCATAGGCCTGCACGGTGAGCACCGTTTTGTGGTTGTTCTTCTGTGCCGGAATCATCTCCATCCTCATGGGGATGTAGTATGAAGCGTAGTGCTCGAAGTCGTAACCCCGATAGGTCTGCACCAGATTGTCGTCTTCGTCGTAGTACTCGTTTTTCACATCCACGAAGTCTTTCGTACTTACCCATGAGATCACTTTTCCCCACACGATTATGCTTTCGGGCTTTGGAGTGAGCAGAATCTTGTAGCATTCGTTGCCGTCCACTATCTCTTTGCCCAACAGGGTGTGGGTGAAGTCGTTCAAAAATGAGGTCTGCCGTACTATGTCGTCCGTGGTGAAGTCGCTTCCCATCCACGACTGACCGGTGAGGGTGGACGCCATCTTGATGGTGCGTCCTATTCCCGGCTGCCAGTTCCACAGATCGTTTTTCCGTTTCAGGAAAGCCTGCCCCCGTTCGCGTGCGGGTGCAGTGAGCAGCACGCATGAGTAGTCGCGCGTTCTTACCCACATCTTGGCTTCAATCTCTCTTTTCCACTTGGGGCGTATGATGGTCATCTTCATTTTTGCCCGAAAAGTCTGTCCCTCCTTGTTGCGGCACGCTTTCGTCATGATGCCGGTGACCGAAGGCTCTTGTGCGCTTGCCGGTAAAAGGAAAATGCTACAGACCCATAAAAAGAATAGAATGTTGGCTTTCATAAGAACACAGTGTTGGCATTAAACAAGAAGAAAGTCTTCTCCGGAGCAACAAGTCAAACAAAAAAGAAAGAGAGCATGTCAAGAAAAAATCCGTTGCGCTTATCTGTCAGATAAGCGACTTCTGTTTTTTTTGACACACCCTCTTGAGGCCCCGGAACGTTTAGAAGTAGAATATTGCTCCTAACAACAAGTTGTTGCTATCGAGGTCAAATCCGATACGGGTCAGTTTGAAATCGCTGTCTTTCAACTTCAGGGTCTGATAGCCTAAGGAGCCGATCTTGGCGAACAGGCTGAAATTATCATTCAGGTTCACGGCGATACCCGGACGTATGCACATTTCCAAGCCCGTTACGGTCCGGTCTTTCATGTTGATATTTCCCAAGCCACTATCACCGCCTGCCTTTTTACCAAGTTTCTGGGCATCTGCCTTTATGGAACTGTATCCTACAACGCCATCGATGAAGAACTGGAACATTCCCGACTCGAAAACAGTGTAACGCAGATAGGGAGCGATGCGGAATGCCTTCAGACTCATGTCGTTCGAGTCACTGGAAGAAAGGTCGGCAGCTGTACTTATAAGAGCACCACCCAAAGCCTTGATGTCATTCACATCGAAAGAGCCCAATGCCGCATAGCCTTTGAGGTATCCTAAGCTGACGCCGAAAGACATTTGGTCGCTGAACTTATAACCGATTTCAGGCAGTATCTTATACGAAGAACCGCTTTCGTCGGAGCCCGTCCCCATACTTATTTTACTACTGGTAAATCCAACCGAACCACCAACGTAGAACTGTGCATGCATTTGATTGATGCCGCATACTGCGATAGCAATGATCATTAATAATTTTTTCATGTTCTTTTGTTTTTAGTGAATATTATGCTTTAGTTTCTCTTGATGCCACGTAACAAATATAGACTCTCTTTAGCCTTTCTTCACAAAAGAATAAAAAAAAACGATAGAATAGACTAACAAATCGTATAAAAAACCGTGTTTCACCCTTTTTTGTACAATTTGTTAGTCCTATTCATGGAAGTTGATGACTCTTAGGCCGCAATGACGCTAAAAGGCTGTTTTTTTTGGGGGGGAAGAGGAGTTGGAACATGCGGAGTAATACGGATTTGTTTTTATACTGAATGCAACCAGAGTCTCAAGACACCATACAATCACTGCTTAAAACGTCAAGACAAATAGATACATTAAAAAAATCCCCTTCACTTTTACCTTCCGGGCTTTAGTGAAGGGGAAAAAATAATGAACAAAAAAGTATGCTTGTAATGCGAAAGCTTATTTTACCTCCCACGTATCGTTTGTCATCAGCAGCTCTTCAAAGTTGTGATACTTCTTCTTGGAAGATACTTCTTCTATTTGTTCGTGAACGGCGTCGTTGTAGGTAGGCGCTTCCACATCACGGATTACACCGAGTGCAACCGGGAAGTCGGGATCTTCCATCAAGGCGAGCTTCAGTTGCAGGGTGTTGTCCATGCAGTGGGCGTCGTGAATAAGAATATCCTTTTCCGTGATACCGTTTTCGCCGAGCTTTACAACTTTCAGGCCGAAGCCTTCCTGCATCAGGCCATATTCATTGTTCTCTCCGAAAAGCATCGGTTTGCCGTGTTCCAGATAGATGGCGTTTTGGGCACGACCCTCTTTCTTATAAACATTGTCGTAGGTATTGTCATTGAAGATGACGCAATGTTGCAGAATCTCGCAGACAGAAGCTCCCTTGTGGGCAATAGCCGCTTTCAGGATATTTGTGGTTCCTACACCATCAGTAGCTACCGCACGGGCAAAGAAACGCCCGCGGGCACCGAAACAGAGTTCGGCCGGATGGAACGGGTCTTCCACTGTGCCGTAAGGAGACGATTTGCTGACGAAACCGCGCGGGGAAGTCGGCGAGTATTGCCCTTTGGTCAAGCCGTAGATGCGGTTGTTCAGCAGAATCATGTTCAGATCGATGTTGCGGCGTACGGCATGTATGAAGTGATTTCCGCCGATGGCCAACCCGTCGCCGTCACCCGAAATCTGCCACACGGTCAGATTGGGATTGGCTACTTTGGCGCCGGTCGAGATGGCGGCGGCACGCCCGTGAATGGTCTGCATCGCATACGTATTCATGTAGTAGGGCAAACGGCTGGAGCAGCCGATGCCTGAGATGACGGCAGTCTCCCAGGGAGCTATGCCTATTTCTGCCATTGCTTTGTGCAGTGAAGCCAGAAAGAAGTGGTCACCGCAACCCGGACACCAGCGAGGTTGTCCTTTCTTGAAGTCTTTTGCTGTATATTCGAACATGATGTTTTTCTTTTAGTCGTTATCAATTATCTTATTGAAAGCCTCTACCAGTTCGGCCACGACAAACGGTTGTCCTTTGACTTCATTGAACTGATACGGTGTGAAGTTATCTATCTTCATACGCAGATAACCGGCAAACTGTCCGAGGTTTTGTTCGGCAATCACCACCTTTTTATATTTCTTCAAAACGGCTTCCGTGTTCTGAGGCAGCGGATTGAGGTAGGTGAAATGGGCGAGGGCTGTTTTTCTGCCTGCCTTGTTCATCTCTTCCATGGCCGAGTACAAGTGACCGTATGTACCGCCGAAACCTACTATCAGCAGGTCGGCATCATCCGCACAACCTTGTACTTTCACATCGGGTACGGGAATCTTGGCTACTTTCTCTGCACGTAGGTGGCACATCAGGTTGTGGTTCTCCGGGTCGGTGGAGATGGCGCCTGTGTTACTGTCTTTTTCCAGACCGCCGAGTATGTGCATATATCCTTCCTGTCCAGGAATTGCCCAATAACGTACCCCTGTCTCCGGATTGCGTTTGTACGGAGTATAGTTCTCTTTCATCTCCGGAGTGACATAAGGCGGGTTGATGGCCGGGTAATCTGCCAGCTTGGGTAATTTCCATGCACCGGAACCATTGGCTACGAAACCATCAGTCAGCAATACTACGGGAGTCATGTGTTCCAGTGCAATTTTGCTGGCCATGTAGGCTGCATCGAAACAGCCTGTGGGCGAAGCGGCCGCAATGACGGGCATCGGACTTTCGCCGTTACGGCCAAATAAAGCCTGCAACAAGTCTGTTTGTTCTGATTTGGTGGGCAGACCGGTGGAAGGGCCTCCACGTTGTACGTTGAGCACCACGAGAGGTAATTCTGTGATGACGGCCAGGTTCATGGCCTCCGATTTAAGGCAGACGCCGGGACCTGAAGTGGAAGTTACGGCCAATGCGCCGGCAAAAGAGGCGCCGATGGCAGTGGCACAACCCGAAATTTCATCTTCGCATTGCACGGTCATCACACCCAGTGATTTGTGCTTTGAAAGCTCGTGCAGCACGTCGGTGGCAGGAGTGATGGGATAAGAACCGAGGAACAGCTTCATACCCGCTTTTTCAGCAGCAGCAATGAAACCGTAGGCCGTGGCTTTATTTCCCGTAATATCCATGTAGCGGCCGGGCACGGTGGCCTTGCTCTCTATCTTATACGTATGAGCTACGGAAGCATGCGTGTTGTGCCCATAGTCATATCCTGCATGAATAACCTTGATGTTCGCTTCGGCAATTTCGGGTTTCTTGCCAAACTTCTCACGAATAAAGTCTTCGGCAATCTTCAGGTCGCGGTTGAACAGCCAGCATACCAGTCCCACTGCGAACATGTTGCGGCATTTCAGCATGGATTTGTTGTCCATCCCGGTTTCGGCCAGACAATCTTTCACCATTTGCGAGATGGGAGCGGCGATCACATCTTGTTTGATGTCCATTTCTTCAATGGGGTCATTGGTTTTAAAAGCTGCTTTTTCCAAATCTCCTTTCTGAAAGGCGTCTGTATCTATAATGATGCAGGCTGTGGACTTTGCAAACTTATACTGTGTTTTCAGAGCGGCAGCATTCATAGCCACCAATACATCGCACTTATCTCCCGGAGTATAGACTTTACCTGCGCCTATGTGCACCTGAAAGCCTGAAACGCCGGTAAGTGAACCTTGCGGAGCGCGGATATCTGCAGGGTAGTCGGGGAAGGTACTGATGTCATTTCCTACCGTAGCCGAAACTGTTGAAAAGATGTTGCCGGCGAGTTGCATACCATCGCCGGAGTCTCCGGAGAAGCGGACTACCACTTGCTCCAGTTCTTTGACCATCATGTCGTTTGCCATACTTACGATTTTCTAAAGGTTATTTTTTAGAGGTTATTGTTCTTTTACACACTTGGCAAATTTCGCAAAGTTAATTGGATTAACAAAACTTTTTTCGGAAAATCGACAGAATACATTATCTTTGTACCCGCAATCTGTTGCGATATGCAGAAATTCACATGGAAAACCTTGTTGTTCAAGGTGCAGCAGAGAGAAGCCCTTGTAGTTCAACGGATAGAACAAGCGTTTCCTAAACGTTAAATAGCAGTTCGATTCTGCTCAGGGGTACAAAATTAAGCCTATTCGTAACTGAGTAGGCTTTTTTGTTGCCGGACTTCCTCCGAGAAGAGACTGTACTTGCCAAGCCTTGACTGCAATGCAAGGCTGCCAAGTCTCATAACGAGATGGAATCAGCATTGTTGACAGCACGCCTCTTCATGTCTGCCGCAACCGGCGGATCTTGACGCAAAAGGTTCTCAAAGGAGTAGCGGGAAGAAGGGGAACGATGGCGCATCGGAGCCGAAAGCCGGGAACCCCTTATTTGAACATCGGCTGCGCAAACCACCTCTTGAACATCCACGTCACCGCCACATAAATCGCGAAAGCGGAAATGAAACCGGCGATGGAGTCAATCAGATAATGTGCTTGAATATACACCGTAGCTCCACAGAGCAACAGATAGAAAGGCAACAGACAGGTAAACAGACGTCTGCTCCCGCGCCAAGCCATAATCATCAGGATGGTAGACATTCCCACATGCGAACTTGGAAAGGCTGCCGTAGGACGCTCGCCCACTTGCTGCGACTCTTCGACCAGATTGTAGAAAAAACCGTGTTCATAGCCGGGACCCGGAAGAAGTTCCTGATGGTGATGGAAGTAGCTGCCAATGGAAGGAAAGATGCCTTGAGCCACGTTGCCGTTGCCGATGGCAGGAAAGTAGAACTGAGGGCCGGCAACAGGCACGAATATATAAATAAGATAATAGATAAAGAAGGCAGTGACCACCACGAAAGATACTTTCTCAAACAAGTCATAGCGGTAGACGAAATACCACATTATCACTACCAATATCATCGGATAATAGAAAAAGTAGCCCATGTTGAATGGCTCGCTCACCCACATTTGCGGCAAATAAGCGCTGAACCATACGGCAGGCTGCCCACCGAACAACCATTGCTCGGTCGAAGCAAACACATGGTCGAGGTTGGGAAAGATGCGATTGAACTCAAACGTGTCGGGATACCAATAGGACAACAGTGACATCTGGATGGCTATGCGCACGAAAGCCGAGAATTTGCATGGCGCCAATCTATAAAGATACATCAACAAGAACGTCATGGCTGCAATAACGATGCGGTCGAGGAGCATCCTGCCCGGATGTTCCATTTCCTGAAAAAGAAACAGTATCAGGATAGAAGTCAACAGGTTATATATCAGTGTTATCTTCTCTACGGCAAACAGTCCTTTGCGTGTTTCTACCTTTTTAAATAAATCTAAAGCCATCCTTTTTCTTTATACCAGGCGATGGTCTCTTTCACTCCCCGTTCCAAATCATATTCGGGATGATATCCCAACTCTTCTACGGTAGGAGTGATGTCGCACTGCCAGTTGCGTTGTTTCATTATTCTATACTTATCCGGATTGAGCGTGCTGGTGGTGTTCCGTCGCTTTGCCCAAAAATCGGCCAGCAAAGATACTAACTTTAACACAATTAACGGACATCTGAAACGAATAACAAACGGATTGCCCAATTCTTTCCGTATCAGGTCGGAAAACGCACGGCTTTGGTAAACGCCTCCGTCGGTCAGGAAATAACCGCGGCGCACCACTTTCTTTTCCATGGCGAGAAAGACGGCCTGCACAATATCCTTGACATATACAAACGTCAAATCCTGCCGACGAAACCCCACGGAGAAGTCTATGTGCCGTTTGATGGACTTGGCCATCAGAAAGTAATCTTTCTCGCGCGGACCGTAAACACCTGTAGGGCGAAAAATGATGTAAGGGAACCCCGGAATACTCTGCAAATAAAGCTCTGCCTTCAGTTTACTGAATCCGTAATCCGTATTGGGGCAGGGAGTGTCTTGATCCGAAATGGGTTCGTATGTCTCTTCGCGAACAGAACCGAATACACTCAAGGTGCTGATGAAAATAAACTGTTTGGGTATCATGTTCAGTTCCCTCAGTGTATCAACGAAGAATTTCGTTTGCAGATAGTTGACGTGGTCGAACTCATTCCTGTTGACGCACTTGGTGACACCTGCACAATGGACGATGTAGTCAAACTTATTGTAGGTGCCCTTATACCCTGACAATTGGGCACGAAGCTCATTGGGATGGGCAAAGTTCAGTTCAAGGACATGTATCTTACGGTTGTTCAGGTATTCGCGGCTACTGGATGAGCGGATGCCTGCCCATACACCGAATTTGCGCTTCAATGCCTCTTCCGCAATAAAACTACCGATAAATCCGCTTGCTCCTGTCACTAAGATGCTTTCCATACTACTTCTTTGGTTCAACGTATATATTTATAAATGCGTTTTTTGACAAACAGAGCTTTCAGCTTGTTCTCTACTTCCGGTGTCTAAAGTCTGCATCTCCATTTTCTCATAGATAAATCATCGCAAAGATAGGATATTATATTCAGAAGCTGTTTATTTTTTAATGAAATATTCTTCTATAAGCACATCTATCTTGTACCTTGAATCGATACATCTATCATCACCTGTCTTTATCAATATGCGGCAAGCCAATATATCCCTACCACCGAAACCATACCCCGGCCGTATCAACGCCGTGTCTTCCCCATACCTTCTCCGTATCTATATAAGCGGAGGATATACGGAGATGATACGGAGGTGATACGGAGGTGATACGGAGATCATACGGAGGATAGACGGAGCGGATGCGGAGAAGATATGGAGTTCGTATGAAAAGGAATTCCGGTCGGACACTATTTTCAGCATGATACGAAGTTTCTGAAACATTTTGAACTGTCGAAAACAAAAAATTCTTTTCTTTGCAAAAGAAACGGATGCGGAATATCGATAATACTTCCCTTTTTACGCATCCATAAAAAGACAGATTATGGCTAAGCAAAAAGACAAAAAAGCCGGCAAACGCATGAAAAAGAAAGAGCTTGCCAAAGTGCTGCTGGACTTCTTCCACAACAAGCAAGGCGAAGTTTTATCCCTGAAATACCTATTCGAACAACTGCGGCTGACCACTCACCCGCTGAAGATGCTGTGCATGAACATCTTGTCCGAATTGGTGATGGACGATTACATCAGCGAGGTGGAGAAGCACAGATATAAGCTGAATACCCACGGCGTGGAGATGACGGGCGTCTTTCAACGCAAGAGCAACGGAAAGAACTCGTTCCTGCCCGATGAAGGCGGAGACCCCATATTCATCGCCGAACGAAACTCGGCGCACGCCATGAACAACGACAGGGTGCGCATCGCCTTCTATGCCAAACGCCGCGGGCGCGAAGCCGAAGGAGAAGTGGTGGAGATACTGGAACGAGCCAACGACACGTTTGTGGGAACGCTGGAAGTGGGCAAATCGTACGCCTTCCTGGTGACGGAAAACCGCACGCTGGCCAATGACATCTTCATCCCCAAAGAGAAGCTGAAAGGTGGAAAGACGGGCGACAAAGCCATCGTGAAGGTGGTGGAATGGCCGGACAAGGCTAAGAACCCCATCGGGCAGGTAATTGACATTTTGGGAAAAACCGGAGACAATACCACCGAGATGCATGCCATTCTGGCGGAATTCGGCTTGCCGTATGTCTACCCTGCTGCCGTAGAGAAAGCCGCCGACAAGATACCCGCCGAAATCTCTGCCGAAGAAATAGCCAAGCGTGAAGATTTCCGCCAAGTGACTACTTTCACCATCGACCCTAAAGATGCCAAAGACTTCGACGATGCCCTTTCTATCCGCCAACTGAAGGAGGGACTTTGGGAAGTAGGCGTACACATCGCCGACGTGACCCACTACGTAAAAGAGGGAGGCATCATCGACAAGGAGGCTGAGAAACGAGCTACCTCGGTCTATCTCGTAGACCGTACCATCCCGATGCTGCCCGAACGGTTGTGCAACTTCATCTGCTCTCTCCGTCCCGACGAAGAGAAACTGGCCTATTCCGTCATCTTCGAAATGACGGAAAAGGGAGAAGTGAAAAACTCGCGAGTGGTACATACCGTCATCAAAAGCGACCGCCGCTTCACCTACGAGGAGGCGCAGGAGATTATCGAAACCGGAAAAGGCGACTTCAAGGAAGAAATCCTCCAATTGGATAAGTTGGCCAAGATTCTGCGCGACAACCGCTTCAAGGCCGGTGCCATCAACTTCGACCGTTATGAGGTGAAGTTCGAGATAGACGAAAAAGGCAAGCCGGTAAGCGTTTACTTCAAGGTGGCTAAAGATGCCAACAAACTGGTGGAGGAATTCATGTTGCTTGCCAATCGCACCGTGGCCGAGAAGATAGGACGCGTGCCCAAAAGCAAAAAGGCAAAAGTGTTCCCCTACCGCATACACGACCTGCCCGATCCCGAAAAACTGGATAATCTGGCTCAGTTCATCGCCCGCTTTGGCTACAAGCTGCGCACGGCAGGCACGAAAACCGACATCTCCAAATCCATCAACCACCTGTTGGACGACATTCAGGGCAAGAAAGAGGAGAACTTGATTGAAACCGTGTCCATTCGTGCCATGCAGAAGGCACGCTACTCCATACACAATGTGGGGCACTACGGTCTGGCGTTCGACTATTATACACACTTCACCTCGCCCATCCGCCGCTTCCCCGACATGATGGTGCACCGCTTGCTGACTAAGTACCTCGATATGGGCGGTCGCAGCGTGTCCGAGCAGAAATATGAGGATCTTTGCGAGCACAGCAGCAACATGGAGCAGATAGCTGCCAATGCCGAGCGTGCTTCGGTGAAGTACAAGCAGGTGGAATTCATGTCAGAGCGTCTGGGTCAAGTTTACGATGGTGTCATCTCCGGAGTGACGGAGTGGGGCTTGTACGTGGAACTGAATGAGAATAAGTGCGAAGGGATGATTCCCATCCGCGACCTCGACGACGACTACTACGAGTTCGACGAGAAGAACTACTGCTTGCGCGGACGCCGCAAGAATCGCACGTACAGCTTGGGCGATGCCATCAGCATCAAAGTGGCACGTGCCAATCTGGAAAAGAAACAACTGGATTTTGCACTGATGGAATAAAACGATGAAGACAATCGCTATCACAGACCTCGTACAAATAAAAGAAGTAATAGATAAATGTCCTTATTGCATGGTGGGTATCACCGATGTAGAGGGCAATCCGTATGTGATTCCCATGAACTTCGCCTATCGGAACGGAGTGATATACCTTCATTCCGGCCCTGAAGGGGGCAAAATGGAGATGCTGGCAAAGCGCCCTCAAGTCTGCGTCACCTTCTGCGAGGGGCACGAGCTGGTGTACATGCACCGGCAGGTGGCATGCAGTTACAGCATGAAGTCGCGCAGTGTGATGTGCCGCGGAAAGGTGCGCTTCATAGAAGACATGGGGCAGAAGCGTGAGATTCTGGACTTTTTCATGAGCCGATATACCGACAATCCTTGCACTTATTCCGAACCCGCCGTTCGCCATGTCAAGATATGGGAGGTGGCGGTGGAAGAGATGACGTGCAAAGCCTTCGGATTGCGCGTTAGCGAAACCTGATGTTGCTCCATATCCGAAAGAAATGGGCGAAACTTCTTTGCACATGTTATTGCCATGTTCTACATTATGTAAGTGCTTGGTTGGAGCTATCTTTTTAGACAAGGTCTGAAGATGTGCCTGTTGTTGAGCGTTGTATGGCCGGCCTTTGCCTTTACGAATGAGACACTCGTTCAAAAAGTCAAACACCTTGATGAATCATGCTTGTAAACGATGAGATACATATATTGAAGCAGTTGCAAACGGGTGACGAACAAGCCTTTAAGTACTTGTTTGATACCTATTTCGTTCCGTTGTGCCGCTTTATGAAGCTGTATCTCAAAGACGAAGCAGAGATAGAAGAGATTGCCATGGATATCTTTATGCACGTTTGGACGAACCGGGAAGAGTTTCAAATCAAGCTTTCCTTCAAAGCCTATCTTTTTCGGGCAGCCCGAAACCGATGCCTGAATGTGCTGCGCGACAGCAAGCGGACCTGTCCCATAGACGGGCTTGGCGAAACGTTGAGCGACAACTACTTCATTGACGAGAACATAGAGTTGGAAGAGCTGCATCGCCTGATAGAGGAGGCCGTCTGCGCCTTGCCCGACAGATGCAGGGAGGTGTTCCGCCAAAGCCGTCAGGAGAACCTTACGAACAAAGAGATAGCCGAACGAACGCAAACCTCGGTAAAGACCGTGGAAGCGCAGATTACAAAAGCATTGAAATATATCCGCAAGTATCTGGACGGGAAATACTCTTATCTGTTCTGAAACCGCATGCTCAGCACTCCTTTCCTTTTCCCAAAAGCAATCCGTATGTGTGCAGGAAAAGCATCGGTTTGCCCTGCTGTTCCCTTAAAGTTAGACAAAGAAATATAAAAGCCGGGTAGCATCGTTATGCAATGTGATGAAAAAATCTATTTTTGTGATTGAAGATGTCAGAGAGTTACTGCCTATGTACAGAAATCTGTTTAGCCTGCTAACGCTGGGCGTATTGTTGACTGCCTGTAGCCGTACTGCCCCCCATATTGTTGTGGTATGCGAAGAGAACAATGTGGGGAATTGCATTGTGAGGTGGGAAATGTATCCTTTTGCCAAGGGTAAAGTAAAGGTATATGCTTCTACCAATCCCGATGCCATCCCGGAGGAGCCTATTGCCATGGCTGATGTTACCGACCAGAAACTCACCATCATCACTACCGACCCTGTTCGGCGTTATTACTACACCCTTGTCTTCGACGGCAAATATCGGGTGAAGGTAGCCACGCGCAACGTCAATATTCCCGGGATACAGAATTTCCGCGACTTGGGAGGCTATCCATCTTACTCTACCGGGAAAGTCGTACGCTGGGGCATGGTCTATCGTTCGGCCGAGATAGAAAGTCTGGAGGACAGCTCGATTGGCGAACTGAAGAATCTTGGTATAAAGACCATCATCGACCTGCGTTCTCTTATCGAAGTGAACAGTCAAACGGACTTACAGAAAAACTTTGACGTGGTGCACCTCCCTATCGGTATCGGCGAGATAGAAAAGCTCCAGAAAGAGGTGAATGAGCAGAAGATAAAAAGCGATACCGTCTGCCGCATAGCGGAGCGGATGGATCGCGACTTGATGAGCAAGCTCGACAAGGAATACCGGCAGATTTTCGACATTCTACTGGATAAAGGAAGTTATCCCGTAGTGATACATTGCTCTTCGGACAAGGGAAGTACAGGCATTGTCTCGGCGCTACTATTGGCCGCTCTCGGCGTGGACGAAGAGACCATCATGGAGGACTACCGTTTCAATAACGACTACTTCAACAATCCTCCAACCTTGGAATATGCCTATCGCCTGCCCATGCGTTCGCGAGAAGTCTTTGCACCCCGAGAATACAGTGACGATGGCTTCCTGACTGCCGTCAAAAAGGAGGTGGAAAGAAGATACGGAGATGTGGACACTTACCTGCAACAGGGCATCGGCCTGACCAAAGACGAAATCAAGCGTCTGCGAAGCATGTTGCTGGCAGACGGCGGACGATGAGAGAAAAGGCGCAAGTCTCTGTCGGCTCAAAGGCCTACGTCCTGCAAAAACAATAACTTTTCTTCATAATCGCATAATAATCAGCCGGCAATAATCGAATATCCATTGGAAAGCACTATCTTTGCAGCCGAAATTTAAGATATACGAAAAGATTAATGAAGACATTTGAAGAGCTCGGTGTGTCGGCGGAGATACGCCGTGCCATTGAAGAGATGGGATATGCGTGTCCCATGCCGGTACAAGAGGAAGTGATTCCTTACCTTTTAGGAGAAAACAATGACGTAGTGGCGCTGGCACAAACCGGAACAGGAAAGACTGCAGCATTCGGCCTGCCGCTTATACAGAAGATTGACGTAAACCAACAGATTCCCCAATCCCTCATCCTTTGCCCCACCCGTGAGCTTTGCCTCCAGATAGCGGGCGACCTGAACGATTACTCCAAATACATCGACGGCCTGCGCGTATTGCCTGTATACGGCGGTTCGTCCATCGAGAGCCAGATACGCGCCCTGAAACGGGGAGTACACATCATCGTTGCCACACCGGGACGACTGCTCGACCTGATGGAGCGCAAAACCGTATCCCTCGCCACTATCCGGAACGTAGTGATGGACGAGGCCGACGAGATGCTGAACATGGGTTTCACCGACAGCATCAACGCCATTCTGGCCGACGTGCCCCAAGAGCGGAACACATTGCTGTTCTCCGCCACCATGAGTCCGGAGATAGCACGCATCTCGAAGAACTACCTGCATAACGCCAAGGAAATCACCATCGGACGTAAGAATGAGGGTACGAGCAACGTGAAGCACGTGGTTTTCTGCGTCCATGCCAAAGACAAATACGCCGCACTGAAGCGCATCGTCGATTATTACCCGCAGATATACGGCATCATCTTCTGCCGCACCCGCAAGGAGACGCAGGAGATTGCCGACAAACTGATGCAGGAGGGCTACAATGCCGACTCCCTGCACGGCGAACTGAGCCAGGCGCAGAGAGACGCCGTGATGCAGAAGTTCCGCATCCGCAACCTGCAACTGCTGGTTGCCACCGATGTGGCTGCCCGAGGGCTGGACGTAGACGACCTGACGCATGTCATCAACTACGGTTTGCCGGACGACACCGAGAGTTACACCCACCGCAGCGGGCGTACTGGACGTGCCGGAAAGACCGGAACCTCCATCGCCATCATCAACCTGCGCGAAAAGGGAAAGATGCGCGAAATAGAACGCATCATTGCCAAGAAGTTCGAGCAGGGAGAAATGCCTACTTCCGCACAGATATGCGAAAAGCAGCTGTTGAAGGTAATTGACGACTTGGAGAAGGTGAAGGTGAACGAAGAAGAGATAGATGCCTTCATGCCCGACGTTTACCGCAAGCTGGATTGGCTGAGCAAGGAAGACCTGATAAAGCGTATGGCTTCGCATGAATTCAACAAATTCCTTGATTATTACCGCGACCGCGAAGACATTGAGACGGCCACAGGAAACGAGCGTGGCGCAAAAAGCGGCGCACGTGGCGAACGCCGCGGAAGCAATGGCGGCAACCGTCAGCCCGAAACCGGCTACAAACGGCTGTTCATCAATCTGGGTAAGATGGACAACTTCTTCCCCGGCGAACTCATCGGCCTGCTGAACAAGAATACTCGCGGGCGCATCGAACTGGGACGTATCGACCTGATGCAGAAGTTCTCGTTCTTCGAAGTAGAAGAAAAAGAGGCCGGCAACGTGGTGAAAGCCCTGAACCGTGCCAACTGGAACGGACGTAGAATATCGGTGGAAATTGCCGGTGAAGAGGGGGGCAACGACGCTTCGAGAGGCGGCGGCAAGAAAGAGCGCAGCGGAAAAAAGGAGCACAACGACCAGAAACGTGGCTATAAGGCAAGTAAACGAAACGATGCTTCGGCTGCCCAACGCAGCGAGAAGCTCGAGAACGCCACATCGGGCAAGAAAAGCAAGCCCAGCCGCGAAGAGCGCGGCTACACCAAAGCCCGGGGCAAAAAGGACGACTGGAAGCAATTCTTCCAAGGTTACGACGACTTCAAAGGTTCTGAACCCGACTTCAGCGAAGAGGGATGGGCCAAGCGGAGCAAGAAAAAGAAATAGGTACCGGTTTGATTCTCTTTTTAGGGAAAGGAAAGATAAAGAGAATGTGGAACAAGTATAACAAATAGAACTATGGAGTTCAACTTCAATAAATACAGCTTTCGAAGCATACTGTACTTGTGCCGCAAATATCACAGAGAATGCCTAATGCCTCTTGATAGGGACAGCTTGAAGGCAGTTCTTGACAACAGACGAGTAAGATTCAAAAAACTTGCAGAAGTCGTCTGCCATACAAAATATTTCAGAAACTTTGTCCTCGGTGATCATAGCGATTTTTGTTTGTATTTCTTTGTTCTTTAAACACTATAAAGTTACAACAAAATTCGCTAATCACCCAATTTATAGGAACTTATAATTCATTGAATTCACATTAAATACAATCAAAAGACCTCTCTATAGATAGCAGGAACCGATGCCAATGTACAACTTTCCCTGCAAGAAGCATTTTGTCTCACTGAGCGTTTTTGATTCTCATCTTGCCATCAGTCTTTACAAAACGTCTCTTCATTTTCTCCAGAAGCAGCAACCGACGGTCTTCCTCATTCATTTCATTCCCTTTAATCACTACATCTTTACATCCAATCAGATAAAACAGAGGTTTATCATCACTGAAGACTATAGTATCTTCTTTCTCCACCACATTCTCCCTGAAGATTAGTCCTTGGGTGCTCTTGGCATAAAGCACCGGATTGCCGAGTGTCTTGAAGATATTATTCTCAATGCGTATATTCCGATGCACGGGACAATCAGCGTCAATCACGGTATTCGAGGGACGTATGGCTATCACTGCATTCTCCGGACCTCCGGCATGCGCACACTCAATGAAGGTATTTCCCTTAATCAGCACATCCTTCACCGGGCCGGACTCAAACCAGTCATTGGCGTCTCCTTCTATCAGGATGGCACTCATTCCGGTCTTATAATACACATTATCGACTATCACTACCTTCCGCGGCGTTGTCATCAACGTGCCTCGGGTACTGGTGCGCGTGAAGCGACAGTTGCGAATCTCCACCTCGGGTGTGCGGCTCATATTTTCCACACAGTCACTGTTTAACTTCAACGCAGAGGGGATATCGCGGTCGAGATTCAGTTCTAAGGTGTAGTCGGTCAGCCGTTTTACGGTCTCAACCTTAGCATACGCATACCGTTCCATGGTTGCGGTATTGACGAAAGCCACCGTATCACCCTCAAAGTAGGCATCGAATCCATAGCTTTGTCCATGCATGAAACGCAGTGTCAGAGTACGAAGATCACTTTGTTTCGTGACACGCAGATTGGTACCGTGCACGTTGATGGGGTCATCCTGCGCTCCGGTATATCGGCATCCCGTAATGCTTATTTTTCCACTACATCCCGAAAAGTGCATGAAGTCTGCCGAAGAAGCCAATATACGTCCGCTCCCTTCACGCGGTTCGCATCTCACGTTGTTCATTGTGATATTCTCGGTGTATTGGCTCACGATGCCTAACCCGTGCATGTAGTGCACCCCCACATTGTCCAGCGTTATATCCTTACTTTGAAAGAGAAACAAACCTACCTGATCGCGAATAATGTCGCGCATAGTGAGTGTGTTGCCCACTTGAGGGTGGAAACTCTCCGGCGTGGTGAATCTCACAATGCCGGGCGCCACTTCCTCGGCTTTGGAGGCCGACAGCGTTTTCCATCCGCGACTGTAGAAGAAGAATTCTGTCTTCGGATCGTATTCTATGCAGTGAATACGGTTCGAGCGCCACCCCTCGCCATACAAATGTATCTTTCCATCCACAATTTCGTATCGGCTGTCTTTATGAAACACCACCTCCACACCCTCAGCGTCTGCTTTGGTATAGGTCATTTCCGAACCTCCCGGACGTTCAAAGTCGAGATGAATGTCTTTCAATATCATCCGTTTGCAATGCGCAAAAGCTATCATGGTCATTTTGCCGTGAAACATCAATGTGGCTCCATTTCCTTCTATGGTCAGCCCGTCCATTTCCTCAAAGAAGAGGCCGATGGTTTTTACTTTCGACGGACATTCCTCGGCTGTTGAGGTATTAGTGATGAAATATTCTTTGCACACAGCACCCTCAGGCCAAAAGTCGTAACGTCCTTTTTCAAACACCAGCGTGCGGGCGTTTCGTTCCTTGCAAGCCTTGATGGCAAGTTGCAGCTTTTCGACGCAATTCTCGTAGGTATATGGCTTGACGCCGAAGTCGGATACGTAAACGACATCTTTCTGTTGCACCGATAAAGACAAAGCATAAAGCAACAGCATAAAGAGAATAGAAATTGTTCTCATACGGGTTGATACTTTTTTTTGAGTAAAAAGGATGTGCCGCCAAAAACATTCGCCGTCTTTTCGTGTAACATCTTCAACAAGGTGCATATCGACGACACACGTCTTTTGCGGCATATCCTTAAAAAGAATCATTCATTATTATTTTAATCGTTTTTGTTAAATTGAGTAACTCTGATTGTCCAAATCTTCTTGCTGCCGTTGGCTGCCGTCACCTCGAACTTCCGCTCTTTGCTCCAGTCATCGGGTGTACCAAGAATCGCACTTCCCTCAATGGGGGTAATACGCGCTGCGGTTGACACGGAAACCTGTCCCCACAGTTTACTCACAGACACCTGCTTGCGTATGTTTTCTGTAAAGTCGCCAGTAGCAGCGGGCACTGTCACCACAGCTTCTATGACGCCGCTTTCAGATGCTACATTATTCGTAGTATTGAGGCGTTGTTCCTTCACTACCGGTTCACCGGTGACGGGGTCTTTCTGCTCGCTTGCCCAGCGAAAATAGAACTGTACCGCACTGATTTCGGCTTCTCCGTATGTCGGAAGGGTTTCCCAATCACATGCGGTCATGAATGGAATACACATCAGTATCATTATCCATTTGTAATTTTTCAATTTCATGTTCTTCATTGTTTTTGCAGTTAGTAATTAAACAAATCACTCCCATCCCTTATTCTGGTCAGCATCTGAAATAGCTGAATTGGCTTGGATTACCGACTTGGTGATGGGGAATAAATAAGAGCGGATGTCGAATTTCCGCTGGTCGTTTTGTTGTTGCACATTACCTACAAACGCCGCCGTACGCTCTTTGTTTATTTCGATGAACGTAGCAGGTTCGCACAACTCATCTATCACGCTTCCCGGCTCTTTACCATCATTGGCTTCTCTGCCATATTTGCCCCAGCGCAACAAGCTGAAGTAGAAATCGCCTTCCCAAAACAGCTCCACACGTCGCTCCGTCTTATAGTCATTCCATGCCTCCACGGCCGTAGAAGCTTCGGAAGCAGGCAAACCGCCATGTATCGTACGGGTTTGGTTCAGAGTGGCCACAGCCTCGCTTATCTGCCCTAACCGGAGCAGTGCTTCTGCTTTATTAAGCAAGGCACGTCCATAACGAAACAGAATCTTGTGATAGTCTGTATAGACGTTGTAGAACGGACGAGGCGACATGTTGCTATAGATATACTTACGTGTACTGTAGTTGGTCAGGGGTACATGATCCGCAGCATAGCGTTTTGTAGCCCAACGGCTCATGTTGCCATGGTTGTAAGTGGTAATGTCTTCGTTCAGGAATTTGGAACCGTCGTGTATGATGGAAGCATCAAAACGCTTATCACGCCCACCATACATCAAATCGCTGATGCTCCTGCCCGGAGTCGTTACCTCGAAAGCCTTGAAACTCTTTCCTTTGAACTCTGCCTCGTCTTTATACTCTATCTTAATCATAGCCTCATTGACTCCGATGCTCTTGGTGTTTTTCTTGAATTGGGAAGATTCATACCAACGCACCGCCTTACGGCTTTCAGCATCGATAACCAGATAGGCATCGACCAAATTCTGACTGGGTGTATGGTCGAGCCAGCATTCAAAGATGTCGGCCTTGCTGAAGAGTGGGCCGCAACCATTGATTTCCAAGTTACTATTCGTCAGGTTGGGCACCATGTTTATCATATCGGTGTGCATCATTTGCGTGTTGTCTGCACTCCAATAACGTGCAAGGATGATTTCGGATGATGAGTATGCCCCCGTCTGGTTGAACATGCTTTCATAGTTACTGTCTAATTCCACATTTTTGATTGCGTTCACTGCCTCCACAACTTCTTGATACAGACTTTTTCCACTCATTCGTAACGTAGTATTGTCATCGGTATAGGCGGCGGCCGTAAGGCATACCTCAGATAACAGTGCTAATCCGGCATTCTTATTCAAGCGTCCCGGTACTTTCTCTTCAGGCAGATCGACAATGGCTTCGCGCAAGTCTGTCAACACATGACTGTAGCTTTCTACTATATCTTTGGTGAGCGGAATATTGAACTCATCACCCGCATTCAGTACCTTGTCCACCCACATGTATCGGCCTCCCTTACGGGCCAAGTCATAGTATATCATGGCACGCATCATCTTGGCTTCCGCTGTGTATCGCTTCTTGAAATTCTCGTTCAGCACGTTTGATTGTGCCACTTTCTCAAGAATGAGATTGCAATTACGGATTGAGCCGAAGCGGTCATTCAACCCCCATCCGTATGTATTCTCCATTAATCCTCTTGCCTCAGCAGGACAAGAGTGGCGACAATTCACCATGTTGTTGCTGAAAGTCTTGTCCCACATGGAAAAGTTCAGGTATGGATCGTAGGCAGAGGCATAGCAGTTTGTCACAAATGCATCGACGGTTCCTTGAGTTGCCCATACGGTGTTGTCGCTGTAGCTTTCTTTGGGATATGTGTCAAGGAAGTTTTCACACCCTTGCAACCCGATTGCGCCTATCAGGCAAAACGATAAAATATGTTTCTTGATTTTCATATCATTAATCTTTGTTGGTTTAGAAACCGATGGTTAAACTTACGGTATAAACTCTCGATATAGGATAGCTGTATCCATCTCCCCGTCCTGCTTCGGGATCGAATCCGTAATCGTTGGCCGGACTGAAAGTCAGCAGATTGTAACCCGAGAGTGATAAGACACATTTCGACAACCACGATGTGTTTTTCAGTAACTTGTGCTTGAAATCGTAGCCTACGCTCATATTCTTCAACCGGAGGTAGTGAGCGTCTATCAGCCAGAAATCACTGTTCACGAAGTTGTTATTACCGTTGTATCCGGCCGATGCATGCTGACGAGGATACAGAGAACCGGTGTTGTCCGGTGCCCATATATTGGTCTGGAACTCATAGATTACGGGCAGGTAATTACTGTTTCCACCTTGCAGAATGGCATCTATGTAGAAGTTATAGTTGGTGGCTCCCTGCCACAACATATTGAAAAACCAACCCTTATATCCGAGGTCGAAAGTAAATCCGTAATTGGCCTTGGGTTTTGAGCCGGCACCCATACGTGTCTGATCATCTCCGTCAATCTTTCCATCACCATTAAAGTCGTAATATTTCAGGTCACCCGCCATCAGATTCACCGAGCCATTACGTTTGGGTGAGTTGAGAATATCTTCATAATCTTTATAGTAGCCTAAGTTTTTGTAGTACACTCCAGAATATGCTCTGACTTGTGTTCCTCTTTTATAGGGATCTTTAAGTTGTGTTTCTGCTTCATTCGGATTCAGATTCCAACGGTCGTCGTATGCGGTCATATTGGCCGATATGCCGTAATTCAAGTCACCTATTTTATCTTTCCATTGCAGAACGAACTCGAAACCTCGACGTATACTCTCTCCATTGGATTTCACCACGGGAAGATTTTTGCCCAAAGGTGCGGTATAGCCCACATTTGACGGAGTTGCTAAGTAACCGGTAGTTGTTTTGGCAAAATAGTCGATGGAACCTGACAAGCGATTGTTGAGTGAGGCAAAGTCAATACCGATGTTGAAGTCTTTGGTAGTGTACCATGTCATGTCAGGACTCACCAAGGCTCCCTCACTGAATCCCGGCATCCACTCTCTATTGATATAGGCACTACGCTGATTCAGGGTATAGGAGGTAAGATAAGTGTAGCGATCGGCCACCTTGTCACCATCCTGATCAAGGAAATCCTGACCGATTTCACCGTACGAGGTACGTAGTTTAAACAAGTCGAATACTTTGTCAACTCCGATATTATGCCAGAAGTCTTCATCGGACACAGTCCACGCCAGCGAACCCGAAAAGAATGTCCCCCAACGGTTTCCTTTTGGGAAGTAGTCACTACCATCGTGGCGGAAGTTGAATTCGGCCATGTATTTAGCGTTGTAGTCATACTTCAAGCGTCCAATGAAGGCAGCACGGCGTTCACCCACTTCTTCTCCTGAACTGTTCTCCATGGTGCTACTTGGGCCGGCACCCATTTGGTCTACATCAAAGACGAAGTTCTTTCGTGCCGACCACAAATTATCGTAGTCGCTACCGCTGGCCTCCATACCGAACAATGCACCTATAGTATGCGCTTCAGAAAAAGTGTGTGAGTAGTCGGCCAGAAACTGTGTATTGAAGTTGCTGTGATGATTGGCCCATTTATTCAAGTTGGGTTTGCCCGTGGTAGAGGGATTACCTTCCCAGTCGTAAGACATTGCTGTTTTGGCCCATGCTTTGTAATGGTCGTTGGCCAACGTGTAGCTGCCTATGGCTTTCAACTTCAGTCCCTTAACCCAAGGTACATTCCATTCCAAGTTAAGGTTTCCTCTCACCGAGTTTTCTTTAGCGGTGTAGTATCCGCCGTTGTTGCTGATGTCAAGCAAGGGATTGTCATTGGTACCGCTGTATATCTGTCCGGCAGGATTGTAAGCAGCCTCCATGGGACGCTTATTCTGTATGTGCGACCACACATAGTAGTAACCGCGTCCGTTTGTCGTTGCGGGTTCTTTAGTATCAAGCAGATAAGCATCCACACTTGCCGTTACTCGCAAACCTATGGGCTTGAGGTAGGTTTCCACATTGGTGCGGAAGTTATAGCGTTGCATATTGTGCGCATTGGTGCGATAGATAGACTCTTGGTTGTAATACCCCAGTCCCGTATATACCTTCATTGTTTCAGAACCGCCGGTGAAACTTAGGTTGTGGCGCATTTCGGGAGCGAAGTTACGCATAGTCACTTTCTGCCAATCAGTATCGGGATGCCCTTTGGGGTCGGTACCGTCCTTAAAAAGTCTAAGGTCTTCGTCGGTGTACTGTGGAGCACGTCCGTCGTACTGCAATCCGCGGTTTAGATAGAGAGCCGCCTTATAAGAATTCACCTTATCGGCCATGTTAGCCGGTTGGCTCATGGTATAGTTGAAGTTGTAGTCCACGCTTATCTTGCCAGTTTGTCCGTTCTTTGTACGAACCATGATGATGCCGTTGGCTGCACGCGCTCCGTATACGGCTGTTGCCGAGGCATCTTTCAACACCGACATCTGCTCTATGTCCTCTGGGTTGAGATTTTGAAAATCGCGCTCTTCGCAAATCACGTCGTTTATTACGTATAGTGGCGTTCCACCACCACGTATCGATATGGATGCTTTGGAGTTGATTCCCCCTCCGGATTGCTGCACGATGAGCCCCGGTGCGCGTCCGGCAAGGCTCTGCGTAACGTTAGGTACAGGCACCTTACCCAGTTCGTCGGCTTTCACCTGCGACACGGCTGAAGTGGTTTTACGCTTTGAGGTTGTACCATAACCCACTACTACCACTTCATCAAGTAGTTGCGTGTCTGCCGTCATTCTGATTTGCATAATTTTGTCCGTAACAGCTGTCACAATTTGCGTCTTGTAACCTATGTAGGAGATTTCAAGCTGTGACTTGGCAGCAACAACCAACGAGAATTTTCCGTCCATGTCCGTAATGGTTCCGGCAGCCTCACCTCTCACCCTTACGGTGGCACCTATTATGGGTTCACCGGTTTCATCCACTACTATGCCCGTCACCCTGTTGTCCTCAACTTGTTGCTTCAAGTTAGTACGGGTCAGTACGATGTGACTTCCTTCCAGCGTGTAGGCCACATCTCCTTCGGAAAACAGCTGTGTCAGCACCCTTTTCACCGTCTTATTGTTCACATCAACTGAGACAGGACTTTTCACGTCGATGCCGTTGGAGTATATAAACAAAAAGTTTGTCTGATTCTCGATTTCATTCAGAACCTCAAGGAGAGGCACATTCGATTTCTTGATGGTCACTTTGGCCGTTTGTGAACTAGCCGTCGAGGCTGTGGCGCAAAAGGCAAAGAATAATAACAATGTAGTGATTTTCATTACTCTATAAAATAGGTTAAAAGGAGGCACTTTCCCTAAAGTTCCATCTTCTGTTAATTCTTTTTTCATACATTTACGATTGGGTTTAATAAAGGTTTCTTTTACGGTTTAAGTGAAAGAACTTTTTTTCACTTGCGGCAGGTATTGCAGTACTTGCCGCTCTCTTTTTCCGAAGAGGAGGCGTCAAAGTTTTTTCGATATTTCTTTGCGCTAGCCACACTCTTCTGTTTTGCAAACGGGATGATCAATGAGTGTTTTTCTGCATAGGCTTTTCTTTTTTATTGTTCTACAAATATTATCTTAGAAATTATTCTAGCATCATCTAAGACTATTTTTCTTTTTTGTCCTATTATAGCATTAGTCCAGGTGTGTATCAAACGGATTTTCAGAAACTGTTTTGATTTTATTTCAACTTCCTTCCGGGAGTTATTTTTGAGTATTTTTATCAGTTTTCTTTCGTCATATAGCCTGCCATGTTCCTCAGAAAAGCAGACAGGAAGGCCGAAGAAGTCTGAAGGAGTTGATGCAACTCTTTGGTCATTTCAAGTATATCACGTTACTTTCACGGTCTCTGCTGAAAGAAAACTTTATCTCTTTTTGCAAGACTCTCAGCGCATAGTCCACACCGTCTATCAAGCGGAACTTTCCGTTCAGTCTCGTATCTGGTATCTTCTTGTTCTCCACCACGAAAGACACATCGTAATAGGTTTCAAATAGTTTAAGCACTTTCTCCAAAGGCAAGTCCTTGAAGCAGAATAGCCCGTCGCGCCAACGAAAAACGTCGATATCTTCTATACTCTTGCAAAACAAAAGGTTATTACTCAATATGGCCCTTTGATTGGGCGATAAAACAAGGTTGCCATGAGCAGTGAGAACCCTTACACTTCCTTCCATCAAAGCTATCTCGAATTTATCAGCATGGTCATAGGCACTCACGTAGAATTTAGTGCCAAGCACCTCCACTCTCCCTTTCGAGGTCTCCACCACAAAGGGTTTTCCTGCATTCTTGGTCACTTCGAAGTAAGCTTCTCCGTTCACTTGCACCACTCGCTTGTCTGCCCCTTTGAAGCTCTGTGGATACTTCATCTCTGTTTTAGCGTTTAGCCATACGGTTGTTCCGTCTGACAGAGTAAGATTCACCCGTTGTCCTTGTGGCACTACAATCTGGTTCTGCCGTGCCCCTTGGATACTTTGCTCCACGTAAAGAGTGGTAAGGAAAAAGGTTATTACCACTGCGGCGGCCACTCCCACTATCCTTAATGCGATTTTACGCAACACGATTCTGCGTGGCCGACTGTCGGCAGGCGAAACATCACCGTTCAGAAGCACAGCGTCGAACAGTTTTCGTTCCTCCATCAGTCTGCAACGGTTCTCTTCCGACTTTTCAAGCCATTGACGAATCTTCTTTTCCTCCTCATTGGTGGCAGAGCAGTTAAAGAATCGGAAGAGTATCTCTTGGTCTATGTTTTTATACATGATTCTATTCAGGGTTTGTATATAAAGCACACAACATCGATTGGCCCCTATTTAAAAAAAGTTAAATAAGAAAAACTCGTTTTGCCGCCTACCGATGTAGTCTTTACAATTCCAGAAAATCATTACATGAATAGCAGAGAGAAAAGAAGATGTTTCAACGACTTTTTCAGCGAGCGTATGGCTTTGGTCATGTGATACTCCACGCCTTTGACTGATAGATTCATCAATGCGGCTATTTCGCGATGGGTTTTCTCTTCGAAATGATGCATTATGAAAATCTTCCGTGTGGTTTCAGGTAATTTTGCCAATGCATGCCGCACTTGCTCACGCACCTCTTTCGAGAATAACTCTCGCGGATCGCATGCCTCTAATGTAGCCATCTGTACGGACAGTTTCCACTCTTCGTGTTTTCGTATTTGCTCGGACAGCATTTGGTCATATCGACGGTTACGCAGATGATTAAGACACTTGTTCTTTACTGCAGTGAAGACATAGACGTATGGCAATATCTCCGGATGCTTTTCACTCTTTATCCTCGCACGATTTTCCCAGTAGTACATCATCGCCTCCATCACGATGTCTTCGGCCTCCATCAGATCATCCACATAAGTAGAAGCAAAGCGCACAAACCTCGCCCGATATTCGTTAAAGAGCTTATTGAATAAAACTATGTCGGAGTCTGTTTCCTTCATCTCACATCTTTCTTCTTTTTATTCAGAGACATTGGTGTACCATAGCTATAAAGTTGCCGATCCTTAAGAACACTTATGTAACAGTGGAGTTCGGAACATTTCTCTGGAGAATGAAAAGAATTACAATATTAAAGATTTTAAACGAAAAAGCCAAAAGTATGTCAAAGTTTTCACAAATCAGTTCGTATGTTTTTCCTTTTTCTATTTCAGGAACCAGCAGATATGCCATTTACCGACCGAGTAATTTGCGATCTTTCACCCCTAAAAGCATATATAAAGGCATCATAATCAATCAAAAAACACAACGTAAATTAAATGGATATTGCCAAGTTATATGCCAGCCTCATTGAGTCTCTACCGAACCGGTAGAACATAAGCAAAACGCAACCGAACTAAAAAAAGCGACTCCCCATGCAACATGGGAAGCCGCTTCCGTTTCGATTATTGTTACAAATTAGAGTTTCGGACCGGCAGCAACCAGAGCCTTACCGGCTGCGTTGCCCGTAAACTTGGCGAAGTTCTTGATGAAGCGTCCGGCCAAGTCCTTTGCCTTCTCTTCCCACTTGCAAGAGCAGTCGTACGTGTCGCGAGGATCAAGAATCTTCGGATCAACGCCCGGCAATGCAGTTGGAACAACGAAATCGAAGAAAGGAATTGTCTTTGTCGGAGCCTTGTCGATGGAACCGTCGAGAATGGCGTCGATGATGCCGCGGGTATCTTTAATGGAGATACGTTTGCCGCTACCGTTCCAACCGGTGTTCACCAAGTATGCTTTGGCGCCTACCTTGTTCATCTTCTTCACCAACTCTTCTGCGTATTTAGTGGGGTGCAGGCTCAAGAAAGCCGCGCCGAAGCAAGCAGAGAATGTAGGAGTCGGTTCGGTGATGCCGCGTTCCGTTCCGGCCAACTTGGCGGTGAAACCGGACAGGAAGTAGTACTGAGCCTGCTCGGGGTTCAGAATAGATACGGGAGGCAATACGCCGAACGCGTCAGCCGACAGGAAGATTACCTGATGAGCATGAGGCCCTTTCGATACGGGCTTAACGATGTTCTTGATGTGGTAGATGGGATAAGAAACGCGGGTATTCTCTGTCACGCTCTTATCAGCGAAGTCAATCTTACCCTTGGCGTCAACAGTCACGTTCTCCAACAGGGCGTCGCGCTTGATGGCGTTATAGATATCGGGTTCGCTTTCTTTATCCAGGTTGATGACCTTGGCATAGCAGCCGCCTTCGTAGTTGAATACGCCCTCGTCGTCCCATCCGTGCTCGTCGTCACCGATGAGCAGACGTTTCGGGTCGGTAGACAGAGTCGTTTTACCCGTACCGGACAGACCGAAGAAGATGGCAGAGTCCGTGCCTTCCATGTTGGTATTGGCGGAGCAGTGCATCGAAGCGATGCCGCGAAGCGGGTTCTTGTAGTTCATGATGGAGAACATTCCTTTCTTCATCTCACCGCCGTACCATGTGTTGAGGATGACCTGTTCGTTGGTCTTCAGGTTGAACACGGTAGCTGTTTCAGAGTTCAGGCCCAACTCTTTGTAGTTGTCTACTTTTGCTTTGGATGCGTTGAACGAAACAAAGTCGGGCTCTCCGTAGTTGGCCAGCTCTTCTGCAGTGGGGCGGATGAACATGTTGGTCACGAAATGAGCCTGCCATGCCACCTCCATGATGAAGCGCACTTTCATGCGAGTGCCTTCGTTGGCTCCGCAGAAAGTATCGACTACAAACAAGCGCTTGCCGCTCAACTGTTTTACGGCTTTGGCTTTCAGGTCGGCCCAAGCAGCTTCGGAGCAAGGTTTGTTGTCGTTCTTGTATTCCTCGGATGTCCACCATACAGAGTCTTTGCTGGCTTCGTTCATCACGAAGAATTTATCTTTAGGAGAACGTCCGGTATAGATACCAGTCATTACGTTCACTGCACCCAGTTCGGTTACTTGGCCTTTTTCATAGCCTTCGAGGCCCGATTTGGTCTCTTCGGCGAACAATACATCATAAGACGGGTTGTGGATGATTTCCTTCACGTCCTTGATACCGTACTTGCTTAAATCTAAATTTGCCATTTCTTTTTAAGATTTTAAAATTTGGTATTTTGGTTTATAATCTCTTCTTACCTTAAAAGCATGCAAGGGAAAAACAGCATGAAAAGTCCACTCTTTTTTGACTGCTTTTTGACAAGCCCTTGTTTTTCGCCTACAAAAGTAATACTTTCTTTTAAAAGAAATACCCTATTAAAGAAATTTTTCTGTAATAAAAACTCTTTTATAGAACCATAACAATATCTGCCAACTGAATGTTGCAAATTGGGTGAATTTCGTTTACTTTTGCACCGCATTTCGTTTGAGGAAAAGTAACCAGAAATATATCAACCTAATAATAACAATGAAAATTGTAAATTTTGCCGAGACAGACTCTGTCTTGAATCAGTATGTGGCAGAGATTCGTGACGTGGCAGTGCAAAACGACCGCATGCGTTTCCGGCGTAATATTGAACGCATCGGAGAGATTATGGCTTATGAAATGAGTAAAGAACTGACTTATTCCGTCAAGCAAGTACGAACCCCATTGGGAATGGCATCGGTCAGCACCCCTGATGATGACGTGGTGATTGCCACCGTCTTCCGTGCCGGACTCCCCTTGCATACGGGCTTTCTAAACATGTTCGACGGTGCCGGCAACGCCTTTGTTTCCGCTTACCGTTATTATAAAGATAAGGAATGCCGCACGGTAGACGTACACATCGAATACATCGCCACTCCGGACTTGTCAAAGAAGACTTTGTTGCTGGTAGACCCTATGCTTGCCACGGGCGAAAGCATGGAACTTGCATGGAAGGCTTTTCTCACCAAAGGCACCCCTTCCAAATTGCAGATAGCTTGCGTCATAGCCAGCCGGCAGGGAGTAGAACATTTGGAGAATCTCTTCCCCGGAGATGAAGTGACTTTATGGTGTGCCGCCATCGACCCCGACATGAACGAACATTCTTACATTGTACCCGGTTTGGGCGATGCGGGAGATTTGGCATTCGGTGATAAGATATAAGATTCCATACTACTCTTTTTTAGAATATCATAAATCACCCGTCATTGATGAAGTTAATATCAATGGCGGGGTTCTTTTTCAACATAACACAGCTTATAGATGATAATCTTTTTGGGGGGGAAAACGCCGGTTTTATCAATTTCTTTCAAGAATAACATCCCTTCCACGCTGTTGGCACTGAAAATATCCCGGACATTCGGGAAGCCGGTAAACGAGATTTTCTTTTTGGAAGAGAAAGACGAATAGGTATCGAAGTCGGCCGGCGTCAGCCCGTTGGGTAGCAGCATATCAGCACTTTCTTTTCGTCGGTCAGTGTGGTGGCGAAGAAGTGAGCATCTCCGCCCTCTGCCAGCTTCAATCGTTTGCGTAGTTCGGCAACGGAAGAGGGAAAATTACGCACAGTGAGATTTCCCCTCTTTGCCGCACCCAACAGTTCCTTTATCTCTTTCTTGCCGAAACCGCAACTTCCGAGAACCTGAAACTTCCGGCCGGGAAAGTCGGATATGTATTCGTCGGAAGTGTAAAGATGACTGTTGGGATGCAACTTCTCCACCTTATATATATGGGAGACGCAACGGAAAGCCCCGCCTTTCAGGATGGAAGCGTTCGGCTCGTAAAGGTAGACCTGCGGCACGGCAGAAAACCGGCATGCGCACTCCCTCTCCTGCCGACGGCTGAAAATAAGGGTTTGAGGAAGACCTGCACCGGCGAGGTTGGTACAGTGAATGGGCACATCTTCCGCCGGCAGACTTCCGTTACGCCCCAATACGAGGAGCAACTCTTTGCACTCGTTGCTTACCGAGACGATATGCGCCTCCCGCACATGCTTCAAATCGTTCAAGGCGAGTGTCAGATCCAGCATGGGCGACAGTTTAATCAACACATGCTCCGCTTTTTCGAGCAGCAGTTCTTCCAAAGCAGAGACGTCTGGTTCACAATCGCCGATAGATACCACTTTCCCTCCTTTCTCATCCCGACGGGCAGGATCGATGAAAATCCAGTCCACCGGCTGCATCCGCTGCAAATAGCCGACACAGTCCTCATGGAAAACAGAGATGTGTTTCAAGCCTAAAAGCGGAAAGTTATGCGCAGCTATGCTGCAAAGCGACTCTTGCCTTTCCACGTAGACGGCTTCCCGGAAATAGGCAGAGAGGAAAGCGCAGTCTATACCGAAGCCTCCCGTCAAATCGGCAAATGCACCTTCCGCCTCATCCGGCATCTTATGCTCCGAATCGGAGGCGTGCCTTATCCGACGAACGATATCCGCCTTATGGCGCGCCGCCGGTTCCGACGAACATTGTTCCAAAGAAAGGTGGACGGGATAGAAAATACCTTCCCGCTCCGCCCATGCAGGCACTTTCTCTTTGACCGTCTGTCGTCCGGCTATTTGCGTGATGGCAGCAGGCATATCCACGGCCGGATACTTACCGGCCTGCAGAGCCAGCGCCCGCACATCGTCGTTGCAATGCTCATGGATAAACGATAGGGTTTCGGAATTTAATGCAGGCATAGGCAGTATTCCGGTTATGCATTCAGTATGAAACGATTTCTCCACCAATATCCGATGAAGCGTAATCCCGTGCCGAGAAGCGCCAAGGACAGTCCTGTGTAGAACACTGCAATAAAAGTCTCGGGCAGAAGATGACAGGCACGTATCACAACTCCCGCCGTAATCATGCAAACCATCACAATCCACCCTTTCACATCGAAGAAAGAGAAAGGGCAACGCTTCCCTTTTTTCTGCGAGATGCGAAGAGTATGCTTCTTGTACAACCGATGAAAGATGATGCCGAAGAATAAACAGAAAATCAGACCTGCCTCACATACTTTCAACAACCAATAGCGTCCGTCGTCCAACCAGCAAATCAGTCCGATACGCAAGATGTTAGCCCCGGCCAGCAGCCATATTGCTCCGGCAACTACGAGCAGGGTGTTTGGAGATACTCCGTACTTCATATACAAAAACTTTATCGCTTATAAGAGCCGGCTCATTTTTTCCTCAAAAAGGAATACCGTCTTAGAAGAAACAAAGGAAGCAAAATCATCAAGAAATAACAAGAAAAAGGGACAGAAAGTGGCAGCATAGACAGTTTCATCCCGCGCTTACTCTTAAATCTCCTTAACAAAGGGCTTGTAAATCAGTTTTTATTTGTTATTTTGCACCAAATTTGGAGGTGCTATGTCTTGTCCCATTCAAGGCCATGCTCCTTGTTGGTAGGAGGTTCGATGAATAAACTCACTATAAAAGCTTGTCCGTTGTGCGATGGAACGCATTTAGAGCGTTCTCTGACCTGTGTAGATCATTATGTGTCAGGCGAAATGTACCATTTATGCCGATGCCAGGATTGCGGGTTTCTTTTCACACAAGACGCTCCTGTAGAGAGCGAAATAGGACGCTACTACGATACCCCCGACTACATTTCTCATACAGATACGAAAAAAGGAGTGATGAACTCCGTGTACCATCGGGTGCGCAACTACATGCTGAAGCGCAAAGCCGGCCTTGTGATGCACGAGGCCCACCGCAAAACCGGACATCTGCTGGATATAGGTACAGGAACGGGCTACTTTGCCGACACCATGCGACGCCATGCCTGGCAGGTGGAAGCGATAGAGAAGAGTCCGCAAGCCCGCGCATTCGCCAAGGAGCATTTCAACTTGGACATAAAGCCCCATACAGCATTAAAAGGCCTTATGCCCAACAGCTTCGACGTCATCACCCTGTGGCACGTCATGGAGCATCTGGAGCCCCTCAACGAGACATGGGATGTCCTGCATTCCTTGTTGACCGAGAAAGGGGTACTGGTTGTGGCAGTGCCCAACTGTTCTTCTTTCGACGCCAAGAAATACGGAGCCTATTGGGCCGCTTACGATGTGCCCCGCCACTTGTGGCACTTCACCCCCGCCACCATACAGCAATTCGGTGCCAAACACGGATTCATACTGGCAGAAAGGCATCCCATGCCTTTCGACGCTTTCTACGTATCCATGCTGACCGAGCAACATATGATGCACTCATGCGCTTTCCTCAGAGGAATGCTTGTCGGCACAATGGCATGGCTCAGTGCTTTGGTGAAGAAAGAGCGCAGCAGTTCGATGATTTACGTGTTCAGGAAAAAATGATTGTGTATATCTCCGGGAAAAGAACCGGAACGTATGACGATAAAAGGAAAAAGACATAACCGATGAAAGCGAAAAACAACTCTATTTCTTATTTTGACATGCAGTTCATCACGTCCGGCATCAGTACCACCTTGGTATTGCTGTTGTTAGGGCTGGTTGTGTTCTTTGTATTGGCATCCCACAACCTTTCCGTCTACGTCAAAGAGAACATCAGCTTCTCCCTGCTGATAAGTGATGACATGAAAGAGAGCGATATCCTGAAACTTCAAAAGAAATTGGACAAAGAGGCTTTCGTGAAACAAACGGAATACATTTCCAAGAAACAGGCTTTGCGCGAGCAAACCGAGGCAATGGGAACCGACCCGCAAGAGTTTCTGGGATACAATCCCTTCACCGCTTCCATTGAGATAAAGCTACATTCCGACTATGCCAATTCCGACAGCATCGCCAAAATAGAGAAGTCCATCAAGAAGGACACCAACATTCAGGAGGTTCTCTACCGGAAAGATCTCATAGACGCCGTGAACGACAATATACGAAACATCAGCCTGTTGCTGCTGGGACTGGCCGTGATACTGACCTTTATCTCTTTTGCACTGATTAACAACACCATCCGGCTGGCTATATATTCCAAGCGCTTCCTTATCCACACCATGAAATTAGTAGGGGCAAGCTGGGCTTTTATACGCCGTCCGTTCTTGCTCCGCAACTTCTGGATCGGCGTGTTGGCTGCCTTTATAGCCGACGGCATATTGTGGGGAGCAGTTTTGTGGCTGGTGTCGTACGAACCGGAACTGGTGAAAGTCATCACTTCCGACGTCATGCTGTCGGTATCTCTTGCCGTACTGGTATTTGGCGTACTCATCACTTGGCTGTGCGCATTGCTTTCCATCAATAAGTATCTCAGAATGAAAGCAAGCACACTATATTATATTTGAGTTCTTCGGATTTTTTCAGAGTTTGTATCCGGTCTGAACGACATACAAAGATCTTTTGAAGGCAAGAAAGCTTGCATGGAACTATAAACAGTAAAACCATAAAAAAGACATAAATGAGTAAAGAGAAATTCGCTTTCGACAAGACCAACTTCATCCTGCTGGCCGCGGGCATGGCAGTAGTGATCATCGGTTTCCTTCTGATGACCGGCCCCGCATCCGGACAGGCTGCTTTCGAACCGGACATCTTCAGCGTCAGACGCATCAAGGTGGCTCCCGTGATATGCCTTTCAGGCTTTGTGTTCATCATATACGCCGTGTTGCGCAAACCAAAGGCGAAGAAACAGCAGACTGAAGACTGATGGGAGATTTAAGCATATTCCAGGTCATTGTCATTGCCATTGTCGAGGGACTGACAGAGTTCTTGCCGGTATCTTCTACCGGACACATGATTATTGCCCAACATCTCTTGGGGGTGGAGAGCACAGAGTTCGTCAAAGCCTTTACGGTCATCATTCAGTTCGGCGCCATTCTGTCGGTGGTGTGGCTGTACCGGAAGCGTTTCTTCCGGCTTAATCCCGTCAAGGTGTTCGATGCCGAGGCCACTGCCGGAAAAGAAACAGCCGAAAAGTTCGACATTTGGGTGAAACGCTTTCTGCAGAAGTTCGATTTCTATTGGAAGTTGCTGGTGGCTTTTATCCCTGCCGTTGTGCTGGGCTTTTTGTTCAGCGACAAGATAGACCAGCTGCTGGAGAGCGTGACGGTGGTTGCCGCAATGCTGGTAATCGGAGGCATATTCATGCTGTTCTGCGACAAGCTATTCGATAAAGGCGGCGAAGACACCGTACTGACCGAGAAGCGGGCTTTCAACATCGGCCTCTTTCAGTGCATCGCCATGATACCGGGCGTATCTCGCTCCATGGCCACCATTGTGGGCGGCATGGCGCAAAGACTCACCCGCAAGCAGGCTGCCGAGTTCTCGTTCTTCCTGGCCGTCCCCACCATGTTCGCCGCTACCGCCTACAAGGTACTGAAACTCTTCGTCGACGGGGGGACGGAAATCATCGTCAACAACATCTCCGCCTTGATAATTGGCAACGTCGTGGCGTTCGTGGTAGCACTGCTGGCCATCAAGTTCTTCATCAGCTTTGTCACAAAGTACGGCTTCAAGGCATTCGGCTGGTATCGCATCGTGGTGGGCGGACTGATACTGCTTCTGTTGTTGGCGGGGCACACACTGGAAATATAAGCAAGCATGGATTTCAGAGAAGGAGAAGTATTGTATTTCGATAAGCCGTTGGGCTGGACATCGTTCAAGGTGGTGGGGCATGCGCGCTACCACATCTGCCGGCGAATGAAAGCGAAGAAGCTGAAGGTAGGCCATGCCGGTACGCTCGACCCGCTTGCCACGGGTGTGATGATTGTCTGCACGGGCAAGGCCACGAAAAGAATTGAAGAGTTTCAATATCATACAAAGGAGTATATAGCCACCATACAGCTGGGCGCCACCACTCCCTCTTACGACTTGGAACACCAGATAGACGCCGTCTACCCCACAGAGCACATCACCCGCGAGTTGGTGGAGGAAGCGCTGAAGAAGTTCGTCGGCGAGATACGCCAAGTACCTCCCGCCTTTTCCGCCTGCATGGTGAACGGCAAACGCGCCTACGACCTGGCACGCAAAGGCAAGGAAGTGGAGCTGAAGCCCAAACCGCTGGTCATCGACGAGATAGAGCTGCTGGAGTGCAACCTGCCCCAAATCAAGGTGCGGGTAGTGTGCAGCAAAGGTACCTACATCCGTGCCCTGGCCCGCGACATCGGCGAAGCTCTGCAGAGCGGGGCGCACCTCACCGCCTTGCAACGCACCCGCGTGGGCAATGTGCGCGTGGAAGACTGCCTCGACCCGCTCAAGTTCAGGGAGTGGATAGACTCGCAAGAGGTAGAAACGGAAGAGAATAACAGAGATTGAATTAGTAACGTCGTGCTGTGGCCGGTGTTTCTATCGGCACCCGGTCCATACCGACACCTTTATACATTATATACAATATGAAACTGTCGCAATTTAAATTCAAACTTCCCGAAGAGAAGATTGCTTTGCATCCCGTGAAGTACAGAGACGAGTCGCGCCTGATGGTGCTGCACCGCAAGACAGGTGAAATCGAGCACAAGACATTCAAGGACATTCTGAACTATTTCGACGATAAGGATGTGTTTGTCTTCAACGACACCAAGGTGTTCCCCGCCCGCTTGTACGGCAACAAAGAGAAGACCGGCGCACGCATCGAAGTGTTTCTGTTGCGCGAGCTGAACGAAGAACTCCGGTTGTGGGACGTGCTGGTAGACCCCGCCCGCAAAATCCGCATCGGCAATAAGCTCTACTTCGGCGAAGACGACTCCATGGTGGCCGAAGTGATTGACAACACCACTTCGCGCGGACGTACGCTCCGTTTCCTCTACGACGGCCCGCACGACGAGTTCAAGAAAGCCCTCTATGCATTGGGCGAGACACCGCTGCCGCACAGCATCATCAACCGTCCGGCCGAACCGGAAGACGCCGAACGGTTCCAGTCCATCTTTGCACGGAACGAGGGGGCGGTGACTGCTCCCACCGCCAGTCTACATTTCAGCCGCGAGCTGATGAAGCGTTTGGAAATCAAAGGTATCGACTTTGCCTACATCACCCTGCATGCCGGTCTGGGCAACTTCCGCGACATCGATGTGGAAGACCTCACCAAGCATAAGACCGACTCCGAGCAGATGATTGTAAACGAAGAAACCGTACAGAAGGTGAACTGCGCCAAAGACCTCGGCAAGCAGGTCTGCGCCGTGGGCACCACCGTGATGCGCGCCATCGAGAGCACCGTCAGCACGGACGGCCATCTGAAGACGTACGACGGCTGGACCAACAAGTTCATCTTTCCTCCTTACGACTTCACCGTAGCCAATGCAATGATTTCCAACTTCCACATGCCGCTCTCCACAATGCTGATGATTGTCTCTGCCTTCGGCGGATACGACCAGGTGATGAGCGCCTACGAAGTGGCCATCAAAGAGGACTACCGCTTCGGCACCTACGGCGACGCCATGCTGATTATATAACGGTTAGTGGTTAGTGATTAACGGTTAATATTCTTGCGGACACTAACCACTCATCACTAACCACTCACCACTAACCACTCACCACTAATGACCCTTTATTTAAGTCTTGGCACCAATCTTGGCGACAAGGAGCATAATCTCTTGTTTGCCGTGCGGAAGATAGAAGAGAGGATAGGGCGACGCGTTTCCTTGTCTTCTTTTTACGCCACCGCACCGTGGGGCTTCACTTCGGCGAACGGTTTTCTGAATGCCGTCCTTTGTGTGGAGACTACCTTTCTTCCGCTGGAAATCCTGAGGATTACACAAGAGATAGAACGGGAGATGGGGCGCACCCGCAAGTCAGTGGACGGCGTTTACACCGACCGGGTGATAGACATCGACCTCTTGTTCTGCCTCGAATCCGACGGTACGCTTGTTGTGCAAAACACCCCCGAACTCACACTGCCCCACCCGCTGATGCTACAACGCGACTTCGTAATGAAACCGTTGGCGGAGATTGCGCCTGATACGATAAAACCCGCAATCGGAGCAGTCGGTTGACGGAACGTTGTAAGCTGCTTTCACCACTTCCGGAATGCTTCCGTAGCCGCATACATGCTTCTGTCCACAACGAAGTTCAATATCCTTTCATAATCCTCGGATGCGAATCACTAACCACTACCTCATACGCATCTTTTTCTCTTCGCAACGGATAGTCGCCTCGCAGTTTTTCGAATAGTTTGGGACAGGCTTTCAGTGCATCGCTGTCACGCCGTGGATCGTATATTTGCAGGCAGGCCTCGGCAAGCGAGGTGGCAGTGATGACCGGATTTGGCGGCGGTGGAGGGGAAATCGAATAATCGCCCTTTATGTGAAAGAAACGGCAGAGCGCATCAAGAGACATGCGTGTGGCGTTTGCCTTGCCGTCGGCCGAATAGCCGGCAATGTGGGGAGTGCCGAGGAACACCTTATTTAATAAGGTAAGGTCGATGTCAGGTTCGTTCTCCCAGACGTCGATGATGGCATTCGATATTTTCCCGTACTCCAAGGCCTCCAGCAGTGCATGGGTTTCGACCACTTCGCCGCGCGAGGTATTGATGATGACGGGACGACGCTTCAGTGAGCGGAAGAAGGCATCGTCAGCCAGATGAAACGTCTTGTATCTTCCCACCTTATATAATGGTACGTGAAAACTGATGATGTCACACTTTTCAGCCAAGGTTTGCAGTGACCGGAAAACAGACGTTTCCTCCTGCTCCTCACGCGGAAGGTCATTCAGCAGCACACGCATGCCCAAGCAGCGCCCCACTTCGGCCACCTTGCTGCCCACATTGCCCACGCCCACAACGCCCAGCGTCAGCTCCGGCAGACGCATGCCCCGCAGCTCTTGCAGCAGGAGCAGCGACGATTGCAGGTATTGGGCCACGGAAGCCGAGTTGCAGCCGGGAGCGTTGCTCCACGTGATGCCTGCCTGTCGGCAATAGTCGGTGTCAATATGGTCGAACCCGATGGTGGCGGTGGCGATGAAGCGCACCCGACTGCCCTCCAGCAAACAACGGTCGCACCGGGTACGTGTGCGCACGATGAGTGCGTCCGCATCCCTCACCAGCTCCGGCGTGAAGTCCGCTCCAGGAGCATAAACCACACTGTCAGCTATCTTTTCGATGGCTTCGCTGATAAAGGGGATTTTGTTGTCTACGATGACTTTCATTTCTTCTTATGTGTATATTACTTTCTCATACACCGTCATTATCTCTGTGGCTATTCTCTCCGGCTCGAAGTTGATGGCGTATTTCTTTCCTTCGGTAATCATCTTTTCCCTGAGCTCGGAATCGGTGAGTGTACGGGTAATGGCTTCAGCCAGTTCACGGGCATCGGTGGGACTTACGTACAACGAATACGGCCCGCCGGCTTCTTCCAGACACGAGCCTGTGGCGCCTATAGCAGGCGTGCCGCTGTTCAGCGCTTCCAGCAGCGGAATGCCGAAGCCTTCGAACTTGGAGGGATATACAAACACGGAGGCCATCTGATAGAAGGCCGGCAGGTCGTCGAAAGGCACGTTGCTGACGAGCCGCATGCGGTGTTCCAGCCTGTTCCGCTTGAGGAAGGCCTCCACCTTGCCGGCATAGCGGGTGCGCTTGCCCACGGCTATCACCTCCGTCCCATCGGGCAGAAAGGGCAGGGCTTGCGCCAGCAGCATCAGGTTTTTCCGCTCTTCGATGCTTCCCACATAGAGGATGTATCGGGAAGGCAGGCTGTACTTCCGGCGTACGCGCTCTTTCTTTTCGGCATCGACGGGGCGCTTGAAGCTGGCGTCGCAACCCTGATACACCACGTCTATCTTCTCTTCGGGGATGTGGAAGAAGTCCACGATGTCTTGCTTAGTGCATTGGCTCACGGCGATGATGCGGTCGGCATTCTGGCAGGCCTTGCGAAATTTGTAGGCGTAGATTTTGCGGTCGATGTACGGGTAATACTCCGGATGGCGCAGGAAGATGAGATCGTGGATGGTGACGATGCTGCGCACACGGCGAGCTTTGCGTATGTTCAGGGGCAACTCGTTGCTCAGGCCGTGAAACAGCCGTATGCGGTCCTGTTCAAAGTCGGGGGTGACGCCCCATACGCGCCACAGCGAACGCAGCCTTTTCCAGAAACTTGTGCGAGGGCAGCGCATTTCCACCTTGGACTGTTGAAGGAGGTTACCTATACAGTCGGTTTTCCCCGGATGGGGGACATACAGCAGGTATCGCCCGGCAGGGGCATACTTTGCAAGACTCTCGATGACAAACCGGCTGTAATTGCCCAGTCCGGTTCTGTTTTGTGCCGCTCGCTTGGCATCGAATCCTATCTTCATGGTTCTTTTTTAGGCACAAATATAGGTAATATTTGGATGTAGAGCGTTTGGCTTCTTTAAATTATCTATCTTTGCAGTTTGAATGAAATAAACCATGGTATGAAAAATGACGTTATGGCACAGTTACGACGTTTTCGCGCTTTCTTGCAGAAGCCCTTTTTCAGAGACGACCGCACGCTTTTCGGCCTATGGCTCCTGCTACCGGTAGTTGCCTCTTTGCTGAAAATCTCGAAACACAACAATTTCCTCATATTCAGATATGTTTTTTGGCACACGATAGAGCAGAATCCGCTCTATGCAGTCTATGACGAGTATTGGGACACGAACCATTACGGTCCCTTCTTCAGTTTGATGATAGCTCCCTTTGCTTTACTGCCCGAATGGGTGGGTATGCTGTTCTGGCACATCGCCTTGTCACTCTGCCTCTATTATGCCATACGGCTGCTACCCTTCCCCCGGCGTAAGCGCATCTTCCTCTATTGGTTTTGCGCCCACGAGCTATTGTCAGCACTCTTCATGTCGCAGTTCAACATAGCTGTTGCCGCTATCATCATAGCCACTTTCTATTGCATAGAGAAAGAAAAGGATTTCTGGGCAGCGTGTTTCATCATGTCGGGCACATTCGTGAAGCTCTACGGCATCGTGGGACTGGCGTTTTTCTTCTTCTCCCGACATAAAACCAAGTTCGTGCTGTCACTGCTGTTCTGGGCGGCGGTGATGTTTGCAGCTCCCATGCTCATCAGCAGTCCCGGCTATATCGTGTCACAGTATGCCGACTGGTGGGAAAGTCTTTCGGCAAAGAATATCGAGAACATGTTTTCGGGCTATCAGAACATCTCGCTGCTGGGTATGGTTCGTAAGATTTCAGGTTGCTCCACCTATTCCGACCTTTGGCTCATAGCCCCAGCACTGTTCCTTTTCGGTCTCCCCTATCTGCGTCTGAATCAGTATAAGCACGCTTCTTTCCGCTATACGCTGTTGGCTTCGGTGTTGCTGTTTGTAGTGCTCTTCAGTACAGGCAGCGAGTCGAGTACCTATATCATCGCTTTTGCCGGACTGGGCTACTGGTATTGGTCGGCTCCTTGGAAACGTTCAAAGTGGGACGTGGCGTTGATGATCTTTGCCTTCATTCTGACAAGTATGTCATCGTCCGACCTCTTTCCGGCCTTTATCCGTAAAGAAATCGTGCGCCCCTATGCCCTAAAGGCATTTCCTTGTTTTGTGATATGGTTGAAGTTGGTGTACGAGATGTGCCGCATGGACTATGCCCGTCCGGTGGAAGAAGCAACCGTTGCAGAGGTGGAAAGCCGATGTCCGGAAGACAATCAGTAGGGAGAAGAATAAAAAAGTCGATAAAAAGTCGGCATGAGACTGCTGTCAGGACGAATGTTTGGGCCTAAGGAGACGTTTGAATCGTCTTCTTTTCTCAAAGCAGTCTAATGCACGCATCACTTGTTCCACACTTTGTCTGACATTCCATTTGCGCCCTATAGCATACTCCTCCACGACGTATTGCAGCAAATCCCGTCTGTGAGTAACCCGCTTCAGATTGTCCAGACACTCTTTGCGAGAAAGCGAAGCCTTGAAGACGGAACGGTTGGTGTCGATGACGGAAAAGCAGAATTTCCCCTCTTCATCGGTATGATAGAGGATGTTGGCCGGATTAGGGTCACCATGCATGAACCCTTTGCAGTGCATGGATACAAGGAAAGACGCTAAGGCAGAAGCCAGCTGTTTGTCGAAGTCGATGCTTGTCACCAATACAGGATGAAGCGGTGGATAATTGTATGCCGCGGATATGAAATAACCGGTGTGGAACAGTCCGTTTTGCCTGCATTCCACATACCCGATGCCTTCGGGTGTATCTATCCCGATGGAGTTCAGTATCCCGGCATACAGAAAAGCTCTTTCCGCCTTGCTTTTGCGCCAGAACGTATAGGCCAATCGCTGGATGAAGTTTGGCTTTTTGTATCGCTTCACAATCCACTCGCCGTAAGCGGTATTGAACCTCTTGACCACATTGCGACCTGCATATATCACTTCTCCTTCCGTTTCGAACGCTTCGGGCAGACGGGCAATAAAAGCAGAAGCCGATTGATATTTGGGGTGAATGATTATTTTCATGCGTTTAGGCTTGACTCTATTTTCTTAATGATTTGTCCGACAGTTATTTCCGTCAGACAGGCATAATCGCCTCTAAGGCACGGCTTGTTGCCGAAGATGGAACACGGGCGGCAAGGCAAATCCGTCTGAACGGCATTGTCGTTGCTTTGCCCCCATCCCATGAACCCGGCAAAGGGATGCGTGGCACCCCAGACGGATACGACCGGCGTGGCGGTGAGCGAAGCCAGATGCATATTGGCCGAGTCCATGCACACCATCACCTTGAGATGGCTCATCAAAGACAACTCTGCGTTCAGTTTCAGTTTCCCGGCCAGTGACACCACGTTGTCGTAGGGTTTGCTCCAGCGTTCCAACTTCTCCGCCTCGGCCTTTCCGCCTCCAAACAGGAATATCTTCCGGTCTTTATGCGAAGCAACTTTTTCAATGAGTGCTGTAAGGGTGCTTTCGGGCAGTATCTTTCCCGCGTGTGCGGCAAAAGGGGCAATGCCTATCCAATGCTTGCCGTCGGGCAGACCGGTCACTGCTTGAAAAAGGCTTGCTTCTCCTTTGCTTTCGCCATAGATGGAGCGGAAGATTACTTCCGTTGGGAAGCCCAACCGCCTGAACACATCGGCGTAACGGGCGAAAGAGGAAGGCAGGGGCTGCATCTTCTTGTCGTGCGGTCTTGTCAATCGCTTTCTTGCTTTTCTTCCTTTGTCTATGTGCGCCGTCAGCTTGCCGCAACAGGCGAACAGGAAGCGGAGGAATTTAGAACGGAGCACGTCGTGCAGGTCGGCCACGGCATCGTATCTTTCTTCCTTGAGCTCACGGAACAGACAGAACAATCCGCCTACCCCCTTGTATTGGCCGAGGTTTGCACCTCGAAATCGCACGTTGGCAGGCATCCGCTCGAACAGGGGCGACACGAAAGGCTTGCTCAATACGGTGATTTCCAACTGCGGATACCGACGGGCCACGGAATCAATGACCGGCACGGTCATTGCCACGTCGCCCAATGCTGAAAGACGGATGACAAGTATTCTCATTTCTTGCCGTAAAGAACAGGATTCAGGCTGGGGTCGTTGTACATCTTCATCTGCTTGTACACCTTCATATACTTATATCCCGCTTCAATGTCAGCAATCAGCCGGTCGATGGCGGAGGAGAGGTCTTTTTGTTGTTCCAGTAGCACGTTCAGTTTGGTCTCGCATTGAGCGCGATGTTCCGGAGTGGTATCGGTGCGCTCCACCTCCTGACGCATGTGATAGATTTTGAGTGCGAGGATGGAGAGGCGGTCTATGGCCCATGCCGGACTCTCGGTGTTGATGATGGCATCGGGGCGTACTTGCACATCCTTGTATTTGTCGAGGAAGTAGCTGTCTATCAGTTCCACCAGATCCGTGCGGTCTTGGTTGGACTTGTCTATTCTTCTTTTAATCTTCAAGGCCTCCACCGGGTCGATGGCGGGGTCGCGTATGATGTCTTCCAAGTGCCACTGCACGGTATCGATCCAGTTCTTCAGATACAGATAGTACTCAATGCTTTTCAGTGGATAAGGATTCTGAATAGGGGTATCCACATGGTCTGCCTTGTGATAGTCAAGAATGGACGCTGTAAAAATACTGTTACTTAGTGTTGTAAAGCTCATAACTTCAGAGATTAAATGATAAACTGTTTATTGAAAGACAAAACTAAGTAAACTTTCTTATATTTCCAAAAATCAACGCCTGCTTAAGTCCCTATCTGAACTTTCCTCGAAAAGGATATCGGGCAAAAGCTAAAGAGTATCTTAAGCACCTTTTGAAAAGAGACCGTTTCTTACCGGTTGATTACCTCTTTATAGACCTCCCAATATTGTTTTGCGGTATTCTCCCATGAAAAGCTCAGTGCATGGGCTTTGATTTTCTCCGGATCTTTATGCCCGTTATAGAAGTCGTCAAGTCCGTTCCGAAACTCGGTTCTCATCACTTCTCTGTCAAAGTCGTGGTTGAAATAGTAGGCATACTCTTTCCCTATTTCAGGCAGACAGGTGTGCGTAGATAGGAACACCGGTTTGCCGTATTGCATGGCCTCGACAACAGGAAGTCCGAACCCCTCGGCTATGGATGGGAACAGGAAAGCTGTGCAATGGCGCAGATACCAGTGCTTTTCGCTTTCGGGAATGGCACCCGGAAGATGAATCCTGTCTGCTACCTGCCACCGCACAGCTTCTTCATAAATCTTCCGGACATACTCCGGAGAATTGTGAGCACCGGCAAGTATCAGTTCATAATCATTGTCTTTCAGCAGGCATGCCAGCACGTGAAAGTTCTTCTTGGGATACATGGAGCTGATGGAGAAGAGGAAAGGGCGGGTGGGTTTCCGTTTAGGCTCTTCCACGGGACCGTTCCATATGTTACAGCCATTGTATATTACCTTAACGGGTCTGTCTCCTATATCGAAATTATTCAGAATATCTTTCTTGGTCCATTCCGATATGGCCACAAACTGCGAAATCCGATTGATGTGCTTCTTTATTCGTCTTACAATGCGCGTGCGTTCTTTTTGCGACACCGGCTCATACAGATAGTTCAAGTCGTGAATGGTTTGCACCACCTTGATGCCGAACGGGATGTAGTGCGTAAGCTGACAGCTGGAGTGCCACAAAGTGGTGTGGGGTCTGTATAAAAACAGTTTGTGAAGGAAAGTGTTCACTTTGATGTACCGATAGTCATCCCCCCAGAAGCCCATGAGCTTTTTGGGCATGTAAAAGCCCAAAGGATATTCCGGATGCTGCCGGGCCTCTTCGTGTAATGCCTGTGACAGATAATTGCAGAAAGAAAAGAATCCGCAGTTGGCATGTCTCATTCGTTCACAATCAAAGATAATCATATTTATAAGCCTGTTTGGTTTTATGATATTATCAGGAGACACATCCTGAAAATGTTGCAAAGATAGTGTTCTTTGAGCATCTACGGGCTTTTTCCCCTTTCTTTCTTCTTTTTTAAGGTAGTTTCATTTTTATCCGGTATTATAGTCAGGAATTCGATATGAATCCACGAGCGGAGGCCATACCGCTTGATTTATAGTCCTTTAGTTCGGACAAGCAAACGAATATCCATACCTTTTCGTTTCGAACAGAAAGCAAAAACGTCAACCGATGATATGCAAACAGAGAGGTCCCTATAAGCCACAGTAACGTTCAATCACGCTATCCACCGTCTCTCCGTTGACGAACAACGCGGCATCTGCCTCCATCAGCCGTTTCTTCAGGCGGAACTTCAATTGAGACACGGAGGAGGGAGATACGGCAGTCAATGCGGCAATCTGCACATTGCTGAAATGCAGGCGGATGAGCAGGCGATGGGCGGGCGTAAGTTGAGGAGAGTGAAGAGAAAACCGTCCGGTGAAGCCATCGTACACTCGGTCGGCAAGCTTCTGCAAATACTCCCAATCGGCATCTGTAAGAAACTTGGGGTGACTGCGCAGCTTTCTCACCACCTCATCGCCCTCCACCAAAGCAGAAGAGAGAACCTGTACCTGCTCATCCAAATGCCGGGCACGCTCCCCCTCTTTCTTGAGCAACTCCAATTCGCGGGGCATTCCGGGGCGTATTCTTCATTTTGTGATTGCAGGCATGCACCAACTACAACTTTTTTGTTTACATTTGCAGAGATGTAACAAGGAAAACGCTTATGGAATTCTTGAAACCCCGCTATATAAACGTCAACGGCCAACTAATGGACTTATCTACCCCTTGCGTCATGGGGATATTGAATGTAACTCCCGACTCTTTTTATTCCGGCAGCCGCATGCAGACGGAAGAGGAAATAGCCTGCCGTGCGGAACGGATTCTGGCCGATGGCGCCGGAATCATCGACATCGGAGCTTACTCTTCCCGCCCGGATGCCGCAGACGTTTCTGCCAGCGAAGAGATGGAACGGTTGCGCTTCGGACTGACCATACTGCACAAAAGATGTCCGAACGCTGTAGTGTCCGTAGACACCTTTCGTGCCGATGTGGCCCGCATGTGTGTAGAGGAATACGGTGTAGCCATCATCAACGACATTGCAGCGGGAGAAATGGATGCCGACATGTTCGGCACGGTGGCCGAGCTGAACGTGCCTTATATCATGATGCACATGCAAGGCACACCGCAAAACATGCAGCAACATCCGCATTATGACAATCTGCTGAAAGACGTGTTTCAATATTTTGCCCGCAAAGTGCAACAATTGCGCGACCTCGGCGTGAAGGATATCATTCTCGATCCAGGATTCGGCTTCGGAAAAACGTTGGAGCACAACTACGAACTATTGGCACATTTGGAAGAGTTCCGCATCTTCGAATTACCCTTGCTCATAGGAGTGTCCCGCAAGTCGATGATATATCGTCTGCTGGGCAGCACGCCGCAGGAAGCCCTGAACGGCACCACGGTGATTGATACGATATGTTTGCTGAAAGGAGCCGACATCATTCGGGTTCACGATGTGAAAGAAGCCGTGGAGACTGTGAAAATAGTGGAGGCAATGAGAAAAAATACGAATCATAAATTATAGATAGCTTGTGTTTATAGAATTTGGCATAAAAGATTTCATTGACATACTGCTGGTGGCGCTCATGTTATACTATACGTATAAACTGATGAAAGCCTCCGGTTCTATCAATGTGTTTACCGGGATTCTGGTATTTATCCTGATATGGCTGGTGGTATCCCAAGTGTTGGAAATGAAGCTGCTTGGCTCCATCTTCGACAAACTGGTCAGTGTCGGTGTATTGGCACTCATCATCTTGTTTCAGGAAGAAATACGGCGCTTTCTGCTGACGCTCGGCTCGCACCAACATGCCAGCGCATTGGTACGTTTCTTCACCGGCAACAAGAAAAAAAAGCTGGAACATGAAGACATCATGCCGATAGTGATGGCATGCATCAGCATGGGAAAGCAAAAAGTAGGTGCATTGATTGTCATGGAGCACGACATGCCTTTGGACGACGTAGTGCGCACGGGAGAGGTAATCAATGCCGACATCAACCAGCGCCTGATAGAAAATATCTTTTTCAAGAACAGTCCGTTGCACGATGGAGCCATGGTGATCAGCAAGAAGCGAATCAAGGCGGCAGGCTGCATCTTGCCGGTATCTCACAATCTGGATATTCCCAAAGAACTGGGCTTACGTCATAGAGCAGCCATGGGTATTGCCCAAGTCTCGGATGCACACGCAATCATCGTATCGGAAGAGACCGGAGCCATCTCCGTGGCCTACAAAGGACAGTTCTACCTGCGACTGAATGCGGAAGAACTTGAAAGCCTGTTGACAAAGGAAAGTTGACCGATAACCCGGAAAAGAAAAAAGAAACAGTTTCTTATAACCAATTTATAGCAAAAAGATGGATAGACGAAATTTTTTAAGGACGGGAAGTCTGGCGGCATTAGGCTCGCTGGCAGCACCGTCGTTGGCTGTGCCGGCATCCGTTCGGAAGACATTGGAAAGAGCAGATGACAAATCTGCCGTTACTGCGGCAATGAACCATTTCGGCGTGACAGAAGCCGATTTAAGGAAAGTGCTTGCTGCCGCTCTGGAAAAGGGAGGCGACTATGCCGACCTCTATTTTGAACATACATTCAACAACAATGTAAGTCTGAAGGACGGCAAGGTAAACAATTGCGGAGCCAACATCGACTTCGGCATGGGGGTGCGTGTTTTGGCAGGAGACCAAACCGGGTACGCTTATGTGGAAGGCGTCACGTTAGACGAAATGTTGCGTGCCGCCCGTACAGCCGCCCGCATCGCGTCGTCCGGCAAGGCCGGCAAAACGATGGCACTGACGGAGAAGACAATAGCCAAAAGCCGCTATGCCGTTAACGAATCGTGGGAAGACGTGAGCGTAAAGACAAAAATTCCTTACTTGGAAAAACTGAACGAGAAGATTTTCTCTTTGGACAAACGTGTAAGCAAGGTGCAGGCCTACCTCACCGACAACACTTCGCACGTGCTGTTCTGCAATTCCGAGGGTGTGAGTTACTATGACTACCGCCCCATGGTTTCGTTCGTGGCAGTCTGCATCATGGAAGAAAACGGAAAGATGGAGAATGGCTATGCCAGCCGTTCCTACCGCAAAGGGTTTGAATTCATGACAGACGATATCGTTGAAGTTCTTGCACGCGAAGCGGTAGACAACACTTCCATCCTGTTCAAGGCCATCAAGCCCAAAGGTGGCGAAATGCCCGTGGTTATGGGCGCAGGAGGTTCGGGCATCCTGCTGCACGAAGCCATCGGACATGCTTTCGAAGCCGACTTCAACCGCAAGCGCACCTCCATCTTCTGCGACCTCTTCGGCAAGAAGATTTGCGACGAGCACATCAACGTGGTAGACGACGGTACCATTCCCTTCAACCGAGGCTCCGTAAACTTCGACGATGAGGGTGTGGAAGGACAAAAGACTTATATCGTGAAAGAAGGCGTGCTGACCAGTTACCTGCACGACCGCATCAGCGCCAAACATTATGGCGTGGCGCCTACCGGAAACGGCCGTCGCGACACATTCCGAAATATGCCCATCCCCCGCATGCGAGCCACCTATATGGAAGCCGGAAACATGAAAGAGGAGGATATCATTTCTACCGTGAAGAACGGTATCTTTGTGGACAACTTCACCAACGGACAGGTGCAAATCGGTGCCGGCGACTTTACTTTCTTCGTGAAGTCCGGTTATCTGATTGAAGACGGAAAACTGACACAGCCCATCAAAGACATCAATATCATCGGCAACGGACCGAAAGCACTGGCAGACATCACCATGGTGGCCAACAACGACAAGATAGACAACGGCACATGGACCTGCGGCAAAGACGGGCAGTCTTGTCCGGTGACCTGCGGCATGCCGTCGGCATTGGTCAGCAAACTGACGGTAGGAGGAGAAAGCTAACAAAAAACGGAAAACTGAAAATTAAACGAAATGATTACGGATAATAATAAGAAATTGGCACAATGGGCAATGGATTATGCCCTGAAGAATGGCTGTCAGGCAGCCAAGTTGGTGCTGTATTCCAACTCCAACGCTTCGTTCGAATTGCGTGACGCCAAGATGGATAAATTGCAACAGGCTTCTGAAAGCGGTTTGAGCATCAGTTTGTATGTTGACGGAAAATACGGTTCGTATTCCACCAACCGTTTGGATAAGAAAGAACTGGAAAGCTTCATCAAGAACGGCATTGAGTCCACACGCTATCTGGCAGAAGACGAAGCACGCGTATTGCCCGAACCTTCCCGCTACTATAAAGGGGGAAAGCCCGATTTGCAACTGTTCGACAACAAGTTCTACAGTCTGAACCCCGACGACAAAGTGGCTATCGCCCGTGCCGCAGCCGAAGAGGTCTTGGGAAAAGACGAACGCATCATATCGGTCGGCAGCTCTTACAGTGATGGAGAAGAGGCTTCATACCGCCTGACGAGTAACGGTTTTGAAGGCGAATCCAAGTCCACCTGGTTCTCGGTTTCGGCCGATGTGGCCGTGAAAGGAGAAGGAGAAGCACGTCCTTCTTCTTATTGGTACGACTCGGCCATCTTTTATGACAAACTGATAAAGTCGGGCATCGGAACAAAGGCATTGGAACGTGTATTAAAGAAACTGGGACAGCGCAAGGCCGCTTCGGGCAAGTATACCATGGTGGTCGATCCCATGAATGCAGGCCAATTGCTCAGCCCGTTGTTGAGTGCCTTGTACGGTTCCGCCCTTCAGCAAAAGAATTCGTTCCTGCTGAACAAGCTCAACACGAAAGTCGGTTCCGACAAACTGAACCTGATGGATGAGCCTCATCTCATCGGAGCCCGTGGCGCCCGTTACTTCGACAGTGAAGGCGTGGCAACCGAACGTCGTCCGATATTCGAAAGCGGAACATTGAAAACCTATTTCATCGACACCTATAACTCCAAGAAAATGGGAGTGAAACCGACCATCAACTCACCTTCTCTGCTGGTGCTGCAACCGGGAAACAAAGACTTGGACGGTTTGGTGGCGGATGTACAAAAAGGCATATTAGTTACCGGATTCAACGGCGGAAACAGCAACAAGAGTACCGGTGACTTCTCCTATGGCATCGAAGGCTTCCTGATAGAAAACGGAAAATTGATTCAACCTGTCAACGAAATGAATGTGACCGGCAATATGATTACCCTCTGGTCTTCTTTGACAGCCGTTGGCAATGACCCCCGTCTCTCCTCTTCCTGGCGCATACCTTCGTTGGTATTCGAGGGAGTGGACTTCAGCGGATTGTAACGTCAGTTCATCATCAGGCTCATATACGGGAGTGACCTTTCGAATATTTTAGTGGTGAGTTCACCGATTGTAAGTGCCACGTGGTTGTCCGGCAAGCACGTGGCACTTTTTATACATTTACCGCCACTCAAGTGATAGCAGCCGTTGTTCTCGCTTATTTGCTCGTCGGTGAGGCAGATGCAACTCTCCACTTCGGGATGGATGCCCGCATAAAGTTCCAACATGGCTCCGGCATCGATGATACGCGCCATTCCTAAAGGCTCGCCGGCTTCATCCGCCGAAAGAGGGGCAAGCACTTCGACGGACGAGACATTCAAATCCCTGCAAATGCTTTGAAGCAATAAGGTATATGTTTCGGGAGTGTCCGATACAATTTCTCCGATACGCCATTCGTCCGACCCTGCCCGATAGGCCACAGCCAGCGCAACAATCCGGGCCTTACTTTCCGGCTCGTCATTGCCTTCCTTAAGCTTGCTCTCCTTCGTATGCAATGTATAGACATATCCCTGCCCCAATCGCAAATCGGCAAGAATAACACGAAAGTCCTCCTTTGTATGTTGCATGCAGTAAGCTCGTTCTCTTAACTTACCATTCAGGTATTCATATCTTCTCGCTTTGCATTGTTCACCCACTCTCAACACATACTCTTGGCCGGAAGCAGGAACGTCCGAAGCCACGAAAGTGCTTGTCCTGCATTTGAACACAGGCGCGTAGCCATAGCGGGCATAATAAGCGAACAGCCAAGGTTCCGCAGGAATCAAAGCAGACAAGACCTTGCCATTGTGCAACATGCGCATGAAAGCCCGGGATAAGAGCTCGCCCATTACCCCCCGGTTACGATGGTCGGGATGCGTACAGGCCCCGGAGACATAAGCGACTTTGATTTCCTCCCCTCCAAACGTCATGGGATAAGGCAACATTTGCAAAGCCGCAATCACTTTCCCCTCACTTTCCATGGCAATGTTGACGCTGTCATTGTAGCGCAGCCGGAAATACATCTCTCTGAACTCCTCGCTATCAGCGAAACAAAGCTTCCATAAGTTCTTTATCTGTCGTTTCACCCCGTCCATCTCGTTCCGCTACTATTTTATCATTTCCACGGGTTCGTCTTTCAGGCAGGCCATGTATTTTTCCAGAATGATGGCAGGCTGATAAGATAGCTTGGACTTGCGCAAACCTTCGATGCCCAAATCCTCCTCCCGGTTGATATAGATATATTGTTCGGGAATATGGTTTGCAAACTCGTGGTTAATCATCGCGTATGCTCCGTCAATACTTGCATCGGCCTTCTCGATGTGCACCCCGAAGGTATCCCGGTTGATGGGCATGCCGAAGGTGAAGGCCGCAATCTTACCGTTTACATGCAGAATACCCCCCATCAGCCCCAGCTCATCAAAGTGCTGAAGAGCGTAAACCAATGCGCGGCGTTCGTTGCCTGTTCCCTCATGTTGGTCGCAGTTGTTGGCCCTGCACCAGATGGCCTCCAGTTCCAGGCATTCCTGAATGCGATCGGGGGTAATGGGAGTGTATTCATAGCTATAAGTCCGCTTGAATTTATTCACGTGGTTTCGCTTGGCTTGAAGCTTCTTCCCCGAAAGCGTGGCAAGGTCGGTACGAAGATAGAGATAATCCGCATAGTCACGGTCTGCCGTGAACCGGAACCTCCCGGGCATGAAAGCTTCCAGTTCGGAACACATCCCGGAGCAAATGCCCAGCAAGCAGAAAGGCTCTCCTTCCCGACGGGCATCCTCCATCAGAGCATCCAACACTTTCTTCAAATCACCGTTGCCTATCGGCATCATATATACCGATTTCCCATTGGCCCGGAACTTCAATAACAGGAATCCGTCCATAATGGCAAACCGGGTATTGTACAGGAAGCGCCAGCTGCACAGATTGGAAAACGAAAGGTCACAGTTTCTTCGAGGAGCATTTAAGGTGTATGAGGTGATAAGCTCTTTGTCTTGCGGTTCGATGTCTTTAAATGAAATCATAAATGTTTGGGTTGATTGAGATTGGCAGTAATAACAAAAAAACGGTGGGTTTTGTTAGAGCAAACCCAGCAAACGCAGAATGGCCGGTGTGAACAAGGCCGTGAAAATGCCGTTCAGCGTCAGGCCGAGACCGGCGAATGCACCGTACTTACGACTTATCTCCATGGCAGCGGAAGTGCCTACCGCATGAGCGGCGGCTCCCATCGAGAGGCCTTGAGCCATGGGGCTGCCTATACCCGTCAGCTTCATTGTCTTGAAGCCCAATATGCCACCAAGCAGACCGACGCTGACCACGACGGCGGCAGTCAGCGAAGGGATGCCGCCCAATGATTTGGTCACTTCCATTGCAATCGGCGTGGTTACCGACTTGGGAGCCAATGAAAAGACGATTTCATCGGAAGCCCCCATCAGTTTGGCTATCAGCACCACGGAAACAACACCCACGATGCAGCCCGCCAATTGAGACAAGATGATGGGCAGCAACTGTTTCTTTATGGTCTCCAGCTGAAGATACAGAGGCACTCCCAAGGCAACGACGGCGGGTTTCAGCCAGAACTCTATCAAGCGCCCCCCTTCGTTGTAGGTCTCATAGCTGATATGCGCCGTTTTCAGAAAGATGATGAGGATGCCGATTGTCAGCAAAATGGGATTAAGCAGCATGATGCCGGTTTTCTTTTGCAACAGTTTGGAAAAGAAAAACACTCCGAAGGTGACGGCCAACAGGAAAAAGTTGTTTTCTAAGAAACTCATTTGATTTTACGTGTTAATTGATGAACCCATCCGGTGACGACAATCACCAGCAGAGTACTGACTAATGAAGCAACGACTATCGGCCAGAATTCGGCCGCGATAATATCGAAATAGAGCATCAAGGCTACACCGGGCGGCACAAAGAAGAAACCCAGATTGGCCACCAGAAAGTCGGACATGCCCTGCACCCAGTGCAACTTTATCCAACCTAATTTCAAGAACAAGGTAAGCAACAGCATACCGATGATGCTGGAAGGCAACTTGACGCCTGTGACGAATACGACCAGCTCACCCAAAGCTAAACATCCGAAGAGGATGGCACATTGACGAATCATAAAAACAAGGTCTCCGGGAGACCGACTGATTATTATATGTTGAAAAAACGTTGCAAAGGTAGACATTCTACACATTGCTTGTTGCAGCCGGTCTGCTTTTTTTATCGCACAACCGCTGTATGTCCCCCTCCGCCTTGGAGCGGCAATGTGTACGAGCACATTCCATCTCTTACTTTTTAATGTTAAATATTATAATAAATGAGAGCAAGCATGGAAAAAGAGAGTTTTTTGCAATGTTGATATTGCAAAAAACTATACTTTTGCGAAGTGAATGACACACACCGCTATTCTTAGTTATACACATAAATATCATGCAAAGATTAATCAATGAAATCCTTGAACGTGCGAAAGCCGACCGCCAACGCATTGTTCTTCCCGAAGGTACGGAAGAGCGTACCTTGAAAGCCGCCAACCAGATTCTGACTGACGGCATCGCAGATCTGATACTTCTGGGAAATCCGGAAGAAATACGCGCTTGCGCCCAAGAGTGGGGATTGGGAAACATCGAGAAAGCCACCATCGTCAATCCGGCAGACCATCCCAAGAAAGAAGAATATGCACAGCTGCTGTACGAGCTTCGCAAAAAGAAAGGCATGACCATCGAAGAAGCCCGCAAACTGGTGCTCAACCCCCTCTATCTGGGCTGCCTGATTATAAAGAACGGCGATGCCGACGGCCAGTTGGCAGGCGCCCGCAACACCACCGGCGACGTGCTTCGTCCGGCTTTGCAGATTATCAAAACCACCCCCGGCATCACCTGCGTTTCCGGCGCCATGCTGTTGCTGACACACGCCCCCGAATATGGCAAGAACGGCATACTGGTGATGGGCGACGTGGCCGTCACCCCCGTGCCCGACGCCGCACAGCTGGCCGAGATTGCAGTCTGTACGGCACGTACGGCGAAAGCCGTTGTGGGCATGAACCCGAAGGTAGCGCTGCTCAGCTTCTCCACCAAAGGCTCCGCCAAGCACGAAGTGGTGGACAAGGTGGTAGAAGCCTTGAAGATAGCCAAAGAAATGGATCCTAAATTGGCCATCGACGGCGAGTTGCAGGCAGACGCGGCACTGGTTCCCGAAGTAGGCGCAAGCAAGGCGCCGGGCTCAAAGATTGCCGGCAACGCCAACGTGCTGATTGTCCCCAGCCTCGAGGTAGGCAACATCTCCTACAAACTGGTACAGCGCCTGGGACACGCCGATGCCGTAGGCCCCATCCTGCAAGGCATCGCCCGCCCGGTAAACGACCTCTCGCGCGGCTGCTCCATCGAAGACGTCTATCGCATGATTGCCATCACGGCCAATCAGGCCATTGCTGCCAAACAAAAACCCGAATAACATTAAAATCTGATATATCGACATGAAAATCTTAGTATTGAACTGCGGTAGCTCGTCCATCAAATACAAGTTGTTCGACATGGATACGAAAGAAGTTATCGCACAAGGCGGAATAGAGAAAATAGGCTTGAAAGACTCATTCCTGAAGATAACCCTGCCCGGAGGCGGGAAGAAGATTCTGGAGAAAGCCATCCCCGAACATACCGTAGGCGTGGAATTTATCCTGAACACCTTAACCGGCCCCGAATACGGCGCCATCAAGTCCTTGGACGAAATCGACGCCGTAGGCCACCGCATGGTGCACGGAGGCGAAAAGTTCAGCCAATCCGTGCAGCTGACGCCCGAAGTGCTGGCCGCCTTTACCGCTTGCAACGACCTGGCCCCGCTCCACAACCCGGCCAACCTGAAAGGCGTAAACGCCATATCGGCCATCTTGCCCGATGTTCCTCAAATCGGCGTGTTCGACACCGCTTTCCATCAGACCATGCCGAAGCACGCCTATCTATACGCCGTGCCCTACGAGCTTTACGAGAAGTACGGCGTGCGCCGTTACGGCTTCCACGGCACCTCCCACCGCTATGTGTCGCAACGCGTCTGCGAGTTCCTGGGAGTGCAGCCGCAAGGGAAAAAGATAATCACCTGCCACATCGGCAACGGAGCCTCCATCAGTGCCGTCAAAGACGGCCGGTGCATAGATACCAGCATGGGGCTCACCCCGCTCGAAGGCCTGATGATGGGAACCCGTAGCGGCGACATCGACGCGGGCGCCGTCGCCTTCATCATGGAAAAGGAAGGCTTGGACGCAAACGGAGTGTCCAACCTCCTGAACAAGAAAAGCGGTGTGCTGGGCATCTTCGGCGAGTCCAGCGACATGCGCGACCTGGAAAACGCCGTGGCAGCCGGCAACCCGAAAGCCATCCTGGCCGAAGAGATGTACTTCTATCGCATCAAGAAATATATCGGCGCCTATGCGGCCGCATTGGGCGGCGCGGACATCATTGTCTTCACCGGCGGTGTGGGCGAAAATCAGGCCAGCGCCCGTTGGGGAGCCTGCGGAGGACTGGAATACATGGGCGTGAAGCTGGATGCCGAAAAGAACAAGGTTCGCGGTGAAGAAGCCGTCATCTCATCCGCCGACTCCAAAGTAAAAGTAGTGGTAATCCCCACCGACGAAGAACTGATGATTGCCTCCGACACAATGGCTATTTTGCAGAAATAATGCCGGATAAGCAATCCCGACAGAATACCCCCACCACCACCGGAGGTATCTTCTGACATGTGCGACTACCCTTTAAAAAAAGCCGAACGGCGAAATATCGCAACCCGGTTCGGTTTTTTTAAAGGGTAGTCGCTTTATATATAAATATGTATAATGTGTACAATATATATGATGTGCACAGCCCCCTATTGACCGGCGTTTCAAACTCCTATCCGCAACCTATAAATATTGAAACCTGAGTACTATTTGCCTCCTCCCCCTACCGGTTGGCGTCTCAAACTTCTATCCGTAACCTATAAATGTTGAAACCTGAGTGCCATTTGCCTCCTCCCCCCTACCGATTGGCGTTTCAAACTCCTATCGCAACCTATCTCGGCGTCAAAGAGAAAAGTTGAGCCGGTCAAGGAAAAAACTTAATCTCATCAAGGAGAGAAGTTGGCTTTTCAGTAAACAAAATCTCTGTTCGCGCACTGCGAACGGATATCCGCAGTGCGCGGATTTATGTTCGCAGTGCGCGAACGGACGTTCGCAGTGTGCGAACAGAGATTCCACAGTAATCAAGAACAAAAAGACTACCTATTCTCATCCATGTTTTTATCCTATATACGTATACTATATATCCATATACTATAATATCCGAATGCCATAGCCATATATCCGAATGTCATAGCTATATATCCGAATGTCATAGCTGAATATCCAAATGTCATAGCTGAAAGCATCGGCATCTTTATGAGGTCACACCTTCAAGATGATATCAAGAATGTATCACAAATTGTTTCCCCCCCCATTCATTTACGACTGCGGTCAGCGTACAACCTTCGTATTACCGCATGCCGTCTCTCCGACAGCAAGCCGGAGATAACTGCTTGCACATATCCCCCCCCAAAAAAAACGGGAAGACAAGTGCCTATCCAGAAATTAATTATCCTGAACTCGCCAAGTACCGTTTCCAAATCTTCTCAGAGGCAGCGGAACAGTGGCGGCCACCGAGGGACGGGATGCCCTCGCCAAGCACCGTTTCCAAATCTTTTCAGAGGCAGGCGGGAGTTTTGAGAAGAAATAATTAAATTTGCAAAAACAAGACGAGACGATGAAGAAAGCCTTTTATTTATTACTCGCATGCCTTCTGTGTGCAACGACATCCCTGCAAAGCCAAGATATAAAACAAGCCCGGACCCTGATCGGACAAGCGCAGAAATACTTGTACAACAATCCTAAGCAAGCCTCTTATTATGCCTCCCAAGCCTCTGCCCTGTTCCCCGAAGACGAGCCGAACGAGGTCCGCGCACAAGCCATGCTGCTCTACTGTCAGGCAGAGCAACTGCTGGGCAACTTCGATTTAAGCATCAAAAACCTGTATGACACGCAGAAGTACATCCATCCCTCCAACAAAAGACAGAACGCCTGCCTCTACTCTCTCATGGGACGTGTGTATAGCAAACTGGGCGACTACAACAAGGCCATCGAGCTGAACGACAAGGCCACCTCCATCTTTAAATCCATCGGCGACTCCACCTCCATAGCCGGGTGCTACAACGAGCGCGGAGTGATGCACCACTTCCTCAACGAGTTTGCCGTGGCCGAACGGTTCTTTCAGAGAGCATTGGCCATCAACCGCGCCCAGCGCAACCTGAAGGAGATAGCCACCAATCTGAACAACCTCTGCCTGTATCAAGGAAACACGGAAGAGAAACTCTCCTTCATTCAGGAGGCCATCGTCATCAACAAGAATCTGGATGCGCAATGGTCGCTGGGCGAGAACTATAACAACATGGCAAAACAATATTACTACGGCCGGCAGTACGACAAGGCGCTGGAAGCCTTGCAGAAAGCGCATGAATATGCCCACAACATCGGCGCCCGCGAGCTGATTTGCGACAACTGCGAGTATTCCTCCATGGTGTATGCCGCCATAGGCGATTTTGCCAAAGCCTACGAGGCTCTGGACAAGATGTATCACCTGAGCAAGGAGTTGCAAAGCAGCAACAAGCTGCGCAACATCGAGCTGGAAATCTCCTACAAAAGATATCAAGACCAGAAGTATGCCACCGAGTTGCAGGAGCAGGCTTACAGGATAGAGCTGCTGAAGCGCAACGTCTGGCTGCTGGGCAGTGTCCTGCTGCTGGGCGTGGCTTTCTGCATCTTTCTTTATAAATGGTATAAACGCAGGAAAGACCTGCAATTGGTAAAGGCACGCTACCGGCTTGAGCTGTCGGAGCGCGAGGTCTCCGAACTGAAGCTGCATCAGCAGGAGCTGGAACTGGAGCACGTACAAAACGCACTCAACACCAGCCGGCAGGAGGCCATGAGTTTCGCCGTATTCCTCAGAAGCCGCAACGAACTGCTGGACAAGATACGCGAAATGATAAAAGAGGGGTATAAGATGGACAACCAACTTCTCATCCCCCATCTGAAAAAGGTGAATGCCTTCATCGGCCAGTGCCAAAGCGGAGACAAGGCCAACAGCGCCGTACTGACGAACGTGGAGGACAAGAACAAGGAGTTTCTGCAACGTCTCGTTGCCCTCCATCCCAAACTGACGCAAGGCGAAAAGTATCTTGCCACATTGCTAAGGGTGAACCTCTCCACCAAAGAGATATCCATGCTGACCGGCACCACGCCGAAGACCATCAACATGAACCGCTATCGCTTGCGCAAGTCGCTCAACCTTTCTTCGGAAGAAGACCTGGCCGACTATCTGCAACACATATAACCGGCCGGCCATATTTATTCTACCCCCCCCTCCGCTTCACTGCTTCTCTGCTTCACTGCTTCACTGCTTCTCCGCTTCTGCACCCAAACTGCTTGGTGCACTGAAGGTTGCCCTTCTCTGCTTCACTGCTTCTCCGGCTTCTCTGCTTCGACAAGGAGATTCTGGATCGTGCCACCGCCATCACCCTTCACTGCTTCTCCGGTTTCTCCGCTTCACTGCTTCTCCGGCTTCACTACTTCACTGCTTCTCTGCTTCGACAAGGAGACTCTGGATCGTGCCGCCGCCATCACCCTTCACTGCTTCTCCGCTTCACTGCTTCTCCGGCTGCAAACTCAACCGGTATTGACTGGGCGACATTCCCAAATGCTTCGATACATAGCGGCTGAAGTAGGAAAGTGAGGCAAAGTTCATGATGTCGGCAATTTGGGTGAGCGACAAGTGCTCGTCTTCAAGAAAGCCTTTGAGCATCGGGATGGTATAGCGGTCGATGAAAGATGTGACACTGCTGCCCGTGGTTCGACGCACGGTGTCCGAAAGATATTTGGGTGTAACATGAAGGCGGTCGGCATAGTAGGCTACGTCTCGCTCGGTGCGGCTGATGCCGGTCTGCAACAGTTGCATCAACTCTTTCACGATAAAACTACGGCGGTCGGTCGATTCCCGCGCTCCGTAGTACTTGGCGTGGAAGTCGAAGAGGTCGTACATCATCGTTTGGCACAGGCTGCCCATCAGCTCGCGGTAAAACAAGTGAGAGGTGTCGGCCATACGGTCGCGAAGCCGGTGAATGTCGTCCGTGAACTTCCGGGCATCTTCTTCGCAAACGGGAATGACCGGATTATTGTAAAGCGTGATGCCGCCACCTATACCGAAGTTGTTGGCCGGAAGCTGAGCGTTCAGGAATTTGAGCGGAGCGGCGAAGAACTCTACCCGCAGGTCGGGATGGGGCGCAAGGTTACACACCTTGTCGGGCAGAATCAGGATGGCTATATCGTTACGACAGATATGCCAACAACGTTCGTTGAACACGAAGCTGCCCTCGCCGTCGAGGCAAATCAGGTGCACGCACCAACGATAGAAGCGCTTGTCGTTGATTTGCAGAAAGTCTGTGGAAAACACAAAGTCCAACTCATTATTCCCGTTCATACGCCAAAGTTAAGCAATATTCCGGTATCAGGTGAACGATTTGCGTGAAATGTGACATTTTCGAGGTGTTTTGTGAAACAATGTAATAAATCAAACGCCGTAACTTTGTAATCGTAAAACCAAAAAAAGAAAAAAATGAAGTATGTAACTTTAAACAACGGAGTGAAGATGCCCCAATCGGGCTATGGGGTATATCAAGTGAACCCGACAGAAGCCGAACGTTGTGTGAGCGACGCACTCGGTGCAGGATATCGGATGGTAGATACGGCACAGGCGTATCACAACGAGGAGGGTGTGGGTGCAGCGGTGAAGAAGAGCGGCATTGCCCGCAGTGAGGTCTTTCTGGTGTCCAAAATATGGATCAGCCACTATGGCTATGAACGCGCCAAGGCAAGCATCGACGAGAGCCTGCGGCGGTTGCAGACCGAATACATCGACCTCATGCTGCTCCATCAGCCTTTTTGCGACTACTACGGAGCCTACCGCGCTTTGGAAGAGGGCTATCGGGAAGGCAAGTTGCGGGCCATCGGCGTGAGTAACTTCCAACCGAACCATTTCATCGACCTTGCAAGCAATGTCGAAATCGTACCGGCAGTGAACCAGGTAGAAACACACGTCTTCTGCCAGCAAATCAAAGCCAAGAAATACATGGATGAATTCGGCACGCATACCATGTCGTGGGGACCGCTTGCCGAGGGACGCAACGGCCTCTTCACCAACCCGGTGTTAGAAGAAATCGGCAAGGCACATGGCAAGAGTGTGGCACAAGTGGCTCTTCGCTACCTTACGCAGCGCGACGTCATCATCATTCCCAAGTCCACCCATCGTAACCGTATGGAAGAGAACTTCAGCATCTACGATTTCGAGTTGACACCCGACGAGATGGAACGCATCAAGGCCCTTGACCTCGCCAGGAGTGTGTTCTTCGACCATAACGACCCCGAAACCGTGAAAATGTTTATGGGATGGCGACAACTCTGATATGAATAAATGAAAATAACCCATAATCCGACTATCTTATAATCCGACTATCTTATGAAATTATCGAGAATCATAACCGTTGTGGCCGCATTGCTGACGTCCGTGGCATGCAACGGAAGCGAAAAACAGGAAAACGAAATGGAAAAAGGAAAAGCATTGATAGTATTCTTCTCGCATGCGGGAGATAACTATGCAGTAGGAAATATCAAAGAAGGCAACACTAAGATTGTGGCCGATTACATCAAAGAACAGACCGGAGCCGATGTCTTTGAAATAGTAGCCGAAAAGAGCTACGACATGCCCTATTCGGAACTGATAAAGGTGGCACAGGCGGAGAAGAAGAGTGGAGAACTGCCTGCATTCAAAGGCTCGATAAGCAACATCGGCGAATATGATGTGATTTTCATCGGTGGCCCGATATGGTGGGGCACTTATCCGCAGGTCATGTTCAGCTTCTTCAAAAAACACGACCTCAACGGCAAGACACTCATACCATTCACCACCCACGAAGGCAGCGGACTTGCAAGCACGGTCGAAGACGTGAAGAAGCAATATCCGCGCGCCAAGGTTACCGGCGCATTCGCCATCTACGGACACGAGGTGAGGACAGAAAAGGCAAAGGTGGTAAAGTGGCTCAAGGGACTGGGATATTGAAATGAGATAATGCAACGCCTTTGTTTCACAAATCATTCGCACCGCAGTAAAAGCCATGAAAAAGATTATACTGACAATTTTTGCAATAGCGGCCGTCAGTACAACCGCCTGCGCACAGAAAGAAATAAAAAACAATCAGACAATGAATGTAATGGAAACATTAGACCGAAAATGGTAGGACATGGCGGCCATAGCCTGTCTGGAAGCCAAAGGAGATGTTGACGGACTGGCACAGGCCATTCACGAAGGATTGGATAACGGACTGACCGTCAATCAAATCAAAGAGGCTCTGTCGCAATTGTATGCCTATACGGGCTTCCCCCGCAGCCTGAACGGGCTCAGTGTGCTGCAACGAACCTTGGAAGCGCGAAGGGCTGAAGGCATCAAAGACGACGAGGGAAAAGATGCCGAACCATTGCCGGAAGACTATAATGCCTTGAAACACGGCACGGAAGTGCAGACTCTGCTTACGGGAGGCAAACCTTTCAATTACGATTTTGCGCCCGCAACAGATTATTATCTCAAAGCCCATCTATTCGGTGACATCTTCGTCCGCAACAACCTCTCGTTTGCCGAGCGCGAACTCGTCACAATCAGTGCGTTGTGCGGACTGAAAGGAGTTGAGCCGCAATTGGCTTCGCACGTCCGCGGCGCTCGCAACATGGGACTTTCGGACACAGCTATCCGCGCCATCCCACAAGCCTTGCGGCAAAAAGCGGGCGACTTGGAGGCTTATCGCGCAGACAGAACTATCGCCGAAGTTTTCGGCGAACCGTTTGCAGGAGGCGAACCCATCGAAGACATGATATTCCCCAAAGGCGAGCTCAACACTGCCTACGCCAAATATTTTATTGGCAACAGTTACCTCGCCCCTCTTACCGAAGGCACTTTACCGTTGCATAACGTAACGTTTGAGCCGGGTTGCCGCAACAACTGGCACATACACCACAAAGGCGGACAACTCCTTATTTGTGTCGGCGGTCGCGGTTGGTATCAGGCATGGGGCGAACCGGCACGCGCACTCAAGCCCGGTGACGTAGTGAACATTCCTGCCGAGGTAAAACATTGGCACGGAGCAGCCCGGGATAGTTGGTTTCAACACATTGCCATCGCCGTTCCTGCCGAGGGCACAAGTACCGAATGGTGCGAAGCGGTGACGGATGAGGAATACAAGAAGTACAATCAATAAAAAAAAGAAAGAGGCGGCGGAGCACATAAAGCGTTATTTACGGCCCGAGCCTCGGCTTTCATGATTTGTAGGCATACAAGCAAATAATTATATACTATTAATCAACTATTTACATTAACAGCTGTAGATTATAAAACAAAGAATAAGCAGCATTTGTAGTTCTCTTGTAGATACTTTTATTTGTTTTTTCACGCTTATGCTTAATAACTTAGCATCGTGAGAAACAAGAATATTAACCTTAAAAACTTATTCACATGAATAAAAGTAACTACTTTAAAGAAAGAGCGACTCTGCTGCTTTTCTTCTTTGCTTCTATGTTGCCCATAAGCGCATTGGCACAAGCCATCCGGCTGACGGGTAACGTGACCGATGCAACCGGTGAAAGCATCATCGGTGCCAGCGTATTGGAAAAAGGAACGACGAACGGAGTGATTACGGACATTGACGGAAACTTCACCCTGTACGTTTCGTCCAATGCAACCATCATCATCTCTTATGTGGGCTATACTGCTCAAGAGATACCACTGAACGGACGCAATACCCTGAAAGTGGTATTGAAAGAAGACGCCGGAATGCTGGACGAAGTGGTCGTGATAGGCTACGGCACAATGAAGAAAAGCGATATGACGGGAGCCATCTCTTCCGTCGATGTGGAAGAACTGTCCAAACGCACTACCACCAATCCGGCCGAAGCACTGCAAGGAAAAATTGCGGGCGTAAACATCATGAAGTCCGGAGGTAATGCCGGTGCAGGCGTGCAGGTGAAAATCCGCGGTGTGAAAACCTTCGGCGATAACGAGCCTCTTTACATCATCGACGGTTTTCCCGGCGACATCAACTCGGTGAACCCGCAGGACATTCAGGCGATGGAGGTGTTGAAAGACGGCGCGGCAGCAGCCATCTACGGTTCGGTGGCAGCCAACGGCGTCATCATCGTGACTACGAAGAACGGAAAGAAAGGCGAAACCAAAATAGACTTCAGCGCATATGTCAGCATGACGGATGTGGCAAAGAAGCTCGACTTGCTGAATGCCGATCAGTACAAGAAAGTGCATACGCAAATGTATGAAAACTGGAACTCGCACGTAGAGAACCACAAATCGCAATACGACGCCGAGAACGAAGGCGTATGGAAAAAACAGTTGATGGAACTCGAACCTTACATGACCAAGAATACAGGCATCGATACCGACTGGCAGAAAGCCATGTTGCGCACGGGTCTGTCGCAGAACTATATGGTCAGCATCAGAGGGGGCGGCGAAAACACACAGTATTCGGTGTCGTACAACCATGCCGACGACAAAGGAATCTTCCTGGGCAATGACTACCGGCAGGATAACGCCCGCCTAAAACTGCACACAAGCAAGTATATCTTCGACATAGACGCCAACATGGCTTTCAAGTTCACTGACAGCAAACAGCCGGAGTACCAACTGAAAGAGATGTATATGATTTCTCCGTTAGTACCTATCTATAACAAAGACGAGAAGTACGGTTTCGGCCTGACCAACTTCGACAACCTGCCAAACAACCGAAACGTGATGGCCGACCATCATTACGAAAAGTCGACCGACAAACGCTATCATACCAGCGCCAACATAGCCCTGACCGCCAACTTCACGAAATGGCTCAGCTTTAAAACAAGCTATGCATACCGGGGAGAACATCAACGCCAGACTTACCACACACCGACTTATATAGCCGACGTAAAATCGAAACGTGACTACCCGTACCACAGCGAGACTTCAGCTTACTGGGAAGAACACGTATGGGAAAACCTGTTGAGCTTCAACAAGGAGTTTGGCAAGCACACTGTCAACGCAGTGGCAGGTACGTCGACCATGGCCCGCAGATATACTTGGCACTCGGTAGGCGTGGAAGGCAAAACCACCACTTACAAGGTGGAAGACGGGCAGTTAGTGATAGGCGAACAACCCGGCGGCTTCCTCGACTCAGGCTTCTCTACCGTAGGAGCAGGTGCGGGCGGCACTTTCGACGGAAGCGGAAGCAAATGGGATTACAGACGGGTGTCTTTCTTCGGACGCGTGAACTACAACTACAATAACCGCTACCTCGTGCAGGCTACCGTGCGCAGCGACGGCTCTTCCAAGTTCGGTGCGGACAACCGTTGGGGCTTCTTCCCGTCGGTGGCCGTGGGCTGGAGAATCAGCGAAGAGGCGTTCTTCCCGAAAGACATTGCGCTGAACAACCTGAAGCTCCGTGCCAGTTGGGGACGGCTGGGCAACGAGAATGCTCTGGGATTTTACGATTTCCTTGCCTTGATTTCGACCTACAACACCAAGTATCAGGGATATGTGAAAGGCAACGGAGACAACGCATGGACGGGAAGCATCGCCCGTGGACTGGAAAACCGTTCGTTGAAGTGGGAAACCACCGACACGAAGAACATCGGACTTGACTTCGGCTTCTTCGACAACAAGCTGACCGGAGCCTTGAACTACTATTACAACCAGACCGAAGAACTGCTGATAACCAAAGCGCTCCCACCCTCTGCCGGTCTGAACAACCCCATTCTGAATGTAGGCAAAATACGCAACTCCGGTGTCGAGGTCGAGCTGAATTGGACCGACTCGAAAGGCGGATTAGACTACAGCGTAGGCATGAACCTCAGCACCACAAATAATAAGGTGGTGGAACTGGCAGACAAGAGCCAGGTGCTCTATGGCGAGGGTCTGAAATACGGAAGCGAACACTTCCCCACCCAGACGCGCGTGGGCCAACCCATCGGCGCATTCTATCTCTACAAGACCGAAGGCTTGTTTCAAAGTAACGCCGAAGCCCGACAATACAAAAATGCGGATGGTAAAGAGTATCAGCCCTTTGCCGATGCCGGCGACATCCGTTTTGCCGATACGAACGGTGACGGTTCCATCGACGATGACGACAAGGTGTATTGCGGTTCGGGCATCCCCACGCTGGAAGTCAACCTCAATTTCTCTGCCGGCTACAAAGGTTTCGACCTTTCTTTCGTATTGGGCAGCGCATGGGGACACAAGCTCTACAACGGAAATAAATACTTCTATGAAGGCATGAACTCCGGCTCCAACTTCCTTGCTTCGTCGCTCGATGCGTGGACGCCTCAGCACACAAATACCAACGTGCCCCGTGCCATCTTCAACGACCCCAACGGCAACCTGAAGGAATCCGACCGTTTCATCGAGAAGGGCGACTTCATTCGCCTGCGCCAGTTGCAACTGGGATATACCCTGCCGAAAGCCATGATGCAGAAAGTGTTCATCGAGAAACTGCGCTTCTACGTAAGCGGCGAAAACCTTTTCACCATCACCGGCTACGACGGCATCGACCCCGAATTCTCGCGTGCAAGTGTGCTGAACACCGGTATCGACAAGCTGATTTATCCGTTTACCCGTTCGTTCACACTGGGTGCACAACTAACATTCTAACCAAATTAATACGATATGAAAATGAAAAAAGCAATATACATAGCCGGCCTTTGTTTCGCATCGCTCCTGACAGGCTCGTGCGACGATTATTTAACCTTGGAGTCGCCCGACCAACTTACTTCGGGCAGTTTCTGGCGTAATGAGAACGATGCGCAAGCCGGCATTTCGGCTGCCTATTCACAGTTGGAATATTACATCGACACTTGGGAGTTCGCCGAAGTGAAGTGGCCCGTTGAGGCTTATCGCGAAGACATCGTCAACATGGGCAACGACGCACGCAACTATCCCAATTGGCTGGAGCTGTACAACTTCACCTATACCAACGGTAACTCGCAGTTCAGCAACTACTGGTGGAACAACTACAAAGGCGCCAGCTTCGCCAATCAGGTGATAGAGAAGGTGACAGCCATGAAGGAAGGTTCCATTGCCCCCGCCATGCGTAGCCAAATCGTAAATGAGGGACACTTCCTGCGTGCCTACTACCACCTGAAACTGCTGCTGAACTGGAAGGAAATCATCATCCGCGATAAATATATCACCGGTCAGGCAGAACTGAACAAAGCACTCTCTTCGCGCCCCGACGCATGGGATTTCATCATCGAAGACCTGAAACAGGCCGCGGCTCTGCCCGCCTCCTACGACAACGACAACTTGGGACGCGCCACCTGCGGGGCAGCCTATGCCTATCTGGGACTGTCTTACCTGACACGTGCCTACGAAGAACCGGAGAAAAAGTCGGAGTATTTGACTTTGGCTCTCGATGCCTTGAACAAGGTGACCGGCTACGAGCTCGTCAAGAAATTCTCAAGCATGTTCGACGCCACCAACAAGAACAGTAAGGAGTCCGTCTTTGAGTTGCAGACTTCGATGAGCAGTGCCAACGGAGCCAACTACCGCACCCAGCTTCACCGCTGGATAGGCGTATCGGAACTTTGGGGATGGGATGAGATACTTCCGAGTAGTGTCTTGATGGACGAATTCATAAAAGAGGGCAAAACTGCCTCCACCGGCCGTTACGACTCACGCCTATACGAAACCATCTTCTTCCAATGCGATTACTACAACGATGGCAAAGGCCGCGTATACGGACGCAACTACAACGACTGGTTCGAGGGTAACAACCGCCCGGCATTCCGCAAATTCATGCCTACCGACCATGAAGGGCTAAGCAACAACTACTGCGCCATCAACATCCCCTTGATGCGCTACGCCAACGTATTGCTGATGAAAGCCGAGGTGCTGAACGAACAGGGGCACCCCGAACAAGCCATCCCTCTGATTAACGAGGTGAGAAGCGTGCACGGCGACATGCCTGCCATGAAAGGTACTTCGCAAGCCGAAGTGCGTGCGCAGATAGAGCACGAGCGCATGATCGAGTTTCCGCTGGAAAACTGGCGCTGGTACGACCTACGCCGTTGGGGCAAGCTGGCATCGGCACTGGCAAGCGCCGGACGCGCCGGATTCGACGAGACGAAGCATGCCTTCTATCCCGTGCCTCTGACCGAAATCAATGCCAACGACCTGATAAATAAGTAGAAATTAATTCTCTCTGACACAACCTCAGTACAAGGCAGCATCTGTTCCGACCCGTGCCGCCTTGTACGCCTTGAAAACTTTTTCTTTGCTGAAACTTAGTGGGTTTGTGCTATCTTTGCCTACAAAAAAACGACATAGATATGTTTGCAATCATCGGACTGATGCTCACCGGAATGCTGCTGGGCTATCTCTTACGGAAACGGGACTTACGGAAAATCTCCCAAATCATTACCCTGCTCATCTGGCTGCTGCTTTTCATCCTCGGCATAGAGGTGGGAAGCAACGAACAGATTATCAAAGGCCTGCACACCATCGGCATGGAGGCCGTGATACTGACGCTGGGTGGAACGCTGGGAAGCGTCACTGCCGCATGGGCCTTGTGGAAGAGCCTGTACAGACAGAAAGGAGGCGAAGTATGAAAGGAAGCCTCGTCATCGTCGGCTTTTTCGTGCTGGGTGCGCTGTGCGGAGTTTCCGGCCTGATGCCTTTCGACATTGCCGAAACCGACATCGGCTACTACGCCCTCTGCGCACTGATGTTCAGCGTGGGGATAAGCGTGGGCAACGACCCGCAGACACTGAAGAATTTCCGCTCGCTCAACCCCCGGCTGATATTTCTGCCCGTGATGACGATACTAGGCACGTTGGCAGGTTCGGCGGCGGTCAGCCTCATCCTGACTCACCGTTCCGTAACAGACTGTCTGGCCATAGGGTCGGGGTTCGGTTACTATTCGCTCTCCAGCATCTTCATCACCGAATACAAGGGAGCCGAACTGGGAACCATCGCCCTGCTGGCCAATATCAGCCGCGAGATACTGACACTGCTGGCAGCGCCTCTGCTGGTGCGGTGGTTCGGAAACCTCGCCCCCATCTCGGCCGGAGGCGCCACGACGATGGACACCACGCTGCCTATCATCACGCGGACGGCCGGACAACAGTTTGTGGTGGTTTCCATCTTCCACGGCTTTGTGGTGGACTTCAGTGTACCGTTTCTGGTCACCCTGTTCTGCTCCTTATAAGGGCTTCGGACACGGTTGTGGACAGGCTTCGGCAGCCGTCTTGTCAAACACTTGTCCCTGACGCTTCAAACACAAGTGTCTGTCAGGACAAAGACAAGTGTCTGACAAATCAAGGAAAACAGCGCGTCAGCCATACCTTATTTATATATCAAATCTTATTCATAATGAAAACCAGACTTTATACTTTTCTCCTCGCCTCGCTGCTTTGCAGCAGTGCCCCGGCCGATAACGAGCCGTGGCAGAACCCCCAAGTCAACGAGCTGAACAGAGAGCCGATGCACGCCCACTTCATCCCCTTTGCCAGCGAAGCCGGCGCCATGAAACAACGCTCGTTGCCGCCCGAAGTGCGTTTCGACGTGAATTCTGCGGCAGAACGGCGCATATCGCTGGACGGCACTTGGAAGTTTCTCTTCTCAAAGAACAACGGGCTTTGCCCCAACGACTTCCACAAGCCGGGATACGACACACGGAAGTGGAGTAAAATAGAAGTTCCCGGCAGCTGGGAATTGCAAGGCTTCGACGCCCCCATCTATACGGACACACGCTATCCGTTCCCCGCCAATCCGCCGTACGTGCCCGCCGACTACAATCCGGTAGGCGCTTACGTCCGCGAGTTCAGAGTTCCGGCAGGTTGGGAAGGCATGGACGTCTTCCTCGATTTCGAGGGTGTGGAGTCGGCCTATTACGTATGGATGAACGGCAAACTTGCCGGATATGCGGAAGACAGCCGCCTACCATCGCACTTCAACATCACCCGCCTGCTGAAGAAAGGCAACAACCGGCTGGCCGTGAAGGTGTTCAGATACAGCGACGGTTCCTACCTCGAAGGGCAGGACTACTGGAAATACAGCGGCATCGAACGCAGCGTATATCTCTATGCCCGTCCCGAAAGCCGCGTGAAGGATTTCCGGATGACTTCCGAACTCGTCAACAACTACAAAGACGGAGAGCTGAAACTGGATGTACTTCTGCACAGGCCGAAAACGGGACAAACCGTAGAGGTAAAGGTGCTGGACGCAAACGGCGTAATCTACAGGCAAAAGAAAACCACCGCTTCTGCCGCCGACACGCTCTTTGCCCTGCAACAGCAATTTCCCCGCGTGCGCGCATGGAACGCCGAAACGCCCCACACCTACACGCTGGTAGTGAACACCTACGATGCACAAGGCAAATCTTTGGAATCTTTCACCCACCTCTTCGGCTTCCGCACGGTAGAGATGAAGAACGGCATGCAGCTAATCAATGGGAAAGCCATCTTGTTCAAAGGCGTGAACCGCCACGAGCACGACGCGCACAAGGGGCGCACCATCAGTACGACTTCCATGATACAAGACATCCGGCTGATGAAACAGTTCAACCTGAACAGCGTGCGAAACTGCCACTACCCCAACAACTACGCTTGGTATGAGCTATGCACCGAGTTCGGCCTCTACATGGTAGACGAGGCTAACATCGAAAGCCACGGCATGATGGACCATAAGGACGGAACGCTTGCCAACTATCCCGACTGGGAGCTGCCGTTCATGCAACGCATGAGCCGGATGATGGCCCGCGACCGCAACTGTTCGGCCGTCGTCACTTGGTCTATGGGTAACGAATCGGGCTACGGCAAGCACTTCGAGACGCTCTACGGCTATGCCAAGAAGGCCGACCCGACACGTCCCTTCCAGTACGAAGGCGGCGGCTACGACGGCAAAAGCGACATCTTCTGTCCGATGTATGCACGCATATGGGCACTCCGCCGGCACGTGAACCAACGGGATGCCCGCCCCCTCATCCTTTGCGAGTATGCCCATGCCATGGGCAACAGTGTGGGCAACCTTCAGGACTATTGGGACTTGATTTACAAGTACGACCAACTGCAAGGCGGCTTCATCTGGGATTGGGTGGACCAGACCTTTGCCATCAAGGATAAAGCCGGACGAGACATCTGGGCCTTTGGAGGCGACATGGGCTTCGTGGGCATCGTCAACGATTCCAACTTCTGCGCCAACGGTCTGGTGGCAGCCGACCGCACCCTGCATCCACATATCCACGAAGTAAAAAAGGTGTTGCAATACATCCACTTCGAGCCGCTTGCCTTCACCGCCAACCGGATAAAAGTAACCAACCGCCACGACTTCATCGGACTGGAAGGATACCTCCTGCGCTGGTCTGTGGAGTGCAACGGACAGGCCGTTCAAAACGGAGAGGCCGATTTCCCGGCCATCGCACCCGGCTGCACTGCCGACATGGAACTACCTCTGAAGCCTCTCCCTGCCGACGGCAAAGAGTATTTCCTCACCCTGCGCGCATTCACCAAGCAGCCGGCGCCACTCATCCCGAAAGGACACGAAGCGGCCATCGAACAATGGGCTTTACCCACTATCCCGGCAGCCAACCCCGTTCGCCCCATAACCGGGACATTGACCACACGCCGTAACGAGCAAACACTGACCGTGAGTGGCAACACCTTTCAAGTGAACTTTTCCACCCTGACCGGTGAGATGACCGCACTTGTCTACAACGAAAAGAACCTGATTAGAGAGGGATTGCAACCCAACTTCTGGCGTCCGCTGACCGATAACGACATCCCCAACGGACACCTGACACGTTGCGGAACATGGAAACACGCCGGGCGTGACGCAAAGCTGCAAGATATTAACTTGACAGAAGCCGAACACCTTGCCACCGTCACTGCCACCTATCGCATGGAAGCGCAAGACGCCACCTTGCAAACCGGTTATGAAATCCGCCCCGACGGCTCCATTCAAGTGACGATGCACTTCATTCCCGGCAAGAAACCGCTGAGCGAGATGCCCCGCTTGGGCATGCGCATGGTGCTGCCTGCCGAATACGAAAGGATATCATGGCTGGGACGCGGCCCGCACGAAAACTATGCCGACCGCAAGACCGGTGCTTTGATAGGCCTTTACAACGCCACCGTATGGGAGCAATTCCATCCGTATGTGCGTGCCCAAGAAACAGCCAATCACTGCGATGTACGTTGGGTGACCCTGCGCAATGCAGCCGGAGAAGGTCTGCTAATAACCGGAGAAGAACCGCTCAGCATCAGTGCATGGAACTTCCCGATGGAGGACATCGAATATCGCCCTTCGCAAATGGAACGCCGGCATGGCGGAAGCATCCAAAAGAAAGAGATGGTATGGCTCAACATCGACCACCGGCAGATGGGTGTGGGAGGCGATAACACATGGGGAGCGCAAGTGCATCCCGAATATACCATCACCCCGAAAGAGTGGAGGTATGGCTTCAGGCTGCAACCGCTTAAAGCGGTGGAATAAAAGATGTACTTTCTTGACGCAGAAAACACTTTCTACGCTTTAACGCTCCTGCGGTGAGGCCGGGAGGGCATGTGGGATTGAGGATAGATGGGTGGAAGATGGATGGCTTATGAATGAAGAATCCTATTTATACAGATGAGCAAAGAAGTATAAACCAAGAAACAAGCGCATTAAAAGGACATTTTAATACATAGAACGATATAAATACTACAATAGCATGAAGCATACTTATCATTTCGTTATAAAACCATTAACCTCTTTAAACAACATGAGATACAAATTTATATCCCTGCTTTGCTTTCTCCTGCTCGCGGCAGGTTTGACTTCCTGCACCTCCGGCGCTCAAAGCACACAGCAAAGAAGGTACGCCTTCAGCAACATTCTCGACATTGCCTATACCCCCGACACCCTGCATCGTTGCCACGGCTGGTTCACGGATGCCGGCTCGTGGATGGGCTTCACCCTGCCCGAAAAGAATCAATGGGTAAACGGTTTCTGCGGCCCGTTCAGTCTGGATATGTTTCGCCGCCAATGGATAGCACAATCGGCCGTAACCGTTGGCTTCGCCAAAGAGCCGCAGGGACTATTCGTGCCCGACTCCACCTGCTATTATCCCGGCGAGTTGTACATGTCGGCTCGTTCCTGCAAGGGAAGCATCACACAACGCCTCAACTTCACCGACGCCTCTACCGTCCTGCTACGCATCGAAACCGACAAAGCGGAGAAACTGCTCCTGACGGGTAGCCGATGGGCCGACGACGTAAGCGTGACCGTAGAGCAAAGCTCCGTCATCGCCCGCCATCCGAGTGGAGAAAGTGTGACCATAACCTTCACTCCGGATGTGATGCTGACCGAAGTGGATCATAACTATACAGCGCTTGTTCTTGCTTCCAAACGCACCGTCAACGTAGCCATCTCTTTCTTTAGCTCTGAGAAGGAGATGACCGTGGGCTTGCAGAATCTCCCGGCATTGCTCAATAATCCCGAAAACGCCTTGCAAGCCAATGCCGAACGTTGGGAGGGTTACCTCAGCAAGGCGCTGCGCACGGACATGAAGCCCGAATACGACCGCATTGCCGTGAAAGCCGTCACTACCCTTATCTCCAATTGGCGCACGCATCATGGCGGACTCTTGCACGAAGGCATCGTACCCAGCCATGCCGTAGACTACTTTGTCGGTTTCTGGGCATGGGACAGTTGGCGTTTCAGTGCCGGAACCGCCAAGTTCGCCCCCGAACTGGCCAAGAACAACATCCGCGCCATGTTCGACTATCAGCAGCCCGACGGCATGATTATCGACTGCATCTATACCAACCCGGCAGAGAACAACGCACGCGACAGCAAACCGCCCTTGGTGTGCTGGGCAGTAGATGAAATCTTCACCCAAACAGGCGACACGGCTTTCGTTGCCGAAATGTACCCGCAACTCTTATCCTACTATAACTGGTGGTACCAGAAACGCGACCATAACCGCAACGGCATGTGCGAATACGGCTCTACCGACGGTACACTGGAAGCCGCCGCATGGGAAAGCGGCATGGACAACGCCATCCGCTTTGACAACGCCACCATGCTGAAGAACGAAGGAGCCGACGATGCTTGGAGCATGAATCAGGAGAGTGTAGACCTCAATGCCTACTTGGCATTGGAATGCCGGCTGCTGAAAAAGTTCGCCGGACTGCTGAATACCTCCTTCTCCGGTCCGGACTATGGCGACCGGGTGGGCGATTACTTCTTTGACAAGCGCATCAACTTCTTCTGCGACCGCCGGCTGAAAGACGGTTCATTCATCGAAGAGCCGGGTTGCGAGGCTTACACCCCGTTGTGGACGCAAATCGCCACGCAAACCCAAGTAGACAGCATGTTGCCGATGTTGCGCGATACGGCCAAGTTCTCGACGTATATCCCCTTCCCCACCATTGCCGCCGATAACCCCAAATACGACCCGCGTGGCTACTGGCGCGGCCCTATCTGGCTCGACCAAACCTACTTCGCGATTCGCGGACTGCGCAACTACGGTTACAGCAAACTGGCCGATGAATATACCCTGCAAGTCTTCGACCGTCTGAGCGGACTGAAAGAAGGTGCCCCCATACACGAGAACTACGGAACCCACAACGGCGAATGCCTGAAAGCTCCCCACTTCAGTTGGAGCTCATCGCATCTGCTGATGCTGTACGAGGAGTACGGCAAGGAGTAGACCATAGCCACAAGAAACGCGAAACCTTGCAATCAGATAAAGCCTGCCCACTACAAAGGAGCAAAATCTCTTTTAACAGTCGGCAGGCTTTCTTTCTCGATATGTTCCATTATCTTTAGGCCGTTTAGGCGCATAATCAATTTAATACTATGGAGGAAGCTCTATTAATCACCCGACTTAGAAACGGCTCTTATTCGGCATTCAATACCCTATACCGAATGTATGCCAAGCGTTTATACGCTTATTGCCTGCAATTCACAAAGTCGGCCGAGGAATCCTGCGACATCGTACAAGAGACATTCGTCAAGTTGTGGGAAAATAGGAATAAGCTGCAAGACTGCCCTTCAATCCGCCCCCTGCTGTTCGCCATAGCCAAAAACGACCTGATAAATGCTTATAAAAGGCGTATCAACTCACCAGCATACGAAGACTATGTCTGTTTTCAAGATGCCTTAAAGGACGAAGACACGCATCTCCATATCGAATACCAAGAGTTTTTGGACAACGTAGAAAAAGCCATCGGGAAACTGTCGCCCTCCCAACAAAAAGTCATCCGGCTATCTCGCTTCCAAAACCTTTCCAACAAGGAAATAGCCACTCAAACCGGTTTAAGCGAACAAACCGTAAAGAACCAACTATCCATCGGACTGAAAAAACTGCGAGAACTCATCACCGAATTCATCAGCTTGGCACTCCCGTTATTATTCGTTAATTAAATCCGTGCCGAACGGTACTTTACATCTATTATATTGTACTATCCAAAAAAGAAAAGAATGGAAAACTTAGAAAAGAAATACAGGCAAGACCGACTGAGCCGAAAAGAGCTTGAGCTTCTTCGCCAGCAAGTAAATTCGGAAGAGAGGCAAAAGACGGAAGCCCGCTTGCTCGACATCTGGATGAACGAAGATACGGAAAACGAGACTGCCGTAAGCGAGACTGAAATAGCACGGATGAAGAAGGCCATCGACCACAGAACGGAACGGGAAACGAAACCTTTGCGCCGTTTGGGCATTGCCATGAAAGTAGCCGCCGCCATATTAATTCCCGTATTGCTCATATCCACCATTACATTATACAGACAGAACAGCCGGCTAAACTCGAAAGAGATAATCGTAAGCACCGGCAGTAATGAAAGGGCGCATGTGACCTTGCCCGACGGGACAAACGTTTCACTCAACGAAAAGTCGTCCATCCATTATCCGGCGGTCGCTTTCAGCTCCGGGCAACGACATATCCGCTTCGAAGGAGAAGGCTATTTTGAAGTAAAGAAAAATCCGCACATGCCGTTCAGCATCCACACCTGCCATTTGGAAGTGGAAGTAGTGGGAACCAAGTTCAACCTCAAAGCCCGTAAGGACGAACAACATGCCGTGGTCACTCTCGATGAAGGCAATGTCCGCCTGACCTCTGTTCTTTCCCGGCAGTCATTGGCTATGAAGCCGGGCAACAAAGTCACCTTGAACTATCAGACCGGCAATTTTAGCCTTGAGACGGAGCCTCGGAAAGAAACTCCGGACTGGAAGAAACGTCAATTCGTATTCCGCAACTCCAGACTGGAGCATGTGGTAAAAGTATTGGAAAAGAACTATGCCGTGACCATCGAGATTGCCGAACCGGCACGCTCGGAAGATTTGTTTACAGGAACCATCACAGCCTCCAACCTGCACGAAGCCTTAGATATTGTCGCTACCACCTATCACCTCATTATTCAATATACCCCAAAGAAAATACTATTGACAAATAAAAAACACCAACCATGAAAGCATTTATTTCAAGTCTCACAGCCATTATCTTATTTGCGTTTACAGAACCTGCACTCGGCCAGCGACAAACCTATTCGCTCAATCCCGACTGGCAGTTCCGCTTCTCACACCAAGTGCATCGGAATACGGAACAAAGAGTGGATCTTCCGCATACTTGGAATGCGCAAGACGCACTGTCAGGAAAGATAGACTATAAACGCGGCATAGGCAACTACACCAAAAAGATATTCATCCCCGAAGCATGGAAACAGAAACGCCTGTTCATCCGGTTTGAAGGGGCCAACAGCATAGCCAACCTCTTCGTCAACGGCAAACACCGGGGCGAACACAGAGGAGGTTACGGAGCGTTTATCTTCGAACTGACAAACCACGTCCGCTACGGAGAGGAGAACTCCTTGTTGGTAAGAGTGAACAACGCAGAGCAACTCGACGTAATGCCTCTGGTAGGTGACTTCAACTTCTATGGAGGCATTTACCGAGACGTAGAGTTCATAATAACGGACAACGTATGTATTTCTCCTTTGGATTATGCCTCGCCGGGACTTTACCTGACACAGCAGGACGTAAACGAAAAACAAGCCAAGGTACAAGCCACCGTAATGTTGTCCAACGTATATACCATCCCACAGGAACGAGTCATAAGATTACAGATAAAAGAAAACGGAAAGGTTATTGATGAATACGAAAGGAAAGTGACCGTGCAGGCCCAACAGCATAATCAACCGGTATCTTTCACTTTCAAAATAGACAATCCGCACCTTTGGAACGGCACGCAAGACCCTTTCATGTATCAAGTCACTGCCTCCGTATGGGAAAAGAAACAACAGACAGACTGCGTGACACAACCTCTGGGACTGAGATATTACAGCGTCGATGCCGACAAAGGCTTTTTCCTGAATGGAAAACATCTGAACCTGCACGGTGTTTGCAAGCATCAGGACAGAGCCGAAAGGGGAAATGCCCTCCACCCTTACCATCACGAAGAGGATGTCAGTCTGATGCGCGAAATGGGAGTGAACGCCGTTCGTCTGGCGCATTATCCGCATTCCACCTACCTATACAGCTTGTTAGACCGCCATGGCATCATCGCTTGGGCGGAAATTCCCTTTGTAGGTCCCGGCGGATACGCCGACAAAGGATTCGTAGACATGCCCTCATTCCGTTCCAACGGCAAGGAACAGCTCAAGGAACTGATTCGCCAGCACTACAATCACCCCAGTATATGCTTCTGGGGATTGTTCAACGAACTGAAAGAAGAAGGAGATAATCCGGTCGAATACATCAAAGAGCTGCACGAATTGGCACACCGGGAAGACCCGACACGTCCCACCACAGCGGCCAGTAATCAGGAAGGCGATATGAATTTCATTACCGATGTAATAGCATGGAACCGCTACGACGGATGGTATGGAGCAACTCCCGCCTCATTGGCCACATGGTTGGATAAAACACACCGGGAGAATCCGCAACTAAAAATTGCCATCAGCGAATACGGCGCCGGCGCCAGTCTATACCATCAGCAGGACAGCCTCCGGCAAAGCACGCCCAAAAGTTGGTGGCATCCGGAAAATTGGCAGACGTACTATCATATACAGAATTGGCGGATTATTTCCAAACGTCCCTACGTCTGGGGAAGTTTCGTGTGGAACATGTTCGACTTCGGGGCGGCGCACCGCATGGAAGGAGACCGTCCGGGCATCAACGACAAGGGACTGGTGACGTACGACCGACGCACCAAGAAAGATGCTTTCTTTTTCTATAAAGCCAATTGGAATCCGGAGCCGATGCTTTATATCTGCGGTAAAAGGAACAACCTCCGCACAAAAAAAGAAACGGAGATATGGATCTTCTCTAATGGAAATGAAGTCACACTTTATGTAAATAACGAAAAGCCCCAAACAGTTGGGACTGACGAATGGAAGACGGCTTCATTCAATATTTCGCTTATACCCGGAATCAATCGAATCAAGGCACAAACCTCCATTAATGGCAAAATGCAAGAGGATGAATGTATTTGGGTGTTGGAGCAATAAACAGAAACTCTATATAATAAGACAGAGAAACACTGAAGCAGTATATAAAACCCAGCTCTATCTTATATAAAAACTAAAGAGAATAGAGAGAGCTCATTAAGTACATCCTAATATATATCATGAGTAATGACATATACATGTCATTTTACCCTTATTATATCGAACTCCGTTCAGGCTAATAGAGAAATGTCATGCAACAGAAACAGACCGGGGAATGCAGTGTGTTATAAAACATATTACATTCCTCGGTACTTTTAAGTATCGACTTTGTATTACTATCAAAAAACGACTTATTATCTAACTAACCATGCTAATACGTGACAAGTATGAAAAAAAATCAAGTAAAACAGCTCTGTTTATTTACACTATTCATGTTATGGACAAGCTTTTTCGCCTGCGCTCAAGAAGAGCCGAGAATCAACGTCCATCTGAAAAACGCTTCTTTGCAAGAAGTCTTTCAATCTATCGAAGTACAAACCTCCTATCGCTTCTCCTATCGGGAAGCCGTAATAGACAACCGGAAAGACATCTCTTTGCAGATGGAAAATGTTCCGGTATCCTCTATCTTGGAGCAAGCTCTCACAGGACGAAACCTGACTTATAAAATAGTATCCCGAACCTCTATTGTGATTACAGACAAGGTACACCAAGAAAATGGAGAGAAGAACCGCCAGAAGACAATAACCGGATTTGTGCGAGATACAGCCGGAGAAGCCATCATCGGTGCCAGCATCTTGGCCGAAGGTAGCAGCAACGGCACCACGACGGATATTGACGGACACTTCTCGTTAGACGTTTCACCCGGCAGTGTACTGACCTTTTCCTATATAGGATATCAGCCTCAGAAAGTATCGGTAAAAGATAAATCCGTATTGGAGATCATTTTGAAAGAAGACACTGAACTGTTGGATGAAGTGGTGATAGTGGGCTACGGAACGCAAAAGAAACAAAACCTGACCGGAGCCACTACAACCGTCAATATGGATAAGGTCTTGGGCAATCGCCCCGTAACATCTACCGGTACAGCACTGAGAGGAGCCATACCCGGATTACAAATCTCCAATGGAAACGGCGAGCCGGGTTCCTCCAACAAATGGTCGGTACGCGGAGCTATCGGCACCATAAACGAAGGAGGCGGTTCCCCCCTTGTGCTGGTCGACAATGTAGAGATGGATATCGATATGCTCAATCCCAACGATATCGAATCGGTCACTGTGCTGAAAGATGCAGCTTCATCAGCCATCTACGGTGCCCGGGCCGCTTTCGGTGTCATTCTGATAACGACTAAGAAAGGAAGCAAAGACAACTCTTTCCGCCTCAACTTCAATGCCAACTGGGCAATGTCCACTCCCATGAACCTGCCCAAGAAAGCCACTCCGTTACAGACTGTGGAGATGTATAAGAATACGGGCGACTTCAGTGGTCCACAGAATCTTGACAAGTGGATCAACCTGATCAAAGACTATCGTCGCTCACCTTCATCCTATCCCGACGGATATGTCATGGGAACAGAAGCCGACGGTGACGCAGGCATCAAATACTCCATGGCCGAAACAGACATGATTGAGAACATGATGTCTTCTGCCGGTTTCCAACAAATCTATGATGTGGTGGCTGATGGGGGCAACAAAAACATGTCATACCGTATGTCTCTGGGCTATGTCGATGAAGACGGTATCTTAATAAGTTCTAAAGATTCCTACAAGCGCTACAACGTAACCGGCTATATCCGCTCCGATGCCAAATCGTGGATAAAGCCCGAACTCGACTTCAAATACAGCAACTCTACCAAGAAACTGCCAGAAACCAATGCCAACTTTGGTATTTGGGGCGCAGCCATTGCCTTTCCGAGCTACTACTCCATCGGCAGTGGAAAAGTAGACGATATGGTCTACGACTACAATACCCCGGCAAACTTCATCAAAAACGCATATGCCACCAATGTGCAACAAGACAACCTGCGCCTGACCGGCAGATTCACCCTAACTCCCATAAAAGACTGGAATACGGTAGCCGAATACACACTCGACAAGAAATTCTACAACAAGAAATCGTTCAATCCCATCTACACTTATCTCCGTTGTCAGGACGATGTGTTGGAACAATCGGCCACAGAAACTACATCGTTCTACAACGTGACGGAAGAAAAGACGAACTACTATTCTTTCAATCTTTACAGCACATACTCGCTTGCATTGGGTGAGCAACATTTCTTCAAAGCAATGGCAGGCTTCTCTCAAGAATCGTACAAATGGGAACAGCTTCTCAGCCGAAAAGCCAATATGATCAACCAAGACATGCCAAGCATATCAGGTGGTGTGGGCGAAGTCTATTCGGATGATAATTTTTCATCATACACTTTGCGTAGCGGATTCTTCCGGATCAATTACAGCCATGCCGACAAGTATCTGCTCGAAGTGAACGGCCGTTATGATGGTTCTTCCAAGTTCCCCACCCAATCGCGGTTCGGTCTTTTCCCATCTATCTCGGCTGCATGGCGCATCAGCCAAGAGCCATTCATGAAAGGGACAGAAAGAATTTTAAGCAATCTTAAGCTCAGATGCTCGTACGGAACCATCGGCAATCAAAATATACAACCTTACAAATGGTTGCCGGGCATGAGTATACGTAAATCATCATGGTATCTGAATGGGGGATATGTTTATACGCTGAATACGCCCGATTTGGTAAGCAGTTCTTTTACGTGGGAGAAAGTAAAGACGCTTGATTTGGGCTTGGACGCTTCTTTCCTGCAAAATCGCCTGAATATGACTTTCGACTGGTACATACGGGATACAAACGGCATGCTTGCCGAGGGCAGCAAAAAGCCATCGGTGCTCGGCACCACTGCACCACTGGAGAACACTGCCAATCTGCGTACTAAAGGTTGGGAACTCGCCGTTAACTACAATGGAAACGTCAACAAGGACATGGATTATACCATCGGTGCAACTCTATATGACAGCAGAACCAAGATCACCAAGTTCGACAATGTTTCCGGCTTACTTTCGCAACACTACAACGGACAGTACATCAATGAAATCTGGGGGTATACAACAGACCGTTACTACACGGAAGACGACTTTAACCCCGACGGTAGCCTCAAAAAAGGCATTCCTTATGTGGACGGCTACTCAAGGCCCAATCCGGGCGATGTGCTTTATGTAGACCATGATAAGAGTGGAATCATAGATAAGGGACAAAACACATTGTCAAATCCGGGCGACCGCAGCATCATCGGCAATTCCACTCCGCGCTACCAATATGGCATTACCGGAAGAATCTCTTATAAAAATCTTTCTTTCTCTTTCCTTCTGCAAGGTGTAGGAAAACGGGATTTATGGATTTCGAATGAACTGTTCTGGCCATGGTTCGATGAATATTCCACCCTGATGAGCAGTCAATTGAACTATTGGACAAAAGAAAATGCCAACGCTTACTTTCCGCGCATCTACGACAAAGCCAAAAAGAATACGAGTGCCAACAGATTGCCCCAAACCAAATATCTGCAAAACGGTGCATATTTGTCCATACGCAACGTTACCATCTCCTACAAACTACCGAAAAAGTGGTTGAAACCGACTCAAATAGCTCAAGCTTCTGTCTTCGTGAGCGGAGAGAATATTGCCACATTCGACCATCTTCCCGACGGACTGGATCCCGAAGCAGAACTTGATAGAGAAAGTGCCCGCGGATGGACTTATCCTTACTTAAGGAAATGTTCAGCAGGAATAAAACTGACATTCTAACAATCATATAAAAGTAACAGACATGAAAAAAATAGATATTCTATTAGCCACAGCAATGACAGCTTTGTGTTGCGGGTGTAACGATAGTTTTCTCGAAGTATATCCCAAGGATCAACAAACCGAGGCCACCGCATTTACCACAAGCGCCAGCTTCAAGACCTATGCATGGAGTTTATATGAAATATTCGAGGGATACTCCGATACAAATTTCAGCGATGAAATCAATGCAGGATATTTCATTACGAAAAGCAACTCTGCGGCCGGGAGCCTCTCTAAATGGGCTACCGGAGATATAACCGTCCCGGCCAATCCAGAGAACTATGAAGATAAAAAGAATCAAGACAGAGTGATCTATCACCATGATTGGGACTTTACATTTATCCGTCAAGCAAACCTTATGCTTGACAACATCGAGTCTTCACGAATGGATGAGGCCGATAAAGAACATTGGCGGTCAGTAGGCTACTTCTTCCGCGCATATCGATATATGGAATTGATTGCACGCTATGGAGACGTACCTTGGATTGAGCATGTATTAAATACCAACTCTTCGGAGCTAACCATGTCCCGAACACCGAGAACAGAAGTGGCCGACCATATATTGGAAAACCTTCAATATGCCGAGAGACATATTCGTAAAGGAGGCGACGGCAATAATACGATCAACAGAAATGTGGTAAACGCCCTGATTTCACGCTTCGGTCTTTTTGAAGGCACATGGAGAAAATACCATCATCTGTCGGACGGCGAGAAGTTTCTGAAAGCATCGATCGAAGCGTCCCGAAAAGTGTTGACCAGTATACCTGATGTATATCCGCAATATGACGCTTTATTCAACTCTAATACCGGCAATATTACCAAAATAAAGGAAATTCTCCTTTATAAAGAGTATCGCAACGTAAAGAATGAAGGACATTCCAGAGTAAGAAGCCTGCGTACCGGCGAGGCTCGGACAGAAGCCACCAAAGACTTCGTAGACAGATTCCTTTGCAGCGATGGAAAACCCATCAGTACCAGTGCCGTATACGAAGGATACAAAGAGACAGACGGTTCCAGAAAAGAGTATGCCAATTTCAGAAACCGCGACCGTAGGCTCTACTTGACCATCATCCCTCCATATATGACGGACAATGCACGCTCCGGTAACATCACCGCCTTTAAACGTTACGAACCAACACATCCGAAAGCCTATGCCGATGAGTATATCGAGCTCATCAATACCAATTCCGGCTCGGGATGGGCTGGCTATAAGACATTACCCGCTTCCAATTTCAAGAATTACTACACGACTCGTATGCCCAACCTCTGGCAGTCGACCAACGGAGTGTGGAACTGGCAGAAAGCCTATATGGGTTATATTCCGTGGAAATTCTACAATACGTGGGTGATATGTCCCAGCAACGACTCTTCCAACAACTCGGCAGCACCGCTCTTCAGAGTGGGAGAAGTGATGGTGAACTATGCCGAAGCTGCCTGTGAGCTGGGCGAATTTACTCAAAGCATAGCAGATGCTACCATCAATAAACTGCGCGCACGCGGAGGAGTGACACCAATGAAAGTAAATGCCATTACGGAAGATTGGGACAAATATCGCGAACCGGACGTAAATCCTGTATTGTGGGAAATTCGCCGCGAAAGAATCATGGAACTCTCGTGCGAAGGATTCGCTTTCAACGACATCAGACGATGGAAAAAAGCCGAAAACCAACTTTCCAAAATGCCGATGGGAGCCTACATTGTAAAAGCCGACTACGGAAACCCAAGCAACATGAAAGTGGCACGATACAATGAAGACGGAACAATCGACACCTCCGGCACACTGAAAGAAGGCTACCTGTATATCTTCACCATGGAAGGGCTTAAAGGATGGCAACCGCACTATTACCTCTATCCCATTCCAATGAGCGAATCGGCCTTGAACCCTAACCTGAAACCGAATCCCGGATACAACAAATGATACGCATGAATTGCTTACAGACCTTAGCAATGGGAGGAGCTTCCTTATCGCTCTTCCCGTCGCTTCTTCCGGCGCAAGAGGTAGCACAACCTGAACGAATGAACGTTCTCATGCTGATTGCCGATGACATGAGACCGGAATTAGGATGCTACGGAATCAAGGAGATACACACTCCCAACATTGACCGTTTGGCTGCCACGGGCATACTCTTTCGGAATGCCTATTGCAATATTCCGGTCAGCGGTGCTTCGCGAGCCAGTCTGTTCACGGGTATGTATCCTTGTTATCCGCAAAGATTTACCCACTATGAAGCATCAGCCAGCATAGATGCTCCCGACGCCATCCCTTTGTCCGGCTGGTTCACTTCTCATGGCTACCATACCGTTTCCAACGGCAAAGTGTTCCACAACATCGCCGACCATGCCGAAAGCTGGAGCGAATATCCCTGGCGGGTGCATCCCGACGGATATGGACACGACTGGGCGGAATACAACAAGTGGGAGGTGTGGATGAATACCGAATCAGGCAACCACATCAATCCCCGAACCATGCGCGGTCCCTTTTGTGAGTCAGCCGACGTGGAAGATGATGCATACGACGACGGCAAAGGTGCCACCCACACCATCGAGGATCTGAAAAGGCTGAAAGAACTCCATAAACCTTTCTTCCTTGCTTGCGGTTTCTGGCGCCCGCATCTACCTTTCAATGTTCCTAAAAAATACTGGGACATGTATCAACGTGAAGAAATTCCCTTGGCAACGAACCGTTTTCGTCCGCACAACTTACCAGAAGAGGTACAAGGTTCGCAAGAGATTCGCTCGTACGCTCGTGTCAATATGGAAGAAGAAGCTTTCCAGCGTGAAGCTAAACACGGCTACTATGCTGCCATCAGCTATATAGACGCTCAAATAGGGCGCATCCTCACGGCATTGGAAGAGTTGGAACTGGCCGACAACACCCTGATTATCTTCTTCGGTGACCATGGCTGGCAATTGGGAGAACATAACTTCTGGGGTAAACATACACTAATGCAGAAAGCCACCCAAGTTCCACTCATCGTACGTGTGCCAGGTATGGAACGAGGAACAACCGAATCGCTTGTAGAACTCGTAGATCTCTATCCTACGCTATGCGACTTATGTCGCATAGACACACCTCAAGGACAATTGGACGGAAAGAGTTTCGTCCCCATACTGAGGAACCTCAAGGCACAGACTAAAAAGCATGTCTATATACAGTGGCAAGGAGGGGACAATGCCGCAAACCGAAGATATAATTACGCCGAATGGCCCGAAACACACGGACGACAAAGCCGGATGCTGTTCGACCACCATTCCGACCGGGAAGAGAATGAGAACATAATCCGGCAAAAGAAATACAGTCGGATAATTCAAAAATTATCCGACTGTATCCGAAAAAAGAAAGAGAGGATAACAAAGAGAGCCCAGTAAAACAAACTTAAGTCACAAGTATCACGGGCTCCCTCAGAACAAGCTCCAAGCCACCGTAAGCCCTGCCATCACAATGGCTACCATGCTCATCAGTTTGATGAGGATATTCAGGCTGGGGCCCGAGGTGTCCTTGAACGGGTCGCCCACGGTGTCGCCCACCACGGTGGCTTTGTGCGTCTCACCGCCCTTGCCGCCGAAGTTTCCTTCTTCTACGTACTTCTTGGCATTGTCCCATGCGCCACCCGCATTGGCCATGAAGATGGCGAGTACGAATCCGCTGCTCAATCCCCCAATCAGCAAGCCCAGCACGCCGGGAACGCCGAAGACCAATCCCGTAAGGATGGGAGCTACAATGGCAATCAGCGAGGGAATCACCATTTCGCGCTGCGCCCCTTTGGTGGAGATGGCCACGCAACGCTCGTAGTCGGGTTCGGCCTCGCCGGTAAGGATGCCTTTGATTTCGCGGAACTGCCGGCGCACTTCGTCCACCATGTGAGAGGCGGCGCGGCCCACGGCATTCATCGTCAGTCCGCAGAACAGAAAGGCCATCATGGAACCGATGAACATGCCCGACAGCACCTTCGGGTTCATCAGCGTCACATCGTAATGGTGCATGAAGTCGAAGAACGTGGCGTCTTGCACGGGTATGGTTTGGCCGCCGGCATGTATCTCGGTGGTGCCCAGGCGGGTGAGGCCAATGCGTATTTCCTCGATGTACGAGGCCAGCAGCGCCAAACCCGTAAGGGCCGCCGAGCCGATGGCAAAGCCTTTGCCCGTGGCGGCGGTGGTATTTCCCAGAGAGTCGAGCGCATCGGTGCGCTTGCGCACAGCCTCGCCCAAGCCGGACATCTCGGCGTTGCCGCCCGCATTGTCGGCAATGGGGCCGTAGGCATCCGTAGCCAGGGTGATGCCCAGCGTGGATAGCATGCCCACGGCGGCGATGCCGATGCCGTAAAGTCCCAGGCCGACGTTGGAGAAGTCGAAGCCGGAGGCGAAGAGGTAAGAGGCGATGATGCCCGCCACTACCGCAACCACCGGGATGGCGGTAGAGAGCATGCCCAACCCGATGCCCGAGATGATGACGGTGGCAGGGCCTGTTTTCCCGCTCTCGCTCAGCTTCTGAGTCGGACGGTAGGATTGGGAGGTATAGTACTCCGTGGAACGGCCGATGACAATGCCCACTACCAGTCCCACTACCACCGAGCAGGCAATCCAAGCCCAGTTATCCAGCTTCAGCAGCCAAAGAATGAAGAAAGCGGCCACCACAATCAATACGGAGCTGAGGTTGGTGCCCAGCGCCAGCGAGTTCAGCAAGTCCTTCATCTTCGCGTTCTCCTTGGTGCGCACCGAGAAGATGCCGATGATGGAAAGCAGTATCCCCACCGCGGCAATCAGCATGGGTGCAATCACCGCCTTGAACTGCATCAGCGTGTCGCCCGAATGGATGAAGGCGGCAGCGCCCAGAGCCGCCGTGGCCAGGATGGAACCGCAATAACTCTCGTAAAGGTCGGCGCCCATGCCGGCCACGTCGCCCACGTTGTCGCCCACGTTGTCGGCAATGGTGGCGGGGTTGCGCGGGTCGTCTTCGGGGATGCCGGCTTCCACCTTGCCCACCAGGTCGGCTCCCACATCGGCCGCCTTGGTATAGATGCCGCCGCCCACACGTGCGAAGAGGGCCTGCGTGGAGGCTCCCATGCCGAACGTCAGCATGGTGGTGGTGATGATGCAGAGTTTATGGGTGGGCGTCAGCACATCCTCCGGAATCACGGCGTTGAGCAACAGATACCAGAAGGAGATATCGAGCAGCCCGAGACCTACCACTACCAGTCCCATCACCGCCCCGCTGCGGAAAGCGACGCGCAACCCTGCGTTCAGCGAGGTTCGTGCGGCATTTGCCGTACGCGCCGAGGCGTATGTCGCCGTCTTCATGCCCAGAAAACCCGAAAGCCCCGAGAAGAAGCCGCCGGTAAGGAAAGCCACCGGCACCCATGGGTTCTGCACCCCGAAGCCATACGCCATGATAGAGAAAAGAATCACCAGTCCGAAGAACACCCACCCCACAATCTTGTACTGCTGTTTGAGGTAAGACATCGCCCCCTTACGCACGGCGGCGGCAATTCGAATCATTTGAGGAGTACCCTCACTCTCTTTCATCATTTCGCGATGGAAATATCCGGCAAAGCAGAGTGCCAGAACAGAAGCGGCCGGAACCAGCCAAAAAAGTAATTGGTCCATAGTATGACTCATATTAAAAGGTTTTAACAAGGGCCTAAAATAAAGAAAAAGAACGAGAAAAACAAAAAGGAAGACAAGAAATTTCAAGAAAAAAGCGGTTCCGTCCAAGAAACCGCTTCCTCATTTTTTCCGTTCTTCCGCATGGGCTGCGATAAGCCCTTGCAAACAGGAGAAATTCCTCTCTTATTCCACGGTCAGCTTCAGGATTTCCGGCGTACGGATGCCGGGCTTCAGTTCGCCGTTGATGTAGAAGTACGTACCGTTGTCGCCCACCAATGCCGCGCCTGCACGGGCGGCATGGGGTGTCTGCGTCACTTCTTGCCAGTTGCTGGTGGGCGCATTGAAAATCAAGATACGGCGGTTGAAGCGGTACCACTCGGCTTGGCGGCGCAGGTATTCCTCGTCCGTTCCGTGCAAGGCGGAGAGGAAGATGTCCTTGTCTACCCCTCCCATGCAAAGGATGCGGCCGTCGTTCAGGGCAATGGCTGTGCCTCCGCCCAACGAAACCGGATCACCGTTGAACGCCGTGGGGGCTTGCAGCGGTACCCATCGCTTCAAGTTGAACGCGTAATAATATCCATCTACGGAAAGCGTGGCCTCGCGCCCCTGAGAGGCGGGCGCGAAACCTCCCCAGAGGTAGAAACGATAGGATCCGTCGATATATACTGCCGCCGAGACGGGCTGTATGCGGGGGTCTCCGGGGAAGGATTCCAACTCTGTCCAGCCCTCGTCCGGCCGCTCCAAATCCAGGCAGAGGAACGAGTTCGAGGGGACTCCTTCGCGGTTGCCTCCCGCCACGTAGACGGTGTTTCCCACCAGGCTGCCCGTCAGGTTGTCCAGCGCATAGGGCAGGGAAGGCAGCGTTTCTATCCGCACCTTTTTATCTTTATTCCCGATGACAAGGCGATAGACGCTCGCCACAGGGCCTTGCGCGTTCATGCCGCCGATGCAGATCAGCCCGTCGGCCGTAGGCACGGAGGCGCCGTAGGCCAGCGGCACGGGCAGCTCGCCCACTTTGCGCCAGAGCAGGACGGAGTCCGCAGGCAACGGGGCGGCGTAGATGCCGCGGTAATAACGCTTCTGTCCGCCGTCCGCCACGGGGACTTCGGGGAAGTTGCAACCACCTGCCATGAGCAACTGTCCGTTCAGCGTACCGGCAAAACAAGCGGAAACGCCCAGTTCGAAGCCTTTCTCGCCCTTCGGAAAGCCTTCCATCGGACGCAGGTTGAGCCTTTTTTCCACCGGCAAAGCAGGTTGACAGAACTCCCGGGAAGTACGCAAGAAGAGTTTGAAAGCCTCTTCATACGGGTCTACGTACGGTTTGCCCGTCCAGTCCGGGTCTTCCGCCCGGAAGGTGGAGGCAGGCAGTCCGGCGGCATTCACCAAATTGGCGCGGGTGAAGGGTTGCCATCCGTAACGCACGTAGTGCGGGCGCTTCACGGCTGAAGACCATACCTTCAGGTATCCATCCTCCACGACGGCTTGGGCCGGATGGAACAGTCCGTCCGTCTCGGCCACTTCGAACGTGCGCAACGGCTGCCCGTCGGCGCTTCGCAATCCGTTGTCGTAATCGAAGGTGAGGTAAACCACTCCGTCACGGAAGGCGGCTCTGTTCAGCAACGGACCGGAAGGCGTCGAAGGCCGCTGATACGTGTCGCTCAAGGCCCAGCGTGCCAGCCGTTCTCCCACGGGTTGCTTGCGCACGGGGTGCACGTCTAACGAGTCGCCCACGTCGCTGCTGACCGCCATACCCAGATAAGGCATGTCCTGTAGCAGTCTGCGCTGGCTGTCTCTGAACCACGGCCATGACGGACGGTTCAGGCTGGACAGCTGTACGTAGTAGAAAGGCATGCGGGCGTTTTCCCACGTCTTGCGCCAACTGCTCACCAACAGCTTGAAGAGGCGTTCGTGGGCGTCTTTGTGGTGCGCGTTCGATTCTCCCTGATACCAGATGACACCCTTTACCGGATAGCCTCGCAAGGGGGCGATGCCCGCCTCGAACAGATAGCACGGCTCGTACGGATGGCGTTGATGGGGGTCGGCAGAGCGCTTGATGTTGAGTGCCGCACGCCCGCGCACCCAGTCTTGAATGAAGTCGTTCTGTTTCCAGTCTTTCAGAATGGCGGGGAACTCACGCTCCAACGTTTCCCGGTCTATCCATGCCTCCGCGGGCGAACCTCCCACGGCATTGCAAATCAATCCCACGGGCACTTGCAGACTGTCGCGCAACATGCGCCCGAAGTAGTAAGCCACGGCAGAGAAAGCGCTTGCTGTGCCGGGCGTACAGGGTTCCCACTCCGTCTGCGCGTAGTACTGCAACGCGTTCAACGAATCCAGTACGGTGTCGTCCCACTCTACGGCATTCGTACGCCAGCGGGCTTTCATGTCGTAGAACCGAAGTTGGTTGTCATGGGCTGCGGGGATGTCCCGCGCGGCCGTATCGGCCTGCTTCAGCATCAGCTCCATATTGCTCTGTCCGGAACAGAGCCATACCTCGCCTGCCAGCACATTGCGGTAACGCAACGTCCGGCGAAGGGTGGATACGGTCAGTTCATAGGGTCCGCCGGTTTTCAGGGGCAGCAGACGTACCGTCCACTTGCCGTCCGCGCCGGTCTTCACACGGCAACGCTGTCCGCCGATGGTCACCGTCACTTGCTCGCCGGCATTGGCCGTGCCGGACACATCCAGCGGAACATTGCGCTGCAACACCATGTTGTCGGTGTACAGGGGCGATAACCGCAGTCCTCCGTAGTCTCCCGTAATGGCCGAATAGACCGTCCGTGCCATGATCAGGGCGCCTTCGGGGTTGGGATGAACGGCATCCGGCAGCAGCTGGGGGTAAGGGTAGAGCGGCGCATGGAAGTCGATGAGCTGCGCGCCGGCGCAACGTGCCGTCGTCTCGATGGCTGTCTGTATCTCCGCATGCCAGTCGCGTGTGCCGGAGAGGAAACGGGCGTGCCGGTGGACGATGGGCGTCATGCGGGCAATCAGGATGCGTGCCTCCGGCTTGGCAAGGCGAAACGAATCAATCAAGCTCAGGTAGTCTCTGACAAACTCATCGCGATGCTCCGGCCAGTCGCGCGGGTCGGTGTCGTTGATGCCGAGATGTATCACCACGACGTCGGCGGCAAAGTCCATGGCCTTGCGGAACTCTTCCTGCCGGACGTAGGGTCGGTGTCCCTTATAGAGCAACGTTGCGCCGGACTTTCCGAAGTTTTCTACCTGATATCCGTCGCCCAGCATCTTTTGCAACTGCACGGGATAGGCTTGCGTCGCTCTGTCGGGCAATACGGCCCCGTAAGTGATGCTGTTTCCCACACAAGCCACTTTGATCGGTTGTTGCGCCACAGCCGCCGTGCTCCACAGCCATATCATCAGCGCAGCCAACAAGAAGTTCTCTTTTTTCATTTCTCTTTTTATATGAAGGTTTCACAATGTCGTTCAGAAAATACCGAAGCGGGAGGTGAAAAGTGCGATGCGTTGATACACAGCGAGCAAATGTAACAACTTTATTCATTCGGAAGTGAATGGCAAAGCTGTTTTTTAGGGTTCTTGCGGGCATTTCGGAAACCTCTGCCGTCACCATTTCTCCTGAAAAAGGAAGAGGAGACGCTCGTTTTTTAATCCGGCATCCCCTCTTTCTTCCCCTGTCAGGAAGCTGTCATCAGCTTTCGCTTCCCCGATACCGGTGCTCAATACCCCGGTGTCTGTACCAATGTGGTGTCATTGCCCAGGATGGTTTTATCCAACGGCCACAGCACTTTGTGTGCCTGACTCTCGTCGAGGATGGCTTCTTGGCTATCCAGAGAGCCTTCTTTGCAGAACACCAGATGCTTGCCACCCTTGTTCAAGGTCATGCGGCGTAAGTCCCACCAGCGTTGCCCTTCTTGGATGAATTCCTTGTTCTTCTCGTTGAAAATGGCCAGCTCGTTGGCGGTGAAGTCACCCGCTTTGTACCCGTAAACGTCCGCGTTCCATTTGTTGCCATAGGCACGTTCGCGTACCTTGTTTATGTAGTTCTCCACGCCGGTGTTGTCGCCCTCCATGTTGGCAATCTCCGCCAGAGACAGATACACCCACGGCAAGCGGTAGAAGATGTAGTCACCACACATGATGCGGTTTCCGCTCGAATTGATGTAGCCAATGTTCTTCACCGTGTGAACCCCGTTGAGATAGAGTTGATTTTCGGCATTGTAGCGATACGAGCCTATGAAAGTGGCATCGAGACGAGTGTCTTCCTCATCGAACTGTGTAAACATGCCTTTCTTATACTCCATGGACATGGTATATCCCGTCTTCAACCCCAGAGGGTCGTTCCACCGGCTTCCGTCTTTCCTGTAACTCTGCGCCTCGGTGGAGCCAAGGGACAAGTGGTAGGTATAATACCCGTTGCCATTGGTCTCCTCTCCCTCTAAATAACGCACGGCGAATATCACCTCCGCATTCGCCTTGTTCTTGGCATCGAACACATCGGCAAAGTTTTTCAGCATAGACAAGTTATAGTTGTTTACCACATTCTCGAGGTAACGCTTGGCCGCAGCCAAGTCTTTCTCATCGGCGGCTTGGTCGCCTGTGCTCACTTTGGCGTTCCAAAGATAAATCTCACCGGCCAGACATTCGCTCGCAGCTTTGTTCCAATAACATTTTGAGCCATGTCCGTATGGATTGAACCCTGTCTGATTGCCAAAGCAGGAAATAGACTTCTCCACGTCGCTCTTGATTTGTGCCATCACTTCGCTCGGTTTAGAGCGGGGCAGGAAGAGCTTCACGGGGTCCAGTTCACCATCGATGACTTCCACGCCTAAACGCAGAGGTACTCCTCCATACACTCGGTAGAGGTCGAAATAGTAGAATGCGCGCAAGCCGTAAGCAATGCCCAGATAGTAGTTCTTCTTCTCTTCCGACAGGAAATTGGCCTGCGAAACACGGGATATCAGGAGGTTACAGTTGGTGATGCGCCCATAGAGGTCACCGAATTTGCTCACTCCGGTATGGTCGGCGTCGAAGTTCTGCAGGCGTATGTCGCCGTATGAGGTGGTCATGCCGTCGCAACTGGTTCCGTCCACATACTGTCCGCCTCTCAGTTCACCGAAAATGATGGTGTGTTGCCAGGCCACGTCCCGCAAATGCTTGTGCAGTCCGTCCGTATAGCCGGCAACGTGCGCCTCGCTTTTCCAGTAAGAAGAGCTTCCGTAATAATCGATGGGGGTCAAGTCGAGCAGGTCGCCGCACGACGTAAGCAATGTGCTCGCTGCAATCAGAGCGGCACCCGATACTATGATTGATTTTATTGTTTTCATGTCTTTTTTCCTTTTTAGAATGTTACATTGACGCCGAATAGCAGAGTCCTGGGCAACGGATAGCCGGTTCCGGAGGCAATGCCACCGCCTCTCGACACCTCGGGTGCAGCCACCGGCGCAGCCGTCAGATAACCCAAGTTCTGTCCTGTGACAGACACTTCCAGTTTTTGGCAATAGAACTTACGTGTCAACTCCTTGGGCAACAAGTAAGATAAGGACAACTCGCGAATGGCCAAGTAGTCTCCCTTGTAAGAGAAGAGCGTAGATGAACGGTAGAAATTGGCCACACCCAGCTGGTCGGCATACACATACTTGGGATATTTGGCACCCGTATTCTTCTCCGTCCACGTATTGAACACATCGGTAGTGGTGTTGTAAGTGCCCTGCATGGCACCCAAGAACCATGGAGTGGTGGTGTCGTAATTACGGAATCCAAGGGCGAAGTCGAAAGCACCGTACAATTTAAATCCTTTCCACTCGAAAGTGCTGGTGAAACCGCCCGTCCAGTGCGGAGAGGTGTTGCCCAACTTTTCTTGGTCGAAGCTGTCTATCTTTCCGTCGCCATTGATGTCTTTCCAGCGGATATCTCCCGGAGTAATCAGAATGCCGTTTGCTCTTTGCGCATCGGTCAGCGTGGCCCACTTGGCCGGCGTGTATTGCGTCTTGCCTTGCACATTGCCCGATGTCACTATGCCTTGAGAGTAGGCTGCGTTGATTTCTTCATCGCTTTGGAAGATTCCTTGCGCCACGTAACCCACCAGCACACCCGGCTCGTACCCTTCTTGATAACCTCCTACCCAGATGAGCTCATCTTTCAGATTTCCGTCTTTGTCTTTCACCTTGCGCCCCGAGTATATCTGTTGTCCACCTTGCCGGTTTCTGTCGAGACCGTTGTTGGGCAGTTTCATTACTTTGTTTTTGTTGTAGGCAATGTTAGCCTTCATACTCCATGAGAAATCCTTGGTCTGAAGAATCCTACCCGAGAGCTCTATCTCCAACCCCCGATTGCGGAACTCGCCGTTATTGTTGGTAATAGACGAGAAACCGGTGGTGCTGGGCAGACTGAAAGCCGCATACTTGTCGGCAGTCAGTCGGTTATAGTAGGTCAGGTTAGCGTTCAGGCGGTTGTGCCAGAAACTGAGGTCCAAACCAAACTCGAAGGTGGTGGTTTTCTCCCATCTCAACGTGGGGTTGGGCAACGCACCTATCAGATAGCCCACATTGCCGTTATACTTGGCCGACGAGTAATTGCCTTGCAACGTGTATGCACCGATGCCCGAGGCGTTTCCGTTCACACCGTAGCTGACGCGCAACTTTCCGAACGAAAGCACGGGTACAAGTTCCTGCACCTTCTTCTCCTTTCCGAAAATCCATCCGGCCGAAAGTCCCGGGAAGAAGCCCCATCTGTTGTCCAGCAAGGATGAATAGCCGTCTTTTCTGAACACAAGAGAGAAAAGATATTTGTCGCGGAAATCGTAGTTCAAGCGACCGAAGTAAGACAGGATACGGATTTGTGAATGCTCAGAATCGATGGAGCGTTTCCCCTCCTCGGTAAGCGTCAGACCCAAATCGGCGAAATCGTCGGTGGGCGCACCCGAACCGGAAGCCGAAAATCCCTTGGCTTTGCTGTCATAGAATTCCGTACCGAGCATCACATCAACGTTATGTTCGCGAGCTATCACGGTGTTGTAGTTCAGCAACAAGTTGTAGGTCTGTGAAAACGTCCGTTCGAACTTTGCACCTGTGTTACGCGTGCGGCTCCAACTTGTTCCTTGTGTATTTGTTTGATAATCTTTGGTGAACCATTCGTATACACCTTCCGAATAATACCAGTTGGCTGTTCCTTTCAGTAGAAGATTTTTCAAGAGTTTCGCCTCTAAGGTTTGAATCATTGTGAATTTGTCTGTTTGGTAGTCTTTCGTCCATTTCTCCGGTTGAAAGTTCTGGTTACCATCACCCACGCTCGGTCCTAACAGCGGATTGCCCTCTTCGTCTTCATAACGTACAGTCATAGGAACTGACAAAATACGGCCGAAGTAGTTGGCTTCACTGGTTTGCGAACCCGGCATGGAATCCCAATTGGCTCTGTTGTAGTTGAACGAAGAAGTACTCTTCAGCCATTTGGTCAACTGATATGATCCGTTGAAGACGAAGCTGTAGCGTTCGTAGAATGAAGTAATGGGAAGTCCCTCCGACTTATTATATCCAAGCCCGGCATAGTAAGAGCCTTTGTCGTTTCCACCGGAAAAGTTAACATTGTAATCCTGTGTCATGGCCGGAGAGTTGAAGTTATAATCCGCAGGGTTGGTATTTTTATATATAAGGTATGAACCGGGATTGATAGGGTCTTCCATCTTTTCCCAACCCTTCTGCAACAGATGGTCGTATTCGGACGAATAGGCCATGACGTTCCATTTCATGGTGGCGTCATAAGGGTTGCCCGTTCCCATGGGTTGAGCCCCTTTCAGGTTACCTTTGGGTGCCCACGGAGTTATATTGTAGGCTGTGCGCATCCAATACAGATAATCTTTCGCCCCTAAAAACTCGTGCGGGACATTGGCATAGTTAAAGCCCAAACGAGCTTTCAAATTAACCTCGGCGCGTCCCGTTTTTCCGCTTTTGGTTGTCACCAATATTACGCCGTTACTGGCACGTGCACCGTAGAGAGCAGTAGCACCCGCATCTTTCAACACGTCGATGGATTCAATATCTTCCGGGTTGATGTCGCTCAAGCTGCCACGCAACTGACCGTCCACCATCACCAGCGGAGCACCCGTTCCATCCAGATTCGTTCCGCCGCGAAGCACGATGCTCGGCACACTTCCTGGATTACCGGAACTCTGAATAACCCGCAATCCGGCCACAGCACCGGACAAAGCTTGTGCGGGATTGGAGTGAACACCCACCGACAAGGCTTCCTCGTTTACTTTCGAGATGGAGCTGGTCACTTTCGTACGGAGCTGTCTGCCTCCGTAGCCCGTCACCACCACTTCTTCCAGCATTTCCGTATTCTCGCGCAGAACAATATTGAGCGGACGCCCGTTCCATACTATCTCTACACTTTTATAACCGATGAAGGAGACCAAAATCACCCCCCCCGGTTTAACATTGCTTAACGAAAACTTCCCGTCTATATCCGTAATCGTTCCGTTTGTGGTCCCTTTCACCACGACCGAAGCGCCGATGATTGTTTCTCCCGACGCGTCTTTCACAACACCGGTGCAAGCGTTGTCCTGTTGAACAACCTCCACCTTCGAAGTTTCATTTGTGGGGCCGGCGTAAGCGCTACTTATGCAAGCCGCGCAAAGAAATGCTGCCATCCCCACTACTTTTTTAAATAGTTTGTACATAATAATAAAATTAAAGTAACAGAAATATATAAGTAAGAAAGAGAAATACACCACGCACGGCATATTTCGCTTATCATAAAATCAGTTATCCACGTTCACGACACCTTTGCAGATATCCTTCAGCTTTACCGCCTGAAAAGCCATGTGCGCCACACTGCTCTCATACAAGATGCCTACTGTCTCTTTGTCTATCATCGTCAGGCAGGAGTATCCCCATCCGTCAGCCTCGTCAAGCAGCAGCTGGTTGGCCGGAAGCCACGTGTGACCACCATCAAAACTGGCTTTAATAGTTATATGGTTCCGTCTCTTGGTTGTGGCCGGATTGGAGAACAACAGCAGATCTTTGCCCAACACATTGTCTTCGGCTTTCACGGAAATGAGACTGGCCATACATACCGGCTCATCCAATGCTTTCCGTGAAGAGGGATGCTCCGTCCATGTGCGTCCCAGGTCTTCGGTCACCGAAACGGCCCGACTTCCGCCGCGGTTATCACGCATGTTCAGCATCAGTACGCCCGGAGCCACTTCCGCCACCTGTGCTTCAGTGGTGTTGGTACGGGCATGATTGTGTATGGCCCACGTCTCGCCCCGGTCTTTGCTGTACATGATGCCGGCATTGGGCACGCGAGTGGAGTCGATATACTGAATGGGGAACACCAGCGTACCGTCTTGCATGGTGATGCCTCGCCCCGGGCCTTGCAACAAGAAGTACCACGAAGGGTCTTTCACCTGCCCGGTGATGTTTATGGGCGCAGACCAGCTCTTTCCGTCGTCCGTACTTTTAGTCATCACAAGCTGCGCTGTAGTGCGTTTATCCATGCCTGGATGCGAGCTCCACCATGCACGTTGGTTGCCCATGCCATGGGTCCATGCAGCCACTATCCACACGGTGTTTGTCTGCGTATCCACCAAAATAGAGGGGTCGCCCACTCCGTTCTGGGCTGAAGGAAGCCCGCCGGTTTCGCCGAACGACAATGGCAGACGCATCCTTTCCCACGTACGCCCGCCATCCGTACTGCGGCTCAAACCGACGTCGACATGCTCTTGAAGGTCGACACTGCTGTTGTAACGCACGTCATATACACCGAGCAATGTTCCTCGGTTGGTAGTCACCAAGCCGGGGATACGGAAAGCTGCCGATCCATCGTCGCCCGCATGGCGTACTCCCACTCCCATGCGATGTACGATTCCTTCGGGCGTGACCGTCTGAAGCGGAGCCTTTTTCCCATCGACTTTGACCGAAACGATGGTTGCCGTCACCTTATTAAATAAAGTAGCCTGCGGTTTCATCTGAAGGCTGACCCAGAAATAGTTGATACCCGGAAAAAGATTCTGGTCGGCTTTCAGCTTCACATTGCTTCCACGAATTTCCGCCTGAGACTTCAGCACAGAGTAAGAGGAATTGGCCGCCAATGTTTTTCCCACAGCAAAAGCAGAAACATAATCTACCGGAGCAAACGGCTTACGAGCATACTCTTGAAGAGCCTCGGTTCCGCCGTAATAGAGTTTCACCGCTTCAATGTCCGAAAGATTCACCTCTTTGCCGAAACACAAGTCCACCTCGTTCAATTTCTTTCCCGAAGTGGCTTCAAGACGCATGCGGAAGAGCACATTATCTTGGCGTTCTATTAAAATAGGGATTTGGGTTTCGTGCACAAAGACAGTGTCCGACACCTCACGGTTTGCCGCCGTACAGACGCTCCCATTTCCCAATGCTACATGGGACATCCCCGACAATGCTATTGAAACAAGCAGCATTATGCGCAGAAACCTTGTTAGTCTCTTCATAGTTTTCTCGTTTAAGTTGGATATAGCGGTTAAATTAATAATAAAACCAAATGATTATGCAGGTATTTAATTCAATATTTTAATTTCTCGGCAAAGATAAATCAAATAAAACAAATACCAAAGCAAATATAAAGAAAAAAACTGTCGCATCTTTTTTTATCTGAAATTCAACTAATCTTTTGTTTAAGATTTAATGGAATATTCTTCTATGCAAGCACATATATGATTACTTATCTTGACGAATATGCCGCAAACGAATGCATCCCTGCCATCAGAACCATACCCAAACCGTATCAACGCTGTATCAAAACCGTATTTCCTCCGTATCTATAGGAACGGAGGTGATACGGAGATGATACGGAGATGATACGGAGATGATACGGAGGGGATACGGAGATGATACGGAGGGGATGTCGGCCCGGAGAGAGGTTTTATTCCCCTTGATAATCCTCAGTTGTGTACCTCACCGGCGAGCAGTCGTAAGGATACTTCTGCGTCAGTTTTCCTTTGAGAACTTGCTTCGTGTCGCTGCCGGGGCGGGCAAGGGTCAGGCAAAAAGTCAACTTCAAACGCTTGTAGTAGATGTCGGCAGCATATATATTCCACTTAGAGGGTATCATCTGCACCTCAAAGCCTTTCTTTCTCAACTCCTCGTCCTTGAAGTATGTGCTTTCTTCCTTGAACGGAAGAGGGGCTTCGTTCACAACGATTTTCCCGGCTTCGATGCGATCGGGCAGATTCACGAAGCGTTTTTGCGGGTTTACCCAAGAAAAATAATTCTCGACCCGGTCATCAAAACTGAATTGGTAGGTAGTCCATTCGTTGATAAAAGGATGGACAGTAAATGTATCGGACTCGTCGCTCCCCCTTTCTTCCCGATACTTCAGGCCATAGCGGCCGGTCTCGGCTTCCGACACCCCGTCACCCTCTTCCAGACTGTACGTCAAGGATTCTATCTCGTAGAAATTATGGCAGGCGTTTTGGGTGATGACCACTTGTTCCTTATAAAAGCCCTCTTTCATCTCCAGGTTGAGGACGAGGAAACGGCGTTCTCCCAAGTCGAAATTGTCTTTCAAGTGCAGAGTGAGGTGAGTGTCAGCGCTTCGCTCCAAGTCCCACCAACGATAGTGCAAGCTTCCCGTGCCTTCCAATTGCAGGGGTTTGCCATACTTATCCTTCATGGTCTCTCCCCACGGGGTGATGACGGAGGCGATGCGCCACCCGCCGCGTGCCATATCCATTTGCAGCGTACAGGCTTCGCCCTCCATAGTGATTTTCCTAAAGGGAGCCAGACCGGTCTCCTCATCTTTGCTGCAAGCTGCCAACAGGCAGACGAGAAAGACGGGCCACAAAGCAAGAGAACGGAATAAGAAGGTTGTTTTCATCTGCATCTTCAGTTTTAGCTTCGCCGGGACGAACGGGGCAAATCAATGAATGTATCGGCAAAGGTAAGCGTTTTCTGTGAAAAAAAGAGTGCCGCAGAGCGAGTTTTTCTGAAATAGATGTCGTATCTTGCAGGCAGAAATCTATAATACGGAAAACCATGAAATATCAACTTGCCATTATCGGCGGAGGCCCTGCGGGATATACGGCCGCCGAAGCTGCCGGAAAAGCCGGCCTGAGTGTAGTCCTGTTCGAGAAACAAAACCTTGGCGGAGTATGCCTGAACGAGGGCTGCATCCCCACCAAAACCCTGCTCTACTCGGCAAAGACCTACGACGGGGCGCGCCATGCCTCCAAATATGCGGTCAACGTGCCCGAAGCGTCGTTCGACCTGCCCAAGATAATAGCCCGCAAACAGAAGGTGGTGCGCAAACTGGTGTTGGGCGTAAAAGGCAAGCTCACCGCCCACGGGGTGAACATCGTAAGCGGCGAGGCCGTGATTGTGGACAGCCGCCACGTGCAGTGCGGCGAAGAGACCTATGAGTGCGACAACCTGCTGCTGTGCACCGGTTCGGAGACATTCATCCCCCCCATTCCCGGCGTGGACCGAGTGCCTTACTGGACGCACCGCGACGCATTAGACAACAAAGACCTCCCCGCCTCGCTCGTCGTCATCGGCGGAGGCGTCATCGGCATGGAGTTCGCCTCTTTCTTCAACAGCTTGGGTGTGCAGGTCACGGTCATCGAGATGCTCGACGAAATTCTCGGCGGCATGGACAAGGAGCTCTCCGCCCTGCTCCGCGCGGAATATGCCAAGCGGGGCATCCGCTTCATGACGGGCACGAAAGTGACCGCCCTGTCCGAAGCCTCATCGGCAGAAAGCATCCCGCAAGTGCAGGTGGGCTATGAGGACGCCCAAGGTGCAGGTTCCGTGGTGGCCCACAAGCTGCTGATGAGCGTAGGCCGCCGGCCCGTGACGAAAGGCTTCGGACTGGAGAACCTGAATCTTGAAAAGACCGAGCGCGGCAGCATCCGCGTGGACGGGCACATGCAGACCTCCCTCCCCGGCGTCTACGTCTGCGGCGACCTCACCGGTTTCTCGCTGCTGGCACACACCGCCGTGCGCGAAGCCGAAGTAGCCGTACATCATATCATAGGTAAGGAAGACGTCATGAGCTATCGGGCCATCCCCGGCGTGGTATATACCAACCCCGAAATAGCCGGTGTGGGAGAAACCGAAGAGTCCCTGCAAAAGAAAGGCATCGCCTATCGTGCCCTCAAACTCCCGATGGCTTATAGCGGCCGCTTCGTAGCCGAAAACGAGGGAGTGAACGGCGTATGCAAGCTACTGCTTGCCGACGACGACACCGTGCTGGGAGCACACGTACTGGGCAACCCCGCCTCCGAAATCATCACGCTGGCAGGCATGGCCATCGAACTAAGACTCACCATCGGCCAATGGAAGAAGATTGTTTTCCCGCATCCCACGGTGGGGGAGATATTCAGGGAGATGATGTAAGAGGTGAGATAAATAAAATGAGAAACAAAATAATAACTTTCATCATTGCCCTAATTGCTTTTTCCTCATCAGCATATTTTTTTGATATAGGTGGAAAGAGTTTTGTTTCTAAAGCGTTATATGCTTTCGGTTCAACGATTGTCGTAACCGTCCTGCTATATTAACTAATAAAAAAACAGCTAAGAAACAGTTTTGAATTTATTATTTCGTAATTATATATGACACAAGAAAATAAAGACCAACTGCTGAGACTGCTCCAAAGATACAAGGAACTGGGCATTGCGGAGCAGATAGACTTCGACAAGTTCTATCTCTACTCCATCATCACGCACTCCACAGCCATCGAAGGCTCGACGGTGACAGAAGTGGAAGCACAGCTGCTGTTCGATGAAGGTATTACCAGCAGCAAGCGCACAATGATGGAACAGATGATGAACCTCGATCTGAAAGTGGCTTACGATTACGGTAGGGAGTGGATTGTACGCCATGAACCTATCACCGTGGAATGGCTCATCAGGCTTTCTTCAAAGGTGATGGCCCGGACAGGCAGCGAATATCATTCCATCGATGGCGAATTCTCTGCCGCCAAAGGCGAGCTGCGCAAGTTGAATGTAACGGCCGGCATCGGCGACAAGTCATATATATCGTATCTGAAAGTGCCTACAAAGTTGGCCGCATTCTGTGAAGAGCTGAATGATCGTCGCAAAAGAATAGATGCTTCTGATATTGCTGCCGTCTATGACCTTAGCTTTTGGGCGCATTTAGAGTTGGTCAGCATACATCCTTGGGCAGACGGCAACGGACGGACATCCCGGCTGCTGATGAACTTGTTGCAATGGGAGTTCGGTGTGCTACCGACCAAGGTATTGAAGGAGGACAAAGCCGAATATATACAAGCCTTGATTGACACAAGGGAACAGGAGGATATTAACATCTTCCTCGACTTCATGGCGCGCCACCACTGCCAGCACCTAAAGGCCGATATTGACCAATACGTCAAAAGTGCGACAATAGAAGTGGTCGATAAAGAGACTTTGAAATACGAAATGGTCGATAACTGGTCGATAAAGCCATCTTTGGCAGAGAAGTTGGTCGATATTTTGGATTTTATGGATGACCGGATAGACATCACGACCGAAACCATCGTGACCCATTTGGGCTTTACCACTACTACAGCAAAGCGCTATTTACGCCAACTCACGGAGTTCGGCTATTTGGAAGCACATGGTGGGAACAAGAACCGTACATACAGTAAATCCGTCAGACGAAAGGGTTGATTCTAATGTCTAAAGTCTATTACCTAATATTGCTGCTGTGCGTTTACTCGCTACCGCTTTTTGCTCAAAAGGGCAGAAGTAGCAGCCACTCTTCCCGCCTCGACACGCTCATCAAACAGATGCTTCCTGCCGGCTCCAATGTAGGCATCTCGGTATATGACCTGACGGACGACAAGCCGTTGTACGAGTATCAGGCCGAGATGCTTTCCCGTCCCGCCTCTACCATGAAGCTGCTTACCGCCATCACCGCCCTTGCCCGACCCGAAGCCGACGAGCCGTTCCGCACGGAAGTGTGGTACAAGGGAACGATTGCACGCGACACCCTGCAAGGCGACCTCTATATAATAGGTGGATATGACCCGGAGTTTGACGAAGCCGCATTGGACTCATTGGTAAACGCCGTGGCACGGTTGCCGTTCAGCGTGATTCACGGAAGAGTGTACGGCGATATTTCCATGAAAGACTCCTTGTATTGGGGAAGCGGATGGGCATGGGACGACACCCCCGAAGCCTATCAGCCCTACCTTTCGCCGTTGATGCTGAACAAAGGCACGGTCACAGTGGCCGCCACACCCGGCGAGCGGGGAGAGGCCGCACGACTATCGTGCATCCCCGCCTCTTCTTACTACACCATCGCCAATCTGACGAAGTCGCAAACACCTTCTGCCGGCCGCTTCCGCGTGTCGCGCAACTGGTTGGAGCATGGCAACCGGATTATCGTGACCGGCAATGTGGACGGACGCCGCACAGGCACGGTCAACATCTATTCTTCGCAAGACTTCTTCATGCACTCCTTCATGGAACGCCTGCAAGCACAGGGCATCCGGCGTATTAAAGCTGTAAACGACGCTTCCTCCCCCGGTTATGCCTTCGGTGAGTTCGTCAAGGACAGCCTCTCCGTGCCGGTAACTACCTACGAGACACCCGTGGAAACAGTGGTGAGAGAGATAATGAAAGAGAGCGACAACCTCAATGCCGAAGCCCTGCTGTGCCGCTTGGGAGCGCAAGCATCCGGCAAGAAGTACGTTTCGGCCGAAGACGGACTTTCCGCCATCCGCCTGCTGATAAAGCGGTTGGGCTATGACCCCGAGCGTTATAAGCTGGCAGATGGTTGCGGACTGTCCGGCTATAATTACATCTCCCCGGCATTGCTGGTAGGTTTCTTGAAGTACGCCTATTCGCAGACCGACATCTTCAGGAAACTGTATAAGGCATTGCCCATTGGCGGAGTGGACGGCACACTGAAAAACCGTATGAAGAAGGGCACACTTTCCTACAAGAACGTCCATGCCAAGACAGGTTCTTTTACAGCCATCAATTGCCTTGCCGGATACGCAAAAGCAGCCAACGGACATGCGATAGCCTTCGCCATCATGAATCAGAATGTGCTTTCGGGCAGAGAAGCACGGGCGTTTCAGGATGCGGTGTGCGAGGAGATGATGCGAACCATTCTATCTACTCCCAGCATAGCCTTAACAAAACACAAGTCCTGATACGGACAAATCCGAACATTTGTATGATTTGTTAGTGTTTTTGTATGATTTGTTAGTACTTCCAACACTTATATTCCGTTAATTTGCAAGAGTAAAACAGTCCCGGCAGCAGAACGTTTAAAAGCAGTATATCTTCTTATAAAATTAGAGAATTATGAAAAGAGAATTCAAAATCAAATGTTTGTTTCTTCTGTTATGCGGCATGACGATGATAACCGCTTGCGAAAAAGAAGAAAACGGAGATATTACCTTAAAAGGTAATACAGACCTTGAAGAGAACAAGGTAGGCACTGTGCTGAATAGCATGGTCAGACTGTATTCAGGTAATAATTTCAAGACCGAGTTCGGCAAGTCGAAAGTCATTGCCAATGATAATGGCGTTATCGAAGTAGAGCTCTCAATGGAAACGAAATCCGAGTCTTTGAGCAATGCGCTGAACCATATTGCCAATTATGCAAAAGAGTTCAACATAGGCGATTCTTTCACCTCTTCCGGTGGGAAAGTTATAGCAAAAGGCAGATTGTTTAATTCTTCTGAAGGAGTGGCAATCGTCAATGCAACCGGCAGGCAGGGAGTGATCATGAAATACGATGTCAATGTAGGAGATACGTGGTCGTATAAGTCTCAAAAGGGAACGGTGGAAACTCTCAAAGTCACAAAGAAATCGACAGAGAATGATTACAGCATGGGGTACATGAAGATCAAGGTTGTACAAGTGGAACAAATTCCTACCGAACCGGGAATAACGAAAATAGTTTACACCGGAAACCATAAATTCGGATTGGTAGAAATAGCCGTTCATCTTGAAGACGGTTCTACCATAAAACTTTATAAATAACGGAGAACCTATCCATTTCTTTCTTGTCGCCCCTTTGACGATACCTGTTTGAAAGATGAGAAAAGATAATGAAACTGTAAGAAACAGCAATATACTCCTGACGGCCGGTGGAATTATTTTTATCCTATTGGGACTGTCGGGAGTATATTTCTTTGTGATGCAAGGTATAAAGCCGGCTTGGTTGCAATGGAGCGTATTTACGTTCTGTTCTTGCTACATCGAAACGAAAATGTTTGTCTTCATCCCCAATAACCAGGGAGACGAGTTGGCCGTCGCATTCTACTGCCTGGGATGGTTGTTGCTCATATACAGGTCGAAACGTTCGCTGCTAAACAAACAAGCGTTGGCGGTCAGCGTGTTTATGTTCGGCTATTTGCTACTACATGGATTGGCCGTGGTTTATTTCATAGGAGCATGCCTGATATTGACACCGCCTGTTTTAGTCTTCGGAGATACATTCGGGAAACGATGCATTAGGGAGTGGCTGAAGTTGAAATAAACCGGTATCGTCATCCTCGTCCGTACCGTTCTTTCCGCCGGCCCGCATCTTATTTCTCCGGTTCTCTCCTGTATTGCGCGGGCGACATGCCCAGATGCGCTTTCACATATTTTCCGAAGAAGGACTGATTGGAGAAATTAAACTCGTCGGCAATCTCTTTGATTGACTTGTCCGAATGCTTCAACTCTTGTTTTATCTGCTCGATGGCGTATTCGTTAATCCACTCCATGGCGGTGCGCCCACTCACTTGCTTGATGGAAAAGCCACTCTACTTTGACCCTTTTGGCCAAACAGGATTGCCCATCTTGGCCATAATATGATTGCCCCTTTAAAGTCCTGGTGATAGGGGTCAATTTTATTTTATCCTTTTGATTCTCTAGTTTTTCTTAGACCTTAACTTGCGCATACTTTCACCGTACAACTCAATGGTATGGGCCGTATGAATGATTCGGTCAAGGATGGCGTCGGCTATTGTCGGATCACCAACCATGTCATACCAGTTGGACGATGGGTACTGCGAGGTTATGATAGTGGATTTCCTTTCATGCCTGTCCTCAATAATTTCGAGCAGGATGGGACGTTCCTTGGCATCAAGAGGTACAAGAAACAGGTCGTCAAGGATGAGTAACTGGCAACGCTCAATCTTCTTGAGCTCAGTTTCAAGTGTACCTTTGACTTTGGCAACCTTCAGTGCACCAAGCAGTTTGGGTGCATTGGCATAGAAAGTACGGAATCCCCTTTTGCATGCCTCGTGGCCAAGGGCACATGCCAGATAGCTTTTCCCTGTACCTGAAGAGCCGGTAATGAAGAGGTTCTGCCCCTTATGTACAAAGTCAAGGGTGGCGAGGCGTTCCATCTGATTGCGCTCAAGGCCCCGGTTTGTGGCATAGTCAATCTGTTCGAGATAAGCCTTGTATCGGAACGCCGCATTCTTAGTAAGCCGCACTATGGCAGCCTGGGCACGGTAATCCCATTCGCGTGCAAGGAGCATGGAAAGGAAGGTGTCCGCGGTCATGGACTGTGGAGTGGTGCCGGCAAGGCTTTCCCTGAAAGCCTCCGCCATACCGTGTAATTTCATGCGGCTCATCAAATCCAGTGATATGGTGTTCTGGTCTTGTTGTCCCGTTACGGGAGCTGTCTTATTATTTATTTCCATAATTTTAGCTTTATTGTTCCTGTTTGTCTTTTCTGTAATAGTCACGTCCACGTATATTCTTGTGGGTCAGTGGTGTCGGGGATGTCATGTCAGGCTGTATCCTCCCGTCCTCATCAGGAAGGAAATCCGCGTCTTCTCCCAGTTCAAGCACCTCGCGTAAGGCCTGATACCCGTATTGTAGCTTCTGTTCTGCGCAGGCGCAGGCAGCGACCAAACGGTCACGGCCGTATTTTTTCTCCAGCGTCAGTATGCCCCGACAGGATCTGAACGCTTTTGGAGGATATTGCATGACACGCTCCACTTCCCGGAGATAATTCAATACGATATTGTCTATTTCCGAGGCACGTCGGAAGAGTTCCTCAAGATCCTTGTCATAAGGACCATAGTGCCCCGGCAGGTTGTGCTCCTTTTTCCATGAATAGGTGTAGGGTATGTCACAGCGGTCGTGGATGGCGACAAGGTTCATGCTACAGTATATTTCCACCGTATCGGCATCATAGAGAATCGTCACACGCCTTCCTGCATATTCCTTCGGGACACTGTAATGGTGCCTGAACAACGAGACGTAGGAGTTCTTGCCCACGGTCATGAGTTTTCTCTCTTTCATCACGTAGCGTTTCTTAGGAAGCGGACGGAGATAGTCTTTCTCTCCACGCAGGAACATCTCCTTACGTGACGCCTCCCGACCGGCCATCACCTTTTCGTTGAAATCAAGCAGGGAAATACGGATGGCGGTATTGAGACCGTCCAGGCTGGAGAATGTCATCCCCTCTATGTCAAGGTAAACGGAACGGTAGAGAAGTTTCACGGTATTCTCAACCAGGGCCTTGTCCTTGGGGTGGCGTACACGGGCAGGATAGACTGCACAACCGTAATGCTCGGCAAAGGCGGCGAAATCATCATTGATGACCGGCTCGTTACGGTCGCTCCGTGTGACAGCTGCTTTCAGATTGTCGGGAACGATGGCCGCCGGGACACCCTCAAAATATTGCATGGCGTTCTCACATCCCCTTATCAGGTCTTCCTTGCGTTGTGACCATACGGCCTCACAGTAGGTATAATGACTGAACGGCAGGACAGCGACAAAGACCTCGGCCTTCTTCGTCTCGCCTGTCATCTCATCGACAACTTCAAGCCTGTCACCGGCAAAATCAACATACATCTGGTCGGCGGCATAGTGCTCGACATGGCCGACGACCTTGATGTGGAACTTGTACTGGCGGACTGCCCGCTTGAAGGAAGACAGCTGAAGACCGTCAGGATATTCAGCATGATACTCCTTAAACAGTTTTCTGACACTCATCCCTTTGCGTGTCAGGCGGGATACATATCCGGGAAGCAAAGCCTCTAATTCAATCCTTTTGGAAGAAGGCTCCCGACGTCGGGATTCCGTACCGCCAAACATCTCATGCAACTGCTCCTCGGAAAGGGAGAGAAGATGATCGATGCTTTTCCCACTTGAAAGGAACAGACGGACATACTTGCGGACAGTGTTACGGGAAGTATGGAACGTGGATGCCGTTTCCTTGATACCCATCCCTGCCGCATAACATCTTAAAATGTTCTTGATTCTTTTATTCATTTGCATAGATTTTATTATTACCCCTTACACCAGGACTCGGGTTCTCAAATCTACACAAAAAAAACTCTAACGACACTTGTACTAAGTGGTTAATGTTATTTTGGCCAAAAGGGGCAATCATATTATGGCCAAGGTGGGCAATCCTGTTTGGCCAAAAGGGTCAAAGTAGAGTGGCTTTTCCACCTTCCTACAATCAACCTGATAGCTCCAACATTCAAACTGGCACGTTTGTCGCGATTGCTTCGATTGTTGAGAGTGATAAAGGTTATTAGATACTTCGAACCTTTGGAAGTCATTCTGTCAGTTATTAAGAGACAAAAGACAATCCTCTGTACAGTTCTATCATTGGCTGTTTTCTACATATTTGTTACGGCGATGATTATGTTTAATGCTGAGGAGGAAATAAATCCAGAAACAGGACGGTATTTATTTGACAATTTTTTTGATGCTTTCTACTGGGCGGCATGTACTTTGACGACTGTCGGTTATGGCGATTTATATCCTATTTCTGATGTAGGACGAGTCATTAGTATTATATCTTCAATGGTTGGCATAGCTATTATAGCTTTACCTTCTGGAATTATTACTGCTGGATATATGGACGAAATTAAAGAACGCAAGAAGAATGAGGCTGCAAGAAATATATAAGGTTATAGACAAGGAAAGTGAATACTACAGACCTGTAATACTCATTATAAACATCAGTTTGTCTTTGATGTAATTACGTTCAAGCACTAAAAATGATTAATTAAGATGCAACTCGCGCAAAAATATTTGCGTGAGTTGTTTTATTTTTGTATCTTTATGGCGGTTTTAAGCGTCACTGACGCAAAAATATTTTCGCGAGTTATGATTATTGACAGTTTTATCATCGAGGGTATCTCCAACATCGGGCATGTGCGGTTGGATGTTGGGGAGATGAATGCACTCATCGCCCCTAACGGATATGGCAAGAGCAACGTGCTCCGTGCCATCAGTTTCGGATTGTATTTCCTGAATGCCAATGAGGAAACAAAACGGCAGATGCTATCAAGCCGCTATCTTCCCATCAACATTGCCATGCAGGGCTGCAAGTTCCACTTTGAGATTCACGGTCGCATAGAACGTGATGGTCGAACTAATATAGTTCAGTATGGCTATGAATGCCAGTGGGCAGAGGGTATAGTTCCCGGTTATTCCCTTTCAGAATGGCTAAGGATAAAAGCCGAGGACGAACAGCGTTTCCGACAGCTCATTAATCGCAAGAATGGTTACTACGCTTTGATAGTACCATCGGCTACAGGCCGGTGCAACAAACCATATCCAACAACACCCCAACAGCTTGCACTTCCATTGATTGCAGGTGGCAGCTTATATCTGTCAGACTTAGCCAAGCAGATTTGCGACATCAAGATTCCAAATCTGGAGACATTGGACAATCCCGAATCCTACTTCTCTGTTGATGGTGGAAAGGGTATCTCGCTGTTAGGAGGGATGACATTGAGCGAATACATCTATCGACTGAAAGAGACGGATGCTGACAACTTCAGCATACTGTCCGACGGCATCAGACAACTTATCCCAGGTGTGGTATCATTCGAACCTGACGAGATTACGCTGAGCGACGGAAGGAGCAAAGTCTATGATATACGTGTGCAGGAAGAGTTCAACTCGCAGCCTACCAGCATTCGCCTGTTGTCAAGCGGCAGCAAGCGCATGATATTCCTTTTCACGCTGTGTATGGCAGCGCAGAAGCAGAACATACCGATGATTATGGTGGAAGAACCCGAAAACTCCGTCCATCCACGATTGATGGAGAACCTGCTGTTGACACTTCAAACATATGCCTCGAACACCAAGATTCTGATGACAAGCCACTCGCCTTATCTCATGCGCTATATGCAGCCCGACCAAATGTATTTCGGCTTGCCCAAGCATGATGGACTTGCACACTTTGCAAAGGTCAATCCGTCAAAGCTGAAATATCTATATAAGTATGCAGGTGACATGGAACTGACTTTCGGTGAGTTTATGTTTGACTTCATGCTCGACATGGAAGCGGATGATGAGAAACTGGCAACCTTCTTCAAACAGTAAGCGACTATGGTAAAGAAGAAACAGACGAAGCTGCCGCCACATGTGCTGCTATTTGTTGAGGGAGATACGGATGAAGTGTTCTTCAAAGCACTTATAGACTATTACGCATCAGTGAGTACTCAACCGCTGTTGCAACATGATGTCTGCAACCTGAAAGGCGTTACCCGATACTCCAGCAAGTTGTTGGCGAAGTTGAAGAATGAATATCTGCCTATGGCTCGTAATAACGGCTATGCGATTAAGACGGTCTGCTGCTCATATGATACAGATGTCTTTGAAGTCAAGCAGCCTCAGATTGTAAAATGGGATGCGATTGGCAAGAGTATCAAGCGCATGGGTATTGAAGAGTTTATCCGTGTGGGCGTGAAGAGTTCCATCGAGGACTGGATTCTCGATGATGTTTCAGGCATCTGTCAATACCTTCATCTGAAACAAGTTCCATCAGGATTGAAGGGTGCGAATGGTTACCAGAAGATGCTGGACTTGTACAGCAAGGCACGAAGAACCTACAAGAAGGGCTACGAGACGAAGGAACTTATCAGTTCTCTCAATATGAGAGCTATCCGAGAAAAGCGTAAGGAAGCACTTGCACCATTGGAGAATGCCTTAGGGGTGGTATTGCCATAACTATAAACGACAATGGGCATCCTTGACAGCATATTCGGCTCTTCCGACATTTCGAGTGATGGTATGTTAAAGAAGAAAACCGCTGAACAAATTGTATATTTGAATAACCACAAACAAATGTACATTTATGAACAGCAGTTTTCTATATCATGCGTGGGGGCTATACAATCACAAATGCACCCGTGAGGAATACAAAATTATATAGAAAAATCGAGTTTTTCTATACCGGCGTAATAAAAACCGAGGCCGGCCCACAAACTCAGCTTCATGCTTCGTTTAATTGTTACGAATGTCCTATATTTAAAGAGTGTAACTAAAAAATCTCAAATATGGACAAAGACAGAATCGTGGCCGGCCTCGATGTGCACAAAGATACAGTTTATCTCTGTGTGTTGGACACTGCAGAGACCGTTATTTTTGCAAATGTTTATGGCACATTAACTCCGGATTTGCAACTTATGTGTTCGGATATGGTTCCTCATGGGGTGACAGAGGCGGCAATGGAAAGCACTTCGACCTATTGGGTTCCGGTGTGGAATGCCTTGTGCGATAGCATGTCGCTCAAATTGGTAAATCCTTATTTTATAAAGCAGCTTCCCGGTCGCAAGAGTGATGTGAAAGATGCCCAATGGATAGCGGAGTGTCTGTTGAAGCATCTGATTCGGGGAAGTTTTGTGCCGGAGAAGACCGTGCAGGATATGCGCAAGTATAACCGTCGCATCTTCGACCTGAATGAAGACCTGACGTATAACACCAATAAATTGGACGCTGCTTTACAGCGATGTGGTTTCCGGTTAAGTAACTATGTATCCCGCGTCAATGGAAAAAGTTATCAGAAGTGCGTCCGTGCGATAATAACCGGGATAACAGCCCCTGAGGAGTTGGTGAAACTCATTCATGGAAAAACTCTACGTAAATACGGACTTAACATCATAAAGGATGCCGTAACGGGTGACTTTCACCAGGCAGACATCTGTTTATTAAAGCAATACGCAGAGCTTATAGACGTAATCGGGCGACAAATCGAAGAATGCAGGAATGCTCTCATTGCCATGTGTCAGGAGCATTGCCCGAAACAATTCAAACGTCTACAGAGCATCCCCGGTGTTAAAGAACGCACAGCTTCAGCTATAATTGCGGAGACCGGGGCTGACATGAAACCGTTTGAAAAAGCAACAAATCTTGTTGGATGGTGTGGATTGAAACCACGCAATGATATAAGCAACAATAAAGTCAAGAGTAACAGGACGACGCATGGGAACCGATTTCTGCGTCAGATATTGGTTGAAATATCCCGGGTCGCATCAAGAACCCGAAACTGCTTTTCCTCAAACTTCAGCTGCGTGCAATGCACCCAACGGCATAAGAACAAGATGAAGATACAAGTAGCCATCGCCCGAAAGTTATTAGTCGCGGTATGGCACATGCTGACAAAAGAAGAGGATTTTATGGATGTTTATCTCAAGCGTCTTGAAAAGGAGGCGGAATGGCAAAATAAAATCCGGGAATTAGAATCGTTATTGGTCGGATAGACCATTCCGATAGACCTCTATAGACAACATAATTACCTTTGTGCCGCCACATGAGCGCGTTTACAAAATTATTGCATCCATAGAGGGATTGGACACCGGCGTAGTCCTTCCAGGCTGAAGAGGAAAGTAAAAAACTTTATTAGTACAGACGACAAAATACTTGTCGTCTAAAGAGACTTATGGGAAAAGTTTACAAGCTATAATATAACCAAAGGAATACGAATCGGTTAAATATGGATATATAATAGATGGAGATTTTTCTTTTTAGAGGAAAGGCACGAGATACCTCCTGTTAAGCAATGGTGAGGACATCTTTGACAAGGAATATAAAACGAGGCTTGACAATGCTCTGGACATGAACAAGCCTCTCTCGCAGGCATATTACCTCAAGGAGCAGCTCCGGGAATTTTGGACACAGATCAACAAGGAAGAGGCGGAGAAAGTAATGCTGGATTGGGTAAACCAGGCTAAAGAGAGCGAAGTGCCACAGCTGATGAAAATGGCTGCAACCATTATGGCGCATCGAACGGGAATACTCGCATGGTACGACTGCCATATCTCTACCGGCAAAGTGGAGGGCATCAACAATAAGATAAAAGTAATGAAAAGGAATGCGTACGGATTCAGGGATGAACGATACTTTGAGCTTAGGCTTTATGCACTACACGACTGCCGTATCACTCGAAATGTCGGATGAGCCTTTTAAAAGAGCTCCGGAAACCTATCAAAAAAGAGAAGGAAGAATAAGTACTATACTGATCCTACATGAGTCGTATACTGATGTAGGATCAGTCGTATGCTGAAAGTACATCAGTAGTATACTGTTCCTACCCCCTCCGGAATGTGTTCTGACAGGGGGTTCCCGATTTATCGACTTCTTTGTCGAGGAAAATTCCTAAATGACAAATAATCATTACACTATCACACTTTTGTGAATTGATACTCCGAATCGTTTCAGATTTCCTTGAAATCATGTACCTTTGCAGCATCTGCCCAAAAGGTTGGAACAAAACGATGAAGAAGATAGATTCCGTATGCGTATATTGTGCATCGGGCACAAAAACAAACCCTGCTTATTTCAACGCAGCCCGCAAGACAGACACTTTGTCGGGGCGGAAACGCCTGCGCCTGATATACACATTCCTCCTATGGAATATTTCCATTCGTAAATCCGAGGCCATATGACAAAGATATTGATGATTTGGGCAGTAACGGCAACGGAAGGAATTCCCCTTCCATACTCTCCGCAGATGGACAACAGCATCACCATTACTCTGCTGTGCTGCTTCTTTCTGTCGGCCTACGTCTTGTCGCGTAGCCGTAAGTTTCTGGCCCAGCTGGTGAAAGATTTCCTGTTCCACCGCGAGCGTACCAGCATCTTTGCCACCTCTACCGCAGCCGACATGCGCTATATGCTGTTGCTCATATTGCAGACTTGTGTGCTGGCCGGTGTATGCATTTTTAATTATTTCAATGATATGCGGCCGGAACTTGTACATCATATTTATCCCGGAATCTTACTTGCCGTATATATCGGAATATGTATTTTTTACATAGTAATGAAATGGCTGCTTTACTCCTTATTGGGTTGGATTTTTTTTGACGGAAATACCACATCGCTTTGGTTGGAATCCTACTCCACACTACTTTATTACATCGGTTTTATCCTTTTTCCCTTTACTCTTTTCATTGTTTATTTCGACTTAAGCCTATATTCCGCAATAATAATCGGGCTTATTTTGGCCTTTTTTGCTAAAATATTGATGTTTTACAAATGGATAAAACTTTTTTATCAAGATTTACATGGCTGTTTACCTTTAATTTTGTACTTTTGTGCCCTTGAAATTACACCTTGTTTCGTTCTATATCAAGGCATGGTGTTATTAAATGATTATTTGATAATAAAATTTTAGGACGTTGAAAATTAAGAAAGTACTTGTGTCGCAGCCTAAACCGGCATCGGAGAAATCTCCTTACTACGACATCGCCGAAAAGTATGGTGTGAAAATAGATTTTCGCCCGTTTATCAAAGTGGAAAGCCTTTCAGCGAAAGAGTTCAGACAGCAGAAAGTTTCTATTCTTGATCATACTGCCGTTATTTTCACTTCGCGCCATGCCATCGATCACTTCTTTCACCTTTGCAGCGATTTACGCGTGACAGTCCCTGAAACCATGAAGTATTTCTGTGTGACGGAGGCCGTTGCTTTGTATATACAGAAGTATGTACAATATCGCAAACGTAAAATCTTCTTTGGCAATACAGGGAAAATAGACGACTTGATACCTTCCATGATAAAGCATAAAGCTGAAAAGTACTTGATACCGATGTCGGATGTACATAATGACGATATAAAGAATATGCTGGACAAGCACAAACTGCAACACAGCGAAGCGGTGATGTATCGCACTGTCAGCAATGATTTCGGTTCAGACGAGACGTTCGACTATGACATGCTGGTATTCTTCAGTCCGGCGGGCGTCACCTCCTTGAAGAAGAATTTCCCTGATTTTGACCAAAAAGAAATCAAGATTGGCACGTTTGGTTCCACCACCGCTCAGGCTGTCCGCGACGCCGGACTTCGTTTGGACTTGGAAGCGCCCAGCATACAAGCACCTTCGATGACGGCAGCCCTTGATATGTTTATCAAAGAGAACAATAAAGGGAAATAATCCCCTTATTGGTAAGAGACAGCAAATTACGAACCACAGATTACGGAAGCATAGTGTGTGAAGACAATGGTGCATACGTAATTCATGGTTCGTAATTTGATTTTATAACCTATGAAATTCTATAATAAAGTGGCAAATACTCTGCACAAATCCGAAAGGTTGGACAAGAAGAAAGTGATAGAGAAGATGTTTGCGGGAGGCTCGCATTCGTTTTCAATCTTCCCCTTGCGCGTGGTATATCTGCCGGTAGAAGAATTGGAAGCGACGGCTTCCATCTTGGTGAGTGTTTCCAAACGCCGTTTCAAGCATGCGGTGAAACGCAACCGGGTGAAACGTCAGATACGCGAGGCCTATCGCGCCAATAAACATGAGCTGCTGAGCGTTCTGGCCGAGAGACAATGCCGTCTGGCCATCGCTTTCATCTACCTTTCCGACCGCCTTGAAGATTCTTCCCTCATTGAAACCCGCCTCAAAACAGCTTTGGCTCACATCGCCGAAAAAGTAACGTCATCGGAGCCATGAGAAGCCTACTTTCATATCTGTTGCTGCTTCCCATTTATTTTTACCGGAAGTTCATTTCACCCATGACCTCTCCATCGTGCCGTTTTACTCCCACCTGCTCTCAATATGCCATAGAAGCCATCAAAAAGCATGGACCTTTCAAAGGGCTGTATCTCGCCGTGAGGCGCATTCTGCGCTGTCACCCTTGGGGAGGCTCCGGTTATGACCCCGTGCCATGAATATACCCCTCGACATACATACGCACCGACTGCCGCAAACACCCGGAGAGGCAATTGTAAACTGCAGCCCCGAAACGTTTCTTCCGCAAGAAGGGGGATGGTATTCGGTGGGAATACATCCTTGGTCTCTTCATATTGACCCCGAAGCATCCTCCTCCCACCCCACCCTGAGCCAACGCATGGAATGCCTTGAAGCCGTGGTGCGACATCCCCAAGTGTTGGCAGTGGGCGAAGCAGGATTAGACAAACTGACGGCGGCTCCCCTGTTTCTGCAGATGGAAGTCTTCGAGCTTCAGGCACGCTTGGCCATGAAAGTCCACAAACCTTTGGTGATTCACTTAGTGAAGGCTGTTGCCGAAGTATCGGCTTTGAAGCGTACGCTACTTCCCGCCAATCCGTGGATAATACACGGATTCCGCGGGAAAGCGGCATTGGCAGCGGATTTTCTGCGGCATGGCTTTTATCTTTCCTTCGGAGAAAAATATCAGGAAGAGGCTCTTCGACTGATGCCTGCCGACCGTCTGCTCATCGAAACGGACGAAAGCACAGTTCTCCTTGACAAACTCTACGCACGAGCCGCCGCGTTGCGAGGCGTCAGCTCCTGCGAGCTGAAAAAGACCGTAGAAAGAAATGTCAGCAAACTCTTTTTTAAACAATAAGAGTTTGTATCTTCAAAGAAAGTGTCGTATTTTTGCGAAAACAATTTAATAAGATAATCATTCGATGAATTTTGTAGAAGAACTAAAATGGCGTGGAATGGTGCACACGATGATGCCGGGCACCGAAGAACTATTGGCTAAAGAGCAAGTTACGGCATACGTAGGTATTGACCCTACAGCCGATTCTTTACACATCGGCCATTTGTGCGGCGTAATGATGTTGCGCCATTTACAGCGTTGCGGCCACAAGCCTTTGGCACTTGTGGGAGGGGCAACAGGCATGATAGGCGACCCGTCGGGCAAGTCGGCGGAGCGCAACCTGCTGGACGAAGAAACCCTCCGCCACAATCAGGAATGCATCAAGAAACAGTTGGCCAAATTTCTTGACTTTGAGAGCGACGCACCCAACAAGGCGGAATTAGTGAACAACTACGACTGGATGAAGGAGTTCACCTTCCTTGACTTTGCCCGCGAAGTAGGCAAGCATATCACCGTGAACTACATGATGGCGAAAGAATCGGTACAGAAACGCCTGAACGGTGAAGCCCGCGACGGTCTTTCGTTCACGGAGTTCACTTATCAATTGTTGCAGGGCTACGACTTTCTGCATTTATATGAGACCAAAGGCTGCAAGCTTCAGATGGGCGGTTCCGACCAGTGGGGGAACATCACGACCGGTGCCGAACTGATTCGCCGCACCAATGGCGGTGAAGTGTTCGCATTGGTCTGTCCGTTGATTACGAAAGCCGATGGCGGCAAGTTCGGAAAAACAGAATCGGGAAACGTATGGCTCGACCCTCGCTACACCTCTCCTTATAAATTCTATCAGTTCTGGCTCAACGTGAGCGATGAAGATGCGGCACGCTATATCAAAATCTTCACTTCATTGCCGAAAGAAGAGATAGAAACCTTAACGGCAGAGCATGCCGGAGCTCCTCACTTGCGCGTGCTCCAAAAGCGTCTGGCCAAGGAGGTAACCATCATGGTTCACTCCGAAGAAGATTATAATGCAGCAGTAGAGGCCTCTAACATACTCTTCGGCAACGCCACTTCCGAAGCCCTGAAAAAGTTGGACGAAGATACGCTGCTGGCCGTGTTCGAGGGTGTCCCCCGGTTTGAGGTGTCGCGCGACGTGTTGTCTGCCGGCGTAAAGGCAGTAGACTTCCTTGTGGACAACGCCCCCGTATTCACTTCCAAGGGCGAAATGCGCAAGCTGGTGCAAGGCGGCGGTGTTTCGCTGAACAAAGAGAAGCTGACCACTTTCGACCATATGCTTACAACAGCCGATTTGCTGAACAATAAGTATCTATTGGTGCAACGCGGAAAGAAAAATTACTACTTAATCTTCGCCAAATAAGGAAGCTATAGAAAAATAGTCCTGGAATATTTGGATATTTCGGGACAGACTTCTATCTTTGCACCGCTTTTTAACAGAAAGCACAGAAGTTTGGACTATGGTGTAATGGTAGCACAACAGGTTTTGGTTCTGTTTGTCCAGGTTCGAATCCTGGTAGTCCAACGCCGAAAGCAAGTCTTGAAAGAGGCAACTCTTCCAAGACTTGCTTATTTTATATGCTTAGCAATACCTTTGCCGCCTATCCGTTCAAATACGACACGCAGCTTCCAAGACTTGCTTATTTTCATATGCTTAGCAATACCTATATATGCTTAGCAATAACCTACCGAAAGGCGAAATATGGGGGGGGAAGCAGCACGAAAATAGGAAGACTGCACAAAAATAGGAAAGCCGCACGAAAACCCGGTTGCACGGGCTGCCTCTTTCTTGTCCGACTTTTGTCCGACCTTTTAAAAGCAGAAAAGGATAAACCCTTGAAACGAAAAGGTTTATCCTCACTTTAGTTGCGGAGGCCTGATTCGAACAGACGACCTTTGGGTTATGAGCCCAACGAGCTACCACTGCTCCACTCCGCGATGTTGTTGTTTTGTGGTCGCAAAGGTACGGCTTTATTTCTAATCTGCAAATAAAACGCATATTATTTTTCCTGTTCCTTGTGAGATATGTAGAAATGTCTTACTTTTGCTCAAATAATCAAGCTATGTGCAATCAAACTATGACCGTATCGAAGACAAAAGCTAAATTAGTGGATGTCGCCCGCCAGCTGTTTGCAAAGATGGGCGTCGAGAATACCACGATGAACGATATCGCCCTCGCTTCCAAGAAAGGCAGAAGAACGCTCTATACCTATTTCAAGAGCAAGGAAGATATTTACATGGCTGTTGTGGAGTCGGAACTGGACATCCTTTCGGATATGATGAAGCGTGTGGCGGAGAAAGACATCTCGCCGGATGAGAAAATGATGGAAATGATATACACCCGTCTGGATGCGGTGAAAGAGGTGGTGTTTCGCAACGGGACGCTGCGGGCCAACTTCTTCAGGGATATATGGAGAGTGGAGAAAGTGCGCAAGCGTTTTGACGCGAAAGAGATACAGCTCTTCAAAGACGTGCTCAGCGAAGGCGTGGAAAAGGGGGTGTTTCAGATTGATGACATCGATATGACCGCCGCCATCGTGCATTATAGCGTGAAAGGGATAGAAGTGCCCTACATTCGCGGCTGGATAGGCGCCGATTTGGACGACGAGGTCCGCGGAGACTATGTGAGCCGCATGGTGCTCAGTGCATTGGGGAAGAAAAACTTATAAACAAATCATAAATAATTGAAGAATATGGGATTATTAACAGGAAAGACAGCCATTGTCACCGGTGCCGCTCGCGGCATTGGCAAAGCCATCGCGTTGAAGTTTGCTCAAGAAGGAGCTGATGTTGCGTTCACTGACTTGGTGATTGACGAGAATGCCGAGGCCACGGTGAAAGAGTTGGAGGCATTGGGCGTAAAAGCCAAGGCCTACGCGTCGAACGCCGCCAATTTTGAAGACACAGCCAATGTGGTGGCAACCATTCAGAAAGACTTCGGACGCATCGATGTTCTGGTGAACAATGCCGGCATCACGCGCGACGGACTGATGATGCGCATGAGCGAACAACAATGGGACATGGTCATCAACGTAAACCTCAAGTCGGCATTCAACTTCATTCACGCCTGCACGCCCATTATGATGCGTCAGAAAGCCGGCAGCATCATCAACATGGCGTCGGTGGTGGGTGTCCACGGCAATGCGGGGCAAGCCAACTACGCCGCTTCCAAGGCCGGTATGATTGCTTTGGCCAAGTCCATCGCACAAGAGCTGGGCTCGCGCGGCATCCGTGCCAACGCCATTGCGCCGGGGTTCATCATGACGGCCATGACCGATGCCTTGTCCGATGAGGTAAAGGCCGAATGGGCCAAGAAGATTCCTTTGCGTCGGGGCGGTACGCCCGAAGACGTGGCCGACGTAGCCACTTTCCTGGCTTCCGATATGTCATCCTACGTGTCGGGGCAAGTCATCCAGATAGATGGGGGTATGAACATGTAAACAAGCTGCCGTATGACTGTCGTATACGAGGACAATCATATCATTATAGTCAACAAGACCGCTTCCGAGATAGTTCAGGGAGACAAGACGGGCGATACGCCGCTTTCGGAGACCGTGAAACGGTATCTGAAAGAGAAGTATCAGAAACCCGGCAATGTCTTTATCGGTGTCACCCACCGGCTGGACCGCCCCGTGAGCGGTCTTGTCGTTTTTGCCAAGACCGGCAAGGCGCTTTCGCGGCTGAACGAGATGTTCAAGAACGGCGAGGTGAAGAAGACCTATTGGGCGGTGGTGAAGAACCCGCCTCCCCAAGACGAGGGGGAGCTGGTGCACTACATGGTGCGCAACGAGAAGCAGAACAAGAGCTATGCCTACGACCGCGAGAAGCCGGGCGGCAAGAAAGCCGTTCTGCACTACCGGCTCATCGGGCATTCGCAGAGCTACTGCCTGCTGGAGGTAGACCTGAAGACCGGGCGCCATCATCAGATACGCTGCCAGCTGGCAAAGATGGGATGCCCCATCAAGGGCGATTTGAAATACGGCTTTCCGCGTTCCAACCCCGACGGCGGCATCAGCCTGCACGCGCGGCGCATCCGTTTCGTGCATCCGGTGTCCAAGGAACGGATAGAGATAGAAGCGCCCACCCCCGCCTCCGACGGCTTGTGGCAGAGTTTTGAAACGAATCTTATAACTGAATAGCGATGAAAAGACTTATGATTTTATCGGGGCTGCTCCTGATGGCGGGATTGGCAGTCCGGGCACAAGAAAGAGTTGCCGAATACAAAGTACGTCCTGCCGTTGCAGTACGAACTCCCCTACAGGGAGACAGCATCAACTTCAAGGGAGAAAGGTTTACGCCTGCCGACCTGCTGAAGACGAAAATCAGTCTCGATTTCGACGCACATCCCTCCGAGCGCGTCTCTGCCGACACCGCAGGCTACGTCACCGTGGCGAAGGCGGATAAAGACCATCTGGTCTACCTGTTTTCCACCCATCTGCGGGCGGAACGTTTCCTGAAAGGCAAGCTGAACGTCTATTCGCCCGTCCGCTTCGAGGTGTTCGTCAACGGTGAATCGCGGCAGTCCAAAGACACGGCGGAAGACAGCCTGTCGCAGGTGCGCCCCTCCGTAGTGAGCCTGCGCATGGAGCCGGAAGCAGACTGCGTGGTGGTCATCAAGCTGCTCTCTTCGGCCGACGATAAGATGCAGCCGATGCTGAAGTGCGAGTTCGAGAAAGAGAAAGACTTTGCCGAGGTCGTTTGCCGGATGGCGCCCGACTTGCAGCGGCGCCTCTCTTTGTTCGAGACCAACTTCGGCTCGCGGGTGAGGTGGGTCTCCCTTTCGCCCAACGGCAAATACCTGCTGACCTGCTACTCCGACAACTATGGCGTGAAGCGTTCCAAAACCCGTTGCGAGCTGACCGAGGTGAAGACCGGGCGGGTGATATTGCCCAGCGCCAACGAGCGTATGCGTTGGATGCCACGAAGCAATAAGCTTTATTATACGGTTGTGGGTAAAGAGCAGAATGACTTGGTGGTGTTCGACCCCGCCACCATGCGCGAGGAAGTCTTGTTGAAGAACGTTCCCGAAGAGCACTTCACTTGGTCGCCTACGGAAGACTGCCTCATTTATACGCTGACGGATGAAGGCGAAAAGGTCGCCGGGCCGTTGAAGCGACTGTTGCATCCGGACGACCGCATACCCGATTCGCGCAACCGCTATTATCTCATGAAGTACGATTTGTCGACGGGACTTTCCGAACGCCTCACTTATGGCAGCCACAGCGTCTATCTGAACGATATTTCTCCTGACGGGAAGAAGCTGCTGTGCAGTACATCCAAATCGAACATCACCGAGTGTCCGTTCTCGCTTTCTTCTTTGTTCGAGATAGAATTGTCCACTTTGAAGACCGATACTTTGGTGGGCTGGGACGCTTATATAGGGGGGGCTTCTTATTCTCCCGACGGCAAGAAGCTGCTGCTGACCGGCGGGCCGGATGCCCTCGGAGGCATCGGACGCAATTGTGACCCTCATCCCATTGCCAACAGCTTCGACACACAAGCATTCATCTTGGACTTGACAACGCAGAAGTTAGACCCTATCACACGAGACTTCAACCCGACAGTAACTCCCTTGCAGTGGAACCGTGTGGACGGTTGCATTTATTTCAATACCACCGACGGAGACTGCCGGAACATCTATCGCTATTCTTTGAAGACCCGCCGGTTCGAAAAACTGCCACTTGAGGAAGATGTGATTTACAATTTCTCACTGGCCGAAGACAATCCTTCGGTTGCCGCCTATGTGGGAGGAGGAAACACCGGCACGGGAGCGGCTTACATGTATGATGCCAAAAAGCAGACCTCCGCTTTGCTTGCCAATCCCATGAGCCTCATCTTGGAGAAGATAGAATTGGGCAAGATGGAAGAGTGGGACTTTACGGCGGCAGACGGCACGACAATCAGGGGCATGATGTGCCTGCCTCCTTCTTTCGACCCGGCAAAGAAATACCCGCTTATCGTTTACTATTACGGCGGAACGCTGCCCTCCACGCGCGGCATCACCTCGCCCTACTCCCCCCAACTCTTTGCCTCGCGCAACTATGTGGTCTACGTCCTCCAGCCCAGCGGCACCATCGGCTACGGGCAGGAATTCTCGGCCCGCCACGTCAACGCTTGGGGCGACCGCACGGCCGACGAGATTATCGAGGGTACCAAGAAGTTCTGCGCCGCCCACCCCTTTGTCGACGCCAAGCGCATCGGCTGTCTGGGAGCTTCCTACGGCGGATTCATGACGATGTATCTGCAGACCAAGACCGACCTCTTTGCCGCCGCCGCCTCGCATGCCGGCATCAGCAACGTGGCCAGCTATTGGGGCGAAGGCTATTGGGGATATTCGTACAACTCCGTGGCCGCCGCCGAGAGTTATCCGTGGAACAACCCCGACCTCTTCACCAAGCACGGCGCCTTGTTCAATGCCGACAAAATCAAGACTCCGCTCTTGCTGTTGCACGGCACGGCGGACACCAATGTGCCCATCGGCGAGAGCATCCAGATGTACAACGCCCTGAAGATTCTGGGCAAACCGGTAGAGCTCATCACCGTCGAAGGCGAAAACCACTTCATCCTCGACTACGACAAGCGCGTGTTGTGGCACAACTCCATCATGGCATGGTTTGCCCGCTGGCTGCAGAACAGCCCGGCGTGGTGGAACGACCTGTATCCCGAAAGGCATTGGTGAGTTAGTGATTCCTAACCCCCATTTATCAGCCTCGCCGTCGCATCCACTAACCGGTATCTGCGGCACACCTCGAGGATGATTTTCTGTGGGATGTCCGTCACCATCGGATGCTTCTGTCCATCTCCGCAAACCACATGTCGGAGGGGCAGTTGCGGATATATGGCGTGCAATATCAAGGCCGAGCGGTCATAGGCCGTGAATGCCTCGCCCGTCATGTCGATGTTTATCAGGCAACTCTTGCGGAATTTCGCCGCACGTATTCTTTTGATAGTTCGATAGGGGGCCATGGTAGTAGTGTTTAACGGTTAGTCGATGAGCGGTTAACGATGGGTGATGAACGGTTAACGATGAGTGGTGAACGGTGAGCGGTGAGTGATAAGTGGTGAGCGCTGTTCGTGTGGCTTTGAAGCTTTCTGTTTTTCACTCACCACTCACTAATCGCTCACCACTGACAACTAACCACTAACCGCTAACAACCGCTAACCAAGCGGATTCTCTCCTTGGCCGCCCGAGCCGCCGGGAGTACCGCCGCCCGTGCCGCTACCGCCTGTGCCGCCGGGCGTAGGTTCGGGAATCCCTTTCGCTTTGCGGTAGTCCGCCAGCGAGGCGTAGTTGATTTTGTTTTCCAGTACGCCGCCGTTCTCGTAGCTGATGCCTTGCAGAGTTCTCTCACGCAGTTCTTTGGCGGGGGTGAAGACGATGCGGGGCGATTTTATCATCTGCCCGGCATTGAACTTGTCGATGTCTTCCACGCCCTCACTCTTGAAGGTGAGGCGGAATGTACCCATTCCGGGCACGTTCACCGTGTGACCCTGCTGAAGCTGTTGCGGGATGAATGCTGCCAGCAGCTCCATGGCGGCCTCCATCTCGATGGGCGCCGTGGTGGTGTTCTCCGTGGCGGCACGGGTCATGGCTTTCTGCGCCAACGGTTTTGCGCTGTTGGGCGTGGCATACCATTTGGCAGGTTCGCTTTTCTTTTGCGGATTTTTCTTCCGCACTAATTTGTAATTTACACTCATAGTTTGATCTCCTATTTGTTAAATGGTTAATAAAAATATACTACATCCTTTCGGATGACTCTCTTTCTTCGGTTCATACCCCGCGATGACATACGTATGTCGTTGGCGGTGACATACGTATGTCGTGCATGACGAGACACGTATGTCGTGCCTCATGAGATACGTATGTCGTGACCATTGAGATACGTATGTCACGGGCAGGTAGATACGCATACCGCAACCGGGTTTGTATATGTTTCATTGTCAGCATAATACGCACATATAAAGTTGTTATTTCCGTATCATCGGAGCATCCTGTTTATGAGATAACTCTCTTCTTCAGACGGCATACACCGATAAATTTGCTTGTTACCTCAGATTGCACGATAGCAGAATAATCCTTACAAATAATAATTGACGCGGTCGCTTCGCTCCCTTTATTCTTGGGCCGCCCTCACCCCGTAGCCGTTGCTCCGAAATACGTTGCTGCTCAGCGGGTGCACGTAGCCCAGGCAGAAGTGCAGGTACCTCCCGTAGTACGTGTTGCTCGGCCCCGCCGACCAACAGTAGCCGTAGCTCCCCACGAAGATGGGCACTGCGGAATTGCTGGCCCGATAGCCCGACGCAGGGAAAAAGACGGTTTGGGTCTTACTTGGGTCGCAATAGAAGTTCCAACCGTTGTCCCAAGGTCCTTGCACATTGAATTGTGACGAGTAGCCCGCGTATTGTCCCGTTGTAGTAAAACCGGTGTAAACATTGCCCGGAGGCATTTTGTAGCCTGCGGGGCAAGGGTCGTAGATGGTCTTTACAACAGGGTTGTCGTTATTTGTATAAATGGTGTTGTTTGCACTCCAGAGGTTGGCGTATTTATAATCCATGTAATAATTCGTACAGTACGTGTTAGGCCGGGTGATGCCTGAGGTGATGCAGGCATTATTGTATGAGAAGTTGCTTGTCGGAGGAAGCTCGTCGGTGTGGGATGTCCCCAATGCATCATACCATGTCTTATTCTTCATTGTGGAGCCGTCGAGTATACCCCCCACGAACGGGTCTTTGCGTCCCCACTGGAAGTAGGTATTGTTCCCAAGTTCCGCAATGGTATGCGCTTTCTGTTTCACTGTGATGGTTTGTGTCGCCGCCGGCGTGTATCCTGCCGTAGGCTTCTGCTTGAAGCGTACTTGTACGGTGCGTTCGGCGTAGGTCTCCTCCTTTCCGTCGCACCAACCGAGGTTGACGGTCATAATCTTATAATGTTTACCCTGGTGGTTGGTTATTTCCTTGTCGGGTGTGGCTGTTCCCGTTGTTCCGGGCTTGTAGTCCGTCACCCAGATGTGCCAGCTCCACAGCACGGTGTTCGATGCGTTGCGCACCGCCACCACGGCGTTGCCTTGGTGAATGGTGGCCTGCCCCACAGTAAACTCGAGGTAGTGCCCGTCGGAAGAGAGGGCCACGTTCGTAACAAGGTTCGGCTCGTCCTGCCAGATGAGCGTGCAGTTATCGGGAGTGCAGTTTGCATTGTTGTAAATATACGGGGAGGTAATACCTGCTCCTCGGTGGTTGATAAACGGCTTCAGCACATTGCCTCCGCTTGCCGTAGATGTGTAAGCGGAAGTGTTGTTGCCCGTGCCGGGCACCTTGACGTAATCCACGGCATTTCCGTACACCAGCGGCAATTTATACCTCCCGGCGGCGTTCACTATGTAGCAGTTGGCCGTACGCATGGGGGCGATGTTTCCTTGCCCGTCGTGGGTGGAGAGGTCGTATATGTTGGTGTTTGTCCCGTCGTTCACCGGTGAGGCATTCTTCAGTGCTTCGGTGTGCGGGTTGGCCGAGGCGCTGTTCACCTGTGCCGCCACGGTGGCGGTGTATGTAGAGGGCGAGGTTCCGCCCGCGCCGCTTTCGGTGAAGGACATGAGCCACGCCGGTCTAGTATTGCTCCAGTTCAGCCCGTTGTCCGTGGAGTACTCCACCGTCCACGGGGCAGGTACGGTCTTTGTCGGGTCTCCCGGGCGTGTCACCTCCAGGTAGCTTGTCACCGTGTAGCCTTTCATGCCGCCCGTGTACTCAAAGTCCGCCGGGGGCGTCACCGTCAGTATAGGCGTCACCACGATGCTGTTTGTGCTGATGCGGTATGTCACAGTCTTGCCCATGCCCCACACCTTACCGGCTATGCTTGCCGTGAGCGTGCGCTGCATGTTCGTCAGCTTGTCGGTGTAGACCACCTCTATCTTCGCATTCGCGGGCAGCGTCTGCGGCAGCATCATGAACGTGGCCGACGGCTGTGTAATCTCCGTTCCCGCCACATTAGGGTCGGGCGTCACCACGGCAAGCGTCTGCGCGAAATCCTTTGTGCCCGAGTACCCGCTCCATGTGCTTTCCCCTATGCGGTGCGTCGCCGTACCGTACACCCCCTTGAGGGTTATCTTGGTCACCGTCCCCGGCAGGAGCGGGTTGCCCGTCTCGAAGCGCACGGCCGTCAGCGCGTGCCTGAATGTCAGCGGCGCCGGCGCATGCAGCACGCCCGCCACGTCCACCGACGAGGCCGTCAGCAGGTCGGTCTGGGCGGCCACGGCCGCCGGAACGGTGTAGCTGAATGCCGGTGCTCCGGGCGTGGCGATGCCCGTGGTCAGGGTAACGCCCGCGCAGTGGTGAGGGGCGTAGGCGAAAAACGCCACCCGCTTGTTCGTGCCCGGCCAGTAGTAGGTCGTCGCCCAGCTTTCCGACTTCTTCACCTGCGTGTCGAAGAAGTAGTTAGGGGCAACGGTGTTGTTCCACGTGTCGGCGGACGGGTACACGGCGGCGAACACCGTGGCGTCGGCGTGCATGGTGGCGGTAGTCACCGGTGCCGCCTTGGTGGTTGCGCCGCCGCTTTCCCCGGCAACGCCGGCATCGGCCTCCCTTGCGTCATCTGCCGCCATGTCCTCTTCCGTGAGCGTGTGCAGGTACAGCTGTCTTCCCTCTTCGTCGGTGGTTCCCTCAATGGCGGTTATCTCCACCCGTGGCAGGGTGTCGGCCGCCGCCCGGGTGGCGGCTCCTTTCGTACCGGTCTCCTCCGCCCCTTGCGGTGCGGTCATTTCAAACCCGATGGTCCTGCCCCGCAGGCCTCCGCCGTCTTCCTCGTCCGAGCAGGCCGCAAACAGCAGCGCGGACAGAAGCGCAAGCACAACGCCCGACAGCAGCCGGGAGGTCGTGACCGGGCGAATAAATCTCATAGTTCTCATAATTATTTAACGATTGGTGATTAGTTGAAAGTGATTCTCTCCCCCCCTCCCTATGTGGGAGGGGACGGGGGAGAGGCTTCAGGCTTTGTGGACGCCGGGGGACGGAGGGCCTGCGCCCTCCCCGGCCGCTTGTCCCGGGCCGGTCCAACCCCCGCCGTCCTGTCGATGTGGGTCATGTGCCCGTGGCGGGCATCCTCTTACAGGCTCTTACAGGCTTATTTCCTCCTCGGCCAGCTCGTCCCAGTCCTCAACCGTCACGGTGAACTTGATGGCACCGCCCAATACGGGGTCACCGCCGTTGTTCTGCGTGGTGTCCACGTTCGGGTCGCTCGGATCGTCCGGGTTGGTCTGGTTCGGATCTACGTGTCCGGCGCCGCCGCTGCCCAAGAACTTCAGCTTGTAGGTGTACTTCTTGCCCGGCAGCCAGTTGGTGTTCACCGGCACGGCGGCGTAGGCGTACTTGCCCGACACCTTGGGGAAGATCTGCGTGGTGTTTCCCCCGTTCTTGCTCGAGATCTGGCAAAGCACGGCGATGTAGGCGCCGTCGGCCGTGTTTCCTCCCGTCCACTTGGTCAGCTGCTGCGGAATCATCAGGAAGTTGTCCTTGGTGACTTTCTGAGCGGCGGCCGTCAGTGTGGCGGCGGCGTCCAGCATCGTGCCGTAGTCCGCCGGAGTGGCGGCGGCGGACCACTGGCTTTGCGGCAGCGTACCCGTTACCACCGAGGCGGGGAAGGTGAAGTTCGCCGTGGATGGGATGCGTCCCAGTTTCGTGCCCAATACCTTAATTTCATAGCTTCCAACGGCGGCGGCGTCCATCTCGGCCTTCACCTCGATCTGCGAGAGGATGTGCTTGAAGGTCAGCGCCACGCCGCTCGCCTCGTTGGCGGCCTTCGTGCCGGTATTGTAGGCCACTACCACGTCTTTCTGGGAGGCTACGGCGGCCGTCGGCGAGAAGTTGTTGATGGTCTGCGCCCCGGGGGTTATGGCCACGGTGGTCACGTCCACCGGAGCATAGGCGAAGAAGCGCAGTGTGCCCGTGCCGGGCCAGTAATAGGTCTGAGCGGTGTTCCACACGGTACCGGCCTTGTTCACCTGCAGGTCGGTGAAGAAGTTGGCGGGGGCGGCCGCGATGGACGCGCTCACCTTGAAGGCCGCGATGTTGCTCGTGGTGATGATGGGGCCGCGCGTCACGTTGCCCACGTTGGGGCGGAACTTGATGGCGCCGCCCTTGTCCAGACCCGTGGTCTCGTCCTGCGAGCAGGAGGCGAACGCCAGCAGGCCCGCAGCTAAAAACAATACATTCTTTTTCATGTTCTTGTTAATTTTAAATGATTAATAAAAGGGTTAATTAATAAAGATAAAACAATCAATGACCGATGGTCTTAATTCATATAATAGAGAACCACATCACATACATGTCTTTTATGTCTTTTAGGTCTTTTAGGTTTTACGTCTGATACCTGACACCTGATACCTGACACCTGATACCTGACACCTGACCTCCGGCCGAGGGCCGGACGGCGGCTACATCTCCATCTCTATCGTCTCGCCCACCCAGTCGTCCACAGAGGGTTGGAAACCTCCCCCTCCCGGCTCCACTATGGGGTGTGGCAGCTTCAGCCCGTCTATCACTATGCGCACGTTCAGGGGGTCGGGGGCGTCGTTCACCTGGCCGCTCACGTCGAACGAGTAGAACTGCTTGCTCCCGTCCGTGAGGATGACGTATATCACCAGCGTGCGCAGCTTGTTGCCCGAGGACGGGAGGCCGAAGGCGTGGAAATGGCCCGTGGCGGTGCCGGCGTCGGCGTTGGTGCGCCCCTCGAACGGGATGGTGGTGCGTAGCGGCGAGCGGGCGTCGGAAGCCAGGGCCATGCTGCCCGACAGCCCCGACAGGGAGAAGCTCAGGGCCGACACGTAGCGCAGGTTCTCGGCGTTACGCACCTCCACCGTGTAGCGCGAGGTCTCCCGCTCGGGATAGAACGTCAGCTGATGGTCGTATGCCCCCTCGCCGACGGCCTTTGCCGCGGGCACCTCCACAGCCCCGTCCCGGCCGCCCCATACGGGGTCTGTGGGCAGTGCCACCTCCTCGCCCGTGGGGTTGGCCTCCGACGGGCTGCTCTGTATGCCAAGCGGCTCGAGCAGGTAGGAGGGACGGGTGTAGGCCTCGAAGGTTCCGTAGGCGTCGGTGCCGCGCAGCAGCGTGGTCTCCGTGTCGTTGTTCAGGAACAGGGCCCGGTAGTTGCCGGGAGGGATCTCCACCACGCCGCCAAGGGCGTTGTCGAAGTCGTAGCGCAGCATCTCACCGCCGGCCGTGGGATAGAGATAGAGGCTCATGCCGGTGACGGCCGCTCCGGGAGCCTTGCGCCAGTCGAAGACGACATGCACCTTCGACACGGCCGGCTCGGGGTCGCAGAAAGTCTTGTGGTCGCAGGATGAGAGTGTGCCGGTGATGAGCGCGGCAATCAGGGCCGCGCAGAGTGTCAGCGCTACGGCGGCGCCCGCGGTGCCGAGGGCCCGCAGCGGGCGGGACGTGAGCGGGTGTCTTCCGGTTTTCATCATATTCTCGGTTTTCATCGTTTGCCTCCTTTCTTCGTGTTTACGTTATCATGTCCCAGCAGCCATACCAGCGACACCTCGGCCTTGGTGGGGCCGAACCAGCGGCGCTGCCGGGTGGCCTGCCACAGGTAGCACTCTTTCCGGTGGGTCTCGCACCATCCCTTGGGGATGTACTCGAAGTATTCGCCGCCCAAGTAGCCGATGCCGATGCTGAAGTCGAGGTTCAGCCTGCGTCCGATGGGGGCGGAGTAGCCGTAGGCGATGCCGCCCCCGTAGCTCCAGCGGTCGCCCAGATAGCCCTTGCCGCCCCACTCTAAGTCGTAGGTCAGCAGCTGGCCGTAAAGCCCTATGTGGTGCCCGGTCAGCGGCTTCTTGCCGTAGCTCAGCCAGCGGCGGAGCTCGAGGTCGCCGCCATAGATGCGGTGGTAACGGTGGCGGCTGTCGCTCTTGAGCCAGGTGTACATCCAGTTGCCGGCTACCGACCAGCCGCGGCCCAAGTAGAACTCCAGCCCGATGTTGGGAACGGCGAGGGCGTCATAGAGCAGGTTGGTCTTCAGCGCCATGTAGAAAGGTCTGCGATCCTGCGGCGCTGGTACGGCCTCAGCCTGTTCGGGCGGGAGGATGTAGACGGTGTCCTTCACGGCCTGTTGCGCCTCCTCTGTCTCGTACCACACGTGCAGGGTGGAGGCGCGCAGCTCGGGGAAGAAGCGGCTCTCCATGTAGCGCCAGGCGTAGCCCCCGCCCGCCATGGCCAGACGGCGCTTGCGGCCGTCGGCCACCTTGCCGCCGGCGGTGACCCACTCGGGGGTGTAACGGAGGATGTCGAGCACTTCGTGGCGGTAAGGCATGTATTCGTCCGCCAGCACGAGCTTTTCCAGTCCCTGCCAGTCCACGCCCTTGGGCACGGTGGAGAGCCACCCGAACTCATGGGGGAAGTAGCCGGAGACCAGCTGCCGGATGGCCTCGGCCCTCCGCTCGGAGAGACGCTGGTTCAATGCCGTGCTTCCCTCGGGGGAGGCGCCTGCGGTGACCCGCAGGCCCCGTATGCGCCGCGAGGGGTCCCGGAGCAGGGCACTGAAACGTTCGGTGAAGGCGCGAACGCGCGCGCCGTTCTCACGGAAATAGGGGTCGAGGCGCGATTCGCCCTGACGGAAATAGACGCGCACGGAATCCGTGCCGCGGCGGAAGTCGGATTCCTGTCCCCGGGAATGCCCCAGGGAAAGCAGGAAAAGCAGGAGGAGGAAGGGTCTTTTCATTGCCTGTGAATAAGGGTTATACATCTTTTTCATCTCTCGGACGGGTAACCGTACCGGCTGTCCGTCCGCCCGCCCGTCCGCTTGTCCGGGGACCTGTCATGTCCTTGTCGGGGCGGCTTCGGGCAGGTGTTCCGGGAGTCACACCTCTTGGCAAGAGGTGTGGGGGACGGGAAAAGGCATAAGGAAATTTCCACTCGGGGGAAAGGGAAGGAAAGGCGGGACGGCCGGCAGGTTCCGGCCTCTTGCGGCAGGAGGGCCGGACCTGGGGTTGTAAACATCACGGTGCAGTCGTTTGCACGGGGCGGGGATGCATTTTTTCTCACAAATATTTGTATATATTAAATAAAAGCCTTTTATTTGCAGGCAGTTACGGGAGGGGTCACACCTCTTGCCAAGAGGTGTGGAAAGGGGGTTCTCTTTCATGGCGGATCCCCCGGGATATGGCAATTCCTTTCAGGACGGGAAAACCTCTTCCAGCAGTTTGCGGTTGGCCGATGCCGGCCGCGTGTCGTTTATCTCCCCGATGTATATGAGTGTCGTCTTGGTGTCGGTATGCCCCAATGCCTTGGAGATGACGGGCAGGTCGACGTTCCCCTCGTAGGCGATGCTCGCCCAGGAGTGGCGGGCGACGTAGGAGGTCAGGTTCACCGCTATTCCCGCCTCACGGGCAAGGGTCTTGAGCGCGCGGTTGTAGCGGTTCAGCGCCGAGGAGTAGGAGACTTCCACAGGATTTCCACGTTTCGTCCTGCCCTTACCGCCGTCTTTCCCCTTGTCCGTATCACCGCCTTTCGTCCGGTCTTTCTCACCGCCTTTCATCTTATATAATATGGGAAAGAGGTAGTCCGACTCCCGCGTCGCATACTTGTCCAGTATGTCGAGCATGCAGGGTTCCAGCGTCACCCTGACCTGCCGGCCGGTCTTGCGCCGCCGGTAGGTAAGCACCCCGTCCCTGACCTGCGGGCGCCGGAGGCCGGCCAGGTCCGCGAAGGGCATGCCCATGGCGTAGAACGAGAAGAGGAAGAAGTCCAGGGCCGCAGCCTCCACGGCTGTCCGCTTCCTCCCGGCTTCCCCGGCCTCTGCCCCGCCTCCTGCGGGGGAGAGGCTTTTGAGCCTGCGCAACTCCCCTGTGGTGATGCCGCGCTTCACCGTGGGAGAGTTGCCCGTGAACACGCCCTTGAAGGGCTTCCTGTCCTTCACGAGCCGCTTCGAGGCCGCTTTGTTGTGGATGGCGCGCAAGGAGCGCATGTAGCACGAGGAGGTGTTGGGGCATACGCCACGGTCTTGCAGCCAACGCTCGTAGCGGCGCACATTGTCGGCGTTGAGCGCCGATACGGGGACATCTGTGTTGCCGCAGAAGCGGATGAAGGAGCGCACTGCCGTACGGTAATTTTCCGCCGTGGAACGACTTACGCCACGGGGTGCCTGCTCGGCACAAACGGAAAGCATCGGAACCGGCTTCCGTTTTTTCCCGGCAGGTTGCTCTATGCCGGGCTCAATTGTATGGCCCGCCTGCCTAAAACTTGGTAAAAAATAGATCATCTCTCGATTGGTTTAAGTGATTATGCAGACAAAAATAAACGTTTCCCTTACACGGGCGATATGCAACAGCGAAAGTGAGTGTGAGCTTTCGGCATCCATCGCCCTTTCAGGGAAACGTTGTATCTTATGGAGAACAAGCAAGCAGTGCTTGTCAGAAGAAGTGCGGCTTGACGTACTTATCCGTGTACGAGGTGAAGTGCAGTCCGGGCATCGGGCCGTCGGAGATCGGGATGCGCATCGAGTCGATGAGCGAGAAGTCGTCGGCAGACAGCGCATAGTATTCTTCCGCCTCGGGCGTCACAACGCAAACCGTCCAGTCGAACATATTGCCGAAGATGGTGAGCTTGTCCGTCTCCGGATTGTAGGAGGGCAGTCCGGTCTTTATCACTTCGTAGGTCTTGTTCATCAATACGTAGAAGGAATGGTCGGCATCGGTGAGGTATCCCAGTGTCTTGCGGTCGGAGAACTCCGTGATGAAAAGGTATTTGGCGTGCAGTCCTTCGGGCAGGGGGATGGCGCGCACGTAGGGACGGCCCCGAACCTGCTTCAGGTGGAACAGCTTGCCCTCATCGTCCAGAATGAGGTATCCTTCATCGTATTCTTTCCGAGGGTTTGGGTTGCCGGCTATACGAGAGGCGGGAAAGCGGAAGCCTTTCTTCACGAGCGCCTCCGTAAACTTCGCGCTCTTCGCCTTGTCCACGCTGTTACTGTCCATCACAACGAACTCAATGCCTCTCGGGGTGATGCGGAATACATCATCCGGCATGGCCAGGTCCACCCGCTTCGACATGCTCTCCAACAACGGATACAAGGGGACGACGGCGGTATTGACTTCCGACGCCGATACACGGAAGTTGAAGTTGGTGCGCTGCACCTCGCGCGGTGTGACGGGCACCCCCTTCAGAGTGTCGGGGAAGCGCTCGTCGGCCATCAGTTGCCGGACGTAGAACAGGGGCAGGATGCTGTCTGTCTGTTCCTGCGTATAATTGTTGCCCGAGCGATCGCGCCGTATCATGCCGGTGGCCTCGTCGTAACCGATGGAGAGGAAGTCGCCAATCACGCAACTGTATAGGGCGAAAGGCGTGCGCGAAGGCTTGGAGGCGAAGAATGCGTAGCACCACGGCAGTTGCCAGAGGAGCAACAACGCCACCGTGAGGTATAGGAATAGTTGACTAAAACGTTTCATCTCTTTGTTATGCTTTAATGATTGAATGGGGTGAGGTCAGTCTTGCCTGCCCGCCTTGAAGCGCAGGACGGAAATCCACGAGAGGCTGACGCACAGCAGGCTGTAGACGACAAGCCACGGCAGAAAACCGTTGTATGCCTCGGGCTCGGAGGAGAGGAAGAAGATGCGCAGCAGCAACAGCGTCACCGCCAGATTGAACACCCGCCGTTTCCAGGTAGGCTCCAGGCACACCCATGCCGTGAGCGAATAGGCGCAGAGGCCGGCCACGTACCAAGTGGCGGCCGTCAGCAGGATGCGCGTGTAGAGCTCGGAGGCAAGCACGCCCTGCAGATAGACGAACATCAGCAGGAAGTTCGCGGCAAAGCAGACGGTCAGTGCCAGCAGGCCGTAGAGCAGCATGAGGTTTATCATCCGCAGTTGCGGATAGGGCAGGTGCAACGTCAGCTTCAGGCATTTGTGATACATCTCGGGGATGAACTGCACCAACGCCAGCAAGATGCCCGCCAGCAGGGGGATGTATTGCAGCAAGTCCACGAAGATGACGTCGCGCATCAGCATCACCTCCCAGACGTGGGCGGCGCCTTTCAGTTCGACCACGCGATTGACGCGCAGCATGCAGTATCCGGCAAAGCCCGTGGTGACGAAGAAGGCGAGCAGCAGGTACCAGCGCGTCTTAATCCATTCTTTATAAAATATAGCGTTCATTTCTTTCTTAATATTTCCCGGTGAGGCCGATGAAGGCGTCTTCCAGATTGACGGTTTCACATTTCAGTTGACTGTAGGGCACTTGCAGGGCGGCGAACCGGGCTTCCACTTCTTGCCGAGTGAGGAAGGAGAATGTCTCCAGCGTGTTGCGTATCACGGCGGGATGATGGAAGTCCGCATCCTCCGGCAAGGTATAGCCTTCGGGCACGGTGCAGGTGTAGCGGCGTATCGTGTCGAGCAGTTCCCTGACGGGTTGTTGAATCAGGATGCTGCCGTAGTCCATGATGATGCAGTCGTCTATCAGGCGTTCCATGTCTTGAATGATGTGCGAGGTCAGGAAGACGGTTTTGTTCTCCGAGCGGGCATAGTCGCGCAGGTAATCTACGAAGAGGCGGCGGTAGCCGGGGTCGAGTCCCAGCGAGAAGTCGTCCAGTACCAGCAGCTCCGGATTCTGTGCCAAAATCAGACCCAGCGCCACTTGCGAGCGCTGTCCGCACGACATGCGCGAGATGCGCTGCTTGGGCGCCACTTTCAGCTTGTTCATCAGGTCGTAGTAGGCCTCCTTCCGCCACTGTCCGGGATAGAAGGCGGCATAAAACCGCTCAATCTCGCGGATGGTCATGAACTGGTATTGCACATGTCCCTCGATGAGCAGTCCGATGTTTCGGCGCAAGGCCGGCGGCATGGTCTGTATGTTCTCTCCGAAGATGAAACATTGTCCCGAACGGGGCGTCAGGTAGCCGCTCAAGATGTTGATGGTGGTGGTCTTGCCCGTTCCGTTCTTCCCCAGCAGCCCCAGAATGCGCCCTTGCGGAACACTGAAGCTGAGGTTCTCGTATATCAACCGTTTGCCGTAGTAGTGCGTCAGGTTATTGCATTCAATGATATTTTCCATTGATTAAAGAAACTCCGGCCTCTCCCCCGGCCTCTCCCCCATAGGGAGGGGAGAGGGAAAAGAGTAGGAAAGGAGATGAAATAAAAAAGTTCATGTTACATATTATACATATTGCCCTTGCAAGGATAAAATGCTCCTTGCAGGGATCAGACAGTCCGAACCCCCTCCCCCCTCCCTATGGGACAGGAGACGGGGAGAGAGGCTTTAGAGAAAGAGAAACAGCAGCGGTATCAATATCCCCGCCGCCAACTCTATTCCTCCGCGTCCCCACAATCCTTTCGGGCCTTTCAGCATGATGAGGCCTGTCAGCGTGATGAGGATAAGTCCTCCCGCAAACAAGTCGGAGAAGTGTGTCCACCAGCTTCCGGGGTTGTAGTGCAGCTTGGTCAGGGCGCTCAGCAACGGACGGCGTGTCAGTTTCTCATACACCACGTGGCGGTCGGCAAGGTCTATCATCACGTTGGAACCTCCTTTCAGAAACACCTTCATCTCGCCCTCTTTGGGGAAGTAATGCTTGGTGTAGTTGCCTGCTTCGTCGATGGGTTCCAGCAACTTCAGCACATCCTCCTTGCGGATATCCGCTTGCGGGAGAAGCGCCTCGGTCAGCTTGTACTCCTGTCGTTCTATCGAGTAGTGAGGATTGAAGCTGCTGCGGTGGTTCATCGCAATGCCCGAAATGGCGTATATCAGCACCATCCCCGAGAAGAAGAACGACACGTCGCGGTGCACAAGGCGGCACCACTTGCGCAGAAGCGTGCCGGCCTTGCCTTGAGTGTTGCGTTGCCGCTCGTTCTTGACGTTCGGTATGCCTTCTTCCGTCGGCGACTTACTGAATCTCATAGCCGGTGGCCTGTATGTAGTAGAAAGACAGATAGGCTTTCCCCTCTTTTGCCTGACGGTCGGCTATCTTGGCACGGAAGTCGGCGATGCGTGCTTCGGGCGTGTTGGCCGTTTCGTTGCGTGCTTTCTTCTCGGTGCTGCATCCGCCTTCACCCTCTTCGCCGTGCTTTTGGGCAGAAGCTTCTTTCAGTTGAGATTCCCATTTTTGCAGGTAGGCTTCGTCCACACGCTGTTCCATGAGCGTACCTTTCACACGCACGATGCTGTTGACGCATTTCGTGTCGAACGAACCCAGTTCGCCTGCTTCCACACGAATGGTCTGCGTGTCGTCGCTGCCCATCAGGAAAATCTTGGTGGCACCGTGCTTGCAGGCATGCGTGCATACGCCTTCGACGGTCACTTCCTGATTGGCCAATGCTTCGGCATCGGCCAGCAGGCTGTCTATTCCGAGTACGCCTGAAGTCTGTTCGGCGGTTGTAGAACTGTCCGCGTTCTTGGCTTGCTTGTTGCCGCATGCGGTGAATGTGAGTGCTGTTGCAGCAATGGCTGCGATGAGAATGTTCTTGGTTTTCATTGTTCTCTTGTTATTAGTTAGTATAAAAATGTTGTTTGCTAATGATTGGACAGGCCTACAGATACACTCCGATGCCTGCTTGGAATGAACGGTTCTTCTCGCGGTCGGCGTATAGCGTATGTTGCCACCCGACTTCCGCGTAGCCCAGATTCTTTCCGATGTATCGAGACCATCGCAGAGAGAGGCCGTATGTCGTACGGCTGCCGCTCAGCATCTCGAGGTTCTGTTGCAAGACGGTCAGGGCATACGGGTGCGCCGTTTGCCCGGCGATGTTCAGCGAGGCGTCTATCTTTCCTTGGTAAATGCCGTAAACACGCGCGTACAGCAGGCTTTTGCTCCATTTATGGGTCGAAGCAAAGTGCAGCGAAGCGCTCCACAGACTGTACTTCATGCTCTTGGCAGGCGTGTGGTAGGTGTCTTCCCGTTGCAGATACCCGATGGCAGGCTGCAGGCTCCATCGCCACTTCTCCGTCTGTTCCTGCTCATAACTGCCGCTTGCCGTTGCGTGCAGCGCCTTGCTGCCGAACTGCTCTACGGCGGAGATATGCGGATAGATGTGGTTCACTGCGTCGCCGTAGAGGTTTTCCGTCCCTTTCCGCTCGTTGTAGGCTACCGATGCCTTAAGGCCGAAGAACCGGCGGGCATGCCGTAAGAAAGTCCGGGTCACCTCGCCTTGCAGGTTGTTTTCTTTCAGCTCGTTCAGTGTGAGGTCGTTGGACTCGGGCAGCATCTTCTCGTAGAAAGAATAACGATAATGGAAGCTCCCGCTCCATCTGCCGCCGGCCTGTACGGGCAGCAAATCTACTCCGGCTCCGTAGCTGTGTCCCTGATAGCGAACGGTCGTGCGGGTACCGTCGAAGCGGGTGTAGCTGTTCCCCAATCCCGTAAGGTGGAACGTCTTCGATACCCCCAGTTCGTTGTAGTAGGCCAGAGAGCCGTTTTGCTTGTATTTGCGCGCTTCGGCGGACAGAGCCACCGCATACGGGGCCCGGATGCCGTAAGCGGCGCCGACTTTGGCCTGCAGGTCGGCCGCCTTATTGTTGGGGCGAGGGTCTATGTCGCGAAACTCTTGCACCGCCCGGTACGAGAATTCCCCTCCGAACGTCCACCGTCCGGTTGCAGCGGCATATCCGCCTCTGAAGAAGTAGGTTTCCGACTTCATATCTCCGCCTATGGTGTCGGCGGCAACGTACGGGTAGAGCAGTTCATAGTCCGAACTTTCGTTCCACTGCACATTCCGGCGCGTACCGTTCCGGTAGTAGGCATCTCCCCATATACGCGATTTCTCGGATGTGCATACGTACGAGTCGCCCGCCACAAGGAATCCTTTCCATCCGTCTCCCAGTTCTGCCACGATCGCCCGGCTTTGTCCGTCCCACCGGCCCCCGGCCCCGAGGGTGGAGAGCGAATAAGATTGCCGATAATAGTTCAAGGCAGGATTGAGGAAGGGGCGTGTGAGGAACTCCCGCTTGGCGGCGGAGTGCATAAATGCCCTTTTCAGTATGAAAACCGTGTCCTCCCCTTGAGCCCAAGAGGAGGATACGGCTACCGACAGGAATAGAAGTGAAGAGATGAGCCCTTTCTTCATTTTGCTTTCGGAGGATGGTTTATTCGTGGAACTTGAAGTAAGGATCGGCTTTCTGCTCGGGCAGGAAGTCCGCAGACGAGTCGTTGGTGTCCTGCAGGGTGATGCCTGAAAGCACCTTGCGACGCACGCTCTTGCCGTAGCGGGTCTTGTCGCTGTTAACTTTTCCGCAGTACGTCCAGCCTCTGTCCAAGGCAGGCGATGTCACGTTCCATTCGTATTCGCTTTCCACACAGAGGTTGACGGCGTCAAGCACCCATTTGTTCGGAATCTTATAGGCATTGTTAGGACCCATTTCGTACACGTTTCCGTTGATAATCATGTTGTACTTGTATTCGTAAACATAGTCTTTCAGATACTTTTCGGCAGAGAGCTGGTTGTTCTCGTCGTCGCCCAGACGTGCCAGCACGAAGGCTTTGAAGCCGCGGTTGTGAGGGCCCCAGATGGTGCGCGTGTAGCAATAAATCTTTTCCATGTTGGGTACGGGGGTATCGGTATCTGTGAATTTCGGGTTGGAACTTTCGTCATACCACTCGAAGTCGGCTTTCGTCAGGTCAAAAGAATTGGAGTTGACGGTAGTATGGTTCTTGCCGATGTCGCACAGCAACAGAGACTTTCCAGGGGCAACCATGATTTTACCTCCCAGCGGGACGCGGTAGATGGCGTCGGTGGTGAAGGCTTCGTTCATAATGTCCGGAGAATAGGTGTACTTGCTTACCGTGAGGAATGCAGACTCGGCGATGGTGAGTCCGTCTGCGCAGAGCGTATCGCCCGAGTTGTTGTAGATACGTATGTATTTGTCGCCGTTGTACTGCTTATTCTCCGGGGTTTCTGTTCCGGTGAAGAAGATTTCGGCAATGACGAAGCTTCCGCTTTCTTTGCTGTCGTTATACAGATAGCCCGTAAGGTTGAGCGGGGCGGAGGCGGAGGTTTCGGTCAGAGTTACCGATTCCTTATAGGCCCGTATCTTGGAATGGATGGTCTCTCCATTCAGGCGGTAGGTCAGAGAACCTTCCATGCTGATGGTGTAAAGCCCTTCGGGCACACTCACGGCGATGCTTACGGTAGAAGGAGAAAGAACATTGGCACGAGTGGCGGGTTTCACGACGGTGGTCTTCTCTCCCGTATTGATGTTCTTCAATACCAGTTCCTGAATGCCGATAACGGGATTCTGATTCCGTAACTCGGCAGGCGCATTGAACTGCATGGTCACATTGGCCATCTTTACACTGTTGTCATCGTCACTGCTACAAGCGGTGAACGCCAAACCTGCAATCACTGTCATGCAGATTGCATAAAATACTCTTTTCATTTTCATCTTCTTTTGATTTTCTGTTTGATTAGGATTATTATAGTTTAAGTTTCAGCTCCATCCCGAAATAAGGACTGGCTGCTGTTCTTCGTATGAGGTATCCGTTTCGCGTGTAGTCGGGCACATAGTCCAGAATACGGTTGGCGAAAAGTGCGATGGACATATTCTTGCCGAACTCTTTGGTGGCTTTGAAGTTGACGTACATATAGAAAGGTGTGGTTGTCTTCTCTGCCAAGGCCGAGGAACGAGCAATGACCAAGTGCTGCTTGTAAGTATCCTTTTTGTCTTCCTCGGTGTAGGGCGAAACCTTTCCTGTGGCGGCATCCATGTAGGCGATGGGAGTGCCGCTTGCTCTGGGGTTCTGCCTGCTTTGAAACCACATGCACTCCGAAGTGGCGGAAAGGGTCAGGCCTAATTCCTTCAGATAGGTATCTACCGTGAAGTTGGTGTTGAACTGCCCGTAGTGAGAACTGTCGTCCGTTTCGTAGATGCCCACGTACTTGTCGCTCAGAGCTACGCCGTTTACTACCGCGGAAACGCTTTTGGCTATGGGCTGGCTGTTCTCGTAGATGGTGTACAGCCAAGCCCCGTTCACGGTGAAGCGGGTATTGAGTGCCTTGAAGCGTTCGGTAGATAACTGGAACTCCACTCCCTCTTTCTGTGTGCGGCTGCCGTTTCCGGTGTAGGAGTAGCCTCTCAAGATGGTTCTCATCTCATAAGGCATGTCTTCCAAAGCCGGTGGGGCAGTCAGTGCGGAGCCGTCTATCTTGCTGGAGTCGTACACCTTGTATTCGTACGGAGAATAGGTCGGAATATGGCGGAAGCCGGAATTCATCCGTTCGTGGAAATAAGTGACGGAAAGCGTGTTTCTGCCGTAATCCAGACTCAGACGCACTTCCTGCTTGAAGTTACGGGCAGGCCTCAGGTCGTAGTTGGTGGGGTTCACGATGTAAGTGCGCAAGTTGATGCGCTTGTATGCGGGATTGGCGTGCCAATAGTTCAGCTGCGTGAAGTCCATGTAGATGTTGTTCGGATGGAGTTGCGAAAGGGTAGGCATCAACAACAGCCGGCCCATGCCTCCGCCCAGTCTTATTACCAACGTCTTTCCCCTGAAGCCGATGCCCGGAAATCTCCACTGCACGTTGATGCGCGGGTCGAGGTACATCTTTCCGCTCAAGGCGTACCGCTTGTCGAGGTTCAGCATCATGTTGCCGTTTATCCCGGCTTGCACTTCCAAGGAATGCCTTCCTATGGGGATGTTGACATTGTCTTCTACATACACATGCCACAGCTCGGAGGCAGGAATGTCGCTGTATTTGCGCGGGCGCAGGAAAGCGCTTCCGGGGTCGAGCGGACGTGCGGGGTCGTAGATCTGTCCGCCTCCGAAGTTCTTGTCGTACCTGAAGGTGCTTCCGACCAGCAGCTTGTGGCCCGCCAAACCGGTCTGCATCCCGAACTCGGCGGCCAGCTTGGCGTATAAGTTCATCGGCTTGCCGTCTACCGTGGTATGGGCAGTGTATTTGTAGGGCAGTATCTCCGCGTCGTGTTCACCCGCCTTCGTATGGGTGGGCACCGCCCAATCGCGGTCCAGATGCATGAACCGTGCGCGTTTTATCTCGTCCCACGACATGCCGGCAGAGAGGTCCAGCTCCAATTTCCGGAAGGCTTTCCCTCTGGGCGCCATCCATTCCAGCAGGCTGTGCCACTTTCCGCTGTGGAAGCCGGAACGGTAGCTCTCTTCCGTCAGCCTCTCTATATCGGGGTCGTTCTTCACGTGGTCTATGTTTCCGGAATAGCTTACGCCGGTTTGCCACTTCAAGGCATGTCCGTCGCGCAATGTCCATTTCTTATGGAAACGCGCGGAGGTGGTGATTCGCTTGTACAAGTCGTAACGGTCGCGCGGGTCGTTCTGCGCATTCAGAAAGTCGATATCGACCGAAAGCCCCATGTCCCTACTCTTCCACTCCATGCCTTTGTTGGCCGAAAAGAGCTTGCTGCTTTGGTCGGCCTTGAAGCGCGTTTCCAGCGGGGTGGCTTTCAGCTTGCGTTTGATGATGACTACTCCGTTTGTCAGGTTGTTGTATTGCACGGAGGGAATTCCCCGGACGATTTCCACGCTTTCGATGTTGTCGGTGGGGATGTTACGCATATCCACGCCGGCGTTCACGGCATTGTATCCGTCGAAAGAGGCCGTGATGTCCGAGGCGACGCGTTGCATGTTGGAGGCGGTGCTGACGGGTATGCCGTCTATCACGAATTGTGTGCCCAAAGACCCGGTGCTGTAGTCCGAATCGCCTGTCCCCACTTCGCGCAGGTGGATGATGTTGGCCCCGCTCATGTTCGGCGTGCTTGTGCTTCCGCCCGGCAGCAACGCCAGCAGGTCGGTGAAGCTGGAGGGTTGCAGGTGCTCCATGGCCGTGCGGTCTATCTTCGAAGCGCTGGTGATGCCTTTCGATTCGGAGGCGGTGACTACCACCTCGTTCAGCGTGGTGGACGAAGGCAACAGCCGGAAGTCCCGATAGATGTCTCCGTCTATCCGAATGTTTTTTTCCTGCGTTTCATATCCTATGTAAGAGACGATGAGCAGGTAATTTCCCGTCCCCAGCCCCCGAATGCCGAACTTGCCGTCCGCATCGCTGGTGGTTCCGTAGAACTTGCCCGCATCGGACTTCAGCCGTATCGTGGCGAAAGGCAATACATCCTTGCTTTGAGCATCGAAGACGCGACCGCTGAAACTATGGGATGATTGTGCTGAGCAGAGGATACAGATGAATAGTAAATGACTTATGAGGAACGACTTTTTCGGCATTATACACTTATACAAATTAGAGCTTACAAAGGTACGGCGATGACAAAAAACACGCAATAACTAAAAATAGGTATTTCTTGACCGGAGGAGGTGGGATTGCACCGATAATCGAGGAGAACGATACCTATTTATGGCTATGCCCATACTTGCCACCGACTTGAATGTGTGGCTCTTAACCCCATGTTGACACTTGCACCCATGCTGCAAGTTACATCATCTTCTACGATTGATTATGGATGTCATAGTCCCTGTGTTTTGTTTCTTTTAGCACCACAAATGTAAGCGCTTTTGTGTGAAAGTCGTATATTTGCGGACTTTAATTAAAAGAGAAGCAAATGAAAAGAAATGTTATTGTATTACTAATCATACTGGTGGGCGGGCTGGCAGCCTGCAAACCGGGACAAAAGAAAAACCTGAATATGGAAAAGGAAACAAAGTTGAAGATTGAGACAAGTGCAGGCGACATCGTTGTGAAACTCTATAACGAGACGCCGAAACACCGTGACAATTTTATCAAGCTGGCAGAAGAGGGTACTTACGAGGGGACGCTGTTTCATCGTGTCATCAAAGACTTTATGATACAGGCCGGAGACCCTGAGTCGAAGAAAGCCCCCAAGGGCAAGATGCTGGGATCGGGAGACGTGGGCTATACCCTTCCCGCCGAATTTGTCTATCCCCGCTACTTCCATAAGAAAGGGGCTTTGTCCGCCGCGCGTCAGGGCGATGAGGTGAACCCGAAGAAGGAGTCTTCCGGTTGCCAGTTCTACATCGTGACCGGCAAGGTTTATGGCGATTCCGCCCTGCTGAACATGGAGCAGCAGATGAACCAAATGCGTCTGAACAACGCTTTCAATGCCTTAGCCCAAAAACACATGAAGGAAATCTATAAGATGCGCAGGGAGAATGACCAAGATGGCTTGATGAACTTGCAGGACTCTCTGTTTGCTCAGGCCGAAGCACAGGTGGCCAAAGAGCCGGAATTCAAGTTCACGCCCGAACAGATAAAGGCTTATACCACAGTGGGCGGAACGCCTCATCTGGACGGTCAGTACACCGTGTTCGGCGAAGTACTGGAGGGCATGGAGGTAGTGGACAAGATACAGAAAGTAAAGACCGACCGCAGCGACCGTCCCGAAGAGGATGTCGTGATTAAGAAAGTGACCCTCCTTGAAGATTAATAAAAAGACATTGGACAACGGACTGCGGCTGGTGCACCACGAAGACGCCGGCACGCAGATGGTAGCGCTGAACATAGTCTACGACGTGGGTGCCCGCGACGAGCATCCCGAACACACGGGCTTTGCCCATCTGTTCGAGCATCTGATGTTTGGAGGGTCGGTGCACATCCCCGACTACGACACGCCGCTGCAACTGGCGGGCGGCGAGAACAACGCATGGACGAACAACGACATCACCAACTACTACCTGACCGTCCCCAAACAGAACGTGGAGACGGCCTTCTGGTTAGAGTCCGACCGCATGCTGGAGTTGGCATTCAGCGAGCAAAGCCTCAACGTGCAGCGGGGAGTGGTGATGGAAGAGTTCAAGCAGCGTTGCCTGAACCAGCCGTATGGCGACGTGGGGCATCTGCTTCGCCCGTTGGCCTATCGGGTGCATCCCTACCGTTGGCCTACCATCGGCAAGGAACTTTCTCACATTGCCAATGCCACACTGGACGAAGTGAAGTCGTTCTTCTACCGTTTCTATGCCCCTAACAATGCCGTGCTGGCCGTCACCGGGAATATTTCCTGGGAAGAAACCCTCAGACTGACCGAGAAGTGGTTTGCCTCTATTCCGCGGAGGAACGTCACTGTAAGGCAACTGCCGCAGGAACCTCAGCAAACGGAAGAGCGGCGACAGACGGTGGAACGCAATGTCCCCCTCGACGCACTGTTCATGGCTTATCCCATGTGCGGTCGCGAAGGAATCGATTATTATGCGTTCGACATCTTGTCCGATATTCTAAGCAACGGGCGTTCCAGTCGCCTGAACCGCCGACTGGTGCAGGAGCGGAAGCTGTTTTCCACACTCGACGCATACATCTCCGGTTCGCGCGATGCGGGACTGCTGCACATCAGCGGCAAACCTTCAGCCGGCGTTTCATTGGAACAGGCCGAAGAAGCTGTCCGCCACGAATTGGAAGAGTTGAAACGGCAACCGGTAGACGAGCGGGAACTGGAAAAAGTGAAGAACAAGTTCGAAGCTACCCAGATATTCGGGAACATCAATTATCTGAACGTGGCCACGAACCTTACCTGGTTCGAACTGACCGGACAGGCGGAAGACATAGACCGTGAAGTGGACAGCTATCGTTCTGTCACTGCGGAACAAATCCACGCCGTAGCGCAGCGTACATTCCGAAATTCCAACACCATCGTATTGTACTATAAAAAAGCATCAGGCTCCTGCCTGCCGGCAAAGAGATGACGAATTGACGAAAAGTTCTTTTATTCTTCGCATCAGCTCCGCATCCGCTCCGTATAAGCTCCGTATAAGCTCCGTGTCAACTCCGTATCAACTCCGTATAACCTCCGTATAAAGTCTGCTCCTATAAATGCGGAGATGACACGGAGAAGGTAGGGCTCCGACACGGCCCGGACAGAAAGTGAACCTCAAAAAAAACTGACATTATGAAAAGATTCTTCGATACATATAAGTGCCATTACAAAGCTTTGGTCTTTTTGGGCATGCCCATCATGATAGGCCAGTTGGGCGTCATTGTTCTGGGCTTTGCCGACACGCTGATGATAGGACACCACAGTACGGCCGAACTGGGCGCAGCCTCTTTTGTGAACAACCTGTTTACGCTTTGCATCATTTTCAGTACCGGTTTCAGCTATGGGCTCACGCCGGTGGTAGGCGGCTATTACGGCAATCGCCGCTTTGCCGAGGCCGGGCAGGCTTTGCGATGCAGTCTTGCGGCAAATGCGCTGGTGGCTCTCTTGCTGACCTTCATCATGACCATCCTTTACTTCAATATAGAACGTCTGGGACAACCCGCCGAGTTGCTGCCGTTAATCAAACCCTACTACCTGACGCTGCTTGCCTCGCAGCTCTTCGTCATGTTGTTCAATGGCTTCAAGCAGTTCACCGACGGCATCACCGACACCAAGACCGCCATGTGGGTGTTGCTGGGAGGCAATGCGCTAAACATCGCCGGAAACTACGTGCTCATCAACGGGAAACTGGGATTTGCCGAGATGGGGTTGTTGGGAGCGGGCATCAGCACGCTGTTCTCACGCATCGTGATGGCGGCGGTCTTTGCACTGATTGTACTTCGTGGCCGCCGCTTCATACGCTACAAAGTGGGCCTTGTGCGTTTGGGCTGGTCTGTGCCCATGTTCAGGCGGCTCAATGCACTTGGATGGCCCGTGGGGTTGCAGATGGGCATGGAGACGGCTTCTTTCAGCCTCAGCACCGTCATGGTGGGGTGGCTGGGCACGTATGCGCTGGCTTCGCATCAGATTATGCTGACCATTTCGCAGTTCACCTTTATGATGTATTACGGCATGGGCGCCGCCGTGGCCGTGCGCGTCAGCAACTTCAAGGGACAAGGCGACGGGGCTAACGTGCGGCATGCGGCGTATGCCGGATTTCATCTCATCCTCTATATGGCGGTGGTATTGTCGGGCATCGTCTTTGCATTGCGGGGGCAGTTGGGCGGATGGTTTACGGACAATGCGGAAGTGTCTGCCCTGGTTGCTTCTTTGTTCCTCCCGTTCCTGATTTATCAGTTCGGAGACGGATTGCAGATCAACTTTGCCAATGCTCTGCGAGGCATTTCGGACGTAAAGCCTATGATGGTGATTGCCTTTATCGCTTATTTCGTCATATCCTTGCCCGTAGGATACCTTTGCGGCTTTGTGCTGGATTGGGGTCTGGCAGGAGTGTGGATGGCCTTTCCGTTCGGGTTGACCTGTGCCGGCGTCATGCTGTGGATGAGGTTCAGGCTAAAAACGCACGCATGATGAAAGGTGTAAGTCAATAAAAAAACTCCGTCCGAGTCTGCGGACAGACATCCGCAGGCTCGGAACAGAGTATCTCCGAAAACAGGATAGTCCCTAAAAGAAAGTTATAAAGGCTTTTTAATACAGCTTTCTTTGAGAATTCTCTCCCCTATTTCTTCTTAAACAGATTCAATTCACCTATGCCGGTATAACTACCAATACCCGGCTCGAGTACATTGAGTTTAAATGCTACGATATTTTCGAGTACGGAACTGAACATGGTATATTGAGGCGCATAAAGCTGAGATTTGTTCAGTGTAACCTCACCTTCAAGACTTCTCCATTCCGTATCTCCCTTTTTCTTATATTCCACAGAAAAACTTACCAGATTATATTGATAGCTATAAGCATTCTGTCTTTTAATGGAGATACCTACTACTGTGACAGGTTCCGTCCATTCGGCGGCCCACCAACCCGGTTCATCGAGTCCCAAGAACCAAGACGAAGTGGCATCCCCATCGGCGGCTTTTTCCGGACTATAATAGTCACCGAGGTAGTTCGAGGCAGTAATTGTCCAATCTTTGCGATCCAGTTCCATCCATGAGGCCGGCTTCCTGGTACTGATTCGGATTTCCTTTTTAGAGAGTACAAAATAGACCGTATTCCGATTAATGCTAATCGCTCCCTCGTCACCACTCTTCAGAGTGATGGGGAGTACATACTTCTTGGATGCCTCCAACTTCGATAAGTCCGAAACCGAAATACGAAGCGTATCCGAAGAAAAATTATCTCCCGCCTTGATGGTAAGTTGCCCGGTAGAGAAGGTAAAAGCACCCTCGGGCACAGCTTCATAGTTTGTTTTATGTTCGGCATTGTAGCTTTCTGTCAACGAATTGTCTTGTTCCACGTGCAGCTTCACATCTTTGACTGCACGCATAGTCGATTTTCCCACGACATAATATCCGGTTCGTTCACCACTCAACGTATTGTCGAGCAGAGACAACTCGAAATGAGACGGCTGTAAGACGGCCGCAGGCTCCGAAGAGAGATAGTAGAGTTGCTTTACCCCCATCTCCTCATCATCATTGCTGCAAGATTGTATAAAGATAGCTCCCGACACGATTAATGCCTTATACAGAGCAGTTTTCCAGTATATTTTCATTACGTTCTATGTTTAAAATCCGTTCTTTATTTGAAATTCACATCCTCTTCCCAATTCAGAGAACCTTCGGCAGTCATATCGAACCCATTCGGAGTGGCATCTTTAAACACATTGCCTTTTCCTTCATCCAGACGCCAGTAGCCCATCAAATCAGGATTTTTGGGGTTGATGCCCAGATACATGTTCGACTTGATTTGCGAAGGCGTAATGGCTTTTTTCCAAAGCCGCAATTGTCCCATCTTACAGGTGTTTCTGAACCAAGAACCACTCGTCACTAATTCCATGCGGTCGAAGTTCACCATGCCACCCTTGGTTTGGAGCGTCACGTCTTTCTCTCCGTTCACATAAATCGTCACCAATCCGCCTGCATCGTACGTGATGGTGAGGTGATACCATTTTTTCGGTTCAAACAGCGTAACGGTGTTCACCTGCGAGCCCATTGTTTTAATCTGCAAGGAGTTGTATGGGATGGGGGCGTCGCCGAAACGGATATAGATTTCGTTGGCACGCCCGGCCTTTCCGCTACCGGAGTTGATGATGGCCTGATTGTTGATAGCAAAACCGTCCATCCACACCCAGGTCTCAATGGTCCACTCGCCGGTGGTGAGGTTCATGTCTTTGCCGGTAGAAGCTTTATTGCTCTGATTCATAACGGGTACCGGTTGTTTCAGAGCCTTATCCAACAAGATGATGTACGATTGGGAGTCACCTATGGTGGATATATTTCCGCTATTGACCTTCAGACGGACAGGAATGGCATAAAGCTCACCATTGTTGGTAGAGTAAGTTTTGATGGAGAACTCCGTTTTCTCAGCCAGCGTTTCTCCCTTGTTTATTTTAAAGTTCTTTTCATACGACAGATACTCCGAAGGCAATACTTCGTAGCTGGTAGAAAAAGTCCGGTTATAGGCATCAAGAAGTGAAGCGTCCAACTCCAGCGTGCCTGCCACGTCTTCACTCAACGGTTGTCCTACCCGAACCGTCAGGTCGGTATGCGTAATATCGCCTTCCACAGTCACTTTGCCATAGGTAGAAGCCGTATTCGAGGCTTCTTGAAGATAGATGGCGTTATCTATCACACTATAATCTGCATTGTCGCAACTTGCGACCACGCAGAGCCAGGCGGCGCAAGCTATGATATGGTATTTATTTAGTTTCATGACATTCAATGTTTTTTTAAATTAGTTAACTGCCGGATTCATTATGCGAATGGCTTCGCGCAAGTATTTATACTCCACGGGAGTGGTGGGATAGTCATACTCCATATGGTAGGTTCCTACACCACCTTTCCGCACGGGTTTCCCATTCACGATAGGCGTCCAATAGGCCATGCCTGCCAGAGACTGCATTTTATTGCCGTAACGATCCGTATAACCTACTCCTCCCGTCGAAGCATACGACTCGAAATTCTCGGTAACGATATATTTTCTGGCCACTTCTTCAGGAGACAAGATTCCTTTGAAGTTCTCGATAGTGGAGAAGAGCCGTCCGTCAAGATTAGAGTCCGAGGTTGCGTTATAAGCTTGCACGATGAAATAGTCGAAGTACGGGCCGCTTTCGGACACGATGCTTTGAGGTTCTCCGTCAATCACCAGTAAACGGTTTGTGCCGGATTTTGGCCCCATGTGTTTGCTCAGTGTCTTGATGAAATGCAACATGTAAGCGTCGTTGCCCGACATATTGCCACGATGCCCGAAGTTTGGTTCGTAATCAATGTCGAAACCATCATAATCATATTTGATAATGGTGTCGCAAATCGCCAAAGCATATTTCTCGATAGCCGCCAGATTCTGAGCATTGTCTCCTGCCGTATTCTTCGGGTCAAATCCCCAGTACTCGTTTGGTTTTTCCTTATACTCCACCGGTGTGATTTGTGCACCGATATCCTGAATAATGAAACAAATCAAGGCACGTGTCCCCTTCTGCTCCTTCACTTTTTTCTTGTCAATCATACGATGTTCGTCCAGCGTATGCCAGTTGCCCCAAACAGAAACAAAGTCCACACTGTCGGGCATTCCCATCAGGCTGTTCACCATCGAAGCTCCCCGGCCGGTCCAGTTACCGAACCAACCAAATGTCACCTGATGGTCTGTTTTCTTATAATCGCGCAAAGAGGCATAGTAATCTTTTGCAGGATACTCAAAATAATCCTTGCTTTCCACCTCTGTCCAATCGCTGCAACTCCAGAAAGCGACGGTCAACAATCCCCAAAGGGCTGAATATAGTATCTTTTTATTCATGATTTTGCTGTTTTTCTGTTTTGGATGTTTATTTCTTTTTAGCCCACCACAAATCCGTGGCACCGGTATCCGGGCCTCCAAGCATATTGACGGCGGCCGTCACATTCTCGCTGTTTCCTTGTCTTTCTTTCAGAGGGAAAGGCAAACGGCGTTGCTGACGTTCGGTGCTGATTACGCCATTGCTCAGGTTGTCCACCACAGGGAAGATTTCGGGATAACCCGTACGACGATAGTCTGCCCAGGCTTCCAATCCGAGTGGGAAATTGGCAATCCATTTTTGGGTGATAATACGTTCGAGATTGGTCTCAAAGGCAGCCTCCGCATCCCAGGCGATGGTGATTTTCGTTTTTATCGAATAATTCATTTTAGCTGCTTCCATGGGCGAGACATACGATTTAGGCGTGGAAGTATTGTCTGCCACATAAGTTCCGGCACCATTCACTTTCCGTTCGGCAAATGACAGTTCAATACCCTTTTCGTAGAAATCCTTTGCTTGACCTCCCATATTCCAGTTGCGCAGTGCGCCCTCGGCACGCAGGAAAGCCGTTTCGGAAGCGAGGAACATCGGCATGTCGTCTTTCTGTCCGTAGGCGGGCTTGGAGAATTTAGAGCCCATGGCTGTAGTCATTCCCTTCACACCGGAGCGAAGCCCTACATAGGTGTCCGTCCCTTCTGTCCCCACGGTGGCTGCCGTGAAGTATGCCGCCATGCGCGGGTCGTTATACCCGTTCATGTAGCTGGTCAGCGTGGCATTGGCACGAATTTCTCCCCAACTATTGGCAACCAGCCAGAAGGGGTTGGGTTCGGCGCCTACCGGAACCATTGCGTTGCAGGAAACATCATCAATCAATCCTCCGTCGTCGCTGACAGCCTCTTCGGCCGCCTTGCGAGCAAGTTCGGGGTCTGCATTCACGATGCGCATGGCCAAACGGAGTTTCAACGAATTGGCAAAACGAATCCATTTGGAGTAATCTCCTTTGTATACGGCATCTACCTCACTCAAAGGACGCAAAGAGGTTACAGAAATGTAATCTTTCAGCACGGCTATGGCAGAAGTCAAGTCTCCCAGCATATTTTTATACAAGTCGGCTTCGCTATCGTAGGGAGTCTGCGATTCTCCTTTCGATACCTTGCTGTAAGGAATCGGTCCGTAGCAAAGCGCCACACGCGACATGGTGTTGACCCGTAGAATCTGGGCCATGGCAAAGAAGTGTCCTTTCTTTTGGGTGGCTTCGGCTATCTTATAGTAATTGGGATAGAACTTCTCGAAAGGCGTATTGAAAGGTATCTGATTCCACCCGTCGGTCTGATTGTACGTATTGAAGTTAGAACCTCCCCATGAGGTAGACATCGTGAGATAACCGCCATAAGGCCCTCCCACCATCTGATCAATCATCTGGTTGTCATTCTGCTGCACGTTGATACCGGTGGTTATCAGTTGACCGAATAATACGGGTACAGGCAATGTATAGGGGACATAAGGCTCGGTATTGTATTTCTCGAAATTATCCGTACATCCCGTGAAAAAGGGAAGCAAGGCTACAATGAATGCTATATGTAGAATGTTTCTTTTCATAATAATTCGACGTTTTTAAAATTGGAATTTCAGGTTGAAGCCAAGATTGCGTGTACTTGGTGTCATGAAATAATCTACTCCCTGATAGAAATTGCTGGTAGTGGAAGGAGTCAATTCGGGGTCGAACGGAGCCTTGCAGTAGATCATCCACAGATTCTTGGCCACGAAACCGGCAGTAATGCCTACCACGTTACCGAACCATTTGCGAGGAAGCGTATAGCTGAAGTTCAGCTCAGACAAACGGACGTTAGTGGCGCTGTACGTGTAATACTGGCCTAAACCTCCATTAGCTCCACCCACGGTCTGATAGTATTTCTTGGCATCTACATAACCGTTGTTCACCCATACACCGCCTGCATCACGTGCATCGGCCGTGGCTTGAGACACACCGTAATAGTCGAGAACTCCTTGCGTGTTGGATATCACAAGACCTCCCAAACGTGCCGAAAGCATAACTCCCAGATTGAATCCTTTGTAAGAGAAGTTGTTGTGGAAGCCCATGTTGGCTTTCGGAGCCATGCTGCCTATTTTCTTTGGTTCTTTATAGGTAGTTACACCCAAGTTGCCCGATTGAGAGTCTACCCAGATGTAGCCGTTACCGTCTTTTTTCAGCTCTTTGTCTACATAGAGGTCGCTCATGGAACCTCCTTCGCGCAAGATGACACGAGGGCCATATCCTTCAGCTCCGAGCGTGGCCACGCGCAGTTCTTTCATTTCAATGGGTTCACCGGTGGCCGGGTTGGTGGCTCCTCCTGCCAGACGTTTCACTTTCGAGCGGTTCATGGTCAGCGTATAAGTGCTATTCCACTCGAAATCGCGTTTCTTGTATGTGTATCCCAATGCAAACTCGATACCCTGATTCTGGATATTACCGGTCTGTACGATTCCTTTGGAGAAGCCGCTGGAAGAAGGCTCATCAATGGAAAAAGTCTGATGATAGGTATTGGAACGGTAGAATGTGAAGTCCACGTTCAGATTGCGCCACAGCTTCATATTCAAACCTACTTCCCAAGAGCGGGTATCTTCCGGTTTCAGGTTCGTTGCCGGGCGGGTAGTAGAAGTGGCCCATCCGTGCGACTGTTCGTTGAATGCAAATCCCGGATTGGAGAGATAGCGTGCAAACGACGAACCTACGTGACTGTAAGATCCGCGAACCTTGGCATACGAGACGAACTCCGGCAAGCGGAACATTTCAGAAAGTACGGCAGACACACCCGCCGAAGGATAGAAGAAGCAAGGGGTATCTGTGAAAGCAAGCATGGATTCCCAATCGGTGCGGCCGGTCAGTGTCAAGTAGAGACGGCTCTTCCAGCCCAATTCCACATTGGCAAAGATACTTTGCGTCTGGTCATGATAGCCTTGTTGTTTCGGCTTGAAATTAGAGTTGTAGTTGATGTTACGGATGGTGAACAGATTGGCAAGCCCTGCCAAATCACCTTCCATACCTTTAAGTTCGTGTACAAGGTCTTTGATGGAGGCACCGAGGTTGGCGTTGAGCGTGAAGTCGTTGAAACGCTTGTCTACGGTCAGCATGGCATCGGCATAGATGCTGCGGTCTGTACGGTCGATGTCGGAGTAGAAACCGTTCTGTCCGGCAAAGGTGCCCAATGTGGTGGCATGACGCTCTTGCGTGAATCGAAAGTTTGAGTTATCCAGTTTCACGCGACCTGAGATATTCAGCCAGTCCAATATTTTGTAGCTCAGACTTCCATTCACCATGAAACGATGCTTTTCCGATTCGCGGTTCATGCGCTTTGCAATCCAATAAGGGTTCTGAAGGCTCATGCCTTGCGCCTCGTAGGGCCAGTATTGCACCATCAGGTCGCGTCCCACATTGTAGCGCTCGAACATCCGTATCTCGTCGAAGTTTCCGTTACGGGGGAACAGATACAAAGCCGGAATGGGATTGAAATACTCTCCTTGCGAAGTCATGTTCTTATCGTTCTGAACAATGTAACCGGCACCGATGTCAAGTGTCAGTTTATCTTTTAAGAACGTGGCAGTGTTTCGAAGCGAGAAGTTGTAACGGCTGTACGAGTTATTGGGGATAACACCGGTGGAATGGGTGGTAGAAGCCGAGGCATAGGTCTGGTTCTTGTTTGTACCCGTAGAGAACGAGATGGTGTTGATGACATTCGTTCCGGTATTGTAGAAGTTTCTTGGGTCATAGCGTTTATCGGTCTTGTTTCCCCAGCTCTCGAAAGCGCCGTCCAGATTGCCATACGTATTCTGCATCTCCGGCATCATGTATACGTTGGAGAAAGTGGTGTTGTTCGTAACGGTCAATGAAGTGCGTTCTGCGTTTCCTTTCTTGGTATTGATCAACACCACACCGTTGGCGGCGTCGTTACCGTAGAGGGCTGCGGCCGAGGGGCCCGTAAGCATGTTGATGCTTTCGATGTCATCCGGGTTCAGATCGGCTATGGCATCTGTTCCTCCTTGTGTGGCAAGACGGCTGTCGCTTGAACCTCCGGCAGAAACGTTGAACATGGGAATACCGTCGATGACATACAGTGCGTTGTTGTCTTTAGTGATGGATTTTGAACCGCGCATTACCACACGCGCTGCTCCTCCGGCACCGGTCGACGAGCTGTTGATGGTGACACCGGCCACCTTGCCGGCCAGTGAACTCATGAAGTTGGCATCTTTTACAGTATTGAAGGCATCGCTCTTCACTTGCTGCACATTGTAGCTCAATGCTTTTTGTTCGCGCTTGATACCCAATGCGGTTACCACGACTTCATCCAGCATTTCCGCATCCTGCTTCATTATCACTTGATAGAAGTCTGTTTTTGAAACAGGGATGAGTTGAGTGGCATAACCTATATAAGAAACGATGATTTTGGATGTTGTCGGCACGTTTATGGAGAAGTTTCCGTCGATATCGGTAATCGTACCCGTAGAACTTCCATCCACAGCTATATTTACTCCGATCAGCGGTTCTCCGTTCTCATCAACCACCTTTCCTTTGATGTCTTTGGAAATCTGCGTAGCGGTTTTTGTTTTCTTTCCTGTAACTATAATGTAATTGCCTTGAATTTGATAGACAAAACCGGTATTTTTCAGGATAGCATCAAGAGCGGCTGACAGCGATACATTTTGCAAATCAAGGTCGATAAACTCTTTTCCACTCAACTCGGAATCGCTATAATTTATGGACATCTTAGATTGCTTTTCTACCGCTTTCAGAGCCTGAATGACAGTAATTTTTTCTTGCTTGATCGTTATTTTTCTTTCATTCTGAGCCGATACAAGCGTAGGTGTGAGTAATAATAGACTGAGAAAAGTTAGAAAGACCCACTTATGGGTTATTTGTTCTGCTATTTTTTTATAAATTTGTAGCATCTTTAGTATTAGTTAATTGGTTTATTATTCTAGAATCTTCAGAATAGCGTCAATATGCGCTAATATTAAGGGAAATTGATTTCACATCCGGAGGGAACGGGCATTCCTTCCGGATATTTTTTTGCATAGTATCTTCTTTATAGGTTTTACAACAAGGTTATTTCTTCTTATAAGTTACGTAACATTTATTTCCTTTGATTACATAATTTATATCTCCCACCACTTGCGATATAATCTTCATCACTTCTTCCAGATTCGCTTGCTTTCGGAAGCGGAAGCTATATGTACTCTTGTTCATGCTATGAAGACTATATACGAAAGCATAAGGGAATTTGCGCTCAAGACTTGTAAAAATATCTTCCAAAGGCATATTACTGAAAAACAACTCTCCGCGTTGCCATGCCGTTACATCGTCGATTTCAGACAATCTCAGGTTGTGTCTCTTTGTCTGTTTATTATATATCAGTTGTTCATTGGGCTTTAGAATGACGTTGGATATCAGATTGTTGAATTCTACTTTCACACTGCCTTCCAGCAAAGTGGCTATCAGTTCGTTATTCTCGGGATAAGCGTTTACATTAAATTCGGTTCCCAGCGCCGTCACTTGATAGTCATTGGCTTTTACGATAAAGGGATGTTTCTTATCCGGTTTTACTTTAAAATTGGCTTCACCTATCAAATATACGCTTCGGGTGGCTCCTGCAAATTGTTTCGGATATAACAACGTACTCCTTGAATTCAGCATGACGCGCGTGCCGTCGGGCAATGTAAACTCATGGGTTTCCGCCGTCGGTATATAGCATTCTACCAAATCTTTTTCCGGTCTGTTCTTTTCGAGTATCAGATAAATAGAAACAGACGACACGGCCAATAAAAGAATGGCTGCGGCTCTCCATAACAGTAGCTGATAATTCTTGTGAGGAACAGAAAAAACGACACCTGTGTTTTGTTGCATCCGACGAATTGATTGCTGCATTCCGCCGGGTATTCCCTGCTCTCCGGCTTGTTTCCAGAGCATGCGGAGTGCTTCGTTTTTTTCATCCGCATGATCTTCGTCGGCCAGCCATTGTCGGACTTCCTTTTGTGTGTCGGCTGAATAAACATTATGCCCGAACAATTCAATAAGTTGCAGAATATAATTTTTCATATTTTTTTCCTTTGCCTTTAGGGCTTCACACATAAAATACAACCACCCCGGGCCTACTACTTAAAAAAAGAGGAAAAAAATAAATAAGAGAAGCATTTTCTTCAATTCTACCAATGCCAAATACACCTGATGCTCTACGGTACGAATGGAAACATCGAGTTTTTCTGCTATTTCTTTATGGCTTAATCCTTGGAAGCGGCTAAGCTCGAATATCAACTTCCGGCGCTTCGGCATTTTCTCCAAAGTCAACCGGATAATCATCAGCATTTCTTTATAATAAACGTTGTTCAGAGCTTCTTCGTTTTCTGCCAATTCATGGAGAATCGCTTTTTCTACCTCTGCCTGATATTCCCGTTCTATTTGCTGATGTTTGAAGATATTCAGAACGATGTTTCTGGTCATTGTAAATACGTAATTATCCGGTTCTTGTTCGTTATCCAACCATATTTCAGGCTTTGGCCAAAGTTTACAAAAGACCTCTTGAGCCACATCTTCTGCATCACTGTCGGATTTGAGCAGCATTTGAGCAAAGTTCTTCACTTTCGGGAAATAGGTAGTAAAAAACCTCTGAAACTTCAATTCAGTCTGCCTGTCGTTATTTTCCATTTCTCCTGAGTTTTTTCTGTGTTAACAGCTTTAAATCAGATGCCTCGGTGCAGTAGAGTCATCCGAACTGTTTCCGCATATATTTCTCGATGGGTACAAAGATAAGCAGTTTGCTCGTTTCTTACAACTTTATTCCTACAAGGAAGCCGTGATCGTCTTCCGGGAGCAGGAATAAAGCGATACTCCGATTTTCTTCTAAAAAGCCCGCTTTTATCTCGAAATAAGGCATTATTTTGTTCTTTTTAGTGCGGAAGTTTCACGAGATTTTGTTTACTTTGCAAAGCTTTAAGAGTTTGTCTGATTTCTGTTCTGTATTATTTTAAACGTTCAGTTTGAGGTTGTCTTACTATTTGTTGTTGAAATATAACGGAACGTATGAATAAGCAGCTGAAAGGAAAAGCATAAAGAAGCCGGCGGAAAGGTCGGAGCCCGGCTTTTGAAATATGATGACCGAATACATTCCGATGAGAAGAAAGTGGCTGAAGATAGCACTTTGGGTGCTGTTTACTCCTATATTGCTGTTTGCGTTGCTGATGATATTGCTTTATGTGCCTCCCGTACAGAATCTCATACGGAAGCAGGCCACGGCAATGGCATCGGATGCCACGGGTATGACCATCTCCATAGAGCGAATAGATCTTCGTTTTCCCCTGAACTTGTTGGTGCGCAACGTATTGGTGGTGCAACCGGATGAGGCAGCAGGTGTGCAACATGCCGACACTTTGCTGACCCTTAAAAGCCTGAATGTACGCGTGCAGGCTTGGTCGTTGCTCAAAGGTAAGATAGAGGTAGATGACATTACTTTGAAACAGGCAGTCGTCAATTCGTCCGATCTGCTGGAAGGCATGCGGATAAAAGGCGTGTTAGGGCATTTTTTTCTGGCAGCTCACGGCATAGACTTAACTACGGAAGAAGCCGTACTGAACGACATACGGTTGAGCGACACGCACATGCAGGTGATGCTTGCCGACACGACAGACATCCCGAAGGACACGGTGAAAACTGCATTGAACTGGAAAATCACCCTTCATGCCTTGAAGCTGAAAAATGTTTCGGTAGATTTGCAGATGCCGCTCGATTCTCTGCGGCTGGCTACCCGCATTGCAGATGCCGAGGTGAACGATGTCGCTGCCGACCTGAAACGACAATCTTATGGATGGAAGAAGTTTTTGCTGACCGGTGCCTCCATCAGTTATGACGAGAGCGACACTACATCGGCTGCCGGCCGGCAGGGAGCAAGCGCAGGCAATGGCGCAAGGAAGCCGACGAAAGGCTTCGACCCCACACACATCGCGCTTCATGATATTCGTCTCGGCATCGACTCTGTGTCATACTGCAACAGAGACATGAAGGCCGTTATCCGCGAATGCTCCATGTACGAACGTTCCGGTTTGAACATTACTTCCATGACCGGACGCCTGCTTGCCGATTCTGCCTTGATACAGCTCTCCGCCTTGAGACTGCTCACTCCGCACAGCGAGGTGAATTTCTCCGGGCGTACTTATTGGGAAATGACGAACCGGCCGGCAGCAGAGAATCTTTTTGCCCGCCTTGATGCCCGTATCGGAAAACAAGATATGCTGCTCTTTGCAGGAGGAACTCCCCAAACATTCAAACAAGCTTATCCTTTCCGCCCTTTGGTGATTCATGCCGGGATAGAAGGAAACTCCAAGCGTATGGAAATATCCCGCTTCACCGCCGATCTGCCCGGAGCCTTCTCACTGAAAGGAAACGGCGAGTTGTGGAATCCGGCAGACAGTTTAAAGCGCAACGGAAGCATCGACTTCGAAATGCAGACACAAAACCTGAATTTTCTGACGGAACTTGCCGGACTTGCACCTGACGGGGCTATTGCAGTGCCCGACAGTATGTACTTCACAGCCCGTTTGGCCTTAGATGGCAGGCAATGCACAGCTGCATTGAAGATGCGGGAACAAGAGGGATTTCTTAATTTGGATGCCGCTTATCATCTTTCTTCCAAAGCCTATCATGCTGACTTGACCATAGACGCCTTACAAGTTCATCACTTTCTTCCCAAAGACTCCATTTATACATTGTCGGCAAATGTTTCAGCCAGAGGAAAAGGCGTAGATTTCTCATCCCGCAAGACCGCCGCCACCCTGAATGCTTCGGTGGAAAAGCTGCAATACGGATATTGGAATATATCCGGTATAGACTTGCAAGCAGCTCTTCGTTCGTCGGTTGCCACTCTTCACTTTAGCAGCAACAACGCCTTGTTGAAGATGCGGGGAGATGCAAATATGCATCTCAACCGGAAATATCCGGATGGTACGCTGGATGTGGAAGTAGAAGATGTGGATTTGCACAAACTAGGGGTTGCTCCCCGCCCCTTGAAATATCCGTTTGCTTTCCGGATGGGGGCAGAGACAAGACGAGACTCCGTCAATCTGCATCTCGATGCCGGAGATTTGGATTTACGATTCCGGGCTCGCAACTCTTTGAAAAAGCTTTTAGCGCAATCGAATGACTTTTCTGTATTGTTGGTGAAGCAAATACAAGAAAGGAAACTGAATCATGCCGCTCTTCGGCATGTGCTTCCGTCGGCCGACATGTGGCTGACAGCCGGTAACAGCAACCCTGTCAACTACTATTTGGCAACGAAAAAAGTCTCGTTCGATGATGTGAATCTGAGGTTCGGCTTAACTCCCGAGGTCGGTATCAACGGACACACAGCCATTCACGGATTGCGTGTGGATTCTTTGCAGCTCGACACCCTCTTTTTCGGCGTGAAGCAGGACACCGCCTGCATGAGATTTCAAGGCGGCGTGATCAATGGCCCCAAGAATCCGCAATTCGTCTTCCGCAGCACGTTGACGGGAGAGCTTCGGAATGAAGATGCCGAACTGACCGTGAACTATACCGACGAGAAAGGGAAGACGGGCGTGTTGCTTGGTCTCAACGCCCGCTCGCTGACCGAAGGACATGGCAAGGGCGACGGCCTTTTGCTGCGCGTGACACCCACCGAGCCTATCATCGCTTTCCGCAAGTTCCGTTTTGTGGACGAAAGCAACTGGATTTACCTGCATAAAAACATGCGCGTCTATGCCAATGTGGACATGGATAGCGACGATGGTCTGAGTTTTCGCATGCAGTCCGACAGAAATGACACCGTTTCGTTGCAGAACATCAACCTCGAACTGATTCGTTTACGCCTGAATGAACTGACGGGGGTGATTCCCTATATGCCTCGGCTTACGGGATTGTTCTCTGCCGAAGTGAGTTATGTGCAGACCGCCACCTCGCTGCAAGTATCCGCCGAGGCCAACGTAGAGAAACTGACCTACGAACGCCAACCTGTAGGAAACCTCGGTTTGGGAGTTACTTGGCTGCCGGGAGAGAAAAACAAGCATTATCTGAACACCTACTTCACCTGCGATAACCGGCAGGTGATGACAGCCGACGGTATTCTGACCCGAAAGGATGGTAAGGACTCCTTGGAAATCACCACAGACTTTGCGCATTTCCCATTGAAAATGGCGAATGCTTTTGTCCCTGATCGCGTAGTGTCGTTCACCGGAAATGTGGATGGGGGGTTGCAAGTCAACGGGACGCTTGATAAGCCGAAGATGCATGGCGACATTGTATTTGACAGTGTGTCGGTCTATGCCCGTCAGGCGGGAGCACGCTATTGGTTCGACAACCGTCCCCTGCAGATAAGGGACAACCGCTTGACGTTAGACAAGTTTGCCATTTATACCACAAGCAAAAATCCGTTCACCATCGACGGGAATATCAATTTCCGGAATTTGGAACGCCCTACCGCCAACCTCAATCTGTCGGCTGAAAACTATACGTTGCTGGATGCCCGTCGCACTCGCGAGAGTTTAATCTACGGGAAAGTATTCGTCGACCTGCGGGCCACAGTGAGAGGCCCTCTTGACGGACTGACCATGCGCGGAAACATGAATCTGCTGGGCAACACGAATGCGACCTATGTGCTGACCGATTCTCCGCTTACAGTGGAGGACCGCCTTGACGGATTGGTGTCCTTTACTTCCTTCGCCGACACCGCTTCCGTGAAAGAAGCAAATACCCCGATAATGTCTTTGGGAGGTATGAAGATGTTGATGTCTGTCCATATAGATGATGCCGTACGCTTGCGTGCCGACCTGAGTTCCGACCGCAGCAAGTACGTAGAACTGGAAGGTGGCGGCGACTTGAATCTGCAATATACTCCGCAAGGAGACATGACCCTCACCGGACGCTATACGCTTTCGGGCGGTTCCATGAAATATTCGTTGCCCGTCATTCCGCTGAAGACATTCCTGTTCATCCCGGGCAGTTACGTAGACTGGAGGGGAAATATCATGAACCCCACTTTGAACCTGAAAGCCACCGAACGAATGCGCGCTTCCGTATCGGATGGTGTGGACGGTAATGCCTCGCGCATGGTGAACTTTGATGTGTCCATCTCCATCAAGAATCATTTGGACGCACCCGACCTCGCCTTCGACATTTCAGCACCCGAAGATGCCACCATCGAAAACGAGTTGCAGGGCATGGGAGCAGAAGAGCGCAGCAAGCAAGCCATTGCGATGCTGGTCACGGGTATCTATCTGAACAGCGGAGCCAAAGGGAGAGGTCTGACGATGGGAGCGGCTCTGAACAGTGTGCTCCAAAGCCAGATAAATTCACTGGCTGGTGGAATAAAAAACGCCAATATCAGTGTGGGCGTGGAAGACCGCATTTCCTCCGAAACCGGCGATACGCAGAAAGACTTCAGTTTCCGCTATTCTCAGCGCTTCTTCAACGACCGTGTACAGATTATCATCGGAGGGAAAGTATCTACCGGGACAAATGCGACGAACAATACGGAATCTTTCATTGACAATATCTCGCTGGAATATCGTCTTGATATGTCGGGAACCCGTTATGTACGGGTCTTTCATGACAAGAACTATGAAAGCATGCTCGACGGCGAGATAACGGAGACAGGTGTCGGTCTTGTGCTCCGCAAGAAGATGAACCGCTTGGGCGAACTTTTTATTTTCAGAAGGAGGAAAAAAGCTTTGACGGAGTGAGTGTCCTCACCGTTTTATGCAATGCCTATTTTTCACAGGTGAGAATGCCTGCATCTTTATATCGACAAGAACAGAGAAAGAATGAGACGACTGATAATAAATATAATAGGTATAATGCTCCTTGCAGCTTGCTCCACTACGAAGCATCTGCCCGAGGGAGAAGTGCTGTACACCGGACAGAAATCCACGATCTTCCTGAATCCGAGCAAGACATCGGTTGGGGAAGCGGCGATGGTGGAGGTAGAAGCTGCTCTTTACAAAGCCCCCAACAACTCGATCTTCGGCATACGCTACCCTTTTCCTTTGGGTTTGTGGGTATACAACAGCTTTCAGAAGTATGAGAAAGGGCCGGGCAAATGGATTTTTGATAAGTTCGCCTCCACTCCGGTGTTGCTCTCCACCGTCAATCCGGATATTCGCCGGAAGGTCGCTGTCAATCTGTTGCGCGACTATGGTTATTTCAATGGGAAAGTAAGTTATAAAACTTTCGCAGACCCGAAAGATTCATTGAAAGTAAAGTTGCAATATACGGTAGATATGCGTAATCCCTATTTTATAGATACAGTGTGCTATCGGGGATTCAACCAACGTTCTACCCGTATCATGGAGTCGGGGCGCCGCTATTCGCTGATCAGCCCGGGAGAACAGTTCAATGTGGTTGATTTGGATGGAGAACGCACCCGCATCAGTACTTTGCTACGCAATGTGGGCTGCTATTACTTCCGTCCGGACTACCTGACATTCCAGGCAGATACGACGATGGTGCCCGGAGGACATGTGCAGATGCGCATGACACCGGTACCCGGCATGCCCAAAGTAGCGGAGAAGCCTTTCTATGTAGGCGAAAAGTCGGTGCATCTGCTTGGGAAGCAAGGAGAGGAGCCCAATGACAGCATAACATACAAAGGCTTGACTATCCACTATCACGACAAGCTACGGGTACGTCCCAATATGCTTTACCGATGGCTGAATTATCAGGGTTATCGCCGGAAACGCCAGTTGCAAGACAGCGCAGGCATTGCACGCCGGCAATCCATGCAGGAGATGTATAGCTTGTATCGCCAGACCCGTGTGCAAGAACGTCTGGCCAATGTAGGCATATTCCGCTATGCGGAGATGCTATATACACCACGCGACACGACATTCGCCTCCGACACATTGGATATGAAAATCGTGGCCGCTTTCGACAAGCCATACGATGCAGAATTGGACTTTAATGTCGTGATGAAGAGTAACAGCCAGGCCGGCCCCGGCGCATCTTTTACGGTTACAAAGAATAACGTTTTCGGCGGTGGTGAGAGCTGGAATGTAAAATTGAACGGTTCGTACGAATGGCAGACGGGTAAGGACCGCTCTTCGCTGATGAACAGCTACGAAATGGGGATTTCCTCTTCACTTATCTTCCCGCGTGTGGTCTTCCCGCGTATGGGCGACCGCGAATATGACTTTCCCGCCACAACGACTTTCCGTCTGTATGCCAACCAAATGAACCGGGCCAAATATTACAAGTTGCTGGCTTTCGGCGGGAACGTCACTTATGACTTCCAGCCCAAACCTGCCACCAAGCACAGCATCACCCCCTTCAGACTGACATTCAATGTATTGCAGAACCCCACGGCAGAATTCGATGCACTACGTGCCAAGAATCCGGCACTATACGTCAGCCTGCGCGACCAGTTCATCCCTGCAATGGAGTATACTTATACGTACGATAACGCCTCGGTGCGCGGAAAGCGTAACCCCATCTGGTGGCAAACTTCCATTGTGTCGGCCGGCAACGTCACCTCGGCTGTTTACCATCTGTTAGGACAATCTTTCAAAGAAGAGGGGAAAGAACTCTTCGGTGTGCCTTTCGCCCAGTTCCTGAAACTGAATTCAGAGTTTCGCTATCATTATCGGATAGACAGGAATAACAAAATAGCTTCGCGCATTGCAGCCGGAATAATCTACTCTTACGGAAATGCAACGACCGCCCCCTATACGGAACAATTCTACATCGGAGGCGCCAACAGTGTAAGAGCGTTCTCGGTACGCAGCGTAGGTCCCGGAGGCTATCCGCCCGAAGACACTCAAAAGTATACTTATATTAATCACGTAGGCGACATCCGCATGGAAGCTAATCTGGAGTATCGTTTTCGCATCATCAGCGATTTGCACGGTGCCATCTTTCTGGATGCCGGCAACGTATGGCTGATACGTAAGGATGAAAACCGTCCGAACGGGGAACTTACTTGGAAAAACTTTCCCAAACAGATAGCTTTGGGCACGGGATTCGGCCTGCGCTACGACATGGAATTTCTGGTCTTCCGTCTGGATCTGGGCATCGGACTGCACAACCCTTATGACACCGGGAAGTCGGGTTACTACAATATCCCCCGCTTTAAAGATAGCATGGCATTGCACTTTGCCATCGGTTATCCTTTTTGAGAATATAGCGAACACCATGTGATTCCGCACCTGAAAAAGAAATAATAAAGACTTATCGTCACAACTTCTCCGATAAAAAACAAAGCTTATGAGAAACCGACATTTAGCATTCACACTTCTCACACCGATAGTATGTTCCGCTTTCCCTACAAAAGCCCAGAACGTCAAGAACAACAAGGTGACTAACCGAGAACTACCCAATGTGATCATTATTTTGGCTGACGACTTAGGTTATGGCGATTTGGAATGTTATGGTGCAAAAAACGTACAAACTCCCAACGTCAATCGTTTGGCGAATCAGGGCATTCGCTTTACCAATTCACATGCCATAGCAGCTACCAGTACTCCTTCACGCTACTCCATATTGACCGGCGAATACGCATGGCGTCGTCCTGATACGGATGTAGCTGCCGGCAATGCGGGAATGATCATCCGCCCCGAACAATTTACAATGGCAGATATGTTCAAAAGTGCCGGATATACCACTTGCGCCATCGGTAAATGGCATTTAGGACTGGGGGACAAAACCGCCCGGCAAGACTGGAATGCTCCACTCCCTGCCGCCTTAGGAGATTTGGGATTTGATTACCACTACATCATGGCAGCAACAGCCGACCGTGTTCCATGTGTATTTATAGAAAACGGGAAAGTTGCAAACCATGACCCTTCTGCCCCCATTGAGGTGAGCTACACACAAAACTTTGCCGGAGAACCTACAGGGGCCCGGAATCCTGAGTTGCTTCATAACCTGAAGCCAAGCCACGGACATGACATGGCCATTGTAAACGGCATCAGCCGCATCGGCTTTATGAAAGGCGGAGGCAAGGCTCTCTGGAAAGACGAAAATATAGCAGACTCTATCACAAGTCACGCCATCGACTTCATAAAGCAACATCAAAAAGAACCGTTCTTTATGTACTTTGCCACCAATGACATCCACGTTCCCCGCTTCCCGCACGAACGCTTCCGAGGCAAAAACCCGATGGGACTGCGCGGAGATGCCATCGTTCAATTCGACTGGTCCGTGGGACAACTAATGAACACGTTGGACAAACTTGGTTTGACAGAAAACACACTAATCATCCTGTCGAGCGATAATGGTCCCGTGGTAGACGATGGTTATGACGATAAAGCAGAAGAATTGCTGCATGGGCATACTCCTGCAGGCCCGTGGAGAGGGAATAAGTATAGTGCATTCGAAGGAGGAACTGCCGTCCCTACCATTGTGCGCTGGCCTAAAAAGATAAAGGAAAGCCAAGAGTCGGATGTACTGATGTCGCAAATAGATTGGATGGCTTCTTTAGGTGCGTTAGTAAATGCCGTTTTCCCAAAAGGAAGTGCGTCCGACAGCTATAACCGCATCGACAACTTATTGGGGATAGATAGTACAGATCGACCTTGGATAGTGGAGCTTGCCGCCAATCATGTATTGTCCATACGCACCAAAGATTGGAAATACATCGAACCGAACGATGGACCTGCCATGATACAGTGGGGGCCGAAGGTTGAGACCGGAAATTCAAGTACCCCGCAACTTTATGATATGAGAAAAGACCGATACGAGCGTGTCAATACGGCATCACAACATCCGGAAATTGTATTTAATATGCAAAATATCCTCCGCAAAGTACGCAATAGGACGATAAAACCGGAATAGCCGACAATAAAGAAAAAACTGCCCGTCATTATAAAAGTTTCATTGAATGACGGGCAGCACAAAACCGTCAACGACACGATGACGAATTTCCCAACCAAACCACGTGAGAGATAAAGAAGTTTACCCCTACGCAATATGCATAAAGAATAAAAATACCACAAAAAATATTCTTTTTTGTATATTATATCTCAAAAAAACGCTAATTTTGCGCCATCACAAGAATAATTATACAAAAGTATGAAGAAAAAAGCGAGTCGGTTAGAAACCATCAAGATGATTATTTCAGGCAAAGAGCTCAGTTCACAGGAAGAATTGTTATCTGCTTTGGAAAAGGAAGGTTTTGAGTTGACACAGGCCACCTTGTCACGCGACTTGAAGCAACTGAAAGTAGCAAAAGCAGCAAACATGAACGGAAAGTATGTATATGTATTGCCCAACAATATCATGTACAAACGCCCCAACGAGCAAAGCACCAGCGAGATGCTTATGACAAGCGGTTTCATCTCGCTTCAGTTCTCCGCCAATATCGCCGTCATCCGCACTCGCCCCGGATATGCCAGCAGTATGGCCTACGACATAGACAACCGTGAATGTCCCGCCATCCTGGGAACCATTGCCGGAGACGACACCATCATGTTGGTGCTGAACGAGGCGGCATCGCACGACGAAGTGTTCAGTTTTCTTTCGGAAATCATCCCGAACATCAAATAACATATACAACGAGAAAGCAAAATGAAAGGATAAGAGGTATTCTCTTGTTCTTCATCTCTAATCAATGAATGGAAATGGATTCGAAACAAATTGATGTGATGGTGGCGGATGCCTCCCATGAAAGTTACGTAGACAAGATTCTGGAGACCATCCGTGAGGCTGCCAAGGTACGTGGAACCGGCATTGCGGAGCGCACCCACGAATACGTAGCCACCAAGATGAGGGAAGGGAAGGCCATCATCGCCCTGTGCGGCGAGGAGTTTGCGGGCTTCACCTACATAGAGAGCTGGGGAAACAAACAATACGTGGCCACTTCGGGTTTGATAGTACATCCCGACTACCGGGGGCTGGGGCTGGCCAAGCGCATCAAGACGGCCTCTTTCCGGTTGGCACGCCTGCGATGGCCCAACGCCAAGGTATTCAGCCTCACCAGCGGGGCAGCCGTGATGAAGATGAATACCGAACTGGGCTACGTGCCCGTCACCTTCAACGAGCTGACGGACGACGACGCCTTCTGGAAAGGGTGCGAGGGGTGCATCAACCACGATATATTGATGGCCAAGGAACGTAAATTCTGCATCTGCACAGCCATGCTTTACGACCCGAAGCAGCACGAAGATGATAAAATCTAAAACGTCCGAAAAGAAATGGAAGCAAAAAAGAAGAAAGTAGTAGTGGCGTTCAGCGGTGGTCTGGACACCTCGTTCACGGTGATGTATCTGGCCAAAGAGAAAGGATACGAAGTTTACGCGGCTTGCGCCGACACCGGAGGCTTCAGCGCCGAACAGCTGAAAACCAATGAAGAGAATGCCTATAAACTGGGAGCAAAGGCATACGTCACCCTTGACGTGACGCGGGAGTATTACGACAAGAGCTTGAAGTACATGGTCTTCGGCAATGTGTTGCGCAATGGCACTTACCCCGTCTCCGTAAGTTCTGAGCGCATCTTTCAGGCACTGGCCATTGCCCGCTATGCGAACGAGATAGGGGCAGACGCCATAGCCCACGGGTCTACGGGGGCAGGCAACGACCAGATACGGTTCGACATGACCTTTCTGGTGATGGCGCCGGGCGTGGAAATCATCACACTGACGCGAGACATGGCCCTGAGCCGTCAGGAGGAAATCGACTACCTGAACAAGCATGGCTTTGCCGCCGACTTTGCCAAGCTGAAATACTCGTATAACGTGGGGCTGTGGGGTACCAGCATCTGCGGTGGCGAGATTCTCGACTCTGCCCAAGGATTGCCCGAAAGCGCCTACCTGAAGCATTGCCGGAAAGAAGGCAGCGAGCAGTTGCGCCTCACCTTTGAGCAAGGCGAGCTGAAAGCGGTGAACAACGAGGCGTTTGACGACCCCATCCAAACCATCCGGAAAGTAGAAGAGATTGGTGCGGCTTACGGCATCGGGCGCGACATGCATGTGGGCGACACGATAATAGGCATCAAGGGACGCGTGGGCTTCGAGGCGGCTGCGGCAATGCTGATTATCGGCGCTCACCGCTTTCTCGAAAAATATACATTGAGCAAATGGCAGCAGTACTGGAAAGACCAAGTGGCCAACTGGTACGGCATGTTCCTGCACGAGAGCCAATACCTGGAGCCGGTGATGCGCGACATTGAGGCTATGCTGGAGTCTTCGCAACGCCACGTGAACGGTACGGCCATTCTGGAGCTTCGTCCGTTGGGCTTCTCTACCGTAGGTGTGGAAAGCAAGGATGACCTCGTGAAGACTAAATTCGGCGAATACGGAGAGATGCAGAAAGGCTGGACGGCAGAAGATGCCAAAGGCTTTATCAAAGTGACCTCTACGCCGTTGCGGGTGTATTATGCCAATCATAAGGAGGAAGAAATTTAGAGTTGGGAGGGGGATTATTTTTTAGACGCGGATGACACGGATGCCGCAGATTTTTTTCTTTTATCGTGCGGGATGAAAACATGATGTTTCTTTTTTAAGATAAGACTGTGTTATCTGCGCCATCCGCGTCTAAAGAATGTGCATCGCCAAACCTTACCGCTTTATCGGACAACAGATTATAACCTAAAAAACAATAGAGATTGACAATATGATTAAAGTAGGAATTATCGGAGGAGCCGGCTATACGGCAGGCGAACTGATACGCTTGCTCATTAACCACCCTGAAGCGGAAATCGCCTTCGTCAACAGCTCGAGCCATGCCGGAAACAAAATCGCCGACGTGCACGAAGGTCTGTACGGCGAAACGGAGTTGGAGTTTACCGACCGCCTGCCGTTAGACGAAATCGACGTGCTCTTCTTTTGTACGGCACACGGCGATACAAGGAAGTTTCTGGAGAGCCACAACGTTCCGGAAGAGTTGAAGATTATCGACCTCTCCATGGACTATCGCATCGCTTCGCCTGAACACGACTTCATCTATGGCCTGCCGGAGTTGAACCGTCGCGCCACCTGCACGGCAAAGCACGTTGCCAATCCGGGCTGTTTTGCCACCTGCATTCAGTTGGGACTGCTGCCTCTGGCCAAGCACCTGATGCTGAACGACGATATCATGGTGAACGCCATCACCGGCAGCACGGGGGCAGGCGTAAAGCCGGGCGCAACGAGCCACTTCAGCTGGCGCGACAACAACCTGAGTGTCTATAAAGCTTTCGAGCACCAGCACGTACCCGAAATCAAACAGTCGCTCAAGCAGTTGCAAAACAGTTTCAACTCGGAGATTGATTTCATTCCCTACCGTGGCGACTTTCCTCGCGGCATCTTCGCCACCCTCGTGGTGAAGACCAAAGTGGAGGAGGAAGAGATCGTACGCATGTACGAGGGGTATTATGCCAAAGATTCCTTTACGCACATTGTGGAGAAGAACATCGACCTGAAGCAGGTGGTGAACACCAACAAGTGTCTTATCCATCTGGAGAAGCATGGAAACAAACTGCTCATCATCTCCTGCATTGACAACCTGCTGAAAGGGGCTGCCGGACAGGCTGTGCATAACATGAATCTGATGTTCAATCTGGAAGAGACTGTGGGGCTTAGGCTCAAGCCGAGCGCATTTTAGAAACCCACGCCGGCCTTTTTCCCGGTCCCCTCGCGTATGAAGGGGAGGAGGAATGGACGGAAAACAGTATTTAATTACCTAAAAAACGAAGGTAATTCCCTTTAGGGGAAGTGCTTCTTTTTGCTTATGAATCTATTTGATGTATATCCTCTTTTTGACATCAACATTGTCAAAGGCAAGGGCTGCTACGTGTGGGATGAGGAGGGTACGGAGTACCTCGACCTGTATGGCGGCCACGCTGTTATTTCCATCGGACATGCCCACCCGCACTATGTAGAGATGATAAGCCGACAGGTGGCGACACTGGGGTTTTATTCCAACTCGGTGATCAACAAGTTGCAGCAACAGCTGGCCGAACGGCTGGGTAAGGCATGCGGCTACGACGACTATTCCTTATTCCTCGTCAACAGTGGAGCCGAGGCTAACGAGAATGCCCTGAAGCTGGCTTCCTTTCATAACGGCCGGACGCGCGTGGTTTCTTTCGAGAAGGCTTTCCACGGACGTACCTCGCTGGCGGTAGAAGTTACCGACAATCCTAAAATCATCGCTCCCATCAACGCCTGCGGACACGTCACCTACCTGCCGTTGAACGACATCGAAGCCATGAAGGAAGAGTTGGACAAGGGCGATGTCTGTGCCGTCATCATCGAAGGCATTCAGGGGGTGGGCGGCATACAACTGCCCACCGGTGAGTTTATGCACGCCCTGCGTCAGACCTGCACCGAACACAATACGGTGCTGATTATCGATGAGATACAGAGCGGATACGGGCGCAGCGGTAAGTTCTTCGCCCACCGGTACCACGGCATCAAGGCTGACCTCATCACTGTGGCAAAAGGCATCGGCAACGGTTTCCCGATGGCAGGTGTACTCATCAGTCCCATGTTTGCTCCGGTCTACGGACAGCTCGGGACGACTTTCGGCGGCAATCATCTGGCTTGCAGTGCCGCACTTGCCGTATTGGACGTGATGGAGCGGGAAAACCTTGTGGAGAATGCCGCAAAGGTCGGCGCTTATTTGCAACAGGAGCTGAAGAAGATGCCGCAGATCAAGGATGTGCGTGGCTTGGGATTGATGATTGGTCTGGAATTTGAAGCTCCTATCAAAGAGTTGCGTCTGAGGCTTTTGAAAGAGCAACATGTGTTTACCGGCGTCAGTGGCACGAATGTGATTCGCCTGCTTCCGCCCCTCTGTCTCGGGCTGGAGGAGGCGGATATATTTCTTGAACGTTTCAGGAGGGTGGTGGAATAAAGAGTACCGAGACAAAATCCGCATACTACGGACAAACATTCACAATTGCGCAAACGAAGAATTGAACCGAAAAGTGAAGAGGATACCGTAAGTTAAAGTGCATACCTACATCGGTCGGAGAAAAAAGCACAATGCTTCTTTGTTTAGTCGTGAGCATGTTTGTGCTCTCCCAATATTCTGTGAGGTAGCGTTCCATGCCCCAGCAACTCTATCGGGCAGTTGAAGTTCCGTTCCAACCACTCCCCCGTGATGCCGGTATCGGGATGGTAATCCAGCGTTTCGTTGACGCAGGCAATGGACTTGACTTGTTGCAGCACAGTGCCGATGTCGTGGCTGACAAGGATTATGGCGCACTCTTTATTTATTTCCGCCAATAACTCGTAGAGACGAGCCTCGAAACGCTTGTCAATGTACGTGCTGGGTTCATCGAGAATGACGACTTGCGGGTCGGAGATGATGGCACGCCCCAACAAGGCACGCTGCATCTGTCCGCCACTCAGCGAACCGATGGCACGTTGCTCCATCCCTTCCAGTCCCATGCGTACTATTACATCGCGGGCCTTTTCCCGATGCAGAGAATTGAAACGAGAGACAAGTTTTTTTTTGCTGCTCAGTCCCGACAAGACAACCTCTTCTACCGTAATGGGAAACTTCCGGTCGATACTGTTGTACTGCGGAAGATAGCCGATGGTTAGCGGTAACCGCTCACCGCTATATAAAATTTCTCCGGAAATGGGCTTCAACAATCCCAGAATACATTTGATCAGGGTTGTTTTTCCTCCGCCGTTAGGGCCGATTATGCCCAAAAAATCACGCTCGTAAATGGTCAGGTTCACGTCACGCAGTACAATACGGCCGTCGTATCCGGCATAGAGATTCTTTATTTCAATCATACGTTTTGGTGATTTTGCAAGCATATTGTTTTACTCTCGGGCCGTCTCGGCAGAATTGGACGAGAGGCTCTTCGCCACATTCAGCATCTCTTCCTCCCAATCGTAGGAGAGAGGATTGATGCTTACCACTTGTGTTCCTGTTTGTCGGGCTATAAGCTCGGCATTACGGCGGTCGAATTCCGGTTGTATGAAGATGATACGCACTTTTTCGGCCTTGCAGGTCTTTATCAGTTCCTTTAAATGGGCGGGCGAAGGCTCCTTGCCACTTGCTTCGATGGGAATTTGGCGCAGGTCGTAGTCGCGCGCAAAGTATGACAATGCAGGATGGTAAATCATGAAGGCACGGTCGGCATTACCTGCGGAAAGCATTTGGCAGACGAGGTCGTCCGTATGCTCGATTTTTCGGATAAGGTTCTGATAACGCTTTGTGTAAAAGGCTTCGTTCTCCTTGTCGAGGGTGCAGAGGGCATGGAGAATGTTTCCCGCAATGAGTTGCGCATTGGTGGCGGAATTCCAAATGTGAGGTTCTATGCCTGAAGCATGGTCATGAGCTGCGTGCGTATGATTGTCCCCTTCGTCATGACGATGCGCGTGGCTGTCGTCCGAAATCAGTTCCACACCTTTGGACATATCATAGAAGTGCAAGTGCGGAGCATTGTCCGTAAGTTTCTCTATCCATGTCAACTCAAAACCGATGTATCCAATGCGGAAGTAAGCTTTACTCTTGGCAAGGTCTACGAGTTGTCCCGGAGTAGGATCGTAGGTTTCCGGACTCATGCCTTTGGGTACCATGCTGACAACGGAAAACTTATCACCTGCAATGGCTTCGGTGAAATATCGCAATGGTTCGATAGTGACGGTAATAATAGGTTTACCGTCGTTCTTATCCGTTTGCCGGTTTGCCTGCTTGCAAGCAAGAAGCAGAACGGCTATGAGGAATAATGAATAAACTTTTTTCATTTGGTGGTTGGTTAGTGATTAGTGGTTAGTCGCTCTTTTCCTTCCTCTCAGTATCTCTCGTTTTCCGCCGGGGGGACCCGGAAGACGTTCCATCTCAAACCCTATGTTTTGCAGCATGCGGCGTATTGCCCCTTTGGAACAGTAGGTCGTCAAAATGCCGTTGTCATTCATCGCAGCGTACATCTTTCGAAATATCTCTTCTTTCCACATCTCCGGTTGCTTTTCAGGAGAAAAAGCATCAAAGTAAACGAGATCGTATTGCAGCGATAAACGCTCACTGCCGGCAACGGACCATTCACCGCCGGCTACGTTCTCCCGCACTTTGCGCAAGATGAAGTTGGGCGTAATATGGACATCCTCTTCCCATGGTGCTTCGTGCAGTGTCTTGAACAGCGGATGGCTGCTATAATTCAACGCATTCACTTCGTGCCATGCAAGCGGATAAAGATCAATGCCGGTGTAGTGTATGCACCGTTTTTCTTTCTCGGCAGTCTCCAAAGTAAGTAGCGCATTCAGCCCGGTGCCAAAGCCTATCTCCAGCACACAAGGGTGAGAAGCGGGCGATGCTTTCAGGCCCATATCGATAAAAATGTGCTGCGACTCGGTACGCGCCCCCTTCACCGAATGGTAATGCTCATTCAGCTCGGGAACGAACAGCGTAGAGCTTCCGTCTTCTGTCTTTTCAATTACACGTTTCATCCTTCTCTGCCGTTTATTTCTTTTCTTAGTTATCCGTTTTTTATTCCTTCTCTTTCCAGAGCCAAGGGGGAAGCGGTTTTAAGCCATCATTGCCACCGCTCCTTGCAATGCCCATAGCATCACGATGTACCGCGTCAGCTTTCCTGTGAACATAGAGGTAATGGTCAGTGCGATGTTGCTACGCATAAATCCTAAAGCAATGGCTATGGCTTCGCCCACAAAAGGCAGGAAGGCGAAGAATGCCATCAACGCACCTTTTCCTTGAAGGAAATGTTGCATTTTATCTATCTTTTCTTTCTTTACCTTGAAGTATTTTTCAATCCAGTCTGTCCGTCCCAGACGGCCCATGCAGTAGCACGTCATGCCTCCCGCGGTGTTGCCCAGTGTGGCGGCAAGGATGCAGAGCGCAGGGCTTAGCCCTACCTTGACTAACGCCACCATCACCACTTCCGAGCTGAATGGAATGATGCTTCCTGCCAGCAAAGCGGAAATGAATAAACCGGGATAGCCCCAGTCTATCAGTAGTTGCACAAGTGTATCTATGAAAGTGTCCATACATTGAGTCCGAGTAAAATGAACAATCCAATGAAAGTGAAGATAAAGAACAAGTTGGAACTGCGGCTGTTAGTCAGTACAAACAAGTGTCCGGCCAAGATGCTGACGCCGATGAGCAGCAACGACAGCAGATGAATTGTTAATGCCGGTTGCAGACCGATGTATACAAAGATGCAAAGATTCAGCAGGATGAGGAAGTGCAGATAGCTTCGTGTGCGTATCTTGTCCTCGTAGCCGGCTATGAGGCAGTGAACCGAACTTACGACGAACAGTAGCAGAAAAAAGCCCAGTGTAGCTTGCTCCCACGGTGCGAAATCGAATCCGATGGGTCTGAATGACACCAATTCTCTGAACGGTTGGTAGAACAACTCCATCTGTCCGTAGTAAAAAGCATATCCTAACAGGAACCAATAAGGCAGACTCCATCCGACCAACGAAGCAAAGAAACTCTTAGGCTGAAGTGAATGGAAGTTGTAAGCTCCTATCCAAAAGACGGGGATGAAGAACATGAGTTGTGGCAGTAGCAGACTACCTGATCCGATGAATGCAAAGGCATGGAAAAGGTTGCCCATGGAGCGTACTTGCTGATAGCTGTTGAACAAGAAATACAGGGCAGCAAGGAATGCTACGGAAGCCAAATCTCCGGCATACAGCGTATGAATGCAGGGGCAGACGGATATCAACAGGAAATAAGCAGAGGTCTGCACCGATGCCCGCATCCGAATGATGGCAAACGTGTTATTGAGCTGTATCAGGAAATAACCTATCACGGCATAGAGGATAAAGCCAAAGAACCGATTTCCCCAAGTGGGGATGCATAAGTCGCAGAACGTCTGCCAAAGCGGATATTCGCTTTGCTGTACTTGCAGTTCGGATAACAGAGCGTCTGACAATAGCCAGCAGGCTATTGATATCAGGATGGCGGCAGGCAGTGTAAACCGCCCCGTGGTTATCCGGCTTTGCAATCGTTTGGTTCTGTGCATACAGGCTGTTTGTTTACTTGGAAGAGCTAAAGGTCGAAGCCGATGTCTTTTCTGAAGTATTTCTTCTCGAAGGCTATCTTTTCGGCCGCTTTATAGCACTTTGCCAGGGCTTCTTCTTTCGTTTCTCCATAAGAGCAGACGGCAATGACGCGTCCGCCGGCAGTTACTGTCCGTCCGTCTTTTGTAGCGGTGCCGGCATGGAACACGAGGCTGTCCGTCTGTGCCGCTTGCTCCAGGCCTGAGATGGCTTTCCCTTTCTCGTAGGCTTCGGGGTAACCGCCGCTCACCAGCATGACACAGGCGGCCGTGCGGGGGTCTAACTCCAAGGTACGACGGTCGAGGTCTCCTTGTGCGACGCCTTTCAGCAACTCTACCAAGTCACTCTTGATGCGCAGCATGACGCTTTCCGTTTCGGGGTCGCCCATGCGCACGTTGTATTCGATGACCATCGGTTCGCCTTTCACGTTGATGAGTCCCAGGAAGATGAAGCCCTGATATCGGATTCCTTCTTCCTGCAATCCGTTCACCGTAGGTTCGATGATGCGGGTGCGCACCTTCTCCATGAACGCCTCGTCGGCAAAGGGTACGGGGGTGATACTCCCCATGCCTCCGGTGTTGAGGCCTTTGTCTCCCTCGCCGATGCGTTTATAGTCTTTGGCCACGGGCAAGACCTTATAGTGTCGGCCGTCGGTCATGACGAACACCGAACATTCTATCCCGCTGAGAAACTCCTCGATGACCACCGTGGCACTGGCGTTGCCGAACATTCCGCCCAGCATCTCTTTCAGGGCGTTCCGTGCCTCTTCCAGCGTGGGCAGAATGAGTACTCCCTTGCCGGCACACAGGCCGTCTGCCTTCAACACGTAGGGGGCTTGCAGCGTTGACAGGAAGTCGAGCCCCTCTTGCAAGGTGGCGGACGTCACGCTCAAGTAGCGGGCAGTGGGTATGTGGTGGCGTGCCATGAACGCTTTGGCAAACTCCTTGCTTCCCTCCAGCATGGCGCCTTGGGCGGTAGGGCCTATGACGGCGATGTGGGCGGTGTAGTCGTCAGCCTTGAAGGCATCGAAGATGCCTTGCACCAATGGGTCTTCGGGGCCTACCACTATCATGTCGATGCCTTTCTGGAGTGCGAAAGCTTTGAGTGCGGCAAAGTCGGTGGCTTTCAGGTTCACATTCTCGCCGACCGCCTGAGTTCCGGCGTTGCCGGGAGCAATAAACAGTTTCTCTACTTGGGGGCTTTGGGCAATCTTCCACGCCAAAGCGTGTTCACGACCGCCTGAGCCTACTAATAAGATCTTCATGGTTGCTGTTCTGTATGGTGTTATCATTTATCTGAGTTCGAAAGGAGACTTTTCTGCATCAGAGGTAGTCCTCAAAATACCTCGTAATCTTTTCGTGCAGATGCACACGGTCGCGGCCCAGCACGTTGTGTTTGTGGCCGGGGTAGACGAACAAGTCCGGATAGGTGCGGGCATCCACACAGGCCTTGATGAACGAGAGGCTATGCTGGGGCACGCAGGTGTCGTCGTGGTCATCGTGGATGAGGAGCAGATGTCCCTTCAGGTTGCCGGCAAGGTTCTTCAGGTTGGTGGCCTCGTAACCTTCGGGATTGGTTTGCGGGGTATCCATGTAGCGTTCGCCGTACATCACCTCGTAGTAGCTCCAGTCGATGACCGGGCCGCCCGCCACGCCTACCTTGAAGATTTCGGGATAGCGCAACATCAGTGCGGTGGTCATGTGTCCCCCGAAGCTCCAGCCGTGCACGCCGATGCGGTCGCCGTCCACGTAAGGCAGGCTTTTCAGGAACTCCACGCCTTTCACCTGGTCTTTGCCCTCTTCGATGCCCAGCTGACGGAAGGTGACATTCTCGAACGCCAGTCCCCGGTTGCTGCTGCCCCGGTTGTCCAGCGAGAACATGATGTAGCCCTTGTTTGCCATGTAGAGATCCCAGCCGCGGGCATCGTTCATCCAGCCGTTGGTCACTATTTGGGCATGCGAACCGCCATATACGTAGACGATGGCGGGATATTTCCGGTTCGGGTCAAAGTCCGCAGGCTTGACGATGCGGTAGTAGAGGTCGGTTGTGCCGTCGGCGGCTTTCAGCGTTCCCGTTTCGATGCTTGGCATGTCGAAGTCTTTGTACGGACTGGCCGCTGTCAGCAGGTGGACAAGCCGTTGGCCGTTCCGGGTGGCTGTAAGGTCGATGCGGCGGGGCACGTCGGGCGTGGAATAGCTGTCGATGAGGTAGCTGCCCGAGGCAGAGAGACGGGGACGGTGCACGCCCTGGCCGTTATCCAGACGGGTGATTCGGCCGTTACTCGCGTTCACCTTATATATATTGCTCTGCAAGGGCGACTCTTTGGTGGCGGTGAAGATGACCTCCTTCTGCTTGGCGTTGAAGCCCAGCACATCTTGCACCAACCAGTCGCCGGAAGTAAGTTGCAGGCCGGCGGCTCCTTTCGGGCTTTTGCCGTTGCCGGCGGTTGTCAGCGGGCTTGGCGTCTGCTCCCCGCTTTCCAAGGTCAGGGAGCGGGGCTGTGCGGACAGCTTGCCAAGGTCGAAGAGGTAAAGGTGGTTGTATCCGTCGCGCTGGCTGCGGTAGATGAACTTCGTGTCGTCCCACGGGAGGAAGAGCAGGGGATGCTGCGGCTCCACGTATTTGGGATGCCTTTCCTCCAACAGCACTTGCAGCAGCGTGCCCGTCTGCGCGTCGTATCGGCAGAGCTTGGAGCGATTCTGGTCGCGGTTCAGCTCTATCAGGAAGAGGCTTTTCCCGTCCGGCGCCCACGAGAGGTTGGTGAAGTAGCGGTCGGTAGGGTCTCCGGTGTTCAGATAGACCGTTTGATGGGTGGCAGGGTTGTAGATGCCCACCTGCACCCGGTGACTGGTCATGCCCGCCATGGGATAGCGGATGGCGTTCAATTCGCCCACCCGTGCGGTGATGTCTACCAGCGGATATTCCGTCACCATCCGTTCGTCCATGCGGTAGAAGGCGAGGAGGTCGCCGGCAGGACTCCAGAAGGTGCCTTTCGAGATGCCGAACTCGTTGCGGTGCACGCTTTGTCCGCAGACCACGCCGAGAGGTTCGTCGGTGATGCGGCGGCCGTCTACGTAGAGGTTGTTCTCCACGGTATAGGCCAGGTGAAGGCTTTCCGTGCTCAGGTCGTAGTTGGCGGCGGGTTCTTTGGGCAGGTCGTCTCTGCGGGTCAGTTGACCGGTTCGCCAGTTATAGACGGCAAACTGCTGGGGCATGGGCAGCAGCAGCTCTTCTTTCCCGGGCCAAGGCAGACGCACGCTGTAGAAGTGAGACAATTCTTTCAGTCCCGCCTCTTTCAAAGCGCGGTTCACCGCTTCTCGGGTGACGAGCAGGGTTTCTTTTCCGCTTTGGGGGTCGATGGCTTTCAGCTCGTCTATGTCGGGCTTGATGCAGACATCGCCCCACCACTGCAGGCCGTACAGGTTTTCGACATAACGGTAGGTTTCCCCGCCGGGGATAAGGTCTTCCAGCGTGGGGCGTTTCAATGCTTCGGCAGTCGGTTCTTGTGCCATGGTGTGGGTTGCGTGGGGGGCTGACAAGGCAAACAGCAATGCCAGCGTGCCCCGGGTTATGATTTTCTTGTTCATGAATATGGTTGTTTTAAGGGTTTGCGGAGAGGGAATTATTCCTTCTCTCTCCTTTCTCGTCTTTTTCTTTCCGGGTACGACTCTCCCGAGCGGGGTTTGCCTGCGGGGCGGAAGTCCCGCTTCTCACGGGGGCGGAACTCCCGCTTCTCTCCGTCCTTGAACTCACGACGCTCTCCGGGACGAAATTCACGTTTCTCATTGCGAAATTCTCTTCTTTCGCGCGAACGGAACTCCCGTTTCTCCCCGTCTTTGAACTCGCGACGCTCTCCGGGACGAAACTCTCGCTTTTCATTGCGAAACTCTCTTCTTTCGCGGGGACGAAACTCACGTTTCTCGCCATCCCCGGACTGACGCTTTTCACCTGCTTCCTCCGAGCCGAGCTCTTTGCTCAGCTCTTCTCCGCCTTCGCGAAACTCCTTGTACTTTCCGTCGAAGATTTCGTACTGACGGAACTGGCACTCCAATGCGCCGTTGAACAAGGGCGTCTTTGTAGTAGCTTTCAGTCCGATTTGGTCGAAGCATTCGTCACGGTAAGAAAGCACCCACGCCGTGTTTCCAATGAATGCATGTTTCAGCCGTTCCCCTATCATGGAGTAGAGCCCCAGCAGGTCGTTCGTGGAGATGCGCTCACCATAAGGAGGGTTAGTAATGATAATCGATTTTTCAGCCGGTTGTTCGAACTGCTGGAAGGGTTGCAGCTTCAACACCACGTCCTTGCTGACACCGGCAGCCTTTAAGTTGCGTATGGCAATCTCGTTTGCTTTCGGATTGTTATCGTAGCCGTAAATCTTATGGGTGAACTCACGTTCCTGACTATCATCGTTATAGAGAGCATCGAACAGATCTTGGTCAAAGTCCACCCACTTTTCGAAAGCAAACTCCTTGCGGAAGACTCCCGGGGCGATGTTGCGCGCGATGAGCGCCGCCTCAATGGGGATAGTACCCGAGCCGCACATGGGGTCTATCAGGTCACACTCGCCTCGCCAGCCCGTCATCAGTATCATGCCGGCGGCCAGTACTTCGTTCAGTGGCGCTTCTACAGCCTCTTGGCGGTAGCCACGGCGATGGAGTGATTCGCCACTGGAGTCGAGCGAGAGAGTGCAACGGGTCTCGGCGATATGGATGTTCAGCAGTACGTCAGGCTTGTTGACACGCACGCCGGGACGCTCGCCCGTCTTTTCACGAAAGTAGTCCACGACGGCGTCTTTCACCTTATAAGACACGAACTTGGAGTGGCGGAACTCTTCGCTGAAGACGGTAGGTTCTACGGCGAAGGTCTTGTCCGTGTCCAGATAATCCTCCCAACGGATGGATTTGATTTGCTCGTAGACTTCGTCGGCATCTTTGGCGTCGAAGTGCTTGATGGGCTTCAGGATGCGTATGGCGGTGCGCAGACAGAAGTTGGCCTTATACATCATCTCTTTGTCTCCGCTGAAGGACACCATGCGGCGGCCTATCTCGATGTCGTTAGCCCCCAGTGCGGTGAGTTCTTGTGCCAGTACTTCTTCCAATCCCTGAAAGGTTTTGGCAATCATTTCGAAAGATTGTTCGTTCATCGATATTGAATATGCTTTCTATTGTTTGATATCTTATTGTATTTCGGTTCCTTATTTTCTTTTGTCAGACACAGCCTTTTGTCCTGTCAAGTATTGGTCTCTCCCTTCTCAGGCATGAGGTCTGTCTTGTCAGGGACTTGCGTCTGTCGGGCAGGCCGGAAACGGGACACCGTACCGCATCCCCGCGGGATGCTCTCGCATTAGCGGGACACTCATTTGCGGGCTTTGGTCTGTACGATTCTGGCGCCAGCGGGCACGTCTTCCGTCACCCAGATGTTACCGCCCACGGTGGCACCTTGACCGATGGTGATGCGTCCCAATATGGTGGCGTTGGAATAGACGATGACGTTGTCCTGCAAGATGGGGTGCCGCGGGATGCCCTTGATGGGCTTTCCGTCCGCGTCCAACGGAAAACTCTTCGCCCCCAGCGTGACGCCCTGATAGAGTTTGACGTGGTTCCCTATCACACACGTCTCGCCGATGACCACGCCCGTGCCGTGGTCTATGGTGAAGTGGCTGCCTATCTCAGCACCCGGATGGATGTCGATGCCTGTCTCGCTATGCGCCATCTCGGTGAGAATTCGCGGGATGAGGGGGACACCCTGCGTGAGCAGCCGGTGGGCAATGCGGTAGTTGCTGATGGCACGTACGGCGGGGTAGCAGCTGATGACCTCGCCCGGCGAGTGGGCTGCCGGGTCACCGTTGTAGGCGGCCTCCACATCCGTGGCGAGCAGGCGCCGCATCTCTGGCAAACAGCTGATAAACTTGGCTGCCAGCAGGGAGGCCTCTTCGCGCTGCATCTCCGTGCAGTAGCACGACTCACACTCTTCGCCGAAGCACAGTCCGGCGAGTATCTGCTCGGACAAGAGGTCGAACAGGCGTTCTACATTCACGCCGATGTGATACTTTACCGTGCGGCTATTTACCGTGGAGTTTCCGAAATATCCGGGGAAGATGATAGCTCGCGCTAATTCGATGATGTCACACAGAACTTTTGCCGAGGGCAGTGGATTGCCGTCTGTATGCTGGTGAAACAGGCCTTTATAAGACTCGCTTTCCGATAGCTCGTCGACTGTTTGTGTCAAAATGTGAGTAAAGTTGAGTGGACTCATTCTGTGATATCCTATAAGTTTATAAGCGGCAACAAAGATATAAAATACTCGTTAAATATCCTACATATTCTATATATAGTACGTATTTACATTATCCCCAGCCTCTCCACCACGTGTTTTGCGCCCAGTTTTTCGAGGATGAAGAGGATGTAGCGGACGTCCACGCCGATGGTGCGCTGCGTCTTCGGCTCGTAAAGGAGGTCGCTGCTCATGGCCTCCCAGTTGCCGTCGAAGGCCAGGCCCAAGAGCTGGCCACGGGCATTGAACATGGCACTGCCCGAATTGCCTCCGGTGATGTCGTTGTCGGAGATGAAGCATACCTTCATTTCGCCGTCCCTGTCGGCATAACGGCCGAAATCGGCGGACGAGAGCAGGGAGAGGATTTCGGGCTGTACGGCGAAGTCCGGGTCGCCGGCATGCGCGCGTACTTTCTCCCGAATGCCTTCGACGGTGGTATAGTGGCCGTATTTCACCCCGTCCGACGGGGCATAGCCGCGCACGGTGCCGAAGCTGAGGCGCATGGTGGCGTTGGCGTCGGGATAGAAGTTACGCGCGGCGTACATCCGTCGCACGGCGGCATTGAACAGGCGCTCGCAGCGGACAATCTCTTCAGAGGGTTGTTGCGTCTGCGCGTTCATCTCGAAGGCTTTCGTGAGGAGGTCGATGCTCAAGGCAATGGCGGGGTCATCGAGGAACTGATAGGTGGTGTCTCGCTCCAGAAAACGTTGCAGGCCGCGCGGAGTGGTGACCTGCGAGCGGGCATAGAGCGTGTCGACGTAGGCCTGTTCATTGCCTCCGTATTCGGCGGAAATGGTGCGGTAGACTTCGGGCAGATAGATGGAGTCCACCTGCGAGCGGTATTCTTTCAGCAGGGCCGTAAAGACTTCCTTGTCGATGTTCAAATCCAGACGGGCATACTTTTCGACAATGGCCCTCATGTTTGCCGTTACGTTTTTCTCTTCTCCCTCGAAGTCGAAATTGAGGATAGACAAGGCCAGCTGCATCAGTTCGGGACCGTTCAGGAAGGATTCGGCAAAATAGGCCATGGCGCGAGTGGCTTCGCGGCGGGCCTTGTAGTTCAGTTCCAAGTCGGAGAGCAGGTGCAGCAGCTTCTCCTTCTCGTGGGGTGTTTGTCGTATCCAGTCGCGCAGCTCTTTTTCCAACATACGTTTTTTGTCCAGCACCCGGAGTTTCTGGATAGCACGGTTCACCCCGATGCTGTTCTTCCAGTAATTGGAACTCTCGTCGTACTTGGCCGCATACTTTATGCGGATGGTGTCGCTGCGGTCCATCTCGCGTTTCCAGATGGCCTGTTTAATGCCGCGCACGTCTATCCGCGCTTGGTTGACGGTGTTCATCATCTCTTCGATTCCGAACGAGGAAAGGTAGCGTTCGGTGCTGCCCGGATAGCCCATGGTCATGCAGAAAGAGCCTTCGCGGTAGCCATTGAGCGAGATGGGCGCCACGTAGGGAGGATGATAGGGCACGTTGTCCGGCGAATAGTCGGCCGGGCGGTTGTCTTTGCCGGCATAGATGCGGAATACGCAGAAGTCGCCCGTGTGCCTGGGCCATACCCAGTTATCCGTATCCCAGCCGAACTTGCCTACCGACGAGGGCGGGGCAAACACCAGACGGACGTCATTATAGTCTTGATAGATTGACAACCAGAACTCATTGCCGCCGTAATAGGCATCTACAATGCCCGTCAAGGTGGAATCTTTGCGAGACACTTCCTCGCCGATGCACAGCATGACGGAGTCTACCGCCACGGTGCGCTCGGTTTCGCTCATTGCCTGACTTACTGCTGAGAGCACCCGCTTCGTCACGTCTTCTTGCCTCAGCAGAAAGCGCACGTAGAGCTCGGGGGTGGGCAACTCTTCGCTGAGGCTACGGGCCACAAAGCCATTCTTCAAGTAATCGTGCTCTACGGACGAGTGCTGCTGCACGCTGCCGAAGCCGCAATGGTGGTTGGTGAACACCAGTCCGTCTGCCGACACCACGACTCCCGAGCAAAATCCGCCGAAACTTACCACCGCATCTTTCAGTGAAGGGCGTTTGGGGCTATACAACCGGTCGGCGGAGAGTTGCAGGCCGAGTTCTTTCATGGCTCGTCGCGTCTGCTTGTTCAGATGTCCCGGCATCCACATGCCTTCGTCGGCCTGCGCCTTGGGGCAGAACAGGCAGAACAGGCAACAGGCAAGTATAATCGCTGTTTTCTGTTTCATCCTCGGTTCAACGTATGCCTTGTTGTCATTCTGCAATCAGCCTCAACCGTTTGGCTTTGGTACGTGCCTTGAGCCATTCGGTGATTTTCTCTTTCTCGCGTGCATCGGGCTTTTTGCCGAATCTCAGCACAGCCAGCGTCACGGTGTCGGTGCGTGCCGAATCTACCACCGCCTCGATGGCATGAGAGATTGAAACGCTTTTCACTGTGGGATAGAGCACTTTCAGTTCGGGTATAATCGTCTGCCCCATCTCGTCGAAAGCTTTATATCGCTCCAGACTATTCTCTAAAGAAACAATGCGCTGCTTCTGCTCTATCAGGCGCTCTTCGCTGTTTTTATAGAAATCTTCCATCACCATGGCACGGATGGAGGAGATATCCACTGCGTCGTTGTTCATGCCCTGAAGTACGGTCAGCGTGGTGTTGCCCAGCTTATAGTCCGCCATCTTGCTGCGGGCAATGGCAATGGAGGCTTCGGGCACTTCTTTCCCAATCAGCACCACGCGTATTTCGCGTCCCTTGCCGCCGTGCTGAATTTTCCTATCCAGCACCTGTGTGTTCTCGAAAGAGAGCTGCTCGTTGATGAAGCGATTGGCTGCCCCCTCGAAGAAGGTCTCCTGAACGATGCCTACCGTCAGATAAACGGCCGGACACATGGTGAGCACGGCAATCAGCACGATGTACTTGCGCACTTTCTTCTCACGGTTCTTGTCGACGAACTCCTTGCGCTGGAAGTGCATCACGCGCACGCCCAAAAAGGTGGCCAGACTGATGAAGACCGAATTGATGAAGTAGAGGTAGAACGCTCCAAAGAAATAAATCAGATTTCCCGTGGCCAGTCCGTAACCCGCAGTGCAAAGCGGCGGCATCAAAGCCGTGGCGATGGCCACACCGGGAATTACGTTTCCTTTCTCTTTGGTAGACAGTGCCGTGACGCCTGCCAGACCGCCCAACAAGGCGATGAATACATCGTAAATAGTGGGCGAAGTGCGGGCCAACAGCTCCGACTGTCCTTCGGCCACGGGACTGATGAGAAAGAAGACCGTAGCGGTGGTGACGCTGAACAGGGTTGTTATCAGGAAACTCTTGAACGAGCGCTTCATCAGTTCGAAATCGTTCAGACCTACCGAGAGCCCCACCCCCATGATAGGCCCCATCAAGGGAGAGATAAGCATGGCACCGATAATCACGGCGGTTGAGTTGACATTCAAGCCCAGAGACGCCATGAAGATGGCGAATATCAAAATCCAGAGGTTGGCGCCTTTGAATTCCACTCCTTTGCGAATGGACTCTACTGTGGCAAGTTCGTTGTCCTTGTCTTTACGCAAATCAAGATATTCTTTCAAGAATTTCTTTACGGCAAATGTTTTTCTGTCAGTTGGTTTCATAACGTTTACTATATAATTTACTATTTACAAATGATTTATCTCTTCACCAAACGGTTTAACAGCGGAATTTGGCGAAGCGGCATGTCGCGTTTGATGATGTAGGCCATAAAGACCAGCAGCAAGATGGTGCGGTAGGTCAGGCGCAGGTAGAGGTTGTCTATCGGGACGTACTCCGCAGCCACATAAAGCACGGCGGCAAGCAACACGTAGCAGCCTATCGACTTCAAATCGTAACGGATGGGATACTTCTTCTGCCCCACAAGGTAAGACAGGAGCATGGCCGTGCCATAGCTGCAGAAACCTGCCCAAGCGCAGGCCATGTAGCTGTAACGGGGTATCAGCAGTACGTTCATCGTTATCAGTATGGCGCAACCTATCAGCGAGAAGTAAGCGCCCCAGCGCGTCTCGTCAATCAGCTTGTACCAGAAGGAAAGGTTGAAGTAGATGCCCATGAAGATTTCCGCCGCCATGACGATGGGCACCACGCGGAGTCCCTCCCAATAGTCGCGCCCGATGATGAACTTGAGGATATCCAAATAGAACATCACGGCCAGAAAGGCCAGCAGGGTGAAGATGATGAAGAACTTCATGGCGGCGGCATACATCTCTTTATTCCCCTTCTCGCGGCTCTTGCCGAAGACAAATGGCTCGTAGGCAAAGCGGAAAGCCTGTGTAAACATGGCCATCACCATCGCTATCTTGCTGGCGGCTCCGTAGATGCCGAGTTGCACGACGGCTTCTGCCTTGTCCGGATAGATAAAGGGGAAGATGATTTTATCCGCCACCTGATTCAGTATGCCCGCAATGCCCAGCACCAGCAGGGGGAGGCTGTAGTTCAGCATCCGACGGAGCAACTGCTTGTCGATGACGTAGGTAAACCCGCGCAGTTCGGGTATGAGGCAGAGCATCACCACCGAGGTGCATATCAGGTTGAAGAGGAAAGCATAGCCCACGTCAGTGCCTTCCATCCATACGTAGTAGGTAAGGTTCATCGCTATGTTCAGGAAGATGAACAGGAGTTTGAGCGAAGCAAACTTTATCGGCCGTTTCTTGTAGCGCAGGTAGGCGAAGGGGATGCTCTGGATGGCGTCCATGGCCACCACAATCATCATCATGCCCACATACCAAGGGTGTTCTCCATAGTCCAGCAGGGCGGCAATGGGGTTGAGGAACAACAGCCCCAGCGCAAGGAACGTAAGCGAGCCGATGCCCACGCTGAGCAGGGTGGTGGAGTAGACTCGTGCGGGGTCGTCCTCTCCTTTATTGGCGAAGCGGAAGAAGCCCGTCTCCATGCCGCACGTCAAGACGACCAGCAGCAAGGCCACCCAGGCATAGATGTTAGTCACCACACCATATCCTCCCGACTGTGCCGACAGGGCTATGGTATATACGGGAACCAGCAGGTAGTTCAAGAATCTGCCTATAATGCTGCTTGCCCCATAAATGGCAGTTTCTTTTGCCAAAGACTTCAATCCGTTCACGTCAGTTAGTGTTTAGCGTACTTGATGAATAATAAAGCTATCTTCTCCCACCCCTAATCGCTAAACAACGTTGTCTGGCTGTTATAAAGGTTGCGGCCCAAGTGCTTGTAGGCCAGTTCGGTGACTTCGCGTCCGCGTGGAGTGCGCTTCAGAAATCCCTCTTTTATCAAGAACGGTTCGTACACCTCTTCGATGGTTCCGGCATCTTCGCCCAAGGCGGTGGCAATGGTGGTAAGGCCTACCGGCCCGCCTTTGAATTTGTCGATAATGGTGCAGAGTATCTTGTTGTCAATCTCATCCAACCCGTATTTGTCAATGTTCAGCGCTTCCAACGAGAATTGTGCGATTTCCGTGTCGATGCTTCCTGAACCCTTCACCTGCGCAAAGTCGCGCACACGGCGAAGCAACGCATTGGCGATACGCGGCGTGCCCCGGCTGCGCGAAGCTATCTCCGCCGCCGCCTTTGTGGAGCAGGGCACATCGAGGATGCCTGCCGAACGGCGGATGATGCCGCTCAGCACGTCGTCGTCGTAATACTCCAGATGCAGGTTGATGCCGAAGCGCGCACGCAGGGGAGCCGTGAGCAACCCGCTGCGAGTAGTGGCGCCCACCAGCGTAAAGGGGTTCAGGTCTATCTGTATGCTACGTGCCGACGGGCCTTTGTCTATCATGATGTCGATGCGGTAATCCTCCATGGCAGAGTATAGATACTCCTCCACCACGGGAGAGAGGCGGTGAATTTCGTCGATGAACAGGACATCGTTCGGTTCTAAAGAAGTCAGTATGCCGGCAAGGTCGCCCGGTTTGTCGAGCACCGGGCCGGAGGTAATCTTAAAGCCCACGCCCAATTCGTTGGCAATGATGTTGCTCAGTGTGGTCTTTCCCAGTCCGGGAGGGCCGTGCAGCAGCACATGATCCAGAGCCTCGCCCCTAAGGCGTGCTGCTTTTACAAAGATGCGCAGGTTGTCCACCACCTTATCCTGCCCGCTGAAATCCTCGAAGTTCAGGGGGCGCAGGGCGTTCTCGAAATCGCGCTCCTTTCCCGTCAGTTGCTGGTTGCGTATGTCAAATTCTTCTTGTTCCATGCTATGCTTTTGTTCCTTTTGCCGCCTTGCCCGAAAGCTTTTCTGCTTTTCGGCGCGCAGGCATTCGCTCCGTGCGAGCAAAGATAACCAAAACCGACGAACCTTGCAGTTTTTATATTGAAAAAAAAGAGATACCCACCCCAAGTGCCGCAAGCGAAGATGTCGGCCGATGATTCGACCTTCCTTTCCGCCTGCGTTTTAACGGTCTGTCTATCAAGATGTTTATGATTAGTTTGTCAGATACTTGTGTTCAAGCTGACAGGCACTTGTGTCTGATGTGATAAACACTTGTGTCTGACACGACAAACGCAAGTGTCTGGGAAGACAAACACAAGTGTCTGTCGGAAAGCCTTCAAAAGACGGGAAAAAGCCCTTGCTTCCTTTCGGTCGTTACGGGTGAAGAACCGTTCTACGGCAAGGCGTTTACGCCTTTTTCAGGTACTCGTAGCCGAACCTGCACCGCAAGCACTCTTTCCTGTCGCAATACTCCTTCCGAAGCTGGAGCAAGGCCTGCGAATCGGCTGCAGTGGAAACAGGCAATCCCGCCTCTGCCCACAACCGGATGATGCGGTTATCCTCGGCCGTTAGCGATTCGAGAAAACGGGTGGCACGGTCGCACAGCGAATCGTCGGCCTTGTGCAGCCCGTAGGCATAAAGAAAGGGGACGACGGTGTTTATCAGAATCAGTTTCAGGGCATTCGCCCCCACGGATTTCGTTCGGCGGGGCGACGGCCTGCCGAAGATGAAATGCTCCTCCCAATAAGCCGATGTGGGGGAGGTGAAAAGCCTCTTCACCTCATCCGCGCTGTCCGCCTCCATGACACGGGAAAAAAGTCCCTGTTCGCGGTGATACAAACCGGCCAACTGCGCCAGCCTGACGTGGGGGAAGTTGCCGGGACGCAGGCGCAGGAAGCGCCATCGGTGGGCATCCATCGGCGCAGGCAGTCCGAACTTGTGTTGCAGATAACGGAACTCATCCCGGAGTTTCAGGTAATACTCATCCGCTTCGGGAGGCACTTCCTCCAACAGGCCGGCCTGCCCGAAGAAAAAAGCCTCTACTTGGAAAAGATTGTCGCGATGCTTGTCCACGGCACGAAACGGAAGGTTGCCTGCCCAACACTCGAAAGCGTCGCCGTTCAGTCCGAAGCCGAAGTTGCGGGCAAGGGTGATGAAAAAGGCGTCTTCCCAATGGCCGGTGTTACGCTCCAACCTTTGGTAGATGGCGTGTGCCTTCTGTTCAAGACGCTCCACTTGCAGGGCCGACAGCCAAGCGTGAACGGTGAGCTTGGGGAGGGCGGGCAGTATGGAATGGCAGGGAGGAAAATACTCGGTGCGGCGCAGCTCCTCGTAGCGCTGCCTGACGATGTCGGGGCAAGGAAGCACAAGCTGCTGAACCGGCTCGCCGTTTGCCCGGCATACCTCGCAGTCGCACTTGCCCACCACGTGCAGGATGACGGTGTCGTAAGCCTTGTCGTGCTGGTGTCCGTGGCGCAGCCAGTCCGAAGCCTGTGTATGCACCTCTACGTTGCCCACCCAAAGCGTACCGTCTATTTTCAGTTTGGCATTGAAGAAGTCAGGGCCTGCATTCGTGTTCGGCAAACCGGCATCTATCACTTCCACCGGCAGTCCGGAGGTGGTCCGAAGCGAAGACAGAGGAAAGATTTTATGCTTCCAGACGTAGTGCAGTAATTGTTCCATTGTTAACAAGACGTTAATGTTGGGCGCAAATGTAAGAAAAAGATTATCTTTGCGACCTATACTTCGCTGATAAACTGAATGAATAATAAAATAAGAAGAATGAAAATCGCACTAATCGGTTACGGAAAAATGGGCAGGGAGATTGAGCGGATTGCCCTCGACCGCGGACACGAAATCGTCTGCATCATCGATGTGGACAATCAGGAAGACTTCGATTCGGCTGCTTTCAAGAGCGCCGATGTCGCCATAGAATTCACTAACCCCATGGTGGCATACACCAACTACATGAAGACCTTCAGGGCGGGCGTAAAGCTCGTTTCGGGCAGCACGGGCTGGATGGCCGAACATGGCGAAGAGGTGAAACGCCTTTGCACCGAGAGCGGCAAAACACTGTTCTGGTCGTCCAACTTCAGCTTGGGGGTGGCCGTCTTCTCGGCCGTGAACAAGTATCTGGCAAAGATCATGAACCGCTTCCCCGCCTACGACGTGACCATGAGCGAGACGCACCACATCCATAAACTGGACGCCCCCAGCGGCACGGCCATCACCCTTGCCGAGGGCATCATCGAGAACCTCGACCGCAAGGACAAATGGGTGAAAGGAACTTTCCGTGCTCCGGACGGAACCGTTTCGGGCACCGGCCGATGTGACGCTCGCGAGCTGCCCGTCAGCTCCATCCGCGAGGGCGAAGTGCCGGGCATACACACCATCCGCTACGACTCCGAGGCCGACAGCATCACTATCACCCACGATGCCAAAAACCGCAAAGGCTTTGCGCTGGGCGCCGTACTTGCCGCCGAGTACACGGCGGAACACCACGGCTATCTCGGGATGAGCGACTTGTTCTCTTTCCTGAAAAATCAATAGAATCATCGGACATCATCAATCAAACAACCATATACAATGAGAAAAGCAACACGTGCCCAATGGATTAAATTCGCTATCGCAGCCCTGCTCTATCTGCTCTTCCTCGTCTGGGTAAGAAGCTGGTGGGGACTGATTGTACTGCCTTTCATTTTCGACGTCTATATCAGCAAGAAGATATCGTGGGGATGGTGGAAGAAGGTCAGGAATCCGGCTGTGCGCAGCGTGATGAGCTGGGTAGATGCCATCGTATTTGCCTTGGTGGCCGTCTACTTCGTAAATATTTATGTGTTTCAAAACTACCAGATACCTTCTTCTTCGTTAGAGAAGTCGCTGTTAGTGGGCGATTTCCTCTACGTCAGCAAGATGAGCTATGGGCCGCGCGTGCCCAACACACCGCTCTCCATGCCGTTGGCGCAGCATACGCTGCCCATACTGAACTGCAAGTCGTACATCGAATGGCCGCAATGGAAGTACAAACGCGTGTCGGGATTCGGCCGGGTGCAGCGCAACGACATCGTGGTGTTCAACTTCCCCGCCGGCGACACCGTGGCAACCAACTTCCAGCAGACCGACTTTTACAGCCTTGCCTATGAGGAGGGCAAGCGCATCTATCCCAACAAAGTAAATATGGACAGCCTGACGCGAGACCGCCAACGCACCGTTTACGAGTTGTACTACAACGCCGGACGCAACCTCATCCGTTCCAATCCGCAGATGTACGGCGACATCGTGGTGCGTCCCGTAGACCGCCGCGAGAACTACGTGAAACGTTGCATCGGCTTGCCGGGCGACACGCTGCAAATCAAAGACGGACAAGTGTATATCAACGGGACACCCGCCGTGAATCCGCAGGAGATGCAGTTCAACTACTTTGTGCAGACCACCGGCCCTTACATTCCGGAAGAGATGTTCATCGAACTGGGCATCAGCAAGGACGACCGGATGCTGATGAGCAGCGACCTCAATTGGGAGGAAGGATTGCTTGATATGGGGCTTGACCGCCGCGACGCGCAAGGCCGACTGACGCCGGTCTATCACCTGCCGCTCACCCGGAAGATGTATGACACGCTGTCGGGGAACAAAAAACTGGTCAGCCGCATCGTGAAAGAGCCCGATTTATATTCCGGACAGATGTATCCGTTGAACCTCCACACCGGCTGGACACGCGACGACTACGGTCCGGTATGGATTCCCGCCAATGGAGCCACCGTCCGCCTCACCGCCGACAACCTGCCCCTCTACGAGCGCTGCATCACTGCCTACGAAGGCAATCGGCTGGAACTGAAGCCTGATGGTATCTACATCAACGGCGGGAAGACAGATACCTATACCTTTAAGATGGATTACTACTGGATGATGGGCGACAACCGCCACAACTCCGCCGACTCGCGCTACTGGGGCTTCGTGCCCGAAGACCACGTGGTGGGCAAGCCTATCGTGGTTTGGCTCTCGCTCGATAAAGACCGTGGTTGGCTCGACGGCAAGATTCGCTGGAACCGCATATTCAAGTGGGTAGACAACATCAAATAACCGTATCCGAAGTAAGGCCATGAAGAAAGCAGGAAGGGCAGCCTTGACAATCGTCGGAGTGATACTCGCCGTAGTGTTGCTCCGGGGTTGTGTTGCCACGTCCTGCCTCATCCCCTCTTCGGGCATGGAGAACTCGCTCTATCGCGGCGAACGCATACTTGTGAACAAATGGAGCTATGGCCTGCGCCTGCCTTTCATGGGTTTGTGGGGCTATCATCGTTGGGCAGAAAGACCCGTACAGAAAGAGGATATCGTGGTGTTCAATAATCCGGCCGGCACTTCCACAATGCCCATAGAGCGGCGGCAGGTATTCATCGGCCGTTGCATCGGTATGCCGGGCGACACCTTGCTGATAGATTCGCTCTTCTCCGTAGTTTCTTCCGAGAAGAACGCCCCCGACCAGAAATTCCTCTACTCTTACCCCAAAGGGAAAGAGCATCAATTAGACTCGCTACTCCAGTTGCTTTCCATTGCCCCCGATAAGCTATTGGGGCAAGATTCGGTGAAAAGCATACGCAGCTTCAGCCGCTACGAATACTACCTGCTGGAACAGGTCATGAACGGAAAGTGCTGGATAGAGCCTATGGGCAGGGATGACTCCATCGAGGCAGTGAAGCCCTTGATTGTTCCCCGCAAAGACCGGGCCGTGCGTGTTTATCCGTGGAACATGGCTCTGCTTTGCAACACCTTGCTTCTGCACGAGAAGAAGCAGGCCGAGATAAAGAACGATACCCTCTACGTGGATGGCAAGCCTGCATTGCACTGCTATTTTACCAAAGATTACTATTGGATGAGTGCCAACAACTCCATCAACCTCTCAGACTCCCGCCTTTTCGGCTTTGTTCCCAAAGACCACATCATCGGTAAAGCCGCTTTCGTCTGGTTCTCCAAAGAAGAGGGGACGGGACTTCTTGACGGCTATCGGTGGGAGAGGATGTGGAAAAGGGTGAGATGAGCGGTTAGGGGTGAGTGATCAGCGGTTGATGACACAGCAAGACATTCCTCCTCCATCTTATCTCATCTGAAAGTTGAAAGCCAATTACTCATTTTATTCCATTTTAACTGCGAATAATATTGTATGAGTTCATCTTTTTATCTGTCAACATAAACCCAAATCGGTCATTAGGAATAGTGTTACACTCATTTTCTAATGACCGATTCGGGATAAAATCAGCATTGAAAAGCATAAGCCTTTCAATGCTGAGAAAAATCATGTTCTTTTTTTCTTTTTCTTATCCATTGTCCTATGACGTCAGCAAGTAGTATAGTAAAAAAAAGTGTAATCGCAAATTCTGTGGTATATATAGAATATAATACTGGTACATAAATTATTATACCAAGCAGAAGTATGACAAATGAATATATTATGACTGTTTTCATAGGATTTTAGATATTAACTTGGCTCCTTTACCGACAGCTCCGGTAGAGCCACTCACGGCACCTGCCAATACGGATTTCCCATTTAATTTTCCAAAGGATATGGCTCCGGTCACTTCTCCCACTAAAGCACCGGCAAGGTCTGCAGCTACCCAAGGAGCAACCTTACTATCATCAGGCAGAATATTGGGGTTCTTTTCCCACCATTCGATAGAAGCGAAACAGAGACTCTCTCACTTTTCGAAACTTGTTGAATCGCAGCTTCTTGTGTACAAGAACATACTAATAAGAGCAACACAAATGCTGTAAAATAAATTTTGTTCGTTTTCACATAAATGTAGATTTTTATAGATTAAACAAAAATACATTGACAATATTATTTTTTGCAAAGAAAGTGGCTTATACGCATATTTTCAATACCTAAAAACGGCTATTTCAGGAATTGCACATACCTATTAAAGTGAATTTATTAGTTCACTTCTATTCTTTTTTACTAAAAATCGGTCGGTTTTTTGATAAAAACATTTATTTTTCAAAGTATAAAGTAAAGATGAACTCACTTTATGCTAAGATTTCCCAAAAACTACCGTTATTAGGGGCCGATACGACGAAGACATCCATTTCATTCACACTCAATGGGTGGAGGACTTTTAAGGAACTCATGGCAAACTCGTACATCGCCATTTTTTGATAAGTGTCGGAACACACCGAATTTCACTTGAAGTTACGAAAAACGGTAAAACTTCGAAGTATTTATCTAACATCATTTTATATTGCTTTATAACAATATAAAATGATATTCAGTAGTTATGATTATCTTCTATATCCCCCCATGATGCTTTCCATTTAAAATCCAAACAAAGTTGGATAATTCATAATATAGTCTGTTTACCAACCGGCGGGCAATCTTTACAATAGCCTTTTGAGGATTCATCCGTTTTCTGTATTCCGTGTAAGCCATCGTCATCGCCGGATCTTTTCGGATGGCAATCCAGGCGACTTCCACCAACAGACACCGGAGCATAAAGTGGCGACGGGGTGTGATATATCCTACATTATCATTATCACCACTGGAGTGACACATGGGAACCAAGCCAATGAAAGAGGCTAAATGGTCCGCATTGCTGAAACGGACAATATCGTCAATCTCGACCATCAGGGTAGCAGCGGTTGTAATACCTATACCCGGAACTGATGTCAGCAGGTGTATCGGTTTGTCAAATGGAGCTTTCCGGGATATTTCACGGATGGCACGTGTTTCCTGTAAGAGCATCTTCCTCAAACGGATGAACTGTTCAAGATGAAGTTCCAGTGTTTTCTTGCCATACTCCGTTGATAGTTCAAGCGAGTGCAGCCAGTTCAGAAAACGTTTCGACCAGCAGCCTATGGAACAGCGGGTAAACTCTTACGGTATTTCCACACCATGAAAACGAAGCAAAGACTTGATACGGTTCTTGGCACGTGTGCTGTCTTTTACTATCAGGTTTCTCAGTCTTATCAAAGAGCGCATTTCCAGGATGTCAGTCCCCGGAATATATATCCCTTCCAACGAACCGGAACGTTACTCACGAGCGAGCTTGTTACAATCCACCGCATCGGTCTTACGTAACTTCTCTTTACTCATGGTCGGAACATCGGCAGGATTAACCACGATGTTGTTGATACCCAAATCCGTCAATCTCCCGTGTATCCAGAAGCCACAGAAACCGGCTTCATAAAACGAGAAGTAATTGGCTCCCGGATAATTGCTTACCAAATATTTATGCAACACTTCCGGTTATGGATTTTGTCTGAATCGCCTCAGTACAGAATGTTCTGATAAGATTGCTACCGACCAACTCTTCAAGTGGACATCAATTCCTACATAAATATTTTGTCCACTAAAATCTAATGTGTTACTTTGTACACGTTTCATAAGCTATATCGTTATGAGTTAATATTGGTTTCGTTACACACAAAGTTAACTATAATGGTATAGCTTTTTTAGTGCTATCTTCTGTTATCCGTCACTTCCGATTTTAAACATAGGAACTTTTTTGTTGATTTGATTCTGTAGCCTGTCAAGTTCCATCTGTGTTCTGATGAGCTTTCTGCGGAGTCTTTCTTCTTCATTGACTTGCATGAGGGATTCATCAAATTTAACTTTGTTTTTCACCATGGTATATATGATTCTTCCCAGCTTGTTTGCTGTGGCTATGATTGCCGGAATATAACCACTTTTGGCCTGTATTTTGCGGAAGTAAAATCCTAATGGTATTTTGCTTGCTTTCAGGGAGTTGGCAAATGAACGCAAAATCAACCCGACAGGGTTTTTCCTTTTGGGGACTTTGCTGGAGAGCAATTTCCCTCCCGATATTTTATTATTCGGAGTAACATTTGCCCAGCAACAGGCCTCTTTGTACGTGGCAAACTTTACAGTGAAGTCATGCCCTAATTCCCCCTACCAGCCTCAAGAGTGCCGCATCACTGATACCGTATACACGAGCCAAATTAACTCCCCAAATCCTGTAAGCATAATCTTCTATATCGATGGATATCATATTCTTTCTGGCTTTAACTTTCTTTGATCTTGGGCATTCTCTGACATCCTCTTGCTGCGACTGTTCAAAAGATGTATATTCTTCCAAAATGGCCTCGATCTGTTTCTCACAATCTTTCATTTGAGTTTGCAAGTAGTGATAAAGATCAAAGCTCTGTCCAAGCATAAACAACAAATCCTGATCTCAATTGGCCACGAGAGATTTTTCAATGGTTTCTTTAGAAGACTTACATCGTGGGTCTGCCAGAGAGGCTAATATCCGGGCATCCCGCTCTCCACTGATAATAGCCGGGATGATAGCCTGCCCGGATTTACCCAGTATATCACTAATTACATGCGTTAGTTTCATATTCATCAATTCCATTACTTTTTGCATGTGCAGGACTTCCCGGCTATCCGACTTCATCAGATTATCCCGGTGATGGGAGAGATTGCGAATGCGACGTGCCTGATTATCCGGTTGAAAACTAGCTTTAAGTAAACCGTAACTATGTAGGAGCATGATCCACTCGGCATCCACCTCATCCATTTTCTTCTCACCGATGTTTTTGATGGCTTTGGCATTAACCAACAAAACGTCAAAGCCGAAATCCTCCAAGATCATGTACAGTTGAACCCGGTAAACAACTGTGGATTTCATAGCCACCGTGTCTATCCCACAGGATTTTAACCAGTCGGCAATCAGATATAAATCTTCTGTGAATGTGCCGAAACAACGATTATTGTCCCCATCACGATCTTCGGGAACACAGACTTGCATTTCTGTGGATGAAACATTAATCCCACAGGCGTTGGGGTTAACAACTTCCAACTTTAATCCTTTGCCTGTTTTATTCTTTTTCGCTTTTTTACCATAAATGATATAACTTTGAGGGTTTAACAAAACATCATCAAGCCCGAAGGTATTGAACTGAGATAATCTTCTATGTGGACTCAAGGGTACCAATTAGTTCTCTACTTACCTACGGAACCGTACTTTGCAATGGAGTTGCTGTCCATAATAACTAATGGTCTACTTGCTTGATGATGCCCTCAAGCACGGCTTTTTCATTTAAACTTTGATTTATGTGCATAATCCCCAAGTACGTAACGCAGGGATTTTTGGTTTGCTTTAAGCTCGATGACAAAGTCTCCTCCCTTTTCCCTGATCTTGTCTATGATTGATTTCTGGAAAGACATTGCATCAGCGGTGACGATGCAGCCGGAGATCTCTATTTTATCCAGTAATCTGGGAACCGATTTAATCTCGTTGCTCTTCTTCTCGCATGCATCCGTAGCGAGAGTAATCCCGGAATTGAGTGAATAGGCTGATACTATATCCGGATTACGTCCGTTTTCATGCACGGTGCCTCTCATGGCTTTACCGTCCACACAAATAATCTCAGCCTCCTTGTTGGGGAGTTCCTTGCGGAAGGAATCGACGAACGCGGACATACGACAAGCCATCGCTTCATCATCTATGCTTTTGAACACACGACATAGCGTGGCCTCTGACGGCAAGCCGCCCACCAGGATACCCATTGAGTGAAAGCGTTTCAAATATCGTTTGCCAAACCCGATTATCTCGGCTCTGGGGATACACTTGCTGAGACTGCCCAATATGACAAGCATAAGTATGTCTTCAAGTTTATGCTTGAAATTGCCTTTCCCGGTTCTACGGTATTCAGGTACTGAAGTTACGAACTCCCTCAGATGTTTCATGGTGCTGCCACTCGGACAGCCAAAGTGTTTCTTTTTTACTATTATTAAATGCAAATACTTGTATATCAGATAAATAATGACTATTTTTGCTGCTGCAAAAATCAAGGTGGAAGACAAAATAGACATCACGTCGCTCTTGAAATCCGCCTATTAAAAAATCTTTTACATGATTAAAAAGAAACACCGAAGACGGTGCTTCGGCATCGTTATGTGCGAAAATAACGCTTTTCCCCGGAACTACAAGTAGTTTTAAATGAAAAAGCCGTGGCCCTCAAGTTATTAATTATTTTTCTTTTGACGCTTTTAAGCGGAAAATACTAACTTTGCAGTCTAAAAATATCAGCTTTTCAAAGAAAACGATATACGAACTATGCTATTACCTTATTTGAATGAAGATCTGGTAGAGGCAGGTTGCGATGAGGCCGGACGCGGCTGTCTGGCGGGTGCGGTTTATGCCGCCGCCGTTATCCTGCCCAAAGATTTCAGGAACGAGTTGCTGAATGACTCCAAGCAACTGACCGAAAAGCAGCGGCATGTACTGCGTGAAGTAATCGAACGGGAAGCCGTGGCATGGGCGGTGGGCATTGTCTCTCCCGAAGAGATAGACAAGATAAATATCCTCAATGCCTCATTTTTGGCCATGCACCGTGCGTTGGACCGGTTGTCCGTGCGCCCGCAACATTTGCTCATTGACGGAAACCGTTTCAAGAAGTACCGCGATTTGCCGCATACCACCGTGGTGAAAGGCGACGGGAAGTATCTCTCCATCGCCGCTGCTTCGGTACTGGCCAAGACGTATCGCGACAACTATATGAACGGATTGCACAAAAAGTACCCCCTATATGGGTGGGACAGCAACAAAGGCTATCCCACCAAGAAGCATCGTGCCACCATTGCATCCCACGGCACAACTCCTTATCACCGCATGACGTTCAATCTGCTGGGCGACGGACAATTGGCGCTCGACTTTCTTTAAGGGATCCCCCTCCTTTCGGAGATGCGCTAAAACCACTTGATTTTCCTGAACCATACGAACGTCACTGTTGACAACAGGGCCGACAACAGGACGATGAACACGAAAGCATGGGGAAACTTCTCTATATGTATATCCACGTTCATGCCGTAGAAGCTGGCAATCAGGGTGGGTATCATCAGGGTGATGGATAGGCTTGTCATGCGTTTCATGATGGAGTTTACGTTGTTGGAGATGATAGAGGCAAAAGCATCCATGGTTCCCGTAAGGATGTCGCTGTATATGTTCACGGTGTTGTAGGCCTGTTTCAGTTCGATGATAACGTCTTCCAGCAGCTCCATGTCCAGATAGCCGGTTCCCTGAAAGATGTTTCTCAGCCGGCCTATCATCACTTCGTTGCCGCGGATGGAGGTGTTGAAGTAAACCAGCGTCTTTTGCAACTTCATCAGTTGCAGGAGGTCTTCGTTGCGGATGCTCTTTTCCAGTTCTTTCTCGGCGGCGGTCACGTCGTTGTTTATCTGCTTCAGGTATTTCAGGAACCATACGGCCGAGGAGTAGATGATGCGCAGAATCAGTTCGAGTTTGTTGTTCACGACGATGCCTTTGCGTCGGGTGTGTTGGATAAAGTCCGGTATCAGCTCCGTGTGGTGGTAGCATACGGAGACAACGATGTCGTTGTTGGTGATGATGCCGATGGGAACGGTGATGAACGGCACGCCGCGCTGGTTGCTCTGCATGGGAATGCGCAGGATGGTCAGCAGCCAGTTGTCTTCTTTTTCCGTGCGCGGGCGTTCGTCCACGTCGGCAATGTCTTCCAGAAAAGATTCGGGAACTTTCAGTTCTTCGGTGAGGAACCGGAAATCGTCATTGTCTGGGCATTCCACGTTTACCCAGCAGTTGGGTTGCCACTCGGCTTTTTCCACAAAGCCGTTTTCGCTGTACAGATACTTTCTCATTGTTTGCCTCCTTTCGGTTTGGAACAGAGGCATTGCGGGCAACGTCTCCGTTCGTTTTAATGGTTAATATTGTTGCACGTTCGTGGGTTTGAATCGTCCATATTCTCTTCTTTTAGATTTTTTAAGCGTGACAAAAGTACATAAATCATTTCAAAATGTACACTTTAGTCGCTGTTTTTTGTGCTGTCAGCCTGCAAAACGGCTTCTTCGGGGGAGAAGCTCTGTCGTTGTCCGGCAGGAAGGCCGAAAACAGAATCAAGGCGGTTTTCGGGCAGGAAAGCGGCTGCTTCAATACAGGGCGGGGATAATAAATTCTCTTTCCGTCTGCCCTTCAAGAGGAAATTGCATGAATCGCTTGCAAAGATGCTTGTGTATAATTATTATTTACTGTCCTGAAGCTTATATCCGATAAAGAAAACGAAGACCGGAATACCCCTGTCAGAACACCTTCTGACAGGGGGTATCTAAGTATACGACTTAGGTACCCTAAGTATATTACTTAGGTCCTCTCGATATAGGACTGATCTTGTCTCTCCTTTTTTTATTGCTTTTTCAAAGGATTTTGTTTGGTAATATTTTTCAAAGGAATTCCGGTCTTGGATTCCTGCCTTTTTTATGCTTCTTTTCTCCGGATATGCGTCGTGTCTTGTGGGGCGGCTATCCATCACTGCCGCTTCATATCACCTTACCGGACGGCCTCGTTCATGTCGAGGAAAAGCAGGCGGTTTTCGTGGGTCAGCATCAGCAGCTTGTTGCCGATTGCTTCGCCTTTGCGGAGCGAAAGCGGCATCCGGGCTACAGGCATGCCTATCCGGTGAATGAAATGGTATTTGTTGTTGAATCCTATACAGAGGTAGTCGCGAAGACGGATGCGGATGGGGTACACTTCTGACAAGTGGTAAGTGCGGCTGATGTTCAGCTCTTTGTCTATCTCGTAAAGGGTTCCCTTATCGTTATATACCGGGCAGTATTGCCCGTCGAAATACAGGGCGTGAAGGCGGTGCAGTCGTTGTTGGCGGCATAAAGGGTGTCGGGTCGCATGGCGTAGAGGTGTCCGTTCCGGTCGGTATCCCAAGGGGTGATGTTCACGACAGAGTCGGTCAGCTCCTGATAAGCCAGGCCATCATCGAAAAGCATGTAAAGCGCATCCTTGGTGTGCAGCGCATCTTCTACGATGTCTTTCTTCATGCTGAGCTTGTTGAAGAAATGTTCCGTGCCCTCTTGCAGGTCGTAGCAGGCAATGAAAGGGCATCCGTACTTCTTTCGGCTGCCATTTGCACGCAATCCGTACCCGTAGCTTAGCATGTACAGCTTGTCGTCTTGTACGAAGAGGATGGAACGCCCGGCTTTCACGTCCGGAAACTCCCGCTTCCAGACAAGGTTCATGGTCGAGTCGATGCAGGCTATCTGCTCACGGTCGGCCCAATAATACCAGCCTTCGTGTTGCAGGATGTTCGATGAGAGCGAGGTGATGGTGTTGTTCGCTACGGGAACGTAGGCGTAGTACATGTTTCCTCCGCTCACCGCCGCACCCATCGTTCCCATAGCCACTGCTGCCAATCCTTGCAATATGGCGGCTTTCGTGTCGTAGGCGCCGGGGCTTCCGGGGAATGTCTCCATCTCGCCTGTCCGGAAATTCAGCCGGTGCAGTTCGTCTGCCACGATGAGCCGCCGTCCGTCGGCCAACTCCTCTATCCGGCTCCAACCGTATTGGTGGGGCATCCTTGTCTGCCACAGCTCGTTGCCCGAATTCAGGTCGATGGCGCACAGCTTGTTCGAGGTGGCCGATTGGTAGCCCAGCATCAGACCCAGCGAATCGTCTATGTAGATGGGGTGTAGTTTGGTTTCCCATCGTTTCGTTCCGTCTTCCTTGTTCAGCAGCCACACCTTGTCGTTGCGGTTGATGAGCACACCCTGCGAGAGGCATCTGGTGGCGGTGGAAAGGTAGTTGATGGGACTTTTCCACAACAATTCTTGCCGGTTTAAATCGTAGAAACCGATTTCCCCTTTGTTTTGCAGATACTTCCCGCTCTTGGTCGTTTCGCGGAAGTTGATGCAGAGGTAATCTCCCTCTTTGCTCATGGAGAAAGTTTCGGCTCGTTGCGGCAATGAGTAGGCGATGGCACGCAACTCTGTGCCGTCGGCTTTTGTCCCGATGGAAACTGTGTCGGGTTGTACTTGGGCAAACATGCTTGCAGAAACGAAGCAGAGCAATGGGAGCAGGGAACGTGTTTTCATGATGAATGACTGTTTATGAGTTTATTCATTGATTTATGAGTGGTATAAACACGTGGCAAAAGTATATAATTCTTTTGAAATCATAGATTTTAACTCCTGTTTTTTGTACCTTTGCATCCGCAAAAAGAACATCTTTGTGCAAAGTTTATTTTTATTTTGTTTTTATGATGTAAAAAGATTGTACAACTAAAATTCGATTGATATTATGAGCAAGAAAGCCCTTTTAATGATTCTTGATGGCTGGGGCATCGGCGATCAAGGCAAAGACGATGTGATTTTCAATACGCCTACTCCCTATTGGGACAGTCTGCTGGCCGATTACCCGCACTCGCAACTTCAGGCAAGCGGCGAGAATGTGGGTTTGCCCGACGGACAGATGGGCAATTCCGAGGTAGGCCATCTCAATATCGGTGCCGGACGTATCGTATATCAGGATTTGGTGAAGATAAACCGTGCCTGTGCCGATGGAAGCATCCTGAAAAACAAGGAAATCGTTTCGGCTTTTTCTTATGCAAAAGAGAAGGGAAAGAACATCCACTTCATGGGGCTGACCTCTACCGGCGGTGTACACAGCTCTTTCGACCATTTGTTCAAACTCTGCGATATTTCTAAGGAATATGGCATTGAGAACACTTTCATCCATTGCTTCATGGATGGCCGCGACACCGACCCGAAGAGCGGTAAGGGTTTCATCGAGCAACTGACTGCACATTGCCGAAAGTCGGCCGGCAAGATTGCCTCCATCGTAGGGCGTTTCTATGCAATGGACCGTGACAAGCGTTGGGAGCGTGTCAAGGTTGCCTATGATTTGTTGGTAAACGGTGAAGGCAAGGTGGCTACGGATATGGTTCAGGCCATGCAGGAGTCGTACGACGAAGGCGTTACGGACGAATTCATCAAGCCGATTGTGAACGGCGGCTTCGACGGCACCATCAAGGAAGGCGATGTGGTTATCTTCTTCAACTACCGCAACGACCGCGCCAAAGAATTGACCATCGTGCTGACGCAACAAGATATGCCGGAACAGGGTATGAACACCATTCCGGGCTTGCAGTTCTATTGCATGACGCCGTATGATGCAAGCTTTAAGGGTGTGCACATCCTTTTTGACAAGGAAAATGTTCAGAACACGTTGGGCGAATACTTGTCTGCCAACGGCAAGACACAGCTCCACATGGCCGAGACAGAGAAATATGCTCATGTCACGTTCTTCTTCAACGGAGGCCGCGAAACTCCGTACGATGGTGAGGAGCGCATTCTGGTTCCCTCACCGAAAGTGGCTACCTACGACTTGAAGCCGGAAATGAGTGCCTACGAAGTAAAAGACAAATTGGTGGAAGCCATCCGTACCCGGAAGTTCGACTTCATCGTCGTGAACTTTGCCAACGGCGACATGGTGGGACATACCGGTGTTTATGAAGCCATCGAGAAGGCGGTGAAAGCTATTGACTCATGTGTGAAAGACACGGTGGAGGCCGCCAAAGCAAACGATTACGAGGTAATCATCATTGCCGACCATGGTAATGCCGACCATGCCTTGAACGAAGATGGAACGCCTAACACCGCCCATTCTTTGAATCCGGTTCCTTTTGTTTACGTCACTGCAAACAAAAATGTAAAGGTAGAAAATGGTGTCCTTGCCGATGTAGCTCCTTCTATCCTGCACATTTTGGGAATGAAGCAACCTGAAGAGATGACGGGAAAGGACTTGATTAAGTAAGGAAAAGACTCGCCGACGGAATTAAATCAAGCCGTTAATTATGAGTAAGAGTTGTGCATACTGCTGATTCTTAGTGATTCATCAAAATTATTAAGTTCAAATCAGCGTATGCACAATTTCTATATAAAATCCGTCAAAAGGCTTGAGATATCCATCCTCTCAGAATCCATTTAACAAACAAGGCAACACAGTCTCCGTCGTGGCACTATCAGTTGCAGGAGCATGAAGCCATAGCGCTCAATCTCATCTCACGTCTCCGATTCTATGATCGCAAGAAAACCCAGGACCGTGTGAGGACATACACAAAAGACGGATTGTTTACTCGGATTATTGGCAAAATCAGCACATTGCCCTCCTTCTACAATGTGAATTACACTAACAATAAACCTATCGGCAGAATTAAGTATGCATTAAATGAATTCCTCCAACGGGTAAAAACAGGACATGGAGATAAAATAATAAAATCATGCTATTTTTTTCTAGGAACATTTTGCCAATTCAAAAATAGTTTCTACCTTTGCATCCGCAAACGATAAAAGCATTTGCAGGAGCGGAAACGCTCAACAAAGGATGGCCCGTTCGTCTATCGGTTAGGACGCAAGATTTTCATTCTTGAAAGGGGGGTTCGATTCCCCCACGGGCTACAAATAAAAAAATAAACGAATTAAAAAAGATTAGTCGAGATGGCAAATCACAAATCATCACTGAAAAGAATCAGACAAGAAAGAGCAAGAAGACTTCACAACAGGTATTATGGCAAAACCATGAGAAATGCTGTTCGTAAACTTCGCAATACCACGGACAAAGCTGAAGCAATCGCGATGTATCCCGGTATTACAAAAATGTTGGATAAGTTGGCAAAGACCCACATCATCCACAAAAATAAAGCAAACAATCTGAAGTCTAAATTGGCAATTTACATCAATAAGTTGTCATAATCCAATTGTCGTACACAATATATAAGAGGCTGAACTTTTTAGTTCGGCCTTTCTTATTTGCACCTTATTCACCTTAACCTCCCCCTATTGCAGAGGCAGTTCTGTACTAAAAAGCTGTAAACTAATTGAATTTATCCATGCGAGAAACACCACATCTCAATAAAATTCAGTACATTTGCTCTGTTATTACAATAAGAAAAAAGATTATGACTGAAGAAGAAAAGATAATTGGTGAGAACAATTATTCCGCAAGCAACATTCAGGTATTGGAAGGATTGGAAGCGGTGCGAAAACGCCCTGCCATGTATATCGGAGACATCAGCGAGAATGGCCTGCACCATTTGGTCTACGAAGTTGTGGACAATTCCATTGACGAAGCCATGGCCGGTTACTGCGATCACATCGAAGTTACCATCAATGAAGACAACTCCATCACCGTACAAGATAACGGTCGTGGTATTCCGGTAGACTGGCACGAAAAGGAACAGAAGTCTGCTTTGGAAGTCGTTATGACCGTGCTGCATGCGGGCGGTAAGTTCGACAAAGGCTCCTATAAGGTATCCGGCGGCCTGCACGGTGTAGGCGTATCTTGCGTAAACGCACTTTCCACGCACATGACCACTCAGGTATTCCGCAGCGGGAAAGTTTACCAGCAGGAATACGAATGCGGAAAACCTCTTTATTCCGTCAAAGAAGTAGATGTTTGCGACCCCAACCTGTCAGGAACCAAACAGACCTTTTGGCCGGACAGTAGCATCTTCACCGTCACTGAATATAAATATTCCACCCTCCAAGCACGCCTGCGTGAATTGGCCTATCTAAACAAAGGCATCCACATCACGCTGACCGACCTCCGAGAAAAAAATGAGGAAGACAATCCGCTGAAAGAGACATTCCACAGCGAAGAAGGTGTCAAAGAGTTTGTGCGCTACCTCAACAGCAACAATACTCCACTTTTCGACGATGTAATCTACCTAAATACCGAAAAGGCAGGTGTTCCTATCGAATGTGCCATCATGTATAACACTGGGTATCGCGAGAATCTGCATTCCTACGTCAACAACATCAATACGCGTGAAGGAGGTACACATGAAGGCGGATTCCGCGCTGCGCTGACACGTGTGCTGAAGAAATACGCCGACGACAACTGCGCCAAAGCCTTGGAAAAAGCCAAAGTTGAGATTTCCGGCGAAGACTTCCGCGAAGGTCTGATTGCCGTCATCTCCGTAAAAGTATCCGAACCTCAATTTGAAGGACAGACCAAAACGAAGCTTGGCAACAGTGAAGTAAGTGGCGCCGTGAATCAAGCGGTAGGTGAAGCCTTGACTTACTATCTGGAAGAGCACCCCAAAGAGGCCAAAATAATAGTAGACAAGGTGTTGCTTGCCGCAACAGCACGCATCGCCGCACGTAAAGCACGTGAATCGGTACAACGCAAATCTCCCATGTCGGGTGGAGGCATGCCGGGCAAGCTGGCCGACTGTTCCAGCAAAGACCCCGAAGAATGCGAATTGTTCCTCGTCGAGGGTGATTCGGCAGGCGGCTCGGCCAAGCAAGGACGCAATCGTGCGTTCCAAGCCATCTTGCCGCTGCGCGGTAAAATCCTGAATGTGGAAAAAGCTATGTGGCACAAGGCTTTCGAAAGCGACGAAGTAAACAATATCATCCAGGCATTGGGCATCCGTTTCGGCGTGAACGGCGAAGACAGCAAGGAAGCCAATATAGACAAACTGCGCTACAAGAAAGTGATTATCATGACCGATGCTGACGTCGATGGTTCTCACATCGACACACTGATTATGACACTTTTCTTTCGCTACTTCCCACAAGTCATCCAGCAAGGCATTCTTTACATTGCCACTCCGCCGCTTTATCTTTGTACTAAGGGAAAAGTGAAAGAGTACTGCTGGACCGACCAACAACGCCAGAGATTTATCGACACTTATGGCGGAGGTTCCGAGAATGCTGTTCATACCCAACGCTACAAAGGTTTGGGTGAGATGAATCCGGAACAGTTGTGGGAAACCACCATGAATCCGGAAAACCGTATGCTGAAGCAAGTGCACCTTGAGAATGCCGCCGAAGCCGACTACATTTTCTCCATGCTGATGGGTGAAGAAGTAGGGCCTCGCCGAGAATTCATCGAGAAGAATGCAACATATGCAAATATCGACGCATAAACCTTGACGACAAAAGTTGTTGAGTCATGTGTTTTCATTAACCTACCTCACATCTTACAACAAAGAAGCTCCGAACGGGCAGGAACATCCTGCCGACCGGAGTTTTTTTATTGAGATAAAGGATTACAGCATTTTCTGTTGCTTCATTTCGGCTACCACCTGTTCCAATTCGGCATACCAGCTTTCTCCGAACTTGCGGACCAACGGCTCTTTCAGAAACTTATATACCGGAAGATTCTCTTTTTGTCCCAACAATACAGCAGCTTTGCACACATCCCAACGATGATAGTTCACCGCCCTGTAAGGTCCATAATCGCCTATTCTGATAGGATACAAATGGCAGGAGACCGGCTTATAGAAATCTGTTTTCCCTTCTCGATACGCCTTCTCGATGGCACAATAGCAACAGCCTTTCTCGTCATAGCAGGTAAAAACGCAATCTTTGCCGTTGACAATGGAAGTCACCAAATCTCCTTCTTCATCCGTATAGGCCACACCCTGCTCATCTATTACAGCACGCGCTTGAGGAGATAAATCATTCCAAATCAACGGCAAGACTTCTTCCAGCTTTCGCATCTCTTCCGATTCCAACGGTGCGCCGGCATCTCCCTCTATGCAACATTCTCCCATGCAAGCGTCCAAGTTGCAAAGAAACTTCTCACGCAGTACATCAAGGCTGACTACCACATCGTCTATCTGAACCATTTTCTCTATTCACATTATAAATGAGAGTGCAAAGTTAGATATAAATCGGGATTTATATGTCTAAGTAATAAGAAAAAGTCAAGAGCAATCCTGTCTTTGCGACGTAGGAGTCTCGGTAAGCAATCCTCGAAATAACCTTTTAATAAAACTCCTCCGGGAAATGTGCACGTGCCAGCTGGGCAAACAACTCGGCATATTTATCGGATACTGCTTGCGCAAAGCGTTTTCCTTTCTCAGCCGTAGAAAGTGACGGATCTCCGATACCCGTATCTTCGGTTGCCCGACCCCAATCTCGCGGCATCCAAGCTACCTTTTCACGCAAAGCCGATAAAGCAAACGGTTTATAAACTCCGGGGCCTGCCATGGAAAGATCTACCAACTCGGGATAATAATGCATCATGACGGAAGTTTCCACCTCGTCGGCATGGTCGCCGGGAGCATCGAAATATTCTTTGGCGGATAACACTGCAAACCACTCGCCGGAGGCAATCAAGAAGTCGGGATAATCTACTGCCAAGTCACGAATCATGTTCTTGAAGTTGTTACCCCCGTGCCCATTGATGAGGACGAGCTTATGAAATCCTTGCGCATGAAGCGAGGCCACCGTGTCGGCCAACACTGCTTTTTGCGTTTCATAGCGGGCATGGATACAAAATTTGAGGCTTCGTTGTCCCGGATTCTGAGAGCCTAACGTGACGGGAGGCAACACCATGCAACGCACTCCGTACAGCTGCAAGGCCTTTTCAGCGGCATCCACAGCCACGGCATGCGACAAGATTGCATCGGTCAGATAAGGCAGATGGAGATTGTGAGGCTCGGTGGCTCCCCAAGGTAGCACAACCAAATCGTACGTCAAGTCCCTGACTTCGCCATAGGAAGCCAGGGACAGGTCCAAGTGATTTTTATTTTTCATGGTAAATATCGTTACAGATGCCATTACACAACGAATAACTACGAATCATCATGCGGGGAATGTGGAAAGGCCCTTTAAAAATATTGCCTTTGGCGGGTTGTGCCACCGTGCCGTCGCGATGCAGATAGCCATACCACTCTCCGCACTCTTTGTCGGGAAAGTGAGCATACGTCCAGTCGCTGATTTGCTTGTGCATGGCCAGATACTTCTCATCCTTCGTGGCCTGATAGGCATAGAGTGTGGCTATGATGGCTTCGGTCTGCGGCCACCAGAACTTCATGTCCTGCGAATAGTCCTGCACCGGCAGGTTACGACAGTCACGGAAGTTGATGATGCCGCCGTATTCCTTGTCCCAGCCCCACTGCCACGACCAGTCGAGTATCTGCAAGGCCATGTCCGTCAGGCTCTTCTCCCAATTGCGGTATCGAGCCTCCTCCAGAATGAACCAAGCTGTTTCGATGCAATGGCCGGGGTTTATCAGGCGGCCGTTGCAGGTGTCAATGAATTCTCCTTCAGGACCTACCATTTCGAGCAATGCCTTGAATTCGGGATGGATGAAGTAGCGGCGGATGGCGTTGAGCGATTCGTCTATCTGTGTGTTAAGTATAGGGTCGTCAATGGCTGCCCGAATGCGGGAAGCGGTGTTGATGAGAATCATGGTGATGGAGTGTCCGCGTGCTTGCAAGGCAGGCAGATACTTGGGTTCCAAAAAGCCGGGGGTAGCAAGAAACCTCTGAATCCGTTTGAACAGCTCAAGAGCCTTTTCGGCATAGCGTTTGTCACCCGACGCAATAGCATACTCGGACATGGCTATCGCCGTGAAGCACTCGGAGAACACATAGCGACGCTTGCGAAGCGGAGTGCCGTCGGCGGCCACCTCAAAATACATGTGTCCGTCAGCGTCGGCACAGTGAGCTTCGATGAAGTCAATGCAACTTTTCGAAGCAGCCAGCCACTCGGGGTTGCGCTCTACTTGATTGTAGGCATAGGCAGCCACAAACCCGAAACGCCCTTGGAACCACACCGACTTGGTGCTGTCCATCAGCCGACCTTCACGGTCGAGGCAAGTGTACACGCCGCCATGCACGTGGTCAAGGCCGTTGGTCAACCAGAAAGGCAGAATGTCGGTCGTCAAGTCGTGCTTATAAGAGTCGGCCCACGTCTTTAGATATTCAGTCACATTCATGGTATCTACATCTTAGAACTTATTGCAACGATCAAAGAAACCGATGACTTCCAATTCGGCTTTCATCTGCGCTTCTTCCTCGTCGGTCATGTTCTGGAAAGGCGTGCGGTTTTTACCCAAATCCAAGCCGATGAGTTTCATGATGCGCTTACCGCCGACAATGTTGCCGCGATAACGGCAGATGACGTTAATCACCTCTTGCGAGAAGTTCTGGCGTTCGCGTGCCGTCTCCAAATCACCGGCTTTCCATGCTTCGATGATGCCTACCAGTTCGCGGCCGTTGTAATTGGTGGTACCGCCTATGCCGCCCTGTGCACCGCCCATGGCAAGGCTGGGCAGGATGGTTTCGTCCTGTCCGTGCAACATATCGAACTTACCGCCCTTGTACATACGGCATTGATTGTATTCGTAGATGCTCTCGAACGTATATTTGATGCCCGCAAAGTTGAGCACGCGGCCATCTACCGCTTCCAGCAGTTTCACCATCGGCAGGAAAGCGCCGTTGAAGGTAGGGATATGATAGTAGTAGAAAGGCAGCCCGGGAGCGCCTGCGGCAATCTCCTCGATGTACTTCACCAACTCTTCGATTCGGCCTATCTTGGGGAAAGGAGGAGCCATGGCACCGATGCCCCACGCACCTATTTTAGCGGCATGCTCGGCCAAGGCACGGCTCGACTTCACACAGCAGCTACCCACATGCACAATCACTTTGAATCCTTCGGGAGCTTCGGCCACCCAACGCTCGGCCAAGCGCATGCGCTCTTCGTCAGTCAGCATATAGCCCTCGCCCGAAGAACCGTTGATAAATACACCCTGCAACCCGTTCTTGTGCAGCATCTCGGCATAAGCCGCAATGGGTTCGTAGTTCACCTCACCATTCTCGTAAAAAGGAGTAAACGGCGCATCAATCAGTCCAATAATCTTTTTCATATTCTTTTATTTATATAATTGGCAAATAAGTTTCTTTATTCCATATTGTCCGTGGTGGGGCGCAGGAAGAACACCTGAAGCGCCAAGGCCACCAGCACCACACCGCCCAGCATGGCGAAGCCCAGCCCCAGACTTCCGCCGTCGGTCCACTTACCCAACAGTTGCGTCACGGCAGCGCCGGCAAAGACGCCCGTCATGTTCATGATACCGTAGGCCGTAGCACGAAGACGGGTGGGTACAAACTGGCAGAGGATGGGCATGTTGTTAGCATCGAAAATGCCGTAGCCCACACCGAAGAGTAATCCCGCTCCCACAACAGCCGGGAAACTGTGGCCGAAGCCCAAGAGAACAAGTGCAGGTATGGTCATGCCCAGACCGATGGCACCCGTATATACACGTCCGCGCACATTGCGTTGCACCCAGCGGTCGGACAAGATGCCGCCCACAATCACACCGATGAACGACGACACTGCAATGGTGATCGTGGAGATAGGCCCGGCCTCGGACATCGGAATGCCCAGACTATCGGAGAATAGCGTAGGCAGCCAGTTCTTTGTGGCCCACCCCGGCAGACTGGGAGCCGCAAAGTAGAACAAGATAATCCAAAAAGCCCACATGGAGAAGAGCATGCTGAACCCGCCCAACAGCGTTGGTTTCGCCGCCGCAGGCGCACCTTCCGGTTTCTTCACCGAGCCATGCACCGGATTCTCGCGCAAGGCCAGCATCAGCACCAGCGAATAGGCCATGCCGATGAAGCCGAACCAATGGAACGTGGTGTGCCACGAAAACATCGCCGCAATCGTTGCACCAAAACCGCCGATGGCCTGACCCATGTACAATCCCGTCATGTGTATACCGATGGCCAACGAGCGGGACTTCCCCACATGCCAATCGGCAATCAGAGAGAGCGCAGCAGGTATGTATAGCGCCTCACTGACGCCCATCAGAGCACGCAGCCAGTAGAGTTCCCTGAAGCTGTCGGCATATCCCATCAGCGACGTGACAGCCGACCATACGAACAAACTGCCCACCACCAGCCACTTGCGGTTCACACGGTCAGCAACCATACCGGCCACGGGACTCAAAAGACCGTAAATCCAGAGGAAAATGGCCATCAGCGCGCCAAATGCCTCTGCTTTGTTCAACTCCGCAATATCTGCCTTCATGGCTTCCTGCATAGTGGAAAGCATCTGCCTGTCCATGTAGTTGAGCAACGCCACAACCCATAGCAAACCCACTACCACCCACGGATATACATTCTTATTCTTCATGTGTAGATGTTTTTATATTCATATAGATTATATCAACGGGACAAATATATGAATATTTTCAATAACAACCGCAGTGTTTGATAAAATATTTAATTAAATATCCCAATATTTTCTAAACAACCAAGAGACAGCATTCCAACAGACGCGAAAGTCCATGCCGTTTTAGCTTCGAGACAGAATGGATATTTGGAAAATTCATTATAATAAAAAACCTTTCGAACACAGTCCTATACTTAAGGGGTATCTCAGTCATATACTGAATCAACCCGTTGGCGGAATTAAATAGTTGGCAAAATGTATAAGAAAAAGTTGCATATATCGCAGATTTTTAGTAACTTAGAGTATTCAATATTTAAGTTATATAATCTCGTTATGTGCAACTTGTATACAAAGTTCGTCAAAATTCTGGAGATATGCAAGGAATTCTCCGAAGATTTAGTTACTGAAGCTGGAAATGTTCGTCGTCCAGGCCCTGTGCCTCGTTTCTCCGATTTGGAAGTCATCGCATTGAGCATGGCTGCCGAGGCTGAGGAGATAGACAGCGAGAACTGGCTGTTTGAAGCGAAGTTGAAGGAGTGCCGTTCTTCCATCCCCAACCTTATCTCCCGCCGTCAGTTCAACGACCGCCGCAAGTTGGTTAGTGGTCTTTGTGAGCAGATACGCAGCCGCATGGCCAATCATATAGATGGTGGCGAGGATTACTTCTGCATAGACTCAAAGCCAATAGAAGTGTGCCGTGTGGCTCGTGGTAAGAGATGTAAGATGGGACGTATTGGTGATTTCCACAAAGCCCCTGACTTCGGTTATTGTGCATCCCAAGGCAGTTACTTCTTCGGATATAAACTTCACGCACTCTGTGGCTTAAGCGGTGTCATACATTCATACGACCTGTCCAAGGCGAGTGTTCACGACATCAACTATCTGAATGACATCAAGCCGCTTTACCACGATTGTAGCATATTCGGTGACAAGGGATATATCGGAGCGGAAATCCAGCTTGACCTCTTCGAGACGGCCAACATCAGGCTTGAGTGTCCCTACAGGCTCAACCAAAAGAACTGGAAGCCGGCCTTCATTCCTTTTGCAAAGGCAAGAAAGAGGATTGAAACTCTGTTCTCACAACTTACAGACCAGTTCCTCGTCATCAGGAACTACGCAAAAGAAACATGCGGCCTTTTTGCCCGAATAGTGGGCAAAGTCAGTGCCCTGACTGCATTACAATACATCAATTACATTAACAACAAACCCATAGGTAGGATTAAGTACGCACTGATTTAATTCCGCCAACGGGTTGAATCAACTTAAGTATACGACTAAGATACTCCTTCAATAACCTTTTGATTACAAGACCGTTACGGAATTAGAAGAGATGTCAAAAAATCAGGACAAACAGAGTATGAAAAAGACTTTAAAAAAACGTTTCCGCCAAGATCAGAGCTTCACCTTCGCAATGAGTTTGCGAATCTTCCCCGTCCCTATCAGGGGGGCATGCGGGTCTTCGGGATAGACAATGAGGAACTCATGGGGTTTGAGGTCAACGAAAACGGAAGGCGCATCGCCATAGAGTGCACAGTCTCCCTCCTCGGCATACGGTTGTTTTTCGTCGGTCACATCCTCCAATGCTTTCCAGCCGATTCGTTCGGCACCTTCCAGCAATATATGCACGTCAATATAAGCACGATGAACCTCGAGCGGCTGCTCCGCCTGCGAAACGCATGCAGGGTTCACGTTGTTGATAAAGAGGTGGTCGCCGTCTATCTCTATCCTACCCAAAGGGGCATGAAGCAAGTCGTGCGTTTTCACATACTCGAAAAGCCGGGGAAACAACGGATGAAGTCCTTCTATCCGATTGCTGTTTTGCAAATTAGAAACAATCATGCTTTTATTCTGATTAATAAGATTTATAACAAAGGCAAATATACAAATAATTTAAATACAGTATCATATTTAATAAAACAAAGAATAAAATTTTCAAGACAATGAAAAAAAACGTATTTTTGCAGAAACACAACAATCTTGAAAATAATGAAGAAGACCATGCATCAGCAACTTTTAAAGGAAATAGAATTAGGCAGTAAAAACGCACTCATCAAGAAGAAATTCATTAAATATTATATATATAATGGAAGTGCGACGATTACAGACTTGTCCAAAGAGCTCGGGCTCAGTGTACCCACCGTCACGAAGTTTATCAGCGAAATGTGCGAGGAAGGTTACATCAATGACTACGGCAAACTGGAGACAAGCGGCGGACGCCACCCCAGCCTCTACGGACTGAATCCGGCATCGGGCTACTTCGTGGGCGTAGACATCAAGAAGTTTTCCATTAACATCGGCATCATCAACTTCAAAGGAGACATGGTGGAGCAAAAGATGGGCATCCCTTACCGATTGGAAAATACCCCCGAGGCATTGGAGGAGCTATGCCGCCTCATCAACAAGTTTATTTCCAAGACAAGCATTGATACCGGTAAGATACTGAACATCAACATTAACATATCCGGTCGCGTGAATCCCGAATCGGGCTACAGCTTCAGCCAATTCAACTTCTCCGAACGTCCACTGGCCGAAATCCTGACCGAGAAACTCGGGTTCCAAGTATGCATCGACAACGACACGCGTGCCATGACCTACGGAGAATTCCTGCAAGGGTGCGTAAAGGGAGAGAAGAACGTCATCTTCGTCAATGTCAGTTGGGGACTGGGCATCGGCATCATCATTGACGGAAAAATCTATATTGGCAAATCGGGCTTCTCCGGTGAATTCGGACACATGCATGCTTTCGACAACGAGATTCTGTGCCATTGCGGGAAAAAAGGTTGTCTGGAAACGCAAGCCTCGGGGGTGGCCATGCACCGCATATTGCTTGAACGCATAGCAAAAAACGAAAAGTCCATCCTATCGAGCCGTGTCGCTTCCAAAGAGTCGCCATTGACGCTTGACGAGATTATAGAAGCGGTGAACAAGGAAGACATGCTCTGCATCGAAATCATAGAGGAGATAGGACAAGAGTTGGGCAAGCACATCGCAGGGCTGATAAACCTTTTCAATCCGGAGATGGTCATCATAGGCGGAACTTTATCGCTGGCCGACGACTATCTCATCCAACCCATACGGACGGCCATCAAAAAGTATTCACTGAATTTGGTGAACAAAGATTCCATCGTGACGTCTTCCAAGCTGAAAGAACGGGCCGGTGTAGTGGGTGCCTGCTTACTGGCTCGCAGCCGCATGTTCGAGAATTAGAAACGGTTTTTGTTTTCTTTTTAAAGTGTTATTGGCACTTTCTGAAATAAAATCAAAACAGTCTCCAAAGAAGAGCGTCGACTATTCCTCCCACACCAGATAGGCCGAGATGAGCCAATGGTTCAGTTCTTCACCTTTGGCGGGTTGTGCATTCGGAATGCTGAAAGCAAAGATATGGCTGCCCGGCTTCAGATGTTTTAGACAAGCCGCCACCGGCCATACGTCCGAACCAGGACACCAGTTGGAACGCGATAGGTCAGACGAGGCAAGTGCCTCTTCTATCTCTTTCGTCTCATACCCTTTCTCGCCTATATAGGCCGCCTTTCGCTTCACCAGCCATACTCCCGACGTGGGATTGAAACGACGGAACGAAGCGCAATCCGTGCGCCAAGGCACAAAATGGATCACCGTATCGCCATCCACCCGCACAATATTGAGTTGCTGCGTAAACTCATCGCCACCCGAATGTCCACCATGTCCGGTGGCGATGTATTGCAGACGCAGGTTCTTCGCCTTTGCCGGCACCTCGGCATCTACCGTCACACTGCGACGGGCAAACAGGTCGGGCAACGACTGCCCCACGTACGGCACGGTATTGATGAGCGGCAACACCCGTGTACGAAGTAAAGCATCCTCCGGAATGGCCGACTCTTTCACTTCCAGCGTCAAAGAAGCCACATACCCCTCGGCAGTCCATGTGTCAATAAAAATCCCCACATAAGCCTCACCTTCCAGGCTGGAAAAGCGATCCGTGACATCCTGCGTCCATTCTGCCCGCGGAGCCCATCCGTCTATATAGACCGGTCGGCGCAACGAAGCCTTTTCATCATCTCCACCACTGTAAAAACCTACGCCGAAAGGTGTCATGAACCGCATCAGTTCTATGGCAGGAAAGTAGCCTGCGCCAGACACTATACCTTTGAACAACTCCACACGGGCGGTATCCGTCTCCGGATAGTGCTGCTCGTCGCGCGCTACGCCCAACATATTGATGACCGATTCCTTGGGCAACACAAAGCACGATCCGGTTTTGTCCCAACGGTCTCCGTTCGACTCCACGCTCACCGTTGCCGCCACCCTGACGTTACGGCGATAAGAGGGCAAATGGATTTTCTTCAGGATGATGCGCCCGTTCACCAGACGTATCACTCCGTCGGCATCCGGTTCGTTATAGCCTTTCAAGGTATCGGGACGGAAACAAACGGGCGTCTTATCAAATACACGAAGTGTCAGATCGCCCATGGCCGGATGCTTCTTGGCCGAAACAGACAAGGCAGACGATAATAAAAAAAGAGACAACAGAAGACAAGTAATTTTATTCATAATATACAGTTTTATAGAGTATTGCTGCGAAGATAAGGAAAAAAGCAGACAAACAACGTATAAGTCCAACACTAAGAAACAAAAAGTCGCAAGAAACTTCTTCATACAACATTTTTCTCTTTCAATCCATATCACCGGCTCCTCCAACAAGCCCTTCTCAACGTCTTCTTCTACAAATGTAGGAAAAGTCCGCTTATCGACAATAGGAAGGAAGCGGATGGGCCGGGCCTCTTCATAGATTTCTAATGGTTCTTATTATTCTGAGGGCTCTTATTGCTGAAGGCATTTATGAGTCGCATCACATGCATACAGCCACCAAGAGATGACAAGTTTTTAAAATATACTGTTTATTTTTTGCCACTCTGAGAAAAAAGGCATACTTTCACTGCCTGATTATCAAACCTATATTGTTCACAATGAAAAATACGAAGAAATGGGCGGCTGTCCTTCTCCTCTTGTGCATGGGAGGCAGCGTGTCGGCACAGCCCCGGCCGACGGAAGAGAAAGACGAGGCGTATCACCGCCGCATGGAGTGGTTCGACAAGGCCAAGCTGGGCATATTCATCCACTGGGGCATCTATGCCGTAGGGGGAGTGTCCGAAAGCTGGTCGTTCTACAACGACTACCTGCCTTACGAAGAGTACATGAAACAACAGGGTGGATTCAAAGCCGAAAAGTATAAACCCGAAGAGTGGGTGAAACTTATCAAAGAGAGCGGAGCGAAATATACGGTCATCACCACCAAACATCACGACGGCTTCGCCCTGTGGGACACGAAAGCAGGGCAACTGAGTGCCAAGAAGACATCCGCTGCCAAACGCGACCTGCTTACCCCTTTCACCGATGAAGTGCACCGCCAAGGGCTTCGCCTCGGACTTTACTACTCGCTGCTTGACTGGAGCCGCGACGACTACCCCAACAAGACCAAGACCACGAAGCGCTATGACATCAAGGACGACCCGGTACGGTGGCAATCGTTCTGCACATTCAACTTCGCACAACTGAAAGAATTGAACAGTGCCTATAAGCCCGACCTCTATTGGTTCGACGGCGATTGGGAACAGTCTGCCGAAGACTGGAACTCCAAAGGCATCGTAGAGCTGCTGCGAACACCCAATCCGGATGTCATCATCAATTCGCGCATACAGGGTTACGGCGACTATGCCACTCCCGAGCAGGGCGTACCCGTGGTACGTCCCAAAGAGAAGTATTGGGAACTGTGCTACACCATGAACGACTCTTGGGGCTACCAACCCACCGACACCAACTACAAGACCCCGCAGATGTTGCTGCGCTCCTTCGTGGACTGCCTCAGCATGGGAGGAAACATGCTGCTGGACATCGGTCCCAAAGCCGACGGAACCATTCCGCCCCGGCAAGTGGAGATACTGAAAGAATTCGGACGTTGGACATCCAAGCACAAAGAGGCCATCTACGAAACCCGTGCGGGCATCCCGGCCGAGCATTTCCACGGAGGATATACCACACTGAACCGCGAAGGAAACATCCTTTACCTTTATCTGCCCAATCGTCCTAACGGCCCCATCGAGCTGAAAGGCATCGCCAACACCGTGCACCGTACATGGGTGGTGGGCAACGGCAGCATGCTGAACCATAAGGTGTACAACAAGCTGTATTGGAGTTCCGTTCCCGGCATCGTCTACATCGACGTGCCCGAAGAGTGCTTGGACGAGCAGATTACCGTCATTGCCGTATTGCTCGATGGCCCTATCAAACTCTATCGAGGCGAAGGGCAGGTGATTTCGGTGAACTGATTTCTCAGACGCAGATGAAACGGATGACGCGGTTTATCCTTATTCTTAACCAAACTCTTTTTTCATAATGAAAAAACTCTTCTTATCATACTGCCTTTTATTGACAGCCACAATAATCTCTGTCACGGCACAACCGCTGACCGAGCGATACGGCAGATTCCTGACACAACCCGAAGGCTACGTATGTCTGCGCACCACCGATACGATCTGCATCGACGGCATCCCCGATGAAGCGGTATGGCAGCATGCCCCTCTCATCACCCGTTTTACGGACATCAGCGGAGAGGGATATCCCACCCCACGGCTCCGCACGCAGGCAAGGATGCTTTGGGACGACCGCTACCTATACATCGCCGCCGAGCTGCAAGAGCCCGATGTATGGGCCGATCTGAGGCAGCGCGACACCATCGTTTACTACAACAACGATTTCGAGGTGTTCATTGACCCGGATGGAGACGGGCACCACTACTATGAAATCGAAGCCAACGCCCTCTGTACCGTGTTCGACCTCTTTCTGGAGAAGCCCTACCGCGCACCCCGCCGCCCACACGTGCAGTTCCAGTGGAACTGCCCCGGCTTTCGGATAGCCACGCACGTAGACGGCAGTCTGAACCGCCCGGGCGACACCGACCGCGGTTGGAGCGTGGAGATGGCCATCCCCCGCGAAGCCATCGCCGCAGAGTTCGACAACTGCCTGCAAGCGGGCCGCTACCTGCGCATCGGTTTCTCGCGCGTGCAGTGGCAACACGTCACGGACAAGGACGGCCGCTATCGCCGCAAGCAAGGAGCCGACGGCAAGTTCCTGCCCGAAGACAACTGGACGTGGGGACCTACGGGTCAAGTAGCCATGCACATGCCCGAACGTTGGGGTTACGTCTACCTCTCCGGCCTCACCGCAGGCAGTGCCGCTCCCGAGGCTTTCCGCTACCCGGACACCTATCCCGTGGAGCGCTTCCTGTGGATGCTGTTCTACGCACAAGAGGAAGAATACGCCAAGCACGGTCGCTATCACGCCACCATCGAAGCTTTCGGTCTGACAAAGGAGGAACTAAACGCACTGCCTCTGGGCAGCCATGTCAGCGTAGAGGCCATCAGCCATAAGTATGAGATCACAGTCACCCTACCCGATGGCAAGCGAATGAGTATTGACGAGATGGGATGCCTCGCCAGTGAAACAAAGTGAGCACACTTAAACCCTATGGTACAAAAAAGCGAAGGATGTGGTTCTTTTTCTTGAACCGCACCCTTCGCGTTATTTGCGCTTGGCACTACGATATACGCCAGCTACTTACCTTCTTATTTGTTCGGCGTTTCCCACTTCTTGGTGTCCGTGCAAGCCACATTCAGGATGCGGTCGCCTGCCTGTATGCGGAAATCGCCTTTCTCCAGAATCCACTTGCCGTCATAACCCACAAAGGCAAGGTCGGAGGCTTTCACTTTCAGGGTCACGGTCTTTGTCTCGCCCGGCTTCAGCTCCACCTTCTCGAAAGCGCGAAGACGGCGGATGTCGGGGGTGAGTGAAGCCACAAGGTCACTGCTGAACAGCAGAACGCTTTCCTTACCAATGCGGTTACCGGTATTCTTCACATCAACGGTGAAGGTCAGTACGTCGTCGGCCGTGAAGTTTGGCTTGTCCACTTTCAAGTTGCTGTATGCAAAAGAGGTGTAGCTCAACCCGTAGCCGAAAGGCCACTGCACGGAAACCTGCGCGTCGTAGTTATAAGCGCCCTCCATCTGCCGGCCGATGTGCTCGCAGGGCTTGTAGTCGTACGTAATCAACGAGTTGATTTCCTTGGGATAGGTAAAAGGCTGTTTTCCGCTGAAGTTAGCGTCGCCTGCCACGAGGTTGGCTAATGCGTCGCCACCGTAGTTGCCCGGGAGCATGGTGTTGACAACGGCTTTGGCCAAAGGCTCGATGTCGGCTATCAGGCGAGGACGGCCTTGGTTCAGAATCAGAATGATGGGTTTTCCGGTCTTGGCAAGCGCCTTCACTAAGTCAAGCTGATGCTGAGAGAGCGCAAGGTTCGTCAGGTTGCCGGGCGTTTCGCAGTAAGAATTCTCTCCGATGCAGGCAACGATGCAGTCGGCACCGGCGGCGGCAGCCACTGCTTTCTCTATCTTGGGAGCATTTTCTTCCCACCAGTTACCTCCCTGCTTATAGGTGACACCGGCTTCGTAGATGATATTATCGGCGCCGAACTTATGGGTGAAAGCTTCGAGAATCGTATTGTAGGCCGCAGCATGTTCATCGGCCTTGTCACCCTGCCAAGAGTAAGACCAGCCACCGTTGAGGCAGCGCATAGAGTTGGCGTTAGGGCCTGTAATCAGCAGCTTTCGGCCTTTGCTCAAGGGCAGAATGCCGTCCGCATTCTTCAGAAGCACCAACGATTCTTCGGCTGCCTGCAATGCGGCGGCGGCATGCTCGGCACTGCCGAACAGGGGGAAGTCCTTCGAATCATAATAAGGCTTCTCGAACAGGTTGAGGCGGAGCTTCATACGCAGCACGCGGCGCACGGCATCATCGATGCGGCTCATGGGCACTTCACCCTCTTGCACCAGTTGCTTGAGCAGCGGACAGAAGTTCCAATCGTAAGGGTCCATGGACATGTCAATACCGGCATTGATGGCAAGCTTGATGGCTTCTTTCTTGTCTTTGGCTATGTGGTCGCGCTTCCAGAGGTTGTCGATGTCGGCCCAGTCGGTCACAATCAGGCCGTCCCAATCGAGATCTTCCTTCAGCCACTTGGTCAGCAGCTCGTAGTTGGCATGGAAGGGCAGACCGTTGTTCATGGCGGAATTCACCATGACGGAGAGTGCTCCGTTTCTTACCATTTCGAGATAAGGGGCAAAATGTTTCTCGCGCATGTCCTGCAGAGTGATCGATGAGGGTGTGCGGTCTTTGCCCGATACGGGAACGCCATAGCCCATGAAGTGCTTCATACAGGCGGCCACACGGTCTACTCCAATCAGGTTGGGGTTGTCTCCTTGAAAACCGATGACGGACTCGCGCCCCATCTCGGCATTCAGGTAGGCGTCTTCTCCATAGTTTTCCCACATGCGCGGCCAGCGAGGATCGCGCCCGAGGTCGGTCACCGGAGCGTACGTCCAAGGGATGCTTCCCGCCTTTGTCTCGTAAGCGGAGATGCGTGCGCCTTCGCGCGTTAACGGGCGATTGAAGGTGGCTCCCATGTTGACGCCTTGGGGGAAGAGCGTTCCGCCCAGCGTGTAGGTGGTTCCATGTATCTGATCGACACCGTATATACAAGGAATGCCCATCACCTGCATAGACTTCTCCTGAATGCGCTTGATGATTTCCTGCCACTTCGCCACGCTCTGCGCCACACCGGAGGGCACATTCAGGATGGATCCGACTTTGTATTTTCCAATCACGGAGTCGAGCTTTGCTTCGTCCAATTGGAAGCCTTTGGCGCCTTCTATCTCCTGAATGCGCATGTAGAGTTTCATCATGACATCCTGCTCCGGCATTTCCTTGCCTATCTTGAACTCTTTCTCGAGCTTATACCGGCGGACAATTTCTTTCAGTCGGTCGGGCGTGATGTCTTTCGGGTCAATGCCTGCGAAAGGGTTGGCTTGCTTCTGCAACACGTCGATGGTGAGTTCGCACATCTGCCCCACTTTCTCGTCCAATGTCATCTTCTTCAGCAGTGTTTCAATCTGCCTTTCTATCTTCTCATCTCTCGGGATGGCAGGCTTAACGGTGGTCTGCGCCGCGGAAGTCAGTACTAAGCCGGATAGGGCTAATGATAAGATTAATTTCTTTTTCATGGTTATAATATTGGTTTGATGTTTGCAAATATAGCGACATCCTGCCACACCGAAGGGTATGGCAGGATGCTTTTTAGGGTCGGTTTTGTTATTTTTTCAGGGTGGCGATGGATTCTTTCAACTTCAGCAATCTGTTTGTTTTCTGTGTCAAGGCAGCCACATCGGCACTCAGATCCGTTTTGATGTCGCGCGAAGAAGCACCTATCAGGAGTTTATAAAGTGTTTCTTCATGATATAAGTTTATTAAAAGGGTTATTTGAATAACTGCGGTACAAACTCCGTCAAGTAGATACGCCAGTTCTTCCAGATATGTCCTTCTCCGGTCTCATAATAGGAATAGTTACAGCCTTTCTCGTCCAGCAGTTTGCGATAGTCTTCATTGGCCTTGTACAGGAAGTCGGTCTTGCCGATGGCAATCCAGTAGAGAGCCGGCTTCTTGGAGAACTGAACCTTCAGCTTGGCCTCCATGTCTTCGTACACTGGCGACTTGGCATCTTTATTGGGCATGATGGCCGCAGAGAATAGGCCTATATAATCGAACATGTCGGGATATTGCTTGGAAATGTGCATGGAGTGAAAACCTCCCATGGACAATCCGGCAATGGCCCGGTTCTTCTTGTTGGCAGCAGTACGGAAATTCTTGTCGATGAACTTCACCACATCGGGGAAAGCGGTCTCAAACGAACCTTCCATCGTTTTGGGTAACTGCATGTCAGGAGCGACAAAGCCCAAAGACGATTCGCCCGGTGCGGCTTCCTGTACGGCATTTCCATTGGTCATCACGACAATCATCGGTTTGGCCTTGCCCTGAGCAATCAGGTTGTCGAGAATTTGTGCGGTACGTCCAAGTGCAATCCAAGCCTCTTCGTCGCCTCCCATGCCGTGAAGCAGGTAGAATACGGGATAACGCTTGCCGCTTGTTTCATAACCGGCAGGAGTGTAAACAGTCAGTCGGCGTTCCATACCCAATGTAGGGCTATTGTACCACATACGGCTTACTGTTCCGTGAGGCACTTTGTTCACTTTATACAAATCGGCGCGTTCTCCACCGATGATGAATACATTGGTTACGGAAGCCACGTCGCGAATCATGTAGACGTTGCCCGGGTCCATCATCTTCAAATCATTTACGATAAAGGAGTAGCTGTAAAGCTCCGGCTTCAGAGGTTCGGGAGTGGTAAATTCCCATATACCGTCCTTACCTTCTTTCAAATCGGCCACACCCGGGCCATCAAACTCTCCGAAAGGTGTCTTGATTTTCTGTGTGAGCAGAAAATCGCCGGTGATTTGTACTTTCACCGCTTTCGGCGCTTTCAGACGAAACGTAACGGTGTTGTCGTCGTGTATCTCCGGTGAGACAACCGGGGCGCCTCCCCAGAGAGCTTGCTGTGCAAAAGTCATCGCACACATCAGCAACAAGGCTGATAAAAGAGAAAATCTTTTCATTATGCACTATTTAATCGTTATATTTTTAAATATTATGTGTTTATAGTGTGTCACTACACCAATTGGTCAGGCAAAGCAGCCCGTCTCTTCTATTTTCCAAAACAGCGGGAGACAAAAGGCAGGCAAATGTAGAGTGCCGAATGCCAATACTCGGAAATGTGTCCGCCATCGCGTACACGGAACTGACAAGGTATCTGTGCCTTGCGCATGGCTTGGAAGAACTCGATGTTGCGGTCGAGCAGGAAATCATCGTCACCACAATCCACAAACCACTGTACGGAGCGCAACTGCTTTTTACGTGCATCGTCAGCCTCTTCTACATACTTCACGCAACTATGCTCCATCACCGACTTCGTCAACAGGCTCATCTTGTCGTCCGGATTAGGTGACGGATTCTCCGAACCCACCGGAATATTCATCAAGGCACTCATCGCATAAGCGGCGCAATACATGTCCGGATAGCGTTGCGCATAGCTTGTCGCTCCACCTCCACCCATCGAAAGGCCTGCGATGGCACGGTGCTGTTTATCGCGCGCCACCCGGTACGTCTTCTCGATATACGGGAGGAACTCTTTGTAGAAGAAGTCTTCATACGCCCACCTCGGCATGTTGAAATAGCCGTTCCATACACCTGCATAGATATTGCCTCCGGCATTGGGAGAGACGATGATCATTTCACGGGCCTCGCCGGAAGCCACCAGCTGATCCATTACATCCTTCACCCGTTGATCGGTGAACCAGCTGGTGTTGACGCCCATCATGCCATGCAACAAGTAAAGTATGGGATACTTTCTTGTAGCATCTGTGTCATAACTCTTAGGAAGATAGATGGTAAACTGCCGGTTCGCACCCAACACCTTGCTATAGATACTGTCGGTCACGACCTTACTTTGCGCCCTCAAAGCGGAGAACTGCGCCTTTGCCCCCAAGAGCATGCAGAGAGCAAAAAGAGAAAGGATTAATCTTTTCATGATATAGTCTTAAGAAATATACTACAAAGTAGTTAACTTCCGGGCTAAAACCAATTGATTTATATCAAATTCTCCACGACTTTTATTTTTACGCCATGAAGATGCTGTTGCAACGGACTACTGCATCTTCATGTCATCGTGCTTTTTTCTGTTTGCAAGTTTTGATTTCATTTTTTACACCAACTATAAGTAGTAAAGGAACTGACGGGGGAGAGGCAACAAGAATCACAAATCATCCTCTAAAGCAGTACTCTTGGCATAGGTCGTGCTTTTAGCTTCAAAAAAGTCGGTCTTCACCATATTGGCATTGGAGTATTGCGACACCCAGCGCATGCTCTCAGGCTCCTTGCGATGGTCTTCGTACAAGAAGCCGAAGCCCAAGCTGTGCCAACGCAGGTTGCCGAGATAAAAGATATATTCCTCCAGCATCTGCTTGTTGAGTCCCTGTATGTCGTCGCCTATGACGTATTGCCCCCACTCTATCTCCTGCCTCACGCCTTCGCGCATCATGCTTTCGTACACGCCTATCTTATCGGGAGTGAAGAGTTCGGGTTCTTCTTTCTTCAGTTCCAAGATGATGTTGCGGAACAGCCACAGATGGGTGTTCTCGTCGCGGTTGATATAGCGTATCTCTTGGGCCGAGCCCGACATCTTGCCGTTGCGGCTCAGGTTATAGAAGAACATGAAGCCGCTATAAAAGTAAATGCCTTCGAGGATGTAGTTGGCAATCAGCGTCTTCATCAGCGTGAAACCGTCCTGACTATTCTGAAAATCATTGTAACAATTGCCGATAAACGTGTTTCGCTTCAGCAGATGTTCATCCGTTTTCCATTGATAGAGGATGTCGTTACGTTCTTCCGGACTGCAAATAGAGTCGAGCATATAGCTGTAGCTCTGGCTGTGTACGCACTCCTGAAAGGCTTGTATGTGCAGACAGAGATTCACTTCGTTTGCCGTGATGTATTCGCTTATGGTAGGCAGGTTGTTGCTTTGAAGCGAGTCGAGGAAAACAAGGAAACTCAGAATCTTGTCGTAGGCCGTGCGTTCGGCTTTCTCCAGATGGGGATAATCCTTTATGTCTTGAGTGAGATTGATTTCTTCGGGTATCCAGAAGTTGTTCATGGCCTGCCGGTACCAGTCGCTCACCCACTTGTAGCGCATGTTGTTGAAGTCGTTCAGATTGGTCGTATTGCCGCCAATCATTTTCCTGAAGCGGAGTTCGATATCGCCTTCGGGATTAAAAAGAGCGTTCTTTTTCAGTTTTTTTATTTCCATAATCGTTCGTTTTGGTTAGGATGCACAACTTTCACATTCTTCTACTTCCAAGGACTTGCTGCGGACGTAATATACGGTCTTCACTCCGCACTCCCAAGCCAGCAGATAGAGATTCAAAAGTTGGCGCATGGTGAATTCGTTGGTGATGTACAGGTTCATGCTTTGCGCCTGGTCTATATGCCGTTGGCGGATGCCCGCAGCACGCACGCTCCACGATTGTTCCAGCAGATAGGCGTCTTTGTAGAGCCAATAGGTTTTGTCGGAGAGGCCGGGCGCCACCCGCGGAAGCATGGCTCCTTTTTTCTCTTCGAGGAAGAAACGTTTCATCACCGGGTCGATGCCCGCCGTGGTTCCGGCAATGATGCCGGTGCTGCTGGTGGGGGCAACGGCCAGAAGATAAGCGTTCCGCATCCCCTCTGTGGCAACGGACGCCGCCAGTTGCCTCCATTGGGGCGAATCGTATCCGCGCTTGACGAAGTAGCTGCCCGTCTGCCAGTCGCTTCCTTCAAAACAGGCGTACTTTCCTTTCTCCTTGGCCAGCTCCATGCTGGCACGGATGGCGGCATAGTTGATGCGCTCGAACACCTTATCCATGAAGCGGAGATGTTCTTCGCTCTCCCAACGGATGCCGCGCAGGGCGAGCGCATGGTGATAGCCGCTGACGCCCAGACCGATGCTGCGGTAGCGGTGGTTCGTGATTTGCGCGAAAGGCAACGGGTAGAAGTTCAAGTCGATGACGTTGTCCAATGCCCGGACCACGGTTGCCACCTTTTCCTGCATGCGCTCCTCATCCTCCAAAGGCAAGTGCCCCAACGAGAGGCTGGCAAGGTTGCAGACCACAAAGTCGCCGGGGCGGACCGTCTTCACCACCACCGTATCGCCATCCGTCGTCCGGATATCGGTAGAGACGGATTCGATGGCCGACATGTTCTGCGCTATCTCCGTGCAGAGGTTGGAGCAGTAGATGATGCCTTTATGGGGATTGGGGTTGGCCCGGTTCACCGTATCACGGTTAAAAGTAAAGGGTGTGCCTGTCTCCACGGCGGAACGGAGTATCAGCCTCACGATGTCTTTCAGGCTCATGCTGCGGCGGGATAGGCGCGGGTCGTTCACGCAGTCCCGATACCTCCGCTCCCACTCTTCTCCGTAATAATCTTCGAGGCAATAGCCTTTCACGGTCATGATTTCATTGGGGCAGAACAGGTGCCATTGGTTGTTCAGGTCTTCTTTCGCCATCTGCCAGAAGAGGTCGGGATAGCACACGGCGGGAAAAATGTCGTGCGCCTTCATGCGGTCGTCTCCGTTGTTGGTGCGGAGCTGCAAGAATTCGGGCAGGTCTTTGTGCCAAACATCGAGGTAGACGGCCACGGCACCCTGCCGCATTCCCAATTGGTCGACGGCCACGGCAGTGTCGTTCACCAGCTTCATCCAGCGGATGACACCTCCGGCCACGCCTTTGAAGCCCCGGATGTTTCCACCCGTGGCGCGCACCTTGCCGAAGTACATGCCCATGCCGCCGCCGAACTTGCTTACGGTGGCAAAGTTGTCGATGCTGCGGTATATGCCTTCGAGGCTGTCGGGCACGGTATCGATAAAGCAACTGGAGAGCTGATGGTAGGGCTTCCGGGCATTGGAAAGGGTGGGCGTTGCCATGGTCACTTCCAGCAGGCTCAGCATATCGTAGAATTTCTTCACCCACTGCAACCGGTCGTGCTTTTCGGGCAGGGCCAGATGCAAGGCGATGCCCAGAAACATTTCCTGCACCGACTCCATCAGCTCCGCCGAGCGTGTGCGGATGAGGTATCGCTTATAGAGCAAGTCCAGCCCCGAATAGTTGAAGAGCTTGTCGCGTTCGGGACGGATAAAGCCGAAGGCCATTTCTATCTCTTGCCTCGAATAGGCATTGAGTATATAGCTGCCGTACAAAGCCTCGTCCGTGAGATAGCATAGTTTGTCGTAGTAGGATTGGACATCCGCTTTCTCCGTCTGCACTTTCAGTTCTTTCGTCATACGGAAGTTGAGCAGCCGGGCGGCGATAAACTCCCAGTCGGGAGCTTCCTGCGTGGTGAGTTCCACGGCAGCCTTGATGAGCATCGCCAGCCGTTCTTCGGCCGCCATGTCGGGCTTGCAGAAGCCTGCGAACTTCTCGGCCAAGACGTTCAGGCTGTATTCACTTCCCGGAAAGTCGTTTTGTATCTCTTTCAGCACATCGACTATGGCCTCGTCTTTTGTTCCATTGACAATCTGCGTGAGGGCTTTCCTCCGTTCGGTGCGCTGCCAGCGATAAAGTATGTAGCTTTTGGCCTCGGCATAGAAGCCGTGTTCCATCAAACTGCGCTCCACCTCGTCCTGAATGCACTCCACCGCACGTTTGTCTTCGTTCCGGTTCAAGAACTGCTCCACTTCATCGGTTACGGCATGAAGGGCTTCGTCAGTAATGTCCTTGCCCGTGCCAACAAAACTTTTGCGTATGGCAATGGCTATTTTCTCTCTGTTATAGGACTCCACAGTCCCATTCCTTTTAACTATCTGCATGTGATGTTTTTAGATTTGAATAAAAATACTCGTACACAGTTTGCCACCGTTCCCTAATCCCACGAGCGGAACCGGCTTTTCGAGAATGGCAGGTCTTCTGACTGACTCCTCGTTTCCAACGCCTTCCCGCAATCTCAAACGCTGTTTTCAAGAATGCAGTGGCAACAGGTTGTGCCGGAAATTTCGGCGGAGCTTCACAGCAGCGGGACTGTCCGGGATTTCCACCCGATTCCCTTTTAATCCGGACGGCGGGAAAATCCGCCCGAAACCATTGTGGGGCAAAGATAGCACAAATTGTAATTATTACATTATTAAATCTACTTAAAAGTACAGATTCCCACTCTCGGAAAGAAAAGGCATTCACTGCGAAAAATATTACCAAAAAAAGAGCGCTTGAAAGAGGCAAGAGAAGACGAAAAAGAAGAAAGAGGATCAGTTCCGTATCGAGGCTACCTAAGTCCTATACTTAGGGTATCTATATAATACTTTGGTCAACCCCTCTCAGAAGTGTTTCTGGCGAGGGATGGAGCGCATCCCCGTTTCTCTCGAAGAAAGAGGTTTCGGGCATGATAAACAATCGGTACATCCGCTCCCCTTTCCTCATTCTATTATACACTGAAAAGCAGTCAATCCGAATTTATTCGCTACATTTGCAGCATTCTCTAAACAAACTCCAACTATGACACACCGTCTGAACACCAACAAGCAGTTTATGGTAGGTAACGGCATCCTTGCTTTCGCCGTGATTTTTGTAGTCGTCATCTTCGTTTACATGAGTATGAGGTTGCAGCAAAAGAAAGAGGAGAACCGAAGCTTCGCAGAGACATACACCATCACACTGACCAAAGGGTTCGCCGGTGACTCGCTCTCCCTGCTCGTCAACGACAGCCTGCTGACAAAGCTGAGAATCACGGAAGAACCGTTTGAAATGGAAGTGAAGCGCTTTGCTGAACAAAGCGCACTGATGATTGTGGACAACCTCACCGACCGGCTCTTCTTGTTTGAATTGAGCGAGAAGGGAGGCAACTACCGGTTCGAAAAAGAGAACGGAGAGGTGAAACAACTGTCGCAGACGCAGGACTGACAGCCGGAGGCACGCACACCTCAAAACTCCGTGCGATATTGCTTCAATTCCATGCGCAAGGCTTCCGCTCTGCCCTCCGTCAGCTTGTCTAATAAAGCCCAAAAGCGTTCGCCGTGGTTCATTTCGCGGGTATGCGCCAACTCATGAAGCAATACGTAATCTATCAGATGCTTGGGAAGAAGAACCAAATAATAGGAAAGATTGATGTTGCCACGCATGGAACAACTGCCCCAACGCCCGCTGCTGGAGTTAATCTTCACACTCTTATAAGGCAGGTTGTGCTTCACGGAAAGCATATACAGACGGGGAGGAAGAACAATCTTCGCATTACGCCGCAGGGCCTCCTCAATCACCTTGCGCAACCAAGATTGCAGGTTTCTGTCCGAGAAATCCGCATCCGGCGGACAGATAATCTCCATTTCGCCTAACTCCGAACGGGACAAGAAACGTGCCCTCTGCCCTGCCACCAAAGTCAGCTTAAAGAACTCCGTATCGATACGGTAATCCAAATCTATCAACTTGCGGTTCTGTTTCTCTCCGGCAGCCCTCAAGCGCGGACGAAGCTCCTCCAAAGCTCTCTTCACCTCGGCAAGAGACGTTCCGGGAGGCACCGTGACGTGGACACCGTCTTCCCTCGTCCGAAAGATGAGACGACGCGCACGGGCATTGATGCGAATAAGCATACGCCCGAACTCCTTGTCTTCCAATATGTGTTCCTTATGTTCCATAATGACAAGGCAAAAGAACGAAGATTTGACCGGAAAAACAAGTATTCGCCCGCCAAAAGCGAACGGGGTGTCCGATAACGAACACACCTTTAAAATCATATCACACTAATATACAACAGATTAACATTATGGCATGAAAATTGAGTCAAGTATGCTGACGAAGTTCCTTTCAAAAAAAAGCGCATCTGCATGCAACTTTTACGAAAAGTACTGCGTCTAACAAATAAAGACGAATACCAAATCAAAAAAAGAACGAAAATGAAGAGCTTAACAACAATCATTACAATCGCTTTCTTGGCTTTCTCCACCACCGCCTGTTCGCAACAGCACAGTTACTATTCGAGAGGTTTCTTTAAAGGGAAAACTATAAAGGCCAGCAAGAACTATGTGACGAAAGTCATCAAAACGGACAACTTCATCAGATTGAGCGTAGCCGGCAGTCCGGACGTCAGCTATACGCAAAAAGCCGGCAAACCGGAAGTGAAAGTGTACACTTCGGACAACATCATAGACCTGCTGGACATCCACGTGAAGGACAATACACTTCACATCGGTTTTAAGAAGAATGTAAGCGTAACCTACGGCAAGCTGGAGATTAGCGTTTCAGCAGAGAAATTGAACGGAATTGCCGTGGCAGGTTCGGGAGATGTGGAGCTGGCCAACGGACTGAAAACAGATGAACTCAAAATCTCCGTGGCAGGTTCGGGCAACATCAGCGGAGATAACATTTCCTGCACAGACCTCAGCATCTCCATCGCCGGTTCGGGCGACATCAACAGCAGCAACATCACTTGCAATAACCTCAAAACCTCCATTGCCGGCTCAGGCGACATGAAACTGAACAATGTGACGGCTGTATCGGCCGGCGTATCCGTAGCAGGTTCGGGCACCGTCATTCTGAACGGAAGCACCCCGGAGGCCGCATACAGCGTGACTGGTTCGGGTGACTTATTCGCATCCGATTTTGTTGCCAAGAGGGTTTCCGCCAATGTAACCGGTTCGGGCAGCATCAAATGCCATGCCACCGACTTCCTGAAAGTGCGCACCAGTGGCAGTGGAAGCGTAGGCTATAAAGGCAATCCGGAATTGGACTACCCGAAAAAAGGATTGTACAAGCTTTGATTAAGAGGATAACGGTCATGAAATCAGCGCCTGATAATAGCAGTGCAGGTGGCTTTTCTGCGACACATTCTCTTAAAAGGAACAGGCTTCTAAACAAAAATCTCTCTTAAATTACCTATAATATTAAGAAACAGCATCTAATATGGAGAATGGCAAAAGGTTTCCGTGAGGAAGCCTTTTGTTTTTTCATCCCAATGGAGAGGAAGTGCATGAAAACATAAAAGGGACACCGCATCTCGCGGTATCCCGTCTATCTTAGTTAGTTACTATAAATGTTTTGAGAGAATTGAAACTTCACAGCCTCAACTTGTTTTAATAAAGCACACTAACTATATTATGTTTAAAGCAAATGAAAATATTATTTTATAATTGCAAAGAAAAATATCTACTCTTTGATTTCCTTCTCCTTATCCACAAGGCGCAGGCTGTCTATCACCTGACTTTCCTTAGCAACGGTCGTCTCTCCGGAAAGAGCCACCGAGGGAGCGGAAATCTGTTTACCTATGGTATCAGCCGAGGCCACTTCCTTCACATCGGAAAAGAATGAATGTTGCATCACATTGCCCAGTGAAAGAATCGCCGCCACTACCGCAGCAGCCTTGAACAAGGGTATGAAGCGTGCCGCCAGCGTCAAACGCTTTGCTTTGACTACCGGGACTTCTATTTCGGCCAATACCCGCGCATCGAAATCTTCGCCCAAGTGCACCTCCTGCTGAAGTTGCTCGTATACGAACAATTCTTTATATCGAAGCAGATGTGCGGGAACATCGCTTCCGCTGAAGAAAGCGCGCAGTTGCGCTTCCTCTTCGAGGGAGGTTTCGCACTGCCAGTAGCGCTTCAAGAGTTGTTCTATATATTTAGAGTCCATAACCTTCTGTATCTATAAACTTTTGTTTTACTTTTTGCCGTGCCCTGAAGAGGTTCACTTTTACCTGCTCCTCGGTCAAGTTCAGGACAACCGCTATTTCTTTATAACTCTTGCCTTCGACATCCCTGAGCTGCATAATCAGCCGTTGTTTTTCGGGAAGCTCGTTCATCAACCGGTGTATCAATGCCATCCGTTCTTTATTCACCAGCTTGTCGTAAGGGTTCGATGCATCGGCGAGCTGCTCCATGTCAGGGGTGAATTCCACGGTGTGGGCATCCTTTCGCTCGCTCCGGTCTATCGCCAGATTCTTTGCCACTGTCAGGCAGTAAGCCTCGACCGAACCGAACTGCGCCCATTCATCACGCTTGTTCCAAACCCTTATCAGCGTTTCTTGCACAATATCCTCTGCTTCTGCCCTATCGAACGTGATTCGCAGAGCCAGCCGGAAGAGTTTGTCTTTCAGCGGAAGAATATCATTACGAAAGCTGAGTTCTTGCATCTCTAATAAGTTGACGGTTAAGTATCCAGAAAGTTACAGGCAAATACTATTTTTTTTTGCTTCTGATGTACTTTTTCTTTTGCTTGCCCAAAAGAAAGTACATTAACGCACCATCCTCGTCCCTCCCTCTTCTCCGATAGCCGCAACCGAAGTGATGATTACTTCGGAAACCCCGGAGGTAATTGCCTCGAAAGCATTTTCGAGCTTCGGAATCATGCCGCCTTGAATCACTCCCTCGGCCACATATTGTTTGAACTCGTCGGGAGTTATGTGTGGAATCACGCTGTCATCATCGTTCTCATTGCGGAGCACGCCTTTCTTTTCAAAGCAGAACACTAAGGTGACATCGAACAGCGAAGCAAGGGCTTTGGCGATTTCTCCGGCAATGGTGTCGGCATTCGTGTTCAGCATGTTGCCTTCGCCGTCGTGCGTCAGCGGAGCCATCACCGGGATGATGCCTTTGCAAATAAGGTCGGCCAGCAAAACGGCGTTGACTTGCTTCACATCGCCCACAAAGCCGTAGTCCACCTCTTTCACCGGTCGCTTCACGGAACGGATGGCATCCATGTCGGCTCCCGTGAGTCCCAATGCGTTGACGCCACGTGCCTGCAAACCGGCCACGATATTCTTGTTCACCAATCCGCCATACACCATCGTCACTACTTTCAGGGTTTCGGCATCGGTGATGCGGCGGCCGTTCACCATACGGCTTTCGATACCCAGACTTTCAGCCAGCTTGGTGGCCGAACGTCCGCCTCCGTGCACCAATAGCTTATGCCCCCCGATAGCCGCAAAATCATCCAACAACTTACGGAGGGTGGCTTCCTCCTCCACTATTTTGCCGCCTACCTTGATAACAGTCAGTTTCTCTTTCATTGCTTCCATATAATTCGATTATCCGCAAGATGTCCTTGTGCCGGCTTCCGGCAGACAGTCGCAGACACGATGCGGATAATCAGTTCTCATATATAATTAAGGTGTATACACTCCGGTTTCTTGAAGAAAAAAACCGTATGCATCAGCGATTAACGATTAGGGGTTAGGATTGGTAAGTGAAGGTATTCTTTGGAGGCTGGTTCGCTTTGCAGATACACCCCGCCCAACTAACCGCTAACCACCATACGCTAACCGTTCTATTCCAAATACGTGTATCCGTATAGTCCGGAGCGGTAGTTGGACAAGAATTCCTTGCCCTCCTCTACCGAGATGCGGCCTTCCTTGACGGACTGCGTAACCCACGTTTCCAGTGTGCGCACCAGTTTCTTGGGGTTATATTGCACGTAGTCCAGCACTTCGGCCACGGTTTCGCCGTCAATCAGCTGGTCGATGGTGTAGCCCTTGGAGTTGACAGACACGTGTACGGCGTTCGTATCGCCGAAGAGGTTGTGCATATCGCCCAGAATCTCCTGATAGGCTCCTACGAGGAACACGGCCAGATAGTAGTTTTCCTTGTCGCGGAGCGAGTGCAAAGGCAGCGTGGTGGTATCGGAACGCGAAGTGACGAAGTTGGCAATCTTACCGTCCGAATCGCAAGTCATGTCCTGCAAGGTGGCTTCGCGGTCGGGACGTTCGTCCAGCCGTTGGATGGGCATGATGGGGAACATCTGGTCGATGGCCCAAGAGTCGGGCAATGATTGGAACAGTGAGAAGTTGCAGAAGTATTTGTCGGCAAGCAGCTTGTTGAGTTTGCGAAACTCTTCGGGCACGTGCTTCATGTTTCCGGCAATGGTGTTGATTTCGCGGCAGATGCTCCAATAGAGCTTTTCTATCTGCGCACGCGTGTTCAGGTCGACAATGCCGTGGCTGAAGAGGTCGAGGGCCTCTTCGCGAATCTGTTGCGCATCGTGCCAAGGTTCGAGCATACTGCGCTGGCTCAGGTTGTCCCAGATGTGATACAGTTCCTTCACCAGTTCGTGGGCATCTTCACCCGGTTCCCAATCATCGTCCATTTCGGGCAGGGAGGCCGTCTCCAGCACTTCGAAGATAAGCACGGAGTGGTGAGCGGTGAGGCTGCGGCCGGTTTCGGTGATGATGTTGGGATGCGGAAAGCCGTGTTTGTCGGCAGCGTCGACAAAGGTGGACACCACGTCGTTGACGTACTCCTGAATGGAATAGTTGACGGAGCTTTCGCTGTTAGACGAGCGTGTGCCGTCGTAGTCCACCCCCATGCCTCCGCCGGTATCCACAAACTCGATGTTGAAGCCCGATTTGTTGAGCTGCACAAAGAATTGCGAAGCCTCGCGCAAGGCATTCTTGATGCGGCGTATCTTGGTTATCTGACTGCCGATGTGGAAGTGTATCAGCTTCAGGCAGTCTTTCATTTCTTTCTTCTCCAGAAAGTCGAGCGCTTCGAGCAACTCGCTTGAGGTAAGGCCGAACTTGCTGGCATCGCCTCCGCTTTCTTCCCACTTGCCGCTTCCGCTGGAGGCCAACTTAATGCGAATACCGATGTTAGGTCTCACTTTGAGCTGCTTCGCCATCTTGGCGATAAGATTCAGTTCGTTGAGCTTCTCCACTACAAGAAAGATGCGTTTGCCCATCTTCTGCGCCAGCAGTGCCATTTCGATGAAACTCTCGTCCTTATATCCGTTGCAGACAACCAACGAGCCGGGGTCGGTATTGACACCGATTACGGCATGCAGCTCCGGTTTGGAACCTGCTTCCAATCCCAGATTGAACTTCTTGCCGTGCGTAATCATCTCTTCCACGACGGGACGCATCTGGTTCACCTTAATGGGATAGATAATAAAGTTCTCGCCTTTATACCCATATTCATCGGCGGCCTGCTTGAAACAGCAGGACACCTTCTCGATGCGGTTGTCCAGAATGTCGGGAAAACGAACCAGCACGGGCGCCGCCACGTCGCGTAGCTGCAACTCGTCCACCAGTTCTTTCAAATCGACGGCTACGCCGTCTTTGCGCGGTGTCACCACTACATGACCTTTGTCATTGATACCAAAGTACGAAGTGCCCCAACCTGTTATATTGTACAGCTCTTCTGAATCTTCAATACGCCATTTTCTCATCTACTTCACCAATATGTTTACTATTTGACATTTTACTATTTGCTATTGGGGACAAAAATACACATTAATCCAATATCTTCAGCCTTTTCAGCCGAGAAATGCACATTTACAGGGAATTAAAGTTTCAGGAGGTTGCGCAGCCGTTGGACAGAATCGGATATCTGCCTGCGGCTTTCCAGACGGCCGGCATCGAACAGGTATTGGGCCTGCGAGTAAAAGGGGGCACGCTTCTCCAGTGCCTCCAGAATAAAGGCACGCAGTTCTTCGTCCGTCTTGCCTTGCAGAATGGGGCGTTGCTGCGTGGCCACCCGGAGGCGGCGGAACAGGATGTCGGGATGCACATCGAGAAACACCGTCTGCCCGCAGGCATTCATGTAGTCCATGTTGTCGAAGAAGCAGGGCGTGCCGCCGCCGGTGGAGATGACGACGTCTTCAAACTCTCCCACCTCGTGCAGCATGTTCCGCTCCAGCTGACGGAAAGCATCTTCTCCACGACCGGCAAACAGTTCGCGGACGGATTTGTGGAAACGCTCTTCAATGTACCAGTCCAAGTCGATGAACGGCACATGCATTTCGCGGGCAAAGGCCTTTCCTAAAGTAGTTTTTCCGGCCCCCATGTAGCCGGTCAAGAAAATACGTATCATATCTGCTTCCCTTATGCGCGCAAAGGTAAACAATTTATTTAATCTCCCAGCCCACGGTGAAGGAAGATTGACGGACACAAGTGTCTGTTTTCACAAGGACTTGTGTTTGTCGTGACAGAGGCTTGTGTCTGTCAAAACCCCGAACAGCCACCTACGGACTCGTGCAGCGAGGGGACGCTCCGACCGGCAGAAGCCGTGCCACCTGCATACGGAACACCTCTGCGCAAGCCCTTAGCCATCAACACCCGGATGAAAAAAACGCAGGTGGCACGGTTCTCTAAACCAAAGAACCATACCATCTGCGTTGTGCGCGTCCGGAAAAAGCCTCTCCGCAAACCGTTCTTTCATCTTCCCGGCCAATCCGCCGGAAGAGTGCGATCAAGAACGGAACACCTTGAAACGCTTGTCCATGTCTTCAAAGCTCTTCTCGCCCGGCTCGCCCGTAGGTGTGCCGAAAGGCATCTGAGCCACAAGCTGCCACTCTTCGGGCAGATTCCAGGTGCGGCGCACTTCCTCGTCAATCAACGGGTTGTAATGTTGCAGAGAGGCACCCAGACCGAGGTCTTCGAGCATCGTCCAAACGGCAAACTGATGCATGGCAGAAGTATGGTGCGACCAGATGGGGAAGTTATCCTTGTAAGAAGGGAACGCTTCCTGCAATTTCTTTACCACAGAAGTGTCTTCAAAATAGAGCACCGTACCGTGTCCGGCGGCAAAACAGCCGTCTATTTTGGCTTCCGTCTTGCCAAAGTCTTCGGCAGAGACGAGTTCCTTCAACGTGCTCTTCACGATGTTCCACAACTTCTTATGCCCATCGCCCAACAGCAATACCACTCTCGCCGACTGCGAGTTGAAAGCCGACGGCACGTGCTTCAGGGCTTCGCGAACCACGCGTTCTATCTCGCTGTCCGATACCGGCGAACCGCTGCCGATGGAATAATACGTACGGCGGTGCTTCATGGCTTCGGCAAATGTTCTTCCCATTTTTCTTTTCCTTTCTTTGTTTATATTTGAATTATCCTTTTTCAGAGCCTGTTCCGAGTTTACCCACCCCGCCTGCCAATACTTTCTATTCTGCATGTTCCATGTTCATCCTTGCAGGCTTTGGACACGGTGTAAATTCATCAGTGCGCGAGAAAGAAACAACCTGAAGAGGGATTTTGTTCGGATTTTCTTCTTTACCTTTGTCCTCAGTTATGAAGAAAGAGAAATTTTACGTTGTATGGTCGGGTGTCACGCCGGGCATTTACAGCTCCTGGACCGACTGCCAACTGCAAACCAAAGGCTACGAAGGGGCGAAATTCAAATCGTTCGACACGCGTGAAGAAGCCGAAAAAGCCTTTGCCTCTTCGCCCTACCAATACATCGGGCGAGGGGGATCGCCCACCCGTGCGGCCGCCCGAAAGCCGCAGGACACCCCCCTTCCGGCAGCCGTCGTGGCGGACAGCCTTGCCGTAGACGCCGCTTGCAGCGGAAATCCCGGCGCCATGGAGTACAGGGGAGTGCACGTGGGCAGCCGCCGGCAGGTGTTCCACTTCGGCCCCATGTATGGCACAAACAACATCGGCGAATTCCTTGCCATCGTACACGGCCTCGCCCTCCTGAAACGGAAAGGAATGGACATGCCCATCTACAGCGACAGTGTGAATGCCATCAGCTGGGTGAAGCAGAAGAAATGCAAGACGAAACTGCCGCGCAACGCCCGGAGCGAAGCCCTCTTCGAGTTGATAGAACGTGCCGAGAAATGGCTGCGCGAAAACACCTACACCACCCCCATCCTGAAATGGGAAACCAAACAATGGGGCGAAGTACCCGCCGACTTCGGAAGGAAATGACGGAACAGGCAACGGCTCTCAAAGATACCCCTTTCCGTTTCTTCCGGCATATACCTCACCTGAGTTCGGAATAAGTGATTACTTTGCTAAAGATGCGGGGCTTCACCCTGTCGGGCGGATATTTCCCGGATGCACCGGTTTACGGTGATTGGGCAGAAGAGAAGAGAGCCTTTCAGGCCGGCCGCCCCCGCCCTGTCTGACAGCTGCAAGCCTTTGTCGTGACAGAGGCAAGTGTCCGAGCCGGCAGACACAAGTCTCTGACGTGACAGACACAGGTGCTTGAGCCGTCAGAGGCAAGTGTCTGACAAATCAATATTAAATATCTGATAAGCAATGGGATTCGACTTTGGAGCACAAGCCTCCGTGTGAGGCTGTCGACCTGCTTCTTATCCCGAACTCAGGCAGAGTTCACACTCAGGTTCTTTATCTTTCTCGCCAACGCATTCGATATTCGATATAAGGCTTTGGATATGGGTTTCGTCCGTGCAAGAAAGAGTTTTCATCAGCGGATAAAACCTCTCTTTGCCTTGTCTGAAACAGGAAGAGATTAGGAGGGGAGTTCTATCTTAGCGCTTGCGATGTATATCGCAGGCGCTAAGATATATATCGCAAGGCGCAAGATATATAACGCAAGCGCTAAGATAGAGTTTTCTCCCGTTGGCGGCGAATGTTTTCAGGCAGGTCTCATCATCTTTCGGACGGCATCCCGTTTACTTCTCATCTTCGCGACAATATTGCATCTGCCGGTGTTACGGACTCTGTTTTTTTCCGACAGGCATAGATGAAGTCCGGTTTTCTTTTTCTATTTTTGCATATCACAATCATTAAGAAACCATGAACAACCGGAAAACCTTTTTATGGGGATGTATGGCGCTTGCGGCAACCGGCGTCAACGCCCGGCAGGCGGAAAAGCCCAATATCCTTTTTATTTTGTGCGACGACATGGGCTACGGCGACTTGGGTTGCTACGGGCAACGCTATATCCGGACTCCGCACATCGACCGGATGGCCTCGGAAGGAATGCGCTTCACGCAGGCCTATGCGGGCAGCCCCGTCAGTGCGCCGTCGCGCGCATCGCTCATGACCGGACAACACACAGGACATACCGAAGTACGGGGCAATAAGGAGTATTGGAAGGACGCATCCCTCATCATGTATGGCGACAACGAAGATTACAGCATGGTGGGGCAGCATCCCTACGCCCCCGGACACATCATCCTGCCCGAAGTGATGAAGAACAACGGCTATACCACCGGACTTTTCGGAAAATGGGCGGGAGGCTACGAAGGTTCCGCCTCCACACCCGACAAGCGCGGCGTGGACGAGTTCTTCGGATATATATGCCAGTTCCAAGCCCATCTTTACTACCCCAACTTCCTCAACCGTTACAGCCGTACGCAGGGCGACACGGGCGTGGTGCGTGTCGTGATGGAAGAGAACATCAAACACCCCATGTATGGCAAAGGCTATGAACTGCGCACACAATATTCTGCCGATTTGATTCACCGCAAGGCATTGGAATGGATCGACAGGCAAGACGGCCGGCAACCCTTCTTCGGACTGCTGACCTATACGCTTCCGCATGCCGAACTGGCACAGCCTGACGATTCGCTGTTGCAGGCCTACCGCAAGCAGTTCTTTCACGACCGCACATGGGGCGGAAGCGAAGGCTCGCGCTACAATCCGTCCGTCCATACACATGCACAGTTTGCTGCCATGATTACAAGGTTGGACGCTTATGTGGGCGAGATTCTGCAAAAGCTGAAAGAGAAGGGGCTGGACGAGAACACACTGGTGGTATTCAGCAGCGACAACGGCCCTCACGAAGAGGGAGGAGCCGACCCTGCTTTTTTCGGACGCGACGGGAAATTGCGCGGACTGAAGCGCGAGTGTCACGAAGGGGGCATCCGCGTGCCTTTCATCGTGCGGTGGCCCGGACGTGTTCCGGCGGGGACAACAAGCAGTCATCAACTGGCTTTCTACGATGTGATGCCCACTTTCTGCGAACTGACGGGCGACCGCCGTTTTCCCAAAAAATATCTGAACAAACAACTGGCGGACGACTGCTTCGACGGCATCTCGTTTGCCGCAGCCATGACGGGCGACAGCCTTCGCCAGCAACGTCACGATCATCTGTATTGGGAGTTTCACGAAACCGACCAGATAGCCGTGCGCCGTGAAGACTGGAAGATGGTAGTGAAGAAAGGAGTGCCCCACCTTTACAATCTGACTGAAGACATACACGAAGACCATGACGTCGCCGCCTCGTATCCTGACGTAGTGGAACAGCTGGTAAGCATCATACGGAAGGAGCACCGTCCCAGCAGGTTCTTCAAAGTGACACTGCCCGAAGCGGCGAAACAGCCGTTGCCTTGACATGCGACATTTATGTATAATCCCAAGCTTGGGCGAAGGCTCTTTTGAAACGCCATCGCCCGGCTCTTAAAAACACTATCCCTGATGAAAAAAACACTACTCCTTGCCTGCCTGCACCTATGCCTGTTGCAGGCGGCAGCCCAAGAAAAAGAACATTACCATGTGAAGCAGGTGGAGTTTCCGCAAAATGCCCCAATGGAACAAAAAGTGGAAATGGCAGCCCGGCTTGTGCCCACTACGCAACAATACGAGTGGCAGAAGCTGGAGCTCACGGCCTTTCTGCATTTCGGCATCAACACCTTTACCAACCGCGAATGGGGCGACGGGAAAGAAGACCCCGCCCTGTTCAATCCCACCGGTTTCGATGCCGAACAATGGGTGAAGAGCCTGAAGGAGGGAGGATTCAAGATGGCCATCATCACCGCCAAGCATCACGACGGCTTCTGCCTGTGGCCCACCGCCACCACTGCCCATTCCGTAGCCTCCTCGCCGTGGAAAGGGGGCAAGGGCGACGTGGTGAAGGAACTGCGCGCGGCATGCGACAAGTACGGCATGAAGTTCGGCGTCTACCTTTCGCCGTGGGACAGGAACGCTCCATGCTACGGCGATTCGCCACGCTATAACGAGTTCTTCATCCGCCAACTGACCGAGCTCCTCACCAACTACGGCGAGGTGCACGAGGTGTGGTTCGACGGAGCTTGCGCCGAAGGCCCCAACGGCAAAAAACAAGAGTACGACTGGGAAGCCTACATGAAAGTAATCAACACGCTGCAACCCAAAGCCGTGGCCGCCATCATGGGTGACGACATCCGCTGGGTGGGCAACGAGGCAGGCGTGGGACGCGAAACGGAGTGGAGCTCCACGGTACTTCCCCCATCTACGGCAACCGACTCGGAAAAAACTCTTGCACAGCTCGGCATCAACAACATGTCGAAAGACTTGGGCAGCCGCGACATGTTGCAAAAGGTGGACAGGCTCTTCTGGTATCCTTCGGAGGTAGACGTGTCCATCCGTCCGGGATGGTTCTACCATACGGCGGAAGACGACAAGGTGAAGCCGCTCGCCCACCTCGTGGATATTTACTTCAAATCGGTGGGCTACAATTCCGTGCTTCTGCTCAACATTCCGCCCGACCGTCGCGGACGGATTCATGAAAACGATGCCGCACGCATCAAGGAACTGGCCGATTACATCGCAGCAACATTCGCCACCGACTACGTGCGCAAAGGCAGCGCACCGTGGCAACCTGCCGAGGGCGAAAGCCGCGTGTACAAACTGAAAACGAAGGCAAGGATAAACGTCGTGATGCTGCAAGAAGACATCCGTCGGGGGCAACGTGTGGAGGCCTTCAAGGTAGAAGCCCTTACATCCGAAGGCTGGACGGAAGTGGCGCAAGGCACAACCGTGGGCTACAAACGCCTGCTCCGTTTCCCCGCCATAGAGGCGAAAGCCTTGCGCGTCACACTGATGGCATCGCGCCTGAAAGCCAACATAGCCAAAGTGGGGGCTTATTTTGCCGGGCCCGTGAAAGAGGCATCTAAGGCGAAAGAGCCTGACGCAATGAAACGCGACGGCTGGAAGCAACTCTCAGAGGCTCCGCTTACGGTCGATTTGGGAAAAACCTGCCTGCTGAAAAGCTTCACCTATGCCCCTGCCAACGGCGAAGCCACCCCCGACATGGCCTATAAGTTCCGCTTCTTGGTGAGCAACGACGGCGAGCACTGGACGGAAGTACGCACGCATGGCGAGTTCAGCAACATCATGCACAACCCGCAACCGCAGACCGTGGTCTTCGGCAAAGCCGTGGAAGCCCGGTACGTCAAGCTCGAAGCCACTTCGCCCAACGGCCGCAAGGCAAAAGTGACGATGGGTGAGATAGCGTTGAGCGATTAGCCATCATCCCAGCGACTGCATGTCGTTCAGCCGCTTGTAGTAGCCGTTCTTTGCCAGCAGCTCTTCGTGCTTGCCGCGCTCCACTATTTCGCCTTCGTAGAGCACGCATATTTCATCCGCATTCTTGATGGTGGAGAGGCGGTGGGCAATGGCAATGGTGGTGCGTGTCTTCATCAGACGCTCCAAAGCCTCCTGCACAAGGCGTTCGCTCTCGGTATCAAGAGCGGAGGTGGCCTCGTCGAGGATGAGGATGGGCGGGTTCTTAAGGATGGCACGGGCAATGCTGATGCGCTGGCGCTGGCCGCCCGAGAGTTTGCCTCCACGGTCGCCGATATTGGTTTGGTAGCCCAGTTCGGTTTCCATGATGAAGTCGTGGGCATTGGCAATCTTGGCCGCTTCCATCACCTGCTCCGGCGTGGCGTTCTCCACCCCGAAAGCGATGTTGTTGAAGAACGTATCGTTGAAGAGGATGGCCTCCTGGTTCACGTTGCCTATCAAAGCGCGCAGATCGTGGATGCGGAAGTTCTTGATGTTCACGCCGTCTATAAGGATTTCACCCTGATGCACATCGTGGTAGCGCGGCAACAGGTCTACCAGCGTCGACTTTCCCGAACCCGACTGCCCCACCAAGGCGATGGTCTGTCCTTTGGCCACGGTGAGGTCGATGTGCTTCAGCACTTCACGCTTTCCGTCGTAGCTGAACGACAGATCCCTGAACTCGATTTGCCGCTCCATACCGGTCAGGGCAACGGGATGGGCGGGTTCCTTGATGGGATTTTCGGCATTCAATATCTTGTCCACACGCTCCATCGAGGCGAGTCCCTTCGGGATGTTATAGCCCGCCTTTGCAAAGTCCTTCAACGGGTTGATGATGCTGTATAGAATCACCATATAGAAGATGAACGTGGAAGCCTCCATCGAAGTGCCCTCGCCCAGAATGAGCAGGCCGCCGAACCACAGCACCAGCACGATGAGCAGTGTGCCGAGGAACTCGCTCATGGGGTGCGCCAGTGCCTGACGAGTGGCCACCCTGTTGGTTGCGTCGCGCAGTTCGTCACTGCACTGCCTGAAGCGGTCCACCATCTTGTCTTCGGCAATGAATGCCTTGATGATGCGCAGCCCGCCCAGCGTCTCTTCCAGTTGCGACATGGTGTCGCTCCACTTTCCCTGCGCTTCGAGCGACTTGCGTTTCAGTTTCTTGCCCACCTTGCCCATGAGCCAGCCCATGCCGGGCAGCACCAAGATGGTGAACAGCGTCAACTGCCAACTGGTGACAATCAGCGTGGAAAAATAAAGTATAATCAGGATGGGGTTCTTGAGCAGCATATCCAGCGAGCTGGTGATGGAATTCTCTATCTCGCCCACGTCGCCGCTCATTCGGGCGATGATGTCGCCCTTTCTCTCTTCGGAAAAAAAGCCCAGCGGCAGATGCATCACTTTGGAGTAGACCATCACGCGGATGTCGCGCACCACGCCTGTGCGCAACGGAATCATCACGGCCGAAGAGCCGAAGTAGCAGGAGGTCTTCAGCATCGTCATGAAGGCGAGGAAGAGCCCCAGGAAGAGCAACGTGGTAGACGGCCCGTAGACCTCGATGAGACGGGTGACGTAGTAGTAGAAGTTGTTCACCGCCACCTCTTTCAGGCTTCCGGCGCCCCACTCCATGAAGCGGTAGGCCTGCGCATTATCTCCCGTCTTGAAGAGGATGTTCAGAATGGGAATCAACAAGGTGAACGAAAAAACGTTGAAAATGGCAGACAATACATTGAGCACGATGGCCCGGCCGATATACTTCTTATAAGGCGTCACGAAACGCCGCATCAGTTGCAGAAATTCCTTCATTGCTAATTGTTAGTGGATTGCAGGGACAAATATACGACAATAAACGGAAATACGGGACAAAGGCAACGCCTTTAGTACGCCAAGTCCACTTTTTCCGGAAAAGCCGCCAAGCTTTCTCTCCTTTTTATTTACCTTTGCGCCGTGACGGGAAAAATGCCTGCACAAACCAACGCTTAAACTCTTATTTCGTATGACAAGACCACGCTTCACGCGTTGCCCCGCCAACATCGACCGGATGGTACTTTGGTTCGGCACCGCCCTGTTCTTCAAGTTCCTGCTGTTCGACTTCATCTGGAGCATACCCACCACGTTCGCTTCGTTCTCCACCGTGGAGTTCTACGCCACGAAAGTCATCGCCACGCTGCTGTTGCTCGTGCCCTACCGTTTCTTCCGGCTGTGGAAGACGCAAATAGCCGTCATGCTGCTGATGGACATGCTGCTGGTGGCCAACCTGATGTATTTCCGCACCTACTACACGGCCATCCCCTTGAGCAGCTATGCCCTGTCGGGCAATCTGGCCGACTTCACCGGAAGCGTGTACGACTCTTTCCGTTGGTACGACGCCTTTTTCCCCCTCTCCACCCTTGCCTGCATTCCGCCCGCACTGCGCCGCAGGCAGATGCGTGAGCGCACGTCGTACCGCCGCTACGCAGTGCTTTCAGGCATCGCCATCGTGCTCTTCGCCACAACCACCTTGCTGAAGGGCGGTTTCGGCGCGGCCTATAAAGCCGTCCGCCAAGACGCCTACATGTGCGCAAGCACCACCTCCATGTACACCGTGTTCGGAGATATGTGCCACGACCTGATGAGCCGCAAGCAGACGCTCACCCCCGAAACACGGCAGCAGATAGAGGCGTGGTTGAGCCGGAAGCCCGTGCACCGTGCCCTGCCCGACTCCATCGGCACACGAAACAACTGCATCGTCATCCTTGCCGAGTCGCTCGAAAGCTGGGTATTGGAGACGGAAGTGGAAGGGCAGGAAATCACGCCCTGCCTCAACAGGCTGATAAAGGACTCCACCACCCTGTACGCTCCCCGTGTGCTGACGCAGGTGAAAGGAGGCCGCTCCATCGACGCGCAGCTGATGCTCTGTGCCGGACTGCTGCCCATCAACAGCGGCACGTACAGCAGCCTCTACCCCGACCATACCTACCACACCTTGCAGAAAGCCATGCACCAAAAGAAAGCCTCGCGCAACTACCTCCTCACCATCGACAAGGTGTCCACATGGAATCAGGGCGTCATTGCTTACAGCTTCGGCACGGACACCATCATAGCCTATCACGACTTCAAGCTGGAGGAAGCCTTCGGCACGCACAAGCGCACGGGCGACGGCGCTTTTCTGGCACAGTGCCGCCGCAAGATAGAGAACGGCGAGATATGGAAGCAGGGCGAAAACGTGTACATGCAGCTTGTCACCTATTCGGGACACGCCCCCTTCAAACTGCCCGAAGAGCTGAAAGAGGTGCGTTTCTCCCCGGCCATCCCGCAGAAGATGAACGACTACATGACCACCGCACGCTACACGGACAAGGCCATAGGACGGTTTGTGGAATACCTGAAGACGCTGCCGCAATACGCCGAAACCCTCATCGTCATCACCGGCGACCACGAGGGGCTGGCCTCGCACCGCGAGGAGTTGTGCAACGCCCCCGGCGGCAAGGGTGTCGTGTCCGACAAGACGTTTACACCCTTCATCGTGGTGAACTCGCCCATAGGCATGCGCTACGACAAGGTGATGGGGCAGATAGACATGTATCCCACGCTGCTGAACCTGCTCCGCCTCGACGATTACTGCTGGAGCGGACTGGGGCAAAGCATCTTCGACCCCTCGAAGAAAGGGTTCGCCGTCAGTCCCCAACTGAAGGTGGAGGGAGAAAGCGTCACGCCGCAGGAAGCAGCCTATGCGCAAGAGGCATACGAAATCTCCGACCGCATGATACAATTCGACTATCTGGGGCGATATGCCGGGGAATAGCCTTTTTCGGTAGACGATCATCCTTACCGCCTCATAATCAGCAGCTTTCCCGGCATCCGTCAGAGGCTTGTGTGTGACGCGACAAAGGCTTTTGCCTGACACGACAAACACTTGCGCCTGTCGGCTCAAAGTCCGGTGTTTGTCAAGACATAGACTTGCTCCTGTCCTTACGGGCACACACCCGCCCTCAACCGGCAAGCAGGCATGCCTCTGCAAAGCCCCGGCAAAACAAGATGGGCAAAATTAATTATAGAAACTTGGCTAAACATTTGTTTTTCTAATATTTAATCTGCTATTTTGTAATAATATCTTTTGTCGGCTTCTGTCCATTACACTGCGCAAAGCTGTTCGAGCCACGTTCTTTAATACAAACCTTTAAAAACTTTACCGCTATGAAACATTTTATTCCTTTCAGCATCCTCTTTTGCCTGACGCTCTGCCTCGGTTGCAGCAAAGAAGAACCCACCACAAGACGGATTTATCCGGAGAAACCGCAAAAGCCTATCGAACTGAGCGCGTTCGAAGGAAGTATCAAGTATCACAACGAATTAGAAAAGTGGGTTATCTATGCGAGAGTTGAACCCGGAGATGAAGTAACAAATATACTCATGATAGAGAACATGAAGGACGAGTACAAGGTGTACGAAAATCAGCGGATTGTCTTTAGCGGCACAGCCCAGCACTTGTACACGGATATTAATTTGCCGGATAATGGAGCAAGAGGATACACAAAGTATTACTCTCTAAAGCTAAAGGATATAAAAACACGCGCAAAGTGTGGAACGCCCGCCCCTCCCCCTCCCGCATGGTTCTTTGAACCGCAATCACGTGCCATAGGAAGTGGCAACTATCTTCTGAACGTTTATGTGCATGTCATAAGAAGCTCCGCCGGAAATGGACTTAATAAAACTACCGTTTCACCGGGAGTGATAAGTTCCTTAAACAACTACTATTCCGGATCTAATATCAGTTTCTGTTTATCCGGCGATGAATATATTGACTCTGACGCGCATAACAACACGCTCGGAACAATGGCAGAGTTAGCCAATATCTTCAATACCAATCCTCACCCAGATGCTATAGACATTTATATTATTAGTTCAGAAGAAAATTCAGACAAATTCATAGGACAAGCCAAGAACATTCCTTCCTCCGCATGCATTATCAGATCACGATACCACGAAGGTTCTACCCTGCCACATGAGGTAGGACATTGCTTAGGCTTGTATCATACACATCATGGGACATGGGATGAAGAACCCGGAATAAAAGAGTTGGTCAACGGAAGCAATGCGACTACGGCCGGTGACTATATAGCCGACACCCCAGCCGATCCGCAAAAGTGGCATCCATATTTTTGCGAATACATAGGAACAAGCGTGGATGCAAATGGGGACAGCTACAACCCAGACCCTACAAACATGATGTCATATTCCCATAAGCCATGCCGCACTAATTTCACTCCCTTACAGATACAACGGATGCATGCATCCATTAACCAGAGCAGCATTCTCCGGCAAGTGATACATCACAAGAAAATAGAAGGACCGAAAATGTTTTGCAGCAATGCCTCCTATTCCATTTCCGCACTATCTCCGAATGAAAGCGTTTCTTGGACAGTGAAAACCTTCTTCCCCTCTTCAGTAATGGATGACCAGCCTTTATCGAACTCGACAAATACATATAACGGGCCGACTCTCACACTGAACTCCAACGGTATGAATTCCCAATACCATACAATCGAGGCTGAGCTGACTTCTCCGGCAGGAACAACTTCTCTGACAACCTTTGCCACAAGCGGTCCCCCATCGCCCTACATAGGAAATTTGTATTGGTTTGTAAACGGACAATCCGGAATGACTACGAATATGAATCACGGTAATCCTATTTACGTTTCGGACGACTTTACGCTAAGGTTAGAATATACTGACAAAGCAAGTAATAACTCTTCTACCAACAACACATCGAATTATTTCACTTTTAAAATGGTAACTTCCGCACATCGCTATTTGCAGGGAAACCCCACGTTTAATTTAAGGGTAGGCGATTGTACCGATGGTTGGCTGAAAATCAGAACAGAAAACAATTGCGGAACCTCCGCCAATTTCTTCACAATTCCTTGTGAGATAATCGTTCCTTATTACAATATCTCTTTTAATGACAGTAGAGGGGAAATCACAATACGAGTGGTGAAACCTGAAGTAACGCAGAAAACGGAAGTGACAAACCGCAATCTTTCAATAAGTAAAGTTGAAGTATATACGGGTCGAGGCGTAAAACTCTTTTCTGACACCAAGAAAGAGAAAACCTACGAAATGAAGATAGATACACGTACATGGACTTCGGGAGAGTATCGCATTGTCGTTTCTGACAACACCTACACTCAAGAACGAAGAGTGATTATTGAGTAGCACTTCAGTTAGAATTTTAAACAGCGATTTATGTTATACTTAAAACCTTACCATTATGAAACATTTTATTCCTTTCAGCATCCTCTTTTGCCTGACGCTCTGCCTCGGTTGTAGCAAAGAAGAACCTACCACAAGACGGATTTATCCGGAGAAACCGCAAAAGCCCATCGAACTGAGCGCGTTCAAAGGAAGCATGGAGTATGACAACGAATTAGAAAAGTGGGTTATCTATGCGGAAATTGAGCAAGGAGATGAGGTAACAGATGTACTCATGATAGAGAACATGAAGGACGAGTACAAGGTGTACAAAAATCGGCGGATTGTCTTTAGCGGCACAGCCCAGCACCTGTACACGGATGTTATTTGGCCTATTAATGGAGCAGTGACAATTTATTACTCTCTAAAGCTAAAGGACATAAAGCTGAATGAGGATGCGTCTAATATAAGTCATTAGAAAAGTTACGGGTTGTAACAGATAAATAATAAAGAGCCCTATCACACTCTATTTCTTGAGTAATGATATGGCTCTTTTTTTCTGAAATTGAGTTTTCCCATATAGGCATCTTCCGCCGGAACGCTCATTTGTAAAATATTATACATAGATACGACAGGTGCAAATCGTATCTCGGTGCCGAAAGCCTCGTTCCTCGGTGAGGAAGAGGGTGTTCCTCGGTGTGGAACGACGTGTTCCTCGGTGCCGAACATACGCCATCTCGAAGAAAAGAGAAAAGAAGAGTATTATCCACTGAAAATCAAGCCAATACACACTCTTCTTCTGAAAGGCACACACAAACTGTCTATTGTCATGTTTTTTCCACGTCAATCGAGCAAAAATGCACGAAACAAAACACTGCTAAAAGCTGTATTTTGCCTTGACCCACACTTCCGAGTTGCGCTTGTACAGACCAAACATACCCTCATCGCCGCCAAACCAAGCAAAACCGGCAGAAAGACGGACGAGGTCGTTAAGGGCATAATCGGCGGAAAAGCGGCTGAACCGTCCTTGATGATTCAAGTCGAAACAGGTAAGGGCAAAATTAATCGGGCCGCGAATTGGATATGCAAGAAAGTTTGCTTAGCTTTGTTCTTCTTAACAACCATGCTGCTTTCTTTTTTTTGAAAAGCACAGCAACAGACGCCTATGAATTACTTTATAGCCATACAGTCGGCCAACAAGGCCAAAAACGACATTGACGACATCGTAGAAGGAATGGGATTCCGAAACCTGACGCCGACAAGGAAGCAGAACGGCATGATGGCCCGTTTCACGGCCAAAGTGTGCGGGGTGGCACGCATCCTCACGAAGATGAAACGCGGAGACATCCTGTTCCTGCAATACCCCATGAAGAAATTCTACAAAACGGCTTGCGTCTTCGCACACCTGAAAGGAGCGAAAGTGGTAACCGTCATCCACGATTTAGGGGCTTTCCGCCGCCATAAGCTGACACCGGAGCAAGAGAACATCCGCTTGTCGCGCACGGATTTTCTCATCGTGCACAACGAGAAGATGAAAGAGCACCTGCTTCGGCACGGTTGCTTGTCGCCCCTGCATTGCCTCGGCATCTTCGATTACCTGTCGCAGGCCGAACCCGCCCGATACGCCACGCCCCACCATCCCCGGTCGGTGGTCTATGCCGGCGGACTGGGACGATGGAGAAACGAATTTCTGTACAAACTCGACCCTCACATCCGCAACTGGACTCTGGACATCTACGGCAAAGGATTTGAAGAAGCTTACGCCAAAGACTGGCGGCACATCGCCTATCACGGTTTCCTGAGCTCCGAAGAGTTTGTAAACCGGATAGAAGCCGACTTCGGGCTGGTGTGGGACGGCGACTCCATAGACGAATGTTCGGGCAACTGGGGGGAATACCTGCGGATAAACAATCCGCACAAGACATCGTTCTACCTGCGGAGCGGACTTCCCGTCATCGTATGGAGCCAAGCCGCCATGGCGCCGTTCGTGTCGGAACACCGCATAGGCATAGCCATAGACTCGCTGGCCGACATCGACAATGCTCTGGAAGCACTGACCGAAGAAGAATATGGCATAATGAAAGAGAACGCCCTGAAGATGGGCAGACAGCTGGGCGAAGGCTACTTCATAAAGCAGGCACTCGACGAGGCTTTCAACGCATTGAACTAAAGGGAATGGAAACAAAGAAACAATACGATTACCTCATCGTGGGGGCAGGCCTGTTCGGCAGCGTCTTTGCACACGAGGCCAAAGCGGCCGGGAAACGCTGTCTGGTGATAGACAAGCGTCCGCACACCGGCGGAAACATCTACTGCGAAGATATCGACGGCATTCATGTGCATACATACGGCGCCCACATCTTCCATACTGACCGGGCCGAAGTGTGGGAGTACGTCAACCGGCTGGTAAAGTTCAACCGCTACACCAACTCTCCCCTCGCCCTTTTCGACGGCAAGCTGTACAACCTGCCTTTCAACATGAACACGTTCTACCGGCTGTGGGGCGTGCGCACTCCCCAAGAGGCCAAAGCCAAGCTCGAAGAGCAACGTGCGGCGTATGCCCACATCGAAACGCCCCGCAACCTCGAAGAACAAGCCTTGAAACTTTGCGGAAAAGACATCTACCTCCGCCTCATCAAAGGATACACGGAAAAACAGTGGGGACGCTCCGCCACCGAACTTCCGGCATTCATCATCAAGCGCATCCCGTTCCGTTTCACGTTCGACAATAATTACTTCGACGACCCTTATCAGGGCATTCCCATAGGAGGATACAACAAACTGACGGATGCGCTGCTGGAAGGGATAGAAGTGCGTACAAGCACCAACTACTTTGAACAACGTCAGGAACTGGACCGGATGGCCGGCAAGATTCTCTACACGGGGTGCATCGACGAGTATTTCGATTATTGTTTCGGACGCTTGGAATACCGCAGCCTGCGCTTCGAGCACAAGCGGCCGGACGATACGGACAACCATCAGGGCAACGCCGTGGTGAACTACTGCGAACGCGAAGTGCCATACACGCGTCTCATCGAGCATAAGCACTTTGAGTACGGCACGCAACCGTTCACCGTCATCACCTACGAGTACCCCGACTCTTTTGAACCGGGCAAGGAACCTTACTACCCCATAAACGACGAACGGAACATGCGCATCTTCGGGCAATATCAGGCATTGGCACGGCAGCAAAGCCGCGTGTTGTTCGGCGGCCGGCTGGCGCAATACACCTATGCCGACATGGACGACACCGTTGCCGCCGCCCTTGCGCTTTGGCGAACTACCGCTTCAAAAGGCTGAAACGTACAGTAAGCCAGACGTGCTTGACGAAGAGTTCCAGTTTACGTCCGAACTTCCGCTTCCTCCAACTCCCGTAGATGCGATGCTCTGCAAACGTATCGGGTGTGGAGGGGTATTTGTGACGGGGAATCACGTAATGCGAGGGGTATATGGTGATGTCATCAGTCGGATGCTGCTCCCTGTCTTCGGGAAGGCAGCCTTTCTTGCTCGCCATGTCGAACATCACCACCGGTGATATAATGGTGTTGTAGCTGCCGTCGGCATTCAGAAAAGGGGTTGATTCATAGTACTCGAACATTTCCTTGCAGAACAGGTTTCCTTTCTCTCCCATGAAGAAAGCCGCCTGCAACTGCGTGTTCTCATTCTCGAAAGTGGTGACAAATCCGCGTTCGGGTATAAGGTGGTCGAAACGCTTCTTGATAAAGATGTCGCTATCCATATAGATACCGCCTTCGCTATACACGGCATAAAAACGTACGGCATCGGCAGCAAATGCCCACTTCTTGGCCTCCAATGCCTCGTCTATGAATCGGCAACCGATAGCTTTGGCTTCCTGATACGTCCAACGCCTCACCCGGAAATCGGGCAGCAACTGTTTCCAAGTGTTCAGACAGAGTTTTATCTCCACCGGAAACGGGTCATCGCTGAACCAGCATAAATGAATCACTTTAGGTATCATAAGTAGTTTGAGTTTTCCTGATTCGAACCGCAAAGATAATATTTATAACGCATTATATTCAGAGCCGGCCTTTTTTTTCCTCAAAAGTTTTTTATCCGGTTCCTTTTCTGTTTCTTTCCGAACAGTGTTCCCTCTCAACTCCCGTATTTTCTACCACCCCTCTTCAAACAGAGACTTCGGCTCTGAAAGAATCTTGGTTCGGCAGAAATATTTGTGAGTAATCAGGAATCGATACTCTTGTCGTGGCACATGCACAAACCGGCGAACAGAAATGCTGCTGGAGATTCAAAAGGGGATATAGTTATGAACAATATGCAAGAAACGCTTCTTTATTCATCTTGTATGTTTCTGTTTTTTGTTCCATAAAGATGGAATTCTCATTTGTCAGATATACGGTTTTCTTTTGAATCTTTTGTTCTTTTGATAAAGTTGCGTTATCTTCGCTACGATGATGTGGAAAAACAACCAGAGACGTGCAATCATATACTGATATTCCTATAACAGATAATGATGAAATTCTCTTTGCTAAAGTGGAGCGAGGAGATATAGTTGCATTTACAGAAATCTATCGTAGATATCATAAGTTGCTTTATGTCATGTCGTATCGTTATTTGATGGATACGGAAATGGCGAAAGATGCAGTGCAACATGTCTTTACTCGCTTTTGGGAATACCGTACGGAAGTCCGTGTGGGAATCAGCTTGAAAAATTACTTGGTAACAATGAACAAAAACCATATTCTGAATGTGATTCGCAATGAAAATAATGCCATTGCCAAAAACTATGAGCTGGCACAGGACACTCCCGAGTATGAGGATACTTTGGTAGAAAATCTGGAGAAAAAAGAGCTGATGTCATTATTCTACAAGGCTTTGGAAAAGCTTCCACCTCAAAAGCGCGATATTTGCTTGATGAAAGTGCAGGAAGAATTGAGTAATCAAGAAATAGCCGATCGGCTGCAACTCTCTATCAACACGATAAAAACCCACTATTCGGAAGCTTTGAAGTTGTTGCGTGTTTATTTACATAAAATGCTAATAATTGTTACATACCTCACCTTGTTGAAGAGTCTGAGTGTCTATTTTATAGTATGGATAATAAAATCATAGATAAACCAACCGAGAAACAAATACAGGATGTATTGAGTGGAACATCTACTCCTGAAATCGCGCAATTGGTTGCAAAATGGTTTGCAACCGATGAGGGCACCGCCTACCTGTCACGTAGCATGGAACGGGATGCGGAACAAATAAAAGCCGATTACGAAGAACTTTATGTGGATCATGCTGTTCCGTCGGAGGAGATGTTTGTCCGTATTCGTCAAAACATCCGGCGGAGACGGATTCGCCGACTCTCTTTACGTGTAGCGGCTGTGGTTATCCCGTTCATTTTGCTGGGAGGGTTGTTTGTTCAAGTAAATATGCGTGTAGACTTGTTCGGCAATTCCGGCTATGAGGAAGTTTATGTGCCAAAGGGTGAACGCTTACAAATGATGTTTCAGGATGGTACACGCGTATATGTCAATTCGGATACCCGGTTGAAATATCCCAAGAAGTTTGCATTGTTCAGCCGTGAGATTTATTTGGACGGGGAAGCATATTTTGTTGTATCCAAAAATTCCCACTGCCCTTTTATTGTTAATCTCGAAAGCTCGGCCCTTCATGTTTTGGGTACATCATTCAATGTGCAGGCTTATCCTGAAAGTCAGAATATCACGGTGTGCCTTGATGAAGGACGTATTAAATTGGCTCTTCCTTCGGACAAGGAATATCCGTTGCAACCCGGCGAACGACTGGTTTACAATCGCGCAAGTAAACGCTGCACGGTTTCCCGGAACGTCGATAACATAGCTTTCCTGTGGAAAGCGAATGTGATAGCTTTCAAAAATGCCTCGTTGGCCGAAGTTGCCAGCGTGTTGGGGCGTTGGTATGACGTCGATTTTAAGATAGAGGGCAAGAATGCTTGGAGCGTATATTTCACTCTTACATCAGAAAATATTCCTCTTGAAAGAATTCTACGGGATTTGGAGAAAATTGCACCGCTTCAATTTAAATATAATGAGATAAAGAAAGAAGTAATAGTCACCTCCAAATAAAAAACTCAAAAAAGTCTCTTTTTCTCTCACCCGTTTTTAAGTTCTGTGTGTCTATTCTGTATAAAGTGATTTTTATACTAAGTGTTAATCTAAAAATAAAAGTTATGAAACACAGGATTTTATTTGTGCTGCTTTTCTGTTTTGCTGTTTGCTTTGCAGTTTCAGCCCAAGAGGTGTCAATGAATCTCCGGCAAGTGAAGTTGGAGAAGGTTTTTGATACTATTACGCAACAAACCGGGCTCACAGTGGCCTATAGCAGGCCTACGGTAAATCCCGAAAAGATTGTTTCCATTCAGGCGGATAAAGAAGAACTATCCAAGCTACTTCACCGCTTGCTTGCAGACATGAATGTGGATTTTGAGATTGGCGAGACAAAAATCTACCTGAAAGCAAAAGCTGCTTCTGATGCAACCAAACAAAACGGCAAGATGAAAAGAATTTCCGGTACTGTCATTGATCAAAATGGTGAGCCGGTGATTGGCGCCAGTGTAATTGTGAAAGGTACGACCAATGGCTTGATTACCGATATGGATGGAAACTATACGTTGACTGACGTTCCGGAAGATGCCGTCATTTCTATCTCATATATCGGGTATCAGACGGTAGAGCTGAAAGCGGATAGTAAGGGGTTGGTGAAAATTACGCTGAAAGAAGATAGTGAATTGCTGGAAGAAGTGGTAGTTGTGGGTTATGGAGTACAGAAGAAGCGTGATGTAACAACGGCTATTGCCAGTCTTCGTGCAAGCGACATGAAGGGACAGCCGGTAACTTCTATGGCAGAGGCCATGGTAGGCAGGATGCCGGGGGTGCAGGTGTCGCAGTCGACGGGTGCTCCGGGTTCTTCTTTGCAGATTAAAGTACGTGGAACGGGAACCATTACGGCAGGAACTTCTCCGTTATATGTTGTAGACGGTGTGCCGCTTGCTAAAGAGCAACTGAATACGTTTAATCTGAATGACGTGGAATCCATCGAGGTGCTGAAAGACGCTTCTTCAGCTGCAATTTACGGTTCACGCGGTTCAAACGGTGTGGTATTGATAACTACCAAGAAAGGACAAGAGGGACGTGCCACAGTCTCTTATAACGGATTTTATGGTTGGCAGACGGTTTCCAAAAAGATAGACATGCTCAATGCCTATGAGTATGCCGACTTGGTGAATGATGCCCGTAATAATACGTATAAGGATAAAATGGAGTCGGTCAACCGAAAACTCATAGCGCAAAATAAGAGTCCTTTGCCTTATAATATATCGGATGATAATGCTACTCGTCTGCAGAACACCAATAATGATTATAATACAATCGTTCCCATGGAGATTTTGCCATATCTGAGAGGAAAGAAGGGGCTGATTGACACAGATTGGCAAGATGAGATTTTCCGTACGGCAGGCATGCAGAGCCACTCTGTTGCCGTTTCCGGTGGCAGTCAGAAGATAAGGTATTATGCATCTGTCGATTATTTATCACAAGAAGGTGTCATTGTCAACAGTGATTTTACCCGTTATAGTTCACGCTTCAACCTTGATGTAACCGAAGGTATCTTTAAGTTCGGATTATCGTTAAGTCCTTCTGTGACAATAGAAAATGCTGTCAATTCGGACGGTGCTTATAATTCCAATGGCGGTGGCATCATAGCTTCTGCCTTGCACAGTGCCCCTATATTCCCGGTATATAATCCCGACGGTTCTTTTTCTTTCATTCAAAACGCTTGGAGCTCGAATACGCAAACGGTGCTCCCGAATGGTACTGTCAGGAAAGGTAATAGTCAGACGCAAGTCTGGAATCCCGTGGCATTGGCTATGTTGCAGAAAGATGAAACGAAAGCATCCCGCATCTTTGGCAATGCTTATGGAGAAGTCGCTTTTATGCCGGAGTTGAAATATCGTGCCAATTTTGGTGTGGATATATATAGCAGTTCGAGAGATACTTTTCGCCCGTCCACCATCCCAATTTCTAACACGGAGGGTAATCCGGAGTCTGTTCCCGAAGCAACTGCACGAACTGGCAAGATGTATAACTGGTTGTTTGAACAAACGATGAACTATAATAAGGTAGTCGATGGCCACTCGTTTGCTGCATTAGCCGGCTGGACCATGCAATACCAAAGAGATGAAAGCACCTATGCCTTTGCCAATGGATTCATCACAAATACTGTACCGACGTTGAATGCAGGTACTGTTACCCGTGGCAATACGCAGGCTTCTGAGTGGGCTTTACTTTCGGGACTTACCCGACTCCAGTATAATTATAGAGGCAAATATATGCTTACCGGGGCTATTCGTGCAGATGGCGCTTCCCGTTTTGGTAAAGACAACCGATGGGGATGGTTCCCGTCAATATCTGCTGGATGGCGTATGACTGAAGAAAAATTCATGAAGTCTTTGTCTTTCATCGATGATTTGAAACTGCGTGCCAGCTATGGTCTGACGGGTAACTTCCGTATACCCAACTATGGTGCGCAAGGTGAAGTTGCCTATCTTAGCTATGTGCTGGGTGGAGGCAGTGCGGAGGCTGTCAAGGGAGCGGCGCCCAAGAGTATGCCTAATCCCGAATTGCGTTGGGAAAAGACTGCACAGGTGAATGTGGGGTTCGATGCATCGCTATTCAAGAACCGCTTGACTTTGGGCTTGGATGTATATAACAGTAACACGTATGACTTGCTTTTGAATGTGCCTGTGCCAATGATGACGGGTTATAGTACTCGTTTGGAAAATATCGGTAAAGTGAACAATAAGGGAGTGGAGTTTAATATTGCAACCAACCAGAAGACGGGCGACCTCAACTGGAGTCTTTATTTCAATATCTCAAAGAATATCAACGAAGTGAAAGAGCTCGGGCCGGGCAATGCAGATATTATATCTTCCGGTTCAGTGAGCAATGCCTATTTTATAACTCGCGTGGGTGAAGCAATCGGAAGTTATTATCTTCCTATCGTAGAAGGCGTTTATAAGAATCAGGCTGAGGTGGATGCTGCTTTGCACTATAAGGATTCTCCCACCAATTATGGATTGGCTGACACAAAACCGGGTGATTTTAAATTTAAGGATGTCAATGGAGACAAGATATTGGATATTTCGGATACGGATCGTGCCATTGTGGGTAATTACATGCCCGATTTTACTTATGGTTTCGGTGCTACATTGGCTTGGAAGGGTGTCGACTTCGGTATTGTTTTCCAAGGAGTGCAAGGTAATGAGATTCTGAACCTGTCACGGCGATATTTTTATAACCATGAAGGAAATATGAATAACTACAAAGGGGCTATCAATCGCTGGAAGTCGGAGGATAATCCCGGTAGTGGAATGAATGTACGTGCCAATCGTGTCAGCAAAGGACAGAACGGCATAACCTCTACATGGCATGTGGAAGACGGCTCTTATCTGCGCATCAAGAACATATCTTTGGGCTATACGTTGCCGGAAAGCTGGCTTCGGAAGGTGTATTTGAAGTCTGCCCGTATATATTGTTCCGTCCAAAATCCATTTACCTTTACAAGTTATGAGGGATATAATCCGGAGGTGTCAAATCGCACTGCCGCAATGACCAATGGAGAAGATTACGGTGTGTATCCATTGGCAAGAACGACCTCGATAGGCGTTAATCTTACGTTTTAATCTTAAAAACAGTGATATGAAAAAAATAATAATATTGGTTTTTACAGCAATAATTCTTTCAAGCTGTAATGATTTTATAGATCTGAAACCCATTGATTTTCCTACGGAAGAGACGTTTTATAAAGATGTAAAAGGGTTGGAAGGAGCCGTTATAGGCCTTTATGATGAGTTGCAGTCCAGTGGCCAGTATGGAGCAACGTTCATGACTTTGATGGAAGTGCGTGGCGACAATGTAAAAGATGATAATTCCGGTGCCAGTGGCGGTATCAGATACCAGATAGAAGTGTTTACTGAGACCCCGGCAAACTCCAATTTGTCAGGCGCTTGGCTTTCGCTCTACAAAACGATTTATCGTTGCAACTTGGTACTTCAAAATATGGAACAGGTATCAATGTCTGAAGAACAACGAACTCGTATAGTCGGACAAGCCTCGTTTATACGTGCATTGTGTTATTTTAATCTGGTTCGCTTGTGGGGTGAAGTGCCCGTCGTCACTAAGACTCAGGCTGTGGCAGAAGCACGTAATAATAAGCGTGCTGCCGTCGGTGAGGTTTATGACCGGATAGTCAAAGACCTGACCGTGGCCCAGAGCTTGCCTGCTGTTTGGGCAGAGGCGGAAAGAGGTCGTGTCACTTCGTATGCTGCTCATGCGTTGCTGGCAAAGGTCCACTTGTATAGAAAAAACTATCAGGGGGTTGTCAATGAGCTTGCCCCGGTAATGGCAGCCATCAAGGCAGAGAAGGATTTGATGTTGGTGCCTATGCCGCAAACTTTCCCTAATAATCTGAAAACAAGCAAGGATATCATTTTCGCCGTTCAATATCTTAAGGGCGGAATTGGCGAGTCTGTCCACCAGAATAATCGCTATCGCAACAATGATAATGGCAATGTCATTTCTTTAGAACAGTCGGAATTTGAAAGCAACGCGGACAACCGTAAGGCATTGGTCGCTCCTACCGGTAGTGGAAAGCGTCCGGGCAAATTTGATGCGCCTGCTACAAACAACGAAACCAGTGCCGATTTTCCTGTGTTGCGTTGCGCTGAAGTAATGTTGATGTATGCCGAAGCGGCTAATGAGCTTGCCGCCACTCCTACACAAGAGGCTTTGGATGCCCTGAATGCCGTACGCATAAACGCAGGACTTACCGGTAAGACATTAGACGAACTGTCTACAAAGGAACTCTTCCGCCGGGCGGTATATAAGGAGCGGCGTCTGGAACTTGCTTTAGAGTGCGACCGATGGTTTGACATTGTGCGCACAGGTCAGATGTCTTCCATATTTCCCGGAATTGCCAGCTATCGCCAGTTTTATCCGGTTCCTTTGACCGAAATAGAGAATGTCAATGATAAAACAGGTTGGCAAAATGAGGGATATATTATAGAATAAAAGTTGTTTTGAAATCCGTGAAATTATGAGAAAGATATATTTGTTGCTGTTTACATTTTTTGCTTTATTGCAGCTTTCTGCTCAAGACCGCGTTACACAGATTCGTGAAAAACTAATGAATCGCGACCAAAGCTCGGTGGTCGTGGTAGCTCATCGTGGCGACTGGCGTAATTTTCCTGAGAACTCATTGGAGGCGATAGACAACGCCATTAAGATGGGTGTGGACATTGTGGAGCTGGATGTAATGGAGACAAAAGACGGTGAACTGATATTGATGCATGATAAGTCATTGGATCGTACCACTACCGGAAAAGGCTTGGTTTCTGAAAACACGCTTGATGAGATACGGCAATTGAAGTTAAAGAATGGCTGTAATATCCGTACCATTCACAAAGTCCCTACTTTGGAGGAGGCTTTGCTTCACGCCAAAGGTAAGATTATGATAAATCTGGATAAAGCAGACGCTTATTTTGACCGGATTTATGAACTGATGCAGAAGACGGGAACCACCAAGCAAATCATAATGAAAGGGCGTAAGACGGTGGAAGAAGTCAAGAAGCAATTCGGCGATTATTTGAACGATGTAATCTATATGCCCATTATAAACCTTGATGCGCCGGGGGCTGAGGAGCAAATAGAAAAGTTCATTAAGGACATGGCTCCTGTTGCTTTCGAGTTGCTGTATGTAAAAGACACCAATCCGCTTCCTAAGAAACTGGCGACAGCTTTGAGCGGCCGTTCTCTTATTTGGTATAATACTTTGTGGGACACGATGGCAGGCGGACATGACGACGACATGTCTTTGCAGAGCCCGGATGCCGGTTATGGATATCTGATTGATACACTGGGATGTCGCATAATACAGACGGACAGACCTGCTTACCTGCTGGAATATCTGAAAGCAAAGAATCTGCACGAATAGGGGGGCTGAGAACTCATGTGGAAGTTTATTGCCAATTTTTACAAGGTCTCGCAAGCGAGGCCTTGTAATGGAGAGACTTTGCCGGAACAGAAACGTCGCTTGAAACATCTGCAATGGTCCACTTTTCTTGCCGCGACGCTGGGGTATGGCATATATTACGTCTGCCGTCTCAGTTTGAACGTAGTGAAGAAGCCGATAGTGGAGGAGGGCGTTTTTTCTGAAACAGAATTGGGCATCATCGGTTCGGTGCTGTTTTTTACCTATGCTGTCGGCAAGTTCACCAATGGCTTTCTGGCCGATCGTAGCAATATAAACCGCTTCATGAGCACCGGACTGTTGGTGACGGCATTGGTCAACCTTTGCCTCGGCTTTGTCAATTCATTCATCCTGTTTGCTGTCCTTTGGGGAATCAGCGGTTGGTTTCAGTCAATAGGTGCGGCTTCCTGTGTGGTGGGATTGTCACGTTGGTTCACGGATAAGCAGCGCGGCTCTTTCTATGGATTTTGGAGTGCGAGCCATAACATCGGTGAAGCCATGACTTTTATTGTTGTTGCTTCCATTGTCAGTGCTTTCGGTTGGCGGTATGGCTTTCTGGGGGCAGGACTTGTCGGACTGACCGGTGCCTTGATTGTCTGGCGTTTTTTTCACGATACTCCGCAAAGCAAAGGGTTTCCTGCCGTTAATGAGCCTAAGAAGGAGAAAGAAATGAGTGCATCGCAGAGCGAGGAGTTCAACCGTGCTCAAAAAGAGGTGCTTCGCAATCCTGCCATCTGGATATTGGCCCTCAGCAGCGCTTTCATGTATATCAGCCGTTATGCGGTGAACAGTTGGGGCGTTTTTTATTTGGAGGCGCAGAAAGGCTACTCGACGCTGGATGCCAGCTTCATCATCTCCATCAGTTCGGTTTGCGGCATTGTGGGCACCGTGTTTTCCGGTGTTATCTCTGACAAACTGTTCGGAGGGCGTCGTAATGTTCCTGCCTTGATTTTCGGTTTGCTGAATGTTGCAGCCCTCTGCCTTTTTTTGCTTGTGCCGGGAGTTCATTTTGGGTTGGATGCTGTGGCAATGGTGTTGTTCGGGCTTGGTATCGGTGTGCTGATTTGTTTTCTCGGTGGATTGATGGCCGTTGATATAGCTCCTCGTAATGCTTCGGGGGCTGCATTGGGAGTGGTGGGCATTGCCAGTTATATTGGTGCAGGGCTTCAGGACGTGATGAGTGGTGTGCTGATAGAAGGAAACAAATCCATGATAGACGGAGTGGAAGTTTACGACTTTACTTATATCAATTGGTTTTGGATAGGTTCTGCCTTGTTGTCAGTATTATTGGCTTTGTTTGTTTGGAATGCTCGGAATAAATCGTAATCCGTTGGCGGAATAATTATAACGCATACCCGGTCTCTTCATGAAATTATTATCAGCCAATCTCGAAGAATGAAGCAATTGTACAAACTGATTGACCTGATTGCTGATGATGTGTTGATAAAGGAGTAGGATAATATCTTTACAAAATATGCCTTTATTCTTTCCCTTTTGAAAAAGAAAACGGAGTTGTCTTTTCTCACTCCTATACAGAGGGTAGATCAGTATACGACTGATGTACCCTCTGTCGTATACTGATGTGGCATCAGTCGTATACTTGATCTATCCCCTCGCCAGAAGGTGTTCTGGCAGGGGTAGGAGATTGTATGCTGATGGTTGGCTGAGAAAAACGGATTGGTTTGGAAATTTTGTTACAAATATAAGTGCCCGATAAAACCTGAGACAATAGGCAGTATATCGGATAAGGCTCTATGATGTTGATTTTCAATAACCCTGTTACTTATTCTATTTAAACTCTAATATTTATTGAAAAAATAAGCCTCTCAAATATTATTCTATCGACTGTCCGCTAATTTTTGGCTTGATGAGAATGTAGAGAGCTTACTTGAATGATTATCATGAATTCACTTTGGAACGAATGGCTTTTACCGAGAAAATTAACTTCGGTTATTATTTCGTCTTAGAAAACGCGTATTTAGTTTGATTATAAAATATTTTTTTATTCTTTTGCGAAAAAGCAATGGGATGTATGGATATAAATATGGTATTACTGACCAATGGGCAGATGATGGAAAAAATGTCGGCTCACAGACAGGGTTTGCGGCATTATGCTTTTTCTATATTTATATTTAACTCGAAGAAAGAGTTGTTGCTGCAACAGAGAGCCGGACATAAATTTCATTCTGCCGGGTTGTGGATAAATCGCTTGTTCGATCTCATTTCTCTGTAGAACAATTAGAACAGAGATTAGAGATGGCTAAATGGAGTCTCTTTGTAAAAAGTACTCAAGATTCTAAAACGGGAACTTCTGTAGATGTAGGCGGTAGAATGTATTTTTAATACGTAGATTATAGAAAGATGTGGCAAAAGAATATTTGTCGCATCTTTTTTCAAAAATAGTTATGGAATATATGGGTAAATTGATATCTTTATGCATCGGACTAATATTCCCGATAATAGCGATGGCTCAACAAACTCTATCTATTGATGCGAAAATAACTGATGCTGAAACCAAGCAGCCTCTTCCTTACGCCTCGATATATATAACAGACAGTCATGGCACAATATCCAATCAGGAGGGTGAATTCGCAATAAAAGCTTTACCAACAGATAAATTGCGTATTTCTTACGTTGGTTATGAAACACAGACTGTAAAAGCATCTGAAGTTTCTGATGTCATTCTTTTGAAACCGCAAGCCATAAGATTGGATGAGGTTGTGGTAAAACCTATAAATCTGCATGCTTTTCTGATGCAAGCTTTGTCTAAATATAAAAAAGACAGTAAAGCCAATAAGAAGACCGTAAACTCGTTCTTTTATAGGCAAATTACACAAACAAACTCTGTCTGCAATGAAATTGTCGAATCGTTTTTTAATGCAACGCCGCATCTTAGTGTATGGGATTTAGAACTCATCACAGGACGTTATGCCGTTTTGCTTGAAGATTCCATACATAAATATGCGCATTTTAAGAACTTCTTTTATTTATCGCAATTAAGGCCGCTTATGTTGAGCGGAAGAGTGAGAGATAAGGAGGATTGGCTGATACAGCCCTTATTTGAAAATTATGCTAAATACTATACCGTATCTTATGATGCTCTATATGACTCTGATAATGCTTCCACTACTTATAAGATAAACTTTAAACCGCGAAAAGGAATTTCTAATCCTATTATAGCAGGTAGTATGTTTATTGATTCTTCAACTCTTGAATTAAAACGGTTTGAAGGAGAAATAGTAAATAATATTCTTACTTTTACTGATGAAACAGGCGAAAAGCTACGAGACAGAAACAGTAAACCTCATTTTATTATAAACTATAAGATAATAGGAGGGGTATCGATGGTGGAATCGGTGATTGTGGATATGCAATATACAATAAAGTATGGAAATGTGGATATTCATTCCGTAATGTATAATACTGGTATTGAAATAAAAAACAAAACAAAGAAAATGGCTAAAAGAAATGATTTGCTACAAAAAATAGCAAACCAAAACTATGATCCTGCTTTCTGGAAAGATAAAGCCATTATCAAGCGTACTCCTTTGGAAAAATCGGCAATCGAAATGTTTGAAAAGCAGAATTTATTCGGAACGTATTCTCTGGATAAATAGTCGATATATAAAATTGCATTGGCATCAAAGGCTGTCAAACAGTGAGCAATAAGCTGTTTTTTCGACTGTGACTTGAAATACATACAATACTATGAAAGGAAGAATAACAGCATTAATAGAAAAAAACTTATGCATAGAAAAACATAAGATTCAGTTGACAGAAAAAGATATCAATTTAATTGAATCAAGTTTTAAAAAGTTTAAGGTGCATAAGGGTGAATGCCTGATAAAGAAAGATGAACTTGAAAAGTATATGTATATTGTAGAAGATGGTATATTTCGCTACTATACATGTAATGAAGTTCATCAGGAAGATACTTTTGGGGTTGTTTTTAAGGATGAGTGTCTAAATCCGGAGTGTATTCTAACCTATGACACTCGTACCGTGAAACTGGACGGTGTAGGAACCTTTTATTATACGGCTTCTGCCTCCAAGAAAGGAGTGAAGACGGCTGAAGAAGTGAATGCTTCGCAGATAAATGGTGTGCGTGTCCGCTTTCTTCCTGAAGTAGGGCGTACCGTTGGAGGCAGAGTAACTACCCGCAGCATGGTAGACACCAAGATTGTGTGGGAAGAATGGGGCAAGGTTGCTACCCCGAGTGGTAAGACTCCGAGTGATAATACGGGCGGCACACACCCCGCAGGCAGTGGTGAAACCGGTGGTCAGGGCAGCGGCGAAGGCAATCAAAGTGAAAATCCGCTTAGCTGATTTCCGGCCTGACAACAGGGCTGAATAGAATGCCGGCAGAAGAGTATGAAGATCTTTTGCCGGCATTATTTTGCCTTATTTGAAGGCTTCTGAATCAAGAAAAACAGGCTTATTATCTATAATTTAATATAAAACTTCCCAGCAATGCTATATATAGAGAAAAATGTTCCTATTTTTGCAGATTGTAAATAAACACTGATTTTAAAAATGAGAATAAAGTTTCTATCGGTAATTGTGAGCTTTCTTATGGTGTCAGTGACGCTAAGTTCGTGCCTTAAAGCTGAGGAAAATTATGAATTAAGCTCCGATGCTACGATACATGCTTTCGGCATTGATACCATACATGGCAAAAATTATGATTTTACGATTGATCAACTCAATAGGGTAATCTACAACAGAGATTCATTGCCGGTAGGCTCTGACACTATCATCAACCGTATTTTAATAAAGACAATGGACGTCACGGGATGGGTCACTTACGGTTCGCCTGTTGACACGCTGTTCGTAAAGACCGACTCCATTAATCTGAGGCCGGCCATGAACAACAACATCGGCATGAAGTTCAAAGTCCGTGCGGCCGATGGTGTTACGATGCGTGAATATACCTTGAAAGTCAATGTTCATTTACAAAACCCGGATTCTTTGGTATGGACAGACATGCAGACCAAAGGCAGCATCTTCTCCAACACTGTGAATGAAGGCAAGCAAAAGGCTGTTGCTCTTGGAGGCGATCTGCTGGTTTACACTTCCACTACCCTTGCATACAAGACGTCGACTGCGCCGGATAAATATAGCTGGAGCGAACTGATTGTGACCGGCCTGCCGACAGATGCGAAGCTGACTTCTGTTGTAGAACACAATGCCTTGCTCTATATGTTGACGGACAGTAAAAAAGTATATACCTCTGCAGATGGTGCTGTCTGGGCGGAAAGCCCGACATTAGGGAACAATGTGCTTGCGCTTATAGCCGGTTTTTCCGACCGATTGTGCGGCATCTTGGAAATAGACGGGAAACGATATTTCAATATCAGTAAGGACGGGAAGAATTGGGAAACTGCTGCCGGTACAGGAAGTGCTGCTTTGGAAGAAGTACCTGAGGAATTCCCTACCGAAGAGATTGTTTCGACGTTGACCAAGACCGGCAATGGTGTGGAAAAGGTGATCCTGACAGGTATGCCGTTGGCAGACAATAAAATGACCACACCTTGGTTTTCATTAGATGGCCGAGGGTGGGCTGCTTTGAGCGGCGCTTCTTATAATGCCTATTGTCCCGGAATATCACACCCTGTTATTATGCATTATGGCGATATGCTCTATTGTTTCGGTGGAGAACTGGAGGCCATCTATCGCTCTGTCGAAGGACTTGCATGGCATAAGACAAAATCGAAATTTCTGTTACCCCAAGAGTTTAAAGGTAAAGGCGCTTACTCCGTTGTCGTGGAACCGACAAAGGACAAAACGGTGGCATCGGTTGACAAGCGAGATTTCATTTGGGTGGTATTTGGCGGAGAAGGATTCAAGAACGAGGTGTGGCGCGGTCGTCTTAACAGGCTGGGCTTCGAAATACAATAAGAAAAGATGTCATATAAAGAGGAAATCGATTTAGGCAAGATACCACGCCACGTGGCAATCATCATGGATGGCAACGGGAGGTGGGCCAAGCAGCGCAGACACGAACGCAGCTACGGACATCAGGCCGGGGCGGAAACTGTGCATGTCATTGCTGAAACTGCCGCCAGACTGGGAATTGAATACCTTACTTTATATACATTCTCTACCGAGAACTGGAATCGTCCGTCGGACGAGGTGGCAGCCTTGATGTCGCTCCTTTTGGATTCCATTGAGGAGGAAACGTTTATGAAGAACAATATAAGCTTTCGGGTGATAGGCGATATCCCTAAATTACCCCTTAACGTACAACAACGGCTCAATGCATGTGTGGAGCATACGTCCCGAAACACGGGAATGTGTCTGGTGCTGGCGCTGAGCTATTCTTCCCGATGGGAAATAACGGAAGCAGCCAGAAAAATTGCAGCTTTGGTGCAGAGTGGAAAGCTCAGTCCGGAACAGATAGACAGCGGACAGATAGCCGGCCATTTGGCTACTAACTTTATGCCCGACCCCGACTTACTGATACGTACCGGAGGGGAAATACGCCTCAGTAACTACCTGCTTTGGCAATGTGCATATTCCGAACTCTATTTCTGTGATACCTATTGGCCGGATTTTCGTGAAGAAGAGTTTTACAAAGCTATATGCGACTTCCAGAAACGCGAACGCAGATTCGGAAAAACAAGTGAACAAATCAGTTAATCCCAAACATATTTAATCATAACATAAATGCATTATCGTATTTTCTCCATACTCGTGACGTTTATCTGCCTTTTCGGTGCCGCATTGACAACCGTTGCACAAAACGTAAATAACACCGATGAAGCCGAGAAACCGGTTATACTCTATTCGGGAACGCCTAAGAAATATGAAATAGCAGATATAAAGGTGGAAGGAGCTCCCAATTATGAGGACTATGTGATCATCGGATTGTCCGGGCTGTCCAAGGGACAGACCATCACTGTGCCGGGTGACGAAATAACGCAGGCATGTAAACGTTATTGGCGCCATGGACTGTTCTCTGACGTGGAAATCAAGGCAGACAAGATGGAGGATGACCGGATATGGTTGACCATTCATCTGACCATGCGCCCGCGTGTATCCGATATCCGTTATAATGGTGTGAAGAAGTCGGAACGTGAAGATTTGGAAAGCAGAATCGGCATGATAAAAGGCGGACAGATAACGCCGAACTTGGTGGATAGAGCCAAGACTTTGATTAAACGTTATTTTGATGACAAGGGTTTCAAGAATGCCGATGTAATCATTACGCAGAGAGATGACCCGGAGAAGAAAAACGAAGTTATCGTCAATATAGACATTGACAAAAAGGAGAAAGTTAAGGTACATGAAATCACCATAGTAGGTAACGAAGCCATCAAGACCAAGAAGCTGAAGCGCGTGATGAAGAAAACCAATGAAAAGAACAAACTGGTCAACATATTCCGTACCAAAAAGTTTATTGAGGATAACTACGAAGCAGACAAGCAGCTGATCATAGGCAAATACAATGAACTGGGTTATCGTGACGCTGCTATTGTGAAAGACAGTATCAAAGCCTATGACGATCGTACGGTGGATATCTTCATGCAGATTGATGAAGGGCAGAAGTACTATCTCCGCAACGTGACTTGGGTGGGAAACACCTTATATCCTTCCGAACAGCTGAATTTCCTGCTTCGCATGAAGAAGGGGGATGTATATAACCAGAAACTGTTGGAGGAACGTACAACTTCGGATGATGATGCTATCGGTAATCTTTACTATAATAACGGTTACTTATTCTATAATCTCGAACCGGTAGAGGTGAATATTGTGGGCGACTCCATTGATTTGGAGATGCGCATCTTCGAGGGGCGTCAAGCCACTATTAACAAGATAAGCATCAGAGGAAACGACCGTCTGTACGAGAACGTTGTCCGTCGAGAATTGCGTACTCGTCCGGGTGAGTTGTTCAGCCGTGAAGACTTGATGCGCTCTATGCGTGAGATTCAACAAATGGGACATTTCGACCCTGAACAGATCAAGCCGGATATTCAGCCTAAACCGGAAGATGGTACGGTAGATATCGGCTATGACCTTGTTTCTAAGGCCAACGACCAGGTGGAATTCTCTGCCGGATGGGGACAGACGGGTGTCATCGGTAAGCTGAGTTTGAAGTTCACCAACTTCTCGCTTGCCAACCTGTTGCATCCGGGCGAGAACTACCGCGGCATTCTACCGCAAGGCGATGGACAGACTTTAACCATCAGCGGCCAAACCAATGCCAAATATTATCAGTCTTACAGCATTTCGTTCTACGATCCCTGGTTTGGCGGCAAGCGTCCCAACGCATTCTCTGTGTCGGCATTCTACTCTCGTCAGACAGACATCAGCAGCCAGTATTATAACTCGGCCTACATGAACAGCTATTACAATAATTATTATAGCGGCATGTATGGTTATGGCATGTACAATTATGGCAATTACAATAGCTACGAAAATTACTACGACCCTGATAAGTCCATCCAGATGTACGGTCTTGCAGTGATGTTCGGTAAGCGTCTGAAGTGGCCGGATGACTACTTCCAGTTTACAGCCGAGTTGTCTTATCAGCGTTATATCTTGAGCGACTGGCAGTACTTCCCTGTTACAAACGGTAAGTGCAATAACTTGAGCATTAACCTGACCTTGTCTCGTAGCTCCATAGACAATCCTATTTATCCGCGTCAAGGGTCGGAGTTTTCGCTTTCTGCCCAAATCACACCACCCTATTCATTGCTGGACGGTAAGGATTACAGCAAGTACAACACCAGCAATCAGGAAGATATGAACAAGATGCACAGATGGATTGAATATCATAAATGGAAATTCAAATCCAAGGTTTATATCCCGTTGATGGACCCAATTTCAGTGAAACGCACACCGGTAGTGATGGGGCGTGTAGAGTTTGGTTTGCTGGGGCATTATAACAAATACAAGAAGTCTCCCTTCGAAACATTCGATGTGGGTGGTGACGGTATGACCGGCTATTCCAGCTATGCGACGGAAAGTGTTGCCCTGCGCGGATATGAGAACAGCTCTTTGACACCTTATGGTAGCGCCGGTTATGCTTATACCCGCCTCGGTCTGGAATTGAGATACCCCTTGATGCTTGAGACAAGTACCAGTATCTATGCGTTGACATTTGTCGAAGCCGGTAACGCTTGGCACGATGTGAGCAAGTTCAATCCTTTCGAGCTGAAGCGTTCGGCAGGTGTGGGTGTTCGTATCTTCCTCCCGATGATTGGTATGATGGGTATTGACTGGGCTTATGGATTCGATAAGATAAACGGATACTCCAATTATGGCGGTAGCCAGTTCCACTTTATCTTAGGACAGGAATTTTAAGTGATGAACAATTATAATTGACAACTAAAAACGTAATGTTATGAAGAAGAGTCTATTCATTCTTTTGATGCTGTTCGCCGTAGGGGCAGCAGCTAATGCGCAGAAGTTTGCTCTGATTGACATGGAATATATCTTGAGAAATATACCGGCTTATGAGCGTGCCAACGAACAGTTGGAACAAGTCTCCAAGCAGTGGCAGGCTGAAATAGAAAAGATGGCTGAAGAAACCAAAGCGTTGTACAAAAACTACCAATCTCAAATAGCCTCTCTCTCTGAAGCCCAAAGAGGAAAGAAAGAAGAAGAAATCGTGGCCAGAGAAAAATCTGCTGCCGAGTTGCGCCGCAAATACTTCGGTCCGGAAGGCGAGCTAAGCAAAAAGCGTGAAAGTCTGTTGCAACCTATTCAAGACAAGATATATAACGCTGTTAAGGAGATTGCATCACAAAGAGGATATGCCGTGGTGCTGGATCGCGCTTCTGCATCAAGCATTATTTTCGCTTCACCTAATATCGATATTAGCAATGAAGTACTTGCAAAGTTAGGATATTCGAATTAATTTCATACATTTGCATCCGTTCAATAAACGATTAATCAAATAAACAATAAACATTATGCTTAAAAAAATCGCACTATTCTTAGTCATGTTCATTCTCCCGTTGGGAGCCATGGCGCAAGCAAAATTTGCTCACATGAATTCTCAAGAAGTAATTGCCGTTATGCCTGAATTTACGAAAGCGCAGGCTGATTTGGACAACATGTCTAAAAAGTATCAGGAAGAAATGACACGTACCAATGAGGAATTTCAGAAGAAGTATCAAGAGTTCTTGGCACAAGCCGACTCTCTTCCCAAAAATATAGCCGAAAGACGCCAAAAGGAATTGCAGGATATGGCTCAACGCCAGGAACAATTCCAACAAGAAGTTTATCAATCCATGCAAAAGGCACAGCAAGAAGCTATGGCTCCTATTTATAAAAAGCTGGACGAGGCCGTTCAAGTAGTGGGCAAGGCAGAAGGCGTGGTTTATATATTCGACTTGGCTCGTACTCCGATACCGTTCGTAGGAGCACAAAGTGTAGATGTAACTGCTAAGGTAAAGAATCAGCTGGGTATTAAATAATAACGGCGAGAAATATCTTTTTTTGATATGTAAGTGCGGATAGTTTCATTCGCGCTTATTTTTTATACTCAAATATACTATCTTTGCGAGAAAGCGAAGAAATGACATGAAACAGACATTGCCTTCCACTCCGGGGCCTATCGGCGTATTTGATTCGGGATATGGCGGACTTACCATTCTAAGTAAAATACGAGAAGTACTCCCACAGTATGACTACATTTATTTGGGCGACAACGCACGTGCTCCTTACGGAACCCGCTCGTTTGAAATAGTCTATGAGTTTACCTTACAAGCAGTAGTCAAGCTCTTCGAAATGGGTTGCCAGCTGGTTATTCTGGCTTGTAACACGGCTTCGGCAAAGGCTTTGCGCAGCATACAGATGAACGACTTACCCCGTCTTGACCCGACTCGACGTGTGCTGGGAGTAATCCGTCCTACGGTAGAGTGTATTGGAAATATCACCCACAGCCGGCATGTGGGTGTGCTTGCCACGTCGGGTACCATTAAGTCTGAATCCTATCCGCTGGAAGTGCATAAATTGTTTCCTGACATCAAAGTCTGTGGAGAAGCGTGTCCGCTATGGGTGCCGTTGGTAGAAAATAACGAGGCGCAAGGAGATGGGGCAGATTACTTTGTGGATAAATACATTAATACACTTCTTGCCAAGGATAAGCTGATAGATACGGTCATCTTAGGGTGCACGCACTTCCCGCTTCTTTTGCCCAAGATTCAACAATACATGCCGACGGGCATCACTACCGTTACACAAGGAGAACTGGTGGCTGACAGTTTGAAAGATTATCTTTTCCGTCATTCGGAGATAGACAGAAAATGCACCAAAGGAGGAAGGTGTGTTTATCGGACCACAGAATCGGAAAACAAATTCACCGAATCAGCTTCCGTTTTTCTTAATGAAACAATCAAGGTAGAGAGAATTGAGTTATAAATTATTGTTTCTACGAGCTATAATGAAAATATTTATTATATTTGTGCGAGATAAATCTCTAAATTCGTACAGATATGAAGACGGAAGATAAAAGTAAAATAGTTGAAGTGTTTTCCGGATCACCGTGGGAAGCAGAACTTGTAAAAAGTTTATTGGAGAATAGTGGCATCGAAGCCGTGACAAAAGATGGAATGGCGGTAAACCTTGTATTACCGGCTACAGCTGTAGATGTTTCTGTTTTAGTCAATGAGAAAGACTATGAGGTCGCCATGTCGGTGGTTAGAGAATACGAAAAAAATGAGGATAGACTTTAATAGAATTACTGTCAAGGTAGGCAGCAATGTCTTGACACGTTGTGACGGCACTCTCGACATTACGCGCATGTCTGCGCTTGTAGACCAGATAGCAGAATTACATAAAGCAGGCATGGAGATAATTCTTGTTTCCTCCGGAGCTGTGGCTTCGGGGCGCAGTGAAATACAACCCGATAGAAAATTGGACAGCGTAGACCAGCGGCAACTTTTCTCGGCCGTGGGACAAGCTAAACTCATCAATCGCTATTATGAATTATTCCGTGAACACGGCGTTCCTGTGGGACAAGTTCTTACCATGAAGGAAAGTTTTGCCACCCGCCGGCATTATCTCAATCAGAAGAATTGCATGACCGTGATGTTGGAAAACGGTGTCATTCCCATTGTGAATGAGAATGATACTATTTCCGTGAGTGAACTGATGTTTACCGATAACGATGAGCTGTCCGGATTGATAGCTTCCATGATGGATGTGCAAACGCTGATTATTCTCAGCAATATCAATGGAATTTACAATGGACCGCCTGCCGATTCGGCATCACGAATTATTCGCGAGATAGGGCAGGGAAAGGATTTGTCCTCTTATATTCAAACCACGAAATCCGGATTCGGACGAGGGGGAATGCTGACAAAAACAAGTATAGCCCGCAAAGTGGCAGACGAAGGCATCACTGTTATCATTGCCAATGGCAAGAAGGATAATATCTTGGTGGACGTCATCCGAAATGAGAAGGCAAGCGTGAAAGATGAAGGTCTGGAATATACTCGTTTCATCCCCTCGTCAGAACCTGTTTCCAGTGTCAAGAAATGGATTGCCCACAGCGGAGGTTTTGCCAAAGGGGAACTGCATATCGATGATTGTGCAAAGAGGGTGTTGATGTCAGATAAAGCTGTCAGTATTCTGCCGATAGGCGTCATTGCTGTGCATGGGGAGTTTGAGAAAGACGACATCGTGCGAATCATAGACTCTGAAGGTCATTCGATAGGCGTGGGAAAAGCCGATTGCAACTCAGGACAAGCGCGTGAAGCTATGGGCAAACACGGTAAAAGGCCCATTGTGCATTACGACTATTTATATTTAGAATAACCTGCTAAAGCCACTTACAGATATGAATTTAAACAGAACCTTTGTCGCAGTACAAGAGGCTGCCTGCAAACTTTTGGGCTTAAGCGACAAGGACATCAATGAAATATTATTGGCTGTTGCAGATGCGGCTGAGGGAAAAGCCGATTTCATACTTGGCGAGAACCGGAAAGACTTGGAGCGCATGTCTCCTGACAACCCTAAATACGATCGTCTGCAACTGACAGAGGAACGTCTGCAAGGCATCGCCTCAGATATACGGGATGTGGCTTCTCTGCCCTCGCCATTGGGACGGATACTGAAAGAGGATGTTCGCCCCAATGGGCTGAAGATAAAAAGAGTAAGTGTGCCTTTCGGGGTAATCGGTATCATTTACGAAGCCCGTCCCAATGTCGGTTTCGATGTGTTTTCGCTTTGCCTGAAGAGCGGTAACGCTTGCATCTTGAAGGGTGGGAGCGATGCCGATTGCTCCAACCGTGCCATTGTTCGGGTGATACACGAGGTGTTGAGGCGCTTTGAAATAGACCCACACGTAGTGGAGCTGTTGCCCGCCGACCGAGAGGCTACTGCCGAGCTGCTGCATGCCAATGGCTATGTGGACGTCATCATCCCCCGTGGCAGTAGCGGACTGATTGATTATGTGCGGCAAAATGCCACCATATCGGTCATCGAAACCGGGGCCGGCGTATGCCATACTTTCTTCGACCGTTATGGCGATGTGCGGAAAGGTGCGCCTATTATCTGCAACGCCAAGACACGTCGCGTCAGTGTCTGCAATGCATTGGATTGCCTGATTATCGACGCCAACCGCTTGTCCGATCTTCCTATACTTTGCGCTTCCTTGGGCGACAGAAGCGTTACTCTTTATGCCGACCGGTCTGCATACGAGGCTTTGCAAGGCAACTATCCCGCAGCATTGTTGCAGCCTGCCGATGAAGATTGCTACGGCAAAGAATTTCTGGATTATAAAATGTCCATTAAGACAGTGGACTCCCTGCGTGATGCTTTGGCGCATATACGGAAGTATAGCTCCAAGCACAGCGAATGCATCGTTACGGAAGACCGCTTGCATGGCGAACAATTCTGTCGTGAAGTGGATGCGGCCTGCGTCTATGTCAATGCGCCGACATCTTTCACTGACGGAGCCCAGTTTGGATTAGGTGCCGAAATAGGCATCAGCACTCAGAAGCTCCATGCCCGTGGGCCGATGGGATTGGAAGAGATGACTACCTATAAATGGATTGTAGAGGGGAACGGACAAATCAGAAATTAATAATCACATATAAAGCAAAAGATAGATGAGAAATTTTACTTGCGTACAAGACATCGGTAATCTGAGGTCTGCATTGAACGAAGCATTTGAGATTAAGAAAGACCGTTTTAAAAATGTGGAGTTGGGACGCAACAAGACGTTGATGATGATATTTTTCAACTCCAGCCTGCGCACCCGTCTCAGTACACAGAAGGCTGCCATGAATCTGGGTATGAACGTCATTGTGTTGGACATCAATCAAGGCGCATGGAAGCTCGAAACGGAACGGGGCGTTATCATGGACGGAGAGAAGCCGGAACACTTGCTGGAGGCCATCCCTGTGATGGGTTGTTACTGTGATGTGATAGGGGTGCGCTCCTTTGCCCGCTTTGAAAACAAAGAGGAAGATTATAATGAAATGATATTGAATCAGTTCATCCGCTATTCCGGCCGGCCGATTTTCTCTATGGAGGCTGCCACACGCCACCCCTTGCAGAGCTTTGCCGACCTCATCACCATCGAGGAATATAAAAAGAAAGCCCGCCCCAAAGTAGTTATGACTTGGGCGCCGCATCCTCGTCCGTTGCCTCAAGCTGTTCCCAACTCCTTTGCCGAATGGATGAATGCCACGGATTATGATTTTGTCATTACGCACCCCGAAGGCTATGAGCTTGACCCGCAGTTTGTGGGTAATGCACGTGTGGAATACGACCAGATGAAAGCCTTTGAGGGAGCTGATTTTATTTATGCCAAGAACTGGGCAGCCTATACGGGTGATAACTACGGGCGAATATTGAGCAAAGATCGTGAATGGACAGTAAGCGAACGGCAGATGGCTGTGACCGATAACGCTTACTTCATGCACTGTCTGCCGGTTCGCCGCAATATGATTGTGACGGATGATGTCATCGAGAGCCCACAATCCATCGTCATTCCCGAAGCTGCCAACCGTGAAATTTCTGCTACGGTAGTGCTGAAAAGACTGATTGAAGGGTTGTAACCAATCTCCTTCAATCAGACTAAATCAGCCCTACTCGCAAAGAAGACTTTAAAACAAAGATTTGCCACTTCCACTTTTATTGAAATAAATGATACGGCTGAAAAATATTCCGCGCAATCCGCGCCTTTCAGTCTTCTCCTTTTCAGTACGGAATCATTTCCGACAAGATTTTCTCCTGATACCACGGGTCATCGATGGCTTTCAGCATCTTGCCCATCTCGGTGCAGAGCCCTTTCACGATTTCGGCGTTCTGTTGCAGGGGGAGGTTGTGCAGCTGGTAAGGGTCTTGCTCGTCGTCGAACAGCAGGCTCTTCACCAGGCGATGGTCTTGGCGGTCGATGTAGAGCGCCAGCGTGTAGCGTGCCGACTTGAAGCCGCGCGCCGAGGGGAAGTAGGAACGAACCAGCCCGTCGGCATCTTTCTCGCCATCCAGATTTTGTATGTAGAGCGCACCCGAGGGACGTGTCACTGCGGCCTTTTCGTCCAGGAAGAGCGGTGCATAGTTGCGTCCCTGCACCTCCTCGGGGATGGAGCCGGAAAGTCCGGCAAGCCCCAGCAGCGTGGGCATGATGTCCGGCGAAGAGAGTATCAGGTTGTCCACACGGGGCTTCACCTTCTGCGGATAGCGCACCAGGAACGGAGTGTTCATGGACTCGGCGTAGGGCGAGTTCTTCGGGTCGTCCGTGCGCTGGCTGCACATGGTTTCGCCGTGGTCGGAGGCAAAGACTACGATGGTGTTCTCTTCCAGTCCAAGCGCTTTCAATGCGTCGAGTATCTGTCCGAAGGCACGGTCTACGCCGGTGACGGATGCGAAGTAGTAGCGGGCGCTCTCTGCCTTGGGCATGGTGGGGTCTGCGTTGGGGCGGATGAGGAGGCTGTCCAGCGGTTGGTCCTTATAGAGATTGAAGTCCTGTTCCATGCAGTCGTCCGTTGAGCGGTAGGGACTGTGGGGCGGATTCATGCCCACCATGATGAAGAAAGGCTTGTTCGGGTTTCGCACGCCGCCCTCGTTCTTCAGGTAAGCCACCACCTTGTCCGCCTCGTGCAGGGGCGACCATTCGTGCGGGTTGTGGCGTCTTCCGTCGGTGTCCCAATAGTGCGGGTTCTTGTGTTCGTCGAAGGTGCCGTACGAGTACCAATAGTTGAAGCCGTGCCGGCGTTGCTTCGGCGTGTAGGCATCCCATGCCGGTATGCGGTCTTCCACGTAGCGACCGGGACGTTCGGGGTCGTTGGGCGTGGGGAAGTCGGCATGCAGCTTGCCGATGTAGGCGCAGTCATATCCGGCGCGTGCGAATACGTCGCTCACGCATACGGCATCTTCGCGGAGCGTGCTTATGGGCCGACTGGAGTTGCAATTCAAGGGGATGCCGCTCTTGTTGGGATACATCCCCGTGAGGAGGGAACCGCGGTGCGGACTGCTCAAAGGACAGTTGCTCATGGCCGAGGTCAGCACCAGCGACTGACGGGCAAACTCGTTCAGGCGGGGCGTGTGTACGGGGTCGTTGCGGAAGTTCACCCGCTCGCGAAAGCCCTCTTCTCCCCAGAAGCCCATCGCCTGGTTGCGCATCTGGTCGGGGAATACATAGATGACGTTGGGGCGTACGGTTTCCGCCGTTTGCCGGGTTTTGCAGCCTTGCAGGGCAAATACGCCCAGACCGCCGACTAATATGCCGAATCCTGTTTTCATTTTTCCAAGTCTCTTTTTCGTTTCAATCCTTCCAAGAAATAATAGTCGGCGTAGTTCAGGGGCACGTCGATTTCCGCGCCGTGGGGAATGCTGCCTACGGAGTGCATCAGGATGAAGTTCCCGTTGGTGCCCACCTTTGCGCGGTAGGCGGGTGAGGCCAGACTTTCCATCACCTTGTCCGCCGTCTCCTTATAGCCTTTGCCGGGGAGGTAGGTGCTCAGCTCGTACAGGGCGGAAGCCGTGCAGGCGGCCGCCGAGGCGTCGCGCGGCTCGCGGGGGATGCCGGGGGCGTCGAAGTCCCAGTACGGCACCAAGTCTTCCGGCAGGTGCTTATTATGGAAGATGAAGCTGTAAATCTTTTCGGCCTGAGCCAGGTAACGAGGGTCGCGCGTATAGCGGTAGCACATGGTGTAGCCATACAACGCCCAAGCCTGACCGCGTGCCCAAGCCGACTCGTGGGCATAGCCTTGCGCCGTCTCGCGGCTGCGCACCTCGCCCGTCTCGGGGTCGTAGTCCACCACGTGATAGCAACTGTTGTCCGGGCGGAAGTGGTGGGCCAGCGTGGTGTCGGCATGTCTACGGGCTATCTGATAATACGTAGAGTCTCCCGAGAGCAAGGACGCCTCGAACAGCAGCTCCAGGTTCATCATGTTGTCGATGATGACGGGGCATTTCCAGCCTCTGCGCGCCTGCCACCCCTTGTCCGCGTCCCACGACTGGAGCACGCCGGCCGCGGGGCGAAAGCGGGTGGAGAGCGACCGGGCGGCCTGCACGATGACCGGCTTGTAGGCCTCTTTCCCCGCAAAGCGGTATCCGTTCAGGTAGCTGGAGCCAATCATGAAGCCCACGTCGTGATGCCACGTGAGGTATTGCACGGAGTCCAACGCCTCGGTATATTTCTCGGCCAGAGGCAGCCACTTCTCGTCGCCCGTCAGCTGGTAGGTGTACCAGACGACGCCGGGGAAGAAACCCGAGCACCAGTCGTCGATGGGCACGTAGACGATGTTTCCGTCCTTGTTCACGGTGCGGGGACGGAGGATTTTGCCCGATTTCTCGATGAGGTCCGTCTGCCGCGTTTCCTGCGCCGCGGCGTTCTCGATGTTTTCCTGAATGAAGCGGCTTCCGTCCTGCTTTTGTCCCGCGCAACCGCAGAACGCAAGGAGGGAGAGGCCCCAAGTAGCGAGTACTGTTTTCATGATAAAGGGTTATTATGGTTTATGACTTTTTTTCTATTTGCAAAGGTATCACAAAGACAGCCACTATACCCTCCTAAATAATTCAATTAATGGACAAAATCGTTATTTTACACTTCGTATCCGCCCTGCACTTTCTCCATACCTACAAACACGAAGTAGGTGTGGAGAAGATACTGTTTGACTATACCTCCGGTGATAAGGATAAAATATTGGAACAGTTCCGATGTCTTTCTTGCCGCAAAAGGCGTCCGTTAGGTGAAAATACGCTAAACCATAGAGGAATATTGCAGGATAAACTTTATTTTTGTGGCATGATAAAGAATTAAACGCCTCATGCGATGAAAAGAATCTTCCGTAAACTCTACATACCACTGGTTGTACTAGCCGTGCTCTACTCTTGTGCAAGCGTGGGTCGGATAGAAGGTGGACCGATAGACGAAACACCTCCCCGTTTCCTTGGCGGCAACCCGGCGCAGGGTGCACTTCATGTCCGAAAGAACAGAATTGTGCTTGAGTTCGACGAATTCATCAAGTTGGACAAACCGAACGAGAAGATTGTGATTTCTCCTCCGCAGGTGCAGCAGCCCGAAATAAAATCCACCGGTAAAAAGGTGGTCATCACACTGCAAGACACGTTGAAAGAAAATGTCACTTATACCTTCGACTTCGGCGATGCCATTCAGGACAACAACGAGAACAATCCGCTGGAGAATTTCTCATACTCTTTTTCCACCGGCAACCGTCTGGACTCTATGGCTGTGGCGGGCACATTGCTGAATGCCTTCAATCTCGAACCGGTCAAGGGTTTGCTTGTAGGATTACATTCCAACCTATCCGATTCGGCTTTCACCAAGCTACCGTTCGAACGAGTGGGACGTACGGACAGCCGCGGACATTTCTCCATTCGCGGGGTGGCTCCCGGCAGTTATCGCATCTATGCCCTGCACGACGCCGACCAGAACTTTGCCTACTCGCAACCCACCGAAATCATTGCCTACAACGACTCATTGGTTATTCCCTCCATGGAGCGGCGCATGCGCCAAGACACCACATGGATAGACTCTCTGACCGTCGATACGATTATAGAGAAAGAATATACGCACTACCTGCCGGATAACCTCTTGCTGCGCAGCTTCAAGGAGCCTAACTTTTCACAACGATTCCTGAAATACGAACGACTGACACCTGAAAAGTTTTCGCTCTTTTTCTCCGCTCCTGCCGCCGAGCCTCCCTTGCTGAAGGGGTTGAACTTTGACGATAGAGACGCGTTCATCGTAGAAAACATTACCGGACGCAACGATACCCTCTGCTATTGGATAAAAGATTCACTAATCTACCGACAAGACTCTTTGAAGATGAGCATCACCTACCTCTACACTGATAGCCTAAAACTATTGGTTCCACGCACCGATACCCTGACCGTACTGGCCAAGCTTACCTACGCCAAGCAGCTGAAGCAAAAGCAAGAAGCCAAAGAAAAAGAGCAGAAAGAACGCGAAAAGAGAAAGAAGAAAAACGATAAAGGAGATACAGAACCGGAGCTTGTGGAATTCTTGCAGACCGATGTATATGCCCCTTCGGCCATGGATGTATACGATTGCATCACACTCTCCTTCAAGGAGCCGGTGGCCAGGATAGACACCACTGCTCTCCACCTGAAAGAGAAAGTTGATTCGTTGTGGAAAGAAATCCCCTTCGACTTGGCACGCGATTCGGCCGACTTGAAACAGTATAACATTTATGCAGAGTGGGAGCCGGACAAATCGTACAGCTTCGAGGTAGATTCCGCAGCCATAGGTGGATTGTACGGATTACACACAGATAAGATAAAGAAGGAGTTCAAAGCCAAGAAATTGGAAGAATACGGACAGATTTTTTTCAATGTACACGGTGCCGGTTCACCGGCTTTCGTCGAGTTGCTCAATGGGCAAGACAACGTGGTGCGCACAGTGCCGGTGACTGACGGAAAGGCCGACTTCTACTTCCTCGCTCCTGACAAGTATGGGGCGAGACTGATAAACGATGCAAACGGCAACGGTGTGTGGGATACAGGAAACTATGCCGAGAAACGCCAGCCGGAAATGGTCTATTACTATCCGATGCTGCTGGAACTGAAAGCAAACTTCGACCTGACTCAGGAATGGGATGTCGAAGCCAAACCTCTCGATAAGCAGAAACCGGATGAACTAAAAAAACAAAAACCGGATGAAGACAAAGACAAGAAAAGAAACAGAAACAGCAATCGCACCAACGGTACTCGCAACAGCAATGTGCGGGGAAACAGCGGAAGAGGTTACAGCTACTAAAAGAGGCTCCCTGCATCTACTGCTGACGATGGGACTACTCTGCCTGATGGTTTTCTCATCTGCACGTGCCCAATGCACCGCCAAGAATGAAGCTTTCCAATCGGGCGAACATGTGATGTACGATTTATACTTCAATTGGAAATTCATTTGGAAGAAGGTGGGTACAGCCAGCCTTACGACAAATGCCACCACCTATCAGTCCAAACCGGCATATCGCTTCAACCTGCTCTCTGTAGGCAGCAAACAGACTGATTTCTTCTTCAAGATGCGCGACACACTGACTTGCTACGTCAGCGATCGGTTGGAGCCACTCTACTTTCGCAAGGCGGCTGAAGAGGGCAGTCGGCACACGGTGGACGAGGCTTGGTTTTCCTACGAGAACGGTTTATCGAAAGTGAAGCAACGCCGCATCTGGCGCAATCCCATTCGTGAAAGCCAGGAAATGGAATACAGCGACAGCCGTTGCATCTTCGACATGCTGAGCATTCTGGCACAGGCACGCTCCTACGATCCGAAAGACTACAAAGTGGGACAAAAGATACGTTTCCCCATGGCTACGGGGCGAGAAGTAGAGGAACAGACCTTGATCTATCGCGGCAAAGAAAATGTAGAAGCCAATAACGACACGATCTACCGCTGTCTTGTATTCTCATTCGTAGAGTACAAAAAAGGCAAGGAGAAAGAGATCATCACTTTCTTTGTGTCCGATGATAAAAACCACCTCCCCATCCGTTTGGACATGTATCTGAATTTCGGCTCTGCCAAGGCATTTCTCAAGAGGGTGCAGGGCAATCGCTCGCCCATGACGTCAGTGATGGGACGGAAGTGAAACAAATCGTTATCATCTCATATCAGACAATCTAACGATGCGAGTTCGGGATAAGAGCTTATGATAACCTCACTCATAAAGGTTGAAGCAAACAGAACAAGGAAAGTTCTAAAAATTACGATATCGGGGTTGAGACCGTATCATCAGAAACAGTTTCTGCGGCATAAACTTTCAAAGGGATGTCTTTTTCTTTGATTTTATTTTACATATTGAAGACAATTCCCAGTCGCTTACCGACACCTTTTGATTCAGTCCCTGACTGAATAGGAATGAGTCGGAGACTGAACCCTTTTCACTCAGGGACTGAAACCATTTCAGTCGCCAACTCATTCGATCCTTCTCAAAGCGGCTTCTATACGGAGGAACGGATTATCTTTGTTTTCGATACTACCGATAACCTTTGTTTAGATATGCTGGAAGATTACAGAAGATTCCCGATAGGGATACAGAATTTTGAGCAGTTGCGCAAGGGTGACATTGAGAGCTGTCTGGAGCGCACACGCTCCTTCTTCGCCTCCATTCTCCACGATTTGGAGAACAAGACGGAGAAGCACTATCAGACGGTCTTCTACCCGCTATTCCGCCTCATGGGGCAGTATGTGGATGCCGAGGTGAAGAGCGCCATGGGCCGCGCCGATGTAGTGGTAAGGATGAAAGATGCCGTTTACGTGTTCGAATATAGAGCATAGGTCAGATATATCATGCTTCCTTACTCCATCTTCAGCACTCCGAAGAAATCCGGACGGTGGAAGTCGGGGTTTTCCACTTCGATGGGATTCCAAGAGAGGAAGTGCGGAGTGCAGAGCTTGTCACCGCATTTATAGAAATTGGCACGAATGTTCTTTCCATCCGGCGAAGTGATGTGATGCAAAAAGAAAGTGGTGTAGGGAATCACCAGTGCTACTTCCCAGCTACACTCGCCTACCCGCTCTTCAAAACCTTTGCGTCCCAGAGACGACCAACGTTGCACCTTATCCATCACTTCCTGCGGAGCATGACGACGATTCTCTCGACCGGCACCGGCGCCCACAAGCAGTGTGCCTACACAGTTGCATTCTACGTTATAGTACACTCCATCATCCGCAGGTATGGAAAAGAACTCCACACAGGCATCTTCCCAAACGGAACCGTTGTCGTGTCCTGCCACCGCACGCACGCTCTTTTCTCTCACCTTAAAGTGTAGCAAGATTGCATCCCGGGTATAGGCTATGCGAAATTCCACGTCGGGACAGTAAGGAAATGCCGACCAGTTCACCATATTGACCGGCTGAAAAGCCACCTTTTCTTTATCCAGGAGCGCAGGAACCGATTCCACAAGAATGTTTGCCGCACTCACTTTCTTCACTTTTAATTCTTTCATTCTGTTCACTTGGGGGTTATGGCAGACAACGACAGCACGCAAAGTGCCGCCGTTGTCGTTATAAGATACTTTTTCAAAGACATGAAGCAATAAAGCTTTTCATCTCCGGTGTATGCTCTTCCACACTTTGCAGCAACTTAAACTGTGCTTTGGCACGCACAAGGTTGTGCTCCGGATAGCGGATTTTGTAATAAGTGTCGCCGTTGATATAGTCGCCCAAAAAGCGCACACACTGCATGTAGGGGAACAAGGCGGCAGCGTATGGCAGATTCTCTATCTCGACAGGTAGCAGGAAACTCTTCGCAGACTCCAGATAACCTTTGGTGAAGGCACGGAAAATATTCATGTTGAAGTTCACGTTCTCAAGGTTCGGGTCGTCTTCCAAACCGTTGTTGGCAGCTGAACGGAGGAAGTCGCCGTAGTCGGAGAAAACGAAGCTGGGCATCACGGTGTCGAGGTCGATGACGCAAAGCACCGTTCCGTCCTCATCAAACATCATGTTATTCACTTTCGTATCGCAGTGGCACACGCGCTTGGGCAAACGTCCCTCGCGGTGCAAGCGCTCGGCCTTGCACATCTCGTCGGCACGCTTCTCCAGTTCGTCAAGCAACGGACGAACCTCTCCCACCCGGCCGGCGGCATCGGCTGTCACAGCTTCGCGAAGCTGCTTCAGACGGAACTCCATGTTGTGGAAATCGGGAATGGTCTCGCCCAACGCATCCGGAATGTCGGCCAGCATGGCTTGGAAGTGACCAAAGGCACTACCTGCGAAACAGGAATATTCGGGGTTGACAGTCTCGTAGGTCTTGGCACGGGGAATGAACACCATCATGCGCCAATAATTCTCACCGTCGTGCCAATAGGTCTTACCCGTATCAGCAGGAAGGAAATGCAGCACTTTACGTTCGACGTCCGTCTCTCCCTGCTGCTCCAGCTTCTTGCGGATATGGCGGGTGACGGCTTCGATATTGGCCTGCAACATATCTACATCGCGGAAGATGGCATGATTGACACGCTGCAACACATAGTCCGGAGTATCCGCCTCGACAGTGGTCACTTTATACGTGTCGTTAATCAGTCCGGAGCCCAAAGGGCTGACAGCCTCGGTCGTTCCCTTCAATTGAAAATGAGATACAATAGATAAAAGGTCTTTCATAATGATTATGTATTAATAAACTGCTTACAAAGATACGTGCTTCGATGAATCCCAAAAGGCAATAATCGTTCGACGAGCATACAAAATTATACATTTAAGCAAACATAAGCTCAAAAACCGCCATACAAATTAAGTCTTTATGCACAATTTATAACTATATTTGTGACGGAAACCTTAAAACCATCCGAAAAAGTGCGAAAGTTTACCATCTTGTTGCTGACCATCCTATGGAGCATGGTTGCCATTGCCCTGCAAGGGCAAAACATTTCTTTCAATCATCTGACTACCGACGACGGGTTGTCGCAATTCTCCGTAAACAGCCTTTACATCGATGAGGGCGGTGTGCTGTGGATTGGAACGCGCGAAGGACTGAACCGATATGACGGAAAAGAGATACAGACCTACAAGCTGCGGAAAAATGATCCGTACAGCCTCTTCTGCAATACCGTACTGCGTCTGACCGGTAATGAGAATGGAAAAATCTACCTGCTCTGCACCGAGGGCGTGGCCGAGTTCAATCTCGCCACCCGGCGATTCACCACTTTACTGCAAGGGAACATCAACAGCATCTACTACAAAAACGCCCTTTTCATCGGAAAGAAAAACGAA